>CAUSEC010000028.1:0-74446 GCA_963530515.1 uncultured Enterobacteriaceae bacterium | reverse complement strand
TGGTCATGGGGAGCTGACCATATTACTGGGGATCACTCAGCCCTCAGGGAGAGGGAGAAAAACGCAGTTTCAGCCCGCTCGAACAGTCCCCTCGCCCCTTTGGGGAGAGGGTTAGGGTGAGGGGAAAACGACTCGAAACTAAAAATCCACCGGCGCTTTGAACGTCATGCTGTTGCCAAACGACGGATGGGTGATGGTCAGGGTTTCGGCATGCAGTTGCAGACGCGCAGCCATGGCAAGTGCCTCCGGCGTCGCGTAAAAGCGGTCACCCAGAATCGGATGCCCCAAAGCTTGCATATGCACGCGCAATTGGTGAGAACGCCCGGTAATTGGCTTGAGCCGCACCCTTGTGGTGTTGTCAGAGGCAAACTCCAGCACCTCATACTCCGTCTGCGCCGCTTTACCGGTCTCATAACAGACCTTTTGCTTCGGGCGGTTCGGCCAGTCGCAAATCAGCGGTAAATCCACCAGACCTTCTTCTTGCTCCAGATGCCCCCAGACGCGAGCCACATACTGTTTCTTTGGCTCACGTTCGCGGAACTGGCGCTTAAGCTCGCGCTCTGCGGCTTTCGTCAGAGCCACCACAATCACGCCGCTGGTTGCCATATCCAGACGATGCACAGATTCAGCCTGCGGGAAATCTCGCTGCACGCGGGTCATCACGCTGTCTTTGTGTTCCTCCAGACGTCCCGGCACGGACAGCAAGCCGCTTGGCTTGTTGACCACCATAATGTGTTCATCCTGATACAGAATGACCAGCCAGGGATCCAGAGGCGGATTGTAGGGCTCCATCAACATAGCCTGCTCCGTTACTGATGCGTGACGACGATAAGACGCAGCGCATCAAGACGCCAGCTTGCCTGCGACAGGCTTTCCAGCACCTGCTGACGGTTACTCTCAATGGCAGAAAGCTCGTCATCACGGATGTTCGGGTTCACCGCTCGCAGCGCTTCAAGGCGGGAGAGTTCCGCAGACAGTTTCTCATCGGCTTCGGTTTTCGCCGCTTCGATCAGCGCCAGGGCCGCTTTCTCTACCTGCGCTTCGCCTTTTTGCAGAATGGTATGCACATCCTGATGCACCGCATTCACCAGCTTACTGCCCGTGTGACGGTTCACCGCGCTGAGCTGACGGTTAAAGCTTTCAAACTCCACCTGGCCTGCGAGGTTGGTGCCGTTTTTATCGACCAGCAGACGGATAGGCGTCGGCGGCAGGAAGCGGGTTAGCTGCAACTGCTTCGGTGCCTGGGCTTCAACCACGTAAATCAGTTCCAGCAGCAGAGTGCCGACCGGCAGCGCTTTGTTCTTCAACAGCGAAATCGTGCTGCTGCCCGTATCGCCGGAGAGGATCAAGTCCAGACCGTTGCGGATCAGCGGATGTTCCCAGGTAATAAACTGGGCATCTTCGCGAGACAGCGCCACGTCACGTTCGAAGGTGATGGTGCAGCCATCTTCCGGCAGGCCAGGGAAGTCCGGTACCAGCATGTGGTCAGACGGTGTCAGCACAATCATATTCTCGCCGCGATCGTCCTGGTTAATACCGACGATATCGAACAGGTTCATGGCGAAGTTGATAAGGCCAGTATCATCATCCTGCTCTTCAATGCTTTCTGCCAGAGCCTGCGCTTTTGCACCGCCGTTGGAGTGAATTTCCAGCAGGCGGTCACGGCCTTGTTCAAGCTGCGCTTTCAGCGCGTCGTGCTGCTCGCGGCAGGTCTTGATCAGGTCATCAAAGCCTTCGGTCTCTTCCGGCGACGCCAGGTAACCGATCAGGCTGGTGTGGACCTTGTCATAAATCGCACGGCCAGTCGGGCAGGTATGTTCGAATGCATCCAGACCTTCGTGATACCAGCGCACCAGCACTGACTGGGCGGTTTTTTCCAGATACGGCACGTGGATCTGAATATCGTGCGCCTGACCGATACGGTCCAGACGACCAATACGCTGCTCCAGCAGATCCGGGTTAAACGGCAAGTCGAACATCACCAGGTGGCTGGCGAACTGGAAGTTACGCCCTTCAGAGCCGATTTCAGAACACAGCAGCACCTGGGCACCGCTGTCTTCTTCACCAAACCAGGCCGCCGCGCGGTCGCGTTCGATAATCGACATGCCTTCGTGGAAGACAGCGGCACGGATACCTTCACGCTCGCGCAGAACCTGCTCAAGCTGCAGCGCGGTGGCCGCTTTGGCGCAGATAACCAGCACTTTGTGTGAGCGATGGCTGGTCAGGTAGCCCATCAGCCATTCAACGCGCGGGTCGAAGTTCCACCAGGTGCCGGTGTCGCCTTCAAACTCCTGGTAAATTTGCTCCGGGTAGAGCATGTCGCGCGCGCGGTCTTCCTGACTTTTGCGCGCCCCCATAATGCCGGAGACCTTGATCGCGGTCTGGTACTGCGTTGGCAGCGGCAGCTTGATGGTGTGCAGCTCGCGTTTCGGGAAGCCTTTCACGCCATTACGGGTGTTACGGAACAGCACGCGGCTGGTGCCGTGGCGATCCATCAACATGGCGATCAGTTCCTGACGCGCAGATTCGGCACCGTCACGATCGCTGTTGGCGGTTTGCAGCAGAGGCTCAATGTCCTGCTCGCCAATCAGGTCGCTCAGCATATTCAGGTCGGCATCGCTCAGGCGTTTGCCTTCCAGCAGCAGGGCGACGGCGTCGGCAACCGGGCGGTAATTCTGCTGCTCATCAACGAACTGGGCGAAGTCGTGGAAACGGCTCGGGTCCAGCAGGCGCAGACGGGCGAAGTGGCTTTCCAGCCCCAGCTGTTCAGGGGTTGCGGTCAACAGCAAAATTCCCGGTACGCGCTCCGCCAGTTGTTCAATGGCCATGTACTCGCGGCTGGGCGCATCTTCGCTCCAGACGAGGTGGTGCGCTTCGTCGACCACCATCAGGTCCCATTCCGCATCACACAGATGCTCAAGGCGCTGCTTGCTACGACGCACAAAGTCGAGGGAGCAGATAACCAGCTGTTCGGTTTCGAAGGGGTTGTCCGCGTCGTGCTGAGCTTCGGCATAACGCTCATCATCAAACAGTGCAAATCGCAGGTTGAAGCGGCGCAGCATTTCCACCAGCCACTGGTGTTGCAGGGTTTCCGGCAGGACAATCAGCACGCGCTCAGCGGCCCCTGACAGCAATTGCTGGTGCAGGATCATCCCGGCTTCAATGGTTTTACCTAAGCCCACTTCATCAGCCAGCAGGACGCGCGGCGCATGGCGGCGGCCCACATCATGGGCGATATGCAACTGGTGAGGGATCAGGCTGGTGCGCTGACCGCGCAGGCCGCTCCACGGCATGCGGTACTGCTCGCTCTGATATTTGCGTGCGCGATAACGCAGCGAGAAGCGATCCATACGGTCGATTTGACCGGCAAAGAGTCGGTCCTGAGGTTTGCTGAACACCAGCTTGCTGTCGAGCATGACCTCGCGCAGCATGATGCCCGCTTCCTCAGTGTCCAGGCGTGTACCGATGTAGGCGAGCAGGCCGTTTTCTTCTAATACTTCTTCGATGCTCATCTGCCAGCCTTCGTGGCTGGTCACCGTATCGCCAGGATTAAACATGACACGCGTGACGGGGGAGTCACTGCGCGCGTAAAGACGGTTTTCTCCGGTCGCGGGGAAAAGCAGGGTAACGGTTCGCGCATCCATCGCAACGACTGTTCCAAGTCCGAGTTCGCTTTCCGTGTCGCTGATCCAGCGTTGACCAAGTTTAAAAGGCATAAATGAACTCTATATCTCAAATTGCGGGCAATAGTTCGTCACCGCCTGAGGAGCAGACGGGCGTCTAATGTTGGGGCCAGGAATAGAAAGGGCGCTATGGTACTGGATGGCAATGATTTCGTCACTATCTGGCACACGGCAGAACACAATGTATCTGCTGTGGCTCGCGTAATGGCGCATCGCGTCAAAACAGTCCCAGTTGCCCTGTCAGTAGTGTAGCAAAATCATCGTTGGTGAAGGGTAAGATTCCATCGGCCACTGGCATAAGCTGTTTGGTTAAATAGTGATCGTAATCCAGCGGTGAGTGCTGATAATCGACCGGCTCCGGCCCTTGCGTCGTCCACACGTATTTAATGGTTCCCCGATTTTGATACTGCGCGGGCCGACCGCGTTTTAGATTCTCTTCATCGGCAAGTCGGGCGGCGCGCACGTGAGGGGGCACATTACGCTCATATTCCGCGAGCGGCCTGCGCAGGCGTTTGCGGTAAACCAGCCGATCGTCCAGTTCCCCATCCATCAGGCTTTTGATCGTCTCGCGTACATAATCCTGATAAGGCTCGTTGCGAAAGATCCGCAGGTAGAGCGTTTTCTGGAACTCCTGCGCCAGCGGCGTCCAGTCCGTTCGTACGGTTTCCAGCCCTTTGAACACCATGCGCTGGGCGTCGCCTTCCTGAATCAATCCGGCATAGCGTTTTTTACTGCCCTGTTCGGTGCCACGAATGGTCGGCATTAAAAAGCGGCAAAAATGGGTTTCAAACTCCAGTTCCATGGCGCTGGTCAGGTTTTGCGCCTCAAGATGGGTCGTCCACCAGCTGTTCACATGCGCCACCAGCTCGCGGCCAATGCGTGCCGCCTCCTCCTCGCTATGGGCCTTTTTCAGCCAGACAAAGGTCGAGTCGGTATCACCATAGATAACGTCGTAGCCCTTCTGTTCAATCAGTGCTTTGGTCTGGCGCATGATCTCATGACCGCGCATGGTGATCGACGAGGCCAGACGAGGATCGAAAAAGCGGCAGGCGCTGGTGCCGAGTACGCCATAAAAAGCGTTCATGATGATCTTCAGCGCCTGCGAGAGCGGCTTGTTACCGGTGCGCTTGGCCTCATCGCGCCCGTGCCAGATTTGCCCGACGATCTCCGGCAGGCAGTGGGTCTGCCGGGAGAACCAGGCCCCGAGAAAACCTTCTGTGCTGTGTTCGTTATCCGGTTTCGCCATGCCCTCCACCAGACCGACGGGATCGATAAGAAACGTACGAATGATCGACGGATACAGGCTTTTGTAATCGAGCACCAGCACCGAGTCGTACAGGCCGGGGCGCGAGTCCATCACGTAGCCGCCGGGGCTGGCCTGCGGCGGCACGTCACCCAGGTTAGGGGCAACGTAGCCTGCGCGGTGCATGCGCGGGAAATAAAGGTGGCCGAAAGCGGCAACGGAACCACCGTGGCGGTCGACCGCCAGGCCATTGACCGTCGCGCGTTCGAGTAAAAACGGCATAATCTCCGTTTTGTGGAAAATGCGCGTCACCAGCTCGCAATCTTTCAGGTTATAGGTGGCGAGAGCCGGTTTGTTCTCGGCGAAACGGCGGTCAATCTCATCCATGCGATCCCACGGGTTATCAATGGCTTTGCCTTCCCCCAGCAGCTCCTGCGAGACGGTTTCCAGAGAAAAGGAGGAGAAGCTCCAGAACGCCGATTTCAGCGCCTCGATCCCGTCGATAATCACCCGACCGGTGGCCTGGGCGAAGAAGACGCCGTTTTTGAAGCCGTGTTCGCGCCACTCCAGCGGCGTATTGCCGCGCCCCAGCAGCAGGGGAATGCGGTAGCGCTCGGCGCTTTTTTGCAGCACCCGCAGGTCGAACTGCACCACGTTCCAGCCGATGAGCACATCGGGATCGTGCTCGGCAAACCAGGCGTTGAGCTTCTCCAGCAATTGCGGGCGGCTGTTCACATACTCGAGGTGAAAATCGAGCCCGCTGGCGTCGCCGTTTGCCGGGCCGAGCATATACACCGTGCGCTGACCGCAGCCTTCCAGCCCGATGCAATACAGCTCGCCATTGCGGGTGGTTTCGATATCCAGCGACACCCATTTCAGGGTTGGGCGGTAATGCGGGTGCGGCTTCAGGCGGGCATTGATTAAACGGTTCCCCTGTATATCGCCATCCACCCAGACCGGGGCGGTGATAAAGCGCTCCATCAAAAAACGTTCCGGTGGGCGCACGTCGGCTTCGTACACCGTCACCCCGCCATCGCGCAGCAGCTTTTCGTAGCGCATCAGCTGGCGATGCGCACGGCAATAGAGGCCGTGTACCGGCTGGCGATGGAAATCTAAAAGTTTGAGGGGATCGAGGCGGAAATGATGTTCACCGTTGAGCAGGCGCTGGGCCTGGGCGACCTGTGAGGAAGGAATAAAGGCGACCGACTCCTGGGGCGGCAGAAAAACCTGTAACGGCCCGTTGTCCGTTGCCAGCCAGAATTCCACTTCGGTACCCTGCGGCGTGTCACGCCAGTGCCGGGTCAGTAAAAAGCCTTCTCGCGCCTGCGCCACACCATTCTCTCATTCAGTCAGTAACGGCGAGATTATAGCCTGGATTGCCTTGAAATACTGATTTTTTGTACAGGTATGAGAGGCACAATGGCGCTACGCTTATCTCAACCCCTTCATGTCGCGGGGCTGATAAGCGTAGCGCCATCCAACAACCCTTACTGCCCGTAATAGGCTTTTGCGCCGTGTTTGCGCAGGTAGTGTTTGTCGAGCAGGGTTTGTTGCATATCCGGCAGCTCTGGCGCGAGCTGGCGGCAGAAAATGCCCATATAGGCCACTTCTTCCAGCACGATGGCGTTATGCACCGCATCGTCGGCATTTTTGCCCCACGCAAACGGCCCGTGGGAATGCGCCAGCACACCAGGCATCTGCGCCGGGTCGATACCCTGGGTTTTAAAGGCTTCCACAATCACGTTGCCGGTTTCCCACTCGTACTCGCCGTTGATTTCCGCATCGGTCATTTTGCGCGTACAAGGAATGGTGCCGTAGAAGTAATCCGCATGGGTGGTGCCGGTCGCGGGAATGGATTGCCCGGCCTGCGCCCAAATCGTCGCGTGGCGTGAATGAGTGTGGACGATGCCGCCAATGGTCGGGAACGCCTGGTAAAGCAGGCGGTGAGTGGGGGTGTCGGAAGAGGGCTTTTTGTTGCCTTCCACCACTTCGCCAGTTTCCAGGCTCACCACCACCATGTCTTCCGCTTTCATCACCGTGTAATCGACACCAGAGGGCTTGATCACCAGCACACCGCGCTCGCGATCCACCGCGCTCACGTTGCCCCAGGTCAGCGTCACCAGGTTATGTTTGGGCAGGGCAAGATTCGCGTCCAGCACCTGCTGTTTGAGATTCTCTAACATGCTTTCCTCCAGGAAAAAGCGGCCTGCCGGAGCAGGCCAAATGTTCCCCTGTTAACGTTTGGAGCCGTAATACACTTCGTTCCAGCGCAGCGCGTCTTTAAAGGCAGGCAGGCGGGTGTCGTTGTCGATAACAGCAAGCTCGATACCGTGCAGTTCGCTGAACTGACGCATATCGTCCAGGGTCAGAGAGTGGCTAAAGACGGTGTGGTGCGCGCCACCGGCGAGGATCCAGGCTTCGGATGCGGTTTGCAGATCCGGCTGGGCTTTCCACAAGGCGTTGGCAACCGGCAGTTTTGGCAGCGCGTGCGGCGTTTCAACCGCATCAACGCAGTTCACCAGCAGACGGAAACGATCGCCCAGATCAATCAGGCTCGCATTAATAGCCGGGCCGGTTTTGGTGGAGAAGATCAGACGCGCCGGATCGGCTTTTCCGCCAATGCCGAGGTACTGAACGTCGAGGATCGGTTTTTCATCGAGCGCAATGGTCGGGCACACTTCCAGCATGTGGGAGCCGAGCGCCAGATCGTTGTTCTCTTCGAAGTGGTAGGTGTAGTCCTCCATAAAGGAGGTGCCGCCCTGCAGACCGGTCGACATCACCTTCATGATGCGAAGCAGAGCGGCAGTTTTCCAGTCGCCTTCGCCCGCAAAGCCGTAGCCCTGCTGCATCAAGCGTTGAACCGCCAGGCCTGGCAGCTGTTTCAGGCCGTGCAAGTCTTCAAAGGTAGTGGTAAAGGCATGGAATCCGCCCTGTTCGAGGAAGCGTTTCATGCCCAGCTCAATGCGTGCTGCATCAATCACATTCTGACGCTTGTCCCCGTTGACCTGTGCGGCGGCAGTCAGGCGGTAGCTGCTTTCGTATTCGTCGACCAGCGCGCTGATGTCACCTTCACTGATGCTATTCACTACCTGCACCAAATCACCCACCGGCCAGGTGTTCACCGAGAAGCCGAACTTGATTTGGGCGGCCACTTTATCGCCGTCGGTCACCGCCACTTCACGCATGTTGTCGCCAAAGCGGCACACTTTCAGGTGACGGGTATCCTGTTTGGAGACGGCCTGACGCATCCAGGCGCCAATGCGCTGATGCGCATTTTTATCCTGCCAGTGGCCGGTTACCACGCTGTGCTGCTGGCGCATACGGGCGCCAATGAAGCCGAACTCGCGCCCACCGTGCGCGGTCTGGTTCAGGTTCATAAAGTCCATGTCGATACTGTCCCACGGCAGGGCGGCATTGAACTGGGTGTGGAACTGCAGTAACGGCTTGTTGAGGATGGTCAGGCCGTTGATCCACATTTTGGCCGGGGAGAAGGTGTGCAGCCACACCACCATCCCGGCGCATTTGTCGTCGTAGTTAGCATCACGGCAGATGTTGGTGATTTCATCCGGCGAAGTGCCAAGCGGTTTAAGCACCAGTTTGCAGGGCAGTTTGGCTTCGGCGTTCAGCGCGTTCACCACTTGTTCGCCATGCTGCGTCACCTGACGCAGGGCTTCGGGTCCGTACAGGTGTTGGCTGCCAATCACAAACCACACTTCATAATTATCAAAAATGGTCATTCTTGTGTCCTTATTGAGTGAGCGCTGCCGACTTTGCTGGCGCGGCTACTGGGAGGTAATGAAGCTCGGCGCTTTTCGCCCATTGCTGATAGCGGCGATAGAGTTGTTCGAAGCGTTGAGCCTGCGCTGATGCGGGTTGCAGCGTGTTTTCGATTTGGCTGGCCATCTTCTGTTGGGCGGCGGGAATGTCGGCGTGAACGCCCGCTGCGACGGCGGCAAATATGGCGGCACCGAGAGCACAGCACTGGTCAGAGGCGACAATTTGCAGCGGGCGATTAAGCACATCGCAACAGGCCTGCATGATGACCGGATTCTTGCGGGCGATACCCCCCAGCGCCATCACGTTGTCGACGGCAATCCCCTGTTCGGTGAAGCACTCCATAATGGCGCGGGCACCGAAGGCGGTGGCGGCAATCAATCCGCCGAACAGCGCCGGAGCGTCGGTGGCGAGATTTAAATCGGTGATGACCCCTTTCAGGCGCTGATTCGCATTCGGTGTGCGGCGGCCATTAAACCAGTCGAGCACTACCGGCAGATGGTCCAGCGACGGATTTTTCGCCCAGGCGGCGGTCAGGGCTGGCAGAAGCTGTTTCTGACTCTCTTTAATCTGAGTTTTCAGTTCCGGGTGTTGCGTTGCCAGTTGTTCCAGCGGCCAGCCAAGCACACGACCAAACCAGGCGTAGATGTCACCAAAGGCGGACTGACCGGCTTCCAGGCCGATAAAGCCCGGCACCACGCTGCCATCCACCTGTCCGCAGATGCCTTTTACCGCGCGGTCGCCGACGCTCGGTTTATCGGCAATCAGGATGTCGCAGGTAGACGTACCAATAACTTTCACCAGCGTATTGGGCTGCGCCCCTGCTCCCACGGCACCCATATGGCAGTCAAAGGCGCCGCCGGAAATCACCACCGTTTCAGGCAAGCCTAAACGCTGCGCCCATTCTGCCGTTAGCGTGCCGACCGGTAGATCGGCGGTGAACGTCTCGGTAAACAGCGGGGTCGGAAGGTGTTTATTGAGAATGGGATCAAGCTCATCAAAGAAGCTTGCGGGTGGCAAACCGCCCCAGCTTTCATGCCACAAGGATTTATGCCCGGCGCTGCAACGCCCACGACGAATATCCTGCGGACGAGTGGTGCCGGAAAGCAAAGCAGGGACCCAGTCACAGAGTTCAATCCAGGAGGCTGCGGCCTGAGCGACCTCGCTGTCGGCGCGGGTGACGTGCAGAATTTTGGCCCAGAACCACTCGCTGGAGTAAATGCCGCCGATGTAGCGGGAGTAGTCGGTCTTGCCCGGTGCATGGCACAGCGCAGTGATCGCTTCTGCTTCTTCCACGGCCGTATGGTCTTTCCACAGCACGAACATGGCGTTGGGGTTGTCGGCAAATTCCGGGCGCAGCGCCAGCACGCGGCCTTCCGCATCAATCGGGGCGGGCGTTGAACCGGTGCTGTCAACACCGATGCCTTTCACGCTCTGGCGTTGATCGTCGGATAATTGCGCCAGCACGGCTTTGAGGGCCGCTTCCATGGACTCAATGTAGTCCCGGGGGTGGTGGCGAAAACGGTTGTGGGCGGCGTCGCAATAACGCCCTTCCTGCCAGCGGGGATACCACTCGACGCTGGTGGCGATCTCGTCGCCGGATGCACAGTCTACTGCCAGTGCGCGCACTGAATCGCTACCAAAATCGAGGCCAATTGCAATTGCCATCGTGTTGCTCCATGAAGAATTACCTTATGGAGAAACATAGTGATCGGCTGAAAAAAGCGTCAGGCCGTATTCGCTAATCTTATGGACGAAAATGCTATGTAAGTGCAAAGTGTGACGCCGTGCAAAAATTCGATGTGGACATTTCTGCCGCCTTTATAGACACTTTGGTTGGCCCTTTCTCTCCCAATAATATGAGCTAAACTGGCATAACTGCTTTTATCTGGCGGGGTTAAAAGTGACGGCAATTTCCTTGTGCGGGGTCAAAATGCGTGAGGAATGAAAAGCGTATCAATATGGACAATTGGTTTCCTGACTGACAATCGGAGTATTGCGTTTATGGCTGAATCTCAAAACGATCCACTGTTGCCTGGCTACTCGTTTAACGCCCATCTGGTGGCGGGATTGACCCCTATTGAGTCGGAAGGTTACCTCGATTTTTTCATCGACCGCCCCCTCGGCATGAAGGGCTATATTCTGAACTTCACCATCCGTGGCGAAGGGGTGATTGATAACCACGGCAAGCAATATGTCTGTCGCCCTGGGGATATGCTTCTGTTCCCGCCGGGAGAAATCCACCACTATGGTCGCCACCCGGATGCCAGCGAGTGGTATCACCAGTGGGTCTACTTCCGTCCCCGCGCCTACTGGCATGAATGGCTGAGCTGGCCGACCATCTTTGCCCAAACGGGATTTTACCGCCCGGATGAGCAGCATCTGGCGCAGTTCAGCGAATTGTTCGGGCAAATTATTGATGCCGGACAGAGCGGCGGCCGCTATGCGGAGCTGCTGGCCATTAACCTGCTTGAGCAGCTGCTGCTGCGACGTATGGATGCCATCAATGAATCTCTGCACCCACCGCTGGATAACCGGGTACGTGACGCCTGTCAGTACATCAGCGACCACCTGGCAGACAACCATTTTGATATTGCCGGTGTGGCACAGCACGTGTGCCTGTCTCCTTCACGCTTATCGCATCTCTTCCGCCAGCAGTTGGGCGTCAGCGTACTGAGCTGGCGTGAAGATCAGCGGATCAGTCAGGCGAAATTGCTTTTGAGCACCACCCGAATGCCGATTGCCAGCGTTGGGCGCAACGTGGGATTTGAGGACCAGCTCTATTTCTCGCGGGTCTTTAAAAAATGCACTGGCGCCAGCCCAAGTGAATTTCGTGCAGGATGTGAATAAACGGTAAAGAAGCGCAATGAATTTCGCGGGTGAATACCAGAATCGCTAAACTATTCGGATAATTGAAGATTGACCCTTACGGCGCGGCCCAGGAGAATCCCGGCGTCGTGACTCAACCGGATAGACTATGCAAGCATTGCTGGAACACTTTATTACGCAGTCGGCCACTTACACGCTGATTGCGATTGCGCTGGTCGCATTTCTCGAATCGCTGGCGCTGGTGGGGCTCATTCTCCCTGGCACGGTGATGATGGCAGCACTCGGGGCGCTGATTGGCAGCGGCGAAGTGAATTTCTGGCACGCCTGGCTTGCGGGGATCGTCGGTTGTCTTCTGGGGGACTGGATTTCATTCTGGCTCGGCTGGCGCTTCAAGCACCCGCTGCATCGCCTCTCCTTCCTGCAAAAAAATAAAGCGCTGTTGGATAAAACCGAACACGCGCTCCATCAGCACAGCATGTTTACCATTTTAGTCGGGCGCTTTGTGGGGCCGACGCGCCCCCTGATCCCGATGGTCGCAGGCATGCTGGACCTGCCGGTCTCAAAATTTGTGGTGCCCAACATCATTGGCTGCCTGCTCTGGCCGCCGTTTTACTTCCTGCCAGGGATTCTGGCCGGGGCGGCGATTGATATTCCGGCGGGGGAGCAAAGCGGCGGCTTTAAATGGCTGCTGGTGCTGGCAGCGGTACTGGTCTGGCTGGCAGGGTGGTTGTGCTGGCGGCTCTGGCGCAGTAAAAAAGCCGGGCTGGATAAACTCTCGGCTTACCTGCCGCGCCAGCGTCTGTTCTGGCTGACGCCGCTGATGATTTGTGCCGCTGCTGTCGCGGTCACCTACCTTGTACGTCACCCGTTAATGCCGATTTACGCGCAGATACTCGGAAAAGTCATCACCTGATCCCCAGCAGGGCGGAAACCGGCGCATCCCCGCTCAGCAGGTCGCTGGTTTTCCCATCCCAGGCAATACGTCCGTCGGCAACCACGACCGAACGTGGCGCAATACGCGCCGCATCTTCCACACTATGCGACACCATCAGCAACGTCAGCTGCTGGCGGCGGCACACGTCCTGAACCAGGGTGAGCATTTCCTGGCGCAGCGCCGGATCCAGCGCGGAAAAGGGTTCATCCAGCAACAGTACCGGCTGTTCGCGTACCAGGCAGCGGGCGAGGGCCACACGCTGACGCTGGCCGCCGGAAAGCTCACCGGGCAGGCGATTGAGCAGCGAATCCAGCCCCATGGTGGCGGCAATGGTGTCCAGCTTATTGCTTTGTGCGCTCGACAGTTTTAACCCAGGATCGAGGCCCAGTCCGATGTTTTGCCGCACGGTCAGGTGGGTAAAGAGGTTATTTTCCTGAAACAACATCGACACCGGGCGCTTTGCTGGTGGGGTGTGAGTGTGCTCATGGTTTTCAATCATGATGGTGCCGCTTGCCGGGGTTAAAAACCCCGCCACAAGGCTTAGCAGCGTACTTTTCCCCGCCCCGCTCGGGCCAAGAATGGCGACCAGCTCACCCTGTTTGACTGACAGCGTGAAGCGCATGGGTAAATGCTGATACAGCCAGGTTACATCAATCAGTCTTAGCATGGCGGCCCGGAAGTTTTTCGATAAGAGTGAACAGTGAGAAACACAACACCAGCAGGATGAGCGCCGTGACCGCACCGTCCTGGGTGCGATAGGAGCCTATCTGCTGATAAAGGTAGAAGGGTAGCGTGCGAAAATCGTCATTACCAAAAAGCGCCACGACACCAAAATCGCCAATCGACAGCACGCAGGCAAAGGCCAGCGCCTGCGCCAGCGGTATTTTCAACGCCCGCAGTTCCACCACACGAAAGCGGCGGAACCCTTCCATACCCAGCGATTGACACAGCAGGCTGTAGCGTGCGGTGACGTCGCGCATCGGGTTTTCCAGTACTTTTAGCGCATAGGGAATCGCCATCAGCGCGTTAGTAAAAATCACGATCCCGTCAGCAGAGGTCGGCAATCCGATGCTGTCGTTGAGCAGCAGGAAGAAGCCGGTTGCCAGCACAATCCCCGGCATCGCCAGAATCAACATACCGCTCATCTCCAGCGCCTGGCCTGCCAGCGTGTGCTGACGGGCGCGCAGCTCGCGGCTGCTCCAGAGCAGCATCAACGTGAAAATGACACAGAGCAGGCCCGCTGAAAGCGCAATACGCACCGACGTCCACACCGCCTGCCAGAGAACAGGCTGGGAGAGCATGTTCAGCAGGCTGAGGTTGAAGCCATCAATAATGACGGCCAGCAACGGCGGCAAAAGCAGCAGCAGCGCCAGCGCGATCAGCGTGTAATCGCAAATAAGGCTAAAGGTGCGGTCCTGCGGATCGCGCCAGCCTTGTATCTGGTGGCTGCCCACGGCAAAGGCTTTGCTGAGGCGCTGGCTGAGCAGCACCAGTCCTAAACAGCACACCATCTGAATCAGCGCCAGCAATGCGGCACGGCCTGGATCAAAGTCGTAGCTCAGCGCCTGGTAAATCGCCAGCTCAATCGTGGTCGCCTGCGGGCCGCCACCCAGCGAGAGCACGGTGGCAAAGCTCGCAAAGCAGAGCATGAAAATCAGGGCAGCAACGGGGGGAATCTGCCTGCTCAGCCACGGCCACTCCACGTAGCGGAAGAACGACCAGCCGCGCATGCCCAGCTGTGCGGCAATCTGGCGCTGTTCGCCGGGGATCTGCTCCAGCGCCTGAAGCAGCAAGCGTGACGCCATCGGCAGATTAAAGAAGACGTGCGCCAGCAGGATGCCCTGCAACCCATACGGCGAGAAGGTCCATTTCAGGCCCAGTGCGGTAAAGGCAGATGCCAGCCAGCCACGATGGCCGTAGACGCTGAGAATACCAAACACCGCGACTAATACCGGCAGGATCAGCGTCATGGCGCACAAACGCAGCAGCGCGAGGCGCCCGGGGAAGCGTCGTCGGTACAAGGCCCGGGAGAGGAAAATCGCCGGAACGACAGAGAACAGCGCAGAGAGAAACGCCTGCCAGAAGGAAAAACGCACCACATGCCACAGATAGCTGTCCTGCCATACGTCAGCCAGCTCCGTGGCGGGTGCGTGTTCCCAGAGTGCCAGAAACGCAGCCAGAGCCACCGCCACCATAATGGTCGCGGCGGTCAGGCCAGGGGCAAGCCAGCCGGGAATTAACGGCTGACGGCGCGTTGCCATGCACTGATCCAGTCGGCGCGCTGGGAAGCGACCTCTTGCGGCGTGTATTGCAGGGAAGTTTGCGGTTTCACCAGCGTATCAAAGCCCGCAGGCAGGGCCACGTTGGTCACCGGATACATCCAGTTGCCCGTCGGGATCGCATTCTGGAAGGCCGGAGAGACCATAAACTTGAGGAATTTTTCCGCCAGTTCAGGTTGCTTGCTGGCTGCGGTGCGTGCCGCGACTTCCACCTGCAGATAGTGACCTTCACTGAAATTGGCCGCCGCGTACTGCTCTTTTTTCTCTTCAATAATGTGGTAGGCCGGAGACGTGGTGTAGCTCAGCACCAGATCGCCTTCCCCTTTCAGGAACAGGCCATAGGCTTCGCTCCAGCCTTTGGTCACGGTCACGGTTTTCGCGGCCAGCTTCTTCCAGGCTTCCGGGGATTTGTCGCCATAGACTTTTTGCATCCACAGCAGCAGGCCCAGGCCCGGCGTACTGGTACGCGGATCTTCATAGATCACACGCCATTTATTGTCGCTCTCAACCAGCTCTTTCAGGCTTTTCGGCGGGTTTTGCAGTTTGGTTTTGTCGTAGACGAAGGCGAACCAGCCGTAATCAAAAGGCACGAAGGTATCGTTTTTCCAGCCGCCCGGTACGTTTACCGCATCGGTGGCCACATTACTTTTGGCGAACAGCTTGGTTTGTGAGGCGGCTTCAAGCAGGTTGTTATCCAGCCCCAACACCACGTCAGCTTTGCTGTTTTTGCCTTCCATGCGCAGACGGTTGAGCAGCGAGACGCCATCTTCCAGCGCGACCAGCTTCAGCTCGCAGTTACAGTCTGCTTCAAAGGCTTTTTTCACCACCGGGCCTGGGCCCCAGTCGGCGGCAAACGAGTCGTAGGTGTAAACGGTAAGGGTTGGTTTAGCAAAGACAGGCGCTGCAACCAGCAGCATGACGGGCAGAACTTTTTTAAGCACTTTGCACCTCAAAAAATGTAGGTGGCAAAGGATTTTGAGCGAGAGCCTCAAATCCCTTCGCCGGCGTTATCCGGATCAGGTTCGACGGGTATTTTCTCAGCACACGCTTACGCGCAGCACCCCGTTGAGCACCGCAGCATTGTAATGATTTTGTAAGTTTTCGGGAAGCGTTATGGATCCGGCGGGGCAAACCACGCGGATTTAAAGTCAAACCAACCCAGCGTGTTCATGCGCAGCCCGCGCATGCTTCGCTGCCCCTGGATCATCAGCCAGTGGTGAATCAAGGGCACCATGGCTTTACTCTCCAGCAGTTGCTGGCACCAGAGGGCGAGGTTCATCTCTCCGGCGCGCCATGTTTGTGCATCTCCCTGCCAGTCGAGCGGCACGCAGTGCTGGATGAGCGGCACCTCGTAGAGGTGGGTGAACAGGGAAAAGTCGAGCGGCAGCGTGAAGTTGGCGCTGTTAAGCCAGATATCGCTGACGATGTCACCCGCGTGCCATTCGCTATAGTCCACTTCCTGAATGTCCAGGTGCACGCCGTGGCTGGCGAGCAGGGCGCTCATGGTGTTGGCAATGGCTTTATGTTCGTTATGGTCACGATAGAAGGTGAGCGTGAGTGACTCCAGCCCGGCAGGTTTCTCGCCGCTGCCGGGGCGAGCATGGTGCCAGCGAGGCAATAGCCCATAGGCCGGGAACCAGTAGCGCTGGTAGTGCTCTTGCGCGTGGAAGAGCAGATTGGAGGGCGACAGCACCTGGCTTATCCAGTCGCGTACCGCCTGATGAGCACCCCGGCTTGAGCGCGCGTCAAAGAGCAGGTAATAGCAGCCTTCTTCCAGGCGGCTTTCGATAGCTTTTTCGCTGTCGGTGGGGCCGTCAATCGTCAGGCCGCCGTTGGGCTCATCGCCAATTTCCGGTAATACCCAGACGTTGACCTCATCGATCAGGGCGCGAAAGCCAAAGTAATCCTCGAAAGCATGAATTTTGAGCTGGTTGTTATTATTACGCGTCACCGCATAGGGACCGGTTCCCACCGGGTGGCTGGAGAAGTTGGCCATCGTTCCCCACTCTTGCGGCAGGATCATCGCCGGGATGTGCCCGACCAGCCAGGGCAGCCATTGATCAGGCTGGCTCAGGTGAATGTCCAGCGTCCAGGGGGTTGGAGAGACAATCTCGCTGATGTGTGAATAGAGCGGCAGGGCACTGACGCGCTGTAGCGAGGTGATCACATCGCTCATTTCCAGTTCGCGTCCGTGATGGAAATGAATGCCTGGGCGTAAATAAAATCGCCAGTGCAAGGGGGTAATCGCCTTCCAGTGGTGGGCAATATCCGCTTCCAGTTCCCCATTTGCCTCATTTATACGTGTCAGGGCATTGAAGATTTGCCGGGCCATATGGGTTTCGGAACGGCGCAGCGCGGTGCCGGGCAGTAAGTTACGCAGCGGGCGGTAGTAGAGCACGCGCAGAATATGCCGCCCCTGGCGGAAACTGCGCCCCAGATGCGACACCAGCATCTGCCGCACGGCGCTTTTATCCCCCACCAGTTGCACCAGCTGATCGATGCGATCCTGCTCGAGCAGGTCTTCGGCGCGCTGCTGCTGTAAGGCAAGGCCAGTATAGAGGAACGTGAGGCGTGAGCGCTTGCCCCGCCCGGCTTCGGCATCCCAGGTCAACCAGCCGCGCGCCTGCATGGTGTTGAGCAGGGTACGCATATGGCGCCGCGAGCAGCTCAGCAGCTCCGCCAGCTCATTGAGCGTGGTCTCTTGTGACTTCCCGTCACAGCATTGCCAGAGGCGGATGAACTGTTGTTGCAGGCGACCGGAAGACATAAAAGGGGAACTCCTGAGAAAAAGTCAGCAATTTATTAATCCCTATATTAAGCCAATACTTCTCTTCGATGAAAGCGAGGAGGGGCTTATGAAGAGATCATTCACGCAGCAATTTTACTTAGCGTATTTTCGTGCGACGCAGGGAGCGTCCTGGCTTAAGTGTCCGAATGCCGTTCAGCGGCAGAAAATGCTCGAAGAATTAATGCAGTGGGAAGTGACATCCACGGTCTCTACGTCCTGACCCGCAGCCATCATGTGTGACTGAGTATTGGTGCGAATCACCACGCCAGCAGGTATCATCTGCTGGCTTTTTTCGTTTCTACGCATGCAAGGATCCTTATGCTCTGGTTGATGACGATGGGACGCCGCCTGAACGGTGTGTACCTCGCTTTTATGATGGTCGCCTTTATGATCGGGGTGGCGGGGGCGCTACAGGCACCCACGCTCAGTCTGTTTCTCAGCCGTGAAGTGGGCGTCGAGCCTTTCTGGGTCGGGCTGTTCTACACGGTGAACGCGATTGCCGGGATTGGCGTAAGCCTTGCACTGGCGAAACGCTCCGATCGCCAGGGAGATCGGCGAAAACTGATCATGTTCTGCTGCCTGATGGCGGTGGGCAACGCGCTGCTCTTTGCTTTCAACCGACATTATTTAACGCTCATTACCTGCGGCGTCTTCCTGGCCTCGCTTGCCAGTACCGCGATGCCTCAGCTTTTTGCGCTGGCGCGCGAATATGCGGATAGCTCTGCCCGCGAAGTGGTGATGTTCAGCTCCATCATGCGTGCGCAGATTTCAGTCGCCTGGGTGATTGGCCCCCCACTGGCGTTTATGCTGGCGCTCAATTATGGCTTCACCACCATGTACGCCATCGCCGCCGGGATTTTTGTCATTAGCCTGGTGATGATTGCGCTCTGGCTGCCTTCCGTTGCGCGCGTTGAATCCTCGACGGTGGTGCCGGTGACCGAGGTGAGCGGCTGGAGCGATAAGAACGTGCGCATGTTGTTTATTGCCTCCACGCTGATGTGGACCTGCAACACCATGTACATCATCGATATGCCGCTGTGGATAAACAACGTTCTGGGGCTGCCGGACAGCCTCGCCGGTGTGCTGATGGGCACGGCCGCAGGGCTTGAGATCCCGGCGATGATCCTGGCGGGTTACTACGTGAAGCGTTTTGGTAAGCGCAAAATGATGATCGGTGCTGTGGGGGCAGGTGTGCTGTTTTACGCAGGCTTGCTGATGTTCCACAGCCGTGAAGCCTTGCTCGGCCTGCAAATTTTCAATGCGGTGTTTATTGGCATCATCGCCGGAATTGGTATGTTGTGGTTCCAGGATTTAATGCCCGGCCGTGCGGGCTCTGCGACAACGCTGTTCACTAACAGCATCTCGACAGGGGTGATTCTGGCGGGGGTTATCCAGGGCGCGCTGGCGCAGAGCTACGGTCATGCGTCCGTGTATTACGTCATCGCGGCTCTTTCACTGGTCACGCTGTTCCTGACCTGCCGGGTAAAAGATATCTAAGTTGTCGCTTAGCTCCCGGCGGGGTCAGCGCCGGGAGACATTGGCTAATTGAACTCAATACGTTTGATGTCACCGATAATGAAGATGTACGCCACCAGCCCGATCAGCGCCGTTAAGCCGATATAGATCAGCGCATAGAAAAAATTCCCCGTCCCGGCAATGATAAAACCGATAATGAGCGGGGTGATTATCGAGGCCATGTTGGCGCAGAAATTAAATATCCCTCCGGTCAGCCCCGCCATATTTTTTGGTGCAATATCCGAAATGAGCGTCCAGCCTAACCCGACCATGCCCTGACCAAAAAAGGCAATGGACATAATCACAATAACCATTGTGTTATTTGACACCCAGTTGGCCGCGATAATAACGCTTGAGAGCAGCAATCCGGTAATGATCGGTAATTTTCTGCTGACGTTAACCGAGGCGGTTTTCTTCAATAATTTATCCGAGACCCAGCCGCCGAAAATGATGCCAATGGCCGCTGCAAGAAATGGCCATGTTGCGAAGAAACCGACGTGAAGCCAGGGGAGCTGGCGCTCCTGAGCCAGGTAGGTCGGGAACCAGGTCAGAAAGAAGACCAGCGTGGTATTGCCTGCAAATTGCCCCAGACTGGCACCTATCACCTGACGACAACAAATAAGGCGTTTCGCATCAGCCCAGTTGAACGGAATGTTTTCGCTCGCCTTTTCTTTATTCCCGACGCCAATGTAATCCAGCTCTTCTTTATTTGCTGTGGTGGATTCATGCGGCTCTTTATAAAATTTCCACCACACAAAGGTGAAGGCGATACCTAATCCACCGGTGAGGAAAAATAACGTTCTCCAGCCATGGTGTTCAAGGATTAAAAATAAGAGGGGAGAGAAGGCGGCCAGGCCAATATATTCACCGACAGTGTAGGTCGCCGTCGCCCGCGCACGTTCATGCTGGGGAAACCAGGTGCCGACAACGCGGCTGTTAACCGGAAAACAAGGGGCTTCGCTGATGCCAAGACCCAGGCGGAAAAGCAGCAGGGATTTCAGTCCCAGCGAAAAACTTTGCAAGAGGGTAAATGTTGACCAGAAAAAGATGGAAAGGGCGTAGGTCAGTTTGTTGCCAAAGCGGTCTAAAAACATCCCGCCGGGGATCTGCGCCAGTGCGTAGGTCCAGGCAAAAGCGGAGAAAACGATACCCATGACAGCGGGATCGATGTGCAGTTCACGGGTCAAGGCGGGGGCAACCACGCCGAGGATCGTGCGGTCGAGATAATTAATCATCGTGCCGATGGACAATAACAATAAAATTACAATGCGTGCCCGGCTTCTTTTCCTGACTCCGGTTAAAGGCGTGGCGCATTCCTGATTCGCGAGTGTCCTCATGTGAATATCCTTTAAAGTTTAAAATATTTTTGCATATATTTTTGTATGCAAAAATACTTTAGTGGAATATCTTATTTCTCATCTTGTGAACCGTTTATTTACATCCTGATCACAGCGATTGAGAATATTTGATATTACTCGCGTACTTACGCTTTTATGACCGCATGATACTCCCATTGTGTTATATTTATCTCAGCGATTTTATCTTATATTATACGGTCAAAAATAATGAACCTAAAGCAACTTTATTATTTTAAGAGGCTTTCAGAAACGGAGCACTACACTGAAGCCGCCTCCAGCCTTTTCATCACCCAACCTTCGCTAAGCCACGCTATCTCTGAGCTGGAGAAAGAGCTTGGCGTGTCGCTTTTTGCCAGGAAAGGCCGCAATGTTGAGATTACACAAAACGGAAAACGCTTTCTGCCCTATGTGGAAGACGCGCTAACGTCGTTAGAAAATGGTCGTCTGACGCTGCAAAAAAGTGGAATGGACACCAAAGAAAATATTCGCATCGCATTTATTTATACCATGGGCGAATATGTTGTACCTCAGCTTATTCACAACTATTCCGTTACGCCAGCCAGGCATAGTGTGACGTTTTCTTTTACCCAGGGAACGTCACTGACGTTGTTGCAGGAGTTAAAATCGGGGCGTACCGACCTGGCAATTTGTTCTTATATTGCGGATGAGTCAGATATTGATTTTATCCCCATCATTCAACAGGAACTGGTCGTTGTTACTGCGAAAGATCATCCTCTGGCAAGGTTATATCGCGATGAAGTTGATCTGGTTGAGACGATTCACTATCCCTATATCTATTTTTCTGAAAATAGCGGGCTTCGGCCTTTTATCGATAATGTGTTTATTCAGCAAAAACTGGTGCCGGACATTGCCTGCTATGTTGAAGAGGACACCGCGATGGCGGGGCTGGTGAGTATCGATTACGGGATTGCCATCATGCCGCGCATTTCTGCGCTCTCGAATTACAATGTGCATATTCTGGCGATTAAAAATAAAATCCCCCCCCGTTTTATCTATCTGGCGACCATGAAAGACCGGGTGCTTTCCCCTGCGATTCAATCGTTTAAAAACTTCATCATTGATGACAGCCAGAAAAAACGGTAACCACATGCCCGGAGTCAGGCTCCGGGCGATGTGATTTCACGTTTGCTGTCAGGACAGCACGTTCATCATTTCACGCAGCTCTGCAATGGCAATTTGACCCGGCGCTGACGCCTGGCCCACGGTGCCAAAGGTCATGGCTGAGCCAAAGAGACGACCCGTTACCCGACTGACGCCACCCATTTTTGCCATCGACATGGTAATGATGGGACGCGTGGCATATTTCTCTTTCATCTCAAGGGTGGCGGACAGCAGCGTCAGCACATCCTTCGGCGTTTGTGGCATCACGGCCATTTTCGGCAAATCCGCCCCGAGATCCTGCATGCGACGCAGACGGTAGATGATGTCTTCCTGCGCGGGGGTTTTGTGGAAATCATGATTGCTCATGATAACTTTCACACCTGCCGCATGTGCGGCATCAATCACCGCGCGGATCTGCGCTTCGTCGTTGAACAACTCGATATCAATAAGATCGACCAGCCCGCTGACTGCCGCCTGACGGTTCAGTTCAAAGTAGGCCTCGTCACTGATTTCCGTTTCGCCCCCTTCGCGTTTGCTGCGAAAAGTAAACAGCAGCGGGATATCCGCCAGCAGTGCACGGATTTCCGCGAGGGCGCTTTGCACCTGCTCAGCGTTTTTCACCTGCGTAAAGTGGTCAACGCGCCATTCGATGAGATCAGCACCCGCCGTTGCCAGCGTGCGTGCACTGACTTTGAGGTCGTCGAGCGTTTTGCCGACTAACGGCACGCAAATCAGCGTTTCCCCTTCCTGGAAGGAGATGTTTTTAACGTGTACAGCTTGAGTCATGTTGGTATCCATTATTCTTGTTCGCTGAGCTTTCAGGCCGTCGCCGCAACGCGGGTGGATTTCTGGGCCGAATGAACCTGAAACTGACGATAACCGATGTACAGGGCAATCACAAAGCCGATGATGGCGATAATGAAATCAAACCACATGATGCTGGCGATGCTGATCTTCGACAGTTTTGCCGTAATGAGCGGAATGGTAAAACTGGCGACGCTGCCTGCGGTATAAAAAATCCCCGTTGCCTTGCCTTTCCCGCTTGGGAAGCTCATGGCCATGATAGTCGCGCCCAGTTGCAGAACCCCGCCAGCCGCTGAGAAGCCGATCACGAAGGCAAAGCCGGTGACCACCATCGGTGTCGGGAACAGGCAAACCACCAGCAACGAAATCGCTGAAATGGCGGTGTAAAGCACCATCGCCACGGCGGAATTGATGACGTTTTTCACGAAGGTCGCGGTGACGAACACGCAGGTTAACGATCCAGCCGTGTAGATACTGAGCAATTTGATCGCCGATTCGTAAGGGATCCCGGCAACAAACTGACCGTATTGCGCCAGCCACTGACTCACCAGATAAAACGTCGCCATACCGATATAGCCGTACAGCGTGAAGATGAGCATGTCCATCATGCTGGCATCAGGCTGTTGCGTGGCAGACGCCGTCGATTTCTCTGCGATCGCTTTTTTCGCCCGGTGATCGGGGAACGGCATTTTGATCAAGTAGAGACCGCTTATCACAATCAACACCGCTGCGATAATAAATGACCAGCCAAACCACAGGTTTGCCCAGAGCAGCAGGCTGATAATGAACGGCAGCAGGAACTGCCCGGCGGAGACAAAGGCTTTGATCAGTACGTTGGCACGGCTGGCTGAGTTGGGGAAAGATTCCATCAGCGCCGGGTAGGTACCGGAGTCGAGGAAGCTGTTCGCCATCCCGGCCAGGATGCCAAAGAAATAGGCCATGTAGATGTTAGTAGTGAACAAAATGCCAAAGAAGAACAGCAAATAGCTCAGAATACCTAAATAGATGAACGGCTTGCGCCCATAACGATCGGAGAGAAAACCCGTTACGATGGTGGCGAGCTTACCGATACCCAAAGAAGAAATAACGATCGACACGCCAGCGCGGTCTGTTCCCCACTGCTCCTGCAAATTGGCCATGTTGAGGGTTATCAGCAACACCCCCATGCCGTGGATCAGGTAGTTGAGATACAGCCCGGCCGCCGTCGGGACATATTTATTTTTCATCATGCCTACCCTTAGAAAAGGACATTCTTGACGTAATCCACCGGCATCTCTTTGCCCGTCCAGATTTCAAACGCTTTTGCGCCCTGCCAGAGCATCATGCCCAGGCCGTTCAGGGTGCGGCAGCCTTTCTTCTCGGCGACTTGCAGCAGATGCGTTTTGCGTGGGTTGTAGATGACGTCAGACACGATCAGATCCGGGCGCAGGAAGCTGTCGTTTGGCAGCAGCATCTGGCCTTCGAAAGGCTTCATGCCCACGCCAGTGGCATTGGTGAGGATCACGCTGCTGTCGATTTCGGCACGCAGTTTGTCGTGGTCGGCAATATCAAACAGATGGATTTCGCAGTTGGTGTTATTGCGGATCTTGGCAACGGTCTGTTCCGCATTCGCGAAGAATTTATCTTTCTGGTTGAAAATAGAAATTTCTTTCACGCCGTCGAGTGCAGCCTGCACACACAGTGCGGTGGCCGCACCGCCCGCGCCCAGCACGGTCATTTTCTTGCCAATGATGTCGATGCCTTCTTCGGCAAGCGCACGCATGTAGCCAGTACCGTCGGTAATGTGGCCGGTTAACACGCCGTTATCGTTGACCACTGTGTTGACCGCGCCGACCAGTTCCGCTGCCGGGGAGAGCTTGTCGAGATACTGACAAATGGCGGTTTTGTTTGGCATGGAGACATTAAAGCCGCGCAGTTTCAGAGCGCGAAAACCCTGCACGACGTCTTTCAGTTCCTGGTTGTCGACTTCAAAGGCCAGGTAGACATAATCCAGACCCAAATGGGCAAAGGCTTCGTTGTGCATGGTCGGAGACATGCTGTGACGAATCGGGGTTGCAATCAGGCCAATGAGCTCAGTGTGACCCGTAATACGTTCTGCCATGATAAAGTCCTCAAGTATTGGAAATAGAATTCTTTTTTCGCCGTCGTCAGCCCAGAGCACCCATGTCTTCTAGGGTTTCCAGCACGTTGCGTCCTTCGCGCACGCCGTCGATGATGCGGCGCGCCATCACGCTATCGCCGATATTCATGACGCGGATATTTTGGCTGCTGGCCCAGCGTTCGACGTCATCAAGGCCGTTTCTGTTGGCGCGCATTCCCAGGCAAACGAAGCCGTAATCAAAGGGAATGTCATAGACGCGGTCGGCTTGCTTAACGCGAAAGTGTGTCGGGTGGACGGCGACGAGTTGTGTCTGCATGTGCTGCTCCACGTGGTGCTCATCCAGCATGGTCAACATGGCGTTTTTGGTGATGATGTCCAGGTCACGGCCTGGGCCATCCTGCATTTCAATCAGTTCAGTACGTGCACCGCGAGCGGAGAAATACTCGATAACGTCGAGACCGACGGCGCCGCCGCCCACGACCACAATGCGTTTGCCTTCGGCATCGGCGAATCTGTCCAGATGGTGAATCATGCCGGTGATGGAGAAGACGTTGCCGCCTTCAACATCAATGCACTCTTTCAGGCCGGTGATAGGTGGCAGCAGCGGTACTGAACCCGTAGCGTTAATGATCAGGTTTGGCTGAAGCTCTGTGAGCGTGTCGACGTTTGCTTCATGGCCGACCTGCAGCATCAGATTGTGTAAACCGGACATGCGGTTTTTCATAAACTGCGGGAAGTCGGCAATACGTTTTTTCTCTGGCAGCAGCGAAATCTCACTGGCGAGACCACCCAGACTGTTTTTCTTCTCCAGCAGCCAGGTGTGGCAGCCCACTTCGGCTGCGGTACAGGCCGCTTCCATACCGGCGATGCCCGCACCAATCACCACCACGCGAGTATCGCGATTCACCACGCGCTGTTTGTAAGCGTCGCCATGAATAATGTCCGGGTTGATGGAGCAGCGCAGCGGGCGGGAGCGGGCGATACGGTGATCGGCACAGCCAATGTTGCACGAGATGCATTTGCGCATCAGGCGCTCATTGCCCTGCTGGACTTTCTGCACCCATTCCGGTTCGGCAATCAGGCCACGGCCAATAGCAATCAGGTCAGCATCGCCGGTGGCGAGGATGTCTTCAGCGACTTTCGGCGTGCGAATATTGCCGGCGATAACGGTGGGCTTATTGAACTTCTCGCGCACGGCGCGGGAGAGGTAGCGTTTCCAGCCATCTTCCAGTGACATCTGATCAATTTGCAAATTGAGGTTGTCGTTCTGCGCGGCGGAGACGTTGAGGATATCGACCTTCTCCTGGCAAAGTTCGAGCATACGCAGGGTATCATCCAGCGTGTTGCCGCCTTTGAGGAAATCATCGGCGCTGAATCGCAGGCTAATGGGGAAACGCGGGCCAACGCTTGCGCGCACTTTATCGACCACCATGCACAGGATTCTGGCGCGGTTTTCCAGATCACCGCCAAATTCGTCGGTACGCTTGTTAAACAGCGGCGACAAAAACTGGCTGATTAAATAAGAGTGCCCTGCGTGGATCTCAACGCAGTCAAAACCGGCGCGTTTGACGCGCTCTGCGGCCTCACCAAATTTGTGAACGGCGTGATAAATATCCTCGCGGGTCATCGCGCGGGGAATATTGCCGTTCTTTTTAGACGGCGTGGTCGAGGAGGAAAGGGGCTGCTCGCCGTTAAGACGATAAGCATAGGCAGAAGCACCAGCATGATTAAGCTGAATAGAGACGCAGGCGCCGTGTTTATGCAATGTTTCCGTTAATTTAAACAGGCCGGGAATATATTGATCGTTGTCGATACGCAGTTGCGTAGTGCCATTTGAGGCAAAGGGAAAATCGATGCAAATATTCTCGATGGTAATTAATCCAGTACCGCCTTTTGCCCGCAGTTCATAGTACTCAAGCTGTTCACGAGACACTTCGCCGTTGATAGTGGCCATGTTGGTGCCCATCGGCGGCATGATGATGCGATTTTTAATCGTCATCCCGTTGATGGTCAGCGGGCTGAAAAGGTGTTGGTAGTGGCTCATTTGATCTCTCCACGGGAAATCCAGAAGGCCGGTACGCGGTACTCCTGATAAATCCAAGGTTAATATGTTTCTGTGGGCAAGATAACGAGCGGAGAGGGGGAAAAATAATGCTTTTTTTTGCATGGAACCATAGGGTCTTTCTATGCAATTAACCGTTTTTTCACATGCTGGTATTTATATATTAAATAATTGAGCGGTATTTTTACTTGTGATGGTCTCTTTATACATAAAGAGAGGGATATCGTGGAGAAATTAACGGGCAGGGGAGAAATAACCGTTTCTTTGCATTCACATTATCCTTGCACGATGCAGGGACAAATGATGATTTTTGTGATGATTGTCACTTTTTTGCGTGCGAATGCCATAAAAAACCCGGTACGAAGACCGGGTTGCCAGGGATGATGCACAGCCTTAATTCATAAAAGCAGGCTGCTTGTTCTCGTATGCCGCAATCGCATCTTCATGCTGCAAGGTCAGACCGATGCTGTCCAGACCGTTGAGCATGCAGTGGCGACGGAAGGCATCAATGGTAAAGCTGTAGGATTTATCACCTGCTTTTACCACCTGCGCTTCCAGATCCACTTCGAAGCTGATACCCGGATTCGCCTGTACCAGCTTGAACAGCTCGTCGACTTCTTCATCGCTCAGCTTAATGGGCAGCAGCTGGTTGTTAAAGCTGTTGCCGTAGAAGATGTCCGCGAAGCTCGGTGCGATAACGGTTTTAAAGCCGTAATCGGTCAGCGCCCAGGGCGCATGCTCACGCGAGGAGCCGCAGCCGAAGTTTTCACGCGCTAACAGAATTGATGCGCCTTTATATTCCGGGAAGTTCAGGACGAATTCCGGGTTTGGCACTTCGCCTTTATCATCAAGGAAACGCCAGTCATTGAACAGATGTGCGCCAAAGCCGGTGCGCGTCACTTTCTGCAAAAACTGTTTTGGAATAATGGCGTCAGTGTCGACGTTGGCGGCATCCAGAGGGACAACCAGGCCTGTGTGCTGTGTATATTTCTCTGCCATGATTATCTCCTCTTACAAGCTACGAACGTCAGCAAAATGACCGCTCACCGCAGCAGCGGCAGCCATCGCCGGGCTCACCAGATGCGTGCGGCCCCCGCGGCCCTGACGGCCTTCAAAGTTGCGGTTGCTGGTTGATGCACAGCGCTCACCCGGATTCAGGCGGTCGTTGTTCATGGCCAGGCACATTGAGCAGCCCGGTAAACGCCATTCAAAACCGGCTTCGATGAAGATCTTATCCAGACCTTCGGCTTCTGCCTGTGCTTTAACCGGGCCTGAGCCAGGTACCACCAGCGCCTGAACGCCAGGGGCCACTTTGCGGCCTTTGGCCACTTCTGCTGCTGCGCGCAAGTCTTCAATACGTGAGTTGGTGCAGGAGCCGATAAAGACTTTATCGATAGCCACCGACGTCAGCGGCACGCCAGGTTGCAGGCCCATATAAGCCAGGGCTTTTTCTGCTGAAGCACGTTCAACCGGATCGGCAAAGGAGGCCGGATCAGGAATGTTGTCATTCACGGAGATCACCTGACCTGGGTTGGTGCCCCAGGTGACCTGCGGCGCAATCTCTTCAGCCTGCAGGGTAACAACCGTATCGAAGGCCGCGCCGTCGTCGGTCTTCAGGGTTTTCCAGTACTCAACCGCATCGTCAAAGTCTTTGCCTTTCGGCGCATGCAGACGGCCTTTCACATAGTTAAAGGTGGTTTCATCTGGCGCGACCAGGCCCGCCTTGGCCCCCATTTCAATCGCCATGTTGCACAGGGTCATACGGCCTTCCATGCTTAACGCCTGAATCGCGTCGCCACAGAATTCCACCACATGACCTGTCCCGCCCGCGCTGCCGGTGGTGCCAATGATCGCCAGCACGATGTCTTTCGCCGTGATACCCGCAGCGGCTTTGCCTTTGACTTCAATTTTCATGGTTCTGGCGCGGCCCTGTTTCAGGGTCTGGGTTGCCAGAACGTGTTCCACTTCGGAGGTGCCGATACCGAACGCCAGTGCGCCAAACGCGCCGTGGGTGGCGGTGTGGGAGTCGCCGCAGACGATGGTCATCCCCGGCAGGGTGACGCCCTGTTCCGGCCCCATCACGTGCACAATGCCCTGGTACGGGTGGTTCAGGTCATACAGCTCAACGCCGAACTCTTTGCAGTTCTTAATCAGCTCCTGCATCTGGATACGCGCCATCTCGCCGGAGGCGTTAATGTCTTTGGTCTGCGTGGAGACATTGTGATCCATGGTGGCGAAGGTTTTGCCTGGCTGACGCACCGGACGGTTGTGCGCGCGCAGACCATCGAACGCCTGAGGTGACGTCACTTCATGCACCAGGTGGCGATCGATATATAACAGTGGGGTTTCGTTTGGCGCTTCGTGAACCACGTGCGCATCAAACAATTTTTCGTATAACGTTTTGGCCATGATTACACCCCTTCGGCGACATAACGGGCAATGATGTCACCCATTTCATCGGTACTGACTGCGGCATCGCCACGGGCTAAATCGCCAGTGCGTACGCCTTCTTCTAATGCGCGGTTAATCGCACTCTCAATCGCGGTCGCTGCGTCGTCTGCATTCAGACTGTAGCGCAGCAGCAGTGCCAGAGAGAGGATCTGCGCGATAGGGTTAGCAATGTTTTTGCCTGCGATATCCGGGGCAGAACCGCCTGCCGGCTCATACAGGCCAAAACCTTGTTCATTCAGGCTGGCGGACGGCAACATGCCCATAGAGCCGGTTATCATGGCGCACTCGTCAGACAGAATATCGCCGAACAGGTTGGAGCACAGCAGCACGTCGAACTGAGACGGGTCTTTAATCAGCTGCATGGTGGCGTTGTCGATGTACATATGTACCAGCTCAACGTCCGGGTACGCCTGCGCCACTTCATTGACTATCTCGCGCCACAGCAGGGAAGTTTGCAGGACGTTGGCTTTATCGATGGAGTGCACTTTTTTACGACGCTTGCGCGCGGATTCAAAGGCAATACGGGCAATGCGTTCAATCTCAAAACGGTGATACACCTCGGTATCGAACGCTTTCTCATGCTGACCGCTGCCTTCACGCCCTTTTGGCTGGCCGAAGTAGATGCCGCCGGTCAGTTCGCGCACGCACAGGATATCGAAGCCGTTGGCGGCGATATCGGCACGCAGCGGGCAGAATCCTTCCAGCCCCTGGTACAGTTTTGCCGGACGCAGGTTGCTGAACAGTTTGAAATGTTTACGCAGCGGCAGCAGCGCACCACGCTCTGGCTGCTGTGCTGGCGGCAGGTTTTCCCATTTCGGGCCGCCGACGGAGCCAAACAGAATGGCATCTGCCTGCTCGCATCCTTCAACGGTTGCCTGCGGCAGTGGGTTGCCGTGACGATCGATGGCGATGCCGCCCACGTCATAGTGGCTGGTGGTGATACGCATATCGAAACGGTTACGAACAGCTTCCAGTACTTTCAGGGCTTGCGCCATCACTTCCGGGCCAATTCCGTCACCCGGCAAAACAGCAATATGAGCGTTCTTCGACATCACACGGTTTCCTTGTTGTTTTCTTTATTTTGAGCTTTGCGTTGCAATTCTTTTTCGACTTCGGCGGCGCGCCAGATGTTGTTCAGCACGTGAACCATCGCTTTGGCGGAGGATTCAACGATATCCGTTGCCAGACCGACGCCATGGAAACGGCGACCGTTGTAAGTCACCACGATATCCACCTGACCCAGTGCATCTTTGCCCTGGCCTTTGGCATTGAGATCGTATTTGACCAGCTCAACGTCATAACCGGTGATGCGGTTGATTGCCTGGTAAATGGCGTCTACCGGGCCGTTGCCGTTGGCGGCTTCTGCTTTCGTTTCTTCGCCACAGGCCAGTTTCACGGATGCGGTCGCGATGTCACTGGAGCCTGACTGCACGCTGAAGTAATCCAGACGGAAATGCTCCGGCTCTTCCTGCTGCTTGTTGATGAATGCCAGCGCTTCCAGGTCGTAATCGAAGACCTGGCCTTTTTTGTCTGCCAGTTTCAGGAATGCGTCGTACAGGTGATCCATGTTGTAGTCGCTTTCCTTATAACCCATCTCTTCCATGCGGTGTTTCACTGCCGCACGGCCAGAACGAGAGGTCAGGTTCAACTGGACCTGGTTCAGGCCGATAGATTCCGGGGTCATGATTTCGTAGTTTTCGCGATTCTTCAGCACGCCGTCCTGGTGGATACCGGAGGAGTGGGCAAAGGCGCCAGTGCCGACAATCGCTTTGTTTGCCGGGATCGGCATGTTGCAGATCTGGCTAACGGTCTGGCTGGTACGCCAGATTTCGTTGTGGTTGATACGGGTGTGCACGTTCATGATGTCTTTGCGCACTTTGATGGCCATGATGACCTCTTCCAGTGAGCAGTTACCTGCGCGCTCGCCGATGCCGTTCATTGCGCCTTCAACCTGGCGTGCACCTGCATGCACGGCGGCAATGGCGTTGCCCACAGCCAGACCCAGGTCATCATGGGTGTGAACGGAGATAATGGCTTTATCGATGTTAGGCACGCGCTCATACAGGCCAGAAATGATGTTCGCGAACTCGAAGGGCATGGTGTAGCCGACGGTATCAGGAATGTTGATGGTCTTCGCACCGGCATTAATCGCGGCTTCAACCACGCGAGACAGGTCGGCAATCGGGGTGCGGCCAGCGTCTTCACAGGAGAATTCAACATCGTCGGTGTAATTACGTGCACGCTTGATCATATAGATGGCGCGCTCAATCACCTCATCCAGCGTACTGCGCAACTTGGTGGCGATGTGCATCGGTGAGGTGGCAATAAAGGTATGAATACGGAAGGCCTCGGCGACTTTCAGCGACTCGGCAGCGACATCAATATCTTTCTCTACGCAGCGTGCCAGCGCACAAACGCGGCTGTTTTTGACCTGGCGAGCGATAGTCTGAACGGATTCGAAGTCGCCAGGGGAGGAGACCGGGAAGCCGACCTCCATCACGTCCACGCCCATACGCTCCAGCGCCAGGGCGATTTGCAGTTTCTCTTTCACGCTCAGACTTGCCTGTAATGCCTGCTCACCATCACGTAAGGTCGTATCGAAAATAATGACTTGTTGCTGCTGGCTCATGGATGGGTCCTTATCTTTTTCAGGTCGCCTTGCTACGAGCATAAAAAAACCCGCGCCAAGGCGCGGGTTCTTAGTGTTAACTGGAGGATGATTAACGCTGAGCGTCGTCCACCGGTCTACCGCGCACATGGGATGCGTTTAGTAGTAGTAGACCGAGGAAGCGAACATTGCGAATCATGACCATGCTCCAGATGAATGCGTAATGCTATTAGAGGTACTGGATAAGGAATTCAAAGTCAACCCTCTGCGAAGGAAAACCCTGCAAAAGTCGCATCGATACGCTGCGTTAATTTAGTTAATCGTGCTGGTTTTTAGTCTAAAACCAAAATAAGGTATTTGTGCTTTTTCACACTTACTGAGGATTGTTCCTCTACGGTACATTTCCTTGCAACCAGATATATTTATACATATTTTTGCGGGTGCATCTATCTCAATGAAATTACATTAATAATAATTAAATATTATCAATTGAATCGAATAATAAATGGGAATGATAAAATTAAGTTAAATTATAGTATTCATGTCATCTGAAATGCTTTAGTAAAATCGCACTTATAGCTTAGTTTTGTCGCCTTGTATATTCATGCGGTGTATGTTTTGATCTTGTTCAATCGCTACAGGTAATTAATTGGAACGTATTTAGTGTGATTTTTTTCACGGTTTTATTCGTGTGTTGTACATCTATATATATTCCTATTTTTTGAAACCCTCTTTTCCTTATCCTATATGCATGGTAAATATTATTTCTAGCGGTTATTGCTACCGGATAAAGAATGAATATCTATACTGGAGAGAAATATGTCGGAAGAAAATGTTGAAGGCGTTGAGCAAATTGACTCATTCAAACCACAATTGCGTAAAGTTGATCTTAATTTGTTAACTATTTTCGATGCGGTGATGCAGGAACAAAATATTACTCGCGCGGCCCACTCGCTGGGGATGTCGCAGCCCGCGGTCAGTAATGCACTGGCAAGACTGAAAGTGATGTTTAATGACGAACTCTTTGTTCGCTATGGCAGAGGTATACAGCCTACTGCCCGTGCGCATCAGCTGTTTGGCTCTGTCCGCCAGGCGCTGCAGCTCGTCCAGAATGAGTTGCCAGGGTCCGGTTTCGAACCCGTCACCAGCGAGCGTATTTTTAATCTTTGCGTGTGTAGCCCGATAGATAACTTCCTGACGTCTATTATTTATAACAGCGTTGAAAAGATAGCCCCGAATATCAATCTGGTATTTAAGTCCTCTCTTAATAAAAATACGGAACATCAGCTGCGTTATCAGGAAACAGAATTTGTTATTGACTATGATGAGTTTCATCGCCCTGAGTTTTGCTGTGTTCCTCTTTTTAAAGATGAAATGGTACTGGTTGCCAGTAAAACTCATCCTCGTATTATGGGGCCTTTACGTGAAAGCGATATTTATAGCGAGCAGCATGCCGTTGTTTCTCTCGAACGTTACGCCTCATTTAGTCAACCCTGGTATGACACCCCGGATAAACAAGCCAGTGTGGCCTATCAGGGAATGGCATTAACGAGCGTATTAAATATCGTCTCACAAACGCATTTGATTGCGATTGCACCACGCTGGTTAGCAGAAGAGTTTGCGGAAAAACTACAATTGCAGGTATTACCTTTACCTTTAAAACTCAATAGCCGTACCTGTTTCCTTTCCTGGCACGAAGCCGCCGGGCGTGATAAAGGTCATCAATGGATGGAAGAGCTGTTAGTCTCTGTTTGTTCTCGATAAATAATGTGAAATTGCTACCCACGCTGCATGCAATCCGTTTTATCTGCTCGGCTATGTCATCGCAAAATTTTATGCTGATGCCTGATATCTAAAGCGGCTATCGGCGTTTCAAAAATGCATGATTTACTGAGCAGCAAGCAATTTGAACGATGATTTATCATCGACTTTACTTATCTCAGACTAATTCACCATTTCCCGCAAACTAACGTCCTTTTTTCACTTTTCAGGGGGCGTGAGCTAAATCGTTTGCTAATTGCCTGCCAGATTTTCAGCGGTTATGGTAACTGCCATTCATAATCAGAATGCAGGGATTTCCTGTTCTGAGTAGAGCGACATAGTGGAAATGAGTTCCGCTGTCAGTCGACAAACAATAGCCTGGAGGCAAACCATGGAGATGTTGTCTGGAGCCGAGATGGTCGTCCGGTCACTTATCGATCAGGGCGTTAAGCAAGTGTTCGGCTATCCTGGGGGCGCTGTCCTCGATATTTACGATGCGCTACATACCGTCGGCGGCATCGACCATGTGCTGGTGCGCCATGAGCAAGCCGCCGTACACATGGCGGATGGTCTCGCCAGGGCAACGGGTGAAGTTGGGGTGGTATTGGTCACGTCAGGCCCAGGGGCCACTAATGCTATCACCGGTATTGCGACTGCCTATATGGACTCTATTCCACTGGTGGTGATTTCCGGGCAGGTTGCAACCTCTCTAATTGGTTACGATGCCTTCCAGGAGTGTGACATGGTGGGGATCTCCCGCCCGGTCGTGAAGCACAGCTTCCTGGTGAAGCAAACCGAAGACATTCCAGGCGTATTGAAGAAAGCCTTCTGGTTAGCGGCCAGCGGCCGCCCCGGCCCGGTGGTGGTTGATCTGCCAAAAGACATTCTCAGCCCGGCAAACAAACTTCCTTATGTCTGGCCTGAAACGGTCAGCATGCGCTCTTACAACCCGACAACGCATGGGCATAAAGGCCAGATCAAGCGTGCGCTCCAGACGCTGATCGCGGCGAAAAAACCGGTTGTCTATGTGGGCGGGGGAGCCATTACCTCCGGCTGCGAAGCTCAACTGCTCAGCCTGGTGGAGAAGCTGAATATCCCGGTGGCATCGTCATTGATGGGGCTGGGGGCCTTCCCGGCAACGCATCGCCAGGCGCTGGGGATGCTCGGCATGCACGGGACCTATGAAGCCAACATGACCATGCACAATTCCGACGTGATTTTTGCCGTCGGCGTGCGTTTTGACGATCGCACCACCAACAATCTGGCGAAGTACTGCCCGAATGCGACCGTCCTGCATATTGATATCGACCCGACATCCATTTCGAAAACCGTCCAGGCAGACGTGCCGATTGTAGGCGATGCGCGTCTGGTGCTGGAGCTAATGCTCGAGCAGCTTGCTCAGGAAGAAACACAGCAGCCGCTGGACGATCTCCGGGACTGGTGGCTGAATATCGAAAGGTGGCGCGCGCGTCAGTGCCTGAAATACGACACGCAGAGTGAAACCATCAAGCCACAGGCGGTCATTGAAACGGCCTGGCGCCTGACAAATGGCGAAGCTTACGTCACTTCCGATGTCGGTCAGCATCAGATGTTCGCAGCACTCTATTATCCCTTTGATAAATCCCGTCGCTGGATAAACTCCGGCGGTCTGGGCACGATGGGATTTGGCTTGCCAGCGGCGCTGGGCGTCAAAATGGCGTTCCCGGATGAGACGGTCATTTGCGTAACCGGCGATGGCAGCATTCAGATGAACATTCAGGAACTTTCTACGGCATTGCAGTATGAGTTACCGGTGCTGGTGCTGAACCTGAACAACGGTTATCTGGGTATGGTGAAACAGTGGCAGGACATGATCTATTCCGGTCGTCACTCCCAGTCTTACATGACTTCACTGCCTGACTTTGTTCGCCTGGCCGAAGCCTATGGGCATGTTGGAATGCGCATCACCCGGCCTGACGAGCTGGAAAGCAAACTTGCTGAAGCCATTGAACAGGTGCGTAACAATCGCCTGGTGTTTGTGGATGTGTGCGTTGACGGTGGGGAACACGTTTATCCGATGCATATCCGCGGTGGCGGTATGGATGAGATGTGGCTTAGTAAAACGGAGAGGACTTGATTATGCGCCGGATATTGTCTGTATTACTGGAAAATGAATCAGGTGCATTGTCGCGCGTGATTGGTCTGTTCTCCCAGCGTGGCTATAACATTGAAAGTCTGACCGTGGCGCCGACGGATGATCCCACGTTATCGCGTATGACGATCCAGACGGTGGGTGATGCCAAAGTCCTCGAGCAAATCGAAAAGCAATTGCACAAGCTGGTGGATGTGCTGCGTGTGAACGAGTTAGGGCAGGGTGCCTACGTCGAACGCGAAATTATGCTGGTGAAGGTGCAAGCCAGTGGCTATGGCCGTGAAGAGGTCAAACGCAACGCCGAGATCTTCCGCGGGCAGATTATCGATGTGACGCCGTCTATTTATACTGTCCAGCTGGCGGGCACCAGCGATAAGCTCGATGCCTTTTTGGCAACCATTCGCGATGTCGCTAAAATTGTTGAAGTGGCGCGCTCGGGCGTCGTGGGCTTATCGCGTGGTGACAAAATCATGCGTTAAGCGATAATTTGACATCAAATTCCTGGCCCGGCGTCCTATGCCGGGCTTTTTTTTTGCGAAATCCGCTTGAAGCAAACATAAAAGCGGTTGCCGCAGTCACTATTCTGCGCTTAGATGTTATGGAATTTAACCTATATCCCTAAAAAGGTTATGGAGTATCTTTTATTTTTTGAGGGGCAATTGTGAAACTGGATGAAATCGCCCGGCTAGCCGGCGTCTCACGCACCACGGCAAGCTATGTCATTAATGGAAAGGCAAAGCAATATCGTGTGAGCGACAAAACCGTTGAGAAAGTTATGGCGGTTGTGCGTGAGCATAATTACCACCCGAATGCGGTGGCGGCTGGGTTGAGAGCGGGACGTACCCGCTCCATAGGGCTGGTTATTCCCGATCTGGAAAACACCAGTTATACACGGATTGCAAACTATCTGGAGCGTCAGGCGCGCCAGCGCGGCTATCAATTACTGATTGCCTGCTCTGAAGATCAGCCAGATAACGAAATGCGCTGCATCGAGCACCTTTTACAGCGCCAGGTTGATGCGATTATCGTCTCCACCTCGCTGCCACCTGAGCACCCGTTTTATCAGCGCTGGGCCAACGACGCATTTCCTATCGTTGCGCTGGACAGGGCACTGGATCGCGAACATTTCACCAGCGTAGTGGGTGCCGATCAAGATGACTCAGAGATGCTGGCAGCGGAACTGCGCACCTTCCCGGCAGAACACGTCCTTTATTTAGGCGCACTCCCTGAGCTGTCCGTGAGTTTCTTACGTGAGCAGGGTTTCCGTACCGCCTGGAAGGACGATCCCCGCGAAGTGCAGTATCTCTATGCGAACAGTTATGAGCGTGAAGCCGCTGCACAGTTGTTTGAAAAATGGCTGGAAACCCATGAGATGCCGCAGGCACTGTTCGTCACCTCTTTTGCGTTACTGCAGGGAGTACTGGACGTCACGCTGCGCCGGGATGGCAAACTGCCTTCCGATCTGGCGATTGCGACCTTTGGCGATCATGAGCTGCTGGATTTCCTGCAATGTCCGGTTCTGGCCGTGGCGCAACGTCATCGTGATGTTGCAGAGCGTGTGCTGGAGATCGTACTGGCAAGCCTGGATGAACCGCGTAAACCGAAAGCGGGCTTGAGCCGTATTCGTCGAAATCTCTATCGTCGTGGCGTGTTAAGCCGGGTTTAACGCAGCGTATTAGGCAGCTCAGGCTGCCTAATAGATGTATATCTGATACATAAAATTAGTTTTTTCTTAATTCGGATAAATCCTTATTTTTAAGGTTCCTTTTTTAATTAATTTCTTCCCTTCTTTTAAATACATTCTCTAAGACAAATAAGACGTAACTAAACATTATTACTGTATTGTTTTGTTACATCTATAGCCGTCTACGTTGAAAGAATGCTCATTTTCCACCGCAAAGCGTTGCCAGTGCTTCCCGCCTCGTGGCATCAGTTGCGACGGCATGCAACAGGGACTGTTATCTGGTCGCGTTATGCCTTAAAATGCCGCCCGCGTCGCAAACTGACATTTTATATTTCATATGCGTCTAATGAGTGCGTTTTAACGTCCCAATGAATATTTGGTTTTTTTTCTTACAAATATTCATGACGTTAATTTGTCTCACCAGGTGAGCGGTATTTCACCAATCTGGAATGTAACCGCGAATAAGAGATCTTTTGCTCCGGTTAGTCTTTGCACTGGCTTGACAAGGTTTTCCTCCGCTCCGTAAACTCCTTTGGTGGGGATTTGTGGGTTAAAGTGGTGAAAAAGGTCATTCAGGGGTGGAGCGTGTATGTTCCGTGGGGCAACATTAGTCAATCTTGATAGCAAAGGGCGCTTAGCCGTGCCGACCCGCTATCGTGATTTGCTGCTAGAGAATGCTTCCGGTCAAATGGTATGCACCATTGACATCCATCACTCCTGCCTGCTGCTTTACCCCTTGCCTGAATGGGAAATTATTGAGCAAAAATTGTCGCGTCTATCAAGCATGAACCCGCTGGAACGCCGCGTACAACGCCTGTTGTTGGGGCATGCCAGCGAATGCCAAATGGACAATGCAGGGCGCTTATTGATAGCCCCCGTTTTACGGCAACATGCCGGGCTGACGAAAGAAGTGATGCTGGTTGGGCAGTTCAACAAGTTTGAACTGTGGGATGAAACGACCTGGTATCAACAGGTCAGGGAAGATATCGACGCTGAGCAATCCGGTTCTGACGTGCTGTCGGATCGGTTGCAGGATTTGTCTCTGTAATGATGATGGAAAATTTTAAACACACGACGGTGCTGCTTGACGAGGCCGTTAACGGCCTGAATATTCGTCCTGATGGCATCTATATTGATGGCACTTTTGGCCGTGGTGGTCACTCACGCCTGATCCTTTCCCAACTGGGACCGAAAGGACGTCTGCTGGCTATCGATCGCGATCCAGAAGCGATTGCTGTCGCGAAGACAATTGACGATCCCCGTTTTTCCATCGTTCATGGTCCTTTCTCTGCGCTCGCTGATTACGTCGATGAACTCGGACTGACGGGTAAGATCGACGGCATTCTGCTCGATCTTGGCGTTTCCTCACCGCAGCTTGATGATGCCGAGCGCGGCTTCTCCTTCATGCGTGACGGTCCGCTGGATATGCGCATGGATCCGACACGTGGCCAGTCGGCTGCCGAATGGCTGCAAACGGCTGATGAAGCCGATATTGCCTGGGTAATCAAAACCTTCGGTGAAGAACGCTTTGGTAAACGTATTGCACGCGCCATCGTCGAACGCAACCGCATCGAACCAATGACCAGAACAAAAGAGCTGGCGACAGTGGTGGCTGCGGCGATGCCCGTGAAGGACAAATTCAAACATCCCGCGACCCGTACCTTCCAGGCGGTGCGCATTTGGGTGAACAGTGAACTGGAGGAGATAGAGCAGGCGCTAAAAAGCTCGATTGGCGTGCTGGCCCCGGAAGGCCGGCTTTCTGTGATCAGTTTCCACTCCCTTGAAGACCGTATTGTGAAGCGCTTTATGCGTGAACAAAGTCGCGGTCCGCAAGTTCCGGCGGGATTACCGATGACAGAAGCACAACTCAGGAAACTGGGTGGCCGTCAGCTGCGAGCATTAGGCAAGTTGATGCCGGGTGAAGAAGAGGTGGCAGAGAATCCACGTGCCCGTAGTTCAGTTCTGCGCATTGCAGAGAGGACGAACGCATGATCGGTAGAGTGTCAGAGACCCTCAGCAAAGTTAAAGAGTCGTTAGGAAGCAACGAGCGCCATGCTTTGCCTGGCGTGATCGGTGACGATCTCTTGCGTTTTGGGAAACTGCCACTCTGCCTGTTCATTTGCATCATTATGACCGCCGTGACTGTGGTCACGACGTCGCATCACACCCGTCTGCTGACGGCACAGCGCGAACAGCTTGTGCTGGAGCGTGATGCACTGGATATCGAATGGCGCAACCTGATTCTTGAAGAAAATGCCCTCGGCGATCATAGCCGGGTTGAGAGGATCGCAACGGAAAAGCTGCAAATGCAGCATGTTGATCCATCCCAGGAAAATATCGTTGTACAGAAATAAGGAACCACGCGACGCATGAAAGCCGCTGCGGTAAAAACGCCAAAACCGAAACGCCAGGAAGAACAGGCCAGCTTTGTGAGCTGGCGTTTTGCCTTGCTGTGCGGCTGTATTTTACTGGCGCTGTGTTTCCTGCTGGGCCGCGTTGCCTTCTTACAGATCATCGCGCCGGACATGCTGGTTCGCGAAGGCGATATGCGTTCGCTGCGTGTGCAGGAGGTGGCAACCTCTCGCGGGATGATTACCGACCGCTCTGGCCGCCCGCTGGCGGTAAGTGTGCCGGTGAAAGCCATTTGGGCCGATCCAAAAGAGCTGCAGGACGCGGGCGGTGTTACGCTGGATAACCGCTGGAAGGCACTTTCCGATGCGTTGAACATGCCGCTCGATCAGCTTGCGGCCCGCATTAACGCTAACCCAAAAGGTCGCTTTATCTATCTGGCACGCCAGGTAAACCCGGATTTGGGCGAATACATCAAAAAGCTCAAGCTTCCCGGCATTCATCTTCGAGAAGAATCCCGCCGCTACTATCCCTCAGGCGAAGTGACCGCTCACCTCATCGGCTTCACTAACGTTGACAGCCAGGGTATCGAAGGTGTCGAGAAGAGCTTCGACAAATGGTTAACCGGCCAGCCTGGCGAACGCGTGGTGCGTAAAGATCGCTACGGACGCGTGATTGAAGATATCTCATCAACCGACAGCCAGGCGGCACACAATCTGGCATTAAGTATTGATGAGCGCCTGCAGGCTCTGGTCTATCGCGAGCTGAATAATGCCGTAGCCTTTAACAAAGCGGAATCCGGCAGCGCCGTACTGGTTGACGTCAACACCGGTGAAGTGCTGGCGATGGCGAACAGCCCGTCCTACAACCCAAACAACTTCACCGGAACGGCAAAAGATGCCATGCGTAACCGGGCCATTACCGACGTGTTCGAGCCCGGTTCTACGGTGAAACCGATGGTCGTCATGACGGCCTTGCAGCGCGGAGTGGTGACGCCGAATACCGTCCTTAACACCATTCCTTACCGTATTAACGGCCACGAAATCAAAGACGTGGCGCGCTACAGCGAATTGACCCTTACCGGGGTGCTACAGAAGTCGAGTAACGTCGGTGTTTCTAAGCTGGCGTTAGCGATGCCGTCCTCAGCGTTAGTAGATACTTACTCACGTTTTGGGCTAGGAAAGGCGACCAATTTGGGGTTGGTCGGAGAACGCAGTGGCTTATATCCTCAAAAACAACGGTGGTCTGACATAGAGAGGGCCACCTTCTCTTTCGGCTACGGGCTAATGGTAACCCCGTTACAGTTAGCGCGAGTCTACGCAACGATTGGCAGCTACGGCATTTATCGTCCGCTGTCGATAACCAAAGTTGACCCTCCTGTTCCGGGTGAACGTATCTTCACTGAATCTATCGTGCGTAACGTCGTTCACATGATGGAAAGCGTCGCGCTACCAGGCGGCGGCGGTGTGAAAGCAGCCATCAAAGGCTATCGCATTGCGATAAAAACAGGTACGGCGAAAAAAGTCGGCCCGGATGGACGCTACATCAACAAATACATTGCTTATACCGCAGGCGTTGCGCCCGCGAGTAATCCGCGCTTTGCGCTGGTGGTGGTCATTAACGATCCGCAAGCGGGTAAATATTACGGTGGCGCCGTATCTGCGCCGGTGTTCGGTGCCATCATGGGCGGCGTTCTGCGCACCATGAACATCGAACCGGATGCGCTGGCGACGGGCGATAAAAATGAATTTGTAATTAATCAAGGTGAGGGATCAGGTGGCAGATCGTAATTTGCGCGACCTTCTCGCTCCGTGGGTGCCAAATGCGCCGGAGCGAGCACTGCGGGAAATGACACTCGATAGCCGTATCGCGGCATCGGGTGATCTTTTTGTGGCAGTCGTGGGTCATCAGGCGGACGGGCGTCGATATATCCCGCAGGCGATTGCGCAAGGTGTGGCTGCCATTATTGCCGAAGCGAAAGATGAGGCCAGCGATGGCGAAATTCGCGAAATGCACGGCGTGCCCGTTATCTACCTGAGCCAACTGAATGAGCGCCTCTCCGCTCTGGCAGGGCGCTTTTATGGCGAACCCTCTGAACGACTGCGTTTGATCGGTGTGACCGGTACGAACGGTAAAACCACGACCACGCAATTGCTTGCGCAGTGGAGCCAACTGCTGGGTGAAACCAGTGCGGTGATGGGGACCGTGGGTAATGGCCTGCTCGGGAAAGTGGTTCCGTCGGAAAACACGACCGGTTCTGCCGTTGACGTACAGCAGGTGATTGCTGGGCTGGTGCAGCAAGGCGCGACTTTTGCTGGCATGGAAGTCTCTTCCCACGGTCTGGTGCAGCACCGTGTTGCCGCGCTGACCTTTGCCGCTTCTGTCTTCACCAACTTAAGCCGCGACCATCTTGATTACCATGGTGATATGGCCAATTACGAAGCAGCAAAATGGCTGCTGTTCTCGGCGCACCATTACGGCCAGGCCATTGTTAATGCTGATGATGAAGTGGGACGCCGCTGGCTGGCAAACCTGCCCGATGCCGTAGCGGTCTCAATGGAAGACCACATCAATCCGAATTGTCATGGCCGCTGGCTGAAAGCCGTTGACGTGAATTATCACGACAGCGGCGCGACCCTCCGCTTCACCTCAAGCTGGGGTGAGGGCGAAATCGAAAGCCGCCTGATGGGCGCCTTCAACGTGAGCAACCTGCTGCTGGCGCTGGCTACGCTGCTGGCACTGGGCTACCCGCTTGCGGATTTGCTGAAAACGGCCGCGCGTCTGCAGCCAGTATGCGGCCGAATGGAAGTCTTTAGCGCGCCGGGCAAACCGACCGTGGTGGTGGATTATGCCCACACCCCGGACGCACTGGAAAAAGCATTGCAGGCAGCAAGGCTGCACTGCACCGGCAAATTGTGGTGTGTATTCGGCTGCGGTGGCGATCGTGATAAAGGCAAGCGACCGCTGATGGGCGCTATTGCTGAAGAGTTCGCGGATATCCCGGTGGTGACCGACGACAACCCGCGCACTGAAGAGCCGCGCGCCATCATCAATGACATCCTGGCCGGGATGGTCGATGCGGGTCATGCCCGTGTAGTGGAAGGTCGCGCGGAAGCGGTGACCAATGCCATCATGCAGGCCAAAGAAAACGATGTGGTCTTGCTGGCTGGAAAGGGCCACGAAGACTATCAGATTGTTGGCAATCGTAGACTGGATTACTCCGACCGCGTCACTGCGGCGCGTTTACTGGGGGTTGTCGCATGATTAACGTCACGCTGAGCCAGCTTGTTACCGTGTTGCACGCAGAATTGCACGGCGCGGATGTCACTCTTGATGCCGTGACGTCCGATACCCGCAAAGTGACGCCGGGCTGCCTGTTTGTGGCCCTCAAAGGCGAGCGCTTTGATGCGCATGATTTTGCGGATAAAGCGAAAGAGGGTGGCGCGGGTGCGCTGCTGGTCAGCCGTAAACTGGATATCGACCTGCCGCAACTGGTCGTGAAGGATACACGCCTGGCCTTTGGTGAGCTGGCCGCCTGGGTTCGTCAGCAGGTCCCTGCCCGCGTGGTGGCACTGACCGGCTCCTCCGGCAAAACTTCCGTGAAAGAGATGGCGGCTGCCATTCTTAGCGAGTGCGGCAATACACTCTATACCGCAGGAAATCTGAATAACGACATCGGTGTGCCGATGACGTTGCTGCGACTGACTCACGAGCATCAGTTCGCGGTCATTGAACTGGGTGCGAACCATCAGGGCGAAATCGCCTGGACCGTGGGACTGACTCGCCCGGAAGCGGCGCTGGTCAACAATCTGGCGGCGGCACACCTGGAAGGGTTTGGGTCACTGGCGGGCGTGGCGAAAGCCAAAGGTGAGATTTACACCGGTTTGCCGGTCAACGGCATCGCCATTATGAATGCCGATAACAATGACTGGCTGAACTGGCAGAACACGATTGGTGCGCGTAAGGTCTGGCGTTTTTCACCAAACGCGGCAAACAGCGACTTCACCGCGACCAACATCCATGTGACCTCACATGGCACCGAATTTACGTTGCAGACGCCGACCGGCGGCATTGACGTCGTTCTGCCGTTGCCAGGTCGTCACAATATCGCCAATGCGCTGGCGGCAACGGCGCTGGCGATGGCGGTCGGGGCGACCCATGAGGCGGTGAAAGCCGGTCTCGCCGGGCTGCAAGCCGTTCCGGGGCGTCTGTTCCCGGTACAGCTTGGGGAAAACCAACTGTTACTGGATGACACTTACAACGCGAACGTCGGATCAATGACGGCGGCGGCACATGTGCTGTCAGAAATGCCGGGCTACCGGGTAATGGTGGTCGGTGATATGGCAGAACTCGGGGACGAGAGTGAAGCCTGTCACACCCAGGTGGGTGAGACAGCAAAAGCGGTAGGCATCGACCTTGTGGTGAGTGTGGGCACGCTGAGCAAAGCCATTAGCGATGCCAGCGGCGTTGGCGAACATTATGGCGATAAGCCGTCAGCGATTGCGCGATTAAAAGCGTTAGTCGCTGAGAAGCAGATTATGACTATTTTGATTAAAGGTTCACGTAGTGCAGCCATGGAAGAGGTCGCACGCGCATTACAGGAGAATAGGGCATGTTAGTTTGGCTGGCCGAACATTTGGTCAAATATTATTCCGGCTTTAACGTCTTTTCGTACCTGACGTTTCGCGCCATTGTCAGCCTGCTGACTGCGCTCTTCATCTCATTGTGGATGGGGCCGCGCATGATTGCCCGCCTGCAAAAACTCTCTTTTGGCCAGGTTGTGCGTAACGACGGCCCGGAGTCGCATTTCAGTAAGCGTGGTACGCCCACCATGGGCGGCATCATGATCCTGACGGCGATTGTGGTATCCGTACTGCTCTGGGCTTATCCCTCCAATCCGTACGTCTGGTGTGTGCTGGTGGTGCTGGTGGGCTACGGGATTATCGGCTTTGTTGATGACTACCGCAAAGTCGTACGTAAAGACACCAAAGGGCTTATCGCGCGCTGGAAGTATTTCTGGATGTCGGTGATTGCACTGGGCGTGGCGTTTGCCCTTTACCTGGCCGGCAACGATACCCCGGCGACCCAACTGGTTGTGCCGTTCTTTAAAGATGTGATGCCGCAGCTGGGCATTTTCTACATCCTGTTGGCCTACTTCGTTATTGTCGGCACCGGGAATGCCGTGAACCTGACGGACGGTCTTGATGGCCTGGCGATTATGCCTACCGTCTTCGTGGCGGGCGGCTTTGCGCTGGTGGCCTGGGCGACCGGTAACATGAACTTTGCTAACTACCTGCACATTCCTTATCTGCGTCATGCCGGTGAGCTGGTGATTGTCTGTACGGCAATCGTCGGTGCGGGTCTGGGCTTCCTGTGGTTCAACACCTATCCGGCGCAGGTCTTCATGGGTGATGTCGGCTCTCTGGCTCTGGGTGGTGCGCTGGGCATTATTGCCGTGCTGCTGCGTCAGGAGTTCCTGCTGGTGATTATGGGCGGCGTGTTTGTTGTCGAAACGCTGTCGGTCATTCTGCAGGTGGGATCGTTCAAGCTGCGCGGGCAGCGTATTTTCCGTATGGCGCCTATTCATCATCACTATGAACTGAAAGGCTGGCCGGAACCGCGCGTCATTGTGCGCTTCTGGATTATTTCGCTGATGCTGGTCCTGATTGGACTGGCAACGCTCAAGGTACGTTAATCATGGCAGATTACCAGGGTAAAAAAGTCGTCATTATTGGTCTTGGTCTGACGGGACTCTCGTGCGTGGATTTCTTCCTTGCACGCGGCGTCACGCCAAAAGTGATGGACACGCGCACCTCTCCTCCGGGGCTTGATAAGCTGCCGGAAGCGGTTGAACGACACCTTGGTAGTCTGAACGATGACTGGTTGCTTAGCGCCGATCTGATTGTGGCCAGTCCAGGGATTGCCCTGGCGCATCCTTCATTGAGTGCGGCTGCAGAGGCCGGTGTTGAGATTGTTGGCGATATAGAACTGTTTTGCCGCGAAGCGCAGGCGCCGATCGTCGCGATCACCGGCTCGAACGGCAAAAGCACGGTCACTACGCTGGTGGGTGAAATGGCGGCATCGGCAGGCGTTAACGTGGGTGTTGGCGGTAATATCGGCCTGCCTGCGTTGATGTTGCTGGATGAATCTCGCGAACTGTATGTTCTTGAACTGTCCAGCTTCCAGCTGGAAACCACCTCCAGCCTGAAGGCGGTCGCGGCGACTATCCTCAACGTCACTGAAGATCATATGGACAGATATCCGTTTGGTCTGCAGCAGTACCGTGCGGCGAAACTGCGGGTTTATGAAAATGCCAGTGTCTGTGTTGTGAATGCGGACGATGGCTTAACCATGCCGGTACGCGGTGCTGATGAGCGTTGCGTGAGCTTTGGTGTGGATGTCGGAGACTACCATCTGAATCGTCAGCAGGGAGAAACCTGGCTGCGCGTGAAAGGTGAAAAAGTGCTGAACGTGAAAGAGATGAAGCTCAGCGGTCAGCATAACTACACTAATGCCCTTGCGGCTCTCGCGCTGGCAGATGCTGCCGGTTTACCGCGTGCCAGCAGCCTTAAAGCGCTGACCACCTTCACCGGCCTTGCGCACCGCTTCCAGCTTGCTCTGGAGCACAACGGTGTTCGCTGGATCAATGACTCCAAGGCAACCAATGTGGGCAGTACGGAAGCGGCACTGAACGGCTTACACGTAGACGGAACGCTGCACCTGCTGTTGGGCGGTGATGGGAAATCAGCAGATTTCACTCCCCTGAAGCGCTACCTCGAAGGCGATAACGTGCGTCTGTATTGCTTTGGTCGGGACGGCGCAGAGCTGGCTGCTTTGCGTCCGGAAATTGCAGAACAAACAGCGGATATGGAACAGGCGATGCGCCTTATCGCGACCCGCGTTCATTCGGGCGATATGGTTCTGCTCTCACCTGCCTGTGCCAGTCTCGATCAGTTTAAAAACTTTGAGCAGCGTGGGGATGTCTTCACGCGTCTCGCAGAGGAGTTAGGTTGATGCGCTTAACGCTCCCGCGTCCGAGAATGCCGCGCCTGCCAGGATTTGGGATCCTGGCGTGGGTGTTTGGCGCATTGAAGGGCTGGGTGATGGGCTCACGTGTGAAAGACGATGACAGTCTGATCATGTATGACCGCACGATGCTGTGGCTGACGTTAGGCCTGGCAGCCATCGGCTTCATCATGGTGACTTCCGCCTCCATGCCCGTGGGACAACGTTTGACTGCCGATCCGTTTTTCTTTGCCAAACGCCATGCGCTCTATCTCTTCCTGGCGTTTTGCTTTGCCATGGTGACGCTTCGCCTGCCGATGGAATTCTGGCAGCGCTGGAGCTCGGCAATGCTGGTTGCCGCGATTGTTATGCTGTTGGTTGTTCTGGTGGTGGGGAGCTCCATCAACGGGGCATCACGCTGGATTGATTTAGGGGTCATGCGTTTCCAGCCTGCGGAATTTACCAAGCTGTCGCTGTTCTGTTATCTGGCGAACTACCTGGTGCGTAAGGTCGATGAAGTGCGTAACAACCTGCGCGGCTTCCTGAAACCGATGGGCGTGATTATGGTGCTGGCGGTATTACTGCTGGCGCAGCCTGACCTTGGTACGGTGGTTGTGCTCTTTATTACAACGCTGGCGATGCTGTTCCTGGCGGGCGCGAAGCTCTGGCAGTTCATCGCCATCATCGGTTCCGGTATTGCCGCGGTGGTGCTGTTGATCCTCGCCGAGCCTTACCGTATTCGCCGCGTCACCTCGTTCTGGAATCCGTGGGATGATCCTTTTGGCAGCGGTTACCAGTTGACCCAATCTCTGATGGCCTTTGGGCGAGGAGAGTTGTGGGGACAAGGACTTGGGAACTCGGTGCAAAAACTGGAGTATTTACCCGAAGCACACACTGACTTCATCTTCGCCATTATCGGGGAAGAACTGGGTTATATCGGTGTGGTACTGGCGCTTTTAATGGTATTCTTCGTCGCTTTCCGCGCCATGTCCATTGGGCGGAAAGCGCTGGAAATTAATCAGCGATTCTCTGGTTTCCTGGCCTGCTCTATTGGCATCTGGTTTAGTTTCCAGGCGCTAGTCAACGTCGGCGCAGCTGCCGGCATGTTACCGACCAAAGGTCTGACACTGCCGCTTATCAGCTACGGTGGTTCCAGTTTGTTGATTATGTCGACGGCCATCATGCTGTTGTTACGTATTGATTATGAAACGCGTCTGGAAAAAGCCCAGGCGTTTACACGGGGTTCACGATGAGCGGTCAAGCGAAGCGGTTAATGGTGATGGCGGGCGGAACCGGAGGACATGTCTTCCCGGGGCTGGCCGTGGCGCACCATTTAATGGATCAGGGCTGGCAAGTGCGCTGGCTGGGAACCGCCGATCGCATGGAAGCCGACCTGGTGCCAAAACACGGTATCGAGATCGACTTTATTCGTATTTCAGGTTTGCGCGGTAAAGGTGTGAAAGCCTTACTGCTCGCGCCTCTACGTATCTTCAATGCCTGGCGTCAGGCGCGCGCCATCATGCAGCGTTACAAGCCGGATGTGGTGCTGGGGATGGGCGGTTACGTCTCCGGCCCGGGCGGTTTAGCGGCATGGTCGCTGGGCATTCCGGTCGTGCTCCATGAGCAGAACGGCATTGCCGGGCTGACCAACAAATGGCTGGCGAAAATTGCCACCAAAGTAATGCAGGCATTTCCTGGTGCCTTCCCGAAAGCGGAAGTGGTCGGTAACCCGGTGCGTGTTGATGTGCTGGCGCTGCCGCTGCCGCAAGAGCGTTTGCCTGGCCGTGAAGGGCCGGTGCGCGTGCTGGTTGTCGGCGGCTCGCAAGGTGCGCGCGTGCTGAATCAGACGATGCCGCAGGCAGCAGCAAAACTGGGTGCCGCCGTCACTATCTGGCATCAGAGCGGTAAAGGTGCGCAGCAAACCGTGGAGCAGGCGTATGCCGACGCGGGCCAGTCGCAGCATAAAGTGACCGAATTTATTGATGATATGGCCGAGGCTTATGGCTGGGCTGATGTCGTGGTGTGCCGCTCCGGTGCGTTGACGGTGAGCGAAATTGCCGCTGCAGGTCTGCCTGCGCTGTTTGTTCCGTTCCAGCATAAAGACAGACAGCAGTACTGGAATGCATTGCCGCTGGAAAAGGCGGGTGCCGCGAAGATTCTGGAGCAGCCACAGTTCACCGTTGATGCAGTCGTCGAGACGCTGGCTGGCTGGAACCGTACTGAATTACTGGCGATGGCCGAGCGTGCACGTGCCGCGGCTATCCCGGACGCCACCGAGCGTGTGGCAAACGAAGTGAGTCTGGCAGCTCAGGCTTAATACTGGCGATGCCTTTTGCGTCGCGCGAATTTGAAGTGGTAGATGGCATAAAGAATGAATACACAACAATTGGCAAAACTGCGTTCTATCGTGCCCGAGATGCGTCGCGTCCGGCACATTCACTTTGTTGGCATCGGTGGTGCTGGCATGGGCGGTATTGCCGAGGTTTTGGCTAACGAAGGTTATCAGATTAGCGGTTCCGACCTGGCGCCGAACCCTGTCACGCAGCAACTGTCTGCGCTGGGTGCAACGATTTACTTCAACCATCGCCCTGAAAACGTCAGTGACGCCAGTGTGGTGGTGGTATCGAGTGCTATTTCTGCCGATAACCCGGAAATTGTCGCAGCGAACGAAGCGCGCATTCCGGTTATCCGTCGCGCTGAAATGCTTGCCGAGTTAATGCGTTTTCGCCACGGTATCGCCATCGCCGGCACGCACGGTAAAACAACGACCACGGCGATGGTCTCCAGTATTTATGCCGAAGGTGGGTTAGATCCAACTTTCGTTAACGGCGGCCTTGTTAAAGCCGCAGGTGTGCATGCGCGCCTGGGCCACAGCCGTTACCTGATTGCGGAAGCAGATGAGAGTGATGCGTCGTTCCTCCACCTGCAACCGATGGTGGCCATTGTCACCAACATCGAAGCTGACCACATGGATACCTATCAGGGCGACTTCGAAAACCTGAAAACCACGTTCATCAACTTCCTGCATAACCTGCCGTTTTACGGTCGCGCAGTGATGTGTGTGGATGACCCGGTTATCCGTGAACTGTTGCCACGCGTGGGTCGCCAGATTACCACCTACGGCTTCAGTGAAGATGCAGATGTACGTGTGCAGAACTATCAGCAAAAAGGTGCCCAGGGGTTCTTCACGCTGCTGCGTCAGGATAAACCTGAACTGCAGGTGATGTTGAATGCACCGGGTCGCCATAATGCGCTGAACGCGGCAGCGGCCGTCGCCGTTGCGACCGAAGAAGGCATCGACGACGAAGATATCCTGCGCGCGCTGGAGAACTTCCAGGGCACCGGTCGTCGCTTTGATTTCCTCGGTGAATTCCCGCTGGAAATCGTAAACGGCAAAGCAGGTACCGCGATGCTGGTGGATGATTATGGTCATCACCCGACCGAAGTGGATGCAACGATTAAAGCGGCACGTGCAGGCTGGCCGGATAAAAATCTGGTGATGCTGTTCCAGCCACACCGTTTTACCCGTACGCGCGATCTGTACGATGATTTCGCTAATGTGCTGACCCAGGTGGATGCACTGCTCATGCTGGATGTCTATTCCGCAGGCGAAACGGCCATTCCTGGGGCGGACAGTCGCTCTTTATGCCGTACGATCCGTGGTCGCGGAAAGGTGGATCCGATTCTTGTTTCCGATCCGGCGCAGGTAGCGGCGATGCTGGCACCTGTCCTCACGGGCAACGATCTGATCCTCATTCAGGGCGCGGGCAACATCGGCAAGATCGCCCGTCACCTGGCTGAAGTGAAGCTGAAGCCGCAGGAGGAAGAACGCCATGGCTGAGAAAGTCGCAGTCCTGTTGGGCGGCTCTTCTGCTGAGCGTGACGTTTCGTTGAATTCTGGCGCAGCGGTTCTTAATGGGCTGCGCGAAGGCGGGGTTGACGCGCATCCGGTCGATCCGCGTGACGTCGACATCACCACCCTGAAAACCCAGGGGTTCGATAAAGTATTTATCGCCCTGCACGGTCGCGGTGGTGAAGATGGCACCCTGCAAGGGCTGCTTGAACTTATTGATTTACCGTACACCGGCAGTGGCGTGATGGCATCTGCCATTTCGATGGATAAGATGCGCAGCAAGTTGCTCTGGCAAGGCGCGGGGCTTCCGGTTGCGGCGGGCGTTGCATTAACGCGACAAGAATTTGAAATTGGACTTAAGAACGACGCTGTTCAACGCATTGACGCGCTGGGGTTACCCGTTATTGTCAAGCCCAGCCGGGAAGGCTCGAGCGTGGGTATGTCAAAAGTGGATGAATCTGGTGCATTATCAGCCGCTTTAGCCCTTGCGTTTCAACACGATGATGAAGTTTTAATCGAAAAATGGCTCAGTGGGCCAGAATTCACGGTTGCGATACTCGGTGAAGAAATTTTACCGTCAATTCGTATCCAGCCTGCCGGAACCTTCTATGATTATGAGGCGAAGTATCTCTCTGATGAGACAAAATATTTCTGCCCGGCGGGTCTGGAAGCGGAAGACGAGGCGAAATTACAATCCCTGGTGTTGAAAGCCTGGCAAGCTCTGGGCTGTCGCGGATGGGGACGAATCGACGCGATGAAAGACAGCGATGGGCAGTTTTATTTGCTGGAAGCAAACACATCGCCGGGTATGACTAGTCATAGTCTGGTTCCAATGGCAGCGCGTCAGGCGGGGTTGACCTTCTCCCAGCTTGTTGTGCGAATTTTGAATCTGGCGGAGTGATATGTCTCAGGCTGCGCTGAACACGAGAAATCGCGATGTCGAAGAGGTTCCATCTTCCCGTCGCAGCAATGGAACGCGTCTTGCAGGCATCATTTTCCTGCTGGCGGTGCTATGTACCGTGTTGGCGAGCAGTTGGGTTGTTCTGGGCTGGATGGAAGATGCACAACGATTGCCGTTGTCGAAGCTGGTAGTGACGGGCGATCGCCATTACACCCGTAACGACGATATTCGTCAGTCAATACTGGCGTTAGGTGCACCTGGCACTTTTATGACGCAGGACGTCAACATTATCCAGAGCCAGATTGAGCGGTTACCCTGGATAAAGCAGGCAAGTGTCAGAAAGCAATGGCCTGATGAATTGAAGATTCATCTGGTTGAATTTGTGCCCATAGCACGTTGGAATGATCAGCACATGATGGATACGGACGGTAATGCGTTTAGTGTTCCTGCCGATCGTACCAGCAAGCAGGTTTTACCCATGCTGTACGGCCCGGAAGGCAGTGAAAGTGAAGTGTTACAGGGCTTCCGTGACATGGGGCAGGTGCTGGCGAAGGATAAATTCACGTTAAAAGAAGCGGCAATGACGGCACGACGTTCGTGGCAACTGACGCTCAATAACGATATCAAGCTCAATCTGGGGCGAGGCGACACGATGAAGCGCCTGGCACGTTTTGTTGAACTGTATCCCGTGTTACAGCAGCAAGCGCAGGTTGATGGCAAAGAGATAAGCTACGTGGATTTACGCTATGACTCTGGCGCGGCGGTAGGTTGGAAACCGGCCCCGGCACAGGACCCTAATCAGCAACAGAATCAGGCACAGGCAGAGCAATAATGATCAAGGCGACGGACAGAAAACTGGTGGTTGGACTGGAGATCGGCACCGCGAAGGTGGCCGCTTTAGTAGGGGAAGTTCTGCCCGACGGTATGGTCAATATCATTGGTGTGGGAAGCTGCCCGTCCCGCGGTATGGATAAAGGCGGCGTGAATGATCTGGAATCGGTGGTGAAATGCGTTCAGCGCGCCATCGATCAGGCGGAATTGATGGCCGACTGCCAGATATCCTCAGTGTATCTGGCGCTGTCAGGCAAGCACATAAGCTGCCAGAATGAGATTGGTATGGTGCCAATTTCAGAAGAGGAAGTAACGCAGGAAGACGTGGAGAACGTTGTGCACACCGCCAAGTCCGTGCGTGTGCGCGACGAGCATCGTGTTCTGCATGTTATTCCTCAGGAATATGCCATTGATTACCAGGAAGGCATCAAGAATCCGGTTGGCCTTTCCGGTGTGCGTATGCAGGCAAAGGTGCATTTGATTACTTGTCACAACGACATGGCGAAAAACATTGTTAAAGCCGTGGAACGTTGTGGGCTTAAAGTTGACCAACTGATCTTCGCCGGGCTGGCGTCCAGTTATTCCGTATTGACGGAAGACGAGCGTGAACTGGGTGTCTGCGTTGTAGACGTCGGCGGTGGTACAATGGATATGGCGGTCTATACCGGCGGAGCGCTGCGTCATACCAAAGTCATTCCCTATGCAGGGAATGTGGTCACCAGCGATATCGCGTACGCTTTCGGTACGCCGCCAAGTGATGCCGAAGCCATTAAAGTGCGCCATGGTTGTGCGCTGGGATCGCTGGTAGGTAAAGACGAAAGCGTGGAAGTCCCGAGTGTAGGTGGACGTCCACCGCGCAGTCTCCAGCGTCAAACCCTGGCAGACGTGATTGAGCCGCGCTATACCGAGCTCCTCAATCTGGTCAACGACGAGATTTTGCAATTGCAGGAACAGCTGCGTCAGCAAGGGGTGAAACATCACCTGGCGGCGGGGATTGTTCTGACTGGCGGTGCCGCGCAAATTGAAGGTCTTGCGGCCTGCGCTCAACGGGTGTTCCATACGCAGGTGCGTATTGGTGCGCCGCTGAATATTACTGGCTTAACAGATTATGCCCAGGAACCGTATTACTCGACGGCGGTGGGCCTGCTGCACTACGGCAAAGAGACACATTTAAGTGGTGAAGCAGAAGTGGAAAAACGCGTATCAGTCGGCTCGTGGTTTAAGCGACTCAACAGCTGGCTACGTAAAGAATTTTAATTTTTCAGAGACCGGGGCACATTAACGGTCTCAGGCGACAGGCACAAAACGGAGAGAAATTATGTTTGAACCTATGGAACTGACCAACGACGCGGTGATTAAAGTCATCGGCGTCGGTGGCGGCGGCGGTAACGCCGTAGAGCATATGGTGCGTGAACGCATTGAAGGTGTTGAATTCTTCGCAGTTAACACCGATGCGCAGGCACTGCGTAAGACGGCTGTAGGCCAGACTATCCAGATCGGCGGTGGTATCACCAAAGGGCTGGGAGCAGGGGCTAACCCGGAAGTCGGGCGTAATGCGGCTGAAGAAGATCGTGAAGCGCTGCGCGCTGCACTGGAAGGTGCGGACATGGTCTTCATCGCAGCAGGCATGGGTGGCGGTACCGGTACCGGCGCAGCACCTGTTGTGGCTGAAGTGGCAAAAGATTTAGGTATCCTGACCGTTGCTGTCGTGACCAAGCCTTTCAACTTTGAAGGCAAGAAGCGTATGGCCTTCGCGGAGCAGGGTATCACCGAGCTGTCCAAGCATGTGGACTCGCTGATCACCATCCCGAACGACAAACTGTTGAAAGTTCTGGGTCGCGGTATTTCCCTGCTGGACGCATTCGGTGCAGCAAACGACGTGCTGAAAGGCGCGGTTCAGGGTATCGCTGAACTGATTACCCGTCCTGGCCTGATGAACGTTGACTTTGCAGACGTTCGCACCGTGATGTCCGAAATGGGCTACGCGATGATGGGCTCTGGCGTGGCGAGCGGCGAAGACCGTGCAGAAGAAGCGGCTGAAATGGCTATCTCTTCTCCACTGCTGGAAGATATCGATCTGTCTGGTGCGCGCGGCGTGCTGGTCAACATTACCGCTGGCTTTGACCTGCGTCTGGATGAGTTCGAAACCGTGGGTAACACTATCCGTGCGTTCGCCTCTGACAACGCTACCGTGGTAATCGGTACTTCTCTTGACCCTGAAATGAACGACGAGCTGCGTGTTACCGTTGTTGCGACCGGTATCGGTATGGACAAGCGCCCAGAAATCACTCTGGTGACTAACAAGCAGACTCAGCAACCGGTGATGGATCGTTACCAGCAGCACGGTATGTCTCCTCTGACTCAGGAGCAGAAACCGGCCGCGAAAGTGGTGAACGACCCAACGCCTCAAACGGCGAAAGAGCCAGATTATCTGGATATCCCGGCGTTCCTGCGTAAGCAAGCTGACTAAGAATTGGCTGGAATTTGGGGATTTGCGCTCTTTGTGCTAAACTGGCCCACCGTTAGTGATATACACTCTCGGTTGGATAGTTAATTTGGCGAGATTATACGATGATCAAACAAAGGACACTTAAACGTATCGTTCAGGCGACTGGCGTCGGTTTACATACCGGCAAGAAAGTCACACTGACGTTGCGCCCTGCGCCGGCCAATACCGGGGTCATCTATCGTCGCACTGACTTAAATCCTCCGGTAGATTTCCCGGCTGATGCTAAATCTGTGCGTGATACCATGCTCTGTACGTGTCTGGTTAACGAGCATGACGTGCGGATTTCGACAGTAGAGCACCTTAATGCTGCTCTGGCTGGCTTGGGTATCGACAACATTGTTATTGAAGTCGACGCACCAGAAATCCCGATTATGGATGGCAGTGCTGCACCGTTCGTTTATCTTCTGCTGGATGCTGGCGTCGAAGAGCTGCGCAGTGCGAAGAAATTCGTTCGAATCAAAGAGACGGTGCGCGTTGAAGACGGTGATAAGTGGGCAGAGTTCAAACCTTACAACGGTTTCTCTCTGGACTTTACTATCGACTTTAACCATCCGGCGATTGATGCCAGTACTCAGCGTTACGCGATGAACTTCTCTGCAGACGCATTTATGCGACAGATTAGCCGTGCGCGTACCTTCGGTTTCATGCGTGATATCGAATACCTCCAGTCTCGCGGTTTGTGCCTGGGCGGTAGCTTCGATTGTGCCATCGTTGTTGACGATTATCGCGTGTTGAACGAAGACGGTTTACGTTTCGAAGATGAATTTGTTCGCCACAAAATGCTTGATGCAATTGGCGACCTGTTCATGTGCGGTCACAATATTATTGGTGCGTTTACCGCGTTTAAATCCGGTCACGCACTGAACAATAAACTGTTGCAGGCAGTCCTGGCGAAACAGGAAGCCTGGGAATATGTGACTTACGAAAACGATGCTGAACTGCCATTGGCATTCAAAGCGCCGTCACTGGTTCTGGCGTAACTCTAACTTAATAGTTTAGAGATAAATTCGACTGGTCTTTCTGGCAAACTCTCTCCTGCCAGGAAACCAGTCGTTTTTTTATTTGTTTTTTGCCCGCCCTGTTTTTCATTGTTATACCGACAGTGCTTTCTGATGCCCGAACCCGTGCGATCGCTGCTTTCCTGGCCAATTTATCCCGTCTGGCGGCTTATTATCGCTGCTGTCTGCGTACATTAATGGTAATATCGGTACGCAAAAAAACACGTTCTAAAGTCTGTATGGGCAAGTTTGACTATTTTTTGGTGGATTGAGTGAGCGGATTACTGACGCGCTGGCGACAATTTGGCAGACGTTATTTCTGGCCGCATCTCTTATTAGGGATGGTCGCGGCGAGCTTTGGTTTGCCTGCCCTCAACAGTGCCGAACACACCGAACCCGCCAGAGCGACGACACGTAATCACGATGTATCAGGCTCGGTAAACTTTACCAGTCTGGCGCTGCTGGAAGGGGCACGCCGTCCCAACTTCACCGTTGATTACTGGCATCAGCACGCTATTCGAACCGTCATTCGTCATCTCTCTTTTGCGATGACGCCTCAAGCGCTGCCGGTCGCGGAAGAAGCATTACCCATCCAGGCCCATCATCTCGCGTTACTGGACACGCTCAGTGCACTGCTGACCCAGGAACGCAGACCGCCGACTGTTATTCGCCAGGCGCACTCTTCTGGCTACCCGTCTCATTCCGTGTTCACAGTCAGTGCCTGGATTAGCCAGGTGCAGGGCATACGTGCCGGACCTCAACGCCTTAGCTGAAAAATAACCTTCAACTACATTTTTGCCTCCGCAGAGCGGGGCGTTTGAGATTTTATTATGCTTATTAAATTATTAACGAAAGTATTCGGTAGCCGTAACGATCGTACACTGCGTCGCATGCGCAAAGCGGTCGCGTTGATTAACACCATGGAACCTGCGCTGGAAAAGCTCACTGATGACGAGCTAAAAGGCAAAACTGCAGAGTTTCGTGCGCGCCTCGAAAAAGGCGAGACGGTCGAAAGCCTGATCCCGGAAGCTTTTGCTGTCGTCCGGGAAGCCAGTAAGCGTGTCTTTGGCATGCGTCACTTTGACGTGCAGCTGCTCGGCGGTATGGTGCTGAACGAACGCTGCATCGCAGAAATGCGTACCGGTGAAGGTAAAACCCTGACGGCAACCCTGCCGGCTTACCTGAACGCATTGAGCGGTAAGGGCGTGCATGTGGTCACCGTGAACGACTACCTTGCCCAGCGCGATGCGGAAAACAACCGTCCTCTGTTTGAGTTCCTCGGTTTAACCGTAGGCATTAACTTGCCAGGAATGCCTGCCCCTGCGAAACGCGCGGCCTATGCGGCCGACATCACGTACGGTACCAACAACGAATATGGCTTCGACTACCTGCGCGACAACATGGCATTCAGCCCGGAAGATCGCGTACAGCGTAAGCTGCACTATGCGCTGGTCGATGAGGTGGACTCCATTCTGATCGATGAAGCCCGTACGCCGCTCATCATCTCCGGTCCTGCTGAAGACAGTTCTGAGATGTACCGTAAAGTGAACAAAATCATTCCTCATCTGGTGCGTCAGGAGAAAGAAGACTCCGATACGTTCCAGGGAGAAGGCCACTTCTCTGTTGACGAGAAATCTCGTCAGGTAAACCTGACCGAACGTGGTCTGGTGATGATTGAAGAGCTGCTGGTTAATCAGGACATTATGGAAGAAGGCGAGTCTCTGTACTCTCCAACGAACATCATGCTCATGCACCACGTGACCGCAGCATTACGCGCACATGCGTTGTTCACCCGTGATGTTGACTACATCGTTAAAGATGGCGAAGTCATTATTGTTGATGAACACACCGGCCGTACCATGCAAGGTCGTCGTTGGTCTGATGGTCTGCACCAGGCTGTTGAAGCGAAAGAAGGTGTGGATATTCAGAATGAAAACCAGACGCTGGCTTCCATCACCTTCCAGAACTATTTCCGCCTGTATGAAAAACTGGCCGGTATGACCGGTACTGCGGATACCGAAGCGTTCGAATTCAGCTCCATCTACAAACTGGATACCGTGGTCGTACCGACAAACCGCCCAATGATCCGTAAAGATATGCCGGATCTGGTCTACATGACCGAAGCGGAAAAAATTCAGGCGATCATTGAAGATATTCGTGAGCGCACGGCGGCAGGCCAACCGGTTCTGGTCGGGACCATCTCCATTGAGAAATCCGAAGTGGTTTCTAATGAGCTCACCAAAGCTGGCATTAAGCACAACGTGCTGAACGCGAAATTCCACGCGAAAGAAGCCGATATTGTTGCCCAGGCGGGTTATACCGCAGCCGTTACCATCGCCACTAACATGGCGGGTCGTGGTACAGACATCGTGCTGGGCGGTAGCTGGCAGTCAGAGGTTGCTGAGTTGACCGATCCGACACCTGAACAAATCGCGCAAATCAAAGCCGACTGGCAGGTTCGCCATGATGCTGTACTGGCTGCGGGCGGTTTACACATTATTGGTACCGAGCGCCATGAATCTCGTCGTATCGATAACCAGTTGCGTGGTCGTTCAGGTCGCCAGGGTGATGCCGGTTCTTCCCGTTTCTACCTGTCCATGGAAGATGCACTGATGCGTATCTTTGCCTCGGATCGCGTGTCCGGCATGATGCGTAAGCTGGGGATGAAACCAGGCGAAGCGATTGAGCACCCGTGGGTCACTAAAGCCATCGCCAACGCGCAGCGCAAAGTTGAAAGCCGTAACTTTGATATCCGTAAACAGCTGCTTGAATACGATGATGTGGCGAACGATCAGCGTCGTGCGATCTACACTCAGCGTAACGAACTGCTTGATGTGTCCGACGTTAGCGAGACCATCAACAGCATTCGTGAAGATGTCTTTAAAGCGACTATCGATGCCCATATTCCACCTCAATCGCTGGAAGAGATGTGGGATATCTCGGGTCTGCAAGAGCGTTTGAAAAACGACTTCGATCTGGATCTGCCAATTTCTGAATGGCTGGACAAAGAGCCGGAATTGCATGAGGAGACGCTGCGTGAGCGTATTCTTGAGCAGGCTATTGAGGTCTATAAACGCAAAGAAGAAGTTGTGGGCGTCGAGATGATGCGTCATTTCGAGAAAGGCGTCATGCTCCAGACGCTTGATTCTCTGTGGAAAGAGCATCTGGCAGCAATGGACTACTTGCGTCAGGGCATCCATCTGCGTGGCTATGCGCAAAAAGATCCGAAGCAAGAATACAAGCGTGAGTCCTTCTCTATGTTCGCGTCCATGCTGGAATCACTGAAATATGAAGTGATCAGCACGCTGAGCAAAGTGCAGGTACGCATGCCGGAAGAAGTTGAAGCCATGGAACAGCAGCGCCGTGAAGAAGCAGAGCGGCTGGCTCAGATGCAGCAACTGAGTCACCGTGATGACAACGCAGAAGCGACGGCGAGCCTGGCCGAGCAAACAGGCGATCGCAAAGTGGGTCGTAACGATCCTTGCCCGTGTGGTTCCGGTAAAAAATACAAACAGTGCCATGGCCGCTTGAGCTAAAAGGTACGAATAACAAGGAAAGGCGCAGATATCTGCGCCTTTTTTATGGAGTTATCACCATGAAAGTACTGCAAATTGCCGTGGGAATCATTCGCAACCCACAACATGAAATCTTTATCACCCAACGTGCTGCTGATGCACACATGGCAAACAAATGGGAATTCCCCGGCGGGAAAATAGAGCAGGGAGAATCCCCTGAGCAAGCCGTTATCCGTGAGCTGGAAGAAGAGGTGGGGATCATCGCACGGGCACCCCAGCTGTTTGACAAGCTGGAATATCAGTTCCCGGATCGTCATATCACCTTGTGGTTCTATCTTGTGGAGCAGTGGGAAGGGGAGCCATGGGGCAAAGAGGGGCAGCCTGGAAGCTGGGTGACACTAACTGAAAGTGATGTGGAAAAGTTTCCTCCGGCCAATGAACCTGTTATCGCGAAATTAATGCAACAACGTCACGATAACTGAGTATGAAACAGTGCGGGACATCAGCGTCCCGCACGGCAAACGAGCATCAGTGCTGCTCTTCACTCCAGTCATCGCTGTCCGTGAGATCGCCTGAGCTTGGGATGCGCTTTTCTTCTGCTGCCCATTCCCCCAAGTCGATGAGCTGGCAACGTTTCGAGCAAAAAGGACGAAACGGGCTGGTCTCGTTCCAGATAACGGATTTGCCGCAGTTAGGGCAATTGACGTGCATGATCTCTGACATTTTTCTTCCTTAGCAACAAGCCAGCTCGAAATCGAGGCGTTCCGGAACGACACCGTTTTCGCTATCGAGAGGCATAAATCGAATAGCAAAGCGGCTCTTATGGCCTGAGATTTGCGGGTAAATCTGATCGGCTAATGTCAGCTTCAAACGCAGTAAGTCTGCATCTTCGCCGTTGTCCTGGTAGAAACCGTTGAGACTGGTCTGTTTACGAAACTCCGCCGAATTACGAATAAGATCCAAAATCATCGACAAGGTATGGATAAGCGGTGTGAGGCTGTCGAGCCAGATTTTTACCTGAGCATCGCGATGAGCCTGAGGCATATGCAGCCAGACATGGAGTGTTGGCAGGTCGAAGCTGCAGCAGCCACCCGGAATGCTTAAGCGTTGACGAACAAGTCCAATCAGCCTGTCTTCGCGCATCAACTGACCCACGCGCGGCGCACTCATCAGCATTGTGCTGGTTTCTTTCAACTGCTGACGAAGTGAGTCAATTCGGCCTACATCGACACCCGGAACTTCGACCCAGGCTTTCAGCTTGCGCTGCTGACGTTCAAGTTCTTTCAGCAGTTCGGTACGAATATCTCCACGCTCGAACACATCCAATAATTCCCCTGCATTACGGAAAAAATGCAAAGCATCGGCATGATCGGTGAGCGGCAGACGGACGGTGAGCTGTTGGAGCAAAAACTCGATACGCAGCCAGGTGCGCATCTTTTCGTTAAGCGGGTGTTCAAATAATACGTGGGTCTGCATTTAGGGAGTTTCCTGTGATACTGCCTGCAATGCATAGCCCAGATAGGCGGCATGCAGGCGGGCAACATCCGATGCGATTGCATCTGGTGCGCCATTATTGTCAATAACATCGTCCGCTGCGGCAAGGCGGGCTTCGCGCGTGGCCTGCGCGGCAAGAATTTGCTCAGCATGTTCACGGCTCACGCCGTCACGTTGCATCGTCCGTAAAATTTGCGTCTCCGGTGAGACATCTATAACCAATACTCTGTCGGCTTTAGCCTGCAACTGGTTTTCAACCAGTAAAGGGACAACCCAAAGCACATAGGGCGAAGTAGCTTCCGCCAGTTGGCGCTGAGTCTGCTGATGTATAAGGGGGTGCAGCAGCCCATTAAGCCAAATTTTCTCAGCTGGAGAAGCAAACACACGGTCGCGTAGTGCCCGACGGTTAAGTGAACCATCCTGATTGAGGATCTCCGAACCGAAATGTTTTTCGATCGCGGTTAATGCCGGCGTTCCCGGTTGCACGACCTCGCGGGCAATAACATCGGCATCCACCACATCGATACCCAGTGCGGCAAATGCATTGGCAACAGTGCTTTTTCCGCTACCAATCCCTCCGGTTAATGCGACCGTATAACCCATTGCGTTCTTTCTCAAAAAAATGTCTGCCCCGAAAATAAAACCGGTCTGATTTTCATATCATCCGGTTGGCAATATACCCAGCGTGAACAAGCGAAGCGCGGGAAGAAAATATGGTTTACCATGCGAAATCAACAGGTTGTAATTTAACCAATGCAACGCAGCCTAATAGCCCGGACTGCCACTCTTTCACCAGGTAAATTTATAGGATTGTAGCGTAAAAAAAGAGAATTTCGCAGTCTTGCGGAGTCCTTATTAGTGCGTATGATAGCGTCACTGGAGTTGTGTGTTTGCAAGTCTGCGTTGTTCGCCATTAACCCCAGGAATCCGAAATGCGTATTGAAGAAGATCTGAAATTAGGTTTTAAAGACGTTCTTATCCGCCCTAAACGTTCTACCCTCAAAAGCCGTTCCGATGTTGAGCTGGAGCGCGAATTTACCTTTAAGCATTCAGGCATGCGCTGGTCTGGCGTACCGGTTATCGCCGCCAATATGGATACTGTAGGCACCTTTGCGATGGCAAAAGCGCTGGCTTCGTTTGATATCCTGACTGCGGTTCACAAGCACTACTCTGTTGAAGACTGGAAAGGTTTTGTACAAAGCGAAACCGAATCCGTTCTGCGCCATGTGATGGTGTCGACGGGTACTTCTGATACCGATTTTGAAAAAACAAAACAGATCCTGGCTCTGCACCCGCAGCTGAATTTCGTCTGCATTGATGTTGCCAACGGCTATTCCGAACACTTCGTCCAGTTTGTGGCAAAAGCGCGTGAAGCCTGGCCAACAAAGACCATTTGTGCAGGTAACGTTGTGACCGGCGAAATGTGTGAAGAGCTGATCCTGTCCGGCGCTGATATTGTTAAAGTCGGAATCGGCCCGGGGTCCGTGTGTACCACGCGTGTGAAAACAGGTGTCGGTTACCCGCAGCTGTCCGCAGTTATCGAGTGTGCTGACGCAGCGCATGGGCTGGGTGGTCAAATCGTCAGCGATGGCGGCTGTACTGTCCCAGGCGATGTCGCTAAAGCCTTCGGTGGTGGTGCGGATTTCGTGATGCTTGGCGGCATGCTGGCAGGGCACGAAGAGAGCGGCGGCACTGTGGTCGAAGAAAACGGTGAAAAAGTCATGCTCTTCTATGGCATGAGCTCTGAGTCGGCAATGAATCGCCACGTGGGTGGTGTTGCAGGCTACCGTGCCGCTGAGGGCAAAACGGTTAAGCTCGTTCTGCGTGGTCCGGTAGAAAATACCGCTCGTGATATTCTGGGCGGCCTGCGTTCAGCCTGTACCTATGTGGGTGCCTCTCGTCTGAAAGAGCTGACCAAACGCACGACCTTCATCCGCGTTCAGGAGCAGGAAAACCGCGTTTTCAATAGCCTCTGATCGTCCGCAGGCGCAATATTTTGCGCCTGCTTCATCCCACCCCGCTCATCGCATCTCCCAAATGAAAAATCGGTAGATACATGGCCACGACCAGTGTGCCAATGATGATACCCGTTACCACCAGCAGCAACGGCTCCAGTAACGACGCCAGATTATCCGCCTGATGCGAGGTCTGTTCACTGTGATGATGTGCGAGGTTTTGCAGCATCGTATCCAGCGCCCCTGACGCTTCCCCAGTTCTCACCAGTTGAATGCAGAGTGGCGTAAACATCCCGCTGGCGCTGAGTGCCACCGAAATAGCTTGCCCCTGAACAATCTCTTGATGCACCGCGTGGATTTTTTCCTGCCACCAGGGGCAGGTCAGCGTATTGCTGACACTTTCCAGCCCCTGCAGAAAAGCAATACCCGAGCGCTGGGTGAGTGCAAGTACGGTAAAAATCTGGCTTAAGCGCTGGCCCCTGACCAGTTGACCTATCTGCGGACAGGCAAGTAAAACACGCTGTTTATAGCGCTGCCACCCCTGATGATTTCGCAGCCCCGCCAGTGCACTTGCACCGAGGACGCCGAGTAAAATCAGTGGAATACTGCACTGTTGCATGATGTCGGCGAAGGCGATAACACCGCGCGTCAATGCGGGTAATGGGGTATTGAAGGTCTGGTAAATAGTGGCAAATTCCGGGAGCACCAGGTACACCATTGCCAGCACCACCACGAATGCCAGTGTGAGAATAATGAGTGGGTAACGCAGCGCTTTTTTCACTTTTCGGGCAAGCAACAGTTGAGCTTTTTGTTGATCGGCAAGCCTGAAGCAGCATTCATCCAGGTTACCCGTTAACTCACCCGTGTGTACCATCGCCAGATAAAGAGGGGGAAAAACATCGGGCCATTGCGCCATGGCGGCAGAAAAGGGTTCACCGGTTTCCAGCTTCCGCGCCAGGGTGTGGAGTAGTGCCTGCCACTGCACAGCCGATTGCTGGTTTGCCAGTAATGTCAGGCTTTCCGGCAGGGGTAAACCGGCCTGCAAAAGCGTAGCTAACTGGCGCATAATTTCGCAGCTGTGGTCGCCTCGCCACAACCCCGCACGCACAGAATGGCGTCTGAGGGACAGCAACTGGATATGCTGCTGATGTAAAGTGAATAACACCTGCTGGCGTTGTGCCTCCCAGCTTGTTCCCTGTACGAGTTCACCTTCACCGTTCAGTCCTGACCAGTACCAAAGTATCTTAGTGGTCATCAGGCATCCCCAGTACGCGCACGATCTCCTCGAGGCAGGTTAATCCTGCTTCGACGGCCTGACACCCATTCTGAAACAGGGTTGTCATCCCGGCCTTACGCGACAGCGTCTCGATTTCAGAGGCGGGCAATCCGCTGGCGATGGCTTGGCGAAGGGCGTTATCTACTTCCAGAACTTCAAACAGCGCCACGCGACCATAAAATCCGTGATAACAGCGATCGCAGCCTGCTGCCTGCCATTGTGGCAGTGGGCGCGGCCATAGCGCGGCAGGCACTGGGGTACTTTCCGGCTTTTGCTGGCGGCAGTGGGGGCATAGTTTACGTACCAGCCGCTGCGCAATCACCAGCGATAAGGCCGACGAGATCATCCAGCGAGCCACCCCCATTTGCTGGATGCGCACCAGCGTTTCGGTCGTGGAATTGGTGTGCAGTGTCGACAGCACCAGATGCCCGGTTTGCGCGGCTTTGATTGCAATTTCCGCCGTTTCACCATCACGGATCTCCCCGATCATGATGATGTCGGGATCCTGACGGAGCAGGGCCCTGAGGACCGTCTGAAACGTCAGGCCAGCACGTGGGTTAATCTGTGTCTGATTCAGGCCAGCAAGAGGGATCTCTACAGGATCTTCCACACTGCAAATGTTCACTCCAGCCGTGTTTCGTGCCTGCAAGGCGCTGTAGAGCGTCACGGTTTTACCGCTGCCCGTAGGCCCGGTGACCAGCATCAGGCCCTGCGGTTTACTCAGTGCCTCTTTAAACTGAACAAGCTGCTGTGGTGTCATGCCTAACTGGATGAGATCCAATGACTGGCTGACCTGATGCAACAGACGCAGCACGATTTTCTCGCCATGGCGACAGGGCAGGCTGGCAAAACGAAAGGAAATCTCCTGCCCGGCGAGGGTAATACTGAACTGCCCATCCTGCGGCAAGCGACGTTCCGCGATATCCAGATTCCCCAGCACCTTCAGACGGGCGGTCAGCGTGCTGGCAAGAGTGCTGGATACGGGAGGCAGCAGGTGTAACACACCATCCACGCGCAGCCGGATGCGGTAATGATGTTCGCCGGGTTCGAAATGAATATCAGAGGCGCGTTGAGCCAGCGCCTGTTCCAGGGTCTGATTCAGCAACACCACCGCAGATCCCGACTCCTCTGAAGCGACCGCCAGCGGCGCATCGTTTTTCCGCTGGAGATGGCTGTCCATCTGCTCCTGCGTCCAGCACTCGATATCCACACGGCGTTGGGTGGCGAACCGCAGTGCTTCGAGCAGCTCCGTTGAGGGCTCCCCCACCACGGCAATGTTGAGCATATTGGCATCGCTGGTGAGCAACAGGGCGCGATGGCGCTTACATAAGGTCATGAGTTTATCGTGTTGCATAGCATGTCTCCTTACTGGCTATTCACACGAAAGACGTCTTCGCAGGCTTGTTTGAGCGAGGCGTTATCTGTGGTTTCGCAGGTGCGTGACCAGCCAGACATGCCATTGCTGCTGCTCCATTGCGGCGTCATAACCACGCGCAGCCCATTAAGGCTCTCTTGCCCGGTCAGTGTGATAACGCCTTTAGCCACCGTCATGGCTGAGACATAGCGTGTGGTCGCCGGGGCCGGGATACCCCAGGCGCTGCTGTTGCAGCTGTCGACGCCGCCGCTTTCCAGTGCACAGAGCTCTACTGCCGTTCGATAGGGCACAAAAGTTTGCAACATGTCGGTCATGGCGGCTTTGCGCAGGTAGTTCTGGTAGGCGGGGATACCGATGGCACTCAGAATCGCGATGATGCCAATGACCACCATTAGCTCAATGAGGGTGAAGCCTCTTTGTCTATCTATTTTCTGCTTCATGTTCTGCTCCTTGTATGAATGCAGGACACTGTGGCAGCAGGCGTGGAAACAGACGAGGAGGAGAAAAACGGAATGTGGAAGGGGATTCAGCGGTTTTTAACGTTGTTGCATGACGCGAACAAACACTTACGAGCAGTCTCGCAGAAACCCTCTCCCGAAGGAGAGGGAAATGCCGCTGATTAGCGGAAGCGCATCGACAAATCCAGTGCGCGCACGTGCTTGGTCAGTGCGCCGACGGAGATAAAATCAACGCCCGTTTCGGCAAATTCGCGCAGGGTTTCGGCGGTCACGTTGCCGGAAACCTCAAGTCGGGCCTGACCGTTTGTGCGTTTTACCGCTTCACGCATCTGCTCGGTTTTGAAGTTGTCGAGCATGATGATATCCGCACCGGCTTTCAGCGCATCGTCCAGTTCATCAAGGGTTTCGACCTCAACCTCAACCGGTACATCCGGATGCAGCCAGAAGGCTTTTTCCACCGCCTGGCGTACCGATCCGGAAGCAATGATATGGTTTTCTTTAATCAAGAACGCATCCGACAGCCCCAGACGGTGATTCGCACCGCCGCCGCAGAGCACGGCATATTTCAGCGCCGTGCGCAGGCCGGGCAGGGTTTTTCGCGTATCCAGCAGCTGGGTTTTTGTGCCTTCCAGCAGGGTAACGTAGCGACGTACCTCGCTGGCCACACCGGACAGGGTCTGCACAAAATTGAGGGCAGTACGCTCTCCGGTGAGCAGTACTCGGGAGGGGCCTTGCAGCTCAAAAAGGGGCTGATCGGGCGTGACGGCATCGCCATCTGCCACATGCCAGGTGATCTGCACATCGTCGCCCGCAAGCTGGATAAACACCTCTTCGACCCAGCGTTTGCCACAGAAAACACCCTCTTCGCGGGTGATGATCACCGCGTGAGACTGGTTTTCTGCTGGCAACAATTGCGCGGTAATATCGTTATTCGCATCCACTTCGCCGCCCAGGTCTTCGCGCAGGGCTTGCGCGACGGCAGCGGGGATATCCAGTTCAATGCGTTGCAAAAGCGCGTCACGTCGACTGTCAGGGTTGTAACGGCGAGGTGGCATGATAAAACTCCAAAAAGGGTAACGAATCAGAAAGTTAGCGTGTGTGCTGTGATTGAGGATTTGCTCAACTTACAATGACAGGACAGCGTATGAACATGCTACTCTAGAGCGTGTTTGAGCACCATAAATAAGGAGATCCTGCATGCTGTTAAATAAGGGCTGGCTGGTGGATGCGCGACATGTGCCGTCCCCCCATTTTGATTGCCGCCCCGATGACGAAACGCCTTCACTGCTGGTGGTTCACAATATCAGTTTGCCTCCCGGAGAGTTTGGCGGCCCGTGGATTGATGCGCTGTTCACCGGAACGCTGGATCCTGATGCTCATCCCTTTTTTGCTGAAATTGTCCACCTGCGGGTCTCCGCACACTGCTTAATTCGCCGCGACGGCGAGATTGTTCAGTACGTCCCTTTTGATAAACGCGCCTGGCATGCAGGTGTCTCGGTATATAAAGGGCGCGAACGTTGTAATGATTTTTCCATCGGCATTGAGCTTGAAGGGACGGATGACCTGGCCTATACCGATGCACAGTATCAGCAACTGGCTAACGTGACTCGCGCACTTGTCGAGCTTTATCCGATGATTGCCAGTAATATGACCGGGCATAGCGACATTGCCCCTGTGCGCAAGACCGATCCTGGCCCGGCATTTGACTGGCCGAGGTTTCGCGCACTTGCGGCGGATAAATCAGATAAGGAGATGCCATGACATTGTTTACTATGCTGCTGGTGCTGATTGCCGAGCGGCTGTTTAAACTCGGTGAGCACTGGCACCTGGATCATCGCCTGGAGGTGCTGTTCCGCAGAATTAAACACTATTCTCTCATCGGCACGCTGCTGATGACTGCTGGTGCCATGCTGGTGACGTTCCTGATTCTGCGGGCGTTAACGGGGCTCTTTTTCAATGTGCCACTGTTGGTGGTGTGGATCCTGCTGGGCCTGCTGTGTATCGGGGCGGGCAAGGTGCGAATGCACTACCACGCCTATCTCAAAGCGGCTTCACGTAACGACGAGCATGCACATGCCGCGATGGCTAACGAACTGACGCTGATTCATGGCGTGCCGCCGGGATGCAGCGAGCGAGAATACCTTCGTGAACTGCAAAATGCGTTGTTGTGGATAAACTTCCGCTATTATCTCGCGCCGTTATTCTGGTTTATCGTCGGTGGCGTGTGGGCGCCAGTGACGCTGGTCGGCTACTGTTTCCTGCGTGCGCTGCAGTCCTGGCTGGCGCGTTATAAAACCCCCAACGAACGTCAGAAGTCGGGTATTGATGCCATTCTTCATGTGCTGGATTGGGTGCCAGTGCGCCTGGCGGGGATTTTCTATGCCCTGATTGGCCACGGTGAGAAAGCCTTGCCTGCCTGGTTTGCTTCCCTGGCAGACAGGCACTCTTATCAATATCAGGTGCTGACGCGCCTGGCACAGTTCTCGCTGGCGCGCGAACCTCACATGGATAAGGTCGAAACACCGAAATCCGCGGTTTCGATGGCCAAAAAGACCTCGTTTGTGGTGGTTGTGGTTGTCGCATTGTTGACGATTTATGGCACGCTGATTTAACCGCGTGCCATAAAGGTTAGTGCGAGTCAGCAGAGGGGATGCCGAAATCGGGCATCCCGTTTTCTTGCCAGCGAATCAGTTTCAGGCGCGTGTGACGGTTCGGGTCATACAGCGGGTCACCTTCAATTTCGGTGTAATTACGCGCGTGATACACCAGCACGTCTTCGCCTGTTTCCGTCTGCGTAAAACTATTATGACCCGGCCCGTACTGGCGGTTTTCGTAGCTGGTTCTGAACACCGGCTCCGGTGATTTATGCCAGTTTCCAGGATCCAGTGGGTCGGCACTGATATCAATCCACAACAGCCCCATGCAGTAGTTTTCATCGGTGGCGCTGGCGGAATAGCTGATAAACAGTTTGTCGCCGTGGAACAGCACGGCCGGGCCTTCATTGACCAGAAAACCCCGGCACTCCCAGTCGAACTCCGGCTTACTGAGCATTACCGGCTCGCCTTTCAGCGTCCACGGATTTTCCATTTCCGCCAGATAGAGATTGGAGTTTCCGGCAATGTGCGGCGATTTCTGCGCCCACAAGTACCAGCGTTTTTCCTGATGCACAAAGGTGGTGGCATCAAGGGCGAAGGTATCGAAAGGCGTCTGGACCTGGCCTTTTTCAACCCAGCGTCCACTCAACGGATCCGCATCGGCACACTCCAGCACGAACATGCGGTGCTGGAACATATTCAGCGCGTCCAGCGCCTTCGTCCAGGTGGCGGCAAAGTAGAGATACCACTTACCTTCAACGTGGTGCAGTTCCGGTGCCCAGATAAGCTCGCTCATGGGGCCGCTATCTGGTTTGCGCCAGACGGTCACGCCTTCGGCATCGCGCAGGCCTGCCAGCGACGTAGCCCGACGAATTTCCAGACGGTCATACTCTGGCACTGAGGCAACGAAATAGTAGCAGCCCTCGTGATGGAGAATGTACGGATCGGCACGTTGTTCAATAAACGGATTCGGCCAGTTCATTATGCTTTCCTTACGTGTTCGCCAGCAGGTACGGCCTGAGTTTCACTCAGCTCGTGATAATTAACGCGGCGCTTTTCCAGGTCCGCCTGAATGGTTTTCATCAGTTCACGGTCAACTTTCAGCAAGCGTACAACGCCCGCCGTAATCAGATAGCCTACGCCCGGAATAACCGTAAAGAGCAGCATAATACCGTTGATAGCGCTGGCGCTTTGCGCTTTGGCACCCGCGTCATAACCGTACCAGGAGAGCAGGAAACCGACCATCGCACCGGCTACGGCCAGGCCCACTTTCAGGAAGAACAGGTTGCCGGAGAAGCTGATGCCGGTAATACGTTTGCCGGTTTTCCACTCGCCGTAGTCGTCCACATCCGCCATCAGCGACCAGTGCAGCGGGGACGGGATCTGGTGCAGGATATTAAGCAGGAAGTAGAGCACCACAATCATCATGGTGGCTTTCGGGTCGAAGAAGTAGAACGCGCAGGAGAAAATGGCCAGCGCGATGTTGGTCCAGAAGAAGACTTTCAGTTTGCACCAGCGGTCGGTCAGCACCTTCGCCAGCATACTGCCGATCATCATGCCCACTACGCCGAGACTGATAAAGATCGTGGCGAAATGAGTGCTTTCCCCCATGACCCAGGTGACGTAGTACATGGTGGCCGCCATACGAATGAAGCCGGGACAAACGTTGCAGAGGGTCAGCAGCAAAATGCGTACCCACTGATCGTTTTTCCACACGTCCTTCATGTCTTTCTTCATGTCATCGTTGGTCGGCACTGCCGGACGCACGCGTTCACGCACCGTGGCGAAGCAGAAGAGGAACATACACATGCCGATAAACGCCAGCACGGTCATCGCCATCTGGTAGCCTTTGGCTTTGTCTTCGCCGCCGAACCATTCCGCCATCGGCAGTAGCGTCAGAGACAGCAGCAGGGTGGCAATCCCTACCATCACAAAACGATAGGACTGACAGGCGACGCGTTCTTTCGGATCGTTGGTGATAACACCGCCCAGCGAGCAGTAAGGGATATTGATCGCGGTGTAGGTCAGAGAGAGCAGGAAGTAGGTGATGAAAGCATAGATAACCTTGCTATTGTAGGCCCAGTCAGGTGTGGTAAACATCAGCACGCTGAAGACCGCATAAGGTAAGGCTATCCACAGAAGCCAGGGACGAAAGCGGCCGTATTTACTTTGGGTACGGTCCGCAATGGCTCCCATAATCGGGTCAGTGACGGCGTCAATGACACGAACTGAGAGCAGCAAAACCCCTACCAGTGCCGGTGCCAGGCCGAAAATATCAGTATAAAAATAGTTAACAAACAACATGATGGCACCGAAGATGATGTTACATCCGGCGTCCCCCATGCCATAGCCGATCTTCTCTTTAACAGACAGTTTGGTCGCGTCCATTGGCGATACTCCCAGTGAGATGTGGGAATAATTATTCGCCTGCTACACATAATTTGCGTTACAGGATGTGGGCAGAGACATGGACAAAACGGCTATGTAAAGGAAAGTGTGAGGAAGGTAACATCAGGGTAACAACCCTCTCCCGGGCGGGAGAGGGAAGGGAGGGCAATCAGTTGGCTTTTGCCACTTTTGCCGTTTTCTGTTTGAACATGTAACCCACGCCCAGGATGACCAGCCAGACAGGGATCAGATAGACGGAAATCGCCATACCGTCCGTCATCAGCATGATGATCAGAACCGCCGCCATAAAGATCAGGCAGATCCAGTTACCCAGCGGGTAGAGCAGGGCAGGGAAGCGGGTGGTGACACCTTGCTGCTGCTTCGCGCGACGGAACTTCATGTGCGCGAGGCTGATCATGGCCCAGTTGATGACCAGAGCCGAAACCACCAGCGCCATCAGCAGGCCGAAGGCAGACTCCGGTGCCATGTAGTTGATCAACACACACAGTGCTGTCACCAGCGCAGAGACCAGAATGGTGTTCACCGGCACGCCGCGTTTGTCCACGCTCAGCAACGCTTTCGGGGCATTGCCTTGTTGTGCCAGGCCGAACAGCATACGGCTGTTGCAGTATACGCAGCTGTTATAAACAGACAGCGCAGCGGTCAGTACCACGATGTTCAGTGCGTTAGCCACGAAAGTATCGCCCAGCTCATGGAAAATCAGCACGAACGGGCTGGTGTCGGCGGTCACACGGGTCCACGGCATCAGAGAAAGCAGAACGGCCAGTGAGCCCACATAGAAAATCAGGATGCGGTAGATAACCTGGTTAGTGGCTTTTGGAATGCTTTCATGCGGATTGTCTGCTTCAGCAGCGGTGATCCCGACCAGCTCCAGACCGCCGAAGGAGAACATGATGATAGCCATCATCATCACCAGCCCCGAGATGCCATTTGGCAGGAAGCCGCCTTGTTCCCACAGGTTACGCACGGTGGCCTGCGGGCCTGCACTGCCGCTGAACAGCAGCCAGCCGCCGAACAGGATCATGGCAACAACGGCAACAACTTTAATAATGGCAAACCAGAACTCCATCTCACCAAAGACTTTTACGTTCGTCAGGTTAATGGCGTTGATGGCAATAAAGAATACCGCTGCCGATGCCCATGTTGGAATTTCAGGCCACCAGAACTGGATATATTTGCCGACGGCGGTTAATTCCGCCATTGCTACCAGAACATACAGTACCCAATAGTTCCAGCCGGAAGCGAAGCCTGCGAAACCGCCCCAGTATTTATAAGCAAAATGGCTAAAAGAACCGGCAACCGGCTCTTCAACAACCATTTCACCCAACTGACGCATAATCAGAAATGCAATAAAACCTGCGATGGCATAGCCCAGAATAATACCGGGACCTGCCGATTTGATGACTGACGCGCTGCCCAGAAACAGGCCAGTCCCGATAGCACCGCCCAGCGCGATAAGCTGTATATGGCGGTTCTTAAGGCCGCGCTTAAGCTGATCGCCGTGCTGTTGACCTTCCATCATGAAACCTCGTGTGTGGTTATTATGTTTACGCTGTTGTTCGCGTGTAATTAAGAAATTCCATTTTTTGTATTGTTTTATTTACGAAGCGTTGACGTGAATTTTCACCCATCCCTTTCGTAAGGCTCAGAATAGTGTTAAGCGCCAGCGTTTGCACCTGCTTTGTGAACGGCAGATGACGACTTGAATAAAAAGAAACCATTTGTAAATCGCCTCGTCACTGCCTGGTTTTTAGTTTTTTGATTTTTTATTCGTTAATTTGACATAAGAATGCAATTTTATTCATGCTGAACCGGTTCAGATTCGTTTCAGACCGTTTCAAGAAAGTTAAAATTGCCTCTTTGTGAGTAAAGGAGAGATTTGTGCAAGGTTACATGTTTGAAACGTTATTTCTGTAACGTTGTTAAAATGTGCATGGTTTCCTGATTTCAATCAAAACCTGTATGGACAGAAGGTGAATACTTTGTTACTTTAGCGTCACGAATATGAAATTGGTAAGACCAATTTACTCCGGGCGAATGGTAGAGATAGGGAACAATGGCCTACAGCAAAATCCGCCAGCCAAAACTATCCGATGTGATTGAGCAGCAACTGGAGTTTTTGATTCTTGAGGGGACATTACGCCCCGGTGAAAAACTTCCTCCAGAACGCGAACTGGCCAAACAGTTTGACGTTTCTCGTCCTTCATTGCGTGAGGCCATCCAGCGTCTCGAAGCGAAAGGGCTCCTGCTTCGTCGCCAGGGTGGCGGTACCTTTGTGCAAAGTAGCCTCTGGCAGAGCTTCAGCGACCCGCTCGTCGAATTGCTCTCCGATCATCCCGAATCCCAATTTGATCTGCTTGAAACGCGTCACGCGCTGGAAGGTATAGCTGCGTATTACGCGGCATTGCGCAGCACGGACGAAGACAAGGTCAGGATTGGCGAGCTGCATCAGGCCATTGAGCTGGCACAGCAGTCAGGCGACCTCGACGCAGAATCCAGTGCCGTCGTGCAGTATCAAATCGCTGTAACCGAAGCGGCGCATAATGTGGTGTTACTGCATTTGCTACGCTGCATGGAGCCGATGTTGGCACAGAATGTTCGTGAAAACTTTGAGTTGCTCTACGCGCGCCGCGAAATGCTGCCGCTGGTGAGTAAGCATCGCAGTAGCGTGTTTGCTGCGATCATGGCCGGTGAGCCGGAAGAAGCGCGTGAAGCCTCGCATCGCCACCTGGCCTTTATTGAAGAGATTTTGCTGGATCGCAGTCGTGAACAAAGCCGCCGTGAACGTTCATTGCGCCGACTGGAACAGCAGAGAAAGAATTAGCATTTTCTGGCGGAATTTGTGCCGGAAGAGTTGTAACCCAGAGCGCCATATTTAGAGCGCGGCAACTAAACGCAGAACCTGTCTTATTGTGCTTTTAGTTTTTCTAAAGAGTGCAATGGGACAGGTTCCAGACAAATCAACGTATTAGATAGATAAGGAATACCCCCCATGTCAGAACGTTTCCAAAATGACGTGGATCCGATTGAAACTCGCGACTGGCTACAGGCGATCGAATCGGTAATCCGTGAAGAAGGTGTTGAGCGTGCTCAGTATCTGATTGACCAGCTGCTTTCCGAAGCCCGCAAAGGCGGTGTGAAAGTTGCCGCTGGTACCGGAGCTGGCAACTATGTCAACACTATTGCCGTTGAAGACGAACCGGAATACCCGGGGAATCTGGAGCTGGAACGTCGCATTCGTTCGGCCATTCGCTGGAACGCCATCATGACGGTTCTGCGTGCATCCAAAAAAGACCTCGAGCTGGGCGGCCACATGGCGTCCTTCCAGTCTTCCGCAACCGTATATGAAGTTTGCTTCAACCACTTCTTCCGTGCTCGCACTGAGAAAGACGGCGGCGACCTGGTTTACTTCCAGGGCCACATCTCTCCGGGCGTCTACGCACGTGCTTTCCTGGAAGGTCGTCTGACTGAAGAGCAGATGAACAACTTCCGTCAGGAAGTGCATGGCAAAGGCCTGTCTTCCTACCCGCACCCGAAACTGATGCCAGAATTCTGGCAGTTCCCGACCGTTTCTATGGGTCTGGGCCCAATCGGTGCTATCTACCAGGCTAAATTCCTGAAATATCTGGAACACCGTGGCCTGAAAGACACCTCTGAGCAGACCGTTTACGCCTTCCTGGGCGACGGTGAAATGGATGAGCCGGAATCCAAAGGTGCGATCACCATCGCCACCCGTGAGAAACTGGACAACCTGTGCTTCATCATCAACTGTAACCTGCAGCGTCTGGATGGTCCGG
>CAUSEC010000027.1:0-78013 GCA_963530515.1 uncultured Enterobacteriaceae bacterium | reverse complement strand
AAAACCAGTATTATCAACGGCTCGGAAGTGTCTAGATTATCCGTGGCGATTCAATCATTCAGCTCCTGAAGAACCAACTGACGCAGACCTTCAACAGTAACGACTGAATCACAATCTAGGCGTTGAACTATCTCGTCTGGCGTCGGTGGTTCAAAATCCCTGAGCGCTTTTCTTCTGATCTGAGCGGCATATATGCTTTGCAGCTCCTTATGCTGAGTAGCAAAACGTGGATCATTGAGAAGACGGTCCAGCACCGGTATTGCATCTTCGGGAGTGTCTGAGTTAATTGACCAAATCAAGTCAGTCAAAAAGCGGAAGGCTTTCTCTTCTTTAGGGCTATCGCTATCCCAGCTATCAGGCAGATCGACATGCGGCCAGTATTCAATAAAAGCATCTAAAATGGCTTCAATCTTAATTGAGGTTAGTTCCGGCCAGGCATGATGCTCACTTCGGCTCATGCGCCCGGAACGTTCATAAAAATGCCGTAAATTATCTTTATCATATTTTAGCCATGCCCAATAAGTAGCCGTAATTTTCTCCAGAAAGTAGAACTCACGTACCAGCCAGAATATTCGCTTGCGTTCAAAATCTTTATTTTCTGTCGGATTGGGCCAGCCTGACATCATCGCTGAGCAACGTTCTTCAATAATTTCTTTTAAATCCTCACGATCGCCATATTGAGCGGCAATTTCAAAAATTGCCTCTACTGAGTCAAGGGATAAATCGGTAAAACGACGAAGCCATTCAATGGAAAGTTTAGCGCGTGACTGGCTAAAGACCTCTTCGCCACTTAGCATCCAGATTTCAGGGTGAGGACATGGTTGAGCTAGCTGGGGCTCAACGTACTGCCGGAGATATTTTTCAGCACTTTCACCATCAGGAAAAATGAGGCGGTCGATTTCAGCTTGGAGCGCGTCACGTTCTTCGGTCGAAACTGAGTGGTATCCCATGTGAATGTTAGTTCTTAATGCTGTAAGCAGCTCGATATTGACGCATTCAAGATTGCCTTCTGCACGTAGAATCTCCAGACAGGCTGCATATAAAATCGTCTCAGAATGCCTGCATTTAGATTCGCATTGCAGGGCCGCTAGTTCGGGAAGGGTGGGAACCTCAGGAGTAATAAAATCCAGACAATTTCTTAACGCAGTCCTAACCAGCGCATCATCACCAAATTCTAATTCAATTCTCTCTGGATTCATGAGCACCAGTTCGGCAAAACGGACCAAACAGCTCCAGTGAAGGCCTTGCTCTACAATCTTTCTGTTTTCATTAACGAATTTTATATTTTTGGCGTGAATCTCTCGTTGTTTTTTCTCATGGCGTTTCATGCTTCGGCTATGTCTGAATCTCCAGACTTGGCGCTCCTGCCCGGATAATTTCGTTGCATTGTTGTATCGGGCCCATTCGCGCATAAATGCGGGTTTGGAAAGCGCGTGCTGACGCATTTGTGCCCGCAAATCATCTGGGCCTTGCTCTTCCTTGTTTTTGTAACGTTGATGGTTGACGAGGAAACTCGCCCACAGGTCAACGTTATCTATTTTAAACGCCAGATCGAGGATATATTTATAGTCACTTCTCCATAAATGAAGGCCTGAATGTGAGTGCAGATGCCCGTCGAACTTTTCTACTCTTGTGTTAAATATCTCGCTACGATCCGTTAATGGCCCAAATACATAGGCAATGATCCCCTGACGAAGCGTTTCATTTTCCTGAAGCATCTGCACTGACTTGCTTTGATCGGCTTGGCAATGACGATGAAAATTGAGATTACCTATCCATTGCCAAATTCTTACAGGGTCAAATGGTGCTTGAGCTAATTCAAAATAGCGATCGACCATTGAACCGACGATCTTGCTTATTCCATTTCGGCAATCACATTCATAGGATTTTTTCCCACAGTGGCAATGAAGATTATGGGTAAGCTCATCCAGAAGAGATTCAAGAGTATGCTGTGAAAAACAGGAGATTAACTTCTTAATAAAATAACGAGTGCCTACCACTCTTTCAAATTGTGCATTGTGATCGGGGTAGAGATTCGCACAGACCCGTAAGAAACCAGAGAGATATGTGTGATTAAATTTTTCCGGCCCTGTGACTTCGATGGCTTTAGCTGCAATATTGAGTGAAATATTACTGGCCTCAAAAATCAAAACGGCTAAAGTGCCAATGAAATCGTATTCTTTGACATTAAGTAAGCATCTGCTTGCTAAGGCACGAATGTGTTCTGACTCGTTGGGGTTTAAAGTAAGCAGATTTAATTCAGGCGTTAACTGGCAGTTTACCGGCGAGTCTGCCAGAAGTTCTAAAATTAAATCACGTAAATGACCATCATTACTCATCATTAAAAGAGGTTTGATTTCTTCAACAACGTCTTGCGTGAAAAAACCAGCCGCGCTGAACCTGCGCCAAAAATCGCTCCGACGAAAGTAAGGATCTGCGGCTTCAATCTTTTTAAGTTGATTAAGAAGCTGTCGTTTCGATGAGCGTTCAAGCTGTGATGGATCGCCATTTGCGAGTACCGCATAAGCATCAAGCTCAATAATGGATCCCTGTACCGATTTGTTGCCTAATGCCGCCATCCATCCGAGCAGACCTCTTAGTTCATCCCTGGCTGTACCGTTCGGTGCAATAACAGGCAAGCACTTTGTTAAAGTGAGTACATCCACAGGGTCGGCTATTCGTCTAATGAGATAATCCGCTGCGCAGTATTCCGCGACAATCTTGTGAACTGGCCGGTGCTGGTCTTCATTATCGCCGGGTTTGAAAAGCTGAGTTGACAATATGTCGTTACAGGCAGTATTGCCGCTAAACAACGCTGGCAGCATGGGGTACATCCGGTTTGCAGTCGCGTCGATGGTGCTGACACCCTCTGCGCCGGATAACAGAAGTTTGGCATAAACTTCGGCAGAAAATGAAATCTTCTGTGCAACTGAAAGAGATACAGAGGATTTCGGGATACCTGGGTTGACTTCCTTAGCCAGTCGTTCGACCGCTAAAGCAAAGATTGAACGTTTGTCAGCAAATCGCCTGTCACTTTCTAAATAGGCATCGGTGAACATTTTCAGAAACTGAGGGTTTGGTAACAACATGTCTAAACTAAACCGTGTTACTTCGGCCTGGAATGCAAAAAAGTCTTCTTCTGGCGCATGGTACTTAAAGATGGCATGCTGTTCGTCTGGATCGAACTCTCTCAGCCTCACAATCATAGGTGAGAAGCCAAGAAATTTTTCAAAAATATCGGTAGAAGCCAGTCCCCATTCGCTTGACCTGCTCGACATGATTACGCGAGTCGGCTTTGATGTTCTGGCGAGCGCAAGGAGTTTATGAATACCTGATTGATCGATCCTGGCAACTTCATCAACGGCATCAATTACCAGTGGGCTATTTTCTTTATCTGCTCCCACGTAAGCAAATACGCTTGCATTTAAGACGGAGGTGTTCAGTTTCTGAGCGATGCTTTTCATCAGCTCCGTTTTCCCGCCGCCGGGTTCTGCTAACACAACAATGTGCGTTGATGCAGCCAGTAACTCTGTCTCTGTGTATGCTCTGTCACCGTGCGTAAAATTACGTTCAAGATAGAAAGTTGGATTCATAGTTACAAAATGCTTCGCGTTGAAAAGCCCAAATATTCCAGCAGAAAGAAAAGCTGCACCTAAATTTTATTGCTTATATCTGAGATAGTACGGCATTTTTTCTTTATTTGGGGGCTGTTTTATTAACTGCAGGATACATTATACAACTTATTGACATTCATCACATTTCATAACAGTGATATGCAGGGGTAGCAGATATCAAACCTTTCCTGTTATAGCGGTTTTATCTGTAGATTTCTTATTTTCTGCGATCTGCTTCCAAAACTACTCACTTGCTGCTATTAGCTAATTGCGACACTATTTAGCCAGTACGCCCTGCCACCCTTTGTTGTTCCCATCACCAGCGGTGGAAACCTAAGTTTTGCCGTATGCAAGAACAAAAAAGTGCGCTATTCGCTGTGAGCAGCCCAGAACCATTGATATGGAAGCCTTGAACAACGTATACCCAATGCTATCGTGAAGGATAGTTATGGTCAGATAGCAAGCCACGCTGAACTGATGCTTATGATGTGATTGATAGACTCTAAAAAGCAAAAAGCCCGCTTAAGTTTCCTTAAGCGGGCTCTTCAAATATGGCTCCTCTGACTGGACTCGAACCAGTGACATACGGATTAACAGTCCGCCGTTCTACCGACTGAACTACAGAGGAATCGTGTGAACGGGGCGCATATTACTTGCCACGTTCATGTGTGTCAACGCTAAATTTAACCTGCTGATTCAATTGATTAATTAAACTGCAGGCTGCTGTTTTAGTGTACGCGGCCCGCGCATTCGTCAGACGAATACGGTCTGTCTCGCAGGCGAGTGAGCGGGTCCTGCCCGTAGAATGCGCAGAAACGTTGCCATAACAGCGGGAAACGAGGCGCAAAAAGTTCTGGCGCGCTGAAAAAGTATTCCGACAACACGGCAAAACACTCTGCCGGGTCGGTCGCGGCATAGGCATCTATGCTGGCAGCACTTTCTCCCACCAGATCGATTTCATCCTGAATGTTGTCCATCGCCGCGTGCAAATCGTGTTCCCAGCCTGCGACTTCACGCAGGGCAATAAACGGAATGCCGTTCATGCGATCGCCATTACGGGCATCAAGTTTATGTGCCACTTCATGAATGATCAGGTTGAAACCTGAGGCATCGAAAGAGTCCTGAATATCAAGCCAGTTCAGCACAATGGGCCCCTGTTGCCAGCTCTGGCCCGATTGCACCACGCGCTGGCTGTGCACGAGACCGATATCATCTTCCCACTCGTCATCCACCACAAAGGGGGCGGGGTAGATGAGGATCTCGTGAAAACCATCCAGCCACTCAAGACCCAGTTCGAGAACGGGCAGGCAAAAAATGAGTCCGATGCGGGCACTTTTCAGTGCATCCAGTTCGAAACCTTGCAATGCAACCAGCCGTTTTTGTTGCAAAAAACGGTCAGCCAGTTGCACCAGCTTTGCTTGCTCCTCTAAGGTCAGGTTCGCTAAAACGGGAATGTTTAGCGCATCTTCCCAGGGGAATTCAGCGTCATGGGAGGTATCTTTTGTTTTCCAGGGCCACTTTATCATCGCTTCGCTCGCAAACTCGCCACTTGAACCCATTTAGCGGGACAGGGTCTGTTAAAATGCCAAATAACCTGGCATGATGGCAACCATCGAAACGGAGAGATGCCGGAGCGGCTGAACGGACTAGTCTCGAAAACTAGAGTAGGGGCAACTCTACCGGGGGTTCAAATCCCCCTCTCTCCGCCACTTCTTGTTGATTTCTTTCCGGAAATCCCTCGTTTGCACAACATGAATGTTACACATCATGGATAATTCTGTCATGTGCACACATCTCATAAACGTAACGCAACCTGTGCTTTTTCTTATTTGTCCCTTGTTGTCTCTCGAATTTATTTCCCGAAAAAAACGTGCCTGATTTTTACCGCGCCGTCTCCGGGTGGGGTGCCTCACGTTCATCAAATTGCAGCAGGCGGCCGGTGTTGAGTAAAACCAGCAACGTGCTGATATTGTGCAATATGGCCGCAACCAGTGCACCCGCGGCCCCCAGTAACCCCATCGCGGCGGCAAGCACAATCAGGATTGTCCAGCCTAATCCCAGAAAGACATTGACCTGCAGCGTCGCCCGGCACCGTCTGCTGAGCCGGATGGCGGTGGGCAGGCGACGTAAATCGCTGCCCGTGAGCACCACATCCGCAGAGGCCAGCGCAATGTCGGCCCCGTGACTTCCCATCGCCACGCCGACGGCACCGGCTTTTAACGCCAGCGCATCGTTGATGCCATCGCCCACCACCATTGGCCGCCATCCTTCTTCGACAAGCTGATTGACCTGCTGAAGTTTTTCGGCTGGCAGGGCTTCGGCAATAATGTCGCTCGTCCCGGTCAGCCCGGCAACGCGCCGGGCGGCGGGCATACGATCGCCAGTGAGCAGGAGCTGCCGGTTGACCCCCAGTGCTCTGAGCGTCGCCATGGCTTCTGGTGCTTCAGGACGAAGCGTGTCATCCAAAAGCAGCCAGCCCAGAAAAACACCGTTTTGCGCAATACCGACGATGGGCCCGTCATGGTCGGGCAGGGCGGGAACAGCCATGCCGTAGCGTTCAAACAGCGCATATCGGCCCAGTAAGGCAAGGCCTGCGTCCGTCATGGCGGAAACCCCCAGCCCCTGAATCTCTTCCACATGCTGTAGCGTGATGCCCGGCGATGACGGGGCCGACTCTGCCAGTGCCCGGCTCACCGGGTGGTTACTGGTTGCACCCAGTGCGGACGCCAGTTGCAGGACAGATTCCCGGGAGCGCCCGGTGGTGAGACTGACTCCGGCGACGCGTAAGCGCCCTTCGGTCAGGGTGCCGGTTTTATCAATAACCAGTGCGTCGACATCCGCCAGTTCTTCAAGAAAAGCCGCATTACGGATGAGGATGCCATGCCGGGCTGCCACCGCGATACCGGCCATTGAGGTGGCCGGAGCGGACAGCACCAGGGCGCAAGGGCAGGCCGCCACCAGCACGGCCAGCATGGCCTGGTTGTCATAAGTCAAAAACCAGGTCGTGGCGGCAATCAGCAACACAAGAATTAGGTAGTGACCTGCATATCGCTCCAGCATGCGGGTGACGGGTGGTTTCGCTTGTTCGGCCTCTTTCATTAGTGCGATCACCTTTCCGAGCGTTGACTGCTCGCCGGTATGGGTAACCTCGATGCGCAACAGGCCATTCAGATTGAGGGTGCCACCAAATACCACCATGCCCGGCGAAACCTCTTGTGACAGCGACTCGCCGGTATGCTCAATCCGTCGTTACGCGACCCGAACAATATTATTCAGGGGGATGTGCTGAATGGCTACGCAGAATAAGCCGATAGCGCAGGATAAAGACCTGGATAAGGTCTCTGTCGTGGTAGGTGGCAAGGTATTTTCAGACTGGTCAGGCTACGGCATCGACAGTGATTTTCTGATACCGGCAGATGCCTGGTCGATGCGACTGGGTCTGCCGTCCGGTATTTTCCCGACCGAAGTTGTCCGGGGATACGGGCGTAAGAAGTGTCTTTATTTTCGCTATTGCTTTTGTCGGTATGGCTCCAGACGCGCTCACCCACCATTTTTCCGTAAAAATCAACTTTGTTGCCGTTTTTATTATAAATTTCCGCTGCATTTGCAGTGCCTGCAATTAATAATGCAGGAACTAAAATCGCCAGTGCTTTTATTTTCATAATCTATTCCCTTGAGATCATCATTTATAAGTTTACTCGTAACTACATCCGAAGTTACACGCTGATACTATTCTATATAGTTCATTTTATTTTACGGTTAACATGTAACTAAGTTAGTTGAAGTGTTACTAAATGTTTCTGGTTGGGGTTGTATTTATTCAATGAATTCAATTGTTTGGTTGTATTCATGTTGATTATGAGTTGTATATTCAAGGGTGATAATTGGTCGTGTGTTTATTTTGATTTTTTATTTAATTTGCAGGACTGTTAGAATTCATTGATATATTTTTGTGACTAATATATTTGTTTTTGGCAAAAAAATCCCGACGGTGAAGTCGGGGAGTTCCTGTAAAGGAAGAAGAAGAGTTTTGATTGAATTTGAAACTACCTGATGAAAGTAGCGGGTTGATAATGACATGATTTTTTATAAAAAAATAGCAAGGCAATAAATACTTTTTCCACCCATTCACTTGTTGAATATAAGAATAGTAATTATTATCAATATTGATTAATAAACGGAAATGACGCTCCATTCATCATCCGTTGCGCAAGATCAAATAAATCTTACTTAAGTAAAATGTGCTGATTTAAACCCTTTGTTGGGCGACATAAGGCAGTGTAATGTGACCTTCGTCACATTTAATATGAAATTATATAGCGCAGTTGCATGTTGACTAAAAAGAATTCGAATCTATCACCTCATGATAACGAGGTGGATCGTAGCCCCGGGGGCAAACTGGCTCTTTGGGTATTTTGGCTGTTTTGTCTCTGGTTTATCAGCTTTGTCATTCAGTGTCTTTGGATGGTCGGTCAGCCTGGAGCGGCAACGGTTATTTTCTTTGCCGATCCCGGGGCTTCGGCTATCGTGGAATGGTTATGGGCAGCATTGCGTATTCTCACCGCCTGCATTGTCGGGGTTATTCTGGGAACGATTGCCTGGTACACGCGGCCACCTGGTCAGGATGCCTGACCAGGACTTAAGCTGATGACGATGACACTTTTCTAATGGACTCATGATGACACTCACCCACTGGCAACAACGCTTCGACACCTGGCTACAGCAACATTATACCCAGGCCGATGCCGCGCATGACGCGACACATTTTCGTCGGGTCTGGCAAACCGCACAGCAAATCGCGGCGGGGGAGTCGGTGGACGAGCTTGTCATCCTGACGGCCTGTTATTTCCACGACATTGTCAGCCTGCCTAAAAATCATCCGCAGCGTCAGCAGGCTTCCCGAATGGCGGCGCAGAAAGCGCGCGAGATCTTGTCCGTCGATTTCCCGGACTTTCCTGCCAGTGGTTATGAGGGCGTTATGCACGCCATTGAAGCGCACAGCTTTAGCGCCGGCATTGCGCCGCAAACGCGGGAGGCCAAAATTGTGCAGGACGCTGACCGGCTGGAGGCGCTGGGAGCGATTGGTCTTGCGCGGGTGTTCGCGGTTTCAGGTGCGCTGGGGGTTGCCCTGTTTGACGGTAACGATCCCTTTGCTGATGCGCGTGAGCTGAACGATAAAAAGTATGCCCTTGACCATTTTCGCACCAAACTGCTGGCGCTCCCTCATACCATGCAGACGGAGAAAGGACGTGAACTGGCGCGTCACAACGCAGATTATCTTGTGCAGTTTATGGCCAAACTGTCTGCGGAACTGCAGGGGGATTTCCACGGTGTTGATAACAACGTCGTGCAGCGGTTTAGTCAGGCACACCTGACCTGATGGCAGACGTTCACGACAAAGCCACCCGCAGCAAAAATATGCGGGCCATTGCGACCCGGGATACGGCTATTGAGAAGCGCCTCGCCGCGCTGCTGGACTCTCTGGGGCTGACGTATCGCGTGCAGGCAGCGGAACTGGCGGGGCGACCGGATTTTGTGCTGGATGCGTACCGCTGCATCATTTTCACCCACGGCTGTTTCTGGCATCACCACGACTGCTATCTGTTTAAAGTGCCGGCGACGCGCACGGATTTCTGGCTTGAGAAGATTGGCAAAAATGTCGAACGCGACAAACGCGACATGGCGTTGTTAGGTGAGCAGGGCTGGCGGGTGATGGTGGTCTGGGAGTGCGCACTGCGCGGTCGACTAAAATTGGCAGATACGGCGCTTGCGGAGAGACTGGAAGAGTGGATCTGCGGGGGAGGCGACGCCGCGCAGATCGACACTCGGGGGATTCAGTAGCTGCCCCTTATTTCTTAATCTCGCAAGGTGTCACGACCGGACGTGCCGGGAAGAGGTATTTCCCGAGCGTCACCAGTACCACCGCCAGAATGATAATGCCCAGTGCCATCCATTCTGTTGAGGAGAGATATTCGCCGCCAAAACCTGTCCCCAGTAACACGGCGACCACCGGGTTAACGTAGGCATAGCTGGTTGCCACCGCCGGGCTGACGTTGCGAATAAGATACATATAAGCATTGATAGCAACGATGGAACCAAACAGCGCCAGATAGCCAACGGCTAAAAAGCCCTCGGTAGTGGGCAGCGTGGTCAGGCGTTCACCGGAAAGCAGCGAGGCTATCATCAGCACAATGCCCGCCGCCAGCATTTCGATGGCACCAGCCATCATGCCAGTGGGCAGTTCGATGCGTGAACCGTAGACGGAACCGAAGGCCCAGCTCATGGAACCGATGAGGATCATCAGCGCGCCCCAGGGATTACCGCTGAGGTTGCCTCCACTGTTGAGCAAAATGATGCCCGCAAGGCCGATTGCGATGCCCATCCACTCGAGCTTGCGTGTTTTGATGCCAAAAAAGTGGCTAAAGCAGAGTGTAAACAGCGGCACCGTGGCGACGACGACGGCAGCAATCCCTGAGGGGACATTCTGGTGTTCAGCGACGGTCACAAAACCATTGCCAACCGCAAGCAGCAGCACGCCAATCAGGGCGGCATTCAGCATGGGGCGCAGAGGAGGAAGTTTATGCCCGGTTATCAGCAAAAAAGCGGTCAGCAAAATGCCGGCTGACAGAAAACGCGTACCGGCCATTAAAAACGGCGGCCAGCTTTCGACGCCAATGCGAATAACGAAGTAGGTGGAACCCCAGATAATATAAAGCGCAAAAAGTGCACCAAGAAGCGGTAAAACTTGCCTGAAACGCATACTCCCTCACTGCGTAATAAAAAGGAAGCATATAGTTAACGCCAAAACTATCGGCCTGGCGAGCGGTTAATTGTGTTTTAACTGTTAAATTTCTGTTGCTATTGCCTCGGCGATTTTCGTCACTGTTTTTTTACATCATACTGAAGTGGCATAACGGTAATTAAGGCATTCAATAAGGAAGGATATTTTGGCAGGAAGTAGCTTACTCACCCTACTGGACGACATCGCCACATTGTTGGATGACATCTCCGTAATGGGCAAACTGGCGGCAAAGAAGACCGCAGGGGTACTGGGCGACGATTTGTCCCTCAATGCTCAGCAGGTCACGGGCGTGCGTGCCAATCGTGAATTGCCGGTGGTCTGGAGTGTGGCAAAGGGGTCGCTGCTCAACAAAGTGATTCTGGTCCCACTGGCGTTGTTGATCAGCGCTTTTATCCCCTGGGCTGTTACGCCGCTGCTGATGGTGGGGGGCGCATTCTTGTGCTTCGAGGGGCTGGAAAAAGTTCTGCACACGCTCCATGCGCGCAAGCACCCGGAAAACCCGGAGGCACGTCAACAGCGTCTGCAGGCGATGGCTGAACAGGATCCACAAACCTTCGAGCGCGATAAAGTGAAAGGGGCAATCCGTACTGACTTTATTCTCTCGGCGGAAATCGTGGCGATCACGCTGGGTATTGTGGCGCAGGCACCGCTACTGAACCAGATCCTGGTGCTTTCTGGTATTGCGCTGTTGGTCACGGTGGGCGTGTACGGTTTAGTGGGCGTCATCGTCAAGCTGGACGACATGGGCTACTGGCTGGTTGAGAAAACCTCCGCGCTCGCGCAGGTGACAGGTAAAGGGCTGTTAATCGTTGCGCCCTGGTTGATGAAAGTGCTCACCGTGGTGGGGACGCTGGCGATGTTTCTGGTCGGTGGGGGGATTGTGGCCCACGGTATCCCGCCGCTGCACCATGCCATCGAGGCGTTTGCTGCCGACCATCCGGCGCTGTTACAAGCCATTTTACCCGTGCTGGCGAATCTGTTGGTCGGTTTAGTGGTGGGTGCCGTGGTCCTGCTGCTGGTGAACGGTGTGTCCCGCTTACGTGGTGCGAAATCGTAAAAAGGCGTATCAGCGGTTACGCAAAGCACGCCAACTTCGTCTAAGGTGAAATCGTTTCACCCTGATACCGGAGGCAACATGGTCTTTTTGGTCAGCGATGAAGTTAAAGCGAAAAACGGTGGTCCGTGCATGATTGTGACCGGCTATGCCAGTGGCATGGTGGAGTGCCGTTGGTATGACGGTTATGGCGTCAAGCGTGAAGCCTTTCGGGAAGAAGAGTTAATTCCCGGCAAGGGGTGCCACGCCTGCGAAGAGGCATAGCCATTTAAACGCCCGGCTTGCCCGGGCGTTTTCATTTTTATTCACATCGCGTCCGGGCAGCGCGGCGTGCTATTTCGTCTATTCAGGGAGTCACTGTGCGACAGGACAACGTCGTAAAAAGCCCTTTGCGGCTGGGTAACGTCAAAACATGGTTCGACCCCAGCGGGGTGGTTAACCTCTGCTTTATTATCGTGTTGGTTTGCTCCACGGCCCTGACCTGGCGAGAGGTGGTCGTGCTTCAGGACGCCTACATTGCCAGTCAGCGTAATGCGCTGGACAACGTCAGCAACGTGCTCGACAGGCAGTTGCAGGTGGGCATCGACCGCTTACTCTTTTTCCGCAACGGCATGCAGGGGGCGCTGCAAACGCCGCTGGCCTTTGAAGTGCTGCGCAATGTGCAGGGGAAGTTTGAGCGTCAGCGCATTCTGCCCCACTGGCAGATTGAGCTCGACAACCGCCGCACGCTGCCAATGTATGGCGTATCCGATTATTTTGTCGAGCAGAGCAGCCTGCTCAGCCGCGACAATCAGCTTCTGCATAACGAACTCACCGCAGCGATGGAGTTGGGCTATCTCTTTCGACTGGCCTCCACGACGGTCATGCGTCCCCGCGAGGCCTGGTATGTTTCCCGTGCGGGCTTCTACATCTCCACGAATCCCATCGTGCGTCAGGACAACATCGTCGGTGACTACTATCAGCTGCTGGCCCGGCCATGGTTTAGCCAGCAGCGCGAACGTGATAACAAACTGCGCGCCGTGCGCTGGTTTACCGATCAGGCGCACAAACCTGCGGATAAGGACGCCGTGGTGACCGCCAGTGTGCCGCTGGATTACCAGAATTACTGGTATGGCGTGCTGGCGATGAATTTCTCCGTTTCCTCTTTACGCCAGATTTTGGTTGAGGCGCGTCAGGCTGAAAAAGACGGCGAATACCAGTTGTACGACAGCCAGTGGTCATTGCTGGCCAGCACCATGGTTACAAGCAAAGACAGGACGCACGCCTTCACCCCGGAGGAGCGCAAAGCGCTGAATCACGCGATGAGCGAGGACATGTCAGGCTGGATGCGCATCGGGACGCGGTTTGTCAGTTGGGAAAAACTCAAGCATTTCGACGGGGTGATGCTGCGAATACATACCCTGCGTGAAGGCGTGCAGAGTGATTTTGGCAGCATCAGTATCGCGTTTGCTCTGTTATGGGTTCTTTTTACCAGCATGCTGCTGGTGGCATGGGGCGTCATTCGCCAGATGGTCAGCAATATGTTCCGTCTTCAGCACAGCCTGAAGTGGCAGGCCTGGTACGATCCGCTCACCCGGCTGTGCAACCGTGGCGCACTCTTCGAACGGGCGAAAACCCTTTCAGCCGAGTGCGCGGAGCAACAAATACCGCTCTCGATTATTCAGATTGATCTCGACCACTTTAAACGGATCAACGACCTTCATGGGCATCAGGCCGGTGACCTGGTGTTGTCTCATGCTGCCCGTCTGATTGATAACTCCATACGTGAGCCGGATGTTGCCGGGCGCGTCGGGGGAGAAGAGTTTTGTGTCCTGCTGCCGGGCAGTTCGCTGGCCGATGCAGCGTGGGTAGCCGAACGCATTCGGGCGCGCATCAGCAGTAAAGAGATTCTGGTGCAGAACAGCAAGACCATTCGTATCAGCGCGTCACTGGGGGTGAGCAGCTCAGAAGAGACCGGCAACTATGATTTCCAGCAACTGCAATCCGTGGCCGATAGCCGCCTGTATCTTGCTAAAAATGCAGGGCGCAACCAGGTCTGCGCTCAGGACGACGCGTCCCCGGAGTCCAGCATATGATCCATCCCCTCACGCCAGCCTGCCGCACCTTCCTGGGTGGTATGAAAAACGCGTGAGGGGCTGTCATCACGCAGCCTGATCCCCTGTCGGTTAAGCCCCTTCACCACGATAGCGAAATCGACGTTATCAAGCAGCGGGGCGTCATTCGGGCCGTCACCCAGCCCAAGGGTGACAAAGGCTTTGTTGTCATGGTGGTGATACTGGCGGGTAAGCCAGTTCACGGCCTGATCCTTCCCGCCACGTTCATCCAGCACATGCCAGAAACGCGCACCCTGCACGAAGCGTAATCCCAGGTCTGCCAGCGCGTCATTAAATGCCGCCATCTGTGCATCACTGTCGCGCCAGATGAGCGTTTCTGACGCTTCCTGCAGGCGGGCAAGGCTGGCCTGCGCGGGAGGCAACCCCGTGACCTCAGCCAGCACATGCTCATCAAGCTCACTGAAGGCCGTGAATTTGAAACCATCACGCTGGCGCAACTGTTCGAGCACCCGGACGATTTCAAGGTGAGAAGAGCCCTGAATAATGCGCGGGTAGTGGGGGCTGTCCTGCCAGTGCTCATCGAGCTGAATCACAGCGCCGTTTTCGGCGATGAACGGCAGGCCCTGCAATCCCAGAATGCGCTGTATCGCCACCATTTCGGCCGCCGTTTTACTGCTACACAGAATTAGGGGGATGTGATGGTCACGCAGGCGCGTTAGCCAGGGGGCCGCAGGTTGCCAGTCGCCGGTGTGGCTGTCCATGAGTGTGCCGTCAACATCGGAAAAGACCAGCAGTGCGTCGTCAAGTGTGGGCATAGGGCGCTCCTTTTACCGGCTGGGGCCTGATTAACCAGGACTAATCTCAATTTATAACGCGAGCGTACTCTCGTCTTTCAGTGACGCATGCGCCAGGACGACCGCCAGCAGGGGGCTGACGTGATTATGTGCCTGAAAATATTTCAAAATCGAATTATTCAACGCATCAATATATCCTTGTCATGCAAAATGTTTGCGGATAAAGTGCGGGCTACATCAGTTTCCCTGATGTAACGAATTTTAAGTGCTTCTTGCGCGAGCAAGCTTTATCCCGGTCACCCCATGACCGGGATTTTTTCTTTCAGCGATTAACCTCACTGACGCTGAAATCGTGGACGTCCAGTTCAAAGGCTTCTGCCAGTTCACGCCAGGTATGATATTCCCGTCCATCAACGCTCACGCGCTGTCCTTCACTGTCTTCCACCCGCTGGATGTTGCTTTCGCTTATCTCATTAATCGCAGCCAGCAGGGCATCCACATCCACGCTCACGTCACGCTTTGCGGTGTCGCTGTACTCTTTGGCTGTTTTCATCACGTTTACCTCTTTGGCCGACCCAGCAATAAGTATAGTCGGTAGAAAAAATCGCCAGCTGAACGGGCGGACGCTGCCAGCTAATGAGAATTGTTCTACACTGGCAGAAATGCGACAGGAGGATGTGTATGAAGGTTAATGATCGTGTCACGGTCAAAACGGACGGTGGTCCACGCCGCCCGGGTGTAGTGCTGGCAATAGAAGAGTTTAGTGAAGGTACGATGTACCTTGTTTCGCTGGATGATTACCCGCTCGGTATCTGGTTCTTTAATGAAAAAGAGAGCCCGGACGGGATTTTTGTAGAGAGAGTCGAATAGATTTTTCGCCCTCCAGGACTGGAGGGTGAAGCACTTACCGCTAACGCATATTCACGAAAATACCACTGGTGACATTATCGGTCAGGCGTACCACGTGATAGATCACTTGCTTATTATGCGTTTTAATTTTCCTTTTAATATTTCCCTTATGTGATGATACCGTTTTCGCTTTAATATTCATTTGATCGGATATCTGTATCGTATCCTGCCCAGACATCCACATCTTAAGCATGCTGGATTCGGTGCGACTTAGTGATAGCGTGGGTAAATTACCGAGGCCAATGTTCTTTTTCTCTTTACCAAGATAATCAGCCAAAAAGACATCCAATGATTCAGGCTTAATTGATTTAGAGCTTATCAATAAGTTTTTTCTTACTAATAGATATTCGTCAAAATGGATGTTTGCTATCGCCATAAAAACAATAAATAACGTACGAGGATGTTGATTAATGATTTGTTTAATATGTTGACTGCTAACGGGATCGTGAATAAAGCAGTCCTCATTAATAAACACCACCGATGGCTGTAGCGTTGCACAAACTGACTCGAGTTCCTCAACGGTCGTTACATCGTTGATTTCTCGCTTTTTAACCCCCCGACTCGCCAGATACCCCGTTAGTCCCAGGCGGGTATAACTGCATAAATCCATGATAATCGTTGACATGGCATACCCTCACTCAATGCGTAACGATAATTCACCCTCGCCAGAGGTCCCTGAACCACCAGACAAAAAAGTAATAACAATGAGCAGGATGTAGACCTCAGGCGAAACCACTATCCCGTAAAGTTACGTATAATTTGCCAGGAATCATCTTAAAGTAAAGTAAATCTTATGTTATGTGAGTATCTTAAAAACAATTAAACCGCGCCGGGTATATCGTGGAGGGTATTAGCTTAAATTGATTTTAGGATTATCCTCAAAAAGACCATTTGAAATTTATGGAATAGTATTTCGAGGTAATTCACTAACAATTTCAGCTAACAAATTGAATATTTCACCAAATAAACGTTCAGCGAACGGGGCAATCAGCGGCATCATTAGCATCATGAGCAACATTCCCACGCTCAACGTAATCGGAAAACCAATGACAAATACCGACAACTGCGGTGCCATTCTGTTGAGTAATCCCAGCGCAAGGTTAGCCGTAAGCAACAAGGTGATGACTGGCAGCGCGAGCATTAATCCATTAAGGAAAATCATGCCTGCGGCACGCGTCAGGGCGAGAAACGCATTGCTGTTGACCGGGTCGCCGCCAACAGGCAGGGTGTGGAAGGTGTCTACCAGCATTGAAATCAGCCACAGGTGACCGTTAAAGGTCATAAACAACAGCAGCACGAGCATATCCACCAGACGGGCCAGAACGGGCATATTGAGGTGGTTAGTCGGGTCAACGAAGGTCGCAAATGACAGACCCATCGACAGGCCAATCAATTCACCGGCCGTTCGAATCGCCGCAAACGCAAACTGCATCGTAAAACCGAGTGCGATGCCGATCAGCAGCTGCTGGAAGATCATCCACACGGCACTGGCAGAAAAGATGGTGGTGTCGTTAGCGGGCAGGGACGGGGCGACAATAAACGTAATCATCAACCCCAGACCCACTTTGACGCGTTTAGGTATGCTGCGTTCGCTTAAGATGGGCGCCGTCATGATGAGCGCCATAATGCGAACAAAGGGCCAGAAATACATGCTCAGCCAGGCAAGCCACTGATCGCTGGAGACCTGCAACATGGTCGATTATCCGATGATGTACGGCAGGTTGGTGAACAACGAGCGCATGTAATCCAGCAGCAGGTTAAGCATCCAGGGACCGGCAACAATAATCGCCACGAATACCGCGATGATTTTCGGGATAAACGACAGCGTCATTTCGTTAATCTGCGTGGCGGCCTGCAGAATACTGATAATCAGACCGGTCACCAGTGCAATGAGCAGGAGTGGGGCCGCGAGTGCGAGTGCCACTTTCATGGCCTCGGTGCCCATCATCATGACCGATTCAGGTGTCATTCTTCACTCCTAACTGTAAAAGCTCTGGGCCAGCGAACCGACCAAAAGCTGCCATCCGTCAACCAGCACAAACAGCATCAGCTTAAAGGGCAGGGCAATGGTGGCAGGTGGCACCATCATCATCCCCAGCGCCATCAGCACGCTGGCAATCACGAGATCGATAATCAGGAACGGAATAAAAATCGTAAAGCCTATCTGGAACGCCGTTTTCAGCTCGCTGGTGACATACGCGGGCAGCAAAATGCGCATTGGCACGGCTTCCGGCCCCTGGATTGGCGGGCTGTTTGCCAGACGGGCAAAGAGCGCAAGGTCGGCTTCACGGGTCTGGCGCATCATAAACTCACGCAGCGGCTGCGCGCCGCGCTCCAGCGCCACGTCTACAGAAATTTTACTTTCAGTGAACGGCTGGTAGGCCTCGGTATAAATTTTATCGATGACCGGGGACATAATAAAAAAGGTCAAAAACAGCGCCAGGCCCAGCAAAACCTGGTTAGGCGGAGCTGACGGCGTCCCCAGAGCGTTTCGCAGCAGACCAAACACTATGATGATACGGGTGAAACTGGTCATCATCAGCAGAATGGCAGGCAGGAAGGTCAGGGAGGTAATAAAGACCAGCGTCTGCACGGGCAGTGACCAGCTCTGGCCACCGCCCGCGAGCGGTTGGCTGACCAGGCCCGGAAGCTGAGCAAATGCGGCAGGAGCGGCAAGCCATAATCCGGCCAGCGCGAAAGGTAACAAACGGCGCATCAGGATCTCCCGGAACGCTTGAGCAAATTCTTCATCACGGACTGAAAGTCCGGGGTCTTCTCGGTCACGTTGGCTTGCTCGACGGGCGCAGGGGGTAACTTATGCAACAAATTGATTTGCCCCGGCGTCACGCCCAGCACCAGGCGAGCATCGTCCACATCGACGATAACCACGCGTTCACGTGGGCCGACAGAGGTACTGGCGGAGACTTTCAGTCCACGCGCGCCAGCGTGCTTACCGGCAAAGCCCGTACGTTTAACAATCCAGGCTACGGCGAGGATTAAGGCAATAATCAGTACCAGTGCGCCACTGACTTGCAGCAGTGGCGAACCGGGAACGGCTGACGGTTGACTTACCGTGGCCTGCGTTTTCATATTGGGGCTTAACGGCTCAGACGACGCATACGTTCGGTTGGGGTGATAATGTCGGTAATACGCACGCCGTATTTATCAGCAACGACCACGACTTCACCCTGGGCAATCAGATAACCGTTGATCAGGATATCCAGCGGCTCACCGGCCAGTCCGTCAAGCGCCACCACGGAACCCTGCGTCAGGCGCAGCAGTTCTTTGATGGTCATCCGGGTGCGGCCCAGTTCAACCGTCAGTTTGACCGGGATATCCATAATTAAATCGATATCCTGCAAACTGCCGCTGACGTCACCACCACCCAGCTGCTGGAACACGGCATCGACCGGGCTTTTATTGCCACCGGTTGTGGTTTTTTGTTCGTTTAACGCGTCAGCCCACAGATCGTCCATTGCACTGCCGTTGTCATCGGACGGATTGTTCATATCACTCATTTGGGCTGTTCCTCATTCAGCGAATTCAAAATCGGGTTTATCAAATGCTCGACACGCAGGGCGTACTGACCGTTAAGCGTGCCATACTGGCTGGTGAGTACAGGCACTCCGTCCACATGCGCGATAATGCGATCGGGTTTGTCGATCGGCAAGACGTCGCCGGGCTTGAGCTTAAGTATCTGCGACAGGCGCAGGGAAATATCAGCAAAATTAGCAATCAGTTCCAGCTCGGAGTGCTGCACCTGACGCACCAGGTTATCACGCCAGTTCTGGTCTTCAGAACGGGAGTTCTCCAGTGGCGGGTTAACCAGCACTTCACGCAGCGGCTCAATCATGCTGAAAGGCAGACAAATATTGAATTCACCGGTCAGGTTACCGATTTCCACATGGAACGGTGTGTTCACTACAATGTCATTTGGTGACGTTGTGATATTGGTGAACTTAACCTGCATTTCTGAACGCACATACTCAACGTCCAGCGGGTGAATCGCTTTCCATGCATCACTGTAGCCTTCCAGCGCCAGCTTCAGCATGCGGTTAATGACGCGTTGTTCAGTATGGGTGAACTCACGGCCTTCAACCTTGGTCGGAAAACGTCCGTCACCGCCAAACAAGTTATCCACGGCAATAAACACCAGGCTCGGGGAGAAGACAAACAGTCCCGTACCGCGCAGGGGTTTAAGGTGAATCAAGTTCAGGTTGGTGGGAACGGGTAAATTTCGTGCAAATTCGTGATACGGCTGAATGCGAATGGCACCGACGGTAATATCCGGGCTACGACGCAACAGGTTAAACAGCCCCATACGGAACTGACGCGCGAAACGTTCGTTGATGATCTCCAGCGCCTGCAGACGTTCACGAACGACGCGACGCTGGGTATTGGGGTCGTAGGGGCGAATGTCTGTCTCGCCACCTAAACCTGGTTTTGGATCATCACTCTTATCGCTGTCTCCATTGAGCAGCGCATCGATTTCGGCCTGAGAAAGAATGCTATCGCCCATGTCTTTACCGCAAAATGAAAGCTGTATAAAGAACGTCAGTGACTTCCTGCTTCGGTTGTCCCGGCACTAACGGTGATGCGAGCGCTTCTTTAATTGAGGCTGCAAGTTTCTGTTTTCCTTCATCGGTCGCAAGCTGTGTGGCGTCCTGGCGGGAGAACAGCAGCAGTAAACGGCTGCGGACTTCCGGCAGATACTCGCTCAATCTTGCACGCGTCAGGTCATCTTTCAGACGCAACGTAATACCGATGTACAGCACACGATCCGCATCGCCCAGATTGACCGTAAAAGTATCCAGAGCAAAAAAGACCGGTGCCGGCGGCGGAGGTGGCGCTTCGGCTTCCGCTTTAGCATCCGTGGCTGGATGCACCTGCATACGCCAGTAGCTATAGCCAGCTGTGGCACATGCAGCGAGGGTGATTAACACCAAGAGCGGGATCCAGATTGAACGCTTACGTTTTTTGGTTATAGCGGTGTCAGTCATCTGATACGTGCTTCCTGTTAGGTACTGCTAATAGGCTGATTATCCCGTGTCCTGTTCGCGTCAAAGCGCGGAAAAGACGGGGATAATCATGCTACCTCTGGCGTTTAGGCAAAGATATCGACCGTGCTGTTACCGCGAGCGGCGGATTGCAGACTTGCAGGGGTAACCAGCGTTTCATCGTCATCCGTAACAAAACGCTCGCTGCTATCTGAACGAGATGACTGTTGTTGACCGGAGAACGACTGCTGCTGGCCGGCAAAGCTTTCGCTGCTGATATTGCTCTGGCCCAGTTGAATGCCACTTTCAGCCAGAGAAGTACGCAGTGTCGGCAATGCCGCTTCCAGCGCCTGGCGGACGTGGCTGTGCGGTGACATCATCTGCAGCTGCGCCATGTTGTTGTCGTCAATCTTGAGGGAAATCTTGATCTGTCCCAGCTCTTCCGGGTGCAAATGCAGCTCGGCATTCTGCTGCCCCTGGCGGGTAAACAGCGTCACGTGCTGGCTAAGGGTCTGCTGCCACTCATTGCTGCCGAGCGGGGCGCTCAGTACCGCGGCTGACACCGGTGCGCTGGCCTGGGCAGAAGACGCATGGCTCACCACCGGCGCAACGCTGCTGGTGGTATTCACGGTCAGGTTGGCGTTATCGGTGTCTTTCTTCACTGCCAGCGCGGCAGCACTCTGGAAGGAATCATCACCGGTGGCCAGAGTGGGCGACTGTGGCAGCGTGCCGTCTGTTTTAGGCTGCGCTGCAAGGCTCGCCGTGTCGTCGGTTTTTCCGCTGAGCTGCGTTGCTACGCCGGGCGTGCGCGTAGCAGTAGCAGACGCAGTGGAGACGGTAGCCACGGTGGCATCAGCTGAGTGCGCAGTGGTGGCGACTTTTGGCGTCAACTGCGCGGTTTGCTGATGCGGCAACATCGCCATCAGCGCACTCAGGCTCGACAGCTCTTCATCGCTCAAATCGGTTTTGGTGTCAGTGTCGTCGCTGGTTTTGCTGCCCTTAGTGAGGGCGGCCAGCACATCGCTTTTGGCGGTCGGTGTCAGGCCGGACAACAGATTTTGCACCTGGGTGGTTTCATCCGCAGACAGCTCAGTGGTGTCTGAGGTCTGACGTGCCAGCAGGTCAGCCAGCTTCTGCACAGGGGATTGGGTCGAATCTGCCGCGAGCATGCGTAAGGACTTCACTGACTTACCGTCAGCCGTTTGCAGGCCGGTCAGCGAAAGGGTGGCGTTTGCATCTTCACCCAGCGCAGTGGTATTACCACCCAGCGCACCGGCAAGGAGCGCAAGAAAATCCTGGGCCGTGTCGCCGCTGGCTTTTCCGGTCAGGCCGCCGGAGGTCGCATCCACATCTGTTGTGAGCAATTTTTGCAGGGCTATCATTCAAATTTCCTCTGTGCTGCGCGCTGTGCAAATTCGTCCATTTTCTTTTGATCAAGGCGGTTTTCAGCCTGAAGCAGGGCGGCCGCTTGTCGGTCTTGTAGGGTCTGCCATGCCTGCAGACGCTGCTTTTTCTCTCGCCAGCAATCCAGCGCGCTGTCCACTTTTTGGGACCACTGCGCCAGCTGCTGACGGTGTTGTTCAATCGCTTTTTCCAGCGTCAGAATAAATTGTTGATAGTTCTGCCAGCGCTGAGCGTCAATCCCCTGACTCATGTCATTGTTCAGGTTATTACGGTACTCGTGCTGATAATCCATCAGCATTTTGAGTTGCTCTTCGGCCTGCTGACAGCCGCGGCGCATTTCCCCAAGTTTCAGTGCCGCGTCATCAACTTCTTTTTCTGCCAGATCCTTTAGCGTCGTTAACGCACTATTTTGCGTCATGATCGTCGCTCTCCAGGTGCATTAGACAGTGGGGAAGATAAGCTCAAGGGCTTGCATTGAATCTTCCCATCCCGCACGTTCGAAAATACCTTGCTGCAAAAACGCTTCCAGTTGTGGCCATAACGCGATGGCTTTATCCAGCATCGGATCGCTGCCACGGGCGTACGCGCCCACGCTCACCAAATCACGGTTACGCTGGAAGCTGGACAACAACTGTTTGAAATTTCTGACGCGTGCGTAGTGTTTTTCCGTAATCAGCGCGGTCATCGCACGGCTGATGGAGGCTTCGATGTCAATGGCCGGGTAGTGGCCAGCTTCCGCCAGACGGCGTGACAAAACGATGTGCCCATCAAGAATAGCACGCGCTGAATCGGCAATCGGATCCTGTTGGTCGTCACCTTCGGTCAGTACGGTATAAAACGCGGTGACAGAACCCCCGCCCGTTACGCCGTTACCAGCACGTTCTACCAGCGCCGGCAGTTTGGCGAAGACAGAAGGCGGATAACCTTTGGTGGCTGGCGGTTCACCGATGGCGAGCGCGATTTCACGCTGGGCCATGGCGTAACGCGTCAGGGAATCCATAATCAGCAACACGTGCTGACCGCGATCGCGGAAATCTTCCGCAATACGCGTGGCGTAAGCAGCGCCCTGCATACGCAATAAAGGAGACACATCCGCGGGAGCAGCGATGACGACCGAACGTGCACGGCCATCGGCTCCGAGGATGTTCTCGATAAAATCTTTTACTTCGCGGCCACGTTCACCAATCAGGCCCACGACAATCACGTCGGCTTCGGTGTAACGCGCCATCATGCCTAACAAGACGCTCTTGCCCACGCCGGAACCGGCGAACAGGCCCATACGCTGCCCACGACCCACGGTCAACAGGGCATTGATAGACCGCACGCCGGTATCAAGCACATGCTCAATGGCGGTACGCTGCAGCGGGTTAACCGGCTGGGTGATGAGCGCGCCGGTTTCGCTGGTGTCAGGGGAGGGCAGGCCATCAAGCGGTTTGCCCGCACCGTCCAGAACGCGCCCCAGCAGCGAAGGGCCGAGCGGAAGCTGTTTGCCACTGTGCAGACCGTCTGCGGAGGCGCTGCGGGCATACACGCGCGCGCCAGGCAGAATGCCTTCGACTTCTTCAAGTGGCATCAGGAACAGACGATGACCATTGAACCCGACGACTTCGCTTTCCACTTCGCTCATCTCGCCATTGTCATGGCGTTCAATGATGCAGGTCGCGCCCAGCGGCAACTGCAACCCGGTGGCTTCAAGCACCAGGCCGGTTGCACGGGTCAGACGACCATAACGACGCACGGACGGCAGTTGCGCCATCCGGGCTTCGAAGGTATCCAGCGTGTTCAGCCAGCGGTTCAAACGTGTGGTCATCACACCACTCCTGGTGCTGCCAGGCGGCACAGTTCTTGCCAGCGTGTTGCCACACTCGCATCAAGGTCACCTTCATCGGCGGAGACTTTACAGCCGCCAGGATGAAGGGTCGGGTCACCGCGCAGACGCCAGCCGTGCAGGCTGAGGGTCGCGCCGAGCATCTCTTCAACGCGCTGCAAATCGTCAGGATGGACGCGCAGCTGCGGTTTTCCGCTAAACAGCGGCTCCTGCTGAAGCAGAAGTTGAATTTGTTTAATTAATGCCGTGTTATCCACGCAGGGCGTCTGGCCAATCACCTGACGCGCGGCTTCCAGCGCCATCTGCATCAGACGCGAGGCAATCACGCTGTCCAGCGCATCCAGGGTGTACTGGAATTCGCTGACCAGCTGCTGCATCCGCGCATGAATCGGCGCCTGCTGCTGGCGGGCCTGTTCAAGGCCGTTTGCGTGACCCTGCGTCAGACCTTCCTGGTAACCCTGCTCCTGACCTTTCAGGCGACCTTCGGCCAGACCGGCGTTGTAGCCCGCTTCGTGGGCCTGCATCTGGATCTGGGCCAACTGCTGCTGACGCTTTTGCTCAGCAGACAGCTCGTCTTCCACGTTCTCTTCTTCCGGCTCTTCAGTTCCGTCAAGGAACGCCGGGGCGAAGGCAGGCACGGGGATAGCAAGGTCTTCAGGCTTCCAGACCTTCCACGGCAATTCATTAGACATAGGTATCCTCGCCGCTGCCAATTACCATCTCGCCGGTTTCTGCCAGACGACGAACAATAAGCAGGATAGCTTTCTGCTCGTTCTCCACCTGAGACAGACGTACCGGTCCACGGTTGGCCAGGTCGTCGCGCAGGATGTCGGCCGCACGCTGGGACATGTTGCGCAGGAATTTGTCGCGCAGCGGTGCCTCGGAGCCTTTCAGTGCAACCAGCAGGGATTCGGAATCCACTTCCTGCAGCAGGCGCTGGATACTGCGGTCGTCCACGTCCACGAGGTTTTCGAACAGGAACATCTCGTCGATAATTTTTTGTGCCAGCTCGCCGTCGAATTCGCGCACGGCGGTAATAACCGCTTCTTCCTGCTGCGTTTTCATCAGGTTGATAATCTCTGCCGCCGTTCTCACGCCGCCCATTTTGCTGCGTTTGAGGTTCTGACCGTCGAGCAGGTTGTTCAGTACTTCGGTCAGCTCGGCCAGTGCGGCTGGCTGTACGCCGCCGAAGGTGGCGATACGCAGCATAACGTCATGGCGCAGACGCTCATCAAACAGGGCAAGAATATCGGCCGCCTGACCACGTTTGAGGTGGACGAGGATGGTGGCGATAATCTGCGGGTGCTCGTCGCGAATAACGTCGGCAGCACTCTGCGGCTCCATAAAGTTGAGCGTTTCGATCCCGCTGGTGGTGTCGCGGGTTTCGAGAATATCTTCCAGCAGGCTGGCCGCGCGCTCTTCGCCAAGCGCTTTGACCAGCACGGTGCGCAGGTAGTCGTTGGCGTTGATATTGAGCGCCGCAAACTGCTCGGCTTCGCTCTCAAACTCCTGCAGCACGTCCATCAGCTGTTTGTTAGAAATCTGCTTAACGCTCGCCATGGCCGTACTGAGGTGCTGCACTTCCCGCTGGGAGAGGTGCTTGAACACTTCTGCCGCACGGTCTTCGCCAATGGTCATCAACAGAATGACGCTTTTATCCGTCCCGCTAAGGGTTCCAGCATTATTGCTCATGTTCAGTACTCATCCACTGGCGAATGACCAGCGCCACGACGCGCGGATCGTTATCAGACATTTCACGAATGCGCTGGCTCATGACTTCAGCCGTCATACGCTGATTACTGCGACGTTGCTGGAGCTGCTCATCTTTACTGAGGCGAACTTCAACCGACTCTTCAATTTCAGCACGTGCACGCTGCTCTTCCTGCAGGGCTTTCGCTTCTTCCTGGCGGCGTACCAGTTGCGGACGAACCGCTTTACGCCACAACAGCCAGGCAACGATAAGCACCAGCAGCCAACGGCCTGCAGCCAGCATCTGATCGATAAACGCTTGCTGTTGCCAGAACGGGAGCTGACCGCCCACATCGTCGGTGGCGTTGAACGGTGAGTTCACCACGTTCAGGCTATCGCCACGTTTCTCGGTGTAACCCATGGCTTCACGGGTCAGGTCTTCAATTTGTTTCAGCTGATCGGCGGTCAGTGCTTCTGTTTTGCCGTCTGGCAGCGTGCGGTAGTTCACCACCACGGCAACGGACAGACGTTGAATATCACCCACATTCATCTTGGTGTGACGAATGGTGCGGTCCACTTCATAGTTCGCCGTTTCATTGCGCGTGGTGTTGCGCGGGCCGCTGTTCGCGGTTGTTGTCTGTTGCTGTTGGCCATTCGCATTCTGTTGACCGTTCTGCTGCTGATTCTGATTAGCAGGCGGCGTTGAGATAGGTGCGGTATTGGCCGGAGCAGGCTGGTTGGACAGAGCACCCGGAACGCCGCCCGGATACTGACCACCAATCTGCTCGCTTTCGTTGGTCTGACGTGAGCGCAGAACCGCCTGAGAGGCATCGCCATTTGGCTGATATTGCTCTTCAGTCTGTTCCTTATTGTCGAAATCGATTTGCGCGGTGACTTGCGCATGAATGTTGCCGTTGCCGACAATCGGCGCAAGGATAGCTTCGATACGACGCTGAACGCGGCCTTCCACATCCGCCGCGTATTTAAGCTGAGCATCATTGAGGTCACGACCGGCCGTGTTCGACTGGGTCAATAAACGCCCAGACTGATCGACTACGGTCACGTTACCCGGTGGCAGACCGGCAACGGCGCTGGAGACCAGGTGGACTACGGCGCTGATTTGGCCTTCATCCATCGCGCGGCCGGGTGCAAGATTCACCGTCACGGAGGCAGAAGGGGATTTTTGCTCACGGACGAACAAAGACGGTTTTGGCATGGCGAGGTGAACACGAGCACCTTTAACCGGACCGAGGGTTTCAATGGTGCGGGCCAATTCGCCTTCTAATGCGCGCTGGTAGTTCACCTGCTCGCTGAACTGGCTGATGCCGAATTTTTCCTGGTCGAGCAGTTCGAAACCAACGGCTCCCCCTTTCGGTAACCCTTGCTGCGCGAGACGCAGGCGCAGTTCATGCACTTTGTCGGCAGGCACTTCAAGTGCGCCACCGTTCTCAGCGAAGCGGTAAGGGATATTCATTTGGGTGAGTTGGGTGACGATAGCGCCACCGTCCTGATCGGACAGGTTGCTGTACAGCGTGCGGTAATCAGGGCTTTTTGCCCACAACACCATCGCAACGACGATGGCAACGGCTGCAGCTCCCGCAACCATTAATGGAATTTTGGGGTTAGCACGTAAGCGGTTGATCCACTCCAGAGATTTATTCTGTGGCGTAGTCGCTGAAGTCGCACTCATTGTGCACCTCGTAACTCAGGGTGGATGTTGTTATTTGAGTAGTGAAGCAAAACAGACTCCCGGGTCGGCAAACTCGACATTTATCCATTAACATGGCTGTGCCATTATTTGATGATTCAGAATTTTCTATGCCTCAAATAACCTGGTTTTTTATCGTTATTTACCGCCATTATCGCATTGACAAACTGGTAGTCTTGTCCGGGTATCAAACCATCCGGGGAAAATCCATGGCAATACAGGGTATTGAAAGCGTTGTCAGCCAGCTGCAAGCTACGGCAGGAATCGCTAAAAATCAAAGCGTTGACAACGCGGACAGCGTTCAGACGGTCAGTTTCGCCGGGCAATTGCACGCCGCACTGGACCGAATCAGCGATACGCAGAACGCGGCACGCACTCAGGCTGAAAAATTCACTCTCGGTGAGCCGGGCGTTGCGCTGAACGATGTCATGACCGACTTACAGAAATCATCCATTTCCCTGCAAATGGGCATCCAGGTGCGCAACAAGTTAGTCTCTGCGTACCAGGAAGTTATGAATATGCAGGTTTAGTCGTATTTGTTGTTGCGTTGCGGCAGACGTTTTTGCTGCGGCACGACAGCAGACCAACGATGTTCCGGGACTGAGTGCCGTGTGTGCCTCAGTGCCGGTTTTTTTCGTGTTGTTCTCCTCCTGACGCTTCTTGCCCGCCTTGTTTTGTTTCATTTCTCATACGTATTTTGCACGGTGTCGTGCAGGGCCTGTATTGACAATACTTACACAGCACTTTGGTTTTATTGACGGAAATATATTTACTTCTTGTTACTATCGTTGCCCGCAACTATGGAGAAAATACGATGAACAAGGAATACAGAGATATTGATGCCACGCTGTTGGGGTTAAATAAATCCTCCGATGCCCATTTTAAATGGTTGGTTAACATTCTTTATTTCGTGGCGAACAAGCAACCCTCCCTGCCGGAAATTACCCACGAGAATGCGCATGAATGCTGTGAGTTTGGGGTCTGGATAGCAAAGAAACTGCAAGAAGAACGAGACGACAAAAGTTTTCTTCTCGAAATAGATATTGCTCATCAGGCTATTCATCATCAGTGCCGGGAATTAATTGATGCTTTGCAGCGTGGAGACAAATCGACCACCTGTTTTGATGATTTCTCTGCGATGTTGCTGGCTTTTAACCAGTCCCTGGCGACCTACAAAACGCATCTGTTGCAACGCCGCACGAGCTACGATGCGCTAACCGGCCTACCGCTAAGACGGGTGCTCGACGAGTCGTTTGACACTACCGTGCAAAAATTTAACCACTCCGGGCTGTATTTATTTTTATTAGATATCGATCATTTTAAGAAAATAAATGACAACTACGGTCATTTAACCGGGGACGAGGTATTACGCGAATTTTCCCGTCAGCTCGAAGCGGGAACCCGTAAATCAGAGCCAGTATTCCGTTATGGCGGTGAGGAATTTATTATTCTTTTGCATGCGCCTAACGACAGGATAGCGTCATTAATTGCCGAACGAATTCGTAAGACGGTTGCAGAGACAGACATTTATGCCGCCGGGCAGGTGATTAAAATAGCGTTTTCTGGCGGGCTCACCCGCGTTCATGAAGGTGAAACGCTCCATGAAGTTCTTGAACGTACAGATGGCGCTTTATATCACGGAAAACAAACCGGGCGTAATCGTTGTATATTCGTGGACAGGCAACTGAATATGCGCCTTATCACTGAATAGAGAAGCAAGGAACATAAGGTGAATGTAATGACCATCGGAGCCGTATGTTCCCCCTCACCCTGACCCTCTCCCCAAAGAGGAGAGGGAACTGTCCGTGCTCGCATTTTTTGTGGAGATTACTCAACCTCGTTCTCACCGCTGAATCAGATAGCGAATCGTCGGGCCATCCTGCTGGATGTCCAGCACTGTGTATCCATGGTTACGGGCATCCACCGGGATGTTGTTGATCGACTGCGGGCAGTCGCTCACCACCTCCAGAATCTCCCCCTTTTTCAGCTGAGGCAGGGCTTCCAGCGTGGCAACTGCCGGGTAGGGGCAAGGCTCGCCGGTCATGTCCAGGCGGTAATCAGGCACGATATTCATGCGGTCTCCTTAGCGGCAACGGGCGTTGCACGACGGAAGAAATGTTTTTCCCAACCGATAACCAGTAATAGCGCGATGACCAGCATGGCATAGGTCACCAGCAGGCCACCGAGCGGGCCGAAGGACTGGAGCAAATTGATTTTATCCCAGTTAGTGGCAAGCACCGGAGAGAGGTCGTCCCAGTACCAGGCCAGCAGGGTTGAGCCAATCACATTGCCCAGCCCCACCCACCAGTAGTGCACCTGGCCTTCGACCGCGCGGTACATCCAGCCGGTTTCACAGCCGCCCGCCAACACGATGCCAAAGCCGAACAGCAGGCCACCCAGTACCGCATTCGGACCGGCCCACATGATTTTTGCTTCCACGCCAAGCTGGATGTAGCTGAAAATCCCGATAGCGCTCGCCGCCATGCCGAAGATAATGGCTTTGGCCATCACCGTACGTCCGGTTATCCACATGTCGCGAAAGGCAGAGGTAAAGCAAATCTGTGCGCGTTCAATCAGCAGGCCAAAACCCACGCCGAACAGCATGGCCAGACCCAGTTTGGGTTGATTCATCGCGGTGAACAGCGCCCAGCCCAGCATGCCGACGAAAATCAGCATCCCTAAACGAAAGCGTCGGCGGGCCTGGTCAACGTTTTGGGTGAGCGGTGATGCGGCGGAGACCTTTTGCATTTTGACCGGAATACGGAAGAAGGGCAGCAGCGTAAAGCGGGCGCCGAACCAGGAGCCAATCGCGGTGGCGACAGCAAAGAACCAGGCGTGAAGTGAAAACTGTGGAATGCCGGTGAAGAAGGCCGCCAGGTTACAGCCCATCGCCAGACGCGCGCCGAAGCCAGCAATAATGCCGCCTGCAATGGCCTGTGCAATGCGTTTGCGGCTGTGAGGAAAACGCAGCTTCACGTTATTCGCCCAAAGAGCCGCTGCGAAACAGCCGCCAAACATGCCGATGATCATCATGCCGTCAATGCGGGTCAGCGGCGTACCCTCGAGGTGGATGAGTTTAAAATATCCCCATTCCTCGGTGTGAACCCCTGCCAGTTGCAGCAACTGACCGCCCCAGCGGGTAAATTCCCCGGTCACCGCCCAGAAGGTGCCGGTGATGCCAAAGTAATAGGTGGAAAGAATACCTGCGGCGATAACGGCCGGGATAGGTGACCAGAATTTAATCAAAAAGGTCTGTTTGAAATGCTGCCAGGTCATAACGTTGGCCTCTGAACTCAGAAGGATCTATTTATGCAGTCAATACCGCGTGAGGAGGGGAATAATACAGGGCTCCTGTGACATTAACCCCGGAATGCATCAAAGAATCGACGAGAGGAGGGGGATTTGCTGACAGGAAAGACTGGTGACGCCCGGTATTTGATGCCAAACTCTTTGGGGTTCTGGAGGCAGGAAAAATGATGAAAAAACGTTGGGTTATTGGTGCATTACTGGTCTTGAGCGGGTGTGCGCAGATTGAAAATTACGAAGCCGTTGTTAAGCATCCGGCCCCGGCAGGCCTGGCAGGTTACTGGCAGTCTGAAGGGCCGCAAAGTGAGATGGTGAGCCCGGAAGCGATTGCCAGCCTGATTGTCACCCCGGAAGGGGATACGCTGGATTGCCGCCAGTGGCAGCGGGTTATTGCCGTGCCGGGTAAACTCTCGCTGCGAGGCGATACGCTGGAGAACATTACCCAGCAGCGCGACAGCTACCGTATTTCTCGCGACGGTGATCGACTGGAGTACGCAGGCATGGTCCTTAAGCGCGTGGAGAAACCCACCGCAGAGTGTGCGGATGCGCTGGCGAAGAAAACGATAGTGGGGTTAAAGCCCTGATTTGAGACAGCGCTGAGCGGGCCACCACTCAGCGCAGTATTTACGGGTTCTCTGCAATCACCCACACGCTGACGCTGCCGCCCTGGCAGGTAAATGTCCCTTCACCTTGTTCGTCGGTGGTGATGGTCTCTTCCCGGTTACCCAGAAAATCCCGCCAGGTTTTATTGCCATAGTTTTCCCCAAGCGTCAGGGTTTTCTCACCGTCGTCGCCGTTTGACATCACGACCACGCAGCCTGGTGCCTCTTCGGTACCGCTGCGGCTAAACGCAATGCAGTTAGGGTGATCAAACCATAGGGTCTGCACGCCATGAGCAAACTGCTGGCGGGCCAGAATCAACGTGTCGAGCTTATCGATAATCGGCATATCGATGTGGTATGTCTCGCCATCCCCGCCCGTATCGTCGTAGCTGGCCCCGAACAGATCCGGGTAAAACACCGACGGCACGCCGTTTTCCCGCAGCAAGATGAGCGCGTAGGCCAGTGGCTTAAACCAGGCCTCCACCGGTGCTTCGAGCGCCTGCAGCGGTTGAGTGTCATGATTAGCGACCAGCGTCACGGCGTGAAAAGGATCGGCTTCAACCAGCGTCCCGGTGAAAATCTGGCGCATATCGTACTCGCGCCCAAGCAGTGAGGCTTCGTGGAATTTCATGTGCAGCGGGGCATCAAACAACATCGTGTTGCCATCAACCTGATTAATGTAAAGCTGTAACTTGTCGACTTCATGTGACCAGTATTCCGCCACGATAAACAGCGGCTTCGGAGCCACCTCCTGCACGTGGTTGATCCATTCTTTGTAGAACCAGGCGGGGATGTGCTTTACCGCGTCGAGACGAAAACCATCGCAGTGGGTCTGTTCCATCATCCAGCGCGCCCAGTACTTAATCTCTTCCGTAACGGCGTGATTGCGAAAATCGATGTTTTCGCCCATCAGATAGTCAAAGTTACCCATCTCATCATCAACCTGATCGTTCCAGCCATCGCCGGTGTAGTCGTTGACGATTTTAAATACGCCGTCTTCGTCCGGGTTTTCAATATGATCAATGCCGCTAAAGCATTTGAAGTCCCAGATAAAGCGTGAGTATTGCCCCTGGCGGGCAGGGAAGGTGTAGCGGGTCCAGGCTTCGCAGTCGATGATTTCTTCGTCAATCTGGGTGCGATCCTGCTCGTTAACCCGATTGACGCGAATGGCTTCTTTTTCATCGGCGCCCATTTTATGGTTTACCACCACGTCCATCAGGACGGCGATATCGTTGTCCTGCAGAGCTGCAATGGCGGCGAGGAGTTGGTTTTTATCGCCGTATTTGGTGGCAACCGTGCCTTTCTGGTCAAATTCACCGAGGTCGAAAAGGTCATAGCTGTCATAACCCACCGAATAGCCACCGGATGCACCCTTATAAGCCGGAGGCAACCAGACCATATTGATACCGATGTCGTTTAAGCTTGCTGCGCGCTCACGGATTTCTGGCCACAGTTGTCCGCCATCCGGGTAATACCAGTGAAAAGCCTGCAATAAAGTGGGATTTTTCATCTTCCGTGCTCCTGATTAAGAACACACGAAGTATGGCTGAAAGCGGGGAAATGAAGCGGGTGAGCGAATTAAATATTCACCCGCATCATCAAAGCGAGGTCAGAGCTCGCTTGGGAACAGGATATTACCAGAGAGACGTCCATATGCTGAATTCAGGTTATGTTGTCGGGATGTTTGTCCAACCAGATTCCGTAATTCTTCCATGCGCTGGTGCAGTAGCGTTTTCAGTTCCACTTCGTTTTCAAGGATCTGTTTCAGAAGTGGGCGAATTTGTGCCTGCACATGAGGGGCAACGTCACTTGCGCCCTGAAATTGTGTCAGCTTTTCTACCGCAGTAACGTACGTCAGTTCATGTTGAATCAGGTCATCCCAGCGAGCTTCTCTCGCCAGGTTGAGCATGGTGCAACTGGTCATTAGCAGTTGTTGGTAGTGGTGGAGCAACCCGAAATTTGCTTCCATTAGTATGTGTCCCGCGCATTTGGATTATTTGGACCAATTTCTTTCCAGGCGTCCGCAATGTTGGTGAGCAACGCTGCGACTTCTTCAATGGCGGTAAGGTCATTGTGCAAATTGGCCTGTAAAAGACGCCGTGTCATGTAGTCATAAAGACTATCAAGGTTTGACGCGAGCTCACCACTGGCATCGTGGTTGAGACCCGCGCGCAAACCATTGCTGATGATGTTGATGGCATGTGACAGCGCCTTTCCTTTACCGGGAATGTCTCCCAGCTCAATCAAGATGGCCGCTTTTTTCATTGCGCTTAACGCGCCATCAAAAAGAAGAACCACAAGTTGATGGGGGCTGGCACTAAGGACGGCGCTTTCGACGCCGACCGCTGCATAGGCCTGAATTCCCGATTTCGTATACATGTCAAACCTCAATCAGTAACTTAAGAACTTGAACTCATTGCATTAAATTGTTGGGTCAGATAGCTCGCGGTTGAGTCAAGTGAAGAGATCAATGTGCTCAACGACGTAAACTGCGCTTTATAACGTGCCATGGTGGCCGTAATCTGCGTGTTTACGCGATCGTAATCGTCAGACAGCTTCTTCAGGGTCTTGTTGATACCGTCAGTTGCGTTCTGCAGAGAACCATCGGTGCCTAAAATGCTTTTTAACAAACTGCTGGTCTGCGTGGCGAAGCCGGTTGTTGAACCGTCACCCGACAGGAAAGAGATCACGTCAGCAGAGTTTTCAGTCAGCGCTTTGTCCAGTTTGGTGCTGTCTACGGTCAGTTTACCGGTGACATCCTGAGTAATGCCCATCTGCGAGAGCGTGGTCAGAGTGCCGGTACCCTGCGAGGTAGAAAGCATAGAACGCAGACGCGTTTGAATATTACGTAAGGTCCCGTCACCCAGCAGATCGCCGTTAGAGGTGCTCTGGCTGTCGCTGCCCTGATCGACGGCGGTGTACTTCGTCTGGTTGGCAATGGTGGTTTGCAGCGAGTTATACGCATCAACAAAGGCCTGGATAGCGGTGGTCATTGCGGTGTTGTCTTTCGCTACCGTCAATGTTTCCGGGCTACCGGTATTGGTCTTCGTGAGCGTCAGCGTCACGCCTTCTGGCGCATCGGTGATGGTGTTGCTGCTACGGGTAATCTCAATGCCATTGATGTTGACTTTCGCATCTGCAGCCGCAACTTTCTGCGTCATGCTGCTGGTACCGGTGCCGGTGGCATCGTAGCTGATGTATTTCGCCAGCTCAGTGTCATCGGTCGAAATGGTCATCGCATTGGTGGTACCACTGTCTTTCGAGGTCAGCGCCAGGTAATAGCTGCTGTCATCCGCTTTAATGATGCTGGCGGTGACGCTGCCACCTTTGGCGTTGATCGCATCGCGCACATCCGCAAGGCTGGTTTTATCATTTGCCAGCGTGACTGTCATCGGGGTGGTTTGACCCGGCTGGGAGATAGTAATTGTGCGAGATGTCAGGCTGCTATCACCCAGGTCGGTATCTTTGCTGGCCACTTTTGGGCTGAGCAAAGATTGGGCGGCGGCCAGTGCGGTCACTTCAACTGAATAGGTGCCTGCCGTGGCGCTGTTAGCCAGCGTCGCAGTGAATGCGCTGTTAGTACTGGTCACTTTTGCCGATGCAATAGCAGACGTGTTCTTCAGCGCATCAGACGCGGTTTGCAGTTTGTTCAAAGAGGTCTGAACAACACCCCATGCGGTCAGTTTTGCCTTATACGAGGTCTGCTGCGCGGTAATCGGCGTCAGTTTAGTCTGTTCTGCAGACTCTAAGCCATCATACAATGTGCTCAGCGTCGTACTCATACTGGTGCCAGCGCCGAGGGAACTAATAGTTGCCATGATAACATCCTTTCATTTGAGACAATCACTGGATGGATTATCGGCAGCGAATACGAAAAGATTAGAGGCTTTTGAAAAAAACAATGGGTAAATAAAGCGCGAGATTCAGGGGCAGTTTGCGGCTTTAAAAAAAAGATCATTTTTTCTAAAGGTTATCATTCGTTGGTCGATAATCAGGTGAACGGTGAGAAAGCCGTAGGCAGATGCCTGAATATGATAACTTTTTAAAGGAATTCCATCATGGCTGTTATTAATACTAACACCCTGTCGCTGACGACTCAGAACAACCTGACTAAATCTCAGTCTTCACTGGGTACTTCTATCGAACGTCTGTCTTCTGGTCTGCGTATCAACAGCGCAAAAGACGACGCAGCGGGTCAGGCAATTGCTAACCGCTTCACTTCTAACATCAACGGTCTGACCGTTGCTGCACGTAACGCCAACGATGGTATCTCTCTGGCACAGACCGCTGAAGGCGCGCTGTCCGAGATCAACAACAACTTGCAGCGTATCCGTGACCTGACCGTTCAGGCGCAGAACAGCTCTAACTCTGCATCTGACATCGACTCCATCCAGGCTGAAGTTAACCAGCGTATGGAAGAAGTTAACCGCGTGACCACGCAGACTGACTTCAACGGCATCAAAGTCCTGAACACCGGTTCCGGTTCAAGCAGCTACAGCTTCCAGGTTGGCGCGAAAGACAGCGAAACCATCTCTGTTTCCATGAGCAAAAGCAACGACTACAACCTGTACAACGCTGCTGCAAGCACCACCTTCACCACTACTGGTCAGACTGTTAACGGCAACGCACGTACCACTGCTGCAGAAGGCTTCGACGTTCTGAGCGGTACCGTTTCATCTGGTGCAACTTCTGGTTCTGTTAACGGTTCTCCTCTGGCAGACATCGATGCTGCAATCAAAGCAGTAGACAGCCAGCGTAGCCTGCTGGGTGCGTCTCAGAACCGTTTTGAGTCCACCATCACCAACCTGAACAACACCGTAACCAACCTGACCGCTGCCCGCAGCCGTATTCAGGATTCTGATTACGCGACCGAAGTGTCCAACATGTCCCGTGCGCAGATCCTGCAACAGGCTGGCTCTTCCGTACTGGCTCAGGCCAACCAGGTTCCGCAGACCATGCTGTCCCTGCTGCGTTAATCGCAGACGTCTTTATGACCTTAAAAGCGCCGCGTGCGGCGCTTTTTTTTATGTCTTCATTCAGTACGTTAGGCCGCGAATAAAATAATCAAAAAAGCGTTAAAGCATTCTTTCATGCCGTCGATAACTATTATGACGGTGATGACGCCACTGGCCTTTACCGGAACTTAACTTTACCAATGAAGGAATTACACCATGGCTGTTATCAATACTAACACCCTGTCGTTGACGACTCAGAACAACCTGACTAAATCTCAGTCTTCTCTGGGTACTTCTATTGAGCGTCTGTCTTCTGGCCTGCGTATCAACAGCGCTAAAGATGACGCAGCGGGTCAGGCAATCGCCAACCGCTTTACGTCCAACATCAACGGTCTGACCGTTGCTGCTCGTAACGCCAACGACGGTATCTCTCTGGCGCAGACCGCTGAAGGCGCGCTGTCAGAAGTGAACAACAACTTGCAGCGTATCCGTGACCTGACCGTTCAGGCGCAGAACAGCTCCAACTCTGCATCTGACATCGACTCCATCCAGGCTGAAGTTAACCAGCGCATGGAAGAAGTTAACCGCGTCACCACGCAGACTGACTTCAACGGTATCAAAGTCCTGAACACCGGTTCCGGTTCAAGCAGCTACAGCTTCCAGGTTGGTTCTAAAGATAGCGAAACCATCTCTATCTCCATGAGCAAAAGCAACGACTACAACCTGTTCAACACCTCAGCAGCTTCTGGCGCAACTGGCGGTATGGTTAACGGCAACGCACGTGCTACCTCTGCAGAAGGCTTTGACGTTCTGAGCGGTACTGTTGCTTCTGGCGGCACCACCAACGGTTCTCCTCTGGCAGACATCGATGCTGCAATCAAAGCAGTTGACAGCCAGCGTAGCCTGCTGGGTGCGTCTCAGAACCGTTTTGAGTCCACCATCACCAACCTGAACAACACCGTAACCAACCTGACCGCTGCCCGCAGCCGTATTCAGGATTCTGATTACGCGACCGAAGTGTCCAACATGTCCCGTGCGCAGATCCTGCAACAGGCTGGCTCTTCCGTACTGGCTCAGGCCAACCAGGTTCCGCAGACCATGCTGTCCCTGCTGCGTTAATCGCAGACGTCTTTATGACTTTAAAAGCGCCGCTTGCGGCGCTTTTTTGCTTTTGATTTCCCGCACAATTTTTCTACGTAAATTGCTTAAAAAATAACTAAAGCATTCGTGCAGGCCGTCGATAACTATTATGACGGTGATGAAGCCGCTGGCCCTTACCGGAACCTACATCCATCAATGAAGGAATTACATCATGGCTGTTATTAATACTAACACCCTGTCGTTGACCACTCAGAACAACCTGACTAAATCTCAGTCTTCTCTGGGTACTTCGATTGAGCGTCTGTCTTCCGGTCTGCGTATCAACAGCGCTAAAGACGATGCTGCGGGTCAGGCAATTGCCAACCGCTTCACTTCCAACATCAACGGTCTGACCGTTGCTGCACGTAACGCTAACGACGGTATCTCTCTGGCGCAGACCGCTGAAGGCGCGCTGTCAGAAGTGAACAACAACTTGCAGCGTATCCGTGACCTGACCGTTCAGGCGCAGAACAGCTCCAACTCTGCATCTGACATTGACTCCATCCAGGCTGAAGTTAACCAGCGTATGGAAGAGATCAACCGCGTGACCACGCAGACTGACTTCAACGGTATCAAAGTCCTGAACACCGGTTCTGGTACCAGCACCTCTTACAGCTTCCAGGTTGGCTCTAAAGATAGCGAAACCATCTCTATCTCCATGAGCAAAAGTAACGATTACAACCTGTACAACGCAACGGGTGCGACCTTTACCACTACCGGTCAGACTATCAACGGCACTGCACGTGCTACTGCTGCAGAAGGTTTCGACGTTCTGAGCGGCACCGTGAACTCCACTGGTGGCGTAGACGGCGGCCCGCTGGCAGACATCGATGCTGCAATCAAAGCTGTTGATAGCCAGCGTAGCCTGCTGGGTGCGTCTCAGAACCGCTTTGAGTCCACCATCACTAACCTGAACAACACCGTAACCAACCTGACCGCTGCCCGCAGCCGTATTCAGGATTCTGATTACGCGACCGAAGTGTCCAACATGTCCCGTGCGCAGATCCTGCAACAGGCTGGCTCTTCCGTACTGGCTCAGGCCAACCAGGTTCCGCAGACCATGCTGTCCCTGCTGCGTTAATCGATATCGATTTGAAAAGGCATCTTCGGATGCCTTTTTTTATGCACAATCGCTGGATATAAGCCCTTTTCTGTAACCTGTTTTCCCTCTCAATCTCCCTTTGTTACCGCACAATATCGTATGACTACCGCTGTGCCTTTTTTCCATGCCGCATGACGCGGGCAGGGCACTTCCGACGATGTTGAGGATGACAGATGCGAAGTATTTTAATTAGCGTCGATAAACTGGACGCTTACTCTGCCCACGCCGCTGAAGCGCTGGATATCGCCGACGCCTTACTCGCCGCCAACTGGCAGATTGATATCATTACCTCTGTCGCCGGCAAAGTGCTCACCCCTGAAATTGAGCAACGGATTTCAACCGGGCGTTTCAACGTGATAACCGATTCACGGGGGCACCTGGCAACACATTACGAATCCATCTGGATTTACCGCGGCTATTTCCACGAGATGCTGCTGGATGCTCTGATGGAAAATCGTCTGGCCGGCGCGATGATTTTCCGCCACTTTAGCGATTACAACGATCTCTATATCCCTTACGGCGTTCAGCTGGAGAACCAGCTGGCGACTCTGACGCTGGGGCAGTCCACCCGCAGTAACAACATCCTGCTACAAACCGGGATTGAAAGTGCCCAGTTGCAGACGTTGCCCTGGACGATTTCTGCGAAGTTTGCGACCTATCAGCGCACCCGCACGCCTCAGGGGCTGCAAAAAATTCTCTACGTTGCGATAAAAATGACCGCCGAGATGTACGAGATCCAACAAAAAGCCGCAGACGAGGGCATTCAACTCGACTGGCTGGATCTCACTTCCCAGGTCACGAGCATTGAACCGGCCTGGCTGGAACAATACGACGTGGTGATTGGTAACGAAGAAAACGTGCCGAAAGCCTTGTCGCTCGGTATTCCGGTGTTTCTTGCCATTGAAGGTTATGTCGAAGGCTACCTCAATGAGGACAACATTGAGCGCCATGAAAACGAGCATTTCTGTGCGCTCACCCTGCGTAACTGCCCGGATGCAGAAGAGTGGCTGGATCTGCTGAAAAGTGGTTATGACAGTGCCGTGGCGTGGGCGACATCGAATCGGGCGCACGTTATTGAGAAATGGCATCTTGGTCACATGCTCGACGCTATTTTTTCTAAACCCCTGGTCGAAAAACCGCTGCACATTGATGAAAAACACCGCTACGCGCTGGATTTCCACCGTAAAGCGGTTCTTGCTCAGCAGTCGACCGAATATTCCATGTCCCGCTGGCTGGATGACAGAGCGCTCAGCCCTGCTCGCCGGGATGTATTGCTGTCTTTCGCGAAAAGCTACCCGGAGAAGGGCAGCATCGGCGTGATTGTGGTGGATAAAACCGGCGACCACGCGGCCTGCGAAAAGACGCTGCTCTCGGTCAACGGACAATCGCTTGCGCCTGTCAGCGTGGATGTCATCCGTGGTGAGGCGAATCCGGCATCGGCTATCAATGCGCTGCTGGCTGAACGCAGTGCCGATGCGATGCTGGTGTTACCGGCAGGTTTCACCCTGCTGGATGACGCCCTGCTGCGTTTCTGCGAACAGCGGCTGCACCAGCAAAATGCCTGGCTATTCTACTGCGATGAAATGACCCGCGAGGAAAATGGCGAGCCGCAGTTGGGCATTCGCCCGGATGTGAATATCGATCTCCTGCGCGGCGTGCCTTACGTCGGCGAAGTGTTGCTGTTCTCTCGTGAGATGGCCCTGCAGGCCGGTGGTCTGGATGGGCGTTATGCCCATGCGCCGTTAATCGATCTGCTCTGGCGCTTTGTGGAAGCCCAGGGGGCAGGCGCGATAGGCCGTGTGGCGGACGTGCTGGTGGAAAGCCCGTATTTACCGTCTCAGTGGACGACCTCCCCCGATGTGCAGAGCGAATGCCAGCATATTCTGTTAGCGCATCTGTCGCGCCTGGGGATCAACGCGACCCTGGAAGAGGGGATGGCACCCGGTATTAAACGGGTCCGCTACCACTGGGACGCAACGCCGCTGGTCTCCATTATCATTCCTACCCGCGACAGATTCGCTTTGCTCAAACGCTGTATCGAAAGCCTGATGGAAAAAACCCGTTATGCCCGGTATGAGCTGCTGATTGTCGACAACCAGTCCATTGAAGAAGATGCCTGCCGTTTTCTCAACGATCTGGCGGATTCGGGCATCGACCAGGTTCGTGTCCTGCGCTATGACGCGCCGTTTAACTTTGCTGAAATTAACAATGCCGCCTCCCAACAGGCTCGTGGTGAAGTGCTGCTGTTCCTCAACAACGATTGCGAAATCATCGATGGCGACTGGCTGGGCGCCATGGTCGAGCAGGTGCTGCGCCCGGAAGTGGGCGTGGTGGGGGCGCGACTGGAGTACGGTGATGGCCGCATTCAGCACGGGGGCTATCTGGTTGGCGTCGGCCATGGCGTGGAGGTGGCGTTTGACGGTGCCGACGGCAACAGCAACGGCTACCAGCATTACCTGAAAACGCCGCGTAATCTGGCGGCGGTCAGCGCCTCGTGCATGATGGTGCGTAAAGAGGTGTTCTTTGCCCTCAATGGCTTAAGTCAGGAGACCCTGCCGCTCTATCTTGCGGATGTGGATTTTGGCCTGCGGGCGCAAAAGTCAGGTTATCTGAACGTCTGGACGCCGTATGCCCGGCTGAAGCACATGGGCGGCGCAACGCGCTTAATGGGGCAGCAGTTTAAGGTACAAGAGCGTCCATTACTGCAGGATTATCACCAGCTTCGTCAGACGTGGAAGCAGGGGCTACTGGCAGAACCCTCTTATCATCCGTTGATGCAGAAAACCGGTAAACTTTTCACCCTCAACGAGCATTCCGCGCGTTTTCGTGAGCCGCTGCCCGGACGGCCATTGCCCGTCATGCTGGCACATCATGTGAACTGGCAGGGTAACGGCTATCATCGCGTGATGGAACCGTTCAAGGCGATGGAGCGTGACCTGCATCTTGAAGGGGCTCTGATTGGCACCATTCCGGGATTGATGCAGACCGCGCAATTAGAACCGGACGTGGTTCTGCTGGAGCTGGTCACCGGCAGCCGTTTCCCGGACATCATCAGCCAGTTGCGGGAAGTGAACAACGCGAAAATTGTGCTCGAATACGATGATAATCTGCTAAACATTCCGCTTAAAAATGGCTCGCGTCAGCACTTCCCGCAGAAGGCACTGAAGACGTTTCGCAAAGTCATGGACAGCGCCGACTGGCTGGTGGTCTCGACCGAGCCGCTCAAAGAGGCGTACAGCCGTTTCCATTCGGATATTCGCGTGGCGCTCAACCGCCTGGCACCGGCGCAGTGGGGCCATTTACAGAGTCAGCGTGGCGTGGGTGAGAAGGTGCGTATCGGCTGGGCGGGTGGCAGCTCCCATAGCGGCGATCTCGAGATCCTGCTGCCGCTCATCAAAGCGCTGGAAGGGCAGGTCGAATGGGTATTTATGGGGATGAAGCCGCGCAATATTCGCTGCGAATTCCACCCCGGTGTGCCGTTTGACATGTACCCGGAAAAGCTGGCGAGTCTGAACCTGGATCTGGCGCTGGTGCCGCTGGAAGTTAACGCCTTCAACGAATGCAAAAGTAACCTGCGACTGCTGGAAATAGGCACCTGTGGTGTGCCGATTATCGCTACCGATCTTGTGCCTTACCGCTGCGGTTTGCCGGTCACGCTGGTGGAAAACCGCTTTAAAGACTGGATGGCGGCGGTTCAGGCATTTATTAACGATCCGCTGTTACGTGAGCGTCAGGGGGATGCCCTGCGTGAAGCGGTACATCAGGACTGGTATCTGCGTGATGCGGGTCTGGATGACTGGCGTAAGGCGTGGTTGCCTGCGCAGAAATAGCCGCGCAACCCTTGCAGTGACGTAATGCCTGATGGCGCTTCGCTTATCAGGCCAGTGGAGATGTGCTGTACGTTGAGAGGAGGCCGGAACCGATTTTTGTTCCGGCCTTTTTGTTTAGTCTGGCAGCCAGCAGCGGGCGTGGGTGAGCAGGTTTTCACCCTGCAACAGGCCGCTTTGCAGCACCTGTGCTTTCAGCGCATCACCAAGTCGGTGGGTGGCCGCAAGATCGTGCAGATGCATGTCGACAGCATCCCGCCAGTGACGGGCGCGGTTCTCAACGCGGGTCGCCGTAAAGGCGTTACGCAGGCTGATAATGTCACTGCAAATGACCGGCACGCCGCAGGCACCAAACTCCAGTAATTTCACCGGGCTGATATTGCGATTCCATGGGGTATCTGCCAGTGGCAGCAACGCCAGATCCAGGTTAAGGCTCGCCAGTTTTTGCGGGAACTGTAGCGGACTTACGGCCGCATGGAATTCACTCACCGCCGGGCGCAGCGATGGTGGGCAGTAACCATAGAAAATCCACTCAACGCTGTCGGCAAGCTGGCCGACAAGTTTATGAATGATTTCCAGATCCGCCACGCTGCTCGCATCACCCACCCAGCCGATGCGCGGTTTTTTCCCTGCATTACGCCGACTGCTGAGCGCACCCCATTGTGCGGGCGCAAGCCAGGTGGGTAATACACGAATGTCGTGATGCATGCCCGCACAGCTCTCGGCCATGACATCGCTGGCGACAATCAGCCTGTCGACCTGCGCCACGGTGGAGCGAAGTGCGGCCTCAATATCCGCTGGCAGCGCGTCACGTGCCGCCGCGTTGGCGGGAAGGGCCGGGAGATAATCGTCCAGATCGAACACCGTCAGCACCGACGTGATTTTTTTGGTGCGCTGCAGCCACTCTTGCATAAAGGGCATAATCTGACGCTGGAGGATAATGGAACTCGGGTTAAAGCGGGCGATATCCACGTAGGTGCGCGCACGCTGGCTCACGACGCCGTCCACGAGGCCCGCATCGCGCATCGCGTCCAGCGCGGACACCAGCCGCGAGTGGCTGGTGGGTTGTTTATCCAGCGCAAAAGGCATTACCACCGGCAGAGGACGCCAGTGCAGCGGCTGCCAGAGCGTCGGGTCATCGAGCACCAGATCAAACCCATTACCATCGAGAGACAGATTTGGGTTGTACGCCGGGTCGTTAGCGATAAGCGGCAACCATTTCTGGTACATGACATCCTGCTCAGCCATAAAGCGCTGACGCTTTTTCTCCTGCGCCGTTTTGTCGACCTTGTTCTGGCTGACACTCCCTTCGTGCATCACGATGGCATGCGGCGTCCAGACGGTGAGGTAACCGGCCTGGCGGGCTTTCAGGCACAAGTCCACATCGTTATAGGAGACGGTAAAGTTGACTTCATCCAGGCCACCCACCTCTTCATAGAGGGATTTGCGGATCAGCAGGCAAGCGGCGGTGACCACGTTGTAGTCTTGATCAACCTGCAAACGGTGCATGTAGCCTGCACGCTCGTGTTCACTGTCAATCAGCGGATGCTCAGCCGGGCCGCGCAGCCCGAGCACCACGCCCGCATGTTGAACGCGGCCGGTCGGGTAGAGCAGTTTCGCCCCCACAATCCCTACCTCTGGTCGCAGACCATGGTTGAGCAAATGGTCTAACCAATCGTTGTTGATGATGGCGGTATCGTTATTGAGCAGGACAAGATATTCGCCGCGCGCTTCCCGTGCCGCCATATTGTTAATGGCCGAGTAGTTGAACGGATGCGGGTAACGCAGCACGCGAATACGGTTAGGATCGATGCTGGAAATACCTTCCAGCCACTGCAGCGCATCCGGGGTTTCACTGTTGTTATCCACAATCAACAGCTCGTAATTCGGGTAACTGGCTACTTTGAGACTCAGAGACGCGGAACGCCGAAAGGGTGTCCGCAAGAAAGACCAGATTACCGGCATGCAGCAGCTTCACGAAGATGGCCATGTCCCCGAGGAACGGCATGCTTTCGCCCTGAAGCTGAAAGAGAGCATCTCCCCAGAAAACCAGATCATCGCGATAACAAAGCACCACGCTCGGTTCGCCGACAAAATTAAACAGGTAATCAGCAAAAAATGAGAGGGCGTCGGTACCATTGATAATTACATCGTCCGTAAAGGGGAACGCCGTCGCAGCAATATCCGCCAGTGGTTTACCCTCGGCATCAATACGCAGGCGGCGCGACGAGGCGATACGGTTATCCGGCGACGAATTCAGTGCGGCAACCAGACGTGTCACGCAGTCGGTATAAATAATATCGTCGTCATACAGGAACTTGATGTATTTACCTTGTGCGAGGTGTACCGCACGCTGCACGTTGCCTTCCTCGTTGAGGCGAATTTCATTTTTGTAATAGCGCACGGGGATGGCTGAGCTGGCGGCATAGCGTTCGCTGACCACCCGGATGGTGTCGTCCAGGCTGTCGTCACAAATCACAATTTCAAGGTTCGGCCAGCTTTGGTTGAGGGCGCTAAGTAAGGCGGTCTCAAAATAGACAGGGTTGTAGGCCGGAATAACAATACTCACCAAAGCGTGTTCGTTCATCTTTTCTTCCGTTAAGCAAACCCACGCGCACGCGCGCGTAAGAGGCAGTGAACCTATTGATATCCCAATGTGCCACAGCGTCGTTTCAGGCCAGCTGCTAAATATCTGCTGTTTTGCTGCTCTGTTCCCGTGATAGCGGGCATTTATTGGCGGATGAACTGAGGAAATGACCCTGGAAAAGGCCGCTGTTTTGCCGATAAGTCACCTGGGGCAACGGTATGATGAATTATTATCAACACTCGTGCGAATGTGCGTGAAGGTTTCTATGGACAAGAATATTTATGTTACCAGTCCGCTTTTGCCGCCTCTGGAAGAGTTTGTTCCGTATTTAGAAAAAATATGGCAGAACAAAAACTTAACGAACGGAGGCAGCTTTCATCAACAGCTGGAAGCTGAGCTTGCTCGCTATCTGGGTGTGAAGCATGTTTGCCTGTTTGCCAACGGGACGCTGGCGCTGTTAACGGCGTTGCAGGCGCTGCGCGTGACCGGCGAGGTGATAACCACCCCGTATTCTTTCGTGGCAACGTCGCATACGCTGCTATGGAATGGCTTAACGCCAGTTTTTGCCGACATCGATCCTCACACGTACAACATTAATCCTGACCGCGTTGAAGAATTGATCACCCCTAATACGACGGCGATCATGCCGGTGCACTGTTACGGGATCCCGTGCGATGTCGACAGAATCCAAAAAATTGCTGACATTTATGGGCTGAAGGTGATTTACGACGCAGCCCATGCCTTTGGCGTCAAAAAAGAGGGGACCAGCATCCTCAATCACGGCGACCTTTCCGTGCTGAGCTTCCACGCAACGAAAGTGTTTAACACCTTCGAAGGTGGCGCCATTATTTGCCACAATGAACGCACGAAACAGCGCATTGATTACCTGAAAAACTTTGGCTTTGCGGGTGAAACCACGGTGGTTGCTGCGGGCATAAATGGCAAAATGAACGAAGTTCAGGCGGCTTTTGGTCTGCTTCAGTTGCAGCATATTGAGGGCGCTTTTGATAAACGCGTGGCGCTGGATGTGCGCTACCGTGAGTTACTGCGGGGCGTTACCGGCGTCAGCATGCTGGATGTGCCTGGCGATATTGACTGGAATCACGCTTATTTCCCGGTGCGTATCGGTCCTGACTATCCGTTGAGTCGCGACGGGATTTATGACCTGCTCAAACAGCATGGCATTATGTCGCGCCGATACTTCTATCCTCTGATTAGCAGTTTCCCAATGTACCGTGGATTAGCCAGCGCGGCGAAAGCATCGCTGCCGCAGGCGAATCTTGTGGCGGATGAAATTCTGTGTCTGCCTATTTTCCCGGATCTGGATTTTGCCGAGCAGCAAAGAATTGTCGATATCATCAAATCGCCCGTGCAGCCGGCAAGCGTCAAACTGGATGAAGCCGTTTGAGAATGAACGTTATGCCGCATGAGGGGGAAGGGGAAAATAATGTTTCAATTATGCAGCCCTATCTTTTCCCCTGGATTGGTTATTTCCAGCTGATTTACCAGTCAGACATTTTCGTCTTATACGATGATGCCTGCTTTATTAAACAAGGTTACATCAACCGCAACAGTATTTTGAGTGCCGGGCAGGCGCAGCGCTTCACGCTGGCGGTGCCTGGCGCATCATCTTATAAACGTATTGGTGAGCTGTCGTTTGATTCCCAGGCCGGAAAACTGGTTAAAACGATCGGCCAAAGTTACGGCAAGGCGCCTTACTTTCATGCGGTGATGCCGCTGGTGGAAGCGGTGCTCTGCAATGAAAACCGGGATATTACCGCCTGCTGCCAGAAAGCTATCGAAACCATTCTGGACTATCTGGGACTGGAGCGAAAAATCATTCGCTCCTCCGCGCTGGAATACGTTCGCGATGATGATGCGCAAAATAAAGTCATTGGGATGTGCAGAGCATTGAAGGCACATACCTATGTTAACAGTACCGGCGGCCGTCACTTATATTCGACACAAGCCTTTGCTGAACAGGGCATAACATTACGCTTTCTTCACGCCAGAAACACGGTTTATGCCCAGGGCAACCATGAGTTCGTTCCCAACCTTTCAATGATTGATGTGCTCATGCACTGTTCAGCGAAAGAGGTGAATCAGGCATTAAAAAATTACAGCTACGTTGACTGATACCTGAGATGAAATGAAAACCTTTGGCGGTTATTTCCCTTTAGAATTACCTGTAGCGGGTAGCCATTATTATTCTGAGGCCAGAACGTATCGTTCTGCACGTAGTGCGCTGTTTCATCTTCTGACGATAGTGCGCCCCACGTGCATCTGGCTGCCCCGTCTGATTTGCCAGAGTGTGATTGACGCGGTGAACGCGTCCGGCGTCGAAATGCGCTGGTATGCTCTGGATGAAGATTATTACCCCTGTTTGCCGCAGCCGTTTGGGGTCAATGACTGCCTGCTGTATGTGGATTACCTCGGGCATTGCCAGGCGCAAAAACAGCGCATCGCTGCGCAGTTTCCGCCTGAACGGATCATTTTCGATCACTCGCAAGCTTTTTATGCGCATCAGGCCGCTTCGCTGGCGAACCTGTACTCCCCGCGTAAATTCTTTGGCGTCGCCGATGGCGGGCTGCTGGATACCCCTTTGCGCCTCTGCGCGCCACCGGTTCAGGATCATGACTCCCTTCATAACAGCACGCATCTTCTGCTGCAGCATGAGTTCGATACCCGGTCAGGCTATAGCCATTTTCAGCAGGCCGAAGCCGCGCTGGGTGAGATCAATGCCAGCGGCATGTCGCGCCTGACGGACAGGTTGCTGCGCGGCGTTGATTACGCAGAGGTGAAGGCTGTCCGTGAACGCAACTATCGGATCCTCAGCGCCCGGTTGAGTGACCTTAATGCTTTTGCCTTTAGCGACGAAACTGTGAGTGGTCCGTTCTGCTATCCGTTTTATTTCCCGACACGTTCATTACACCAGGCGCTTATCGCGCGGGGCGTTTTTGTTGCCACCTACTGGCGTGAAGCACTTGAGCGTGTGGATGCGAACAGCGTTGAGGCCCATTTCGTCAATAATATGATCCCTTTGCCGTGTGACCAGCGTTACAGCGCAGAAGATATCGAACAACTCAGCGACATTGTCAGGTCAGTGGTGAATGATGATGCGTGCAGGAGCCATGAAGAATGAAAAAATTAAATGTCCTCGTTTTTCCCTGCGGCTCAGAAAATGCCGGTGAAATTGCACAGGCGCTTCGTTATTCCCTTCACGTTGGCAGGCTGATTGGGGCCTCCAGCTGCGAAGATCATGGACGGTTCCACTTCGCTGATTACATTGGCGATGTGCCCTATATTCATGCTCCTGAATTCGAAGCTTATTTTCTCGATTTGCTTGCAACACACCATATTGACGTTATTTTTGCCACTCACGACACGGTCTGTGAAAAGCTGGCGGAAATGGAGCATCTGGCGGGGAGTTACCTGGTCAATGGGCAGCGTGAAACGACTCGGATTGCCCGCCGCAAAAGCCTTACATATGGTCTTTTTGCCAATGCAACATGGAGTCCGACGGTCTATCCGGCCGGTGAACTGCCGGATGCCTGGCCTGTCATCGTGAAACCCGATTGTGGGCAGGGCGGTAATGGGGTTGCGTTGGCGCACAACGACACACAGCTTACCGAACTGAGTGCGGCGATGGATTCCCCGGTCGTGGTCGAATATTTACCCGGTAAAGAACTGACGGTGGACTGCTTTACTAACCGCCATGGTGAACTGGTCTGGGTGGGGCCGCGTACCCGTGAGCGCGTACGCGCGGGTATTGCGATGCGCGCGCAGCAGGTTGCGCCGGACGAAGAGATCACCACCATTGCTGGCGACATCAATGCCGCTCTGGCGCTACGGGGGCCGTGGTTCTTCCAGCTAAAAGCCGATAAACAGGGCAAATGGAAGCTGCTGGAAATCTCCTGTCGGGTCAGCGGCACTATGGTCTTCCAGCGTGCCAGAGGGGTGAATCTGCCGTTGATGGCCCTGCATGATTTTATGGGCAGGGATGTTGCCACGCTACCGAATAATGACATAACGCTGATTGAGCGTCGTATTAGCACCAGGGCACGGATCGACCGGGAATATCAACACGTCTATGTTGATCTTGACGATACGCTCATTATTGACGGTTATGTTGTGCCCGCGGTGGTAAGCTTTATTTATCAGTCTATTGCTGAGGGTAAAAAGGTTTATCTGATTACACGCCATGAATATGATGTTCATCAGACACTTGAGAAAGTCAGGTTGTCTCCTGGTGTGTTCGATGGCATTTATCATGTGCAAGACAGAGAAAGCAAGGCTAACTATATCAAGCCTGATTCAATCTTTATCGATAATTACTTTATCGAAAGAAAAGATGTTTTTGAAAAAACACAGTGTCTGGTGCTTGATGTTGACGCCGTGGCCCTTTTGTTAAGGTAAAGCACGTTAACCGAGCGCAATGTTGAGATATATGAAAACAGTATTTTGCACATTGACGCTTTCGATACTTCTGGAATTCAGGTTTTGAGGTTGTTATGACAATTGAACGCGGTGAGTCAATTCGCCAGTTGTGTGATGAGTTTATGAGTGGCAGCGCGCCTCGTTATATTTTTGGCAGAACACCTTACGGAGCCGATATCGCAAGGCATATCAAACCTGACGGTTTTATTGATGATTTTACAACCGATACTGAATTCCACGACATCCCCGTTGTTAAATTGGCCGATGTGCCCAACAACGCGATAGTGGTCTCGTCTATTGTAGATGGAAGGCCGGTTACGGCGAGCAACGCCATCAAAGAAAGTGGTTTGCGTGGCATTGATTATTTTAGTTTTAAAAACAATTGCGGTCTCAAGCTAAGAGAGCCGACGCATGTTACTTCTTCAGCTTTTAATATCGATTATGCGAACCATCGCGATAAGTACAATTATATTTCTGAAAAATTAGCCGATGAGGTATCAAAAGAAACATTTTCTCGGCTGGTCAATTTTAGATTAGCGGAAGACCTTGAGCAGATGGCGTATTTCGCATTTCGCCCTGCGGATATCTATTTTGAGTCTTTCCTCGGCTTACCCTCGAACGGTGTAGTGTTCGCCGATGTTGGCTGTTTCGACGGCGAAACGACGCTGGATTTTATACGCCATTATCCGGAGTATCAGAGTATTCATCTGTTTGAGCCTGAACCTGGCCAGATGGCGAAAATTAGAACGAAGCTGCAAGGTATCAGAGATACTCATTTTCACGAATATGGTGTTTCAAATCAGGAAGGCGTTTTAAGATTTACCTCTTCGGGGATCTGGTCTCACCTTGATGAAAAAGGCGACATCGAAGTAAAAATAAATACCCTGGATACGCTGGTCACTGAAAAAATATCATTTATCAAAATGGATATCGAAGGGCACGAGTATGCAGCCCTGGAAGGCGCGCGCGAGCATATCATCAACGACCATCCGGTATTGGCAATTTGTGCGTATCATCTGGTTGACGACTTCTGGAAACTCCCTGAGCTGATTCTCTCTTACCGTTCGGATTACACACTTTATATGCGTCATTACACGGAAGGTGTACTGGAAACGGTATATTATTTCGTCCCACAAAAAAAATAGCCGATACTGGCCGCTAATGAAAAAGGCATCAGATAACGATGCCTTCTTTAGCGCTTCGCTTAAATCAACATCTGTTCTTTGCTTTATCGATTTTTGTTATAGATTCTTGTCAACGTCCCCCGCTTCGCTATCCGCTGTCAAACAGACGCCTCTGCGTTCCGCTTGTTAAGAAACTGATACAAATAAGTGGCTTAGTCTTCGTATCTCAATATTTACTCATCAAATTTTCACCATTTGGGTGAAAAGAACGACAATCTGATCCGCTGCTGACGGGCAGAATAATGCGATTCAGAGCACACAAAATTTTTATTACCGCAAATAACGCCCATTTCACCCACTATTCATCCGATTAAAACCCCTACAGAATCGGATAATCATGCCGATAACTCAAACTAACGCAGGGCTGTTTATCGTGAATTCACTGTATACCGCTGAAGGTGTAATGGATAAACACTCGCTGTGGCAGCGTTATGTTCCGCTGGTGCGTCACGAAGCATTGCGCCTGCAGGTGCGTCTGCCGGCGAGTGTGGAACTGGACGATCTGCTACAGGCGGGCGGGATCGGGTTACTGAATGCAGTTGACCGATACGACGCTCTGCAAGGAACGGCATTTACCACTTACGCAGTGCAGCGTATTCGTGGAGCTATGCTGGATGAATTGCGCAGCCGTGACTGGGTGCCGCGCAGCGTCCGGCGTAACGCCCGCGAAGTGGCACAGGCGATGGGGCAACTTGAACAAGAGCTGGGACGTAACGCGACGGAAACTGAAGTGGCGCAGCGTCTTGGTATCCCTGTTGAAGAGTATCGTCAGATGCTGCTGGATACGAACAACAGTCAGCTTTTCTCCTACGATGAGTGGCGGGAAGAGCATGGCGACAGTATCGAGCTTGTGACTGACGATCATAAACAGGAAAACCCGTTATTCCAGTTACTGGAAAGTAATTTGCGTCACCGTGTTATGGAAGCCATTGAGTCCTTACCGGAGCGCGAACAACTGGTTCTGACGCTGTATTACCAGGAAGAACTCAATCTCAAAGAGATTGGCGCTGTCCTGGAAGTCGGAGAATCGCGGGTAAGTCAGCTTCATAGCCAGGCCATTAAACGCTTACGTACCAAGCTGGGTAAGTTATAGGGTGAGTTAGTTGTCTGACAACCCCTGAAAAGATGCCGCACAACGCATTGACAACCAGGAGTTATCATGACGGTGCAGCAACCTAAAAGACGGCCACTAAGCCGCTATCTCAAAGACTTTAAACACAGCCAAACTCATTGTGCTCATTGTCACAAGCTCCTCGACCGCATCACGCTGGTGCGTCGGGGTGAAATTGTGAACAAAATCGCCATCTCCCGCCTGGATATCCTTCTGGATGAAGCTGCCTGGCAGCAAGAGCAACAGGAATGGGTTGCACTTTGTCGATTCTGTGGTGACCTGCACTGTAAAGAGCAGAGCGACTTTTTCGACATCATCGGCTTCAAACAATTCTTGTTCGATCAAACAGAGATGAGCCACGGCACCGTGCGCGAGTATGTCGTGCGCCTGCGTCGTCTTGGTAATCATCTGACGGACCTGAATATCTCCCGTGATCTGCTTGATGAAGGGTTCCCTGATGAGAATCTGGAGCCCTGGTTACCCACCACCAGTACCAACAATTACCGCATTGCGCTGCGTAAGTACGCGCAATTTAAAGCGCAATCACACTTTAATGTGGTGCAAAAAATCGCGGTCGGCGCAAGATCTGATATATATTAAAAACGAATAACATGTAACGGAAGGGTGCTTGTACTTTATGACAGGCACCTTACCCTATGAGAAAATTTATCATTCGGGGTAACTATGAAACTTGTACTTCTGGGACGTCAGGCACTGATGGGCGCGATGGCGGTTGCGCTGGTCGCCGGGATGAGCGTGAAAACGTTCGCGGCAGAAAATCTGCTGGCTAAAGTCAAAGAGCGTGGGACGTTGTTGGTCGGGCTGGAAGGAACCTATCCTCCGTTCAGCTTCCAGGGCGATGATGGCAAACTCACCGGCTTTGAAGTGGAATTCGCCGATGCGCTGGCAAAACACCTGGGCGTTAAAGCGGACCTGAAACCGACGAAATGGGATGGCATGCTGGCGTCTCTGGACTCCAAACGCATCGATGTGGTGATAAACCAGGTCACCATTTCGCCAGAGCGTCAGAAAAAATACGATTTCTCCACACCGTATACCGTTTCCGGTATTCAGGCGCTGGTGAAAAAAGGCAATGAAGGCGGCATCAAATCCTCTGCGGATTTGAAAGGCAAAAAAGTCGGTGTCGGTCTGGGGACCAACTACGAAGAGTGGCTGCGCCAGAACGTGCAGGGTGTGGATATTCGCACCTATGATGATGACCCGACCAAGTATCAGGATCTTCGCGTAGGCCGTATCGATGCGATTCTGGTTGACCGTCTGGCGGCGCTGGATTTGGTGAAGAAAACCAAAGACACCCTCGCCGTGGCCGGTGATGCGTTCTCACGTCAGGAATCGGGCGTTGCCCTGCGTAAAGACAATGACGATCTGTTGAAAGCCATTGATGCGGCGATTGCCGATATGCAAAAAGATGGCACCATGAAAGCACTGTCTGAAAAATGGTTCGGCGCTGACGTCACGAAATAACCGCTGAAGCTTTAAAAAGGCGCTAAATTTAGCGCCTTTTTTATTTACGCGCGGTATACGTGCATAATTAAAAAAAACATATCCCGCAACCGGAGGATCCATGTCCTTGCATAACCTGACCCGTTTCCCGCGACTGGAATTAATTGGCGCACCCACGCCGCTCGAGTATTTGCCCCGTTTTTCTGATTACCTGGGCCGCGATATTTTTATCAAGCGTGATGACGTTACGCCGATGGCGATGGGGGGCAACAAGCTGCGTAAGCTGGAATTTCTGGCGGCTGATGCACTGCGCGAAGGGGCGGACACGCTGATCACCGCCGGTGCCATCCAGTCAAACCACGTGCGCCAGACGGCCGCGGTGGCGGCCAGACTGGGGCTGAACTGCGTGGCGCTGCTGGAAAACCCGATTGGCACCCGGGCGGAAAACTACCTCACCAATGGTAACCGCCTGTTGCTGGATCTGTTCAACGCTCAGATTGAGATGTGCGACGCGCTGACCGACCCGGTTCGTCAGCTCGACGACCTGGCGACGCGCATCGAAGCGCAGGGGTATCGTCCGTACGTTATCCCGGTGGGCGGCTCCAATGCGCTGGGCGCGCTGGGTTATGTCGAAAGCGCGCTGGAGATTGCTCAGCAGTGTGAAGGTGCGGTTGGCCTCTCTTCTGTCGTTGTGGCGTCGGGCAGTGCGGGCACCCATGCGGGGCTTGCGGTCGGGCTTGAGCAGCTCCTGCCAGACGTGGAACTGATTGGGGTGACTGTTTCACGCAGCGTGGCCGATCAGAAACCGAAAGTGGTGGCGCTGCAGCAGGCGATTGCGCACTCTCTTGAGGTTGAAGCCAGGGCTGACATTCTGCTATGGGATGAGTATTTCGCACCGGGCTACGGCACGCCAAACAGTGAAGGTAACGAAGCGGTGAAGCTACTGGCGCGTCTGGAAGGGATATTGCTTGATCCTGTCTACACTGGCAAAGCGATGGCGGGACTCATTGACGGCATCAATCAGAAGCGCTTTAAAGATGAAGGTCCGATTCTGTTTGTGCATACCGGCGGTGCACCGGCGCTGTTTGCCTATCATCCCCATGTTTAATCGCAAGGCGTAAAAACCATAATGCAAGAGAGCTTACAACTGGTTCTGGACTCGGCACCGTACCTGCTTAAAGGGGCGGTATTTACGCTGCAGCTCAGTATTGGCGGCATGATTTTTGGCCTGCTGCTGGGCTTTGTGCTGGCGCTGATGCGCATGTCCCCGGTGTGGCCCGTGCGCTGGCTGGCGCGCGTCTACATTTCTGTCTTTCGTGGCACGCCGCTCATCGCGCAGCTGTTCATGATTTACTACGGTTTGCCGCAGTTTGGCATTGAGCTGGACCCGATCCCGGCGGCGATGATTGGCCTGTCGCTGAACACGGCGGCCTATACCTCTGAAACACTGCGTGCAGCGATTTCCTCTATTGATAAAGGACAGTGGGAAGCCGCTGCCAGTATCGGAATGACGCCGTGGCAAACCCTGCGCCGCGCTATTTTACCGCAGGCAGCGCGCGTGGCTTTGCCGCCGCTGAGCAACAGCTTCATCAGCCTGGTAAAAGATACGTCGCTGGCAGCGACCATCCAGGTGCCGGAACTGTTCCGTCAGGCGCAGCTGATCACTTCCCGCACGCTCGAAGTCTTCACCATGTACCTTGCCGCCTCGCTGATTTACTGGGTGATGGCAACCGTGCTGTCTGCCTTGCAAAACTACTTTGAAAATCAGCTTAACCGTCAGGAGCGCGATCCGAAATGAGTGCCATTGAAGTTAAGAACCTGGTGAAAAAGTTTCACGGCCAGACGGTACTGCACGGCATCGATCTTGAGGTGCAGCAGGGCGAGATTGTGGCGATTATTGGCCCGAGCGGTTCGGGAAAAACGACCTTGCTGCGCAGTATTAATCTGCTGGAACAGCCGGAAGGTGGCACCATTCGCGTCGGCAATATCACCATCGACACCGGGCGGGCGCTGAGCCAACAAAAGGCAGATATTCGTAAGCTTCGCCAGCATGTCGGTTTTGTTTTTCAGAACTTCAATTTATTCCCTCACCGTACGGTTCTGGAAAATATCATTGAGGGGCCGGTGATTGTCAAAGGCGAAGGGAAAGACAGCGCCACAAAACGTGCGCGTGAGCTGTTGGCGAAAGTCGGCCTCAGCGGCAAGGAAACCAGCTATCCGCGGCGTTTATCCGGCGGACAACAGCAGCGTGTCGCCATTGCACGTGCGCTGGCGATGCGTCCGGAGGTGATTCTGTTTGATGAACCGACCTCGGCGCTTGATCCTGAGCTGGTGGGCGAAGTATTGAACACCATTCGCCAGCTGGCGCAGGAAAAACGCACCATGGTCATCGTTACCCATGAGATGAGTTTTGCGCGTGATGTTGCCGACCGGGCGATTTTTATGGATCAGGGACGCATCGTGGAGCAGGGGCCTGCGAAGACGCTATTTGCCAATCCGCAGCAGCCGCGCACCCGGCAATTCCTGGAGAAATTCCTGATGCAATAATCCACTCAGGTTCAGGAATTAACATATTCTGAACCTGAGAATTAGCTTAACTTAAGTTAAATTTAATTCTGCTAATTTATTACAAGCACATCTCATAAGGATATATCATCCGGGATGTGCTAAATCGCGGTGGCAACATCCAGAATCTCCACATCTTTTTGTCTAATTATCACGCCAGAATTTCAAATTATTTTCCCGTGTAACGATATTTTATACATATAAAAAAGTTTTATGTGTTAATTTATTGTATTCATAATAATGATTATTATTGTCAGGGGTGATATCGGTCAGATGTGGGAGAATGACTTTTTTAAGTGGCGCAGGGAGACGCTGCTACGTTTTCAGGAGATGACCTGTACAGACGAAGTATATTCTGAGCTGAAGCGGCAAACGCAAGAACTGGAATATGACTATTTTTCACTGTGTGTTCGCCATCCGGTGCCTTTCACGCGTCCTAAAATCAATGTCGAGTCGTCTTATCCAGAAGTATGGATGTCGCATTATCAGGCGGAGAATTATTTCGCGGTTGATCCGGTATTGAAGGCGGAGAATTTCCTGCACGGACATCTGCCATGGAATGACAAATTATTCCATGATGCGCCAGTGCTGTGGGATTCGGCGCGGGACCACGGATTGCGTAAGGGCGTGACGCAATGCCTGATGCTGCCCAATCATGCGCTTGGCTTTTTATCCGTCTCGCGAACCAGTATGTTGGGCAAAGTACGCGAAGGTGATGATCTTGAGCTACGTTTGCAACTGCTGGTGCAATTAAGCCTGCTTGCGCTGGTGCGTCTGGGTGATGATATGGTCGCGGCGCCGGAGATGAAATTCAGCAAGCGTGAGAAAGAAATTTTGCGCTGGACGGCGGAAGGGAAGACCTCAGCGGAAATTGCGATTATCCTATCGATTTCCGAGAATACAGTGAATTTCCACCAGAAAAATATGCAGAAGAAGTTTAACGCACCGAATAAAACTCAAATTGCCTGTTATGCTGCGGCGACAGGAATGATTTGAGTATTATCCCGGTTCTGCGTGCCAGACGAAAGCCGGCTGCCAGCCAATAATTAGCCACCAGCCGGATTCGCTTACTGACGGTAAGCCTGCTTAATCTGCTTAACGGTGTTCGAGAACACTGCTGCCTGAGACTCATCTTCCAGCGCTGCGATTTGCTTCTCCATTTTCAGGATAACCCGGCCTGCATCAGCCTGCCCCATGGCCTGTAACATCAGCGTGACCATTGTTTTCAGGCAAGAGATTTCCTGAGCCAGTTCCTGGTTATTTTCGGCAGTGGTGAAATCAGGGGTGCTCATTTAATTACCTCGTTAAGTTACTGTGTCTTCGCGTGACAAAGAATGTCAAAGCGGCGGAGTATACCACAGGTTTGAGGAAAACCTGCAGTGGTTGTTTTTTGATCTCTGTGGTGTGCGTTTATTAAATTAAACATATTGTTGTTATTCAATTTTAAATAATGCTCTGCAAATATATGTTTAATTGAGGTGTCCCGGTGGTTAATTATTGTTACAACTTTCAATTTTATTTTTTTACCAGGCGCAATCAGACTTTTGGGTAACTTTCTGAAACCTGATTTTTCAAACAAGGTGAGAGAACTGCCGCGTGCTGCGGAAGTTTCCACACGATGTACAGGTTAATTTCCAAAAACGAGAGTTAAATTCAATGCACGGCATTATTTACCTTTCATTGCCACGATAAAAACCGTTAGTATGTGGGCAATTAGTTTGCAGTAGCGTCATCCCTCTTCTGGAGATATTCCTTTGATCAACGTACTTCTTGTTGATGACCACGAACTGGTGCGCGCAGGGATACGACGCATTCTCGAAGATATTAAGGGCATAAAAGTTTCTGGCGAAGTTTGTTGCGGTGAGGATGCCGTTAAATGGTGCCGAAGCAATTCCGTCGACGTCGTTTTGATGGATATGAACATGCCGGGTATCGGTGGCCTTGAAGCAACGCGAAAAATTGTGCGCCTTAACGTCGATACAAAAGTCATCATGTTAACGATTCACACCGAAAACCCACTTCCGACGAAAGTGATGCAGGCCGGCGCTGCGGGTTACCTGAGCAAAGGCGCAGCCCCACAAGAGGTGGTGAATGCTATTCGCTCGGTGCACGCTGGGCAACGCTACATCGCTTCGGATATTGCTCAACAGATGGCGCTCAGCCAGATTGAGCCGGAAGCGGAATCGCCGTTTGAGAGTTTGTCTGAACGCGAATTGCAGATTATGCTGATGATCACCAAAGGTCAGAAGGTCAATGAGATCTCTGAACAACTGAATCTCAGCCCTAAAACGGTGAACAGTTATCGTTATCGTATGTTCAGTAAATTGAACATCCACGGCGACGTTGAACTGACGCACCTGGCGATTCGCCACGGTCTGTGCAATGCGGAGACGTTAGCAAGTCAGTGAATGAAGTTTTCGATTCAAAAGCCTTCCTCAAGACCGTTACCAGCAACCCCGGCGTTTACCGAATGTATGACGCCGGTGGTACTGTCATCTATGTAGGCAAAGCCAAAGATCTCAAGAAACGCCTCTCCAGCTATTTTCGCAGTAATCTTGCCTCGCGAAAAACCGAAGCGCTGGTGGCCCAGATCCAACAAATTGATGTCACGGTCACCCATACCGAGACAGAAGCGCTGCTGCTCGAACACAACTACATCAAACTTTATCAGCCGCGCTACAACGTCTTGCTGCGTGATGACAAGTCGTATCCTTTTATCTTCCTCAGTGCCGATACGCATCCGCGCCTGGCCATGCACCGTGGGGCAAAACACGCGAAAGGCGAGTATTTCGGCCCGTTTCCTAACGGCTATGCCGTGCGTGAAACCTTAGCGCTGCTGCAAAAAATCTTCCCCGTGCGCCAGTGTGAAAACAGCGTCTACCGCAACCGCTCACGCCCGTGCCTGCAATACCAGATAGGCCGCTGCCTCGGTCCATGTGTGGCCGGTCTGGTGAGCGAAGAAGAGTATGCACAGCAGGTGGATTATGTGCGTCTGTTCCTGTCTGGCAAAGATGACCAGGTGTTAACTCAGCTCATCGCCCGAATGGAAAAGGCCAGCCAGTCGCTCGAATTCGAAGAGGCGGCGCGGATCCGCGATCAGATTCAGGCCGTCCGTCGCGTGACTGAAAAGCAGTTTGTCTCCAACACTGGCGACGATTTGGATGTTATTGGCGTCTCCTTTGATGCGGGCATGGCGTGCGTTCACGTCCTCTTTATTCGTCAGGGTAAAGTGCTGGGGAGCCGCAGCTACTTCCCGAAAGTGCCGGGTGGTACTGAACTGGGCGAAGTGGTCGAAACCTTTGTCGGTCAGTTTTATTTACAGGGCAGTCAGATGCGCACGCTGCCGGGTGAAATTCTGCTGGATTTCAACCTCAACGATAAAACGCTGCTTGCCGAGTCTCTGTCTGAACTGGCGGGACGCAAAGTGAATGTGCAGACGAAGCCCCGTGGCGATCGCGCCCGCTATTTAAAGCTCGCCCGTACCAATGCGGCTATTGCTCTGAGCACCAAGCTGGCCCAGCAATCGACGGTCAGCCAGCGCCTTACCGCACTGGCAACGCTGCTTAAAATGCCGGAAGTGCGGCGTATGGAGTGCTTCGACATCAGCCATACGATGGGCGAGCAGACGGTGGCCTCCTGCGTGGTGTTTGATGCCAACGGGCCGCTGCGCGCCGAGTATCGTCGTTACAACATCACTGGCATCACGCCGGGCGATGATTATGCGGCGATGAATCAGGTACTGCGTCGGCGCTATGGTAAGGCCATTGAAGAGAGCAAGATCCCGGATGTTATCCTGATCGATGGTGGCAAAGGACAGCTCGGGCAGGCGAAAGCGGTGTTTGCCGAACTGGATGTGCCATGGGATAAAAATCACCCGCTGTTGCTGGGCGTGGCTAAAGGCGTGGATCGTAAGGCCGGGCTGGAAACGCTGTTCTTCGAACCGGAAGGTGAGGGATTTAGTTTACCGCCGGATTCCCCTGCGCTGCATGTCATCCAGCACATCCGCGATGAGTCGCACGATCATGCAATAAGTGGTCACCGTAAAAAACGAGCAAAAGTGAAAAATACCAGTAGCCTGGAGACCATTGAAGGGGTCGGACCGAAGCGACGCCAGATGCTGCTAAAATACATGGGCGGTCTGCAAGGGCTTGTAAACGCAAGTGTAGAGGAAATTGCAAAAGTGCCGGGCATCTCGCAAGGCCTGGCAGAAAAGATCTTCTACTCGTTGAAACATTAAGGGCTCTGTAGCAACATAGGGTCAATATTTACTGACAACAGACAGTTACCGTCATTATGCAATTTAATATTCCTACATTGCTCACCCTGTTCCGCGTCATCCTGATTCCATTCTTCGTGCTGGCGTTTTATCTGCCTTTTCCGTGGGCGCCTTTTGCGTCAGCACTGATTTTTCTTGTTGCCGCGGTGACGGACTGGTTTGATGGTTTCCTGGCCCGTCGCTGGAACCAAAGCACGCGTTTTGGTGCGTTTCTCGATCCTGTTGCCGATAAAGTGCTGGTCGCTATCGCGATGGTGATGGTGGCAGAGCATTACCATAGCTGGTGGGTCACGCTGCCCGCCGCCACCATGATCGCCCGTGAGATCATTATTTCCGCTCTGCGCGAGTGGATGGCCCAGTTGGGTAAACGTAACAGCGTGGCCGTTTCCTGGGTGGGTAAAGTGAAAACGACCGCTCAGATGGCGGCGCTGACGTGGATGCTGTGGCGTCCAAACGAGTGGGTAGAGTGGGCTGGAATCGGTCTGTTCCTGATTGCGGCGGTCCTGACGTTATGGTCAATGCTGCAATATTTGAACGCTGCGCGGGGCGATTTGCTCGATCAGTGATCGTATCGCGTTAATTTTCAGCAAACGATCCGGCTTTTGAAAAATAACGTTGACTCAGTGCGCCAGGTAAGTAGAATGCATCGCATCAGACGGCGGCACTGCCTTCCAGATGATAACAAAATCAAGTAATTGCAACACATCTTGATATTGCGGGAATAGCTCAGTTGGTAGAGCACGACCTTGCCAAGGTCGGGGTCGCGAGTTCGAGTCTCGTTTCCCGCTCCAATTTAAAGACATCGGCATTTGCGGATGTTGGCTGAAAAGCCTGAAGAATCTGGCGCGTTAGCAAAGCGGTTATGTAGCGGATTGCAAATCCGTCTAGTCCGGTTCGACTCCGGAACGCGCCTCCAATTTCTTCCCGAGCCCGGATGGTGGAATCGGTAGACACAAGGGATTTAAAATCCCTCGGCGTTCGCGCTGTGCGAGTTCAAGTCTCGCTCCGGGTACCATGGGAAAGACCAGAATAATCAAAGCAATAAGCAGTGTCGTGAAACCACCTCCGGGTGGTTTTTTTGTTTTTGTCGCCTGTTTTCACCATTGTTTCGCCATTGGCTTTGATGTCGTTAGCCTGCTACCGGGTGGCGAAACGCAATGCTAACGACGCACTGAAATTCCTGCCACTGCGAATCAATGCCATCACATCTCTAACGGTTCTGCACAATCGCTGACGCAAAAATCATTAGAACTTAAGTTAAATATTCCCCGACTGGCGGGAAAATAGCGTTAATGTTATTCATCCCCTTTATTGTTTTCGACGGTGAGCTCTCGTCGCCCGTGCATAATCGTGCAGAAAATATCAGTGCCTCTTCAAATAAATATGTAATTAATCATTGAGTAAGGCAAAAACCTTCTGCAAAGTACATGCTCTCGCGGAGGCTCCACAAAAACCAGGCCCCCTTTACGGATGAATATGTCATCGGCAGTGGAAGGCATTACGCATGACTGAATTTAAAGAGTTAATCACATTAAGTCATTTAACTATTCCGGACTGGAGTCGGCAAACGTTGCAGTGGCAACCGAACCTCCCGTCAGTCTCCCCGGCGGGAACGGAGTTTCGTTTTTATCGAATTGATGAAATGACTGATGACAGCGCCGCAAGCCATCGGCTGGCGATGAATAATGTGATTGCGAATATGCGTGATTCGACGTCCACCCTCCTTTATATGCTGCGAAGTGATGGTCAGGACATCCAGTTTTATATTGGTGTCGCGGATGCCAGTCCGTTTGCCCATGACACGATAAAAACGCTTGAACGCGCTTTCAGCAGTAATTTTCTTGGCGCCAAAATCCTCCCCCTTACTGCGGCACAAAACCAGGACGTTATCCAGCTGGGGGAGATGTCGCGCCTGGGAATGATCACCGGTGTTCCGTCGTTTAACGATGAAGACGCGCGCCATGGCGATGCTGATTTTCAGGGCGTCGAGAGGCTGGTAAACGGACTGGCTGGCGAACACTGGCGGATGGTGGTGGCCTGCCAGCCGGGCGACAGCCAGGAGACCGAACAGATCCTTGAGCAGCTTTATCTGCTGTCCACGCAGGTCTCGTCACAAATCAAGTATTCCGTCCAGGTGTCTCTTAACCAGAGCGAACAGCAGGCAAGCGGTGTCAGTACCACGGCGAGCGATGCGACGGGTGAGAACCACTCAGATACGAAAGGTGAGACGTCCTCACGTAGCAAAACGCAGGGCATGAACGAAGGTAAAAGCGACGGCAGTAGCAGCGGTTACAGCAAAAATCAGAGCACCAGCGACAGCAAGTCGGAAAGCCATACCACCAACAGTTCGTCAAGCCATGGAACCAATAGCACCCGCACGGTGGGGCGCACGGACAATACCAACAGCAGCACCACGAAAGGCGAGGGCCAGGCGGTAACCCGCGAAGAGGTCAATAAAAGCCATGAAGAGCTGCTCCGCCACCTTGCCGAAACGCAGATCCCGCGATTTCGGCAGGGTAATAGCAAAGGTATGTTCAAGACGTCCCTCTTTATCGCAGCTCAAAACAGAGCGGTTTATGAACGCCTCAGCGCCAGCGTGCGTTCAATCTTCCAGGGCAATAATGCGTCACTGACCTCCCTGCACGTTCATGATTTTGATACCAGGGTTACCGATCTTGGCCAGCTGCTGTGCTTGTCGCGTGAACCGTTGCTTTCGGCGCCGCCTTTTTTCGAAGAAATTCACTCGCTGGTGACCACCGCAAAGCAAAAAGCGCAGTGCGCCACCTGGCTGCATTGCCAGGAAATCGCTCTTCTGATGGGATTGCCGGATAAGGAGTTACCCGGCATGAAGATCCGTAAATGCGTGGATTTTGCCCTCAATCCGCCTCCCGTAGCCGAAGGCAGAGCACTGACCATGGGGCAGGTCATTCAGCACGGTCGGGTGCTGAGTTTCAAGCCATTATCGCTTGATAAGCATGAGCTCAATAAACACATCTTCATCACGGGCGTGACGGGGGCGGGGAAGACCACGACATGCATGACGCTGTTGCTGGAGTCCGGCCTGCCTTTCCTGGTGATTGAACCGGCGAAAACCGAATACCGCGAGTTGTACCAAAAAGCGCCCGATGTGCAGTACCTCTGCCTGGGCCGTGAGGATCTGACGCCTTTTCGCCTCAACCCGTTTGAACTGGTGTCGCCAGGAGAACAACTGACCGGGCATATTGATATTCTGAAAAATGCCCTGACGGCGGTCTTCCCTATGGAGGCCGCCATGCCAATGATTGTCACGGAGGCCATCATTCTGGCCTACGAGAAAAAAGGTTGGGATATTCATAATAACCACAACGTCCTCTTCGAATCCCCCTTTGCCGTCAACAGCGGTGCCTGGCCGAACTTCAGCGACATGATCGCTGAGTTGGGTAACGTGATTAAGTCTAAAGGGATGGGGCAGGAGTTTGAACAGAAGTATCAGGGGTCGCTAGTAGCCCGACTCACTGACCTGACGAAAGGCACCAAGAGTCGGATGCTGAACGTTCGTCATTCACTGGATTTTGATGCATTGCTTGATAAAAAGGTGGTCATCGAACTTGATGAGCTAAAAGACGAGAGTGATAAATCATTACTGATGGCACTGATTGTCACTCGTTTTGCCGAAAGTATTAAGCAGCGGTATTTGCGTGAACCGGGGTACCGGCACCTGACTCTGATTGAGGAGGCACACCGGTTGCTGGCAAAACCTGAACCGGGTGAAGCGGGCAGCAAGAAACTCGGCGTGGAGATGTTCAGCAACCTGCTCGCCGAAGTCCGTAAGTACGGCGAAGGACTGATCATCGCCGACCAGATCCCTAACAAGCTGGTGACGGATGTTATTAAGAACACCAATACCAAAATTGTACATCGCCTCTTTTCCGCCGACGATCGGGAAGTGATAGGCAATGCGATAACCCTGAGTGATGAGCAGAAGAATTTCCTGCCGTCGCTGCAAACCGGCCAGGCGGTGGTCTATGGCGGCGGCTGGCATGGCGCGGTTCTGACCCAGATCACCTCTCATGCCAATACCACCGGGGATCCCATTGATGAGCGGCTGATTGCCGAACGCGGAGTTCACTACTGGTGGCCACAGCGGGCGCGCCTTTTTCCGCAACTGGCGGCCTGCACAGCCTTTAGCGATGCGGCGGAGTTTATCAGCCTGAGCCAGTTGCTTAGCAAGGTGCTGACGCAGCTCACATTGTATTCACGCTTTGCAGGTACGCCCGCTCAGGCATTGCAGTTACCGCAGCTTGCACAAACATTGCAGCGACTGATTGCCGTCGAAGGTTCGCAGGCCGTACCTGATGCCCGAAATGCGCTGGTCGCCATGGCGATGGATACCACCGATCACTCCCCTGAATTTCTGCGGGGCAAATTTCATCAGCGGCTGGGGCCGCTGCTGGCCAGTGCGAGAGAATATGAGAGCGGGAAGGATGAGGAATTCATCGCCTCGCTGGATGATATGTGGAAAAAAAGCCGTTCATTAATGCAGTGAGTAAAGGAGGATTTATGGGATTATTTAGTGCCGTATTATCGGTGGCTTCCGCCGCAGTATCGGTGATTGGCGGCCTTGCCGGTTCTGTTGCCAGTACGCTTATTAGCGTAGTTACCAGTCCAGCGACATGGAATGCCATCTCTGGGGTGGTGAACATCATCGGTTCTGTTCTGAACATTTTCCCGGCGAACTGCAATCCTGAACAGCACGGTGAAAAGGTGCTCGCGGCGGCAGAGGCAGGGATCAAGGCCGATGATTTTTCCTCTTTTGAGGAGTACGCCAGCGCGATAAAGAATTTTGAGGTGAAGCCTGAGCTGAAAGAGAAGTGGTCGACCGGTGATAAAATCGCTGCCAGCGCTGGGGTTGTTGCCCAGGGGCTGACTGAGATAAAAGGCTTTTCAGTGGAGTCAGCAGTGAGCCTGATTTTCCTGGTCGCACAAAAAAGTGATTTCTTTACCCCTGAGCGGGTGGGGGGGCTGCTGGAGAAAACCCAGGACTTCCAACAGATTCGCGACTACCTGGAGGGTGACCTCGACCGTTTTGATAGCAAAGAGGTGGAGACGTTACTGCTTAAAAATGAGCAGGGGCTGGCGGCGGGAATCAATCCGGAAGCTTTTAGCGAAAAGTTGCGTAGTATGCGCGAAGAGCATCAACAGCAAGGGAACTGAGGATGATGAATTATGCCGTGGTGCTGAATCAGCACCATTTTGTCTGCCTGAAAGAAGAAGGTGAGGTATGGCGGCTTGAGCCGATTAATCGTGAAGAGCGTCTGCCTTGCACCAGTGAAACCGCGTTGCGCGATATTATTGATGAATTCCAGGCACGCCTCGACTATCAACCGCCCCGGCACATTATCGTGTTGTATGACGGTCTCTTTGCGCCGTTGCTGACGACGCTTGTGAGTAAGCTGCAGAGCTATCCATTACTGGTGCTGCCCTTGTCGATGTGGGTCAGCAATGCGGGCGCAGAACTGCCGTGGACGGAGCGCTACTGCCGACATCTGTTACCTGGCGTGTGTCAGCAGCTTTTTTCGCAGCAGTCGGCCAGCAAAACCCGGCCATTGCAGGAAATGCCCGATGAGCATGAAGCGCTGATGCGACAGCTACACAGTGAGCAGCAGGAAAACCTCGCCCTGCAGGCTGCGCTCAAAGAGAGCCAGCAGCGCCTGCAGACGCAGACTGAAGCCCTTAACGACGCACAGCAGCAGGTACAGTGGGTCAGTCGTGATGACGGGCTGGATGCTGAAGCTGTCGCGCAGTTTATGCCTCTCTTTTTCCCCCATTTCTGGCAGCGGGTGAGTGTCAGCGATTTTGCGCTACTGCTGGGTTCACTGACATTGCCAGATATCAAGAGCCCCTACCCAGAACCCGAGCGCAGCACGCTGGTGATGAAAAAACGTGGGTTTATGCAGCTCAGAATGCATCACCAGCAGCAAATCCGTGCTCTGGTTCAGCGTTTTATGGAAACAGGTTCGTTTCCGCTGCGCCCGGAAGCAGAATCCCTGATGGGTTTCTGAGCCTGACATACGCAATAAGGAGCGATATGACCTCCCCGTTTAAACAACTACTCGACGATCCGGACTTTCGCGTCTGGATGGCTGACCTCGTCGAAGCAAGCGTGCGTGAGCAATTTCGCAAGTTGAGCGAAATGCCAGTGGAAACCCGCTCGCAACCCGATCCCAACCCCGCTGTTAATCCTGATCAGGCGTTGCCGGTAGAGGGGGCGCAACAGCACGACAGACTGTCTGAACTCTTTGCGATGGTTGCTCTCATCCGCAACGATACAGAGTTGCAACAGCGATTTTTGCGTCAGGAACTTGCCCCAGATGAAGACTCTCAGGTCGAGCAGCTGTTAACCGTCGCCAGCCACTGGGAGCGAATTGAAATTCTCTGGGATACGCTGAAAACGCGCATTTTGGCCAGTGAATCCCCTCTATCGACGGACGAGCAGCGATTACTCAATTTCGTGCTGCGATGTCACAACCGATTGTGGGTTGATCACGCGGCCAGCCTGATTTTGGTGAGCGAAGGAGAGCAGTACAACTACGAAAAACACTTCTCAGTGGGGCAAGGCGACAAGATTGCAGCATTGCTGCTGCCAGGGCTGATGAACAGCGCGGGCAAAGTCTGCCGTAAACCGGTGGCGAAGTTACGCGGATAACCAGTAAAAACGATGGACAGACAAGTGACACACGAAAGCAAAGCGATAGAGTCGTTTGACATCATTCTGCATGAAAACGCGTTGCAGCGGATGACTGAGGCATTCATCAGCGATCTTTTTAAGACCAAAAGTCTGGGAAAATTGATCGACGCTGATGGGCAGGTGTGGCTGATTCAACGCTGCGAAGGGAACATCCTGCTCTGGAGCGGTGACCGCAATGGTTTTATAACGGGGTCTCATGAGGCCAATGTGCACGCCTGCGAGGGGCTACGCTGGCTGGGGCTGAGCGGCTGGCGTTTGCCACGGCAGCAAGAGCTGATGCCTTTTGCCAAAAATCCCGTTAACCCGCTGCGGTCCGGTACCAATAACCAGCTGGACAGCAGAGCCGGATTCTATGTGCAGGAAGGATATGTCGATCTCAATTTCGATTATCCGACACCCCGTCCACACACTTCCGAATGGCCATCGCTTCCTTGTATCAGCGTCAGTCAGACCGTGTTGAATGATATTTTGCTGGATAATCCGTTCAGCCTGGTGACGTTGCACAATGAGAAACATAACTGGCTGGGCGAGCTGGAACAGTATCTGCAAGGTTGCCTGATCAATCTTGATTATCAGACCAACCGCCTGCCAAAAATTGATCCACTGACCATACGGGATATTAATAAAGGCATCTGGGAGTTTTGGGGTTGTGACCCGGATATCTGTGAGGAAATAGATGTCCGCCCACGTAACCCGGCGCTTGATGTCCGTCCAGGTTGTATTGCGATCGACTTTGGCACCAGCAGTACGGTAGTGGCCTGTGAAAGCGATAATGGCAGAAAAGAGTTGATGCGTGTCGGGGTACGTGATTTCGCCGATCCGGTTGTGGCAGCGCATTTTGAGAACCCGACCGTGTTAGAGATCGTCAGCCTGGAAAACGTCCTGACCGAATGGAAGCGGATGGCTTATCGTCCGCACGTATCCTGGGATGACGTGCATTGCTCGCATGAAGCCCGGGCGCGATTGCATGACAGTCATCATGACACCGCCGGGGTGAGCAGTATTCTGACCAAACTTAAGCAGTGGGCGTTGCGTCAGTCTCAGGATCTGCAGGTCATTTTTACCGATCAGCAAGGGGTAGAGCACCGGTTAGAGCCACTCACGCAAAATACCCCCGCGCGTGGTCAGCTGATGCGCATTGAGAATGATTACCCCTTCGATCCTATTGAGTTGTATGCCTGGTTCCTGGGGATGACGATTAACTGGCGCGGGCGCGGTCTCTATCTCGAATATTTCATGACCTTCCCGGTGGAGTACCCGAAAGCCGTTAAAGAGAAGATCCTTGCGAGCTTTAAACGTGGATTACAGCGCAGTCTGCCGGTCACCCTGGTGACGCAACAAGAGGCGTTGAACCGTTTTCGCGTTGAAGAGCTGGCAAGCGAACCGGCGGCGTATGCGGTTTGTGCCCTTGACGTTTTGCAAGTGGAGCCGACATCTGAGGGAACTGCCTATGCCGTTTTTGATTTTGGCGGCGGTACGACAGATTTCGATTTCGGTTTTTATCGTCTGCCTTCAGACGAGGAGGCCGATGAAGGCTACGAGCAAGTCTTTGAACACTTCGCACCGGCGGGCGATAAGTTTCTTGGGGGTGAAAATTTACTCGAAAACATGGCCTACTGTGTGTTCAGAGAAAACCTTGATACCTGTCGGAAATATCAGATTGTGTTTACACGTCCGCTGGATGCTGAGTCTTTTCCGGGGGCTGAAAGCCTGCTGGAGAGCAGCCAGGCCGCTTACAGCAATACGTTGCTGCTGATTAGCCAGTTGAGAGAGTTCTGGGAAGACGCGGACTTTAGTATTGATGAGAACAGTGACGATGTGACAAAAAGCGTTGAGCTTTTTAACCGCGATGGCGATCGTAAACAGTGCGATCTGATTTTCCCGTATGCGGCCCTTGAGTCTTACCTCGAAAGCCGGATTGGCCTGGGTATTGAGAAATTTGTCAGTGCGCTGGGGCAAGCATTTGACCCGCTACCGGCGGAAATTCACATCCTGCTGGCAGGCAATGCGAGCCGTTCCCGCTGGGTTGCCAGACTTTTTGGCTGCGACAGTAACCCGCAGGACGATGATGATGAACCGCTGCTGATACAACGGTTACGCAGTCGATTTGGTCATCACATGCCAGACGTGCACATTCACCCACCACTTGAGAGCCATGATGATGAACCTTATCATCCTTCCGCAAAAACGGGCGTGGCGCTGGGGCTGCTGGATTTACGACCGGGCGGGGTGATTAAAGTCATCAACCGGACGCGTCAACAGAGCCAGGGGGAGGCCGGTTTTGCGTTTTATGTGGGCCGCACGCGGCTGGGGAAATTCACGACAGGACTGCCGTTGAATGCGCCATACCAGCAATGGTACGAGTTAGGGCCGCAGCGCGAAGGTATTTTTGAATTGCTGTATACGCAAACGCCGCTTGCACAAACGGGGGAGTTGGTTGCAACCGATAACGAGGTTAAACGCCTGCGTATGCGTTACGCCGTTTATCAAAAAGGTGACAAGGTGTTTGCCCGTGCCACTGCGCCCAATGAGATTGAGCTGGCGCTTGCGGTTTCTCTGGAGGCCATCGCGTCGCCGACCACCCAGTTTGAGACCCTCGTGTTGAAATAATACTCTGCCATCACGCAGTCCGCCCACCAGGCAGGCAGCGTGATGGCATTTGTGATACCCTTGCGTCGTTTCCAACTTATCCCTATCGCCCTCAGGAGCATCTCATATGGCAGAAGGCCCATTAAACGAAAACGAACTGCAATGGCTGGAAGAGACATTGATGTCTCACGCGCATGGCGATGAATCTATTCTCGATGTCGCTGAGCTGGATGGCCTGCTGACGGCGGTATTGTCCGGTCCGGTTGTGGTCGAGCCTGACACCTGGCTGGTGGCTATCTGGGGTGGGGAGAAAAATATCCCACGCTGGAAGAACGATCGCGAAATGGATCGTTTCATCAACCTCTGCTTCCAGCATATGAACGATATTGCTGAGCGCCTGAGCGACTATCCTGACCAGTTCGAGCCGGTGTTCGGTGAGAACGAAGTGGAAGGCCAGCACTTCACCGTGGTGGAAGAGTGGTGCTTTGGTTATATGCGCGGTGTGGGGCTGACGGACTGGTCGACACTACCGGAAGCACTGAAACCCGATCTGGACGCGATTGCACTGCACGGTACCGAAGAGAATTTCTCACGTCTGGATGAGCTGGACGAAGAGCAGTTCATGCAAAGCGTTGACGCGATTCGCCCGGCGGCGCTGCGTCTGTACGAATACTGGTCCGCCAATCCGCAGCAGCCGGTGGTTCAGCAGCCGATTGTTAATGGTGTGAAGGTCGGGCGTAACGATCCTTGCCCGTGTGGCAGCGGCAGGAAATTTAAAAGCTGTTGCTTGCACTAAAAGAGAAGGGGCTCAGAAATGAGCCCCTTTTTTTATCCGACTTCCGGGAGCAACCCGGCGACGATGGCAAACTGCACCAGTATGATGCCGACGCCGCAGATCATAATGATACCGAGTGCGAGCTTGCCGCCCGCGACCCGATAAGGGGCCTCAGGGTGCGCGTCACGACTCTTCCACACCAGCATCGCCGGCAGCAGCAGGGCCAGTACGGCCAGGGCAACACCGGCGTAGCCCAGTGCCATCACAAAACCTCGCGGGTAGAACAGCGCGAAGACCAGCGGCGGCAGGAAGGTAATCAGCCCGGACTGGATGCGACCCATTGCGTTATTGCGGCGCTGGAACAGGTCTGCCAGATAATCGAACAACCCAAGAGACACGCCAAGGAACGACGTCGCCAGGGCGAGATCGGCAAACAGATGCACCGCGAGTTCAACATGCGGTGAGGCCACCACTTCGCGAAGCGCCTGCAACAGGCCATTCAACCCGGCGTGGTTTGCCAGCAAGCCGGCGAATGTTGATGATTCGATGCTGCCAAGCGTTGCCAGTTGCCAGAAAATATAGGCCACCAGCGGAATCGCGCTGCCGATGATAAATACCCAGCGCAGTTTACGAATATTGCCGTTCATGTAGCTGACAATGCTCGGCACGCTGCCATGGAAGCCAAACGAGGTGAAGATAACCGGAATAGCTGACAGCGCCAGCCCTTTTTCCAGTGGTAAGGTCAGCAGGTTCGCCTGATGAATATGTGGAACCAGCAGCGCGAGCATGACCAGCAGGAAAATGATTTTGGCGCTGAACAGGAAGCGGTTAAACAGATCGACCAGCGAGGTGCCAATACAGACCACGCCACCGGCAACGAGCGTAAACAGCAACACGCCAGACACGGGCGTGATCGCAATGCCCGTCCAGTCGCTCAGGCTTGATGAAAGCAGCTCACCCGCACCGCTCATGTAGGCCGCCGTCAGCGCGTACATCAAAAACATCATGCTAAAGCCGGTCACCCACTGGCCATAGCGCCCCAGGTAGCGACGCGCCACAGAACCCAGCCCGGTGTCGGCGGGGACATGCTGATACACCTCGAGCAGCAGCAGGGCGGTGTAGCACATCACCGCCCATAGCATAAACAGTAAAACCAGCGTTACACCAAATCCCACCCCGGCGGCGGCCAGCGGCATCGCCAGCATCCCTGCACCAATGGTGGTTCCCGCAACGATAAAAACACTACCAAGTGTTCGATTTTTCACGCTTTCCTCTACAACTGAGCCGTCAGTACCGACAATATTGCGGCGCAGAGTAAGGGAAAACAGCATATTCGTCAAACCACCCTTACAGCGAATGTGAATTTATCTTTACACATTGATTCTGTTCCCCCCTCAATGTGTCATTTGCCCAGCTGAATCAGGGACTTTGCCTGGTTCATCTGACGACGTTATTTGCGAGAGAATCAGGACACCTTAAAAAAGAATGACAAAGATTAAAAAGAGGTTGAGATGGCGGGGAGTAATCCATTTACAGCGAAGTGGACGCGAGGCGGCAATTTACTGTGTCACGGAAACTGGATAATTACCTGGCAGGCACAACCCGTCGTGTTGCCGGAATCCCGGCGCGAAAAGGACATGGGCACCTGGGCGATTTATTCCATTATTGACCCTGAGGATGAAACCTTTGCCCAGGGGCTGCAGGAGGACGAATGGATAATCGAAAACGTCGACTGGCTGACGGATCTCTTTTTTGAGCATCACATTCCGCTGGAAAGTGAAAATTATCGCTATTTCTATCAGGCGGTAAATCGCCAGGACTGGCGCTGCACAAGTTGTGCCGGATGCATGTAAACCTGTCGTAGCGCAAAAAGCCTTTCTAATGTTGCGTCTACTATGCATCTTTTACAGGAGGGGTTATGGCGTCAATTCACGGTCACGAAGTACTTAATATGATGCTGGAGTCTGGTGAGCGGTATTCACAGAAGAGTCTGGTGGAAGCGATCGCTGCACGTTTTGGTGATGAAGCTCGTTTTCACACCTGTTCAGCGTCAGAGATGACGGCGGCGGAGCTGGTGGCGTTTCTGGCATCACGCGGGAAATTCATCCCGGCGGAAGACGGGTTTTCTACTCACGAAAGTAAAATCTGTAACCACTAAAATAATGCGGTAATGAACGTTCATTACCGCACTCTTTATTTTATTAATTCGCTGTATCGAGGGTAGACAGCTCTTTATCGATGAAATAAAGACCCTCACCGCTTTTACCTGCCAGCGTCAGTTTATCAATGACAGATTTGAAGAGTTTCTCTTCTTCATGCTGCTCGGCAACATACCATTGCAGGAAATTGAACGTAGGATAATCCTGAGATGTCATGGCAACGTGAGCGAGTTCATTAATCTTTTGGGTAATTAACTGCTCATGTTCGTAAGTCGCGCGGAATAACTCGTTCAGTGAACCGTATTCAGCCACCGGCGTCGGGATGGTGTTGATGCGCGGCAGGCTGCCCGTGTCGGTCAGGTAATCGAACAGGCGCTGCATGTGCGTCATCTCTTCCTGAGCGTGACGACGCAGGAATGCGGCAGCACCCTCGAAACTGTTAAAGCTGCACCAGGCACTCATCTGTTGATAAAGCAGAGAAGAGAAAAGTTCGAGATTCATCTGCTCATTTAGTTTTTCAATCATTTCAGCTTTTAACATGGTGCAGCTCCAGAAAATAATAAAGGGGAGTAAAGAGTCGCCACTATAATTTGTTATTTAATTATTTGCAAAAGGTAAAATAAAAAATTCATTTATTAACAATGAGAATGGGAATAAAACGCATTGCATTATTATTGCCGCTGCAAATGATAATTATTCTTTAATTAATAACAGGGAAATAACAGCCAGCGAATTAACGCTGGCGCCAATAATTACCAGCTTTGCGCGCCCGCAGTTGCCTGATTGAATGCAATACCCCGGCACTGATACTGGAGGGTAACGGTGGTATTCATACACACTGAACCACTTATCACACTACAGGTCGAAATCGGCTGACCGTAAGCTACGGCGGTCGCATAGCCCATCTGCTGACACTGTTTATTGGCTGTACCCTGAGTGGTATAGCTGTCATAACGCGCCGACTGCATCATTGCTTCGCTAAAACTGAGTCGCACGATACCGCTGGTGGTATCGACGCTGCTGACTTTGGGTTCTTTGGTGATGGTGCACCCGGCGAGCAGCAACAATGCGCTGGCAACAACAATTTTGTTCATGAATTCGCTCTATTTTTTATGGGCATTGTCGCATCTTACACGCGCCATCCACGGGCAATCGGCGGAATAACCCGCCTAACAGGCCTTTTTATGCACAACGAGCCACGGCTCAGTCTGCCAGGCGGTCGTAGATCTGCGCAAATTGCTCGTGGTGCTGACGAAAGAGTGCCACCAGGTGGGGATCAAAATGTCGTCCGGCGCCTTCAGCAATTACCTTTGATGCCTGAAGGTGACTAAAGCTCGGTTTATAAATGCGTTTCTGACGCAGAGCATCATAAACATCCGCCAGCGCCAGAATGCGGGCTTCCAGCGGGATCTGCTCGCCGCGAAGCCCTTCCGGGTAGCCGCTGCCATCCCATTTCTCATGGTGGAAGTGAATCATATTTTCCGCAATCGGCCCCAGCGACAGCCCCTGAATAATCCGCCAGCCTTTCAGCGTATGCAGTTTCATTTCATCAAACTCTTCCGGGGTGAGCGGGCCTTCTTTACGTAGTATTCTTTCCGGCACCGCGATTTTGCCTACGTCGTGTAACGAGGCGAAATTTTCAATATCCCGCACGGTGCGCCGGGGCAGATGTAATTCCCTGGCGAGAAAACCGCAATATTTCGCTACTCGCTGAATATGACTTCCCGTTTCGTCATCATGGGCGCGGTTGACCTTTTCCAGCGCCTGCACAATATTGCGGTTTACCACGCGGTTCTGCTTCATATGCCGCCACATCATAATGAGCAGGCAAAGGCTGAACACTACGGTGATGAGCAGCAGCACGCTGATAATCTTCAGCGTATTACGGGTTAATTCCGGGAACGCCGAAGGCGGGTCGCTACGTTCAAGCTGCGTGCGGTAGCTGGATAAGCGGTGCAGTTTAGTGAGCAGGCTGTGCAGCGGATGATCGGTATCGACCCGTGGGCCGATGCGGAATTCAGACCGGGTGATCCCCGCCACCTTCAGCACGCCGCGAAACAGCTCATTGCCGCGCAGGGAGGTCTCCATGGTGCTCAAATCACCGAGCATGTAATCAATCTTGTCGTTTTCAAGCCCCGAAATCAGCCCATCCACATTGGCGTACGTCACCAGCGTAATGTCGCTGGCGTAACGCTGCTGAAGATAAAACTGCGAAAAGCTGCCTTTAATGACGCCGATTCGCTGGTGGCGAATTTGCTCCTCGTCCCACAAAAAAGGCTGGCCGATACGGTTGTAGTAAACGTTATGCCAGGCGATGGTCGGGCCAATCATGCCCTGCGGCGGTGTGGGATCGCGGGCATTAATCAGTTCGACCAGCTTAATGGGCCAGTTCTGGTTGCGCAGTTCCGGGAAGTAGTTGTCGACGTAGTGCACATCAACATTAATGTGCAGCAGGTCGCGCATATCATTGATCATATCGATGGCAGAGCCGTGGTAGCCCAGGCTGTCACGCCAGATAAGCGGGGCAAAGTTTTCATTCTTTGGCAGCCACAGTTCCAGACGATTAGCCGCAAGCCACGCCCGCTCATCGTCGCTCACCGTCACCCGGCTTAACAAATACTGGCGGTTGCTTTCGGTCAGCCACTGCTGCATTTTGCGCGCTGCGCCAGGCATCGTTAATAAACTGATTGAAACTGTCTCGTACCGTGGTGAGTTCGGGGCTAAACGCGAATACGCTGGCAATACGCAGGGCAGGAAAGGGGCGCGAGAGCTGATAGTAGCGCGTTGTGTTTTCCATTTCGCTGGCATCATTAATATAGAAATCCGCCTGATCATCACTGAGTAATCGGAAGGCCTCTTCACTGCTGTTCACCATTCGCAGCTGGCGAAACCTGAGCGTGGGGTAGCTCTGCTTCACCCGGTCCAGGGTGGCATCATTGGCACGAAACAGCACACGCGCTGAGGCCAAATCTTCGGTTTTAAAGATGCGCTGGTTCAGGCTGGCGGCCACCACTTCATTATCAAACAGCCGGGTGGAGAGCAGATGGCTGCGCGCACGTTCTTCGGTGCGAATCACGCCAGCATAAACGCCGTACTGGTTATTCCTGAATTGTTGGCTGATGGCCTCGCCGCCAGTCGGGGTGATTTGCAGTTGGTAGCCATACTTTTCGTTGATCATGCGAATGAGGAGCGGATAAAGCCCCTGATAGTTGCCTTTTTCATCACGCCAGAACTCGAAACTCTGCGCATCATAAAGCCAGACAGGCACCGGCCCGGCGACTTTCTCACTCGCCTCGGGCGCAGCCGATGCTGGCGCGTTCCCAAACATGGCGAACAGAAGGGAGAGCAGGCAGAAGACTGCAAACGTTGTCCGACAGGAGAATTTCACCAGGGTATGTCCACTTGTTATACGCGATTATTTTCCATGCAGCGTTCTCCCTCTGCACATCCCTTATCAGCAAAAATGTGAAGGCACTTTGCTTTTTTAAAACATTTTTTCATTAAATTTGAAAGTCTGTTTGTCAGATAGTAAGGTTGACGAACTTTTGCTATCCCACGCGTTAAACTGGAGATGAACATGAAAATTGCACTGATGATGGAAAACAGCCAGGCGGGTAAAAACGCCATCATTCTTAACGAGCTTCAGGCCGTTGCCGGTGAGAAAGATTTTCCGGTTTTCAACGTCGGTATGAGTGATGAAAATGACCATCATCTGACGTATATCCACTTAGGTATTATGGCTAGCATTCTGCTGAATGCCAAAGCGGTTGATTTTGTTGTGACAGGTTGCGGTACCGGTCAGGGGGCTTTGATGTCGCTTAACATTCATCCGGGCGTCATCTGCGGTTATTGCATCGATCCGGCGGATGCTTTCCTGTTTGCTCAAATCAACAACGGCAACGCGCTGTCTTTACCTTTCGCTAAAGGTTTTGGCTGGGGTGCTGAGCTGAATGTGCGCTTTATCTTTGAAAAAGCCTTTACCGGCCGCAAAGGGGAAGGTTACCCGCCGGAGCGTAAAGAGCCGCAGGTACGTAATGCCGGGATCCTGAATCAGGTTAAAGCCGCGGTAGTAAAAGAAAACTATCTGGATACGCTGCGTGCGATCGATCCTGAACTGGTGAAAACGGCGGTATCTGGCCCGCGCTTCCAGCAGTGCTTCTTTGAGAACTGCCAGAATAAAGAGATTGAAGCGTTCGTGCGTGAGATCCTTGCCTGATAGCGCTAACGGGCTGGCTTTTGCTGGCCCCTTTCCCCCAAATGTTAAATTCTTGTCTCATTCCCCTCGCTTTCACCAAAAAATAATTTAAAAACTTCAAAAATATTTTAGTTAACTAACTCATAGATTTAATACGTTTTTTTAACAAAAAAGCGGTTTTTGCGATTTTTAAAACGTGATTTCTATCACAAATGACTTGCGTTTCGTGATGGAGGTCATATTATGTGCACATCAACTAATAACACCTGCATAACAAATCGCCGGAGCCAAACATGAAACTGCGCAAAATCCTGAAAAGCATTTTTGAAACTTACTGCAAAACTTTCAAAGACGTACCCCCTGGTGCTATGTTCTGATAATAAAAAAACCTGCGATGGCAGGTTTTTTTATGCCCGTCGTTCAGGGCGGGGGCAGTCAGAAGAGAGAAAGCGGCGATTATCGCCGCTTTTTTTTGTTTAAAAGAGGATGGAAACCAGCATGTAGCTGGCCGCACAGGCGCAGCTCACGCCGATAAGTCCCGGCAGAATGAAACTGTGGTTAATGATGAATTTCCCAATGCGGGTCGTACCAGAGCGGTCAAAGCCAATGCAGGCGAGGTCGCTGGGGTAGGTGGGTAAAACAAAGTAGCCGTAAGAGGCCGGGAAGAAGGCCAGCAGCATTTTGGGTTCAACTCCCAGCATCAATCCCATCGGTGCCACGGCGGTGAGCGCCGCCGCCTGGCTGTTCACCAGTTTCGAGACCAGGAACAGCACGATGGCGTAGGTCCATGGGTGACTTTTCACCACCCCTTCCAGCGCCATTTTCAGCTCATTGAGGTGCGCCTGGAAGAACGTATCGCTCATCCACGCCACGCCAAAGACCGAGAAAATCGCAACCATACCGGCTTTGAACACCGCGCCGCTGGAGATAGCCGAAGGGTTAACTTTGCAGACGATAAGCATAATGGCACCGGCAATCAGCATCATCATCTGAATGACGAGATTCATCGACAGCGGCGAGAGCTTACCTTTGACTTCGAAGGCAGGGCGCAGATCCGGCAATGCGCCGAGCAGTACCACCACCACAATGCCGGTGAAGAAAATCCAGGTTGACCAGTAGGCCTCTTTTGGAAAGCGCTGGTTCATCAGGGTTTCACTGGCACCGTAGATAAACTCACGCTGCTTCGGATCTTTGAGCTTTTCCTGAAACTCGGGATCGTCCGCGAGGTCTTTGCCACGGCGTAAACTCCACAGCGCCGCAATAGCCACCCCAAATAACGAGGCCGGTACGGACACCGCCAGGATCTCAAGGATGCTCCATGCATGGCCAATCCCGTGCTGTGCGGCGAGAATAGAGACCAGCGATACCACGGCAACCGATACCGGGGAAGCCGTGATCGCCATCTGCGAGGCAATGGATGCCACGGCCATCGGGCGTTCCGGGCGAATGTTTTTCTTCAGCGCAATGTCGGCGATGATGGGGAACATGGTGTAAACCACGTGCCCGGTGCCGCACAGAAAAGTCAGCATCCACGTGGTGAATGGCGCCAGCAAGGTGATGTGTTGCGGATGGCGACGCAGCAAGCGCTCAGCAAACTGCATCATCACATTTAGACCGCCTGCGGTTTGCAAGGTAGCCGCACAGCCGATAACCGCAAGGATCGTCAACATCACGTCGACGGGCGGTTTGCCTGGCTCCAGGCCAAACACAAAACTCAAAATAAAGAGGCCAATACCGCTGATTAAACCCAGCCCCATCCCGCCGTAACGTGTCCCCAGTAGCAGGCAGAGAATAATAATAATAAATTCAATGGTAATCATGACTCACCTTGTCCTTGATATTGATAAACCAGGCAAATCATTACACTTTGTAATACTACTCAATGAGAGCCAGATCGAATTTGAGAAAATTTAATAAAAGCAATATGTTATATACTTTTTATTAACATTTTGTTCATCGATTTGTAAAAACCGATCGGATGATAGTCTTTGGTCACGGCATCCGATCGGTTTAATTTAGCGTGATTCAGCAGGTGGCTAACAAACGTGTCGATAATACTTTCTCAAGGGCGTGTTGTTTGAGCATGGAGTTATTATCCTGTTGCTCTAAGGAAGGTGCGAATAAGCAGGTCATTTCTTCCCAAGCTGACTCGCTGATTA
>CAUSEC010000026.1:0-82650 GCA_963530515.1 uncultured Enterobacteriaceae bacterium | reverse complement strand
AGTAACGGTCGTGGGTAATCGCCACAACGGTACCTTCGAAGTCGTGCAGGAAGCGTTCCAGCCACGCCACGGATTCGGCGTCCAGGTGGTTCGTCGGTTCGTCGAGCAGCAGCATGTCCGGTTTTTCGAGCAGCAGGCGGCACAGCGCCACGCGGCGACGCTCGCCCCCGGAGAGGTTGCCGATTTTGGCATCCCAGTCCGGCAGACGCAGTGCGTCGGCAGCACGTTCCAGCTGCACGTTCAGGTTGTGACCGTCGTGCGCCTGGATGATTTCTTCAAACTTACCTTGTTGCGCGGCGAGTTTGTCGAAGTCAGCGTCTGGCTCAGCGTACTTCGCATACACTTCATCCAGACCTTTCAGCGCGTTAACCACTTCGGCAACCGCTTCTTCCACGGATTCGCGAACGGTCTGCTCGACGTTTAATTTTGGCTCCTGCGGCAGGTAGCCAATTTTAAGACCCGGCTGCGGGCGGGCTTCACCTTCGATGTCGGTGTCGATGCCAGCCATAATGCGCAGCAGGGTGGATTTACCGGCACCGTTAAGGCCCAGTACGCCGATTTTTGCGCCAGGGAAGAAACTCAGCGAGATGTTTTTCAGAATATGACGTTTCGGCGGAACCACCTTGCCGACACGGTGCATGGTATATACGAATTGAGCCACGTTGGACTTCGCCTCTTTTATGTAATATCAACAGCGGAGTGTAGCCGTTTTCTTTGCCCAATCCCAGCCAGCCACTCAAGGTGTGTTAAAACAGGCGAGAAAGGTAAAAAAGTGTGCATAACATGGCGCGTTGCGCCGGGCACGGTTAGCATTAAGAGATGATGCGGCATGAAGCTGCAAGGACCGTTTTGATAAGAGGAATGCGCAGTGCAGAGAGCGAAACAAGCCACCTGGCGTTACCTGGTGGCCAGTATGTGTTTACTGTCCCTCAGCCATGCAGTGCGAGCGGACTCACTGGATGAACAACGCAGTCGTTATACGCAAATCAAGCAGGCGTGGGATAAAAAGCAGATGGACGTGGTGTCGCAACTCATGCCGACGCTGAAAGATTATCCGCTCTATCCGTATCTGGAATACCGCCAGATTACTGACGATCTGATGAACCAACCCACGGTCACCGTCAGCAACTTTATTCAGGCTAACCCTACGCTCCCTCCGGCACGTACGCTGAAAACGCGTTTCGTCAACGAGCTGGCTCGTCGACAGGACTGGCGTGGCCTGCTGGCTTTCAGCCCGGAAAAACCGGCGACGACCGAAGCACAATGTAATTACTACTATGCAAAGTGGAGCACCGGGCAGGCTGAAGAAGCCTGGCAGGGGGCGAAAGACCTCTGGCTGACCGGCAGCAGTCAGCCGAACGCCTGTGACCAGCTGTTTGGCGCGTGGCGTGCGTCTGGCACTCAGGATCCGCTGGCATTCCTGGAACGTATTCGCCTGGCGATGAAAGCGGGAAATACCCGGCTGGTGATGTTGCTGGCGGGCCAGATGCCGTCTGATTATCAAACCATCTCGACGGCGATCATTGCGCTGGCAAACGATCCGAACAGCGTGATGAATTTTGCCCGCACCACCGGGGCGACGGACTTTACGCGCCAGATGGCGGCCGAAGCCTTTGAGAGCGTGGCGCGCCAGGATGTGGAAAATGCACGCCTGATGATCCCGTCGCTCGTGCAGGCGCAGCAACTGAACGAAGATCAAACCCAGATCCTCAGGGACACCGTGGCCTGGCGGTTAATGGGCAATGACGTGACTGACGAGCAGGCGCGATGGCGTGATGACGCCATTATGCGTTCTCAGTCCACCTCGATTGTTGAGCGGCGCGTGCGCATGGCGATTGGCAACGGCGATCGCGCAGGCTTGAACACCTGGCTTGCGCGTCTGCCTATGGAAGCTAAAGAAAAAGACGAATGGCGTTACTGGCAGGCGGATCTGTTGCTGGAGCGCGGGCGTGAGGCGGAAGCCAAAGAGATCCTGCACACGCTGATGCAGCAGCGCGGATTTTACCCCATGGCGGCCGCCCAGCGCCTCGGTGAAGCCTATACGATGAAAATCGACAAAGCCCCTGGCAATATCGACCCTGCGCTGGCGCAAGGGCCGGAAATGGCCCGTGTTCGCGAACTCATGTTCTGGAATCAGGACAACACCGCACGTAGCGAATGGGCCAATTTGATCACCAGCCGCAGTGTGCCTGAGCAGGCGCAACTGGCGCGCTATGCCTTTAACCAGCACTGGTGGGATCTGAGCGTACAGGCGACGATCGCCGGTAAACTTTGGGATCAGCTGGAGGAGCGTTTCCCGCTGGCGTACAACGATCTTTATGCGCGTTATACCCAGGGGAAAGACATTCCGCAGAGCTATGCGATGGCGATTTCCCGCCAGGAGAGCGCCTGGAATCCAAAAGTACGATCGCCGGTTGGCGCGAGTGGGCTGATGCAAATCATGCCGGGAACGGCAACGCACACGGTGAAGATGTTTAATATTCCGGGCTATAGCAACGTCGCACAGCTGCTGGAGCCGGAGACCAACATCAACATTGGCACCAGCTATCTGCAATATGTTTATCAGCAGTTTGGTAACAACCGCATCTTCTCGTCTGCGGCCTACAATGCCGGGCCAGGGCGGGTACGCACCTGGCTGAACAACAGTGCCGGGCGTATTGATGCAGTCGCGTTTATCGAAAGCATCCCGTTTTCTGAAACACGCAGCTATGTGAAAAACGTTCTCGCGTATGACGCTTACTACCGCTTCTTTATGAACGGGACGAAGCCGACTGTGCTGACCGACACGGAATGGCAGCGTCGTTACTGATTTCCGTTGTTTGTGTTATGCTGCGTACTCTTTAACGAGTACGCAGCAAAATGGCGGAATATTATGACTCAACAATCACCCTATTCAGCGGCCATGGCCGAACAACGCAACCAGGAATGGCTGCGCTTCGTTGAACTCGTCAGAAAATCTTACGAACAGGATTTGCACCTGCCGCTACTCAATTTGATGCTGACGCCCGATGAGCGTGAGGCGCTGGGAACCCGCGTGCGAATTATTGAAGAGTTGCTGCGCGGGGAGATGAGTCAGCGCGAACTGAAAACGGAGCTGGGTGCCGGTATTGCCACCATTACCCGAGGCTCTAACAGTCTGAAATCCGCCCCTGCCGACCTGCGCATGTGGCTGGAAGAGATCTTACTGAACGCTCAGCGGTAAACCGTGTTGTGAAAGGGGCTGAGTGCCAGAATCACCGCCTGGTGATACACGCTGGCCCGGGTGAGTTTCCCCGCCGTGAACACCCCGATAGCCCCCTCTTTACGACCAATTTCATCAATCCCGGTGTAATGCGACATCGCCGGGCCAAGTGCTTCTCCTGCTCGCACTTTTTCCAGAATCACCTCCGGTAGTGGCAGGGTGGCAGAACGGGCTTCACCGCGCTGTTCGCGATTCTCGATAATGACCCAGCTAAAGGTACTGCCTTCATCAATACCGGCTTCAATGGCGACCCAAAAATCGGCCTCCGGTCGGGCAAGACGTGCATTGTTAACGCGGTTTCGCGCGCCAGCACGGGTTTCTTCATTGCCCAGCGGCTGCTCAGGAACGCCGCTTTCGACGTCGACAGAGTCGATCTCACTGGACCCTTCGCCGAAGATCTCATTAAAAGCGTGCAGAATCGCCCGAATTTTGGCGGGATTGGTGGTAGCAACGACAACATGGTGCATAATCTATAGCTGGCTGCCCGGAATGAGATGCGTTCTTCATCACGGGATGCGCCGTCCTCAAATAATAAATTTCATCGCAGTATAATGGATAAAAAAGCATGTTACAGGTATACCTTGTTCGCCACGGTGAAACGCAGTGGAACGCCGAGCGTCGTATTCAAGGCCATTCAGACAGTCCGTTAACAGAGAAAGGGGAACAGCAGGCATGGCAGGTTGCTGAGCGCGCAAAAGCGCTGGGCATCACCCATATCATCGCCAGCGACCTCGGACGGACGCGCCGTACGGCTGAAATCATCGCAGAATTATGTGGATGTGAAATCACCCTTGATTCACGTCTGCGCGAGCTGGATATGGGCGTGCTGGAAAAGCGCCGTATCGAATCCCTGACGGAAGAAGAAGAAGGCTGGCGTCGTACCCTGGTCAATGGCACCGCGGGTGGCCGTATTCCGGAAGGTGAATCCATGCAGGAGCTGGGTGACCGCATGCATGCGGCGCTGGCAGCCTGTCTTGAATTGCCAGAAGGGAGCCGTCCGATGATCGTCAGTCACGGTATGGCGCTTGGCTGCCTGGTCAGTACTATTCTCGGTCTGCCTGCCTACGCTGAACGCCGTCTGCGTCTGCGCAACTGCTCCATCTCCCGTATCGACTATCAGGACAGCGCATGGCTGGCTTCGGGTTGGGTCGTGGAAACGGCAGGGGACGTGTCGCATCTTGACGCCCCTGCGTTGGATGAGTTGCAGCGTTAGTGGCGGATAGGCACTAAGTATTCGCAGCGAATATGGTGCGGCGGTTCCTGCGTGCGCGCATCTTCCTGCGGATAGAAGCGTTCAATATCCTGGCCTTTACGGCGTGTCAGATTGAGCATTGGCATGCAGGTGCCGTACACGGTCAGGATAAAATCCTGCACGCCGCTGGCCAGCCCGTCGTACGAGAACATCACATAATCGCCGCCTTCCAGCACGACGGGATGGGCGTTATGCATGTGTCCGTTTGCCATTTCCGGCGTCAGTGCCGTGGTGTAGAAGACTTCCTGCTCGTCATCTTTTTCCAGGCTCGGACGTGGTTCATGCAGGCCGTACATTTCGGCCGGCACCGAAGGCGCATTGCCCAAAAACTCCCGCCAGAATTGAATGCGCATCTGATTACGGAAATCAGAAATCTCTTCCAGTGAGCAGGTATAGCTTTGCGTTGTACCGACCAGCCGCGTTTCGGGTAGCGTGACAAACTCATGCTTCGGCATCGTGAATTCACCCAAACGCATCGGCGGGCGAATGCCGAACGCGCTCCAGTCAGGAGAGCGGCGGTACAGGGCAGGGGTTTGAGAAAACTGCTTTTTAAACGCGCGCGTAAAGGTCTGTTGTGAATCAAACCGATACTGCAGAGCAATGTCCAGAATAGGGCGCGAGGTCAGGCGCAATGCAACTGCTGATTTTGACAGGCGGCGGGCGCGAATATAGGCGCCGATGGCATGGCCCGTTACCTCTTTGAACATCCTTTGCAGATGCCACTTGGAATAACCTGCTTTTGCCGCCACATTGTCCAGTGATAACGGCTGATCGAGATGGCCTTCCAGCCACGCGAGCAGATCGCGAATAATCCCAGCCTGATCCATACAATATCCTCTTCCATAAAACGGCGAACGCCTGATACAAGGATGGGATAATATCATCGTTTGCTGTTTTAGCATTCAGTGTTTTTTTTGTGCATTAATGCGCATTGTGACTGATTTTCATGATGATTTTTGTAAATTAGTGATCTATAAACGTTTTCGTCTTCAACTATGAATAGTTGCCCACCGTTATTTTTAAAAATGGTAACAATATGAAATATACAGGCCTCATACTTTCCTCATTACTGATGTTCTGTGGCGCAGCACAGGCAGAACAAATTGGCTCCGTAGACACCGTTTTTAAGATGTTTGGACCGGATCATAAAATTGTAGTCGAAGCTTTCGACGATCCTGATGTGCAGAACGTGACCTGCTACATCAGCCGGGCAAAAACCGGTGGGATCAAGGGCGGACTGGGGCTGGCGGAAGATACCTCTGATGCGGCGATCTCTTGCCAGCAGGTTGGGCCAATTGAAGTCAGCGATAAGATAAAAAATGGTAAGGCTCAGGGAGATGTTGTTTTCCAGAAACGCACGTCGCTGGTGTTCAAAAAGCTGCAGGTCGTCCGTTTTTATGATGCCAAACGCAACGCGCTTGTCTACCTGACCTACTCCGACAAGGTGGTTGAAGGATCGCCGAAAAACGCACTGAGCGCCGTGCCGATTATGCCCTGGGGCAAATAAAAGGAGTGGGCATGCCACAACCGCAAATCTGGCTGGTGGAAGATGAGATAAGCATCGCCGATACGCTGATCTATATGCTGCAGCAGGATGGTTTTGAGGTTCGCGCTTTTGAACGCGGGCTACCGGTTCTGGATGCGGCAACCCGGCAGTTGCCCGATCTGGCGATCCTCGACGTTGGCCTGCCGGATATCAGCGGTTTTGAGCTGTGCCGCCGACTGCTGACTATCGCACCCGGCCTGCCGGTGTTGTTCCTGACCGCCCGCAGCGATGAAATCGATAAGCTGCTGGGGCTGGAGATGGGGGCGGACGATTACATCGCCAAGCCCTTCTCACCACGAGAGGTGTGCGCCCGGGTGCGCACCGTGCTGCGTCGTTTTCAGAAAGCGGCCACGCCGTCCACCACCGTGCGTGTCGGGCAATTCGAACTGGATGAGCCTGCGGCACTGATTCGCTGGTGTGGTGAAGCCCTTCCCCTGACGCGCTATGAGTTTTTACTGCTGAAAACCCTGCTAAATGCACCGGGCCGTGTCTTTTCGCGCCAGCAGTTGATGGATCTTATTTGGGTGGATGCCGAAGAAAGTTTCGATCGTACCGTCGACACCCACATCAAGACGCTGCGCGCCAAGCTGCGGGCGATAAATGCGGAGGCGGCGCCCATCAACACGCACCGCGGTATGGGCTACAGTCTGGGGAGCCGTTAATGCGCATCGGCATGCGGCTGTTACTGGGGTATTTCCTGATTGTGGCGGTGGCCGCATGGTTCGTGCTGTCGATATTCGTCCAGGAGATCAAACCCGGCGTGCGGCGGGCAACCGAAGGCACGCTGATTGATACCGCCACGCTCCTGGCAGAGATAGCGCGGCAAGATTTACTCTCCGGCGAGGCGCAAAACGGGCAACTGGCGCAGGCCTTTTCGTCGCTTTCACAACGGGCTTTCAGAGCTAACATCAGCGGCATTCGTAAAGTTCGCAATGAGTATCACGTTTATATGACCGATGCGTCGGGCCACGTGGTGTTTGACTCAGCGGGCAAAGCGCTGGGAGAAGATTACTCACGCTGGAATGATGTCTGGCTGACGTTGCGGGGGAAATACGGCGCACGCAGCACGCCTTCCGATCCTAATGATCCTGAAAGCACCGTGATGTATGTGGCGGCCCCGATAACCGATCAAGGTAAAATTATTGGTGTGCTGAGCGTAGGCAAACCCAACAGCGCGATTGCGCCGGTTATCAAGCGCAGTGAGCGACGGATCCTGTGGGCGAGTGCCGCGTTACTTGGTATCGCCCTGATGATTGGCCTCGGCGTGGCGCTGTGGATCAACCGTTCTATCAGCAAGCTGACCCGCTATGCTGACGCGGTCACGGAGAATACGCCGCTTCCGCTGCCGTCGCTTGGCAGCAGCGAGTTGCGAAAGCTGGCTCAGGCGCTGGAAAGCATGCGTCAGAAGCTCGAAGGGAAAAACTACATTGAGCACTATGTGCATGCGTTAACCCACGAACTGAAAAGCCCGCTGGCCGCGATTCGCGGGGCGGCAGAAATCCTGCGTGAAAATCCGCCCCCTGATGTTGCTACCCATTTCACCGGCAATATTCTCGCCCAAAATGCCCGCATGCAGGATCTGGTCGAGAAACTGCTCTCGCAGGCGAAGCTGGAGAACCGTCAGGAGATTGCGCCAGTGCCGGTTCCGCTCAGCGATGTTTTCTCGCGGCTTACGGACGAACGTAGCGTTGTGCTGGCAGGCAAAAATCTCACACTGGCGTGGGAGGCGACAGACGTTATTGCCACGGCGGATACCGGGTTGTTGACTCAGGCACTCGGCAACTTGCTGGATAATGCGATCGACTTCACCCCTGAACGGGGCGTTATTCGCCTGCAGGCCAGCGAGGCAGGGGATTTCACCCTCATTACTCTGTGTGACAACGGCCAGGGGATCCCGGATTATGCGCTGGACCGTATCTTCGAGCGTTTTTATTCGCTCCCCCGTGAGGATGGGCATAAGAGCAGCGGTCTGGGGCTCGCGTTCGTGCAGGAAGTAGCGCGTTTGCACCACGGGGAAATCCAGATAACCAATCGCCCGGAAGGGGGCGTGGAAGCACGCCTGACACTTCACCGCCACTTCACATAACTTCAACGTCTCCCCACATAGCCCCTTTACTCTGCACGCAACACAAAGGAGGGGCTATGTTCAAATCACCATTATTCTGGAAAGTTTTCACCCTGGTCGGGTGCATCGTTTTGCTGCTGGTACCGCTGATGATGGTCAGCAATTTGATTAAAGAGCGGAGTGACTATCGCGACGAGGTCTATGACGCGCTACGCCAGAGCAGCGCCGGGTCGCAAAAGTTGATTGGGCCGCTGATCGCCGTACCGGTAACGGAAGTCACGACGGTGCTGGAATCCACTAATGACGAGCCGGCGAAAGAGATCCGCCGAACCAAAAGCTATATTCGCTTCTGGCTGCCCGAATCCATGATGGTCGATGGCAAGCAGCAGGTGGAATCGCGCAAAATTGGCATTTATAACGGCCAGGTGTGGCATGGCGATCTGTCTATCAAAGCCGAATTCGACCCCAAACGCTTTGGGCTGGAAGCCAGTGAGAATCGACAGATTGGTGCGCCTTTTGTTGTGCTGGCATTGAGCGATGCCCGCGGTATCGGGCAGGTGCAGACCATGAAACTGAATGGCGAGTCGCTCACGGTGGAACCGGGTTCCGGCCTGATGAGTGACATGCAGGGGATTCATGTGCCGCTGGCGTCTGCGGACGTCACGCGTAAACCGCTCAAACTTGAGATGGCGTTCAGCCTGAACGGCACCGGAGAATTCTCCGTGGTGCCCGTGGGCCGAAACAGCGAAATGACGTTGTTCAGCGACTGGCCACACCCTGGTTTTATGGGCGATTTTCTGCCTGCCAAACGTGAAATCGGTCCAGGGGGTTTTCAGGCACACTGGCAGAGCACCTGGTTTGCCAACAATCTTGACGGCAAAATTCGCGACATGCTGAGTCTCAGCGGGCAAAACGAGTGGCGATTACCGGCGTTCAGCGTCAACATCGCCACCCCAGCGGATCAGTACCAGCTCACTGACCGGGCCATTAAGTATGCCATTTTGCTGATTGCTCTCATTTTTGCGGCGTTCTTTGTGTTTGAAAGTCTGACCGCACGGCAGATGCACCCGATGGAATATCTGCTGGTGGGACTCTCTCTGGTGATGTTTTATCTGGTCTTGCTGGCACTTTCTGAACACATCGGTTTCACGCCAGCATGGGTTACTGCCAGCCTGTTAGGGGGCGTCATTAATGGCCTCTATTTGCAGGGCGTGATGAAAACCTGGCGTGCCAGTCTGCCTTTTACGGGCGCATTGCTGGTGTTGTACGGCGTGATGTGGAGTTTGTTGAACTCAGAAGACAGCGCATTGCTGCTTGGGACGGGCGTTCTGTTTGCGGCACTGAGTGCGGTCATGATGCTGACGCGGCGTTTTAACTGGTACTCCCTCTCCGGTGCCAAAAAAGTACCCACAGAGAACACGGAACCGGTCGAGGATGCAATGCGGTTATGGAAATAACTTCAGGTGTATTGGGGCAATAAAAAAGCGGCGCTGAGCGCCGCTTTTTGTCTGGATAGGGTGTCGTTATTCCTGCAAATCACCACAGAAACGGTAACCTTCACCGTGAATGGTAGCAATAATTTCAGGGGTGTCCGGCGTGGATTCGAAGTGTTTGCGAATACGACGGATAGTCACATCGACAGTACGATCATGCGGCTTCAGCTCGCGACCGGTCATTTTTTTCAGCAGTTCAGCACGAGACTGAATTTTGCCCGGGTTTTCGCAGAAGTGCAGCATCGCACGGAACTCACTGCGCGGCAGCTTATACTGTTCACCGTTCGGGCTCACCAGGGAGCGGCTGTTGATGTCCAGTTCCCAGCCGTTGAATTTGTAGCTATCAACGCTGCGACGTTCTTCGCTGATCGTGCCCAGATTCATGGTACGAGACAGCAGGTTACGTGCACGAATAGTCAGTTCACGTGGGTTGAACGGTTTAGTGATGTAGTCGTCAGCACCGATTTCGAGACCGAGGATTTTATCGACTTCGTTATCACGTCCGGTCAGGAACATCAGAGCGACATTGGCCTGCTCACGTAATTCACGGGCTAATAAAAGACCGTTTTTACCCGGCAGGTTGATATCCATGATGACCAGGTTGATATCATTCTCAGACAGGATCTGATGCATTTCCGCGCCATCGGTCGCTTCGAATACATCGTAGCCTTCTGCTTCGAAAATACTTTTTAACGTGTTGCGTGTTACCAACTCGTCTTCAACGATAAGAATGTGCGGGGTCTGCATGTTTGCTACCTAAATTGCCAACTAAATCGAAACAGGAAGTACAAAAGTCCCTGACCTGCCTGATGCATGTCGCAAATTAACATGATCGGCTTAACGTGACTAAAGTACGTAATTGCGTTCTTGATGCACTTTCCATCAACGTCAACAACATCATTAGCTTGGTCTTGGGTACTTTCCCTTTGGACCCGACAGTGTCAAAAACGGCTGTCATCCTAACCATTTTAACAGCAACATAACAGGCTAAGTGACACCAGACACCCAATAAAACTACGCTTCGTTGACATATATCAAGTTCAATTGTAGCACGTTAACAGTTTGATGAAATATCCGTATCCTATTGCTAGCGAATTTCACAATATTTCAATAAACCAACTAGTTGCGAATACTAATTGATAAATATACTGAATCCAATAGAAGATTAAGATTCCTTATCAAAATGCCATGAATAAACATAGGGATAAGCATGTTCTGTTAACATTTGGGGCGAGAATTACGTCATTCAACAGTTTAGCTTTTTTTAACCGTTGGCAAGGTGAAAATCAGTGACATCTGTTACATAATTGTAAATTTTCGGCGCGTAAAATGCTTACGATGGCGAAAATTCCTACGTCAAATGATGATGAAGAGAGCAAAAAATGCACCTGGCTGTTGTACTGGTTTCCCCCGCCAGAGCGGAAAATATCGGCGCGGCAGCGCGCGCCATGAAAACAATGGGTTTTACGGACTTACGTATTGTCGATAGCGTGGCACATCTGGAAGACGGTGCTCGTCGCGTGGCGCACGGTGCTGGCGATGTGATTGATAATATTAAAACTTATCCTTGTCTTGCCGATGCGCTGGCCGATGTGCAATTCACTGTGGCCACCACGGCGCGCAGCCGGGCGAAATTCCATTACTACGCCACACCTGAAGAGCTGGTGCCGCTTTTGCAGGAAAAAAGTGAATGGCTGCAAACCGGGGCGCTGGTTTTTGGTCGGGAAGATTCGGGGCTGACGAACGATGAGCTGGCGCTGGCGGATATCTTAACGGGCGTGCCGATGGTGGCGGATTATCCCTCGTTAAATCTCGGTCAGGCGGTGATGGTTTATTGTTATCAATTAGCATCTTTAATACAAAACAGGCCTGAAACGGTCGCACCCGGTGATGATAACCCGCTACGTGCATTGAGAATGCGTGCTCATGCTTTGCTTGAAAAACTGGACGTTGCGGATGATATAAAAATGGCTGACTGGCTCGATCAGCGGATTGGCGTACTGGGGCAGCGAGACACCGCCATGTTGCACCGATTGCTCCATGACATCGAAAAAAAACTGACCGAGTAATATCTGGTGATAAGTTTATTTTATAGTTGATGCTCTCGTTATACGACCATCGATATGGTCTTTACGGATCGTTGTCTCTCCCGCAGGGAGTGCAGACGAAAAAACGAGAAAAGGGCCAAAAACTAAAAATTCGTTGACTTAAGACGGCAGATACTTTAACCAATATAGGCACAGCGACAGACAGATAAAAATTACAGAGCACACAACATCCATGAAACGCATCAGCATCGTCACCACGATTATTACCACCACCACAATTACCACAGGTAACGGTGCGGGCTGACGCGTACAGGAAACACAGAAAAAAGCCCGCACCTGAACAGTGCGGGCTTTTTTTTCGACCAAAGATCAAGGGGTATAACATGCGAGTGTTGAAGTTTGGCGGTACATCAGTGGCAAATGCGGAACGGTTTCTGCGTGTTGCCGACATCCTGGAGAGTAATGCCAGGCAGGGGCAGGTGGCGACAGTGTTATCTGCCCCGGCGAAAATCACCAACCATCTGGTCGCCATGATTGAAAAAACCATTGGTGGTCAGGACGCCGTACCGAATATCAGTGATGCAGAAAGGATTTTTGCGGAGCTTCTCTCAGGACTCGCAGACGCCCAACCCGGTTTCCCACTCGCTCAGCTTAAAATCTTTGTCGAACAAGAATTTGCGCAAATTAAACATGTTTTGCACGGTATCAGCCTGTTGGGCCAGTGCCCGGACAGCATCAATGCGGCGCTGATCTGCCGCGGTGAAAAACTTTCCATCGCCATCATGGCCGGCGTGCTGGAAGCGCGTGGTCATCATGTCTCGGTGATTGATCCGGTCGAAAAACTGCTCGCTGTGGGCCACTACCTTGAATCGACGGTCGATATTGTTGAATCCACTCGCCGTATTGCCGCCAGCCGTATCCCTGCCGATCACATGATCCTGATGGCCGGTTTTACTGCCGGTAATGAGAAGGGTGAACTGGTGGTACTGGGCCGAAACGGCTCTGACTACTCTGCTGCTGTGCTGGCTGCCTGTTTGCGTGCGGACTGTTGTGAAATCTGGACCGATGTTGATGGCGTTTATACCTGCGACCCGCGTCAGGTGCCGGATGCCCGCCTGCTCAAATCCATGTCGTACCAGGAAGCCATGGAGCTGTCTTACTTTGGCGCGAAAGTGCTTCACCCGCGTACCATTACCCCTATCGCTCAGTTCCAGATCCCCTGTCTGATTAAAAATACCGGCAACCCGCAGGCACCAGGCACGCTGATTGGTGCCACTTCCGATGAAGACGGCCTGCCGGTGAAAGGGATTTCGAATCTGAACAACATGGCGATGTTCAGCGTGTCAGGCCCGGGCATGAAAGGCATGGTGGGTATGGCGGCGCGCGTCTTTGCGGCCATGTCCCGTGCCGGGATCTCCGTGGTGCTGATTACCCAGTCTTCTTCCGAGTACAGCATCAGCTTCTGCGTGCCGCAGTCGGATTGCGCCCGCGCCCAGCGTGCGATGAGCGACGAGTTCTACCTCGAACTGAAAGAAGGCCTGCTGGAACCGCTCGCCGTGATGGAACGCCTGGCCGTCATTTCAGTTGTGGGGGACGGCATGCGCACCATGCGTGGCATCTCAGCCAAATTCTTTGCGGCACTGGCGCGTGCGAACATCAACATTGTGGCGATTGCGCAAGGGTCATCTGAGCGTTCAATTTCCGTGGTGGTCAGCAACGATGACGCCACGACTGGCGTGCGTGTGACGCACCAGATGCTGTTTAACACCGATCAGGTCATTGAAGTGTTTGTTATTGGCGTCGGCGGTGTGGGTAGCGCATTGCTGGAGCAGCTTAAGCGCCAGCAGGCGTGGCTGAAGAACAAGCATATTGATCTGCGCGTGTGCGGTGTGGCGAATTCAAAAGCCCTGCTCACCAATGTGCATGGCCTGAATCTGGAAAACTGGCAGGCTGAACTGGCAGAAGCAAAAGAGCCGTTCAATTTAGGCCGCCTGATCCGCCTGGTAAAAGAGTACCATCTGCTGAACCCGGTGATTGTCGACTGTACGTCCAATCAAACGGTTGCTGACCAGTATGCTGATTTCCTGCGTGAAGGTTTCCACGTGGTCACGCCGAATAAAAAGGCCAACACGTCGTCGATGGATTATTACCATCAGTTGCGCCATGCCGCGGCAAAATCCCGACGTAAGTTCCTTTACGACACCAACGTAGGCGCGGGCCTGCCGGTCATCGAGAACCTGCAAAACCTGCTTAACGCCGGTGATGAACTGCAGCGCTTCTCCGGTGTGCTGTCGGGGTCCCTCTCCTTCATCTTTGGAAAGCTGGACGAAGGCATGAGCCTGTCGGACGCCACCAAAGCGGCGCGTGATATTGGCTTTACCGAGCCAGACCCGCGTGACGATCTTTCCGGTATGGACGTTGCGCGCAAACTGTTGATTCTTGCCCGCGAAACCGGGCGTGAGCTTGAGCTTTCCGATATCATCATTGAGCCGGTATTGCCTGCATCATTTGACGACAGTGGTGACGTCACTGCATTTATGGATCGCCTGCCACAACTGGACGATGCCTTTGCTGCCCGCGTCGCGAAAGCGCGGGATGAAGGTAAAGTGTTGCGCTATGTCGGCAACATTGAAGAAGACGGCTCCTGCCGGGTAAAAATTGCTGAAGTGGATGGCAACGATCCGCTTTATAAAGTGAAAAATGGCGAAAACGCCCTCGCATTCTACAGCCACTATTACCAGCCGATTCCGCTGGTGCTGCGTGGTTACGGTGCGGGTAATGACGTGACGGCAGCCGGTGTATTTGCTGACCTGTTACGCACTCTTTCCTGGAAGTTGGGAGTTTAAGATGGTGAAAGTATATGCTCCGGCCTCCAGTGCCAATATGAGCGTAGGTTTTGATGTACTGGGTGCGGCAGTGACACCGGTCGATGGCACGTTGCTGGGTGACAATGTTTCGGTTGAGGCGGCTGACAGCTTCAGCCTGAAAAATCTGGGCCGCTTTGCCAGCAAGCTGCCCACCAACCCGCAAGAGAACATCGTTTATCAGTGCTGGGAGCGTTTTTGCCAGGAAATCGGCAAAACCGTGCCGGTTGCGATGACGCTTGAAAAAAACATGCCGATTGGCTCTGGCCTCGGCTCAAGTGCTTGTTCCGTGGTGGCCGCGCTGGTGGCAATGAACGAGTACTGCGGCAAGCCATTAAATGACAGCAAAATGCTGGCGATCATGGGTGAGCTGGAAGGTCGTATTTCGGGCAGCGTTCACTATGACAACGTCGCCCCCTGTTTCCTCGGCGGCATGCAGTTGATGATCGAGGAAAACGGCATTATCAGCCAGCAGGTGCCATGCTTTGATGAGTGGTTATGGGTGCTTGCCTATCCGGGCATCAAAGTCTCAACGGCGGAAGCGCGCGCGATACTGCCTGCGCAATATCGTCGCCAGGATTGTATCGCCCACGGGCGGCATCTGGCGGGCTTTATTCACGCCTGCTATTCGCGCCAGCCTGCGTTGGCCGCGAAGTTAATGAAAGATGTGATTGCGGAGCCGTACCGCACCAAACTGTTGCCAGGCTTCAATGAAGCACGCCAGGCGGTGGCGGATATCGGCGCAATCTCCTGCGGGATTTCCGGTTCAGGCCCGACGCTGTTTGCGTTGTGCGATAAAACCGAAACGGCGCAGCGTGTGGCAGACTGGCTGAGCAAACACTATTTGCAAAATCAGGAAGGCTTTGTTCATATTTGCCGTCTGGATACGACGGGTGCACGAGTAGTGGGATAACCAATGAAACTCTATAACTTAAAAGATCATAACGAACAGGTCAGTTTCGCGCAGGCCATCACGCAAGGCCTGGGCAAGAATCAGGGGCTCTTTTTTCCGCACGATCTGCCGGAATTTAGCCTGACAGAAATCGACGAAATGCTGGAGCAGGATTTCGTCACCCGCAGTGCCAAAATCCTCGGTGCGTTTATCGGTGATGAACTGCCGCAAGAGATTCTGGAAGCGCGCGTCCGTGATGCGTTTGCCTTCCCGGCACCGGTGAAACCGGTGGAAAGCGATGTGGGTTGCCTGGAACTGTTCCATGGCCCAACGCTGGCATTTAAAGACTTCGGCGGCCGTTTTATGGCGCAGATGCTGACTACCATCAGCGGTGACAAGCCGGTGACCATCCTCACTGCCACCTCTGGTGATACGGGTGCGGCGGTCGCGCACGCGTTTTACGGCCTGAAAAACGTACGCGTTGTTATCCTCTACCCGAACGGCAAAATCAGCCCGTTGCAGGAAAAACTGTTCTGTACCCTGGGCGGCAACATTGAAACAGTGGCGATCGATGCCGACTTCGATGCTTGCCAGGCGCTGGTTAAGCAGGCGTTTGATGATGAAGAGCTGAAAGTGGCGCTGGGTCTGAATTCCGCCAACTCTATCAACATCAGCCGTCTGCTGGCGCAGATTTGCTACTACTTCGAAGCGGTGGCTCAGTTGCCGCAGGAAGCCCGTAACCAGCTGGTCGTTTCCGTGCCGAGCGGTAACTTTGGTGACCTTACTGCAGGTCTGCTGGCGAAATCTCTGGGTCTGCCCATCAAGCGCTTTATCGCTGCCACCAACGCCAACGACACCGTTCCGCGCTTCCTGCAGGAAGGGGAATGGAAGCCGAAAGCAACCCAGGCGACACTGTCGAATGCCATGGACGTGAGCCAGCCAAACAACTGGCCGCGCGTGGAAGAACTGTTCCGTCGCAAAATCTGGCGTCTGAACGAGCTGGGTTACGCGGCGGTTGATGATGAAACCACCAAAGAGACCATGCGTGAGCTGAAAGGTAAGGGCTACCTGTCTGAGCCTCATGCCGCCATCGCCTACCGTGCGCTTCGCGATCAGTTGCACCCTGGTGAGTACGGTCTGTTCCTCGGTACCGCCCATCCGGCGAAATTCAAAGAGAGCGTGGAAGAGATTCTGGGTGAACCGCTGGTGCTGCCGAAAGAGCTGGCTGAGCGTGCTGACCTGGCGCTTCTGTCCCATCACCTGCCTGCCGATTTTGCCGAGCTGCGCAAACTGATGATGAGCAAAGCCTAAACATCGGTAAAATCTTAAAATGCCGGGTATGCGTAACAGCTGCCCGGTTTTTTTTGCGTAAATATGGAGAAATTGCGAAGAGATTACGCAGGAAAAATGTAGAAATTCTCAATAAATGCGGGCACTTAAATATTAGGATTGCAGATAATAACAAGCCGTCATCACTTTGCATAAGCTCCTGACATCGGCCCAAAACGGGCGGGATGAACCAAGGAGTAACCCATGTTGAAACCTGTATTTTTAGCGCTTTCGTTGTTGATGGTGGCTCCGCTGGCGGCACAGGCTGCTGAAATTACCCTCGTGCCTGCGGTAAAACTGCAAATAGGCGACAGCGATAACCACGGCAACCGCTGGGATGGTGGCCGCTGGCGCGACCATGACTGGTGGAATCGTCATTACGAGATGCGCGACAATCACTGGCGTCCACATCATGAGGAATTTCGTGATCGACATGACGACCGACACGATGATCGCCATGATGACCGACACGACGACCATGGTCCTGGCCCGGACTGGCGTCATTAATCTTTACTCATCCCCTCTCCAGGCGGGAGGGGATGACATTACTGCTCGTGGCGTTTAAAAACGAGTTCGCCTTTCCCGGACTGCTCTTCGTCAAAGAAATACCCTTCGCTATTAAACCCGGTCAACTGCTCAGGCTTCGTCAGACGGTTTTCAATGATGTATCGGCTCATCAATCCGCGCGCTTTTTTGGCGTAGAAGCTGATGACTTTAAACTTGCCGTTTTTCTCATCGAGGAACACCGGCTTGATGATTTGCGCATGCAGACTTTTTGGCTTCACTGATTTGAAGTATTCATCGGAAGCCAGGTTGACCACCACATCATCGCCCTGCGCGCTGATGGCATCGTTCAGCTTCTGGGTAATAGTGTCGCCCCAGAACTGGTAAAGATCTTTACCCTTCGCATTTTCCAGGCGGATACCCATCTCCAGGCGGTATGGCTGCATCAGATCCAGCGGACGTAACACACCGTACAGGCCGGAGAGCATGCGCAGATGCTGCTGGGCAAAATCGAAATCGGCATCAGTGAAGGTTTCAGCCTGCAAACCGGTATAGACATCGCCCTTGAACGCCAGAATCGCCTGACGAGCATTTTTCGGCGTGAAGTCCGGCTGCCAGTCATGGAAGCGGGTGGCGTTCAGGTCGGCTAACTTGTCGCTGATCCCCATCAGGGCTTTAATTTGCGGTGCCGTCAGCTTGCGCGCAACGTCGATGAGCTGCTGCGAATGATCGAGCAGTTCAGGCTGAGTGAAGCGCGTGGTGGCCAGCTCGCTTTGGTAATCCAGCGTTTTTGCCGGTGAAATCAGAATCAGCATGTTCAGTCCTTGCAGGGAATTTGGTGCAGATTTTAACAAAAAAGAGCGCAGGATTGATCAATAGTTGCGATTGTCAGCGGGCTTGTCTGCTTTGCTGTCCCACGCGCCGGGTGCCAGCTGGCGGTTAATTTCGGGGTAACGGCCGGGGTCGAAGGCGGGGGCTACGCCCAGCCTGCGCTGGCGTAAATAGTCGCCCGCGATGATGCTCACAACGGGGGAGAGCAGCAGGATAGCCGTCAGGTTGGTTATCGCCATAAACGCCATGATCACATCGGCCAGATGCCAGAGCAACGGCAGGCGCAGTAACGAGCCCGCCAGCACCATCAACAACATGCCACCCCGTAATAGCCAGATATTCCGGCGGCTGTTTAAGCGCAGGAAAATCAGGTTGTTCTCAGCATAAATGTAGTTGGCCGCAATTGAGCTAAAGGCAAACAAGAAGACGATGAGGGCAACAAAGCTGGCCCCCCAGCTTCCGGTCAGGATCACCATCGCGTCCTGCACCATTTGCGTGCCGCTGAAGGTTCCCTCGGGAGGCGTGACATTGGCGAGCAGCAGGATAAATGCGCTGGCGGTACAGACCAAAAAGGTGTCGACCACCACGCCAATCATCTGAACGAAGCCCTGTGCCGCAGGATGCGGAGGAGATGAAGCCGCCATTGCCGCCGCGTTGGGCGTTGACCCCATCCCGGCCTCATTGGAAAACATGCTGCGCTGAAAACCGCTGGTCAGTGCCTGGCTGATGGTGTAACCCATTGTGCCCGCTGCAGCTTCCTGCCAGCCAAACGCGCTTCTGAAAATTGATTCAATCACGCCGGGCACCTCGACGGCATGGCCGATGCTGACGGCGATGCTCATCACGACCCATGCTGTCGCCACGATGGGAACCAGCCACTGCATCACACGCGCAATGACACGCAGGCCGCGCGTAATCAGTAGCAGGATGAGTACTGCAAGCACAATACCGGTGACAATGTGATGAACGCCCCAGGCATTATGCACGGCGCGGGCCACGGAATTGGCCTGTATCGTATTGAAAATCAGGCCATAAGCGAGCAGCAGGAAGACGGAGAACAGCACGCCCATCCAGCGCATGCCCAGCCCTCGCGCCATGTACCATGCCGGGCCGCCGCGAAACTGCTGGCTGGCGTCGCGCTCTTTATAGAGCTGCGCCAGCGTACATTCAGCAAAACAGGTAGCCATGCCGATGAACGCGGAGACCCACATCCAGAAAACAGCGCCTGGCCCGCCCGCCGTGATGGCAAAGGCCACGCCCGCAAGGTTACCGCTGCCTACGCGGGCAGCAAGGCTAAGAAAAAGTGCCTGATAAGAGGTTAATCCCCCAGACTGGGCGCTGCTGCGGCTTTTGAGGTTGCGATAAAAGTCGCCCATCAGCCTGAAGGGGATAAATTTGCTGCGAAACGCAAACCAGATACCTGCGGCAAGCAGCAGGTAGAGCATCAATGAACCCCAAAGTATTTCACTGATAAAGGAGAAAAATTCAGGCATTAACATCCCTCTTGTTTATGCCGGGTGACGGGATAATTAGCGGCGCTATTATTAATAGAGCACTACTTCGCAGGCAATTAATAAATCGAGTTTATCATAATTACGCAACTTCACTGCGCGGTTGCGCTGCCACTGCGTCGTGTTATCATCAGGGAAGACCGGTTACATCCCCCTAACAAGTTCAAAGAGAAACACTATCATGACGGATAAATTGACTTCTCTGCGTCAATACACCACAGTCGTGGCTGACACCGGAGATATCGCGGCAATGAAGCTGTACCAGCCGCAAGACGCTACCACCAACCCTTCTCTGATTCTTGGCGCTGCCCAAATTCCTGAATACCGTAAACTGATTGATGATGCGATTGCCTGGGCTAAAGGCCAGAGCAGCGATCGTGCTCAGCAGGTTATCGATGCATCAGACAAACTGGCAGTGAATATCGGTCTGGAAATCCTCAAGCTGATCCCTGGTCGTATCTCGACTGAAGTTGATGCGCGTCTGTCCTACGACACCGAAGCGTCTATCGCTAAAGCCAAGCATCTGATCAAACTGTACAACGATGCGGGCATCAGCAACGATCGTATCCTGATCAAACTGGCTTCCACCTGGCAGGGTATCCGTGCTGCAGAGCAGCTGGAAAAAGAAGGCATCAACTGTAACCTGACGCTGCTGTTCTCCTTCGCGCAGGCGCGTGCATGTGCAGAAGCGGGTGTCTTCCTGATTTCTCCGTTCGTGGGCCGTATCCTCGACTGGTACAAAGCCAATACTGACAAGAAAGAGTACGCTCCGGCTGAAGATCCAGGCGTGGTGTCTGTGACTGAAATCTACCAGTACTACAAAGAACACGGTTACGAAACCGTGGTAATGGGCGCAAGCTTCCGTAACCTCGGTGAAATCCTGGAACTGGCTGGCTGCGACCGTCTGACCATCGCACCGGGCCTGCTGAAAGAGCTGGCTGAGAGCGAAGGCGCTATCGAGCGTAAACTGTCTTACACTGGCGAAGTGAAAGCGCGTCCGGAACGCATTACTGAAGCACAGTTCTTCTGGCAGCATAACCAGGACCCAATGGCAGTAGACAAACTGGCGGACGGTATCCGTAAGTTTGCTGTTGACCAGGAAAAACTGGAAAAAATGATCGGCGACCTGCTGTAATCATTCTGCGTGGCCGGTCTTCCGGCCACGTTTCCCCTCTGTCTGCATCCCCTCTCTGCGTGTATCATTTCCGTAAGTCATACTTTTTTATACGGAATGAATATGGACACATTACGCATTGGTTTAGTTTCTGTTTCTGACCGCGCCTCAAGCGGTATCTACCAGGACAAGGGCATTCCGGCGCTCGAAGAGTGGCTGTCTGCAACCCTCACTACCCCTTTTTCCATCGAAACGCGCTTGATCCCGGATGAGCAAAGCATCATCGAACAAACGCTGTGCGAGCTGGTGGATGAAATGAGCTGTCATCTGGTGCTGACCACCGGTGGAACCGGCCCTGCGCGTCGCGATGTGACGCCCGATGCCACCCTGGCGGTGGCCGACCGTGAAATGCCAGGGTTTGGTGAGCAAATGCGCCAGATCAGTCTTAACTTTGTGCCAACCGCAATTCTCTCCCGACAGGTCGGCGTGATCCGTAAACAAGCGCTGATCCTCAACCTGCCGGGCCAGCCCAAGTCCATCAAAGAAACGCTGGAAGGGCTGAAAGATGACGAGGGTAACGTAAAAGTGCCGGGGATTTTTGCAAGTGTACCGTATTGTGTACAGTTGCTGGATGGGCCTTATGTGGAAACGGACCCCGCAAGGGTAGCGTCTTTCCGCCCAAAAAGTGCAAGACGCGAGACAATCTCCTAAAAGTGGTGGTTTTTTGATTTAAGTTGCACGGACACTGGAGTGTTGATTTATTTACGGTATAGTAATTTTTAATTTACAGTTTGCGTAAAAATGAAATCAACACCCCTCTTTACAAATGGTCCGTTATGTCAAAACACACACGCCCTCTGAATAAACAGGATTACAAAACCCTCACGCTTGCCGCATTAGGCGGTGCGCTGGAGTTTTACGACTTCATCATCTTCGTTTTCTTTGCGGCCGTCGTGGGAGAGCTATTCTTCCCGGCGGATATCCCGGAATGGCTGCGTCAGGTGCAAACCTTCGGCATCTTTGCCGCAGGTTATCTGGCGCGTCCGCTGGGCGGCATCGTGATGGCGCACTTCGGCGATCTGGTGGGACGCAAAAAAATGTTCACCCTCAGCATCCTGCTGATGGCGGTCCCGACGCTGGCGATTGGTTTGCTGCCCACCTATGCCTCTGTCGGTATCATTGCGCCACTGTTGTTGCTGCTCATGCGTGTGCTTCAGGGGGCGGCTATCGGCGGTGAAGTACCGGGGGCATGGGTGTTTGTGGCGGAACATGTGCCGCAGAGACGTATCGGCATTGCCTGTGGCACCTTAACGGCGGGGCTGACCGTGGGCATCTTGCTGGGCTCGGTGGTGGCGACGCTTATTAACACCAGTATGACTCAGCAGGCGATTCACGACGGCGGCTGGCGTGTACCGTTCCTGCTTGGCGGGGCATTTGGTCTGGTGGCGATGTACCTGCGCCGTTGGTTGCAGGAAACCCCTGTCTTCCTCGAAATGCAGCAGCATAAAGCGCTGGCGCAAGAGTTGCCGGTGAAAGCGGTGGTGCTGAACCATAAGAAGGCGGTGGTCGTTTCTATGCTGCTGACCTGGCTACTCTCTGCGTGCATTGTGGTCGTGATCCTGATGTCGCCCGTCTGGCTGCAAAAACAATATGGCTTTGCGCCTGCTCTGACTTTACAGGCCAACAGTATCGCCACCATCATGCTGTGCTTTGGTTGCCTGATTGCCGGACTGGTGGTTGATCGGGTTGGCCCGAGCAAGACTTTTATCGTCGGCGGCATTCTGCTTGCCTGCTCAAGCTGGCTGTTCTATCACCAGGTGGGAAGCCACCCGGAACAGCTGTTTGCGCTGTACGGCCTGGTGGGCTTGTGTGTGGGTATCGTGGGAGCGGTGCCTTACGTGATGGTACGCGCTTTCCCGGCGGAAGTACGCTTTACCGGAATTTCGTTCTCCTACAACGTCTCCTACGCCATTTTTGGTGGCCTGACGCCGATTGCCGTCACCATGCTGATGGGCGTCTCCCCGATGGCACCGGCCTGGTATGTGCTGGCACTGGCGCTGATTGGGTTAGGTCTGGGAGTCTGGCTGCGTCAGGACTGGGTGGCGGTGCAAAACCCGGTGCTGGCCAAATCCACGCACTAATGTCGTTTTAACGTTGCCCGTCTGCCGAGGAAAAAGCAGGTCATCGGCAGGGGTAACGTCACGATAAGCAGCATCCAGAGCAGGGTATAGACAGCATCAACGCCGTCATTTTGCAGATTGGTATAGAGCTTGACCGGAATACCCTGCGGGAAGTACGCAAAAATCATCACAATGCCAAACTCCCCCACGGCGCGCACCCAGGCAAGCGTCACTGCCGAAGCCAGACCGGGAAAGGCCAGCGGCAGGGTGAGAAAGCGAAAACGATTCCAGCCCGATGCTCCCAGCGTCTGGCCCGCTTCGAGAATATCTTTTGGCACGGTGACAAAGGCCGAGCGCGCCACCACAATGAAGTAGGGCAGTGCGCCATAAACCTGTGCGAGCACGAATGCTGCCGGGTTATTGACCAGCGTCACCCCCAGCCGTGAAATCCACTCCCCCACCAGGCCGTAAGGCCCAAACGCCGAGACCAGCAGAATGCCCATCGCCAGCGGCGGGGTCAGCAATGGAATCATCACCAGCAGTTCACCCATAAGCCGTTTACGCCCGGAGGCCTGCGACAGCCACCAGGCGGCGGGCACGCCGAGCGCGATAATGATGCCTAACGCCAGAAGACCCAGCCCCATCGAAACAGCAATGGCGCTATCGTCACGCCAGGCCAGCCGTAGATGGTGCCAGGGCGTTACGCTCACCAGCGTAATAAAGGGAATGCTGAGCAACAAAATCGCGGGCAGGGAGAGCCAGCCCGCGACCCGGCCCGGATGTCTTAACGGGCGTATAGCGCGTCCCCTTTCGGCTCAGCGTAGCCATACTGTTTAAACAATGCCTGACCTTCGGCGCTTTGCAGGAATTTAACGAATTTCGCCCCCTGTTCTACGCCGTTGGGTGCATTTTTCAGTACTGCCGCATAGAAGACCATTGGCTGCGTATGCAGGAGCTGATCTTTACCCTGGCTGTCTTTAATAGTGAAGCTGACGGTGTCATACCACTGTTTCGCCATCGCCGGGTTGCTGAGGTTTATCTCATCGGGCAGGGCAACATAGGGAAGGTGTGCAGAACGGACTTCGCTTTCATACCCGGCGGCGGCATCCACCTGACCGCTTTCCAGGCGTGCCAGCAGGCCACCTTCCTGGTGAGTTTGCTGCGGGTTTTGCAGGCCGTCTAAAATCTTGTCGGCAATGCCTGGCATCTTGTAATACTTCTCGGCCAGCAACAGCGTGAAGACAATGTTCTGCCCTTTAGGATCGACATACGGGTCGGTGCGACCAAACGAGATGTCTTTTTGCGCCAGCAGATTCAGCCATGCTGGTGATTTCTGCTCATTCGCTTGCGCAAACTGGGCGGCATATTTGCCTTTCGGGCTGTAGGCAATGACCATGCTGGTGCTGGCAACCGGCACCGCATCGTCAATCAGTCCGGCATCTTTGAGGATTTGCATCGGGCCTGGGTTGATGGAGACAAACACGTCGGCTTCAATTTTATGACTCGCCAGTAAACGCGCCATACCGTATGCGCCCTGGCCTTGCCCCTGGTAATCGCCGCTTTCTGATTTTGCAAACGCCGGGCCCAGGCCCTGATCCATCACTTTGCCCATCGAACCGGCGTAGGTGACACGAATATCTTTTGCCATGGCGACAGACGCACACTGCAGCAGCGCCACGGTCAGCAGCCCACACTTCACTTTTCCTGAAATCATTTTTCTCTCTCGTTATGTATTTTTTTGCATAACGAGTGTCGGGGATAGTTAGCGTGATAACAATTAGGGCGGCCTGCCTGTTGAGCTGCTGTTGATAAAAAAAGCGCCGTCGGCTGACGGCGCTGGAGGAGATTAATGCGCAGGGGTGTAGCTCAGGACGATATTGTCGTCCGGGATCTGAGTGAAGTCCTTGATGATGGTGTGATAATCCGCCAGCGGATCGAGGTCTTTAAACAGGTCGGGGTAGAAGATCTTACTCAGCGTCTCAATCGCGACGATATTGTACGGGTTGTTATAGAAGTGGTGATACAGCGCACCCGTATGCCCCTGAGCAACCGCCGGAATACTGCTCACGCCCTGGCGAGCCAGCAGTGCGTTAAAGGCAGTGACGACCTCTTTCTGATCGACGTTGTAACCGAACGGGATCACCGCCGTGCCTTTGCCCGGACGTTTCGAACCGCTCATCAGGTAAAAGTCAGGGTTCAGAGAGATGATTTTCTCCACTGAGACAGTACCGGTCGCCCCTGGCAGCAGCTGCGAACCGATGTTTTCACCGCCCGCCGCTTCCACCAGACCGCCCCAGCCGTTGCGTGCATGGGTAAAGCAGCAGCCGCTGTCCAGGCCGGCAACACCCGCGATAGGCTCAATAAATACCAGCGGTTTTTTGGCGGCAGTCGCCACACGCTGTTGCAGGGTATCCAGGCGCTGCTTATAGAAATCGGTATAGGCTTTGGCGTGTTCGTTTTGCCCCATTACTTTGCCGAGCAGCGTAATGCTTGGCAGGGTGTTTTCCACCGGGTGCAGTTCATAATCGACAAACACCACCGGTACATGCAACGCGTCCAGTTTGGCGAGCACACCGCTTTGTACCAGCGACGGCTTGGCGCGCAGCTGGGCAATCATCAGATCCGGATGGCGGGAGATAATGGTTTCCAGATCCACGTTACCCTGATCGGAAAATTGCATGTCGAGGATCTTTTCCGCTTCCGGCCACTTACGCTTCAGCACGTCCCAGGTCTGGGTATCCTGCTTTTTGGGCAGGTTGTTCCAGGCCACGACTTTGGCAAAAGGGTTGTCGCGTTCAAGCAGCGCGAGAGCAAAAATATCGCGACCGTCCTGCAGAATAATACGCTGCGGCTCCTGTGGAATGGTCACCGTGCGGTTATCCATATCCTTCACCGTGACCGGCCAGTTCGCTGCCTGAGCCATTAATGGCGAGAGCAGCAGAACCGCGCCGCTGGCGGCGGCGATGAGTGCCTTTTTCAGATTCATGATTTCCCCGTCTTCCTTTTTATAGTGTTAAACCATCGACCACCACGTGTGGCAGCCCTTGTGAACAAAATTCGACCCGCCCCTTTACGCCGTAGACGGTGGCCAGATTCGCAGGCGTCACAACCTCATCCGGTACGCCGCTGGCGACCAGGCCGCCATTTTTCAGCATCACCGCGTATTCGGCATGACGCAGGGCAATGTTGATGTCATGGATAACCACCACCGTCACGATGTTACGCAGGCGCGTTTCGCGGGCGACAATGTCCATCACATGGAACTGATAGTTGAGGTCGAGGGCGCTGAGCGGCTCATCAAGCAGCAGCAGGTCGGGTTTACGAATGAGCGACTGCGCCAGGCCAATCAGCTGTTTTTGCCCGCCGGAAAGCTGGTCAAGAAAACTCATCGCCAGATGCGAAATCCCCAGCTTGTGCAAAATGTCATAAGCCTCTTTTTCGACATTCCCCTGTGCGTCAAAACCGCTGGCCCGGCGGGCCACTATTACCGACTCGATCGCATGCAGATGAACACCCTGCGGTAGCGATTGCGGCAGGTAGACCACTTTCTGTGCCCGCTTCGAGGACGGCAGTTTCATCAGGTCTTCGCCGTTGAGCTCAAGTTTTCCCTGCGCCGGGTTAAGGTCGGCCAGCGCGCGAAGCAGGGTGGATTTGCCCGAACCGTTCGGCCCGAGCAGGGCGGTGATTTTGCCGCGCGGCAGCAGGGGGGTATTCAGCCCATCGATGATTTTCTTTTTACGATAGCCGGTATGCAGGTCGCTGATTTTCAGTCCGTCGGTCATAACGTTCCCCGGTGGCGAATAATGATGCTGAGGAAGAAGGGAACGCCAACCAGCGAGGTCACGATTCCAACGGGAATGATGACGCCTGCGACAATGTTTTTAGACAGCACCGAGGCCAGAGAGAGCACCAGTGCGCCAATCAACATACTGCCGGGCAGATAAAAGCGGTGATCCTCGCCAAACATCATGCGTGAGATATGCGGTGCCACCAGGCCGATAAATCCGATGGGGCCGACGAAGGCCACGGTAAGCGCCGAAATAATGCTGATGCGCAGGAGCGTGGCCAGGCGCAGCTTGCGCACATTGATGCCGAAGCTGACGGCGCGATCTTCCCCCAGACGCAGGGCGGTCAGCTTCCAGGCATTGCGCATCGACAGCGGCACGATAATCAGCAGGGCAACGAGCAGGATGGCGAGTTTGTCCCAGGAGGCGCGGGCCAGGCTGCCCATCGTCCAGAAGACCAGTCCTTGCAGGGTATCTTCACTGGCGACGAACTGCAGAATGGAGATAAGTGCGTTGAAAGTGAACACCAGCGCGATGCCAAACAGCACCACGCCGGAGGTGGCAACCCGCGTCCAGCGGCTGATGCCGTCGAGTACGAAACAGGCCATCAGAGCAAAGACAAACGCATTCACGGAGATAAACCACTGATCGGGGATCCCTGGGATCCCGATGCCCAGGATGATCGCCAGCGCTGCGCCAAAAGAGGCTGCCGAGGAGACGCCCAGCGTGAACGGGCTGGCCAGTGGGTTATTGAGGATGGTTTGCATCTCGGCACCGGCAAGGCCCAGTCCCATGCCGACCACGACCGCCATCAGGGCGAAGGGCAGGCGCAGTTCCCAGACGATGACCCGGGTACCGGCATCCACGGAAGCCGCATCAAATAACGTTTGCCAGAGCGTGGAAACAGACAGGCCAGAGGGGCCGAGAGTGAAATCAAGAAGCAGTGATAACAGAATGAACAGCAGGATAGCGCCCGCCAGGATAAAACGCCGCAGCAGGACTTTTCTGTAATGCGACGCCACGGCTGACTCGTCAGACTTCGCGCTGGCGGTGAGGGTGGAACTCATTGTCTAACCTTATGCAACTCAACCAAAGGGGTTTATCCCACCCGACGTGCCTGTCTGGGTTGTTGCATGAAATCCATTCACCGGGATGCTCCCGGCGAACATAATAGAAATGATAATGCTTATCAATTAAGTGTTGCGGATATCAACGATTCGTTTAAGAACGGTTATTGTTCTGCATGAAAAATGAACTTATCCCCGGCGTTCCAGCGCGCGGCAGGTGGCATACGACCCTGCAATACAGAGGGCAACCGGCACCAGGAAGCTGTGATCCATGCGGGTGGATTCCATCATTAACGCTAATGTGGTGACCGGCATGTGGGCCGATGCGGCTAAGAATCCCGCGGCACCCAGTAGCGCAACGCTCTCCATGTCGCTGCCGGGGAAGAAATGCCCGGCAATCAGAAACAGGAGCGAGCCCAATAAGCCGCCTACCGCAAGGCCGGGCGTCAGCAGCCCACCGGCCGCACCACCACGGATAACCGCGCAGATCAGAAACACCTTGAGGACCAGCAGGATGGCGGCAAGCGTTGCGGTCATCTCCCCGCTCAAGGCCAACTGCGCGGCACCTTTACCGTTGCCCGGTAATTCTGGGAACCAGACAGTACCGACGCCGAGCAGCGTAAAGGCCACAAGGCTTATCAACGGCATTTGCCAGTTATCCTGCACTTTACTGCGGGCGTACTGGGTGAAGTGGCGGAAAATAAACGCGGCGGCCCCCAGCAGTGGGCCACACAGTACGGCCCAGAAAACCAGTGAGCTGGCTGCAAACTCTGCCGTGAAGCGGTACTGGTGCTCGTCGCCCAGTCCCAGCGAGGCCACCCAGGCGGCGAGGGCAGAGGTCACCAGGGCGGCGATGGCCGCATCCCAGCTAAAACTCACCAGCAGCACTTCAAGGGTAAAAATAGCGCCTGCCAGCGGGACGTTGTACACGGCAGCAAGACCCGCACCTGCGCCGCAGGCGGTCATCAGCTGAATATCTGCCGCGTTCAGGTGCAGGCGACGGGCTACCCCGCCCGCAAAAAGCGCCCCTGCCTCACGCGGTGCGACTTCGCGCCCAAGCGGTGAACCCATCGCCACGGTGATGATTTGCAAAAGAATATGGGCAAGTGTCGTCAGAGGCGGCATGGGTTTACTGGCATCAGCGACTGCCGCGCCGATGCTGACGCGTTTTTTGCCATAGCGTGCCAGTAACCACCATCCGCATCCGGCCACGACCCCTGCTGCCACCAGCACGATAAAACGCCGCTGGGCGCTGGCATCGGTGACACCGTCTAAAAATGTTTGCGGGCTTATCAGTAAGTTCTGGCTGTAGCCCCAGGCAAGATGTTGGATCTCATGCAGCAGCATAGCCAGCAGCATGCCGCCAAGCCCGGCCAGGATACCGGTGAGAAGAAGTGCAACCCAGCGTTGAAGCCCGTAAGTTCGGCCCTGAATTGAGGTCATCATCCGCGTCTTAATAATGAGGAAGAGTGCCATCATCCCATAAAGCGGGTTAACAGGTAATCAATCGAGGCGTAAAGAGAAAAGAGGGGAGGAGGAAATTCGTGCCCGCAAGGCAGGCACGAAGGAGGAGATTAGTGCTGTTCGCCAATCGGCAGTACGGTACGACCGTATTGCTCGTTCAGAACTTCACCCATCGCCAGGTAAATCGCGCTTGCACCACACACCAGGCCAATCCAGCCAGCGATGTGAACGATGCTTTCGTTGTCTGCCAGGTGACCGACAGCCAGCAGTGCGAACAGCACGGTCAGGCTCAGGAACACGAACTGCAGCATACGCGCGCCTTTCAGCGTGCCAAAGAACATAAACAACGTGAACACGCCCCAGATACCCAGGTAGACACCCAGGAAGTGACCGTTCGCCGCGTCAGCCAGACCCATTTTCGGCAGCAGCAGGATAGCAACCAGAGTTAACCAGAATGAACCGTAAGAGGTAAATGCGGTTAAACCAAAGGTGTTGCCTTTTTTGAATTCCAGCAAGCCTGCGAAAATTTGTGCGATACCACCATAAAAAATACCCATAGCCAGGATAATGCCATCCAGCGGGAACATACCAATATTGTGCAGGTTAAGCAGAATAGTGGTCATGCCGAAGCCCATTAAGCCCAGCGGTGCCGGATTAGCCAACTTAGAGTCGCCCATAATTCCTCAAAATAAATCATCATTTAATAATATGCGGAAAGTAAAACCATTGCCCGTATCCATCTAAATGGGCAGGGCGGCGGCATCATAAATAGCCGAATTGCCTGTGTCTATGATCTGAGCAGGTGGAAATTAAAAAATTTTTTAATCCTTCCCCCTTGATGAGTACCGTTACGACCCCATCTTGTAGTCAACCGCAGTGTTGCGGGCCTGAAAAAAAGCGAAGGGGAGCAGTTGAAACTCCACAATTCGCCCTTATTACAGGTTCACAACCACATGTTGACTGAATTTTTAGTGGAGACGTTTAGATGGGTAAAATTATTGGTATCGACCTGGGTACTACCAACTCTTGTGTAGCGATTATGGATGGCACTACTGCACGCGTGCTGGAGAACGCCGAGGGCGATCGCACCACGCCTTCTATCATTGCTTATACCCAGGATGGTGAAACTCTGGTTGGTCAGCCGGCTAAACGTCAGGCAGTGACAAACCCGCAAAACACCCTGTTTGCGATTAAACGCCTGATCGGCCGCCGCTTCCAGGACGAAGAAGTTCAGCGTGACGTTTCCATCATGCCTTACAAAATCATCGCGGCAGATAACGGCGATGCATGGCTTGATGTGAAAGGCACCAAAACTGCACCACCGCAGATTTCTGCTGAAGTGCTGAAAAAAATGAAGAAAACCGCTGAAGATTACCTGGGTGAGCCGGTAACTGAAGCTGTTATCACCGTTCCTGCATACTTCAACGATGCTCAGCGTCAGGCAACCAAAGATGCTGGCCGTATCGCAGGTCTGGAAGTAAAACGTATCATCAACGAACCAACCGCTGCTGCACTGGCTTACGGTCTGGATAAAGAAGTTGGCAACCGTACTATCGCGGTTTACGACCTGGGTGGTGGTACCTTCGATATTTCTATTATCGAAATCGACGAAGTTGACGGCGAAAAAACCTTCGAAGTTCTGGCAACCAACGGTGATACCCACCTGGGTGGTGAAGACTTCGATACCCGTCTGATCAACTACCTCGTTGATGAGTTCAAGAAAGATCAGGGCATTGACCTGCGTAACGATCCGCTGGCCATGCAGCGCCTGAAAGAAGCCGCTGAGAAAGCGAAGATCGAGCTGTCTTCCGCTCAGCAGACCGACGTGAACCTGCCGTACATCACCGCAGACGCGACCGGTCCTAAACACATGAACATCAAAGTGACCCGTGCGAAACTGGAAAGCCTGGTAGAAGACCTGGTGAACCGTTCTATCGAGCCGCTGAAAGTTGCTCTGCAGGACGCTGGCCTGTCCGTATCCGATATCCAGGACGTTATCCTGGTCGGTGGTCAGACCCGTATGCCAATGGTTCAGAAGAAAGTGGCTGAGTTCTTTGGTAAAGAGCCACGTAAAGACGTTAACCCGGACGAAGCGGTCGCAATCGGTGCTGCGGTTCAGGGTGGCGTACTGACCGGTGAAGTTAAAGACGTACTGCTGCTGGACGTTACCCCGCTGTCTCTGGGTATCGAAACCATGGGCGGTGTGATGACTGCGCTCATCAACAAAAACACCACCATCCCAACGAAACACAGCCAGGTGTTCTCTACCGCTGAAGACAACCAGTCTGCGGTAACCATCCATGTGCTGCAGGGTGAACGTAAACGTGCGGGCGATAACAAGTCTCTGGGTCAGTTTAACCTGGACGGTATCAACGCAGCACCGCGCGGTATGCCGCAGATCGAAGTCACCTTCGATATCGATGCTGATGGCATCCTGCACGTTTCCGCGAAGGACAAAAACAGCGGTAAAGAGCAGAAGATCACCATCAAGGCTTCTTCTGGTCTGAACGAAGAAGAAATTCAGAAAATGGTTCGCGAAGCAGAAGCGAATGCAGAATCTGACCGTAAGTTCGAAGAGCTGGTTCAGACCCGTAACCAGGGCGACCATCTGCTGCACAGCACCCGTAAGCAGGTTGAAGAAGCCGGCGACAAACTGCCAGCTGAAGACAAAACTGCTATCGAGTCTGCACTGAGCGCGCTGGAAGCGTCTCTGAAAGGCGAAGATAAAGAAGACATCGAAGCTAAAATGCAGGCGCTGGCGCAGGTTTCCCAGAAACTGATGGAAATCGCTCAGCAGCAGCACGCACAGCAGCAGGCTGGCAGCGCTGATGCTTCTGCGAACAACGCGAAAGACGACGACGTTGTTGACGCTGAGTTCGAAGAAGTAAAAGACAAAAAATAATCGCCCTTTGAACGGGTAATTACTGGCACGGGCGAAGAGGTTTCCTCTCCGCCCGTGCACGCATGTTAGGGGCAGATAAAAAAATGGCGAAGCTTGATTATTACGAGATTTTAGGCGTTTCCAAAACAGCGGAAGAGCGTGAAATCAAAAAGGCGTATAAGCGCCTGGCCATGAAATATCACCCGGACCGCAACCAGGGTGATAAAGAGGCCGAAGCCAAATTCAAAGAGATCAAAGAAGCCTACGAAATCCTGACCGATGCCCAAAAACGCGCGGCCTACGACCAGTATGGCCATGCGGCGTTTGAACAAGGCGGCATGGGTGGTGGCGGTGGCGGCTTTGGCGGCGGCGCAGACTTCAGCGATATCTTTGGCGACGTGTTTGGCGATATCTTTGGCGGTGGCCGGGGTCGTCAACGTGCAGCACGTGGCGCAGACCTGCGTTACACCATGGAACTGTCGCTGGAAGAAGCGGTACGTGGCGTCAGCAAAGAGATTCGTATCCCGACGCTGGAAGAATGTGATGTCTGCCACGGCAGCGGTGCCAAAGCAGGTACGCAGCCGCAGACCTGTCCAACCTGTCACGGTGCGGGTCAGGTGCAGATGCGCCAGGGCTTCTTCGCCGTACAGCAGACCTGTCCACACTGCCAGGGCCGCGGTACGCTGATTAAAGATCCGTGCAACAAATGCCACGGTCACGGTCGCGTTGAGAAAACCAAAACCCTGTCCGTTAAGATCCCAGCTGGCGTTGATACGGGCGATCGTATCCGTCTGGCAGGTGAAGGCGAAGCGGGCGAGCATGGTGCGCCGGCAGGCGATCTGTACGTTCAGGTTCAGGTGAAACAGCACCCGATCTTCGAGCGTGAAGGCAATAACCTGTACTGCGAAGTGCCGATCAACTTTGCGATGGCAGCGATGGGCGGCGAAATTGAAGTGCCGACGCTGGACGGTCGCGTGAAGCTGAAAGTGCCACACGAAACCCAAACCGGCAAACTGTTCCGCATGCGCGGTAAAGGTGTGAAATCGGTACGTGGTGGTGCGCAGGGCGATCTGCTGTGCCGCGTAGTGGTTGAAACGCCGGTCGGTCTGAACGAGAAGCAGAAACAGCTGCTCAAAGATTTGCAGGAGAGTTTTGGCGGCCCAACGGGTGAGCACAATAGCCCGCGTTCGAAGAACTTCTTCGACGGCGTGAAAAAATTCTTTGATGATTTGACGCGTTAATCTCGATGCAGCATCAATATGAAACCCGGCGCTTATGCCGGGTTTTTCTTTTTCAGTACTATGCTCAAAACCATAACTCGATAAAACCGAGTCTGTTCTAAAAAATTTTCTGATTTTATCGAGGTTTTTGTCGCGGTACTATGTCGCACTTTCAGGGAGTCGTATTTCGGGAGAACATCATGAAATTCTTACAACGCTTCTTTAGTAGCGATGTATCAGGGGGCATTGTCCTCATTATCGCCGCTGTGCTGGCGATGCTTTGTGCAAACCTTTCCTTCACTCAGACTGGTTACCAGGCTTTTCTGGATACGCCCGTCGCGTTCAAGTTTGGTGCGTTGGACATCAATAAAAACATGCTGTTATTCATCAACGATGCGTTGATGGCGGTGTTTTTCCTGATGGTCGGTCTGGAAGTGAAATATGAACTAGTAAAAGGGTCTCTTGCCACCCGGCAGCAGGCGATTTTCCCGGTGATTGCCGCGCTCGGTGGGATGGTTGCCCCGGCGTTGATTTACCTGGCGTTCAACTTTCACGATCCGGTGGTCAGCCACGGTTGGGCCATTCCAACGGCGACGGACATTGCCTTTGCCCTTGGCGTGCTGGCACTGCTCGGGGATCGGGTTCCGGTTGTGCTGAAAGTTTTCCTGATGGCGCTGGCGATCATTGACGATCTGGGCGCAATCATCATTATCGCCCTCTTCTATACCAGCGATTTGTCGATGATGGCACTGGGTGTTGCGGCGGCAGCGATTGCTACGCTGGCAGTGCTGAACATGTTGAATGTCCGGCGTACCGGCATTTATATCCTGGTGGGGCTGGTGCTGTGGACGGCAGTGCTCAAGTCAGGTGTTCACGCCACGCTGGCGGGCGTTATCCTGGGCTTCTTTATTCCGCTGAAGGAAAAAGACGGCGTTTCTCCGGCCCGTCAACTGGTGGACACCATTCATCCGTGGGTTGCCTGGCTCATCCTGCCGCTGTTTGCCTTTGCGAATGCGGGCGTGTCGCTGGAGGGCGTTTCATTGGGTGGCATGACTTCTGCGCTACCGCTGGGGATCATCGCGGGCCTGCTGATTGGTAAACCGGTCGGGATTACCATTTTCTGCTGGCTGGCACTGCGTCTGAAACTGGCGAAACTGCCGCAAGGGGCGGCGTTTAAGCAGATCATGGCGGTGGGCGTGCTGTGTGGTATCGGCTTTACCATGTCCATTTTCATCGCCACGTTGGCCTTTAGTGATGCGGATCCGCATAGTGTGGGCTGGGCGAAGTTGGGGATCCTGACAGGGTCTGTGCTGTCCGCCGTGATAGGTTACTGTCTGTTGCGTACGCGGATCGTCCGCTAACATCAATCGGGAAGGCGAGTGATTGCCTTCCCGTCACATCACTCAGGGAGCGAAGAGACGATGTCGAACATTAATTACAACCACCTGTACTATTTCTGGCACGTCTACCGTGAAGGTTCGGTTGTGGGGGCGGCGGATGTGTTATTTCTCACGCCTCAGACCATTACCGGACAGATCAAATCGCTGGAAGAACGGTTACAGGGCAAGCTCTTTAAGCGCAAGGGGCGTGGGCTGGAGCCTACTGAGCTTGGGGAACTGGTATTTCGCTATGCGGACAAAATGTTCACGCTGAGCCAGGAAATGCTCGATATCGTGAATTACCGCAAAGAGTCGCATCTTCTCTTCGATGTGGGGGTCGCGGACGCGTTATCGAAAACGCTGGTCAGCGGTGTTCTTGATGCCGCCGTGCAGGATGGCGAGCCTATCCATTTACGCTGTTTTGAATCCACGCATGAAATGCTGCTGGAACAACTCAGCCAACATAAGCTCGACATGATCATCTCAGATTGCCCGATTGATTCGACCCATCAGGAAGGACTGTTCTCTGTAAAAATCGGCGAGTGCAGCGTCAGTTTCTGGTGCCAGAAACCCGCGCTGAGTAAACCCTTCCCGGCCTGTCTTGAAGAGCGACGGTTGCTCGTGCCTGGTCGCCGTTCCATGCTCGGACGCAAGCTGCTCAACTGGTTTAACTCTCAGGGGCTCAACGTTGAGATCCTTGGCGAGTTTGATGACGCCGCATTGATGAAATCCTTTGGCGTGGCGCACAATGCTATTTTTGTTGCCCCCACGCTGTACGCGCAGGACTTTTATGCCGACGACAGCATGCTGGAGGTGGGGCGAATAGACAATGTGATGGAAGAGTACCACGCCATTTTCGCCGAACGCATGATCCAGCATCCGGCCGTACAGCGTATCTGTAACCGCGATTACTCCTCGCTGTTTCATGGTAACTGACGTTCACTGCACATTTCGCTGAGCGACGAAGCAACGGATTTTCAGTACCGTACATTTATCACCGTTAACTCACAGAGGTGATAAATCATGATTGCAGTACTTTTTGAAGCGCAAGCGGTTGCTGAAAAGCAGGCGCGTTATCTGGAACTCGCCGCGCAGCTTAAGCCATTGCTGAGCGACATCGATGGCTTTATTGACATTGAGCGTTTTCAGAGCCTTACTTCACCGGGCAAAATCCTCTCTTTATCCTGGTGGCGCGATGAGGCGTCTGTTGAGGCATGGAAGAAAAACCATTTCCACCGTGCCGCGCAGGCGGAAGGGCGTGAAGACATCTTCTCGTATTATCGTATCCGTATTGCCCGTCTTGAACGGGAATATTCGTCAGAAGACCGGGGGTAAGGCGATGTTCGATATTCACGTTATCCTCAAAAATGTACCGGGCGAACTGGCAAGACTGGGTAAGACACTGGGCAGTCATGGCATTGGCCTGGAGGGCGGCGGCGTTTTTACCATTGGACACGACGCGCACGCGCATTTTCTCGTTGAAGAAGGTTTGCGGGCGCAGGTGGTGCTGGAGGCGGCGGGATTTAACGTTTGCAATGTGTCGCAGCCCCTCATTCGTAAGCTCAAGCAGGAACGACCCGGTGAACTGGGCGAGATTGCCACAGCGCTGGCGTTACGCGGTGTGAATATCCTGGTACAGTACAGTGACCATGCGAATCAGCTCATTCTGGTGACGGACAATCCGGCCGCCGCCAGTGAGGCTACCGAACCCTGGGAGATACCTGCCCATGACAGCGAACCATCCTGAACCGTTTGTCGACGATGACGCCCTCGAACGTTCCGTCTCAGCCGTCGCTGCGGCAATGTCTGACCCTTCACGGGTAAAAATGCTCTGCGCGCTCATGGACGGGCGCGCCTGGACCGCCACGGAACTCAGTACTGTCGCAGGTGTTTCCGCCTCAACGGCCAGTGCCCATCTTAATAAGCTCCTGTCCAGCCAGTTGATTAACTGCCTGAGCCAGGGCCGCCATCGCTACTTTCGCCTTGCAGGTCAGGACATTGCAGAGCTCATCGAACGAATGATGGGCGTGTCATGGCGACGGGTGAATCCACCTGCGACCCGCACGCCCACCGCCTTAAGACGGGCGCGCACCTGTTACGATCATCTGGCGGGTGAACTGGCCGTCAACATCTTCGATGCCCTGCGGGAGAAAAACTGGATAACGGAGGATGGCAGCGCACTGACGGAGGAGGGCATAGCTTTCTTTGCCCGCATGGGTATGCCTGTGTCAGGAAAGACCACTCGCAAACGCTGTTGCGCGTGCCTCGACTGGAGCGAAAGGCGTTTTCATCTTGGTGGACATGCAGGGGCGCTTTTGCTGCTGTATTTTGAACAGAAAGGATGGATTCAGCGGACGCCGGGCTTTCGGGAAGTGACGTTCACTGCGCAAGGGCTGAGGGGATTACAGGTACTATTCGCTATCGGTGACGAACAGCAGACATAAAAAAACCCGCGTTAGCGGGTTCTTTTCACAAAGCACAACAAGCGGGTGATTAAGCCAGTTTGCTGATCTGTGCGGTCAGGTTAGCTTTATGACGTGCAGCTTTGTTTTTGTGGATCAGACCTTTAGCGGCCTGGCGATCCACGATCGGTTGCATATCGTCAAATGCTTTCTGTGCAGCAGCTTTGTCGCCAGCTTCAATCGCAGCGTACACTTTCTTGATGAAAGTACGCATCATAGAGCGACGGCTTGCGTTGTGTTTGCGAGCCTTTTCAGACTGAACGGCGCGCTTCTTAGCTGATTTGATATTAGCCAAGGTCCAACTCCCAAATATGATCTATATGGACAATTCAAAGGCCGAGGAATATGCCCTCTTAGCCTTCTTTTGTCAATGGATTTGTGCAAATAAGCGCCGTTAAAATACAACGCTCGTTACGTAGTGATGGCGCAGGATTCTACCAGCTTGCTTGCAACGAATACAGCTTTTCAACGATAAAAATCACGTACTCGCCCAGTTTTTCATGCCAGCAGGGGCCAGCTTGATGAAATCCTTCCCCTTTCTGGCAGCTTCAGGCAATCGTCGGTTAACGTCGCACGTTGTACAAGGTATAATCCGACGATTTTCACTGTTTTGAGCCAGACATGAAGCTGATACGCGGCATACATAATCTCAGCAGCGCGCCACACGGGTGCGTGCTGACTATTGGTAATTTCGACGGCGTGCATCGTGGTCATCAGGCGCTGTTGCAGGGATTGCGTAAAGAAGGGGAGGCCCGCGGCCTGCCCGTTGTAGTGATGATTTTCGAGCCGCAGCCGCTGGAGCTGTTCGCGGGCGATAAATCTCCCGCCCGACTCACTCGCCTGCGCGAGAAATTGCGCTATCTGGCGGAGTCCGGCGTGGACTATGTATTGTGTTTACGTTTCGATCGTCGCTTTGCCGCGCTGACAGCACAAAATTTCGTCAGCGACCTGCTGGTTAAGCGTCTTGGCGTACAGTTTCTCGCCGTGGGTGATGATTTCCGCTTTGGCGCTGGTCGTCAGGGCGATTTCTTGCTATTACAGAAGGCTGGTCTGGAGTATGGATTTGACGTCACCAGCGCGATGACCTTCTGCGAAGGCGGCGTACGCGTCAGCAGCACGGCGGTGCGTCAGGCGCTGGCTAATGATGACCTGGACACGGCAGAAACCCTGCTGGGGCATCCGTTCACTATCTCTGGCCGCGTGGTTCATGGCGATGCGCTGGGCCGCACGATAGGCTTCCCGACGGCGAATATACCGCTGCGTCGTCAGGTTTCCCCGGTTAAAGGGGTGTATGCGGTGGAAGTAGCAGGACTGGGCGATAAGCCGTTCTACGGCGTCGCCAACATTGGCACGCGTCCGACCGTCGCCGGTGTGCGTCAACAGTTAGAAGTGCACCTGCTGGACGTTGTAATGGACCTCTATGGTCGCCATATAGATGTGATACTGCGTAAAAAAATACGCAACGAGCAGCGATTTGGTTCGCTGGATGAACTAAAAGCGCAAATTGCGCGAGATGAATTGACGGCCCGCGAGTTTTTTGGGCTTTGAACCCGGCTTAACTGCCTACGTGATAAATACGGAACCGAGAATCTGATGAGTGACTATAAATCAACCCTGAATTTGCCGGAAACAGGGTTCCCGATGCGCGGCGATCTCGCCAAGCGCGAACCGGGAATGCTGGCGCGTTGGACCGATGATGACCTGTACGGCATCATTCGTGCAGCCAAAAAAGGCAAAAAAACCTTCATTCTGCATGATGGCCCTCCATATGCGAATGGCAGCATTCATATTGGTCACTCTGTTAACAAGATTCTGAAAGACATTATTGTGAAGTCCAAAGGACTCGCAGGATATGACTCGCCTTACGTTCCGGGCTGGGACTGCCACGGTCTGCCGATCGAGCTGAAAGTGGAGCAGGAATTCGGTAAGCCGGGTGAGAAATTTACCGCCGCGGAATTCCGCGCCAAATGCCGTGAATACGCGGCGACTCAGGTTGACGGCCAGCGTGCGGACTTTATCCGCCTGGGCGTACTGGGCGACTGGTCTCGTCCATACCTGACCATGGATTTCAAAACCGAAGCCAATATCATCCGTGCGCTGGGCAAAATCATCGGCAACGGTCACCTGCACAAAGGCGCGAAGCCGGTGCACTGGTGCGTAGACTGCCGTTCTGCGCTGGCAGAAGCGGAAGTGGAGTATTACGACAAAACCTCTCCGTCCATCGATGTGGCGTTCAACGCCGTCGACCAGGATGCAGTGAAAGCCAAATTTGGCGTGTCCAGCGTAAACGGCCCGATTGCGCTGGTTATCTGGACCACCACGCCGTGGACGCTGCCTGCTAACCGCGCGATTTCTCTCTCTCCTGAGTTTGAATACGCGCTGGTGCAGGTTGAAGGCAAAGCCGTCATTCTGGCGAAAGATCTGGTGGAAAGCGTACTGAAACGCGCGAACATCAGCGAATACAGTGTGCTGGGTACCGTGAAAGGCGCTGAGCTGGAGCTGATGCGCTTTAAGCACCCGTTCCTGGACTTCGATGTGCCTGCGATCCTCGGCGATCACGTGACCCTCGACGCCGGTACCGGTGCGGTACATACCGCCGGTGGTCACGGCCCGGACGACTACACCATCAGCCAGAAATACGGTCTGGAAATTGCCAACCCGGTTGGCCCGGACGGTGCTTATCTGCCAGGCACTTACCCGACTCTGGACGGTATCAACGTTTTCAAAGCGAACGACATTATCGTTAACATGCTGCGCGACAGCGGCGCGCTGCTGCATGTCGAAAAAATGCAGCACAGCTATCCGTGCTGCTGGCGTCACAAGTCACCGATCATCTTCCGTGCCACGCCGCAATGGTTCGTTAGCATGGATCAGAAAGGTCTGCGCGCGCAGTCTCTTTCAGAAATCAAAGGCGTGCAGTGGATCCCGGACTGGGGCCAGGCGCGTATCGAATCCATGGTCGCTAACCGCCCTGACTGGTGTATCTCCCGTCAGCGTACCTGGGGCGTACCGATGTCTCTATTCGTCCATAAAGAGACGCAGGAACTGCACCCGAACACCCTGGAACTGATGGAAGCCGTAGCAAAACGCGTTGAAGTTGACGGCATTCAGGCCTGGTGGGATCTCGATTCCTGCGACATCCTCGGTGACGATGCGGATAACTACGAGAAAGTGCCGGATACGCTGGACGTCTGGTTCGACTCCGGTTCAACCCACTCCTCCGTTGTTGATGTGCGCCCGGAATTCGCCGGTCACGCTGCTGACATGTATCTGGAAGGTTCTGACCAGCATCGCGGCTGGTTCATGTCTTCCCTGATGATTTCGACCGCGATGAAAGGCAAAGCGCCTTACCGTCAGGTACTGACCCACGGCTTCACCGTTGATGGTCAGGGTCGCAAAATGTCCAAATCCATCGGCAACACCGTGTCGCCGCAGGAAGTGATGAACAAACTGGGTGCCGACATTCTGCGCCTGTGGGTCGCTTCTACCGATTACACCGGCGAAATGGCGGTCTCGGATGAGATCCTCAAGCGTGCTGCCGACAGCTATCGTCGTATCCGTAACACCGCGCGCTTCCTGCTGGCGAACCTGAACGGGTTCGATCCGGCAAAAGACATGGTGAAACCGGAAGAGATGGTGGTGCTGGACCGCTGGGCAGTAGGCTGCGCGAAAGCGGCGCAGGAAGATATCCTGAAAGCCTATGAGTCTTACGACTTCCACGAAGTGGTGCAGCGCCTGATGCGCTTCTGCTCCATCGAGATGGGCTCGTTCTACCTCGACATCATCAAAGACCGCCAGTACACCGCGAAGGCGGACAGCGTGGCGCGTCGTAGCTGCCAGACCGCGCTGTTCCACATCGCAGAAGCGCTGGTGCGCTGGATGGCGCCGATCATGTCCTTCACCGCGGACGAAATCTGGGGCTACCTGCCGGGCGACCGTGAGAAGTATGTGTTCACGGGCGAGTGGTACGAAGGTCTGTTCGATCTCTCCAGCACCGAAGCGATGAACGATGCCTTCTGGGACGAGCTGCTGAAAGTGCGTGGCGAAGTGAACAAGGTGATCGAGCAGGCGCGCGCGGACAAGAAAGTCGGCGGCTCCCTTGAAGCAGCAGTTACGCTGTATGCCGAACCGGAACTGGCGGCGAAGCTGACGGCGCTGGGCGATGAATTACGATTTGTCCTGTTGACCTCCGGTGCGAAAGTTGAAGATTATGCGGTTGCTTGCGCTGATGCCCAACAGAGTGAATTGCTCAAAGGTCTGAAAGTGGCGTTAAGCAAAGCCGAAGGGGATAAGTGCCCGCGTTGCTGGCACTACACTCAGGATGTCGGCAAGGTGGCGGAACACGCAGAGATCTGCGGACGCTGTGTCAGCAACGTTGCCGGTGACGGCGAAAAACGTAAGTTTGCCTGATGAGTAAATCTGTCTGTTCAACAGGGCTGCGCTGGCTATGGCTGGTGGTGGCCGTGCTGATTATTGATCTGGGCAGTAAGTACCTGATCCTCCAGAACTTCGCTCTGGGGGACACGGTGCCACTGTTCCCGTCACTTAATCTGCATTATGCGCGTAACTATGGTGCGGCGTTCAGTTTCCTCGCCGATAGCGGTGGCTGGCAGCGTTGGTTCTTTGCCGGTATCGCCATCGGTATCTGTGTTGTGCTGGCGGTGCTGATGTACCGCTCTAAGGCCACACAGAAGCTGAACAACATCGCGTATGCGCTGATCATTGGTGGGGCGTTGGGCAACCTGTTCGATCGCCTGTGGCATGGCTTTGTCGTCGATATGATCGATTTCTATATGGGCGACTGGCACTTTGCTACCTTTAATCTTGCGGATACGGCCATTTGTATTGGCGCTGCATTGATTGTGCTGGAGGGCTTCTTGCCTTCCAGAGAGAAAAAAGCCGCGTAAACATTGCCGGATGGCGCTTATCAGGTTTTCGAGGCCTGATAAGCGCATCACCATCAGGCCCAATAAGTGAGCAAACCTGCATGTCAAAATCCATACAGAGTAATAGCGCGGTGCTGGTTCACTTCACGCTCAAGCTCGAAGACGGCTCCACCGCTGAGTCAACCCGCAACAATGGTAAACCTGCACTGTTTCGCCTCGGAGACGGATCGCTCTCTGAAGGGCTGGAACAACATCTGCTGGGCTTGAAAGAAGGCGAGAAAAAGGCGTTTTCGCTGGAGCCTGATGCCGCTTTTGGCACCCCGATGCCCGATCTGATTCAGTATTTTTCCCGCCGTGATTTTATGGATGCGGGCGAGCCGGAAATCGGCGCGATTATGCTCTTTACCTCCATGGATGGCAGCGAAATGCCTGGCGTTATCCGTGAAGTGAACGGTGACTCTATCACCGTTGATTTTAACCATCCGCTTGCAGGCCAGACCGTACATTTTGATGTTGAAGTACTGGAGATTGAGCCAGTACTGGAGGGGTTGAATGCAGATCCTGTTGGCTAACCCGCGCGGCTTTTGCGCCGGGGTTGACCGTGCTATCAGCATTGTTGAAAACGCGCTGGAGATTTATGGCGCGCCGATTTACGTTCGCCATGAAGTGGTGCATAACCGCTACGTGGTCGACAGCCTGCGCGAACGCGGGGCCATTTTTATCGAGCAAATCAGTGAAGTGCCGGATGGCTCAATCCTGATTTTCTCCGCGCATGGCGTCTCTCAGGCGGTGCGCAATGAAGCAAAAAGCCGTGACCTGACCGTTTTTGATGCCACCTGTCCGCTGGTGACAAAGGTGCATATGGAAGTCGCGCGCGCCAGCCGTCGTGGTGAAGAAGCTATTCTGATTGGCCACGCAGGCCACCCGGAAGTGGAAGGCACCATGGGCCAGTACAGCAACGAGAAGGGCGGCATGTATCTGGTGGAGTCACCGGAAGATGTGTCGACGCTGGACATCAAAGATGTTGGCAAGCTCTCGTTCATGACCCAGACGACGCTGTCGGTGGACGACACTTCCGATGTTATCGATGCGCTGCGCAGCCGTTTTCCTAAAATCGTCGGCCCGCGTAAAGACGACATCTGTTACGCCACCACCAACCGTCAGGAAGCCGTTCGCGCGTTAGCCTCACAGGCTGAAGTGGTGCTGGTTGTTGGATCGAAAAACTCCTCCAACTCAAACCGCCTGGCGGAACTGGCTCAGCGCATGGGTAAATCTGCTTACCTGATTGATGATGCCTCCGACATCCAGGAAATCTGGGTCAAAGACATCAAATGTGTGGGTGTCACCGCGGGGGCGTCCGCGCCGGATATTCTGGTGCAAAACGTCATTACCCGTCTGCAGGAACTGGGTGGCGGCGAAGCCATACCGCTCGAAGGGCGTGAAGAGAACATTGTTTTCGAAGTGCCGAAAGAGCTGCGCGTTGATGTTCGCGAAGTCGAGTAACTTTTTCGCCCCGCAGATATGAGAAGATGCCAGACGATTGTCTGGCATTTTTTATGGAGGATTTATGCGCCTGCCGATTATTCTCGACACTGACCCTGGCATTGATGACGCGGCTGCCATTGCCGCCGCGCTTTTCGCCCCCGGGCTTGATCTCAAGCTGATGACCACGGTCGCCGGTAATGTCTCACTGGAAAAAACCACCCGTAACGCGCTGCAACTGCTGCATTTCTGGAATGCGGATGTGCCCGTTGCGCAGGGGGCCGCCACACCGCTGCTGCGGCCGCTTCGCGATGCGGCAAACGTGCACGGTGAATCCGGCATGGAAGGCTATGACTTTGTTGAGCATCAGCGCCAGCCGCTGGCAAAACCGGCGTTTGAAGCCATTCGTGACGTGCTGATGGCGTCACCCGAGCCGGTCACGCTGGTCACCATTGGCCCGTTGACCAACATTGCCCTGTTGCTGACCCATTATCCTGAGTGCCAGTTCAATATTCGTCGGCTGGTGATGATGGGCGGCTCCGCCGGGCGCGGCAACTTCACGCCCAATGCGGAATTCAACATCGCCATCGACCCTGAAGCGGCGGCCAGAGTGTTCAATAGTGGGCTGGACATTGTGATGTGCGGTCTGGATGTGACCAACGTGGCCACGCTGGCACCTGATTATCTGGCGTCATTACCAGCGTTGAATGAGACGGGAAAAATGCTGCATGCGTTATTCAGCCACTACCGCAGCGGCAGCATGACAACCGGTTTGCGTATGCACGATTTATGCGCCATTGCCTGGCTGGCTCGGCCCACAATATTTACCCTGAAGCCGTGCTTTGTGACGGTTGAAACGCAGGGAACATGGACCTCGGGAACCACCGTGGTGGATATCGAAGGGAAACTCGGCAAACCCGCCAACGCCCAGGTGGCGCTGGAGATTGATATTGATGCGTTTCGTGAATGGGTTGCTGAGGTTTTCAGCCTCGCCCCGTAACAAGCATCTTCTCACTCAGGTAATCAATCATGGCCCGCATTCTTGCGGGCATATGTTTTCCTGACGACCACAGCAGCCAGAGTTCACCGGAGTAAGCACTAACAAACTCCCATTCAGGCAGCACCTGCACAATCTCGCCACTCGCCAGTTTTTCTCTGGCCGTAAACAGCGGCAGGCTGCCAATGCCCAGATGATTCAGCACCGCGTCCAGCCGCACACCGGTGTGGTTGGCCGCATAGCGCCCGTGGGTTTGCAGGGTTTCGGTCTTGCCGTTTTTGCGAAATTTCCAGCGTGAATCCGCCGGGTTTTCTCCCAGGCTGATGCAGCTATGCTCGCGCAGGTCGTCGGGTTTCTCAGGTAGACCGTGCTGGCGTAAGTAGTCCGGCGTCGCACAAATCAGGTGGCTAACGGGCATCAGAGGCCTGCCGTACAGGCCCGGCGACGGAGAGTGGGTTATCCGCAGCGCCAGATCGATGCTCTCATCAATCAAATCCATATACCTGTCCTCCAGGCGCAGGCGCACGTTGACCTGCGGGTAACGCGCCAGAAATTCGCCCATCAGCGGGTGAATCACAAACCGACCGACGGCTTTGGGCACGCTCACCGTCAGCGTGCCCTGGGCGACATCCTGCACGCTGCTGCCCGCGTTCATTGCCTGCTTTGCCGCATCCAGCATAGTTTGCGCGTGGGCATAAACGGTATTCCCGGATTCACTGAGGCGCAGTTTGCGGGTGCTACGGTGCAGCAATTTATTCCCCAGTGCCTCTTCAAGCCGTGACACGCAGCGGCTCATCGCCGAGGGCGTTGCCCCCGTAATGCGGGCGGCGGCGGAGAAACTGCCCTGATCGACAATCAAAACAAAGGTGGCAAGGTCCGGGAGCAGGGCGATATTCATTTGTGTCTACCAGGCAAAGGTGCGTTGACGGAGTGGCGGATTATCGTTGTCAGAGAAAATAATATACTGGCGGAGACGAAAGGAGAAAATCGATGACACAACGAGATTACTACACCTGCGATGAAACCGCCGGGCAGGCGCACGTCCTGCGCTGCATCCCCGCGGATGAGGGCGGTTTTAATATTGAGCTGGATGCCACCCTGTTTCATCCTCAGGGCGGTGGGCAGCCCGCCGATAAAGGCTGGATTGGCGACGAGCCTGTAATGAACGTCTTTAATGAGGGCGACACCGTGTGGCACAGCGTTGCCTTGCCCGTTGAGCCAGGCATGCTCGCCATTCAGGTTGAGCCTCAATTACGTGCGATGCATACTCGCTGGCACTCCGCCGGGCATTTGATTGGTTATGCAGGTGAAATGCATGGATGGCAACCTGTCAAAGCCCATCACTGGCCGGGAGAAGGGCGTATCACCTTTGTGGGCTCAGGCGCTCTGCCGGACACGTCCATGCTGGAAGAGCAAATCAGAGAATGGGTTGCAGCAAATCTGCCGAGGAAGATTGAATTTATCGACGGCAAACGCCAGGTGCGGTTTGGTGAATTGTCGGCCTATGGCTGCGGGGGAACCCATACGCCGACGACCGGGGAAATTGGTCTTATCACGCTAACCAATATAAAAATCAAAAAAGGGCAGCTGGTGGTGAGCTATACCGTCGATTAAGAAAGCAGTGATATACAGGGCAATGACAGGCCGCCAGAGCGGATAATCATCTTCTCGCTTTCGCGGTCAGTGCATCCTGCCCGTTTTGCCTGCCAAATCGCAACATGCACACTCATGCCTTTTACTGATACTCCATGCTGTTTATCATTTAATTCTAATTATCGGCGTTTTCGGCTGGCAGCCCCAACGCGGGCTGGTTAATCTGGAAGCGATTGTCAGCATTTTATTAACAAAAGAGTACAACTATGCATGATGCACAAATCCGCGTGGCTATCGCGGGTGCCGGTGGACGTATGGGCCGTCAGTTAATTCAGGCCACACTGCAAATGGACGGCGTTCAACTGGGCGCAGCGCTGGAGCGCGAAGGTTCTTCTCTGCTGGGAAGTGATGCGGGAGAGCTGGCGGGCGTCGGCAAAACAGGTGTTATCGTCAGCAGCGATCTGCAGGCGGTAAAAGACGACTTTGACGTCTTTATTGATTTTACCCGTCCGGAGGGCACGCTGGTGCATCTGGATTTCTGTCGCAAAAATCAGAAAGGAATGGTGATTGGCACCACCGGTTTTGATGATGCAGGCAAACAGGCCATCAGCGAGGCTGCCAAAGAGATAGGTATCGTCTTTGCTGCGAACTTCAGCGTGGGCGTGAACGTGATGCTTAAGCTGCTGGAAAAAGCGGCAAAAGTCATGGGCGACTACACCGATATTGAAATTGTTGAAGCTCACCATCGCCATAAAGTCGATGCGCCGTCAGGTACGGCAGTGGCGATGGGTGAAGCCATTGCCCATGCGCTGGATAAAGATTTGAAAGAGTGCGCCGTGTACAGCCGCGAAGGTTACACCGGAGAACGCGTACCCGGCACGATTGGCTTTGCCACCGTGCGAGCAGGCGACATCATCGGTGAACACACCGCGATGTTCGCGGATATTGGCGAGCGCGTAGAGATCAGCCACAAGGCGTCAAGCCGGATGACATTTGCTAACGGTGCGGTTCGCTCGGCATTGTGGCTAAAAACAAAGAGTAACGGTCTTTTTGATATGCGAGATGTCCTTGATCTCAACAATTTGTAGAGTTTATTACCCATCGTGATGTGGTTATTGCAGTCGTAATATGTTGATTGCATAGGGCAATATTTTATTGCCCTTTTATTTTGGTGTGTTGGTCGTTGTTTTTAATCATATCCTGCTTTTTCTTCTGTTAACCCTCCCTTTTTTGTTTCTTAATTGTAAATTTTGACCATTTGGTCCACTTTTTTACTCCTCAAGATACCAGCGATCGTTTATACCCGTACGCAAGCGTTTACGTGGGCGGGTTAAGTTGATCTTTTTGCCCTTAAATTCATGCTATTCTTACCTGGGGCGCAAAAAGACATGAAAAATATGCGCTATGAGTTGACTTTTACCCCTCATGTCTCCAGAATGCCGCCGTTTGCAAAAAATTCGCGGCTACGCAGATTTGCATTGATTCAAGGCACATATATGAATTAATATGCAAATAAAGTGAGTGAATATTCTCTGGAGGGTGTTTTGATTAAGTCAGCGCTATTGGTTCTGGAAGACGGAACCCAGTTTATCGGTCGGGCCATAGGGGCAACGGGTTCGGCGGTTGGGGAAGTCGTTTTCAATACTTCAATGACCGGTTATCAAGAAATCCTCACTGATCCTTCCTATTCTCGCCAAATCGTTACTCTTACTTATCCTCATATCGGCAATGTCGGCACCAACGCGGCTGACGAAGAATCCTCTCAGGTACATGCGCAAGGCCTGGTCATCCGCGACCTGCCGCTGATTGCCAGCAACTTCCGCAATACCGAAGACCTCTCTTCTTACCTGAAGCGCCATAACATCGTGGCGATTGCCGATATCGATACCCGTAAGCTAACGCGTCTGCTGCGCGAGAAGGGTGCACAGAACGGCTGCATCATCGCGGGTGATAACCTCGATGCGACGCTGGCGCTGGAAAAAGCGAAAGCCTTCCCGGGCCTGAACGGCATGGACCTGGCGAAAGAAGTAACTACTGCTGAAGCCTACAGCTGGACTCAGGGTAGCTGGACGCTGGAAGGCGACCTGCCGGAAGCGAAAAAAGAGAGCGAGCTGCCGTTCCACGTGGTGGCCTACGATTTCGGCGCCAAGCGCAACATCCTGCGTATGCTGGTTGACCGCGGCTGCCGCCTGACGGTGGTTCCGGCACAAACGTCCGCCGAAGACGTGCTGAAGATGAATCCGGACGGTATTTTCCTGTCCAACGGTCCCGGCGACCCGGCGCCGTGCGATTACGCCATCGCCGCCATCAAGTCCTTCCTGGAAACCGACATTCCGGTATTCGGCATCTGCCTCGGCCATCAGCTGCTGGCGCTGGCGAGCGGTGCAAACACCGTTAAGATGAAGTTCGGCCACCACGGTGGTAACCACCCGGTGAAAGACATCGATAACAACACGGTGATGATCACCGCGCAGAACCACGGCTTTGCCGTCGATGAAGCCTCAATGCCGGCTAACCTGCGCGTGACGCATAAGTCGCTGTTCGATGGCACCCTGCAGGGGATTCATCGCACCGATAAGCCTGCGTTCAGCTTCCAGGGCCACCCGGAAGCCAGCCCGGGCCCACACGACGCCGCGCCGCTGTTCGATCACTTCATCGAACTTATCGAGCAATACCGTAAGACCGCTAAATAATCAGGAGCCGAGAAGACAATGCCAAAACGTACAGACATAAAAAGCATCCTGATCCTTGGCGCTGGCCCGATCGTCATCGGCCAGGCCTGCGAATTCGACTACTCCGGCGCGCAGGCGTGTAAAGCCCTGCGCGAAGAGGGTTACCGTGTAATCCTGGTAAACTCTAACCCGGCCACCATCATGACCGACCCGGAAATGGCCGATGCAACCTACATCGAGCCGATTCACTGGGAAGTGGTGCGTAAAATCATCGAGAAAGAGCGTCCGGACGCGGTGCTGCCAACCATGGGCGGCCAGACGGCGCTGAACTGTGCGCTGGAGCTGGAGCGTCAGGGCGTGCTGGAAGAGTTCGGCGTGACCATGATTGGTGCGACCGCCGACGCGATTGATAAAGCAGAAGACCGTCGCCGCTTCGACGTGGCGATGAAGAAAATCGGCCTCGACACCGCGCGTTCCGGTATCGCACACAATATGGAAGAAGCGCTGGCCGTCGCGGCTGACGTGGGCTATCCGTGCATCATCCGCCCATCGTTCACCATGGGCGGCACCGGCGGCGGTATCGCCTACAACCGCGAAGAGTTCGAAGAGATTTGCGAGCGCGGTCTGGATCTCTCCCCAACCAAAGAGCTGCTGATTGATGAATCGCTGATTGGCTGGAAAGAGTACGAGATGGAAGTGGTGCGTGATAAAAACGACAACTGCATCATCGTCTGCTCCATCGAAAACTTCGATGCGATGGGTATCCACACCGGCGACTCCATCACCGTTGCGCCAGCCCAGACCCTGACCGACAAAGAGTATCAAATCATGCGTAACGCCTCGATGGCGGTACTGCGTGAAATCGGCGTGGAAACCGGCGGTTCTAACGTGCAGTTCTCGGTGAACCCGAAAACCGGCCGTCTGATTGTTATCGAAATGAACCCGCGCGTGTCCCGCTCCTCCGCGCTGGCCTCTAAAGCGACCGGCTTCCCGATTGCGAAAGTGGCGGCGAAGCTGGCGGTGGGTTACACCCTCGACGAGCTGATGAACGACATCACCGGTGGCCGCACCCCTGCGTCCTTCGAGCCGTCCATCGACTACGTTGTCACCAAAATTCCACGCTTCAACTTCGAGAAGTTCGCAGGCGCGAACGACCGTCTGACCACCCAGATGAAATCTGTCGGTGAAGTGATGGCGATAGGCCGCACGCAGCAGGAATCCCTGCAGAAAGCGCTGCGCGGCCTCGAAGTGGGCGCGACCGGCTTCGACCCGAAAGTGAGCCTGGACGACCCGGAAGCGCTGACCAAAATTCGCCGCGAGCTGAAAGACGCTGGCGCAGAGCGTATCTGGTATATCGCCGATGCCTTCCGTGCGGGCCTGTCCGTCGACGGCGTGTTCAACCTGACCAACATCGACCGCTGGTTCCTGGTGCAGATTGAAGAGCTGGTGCGTCTGGAAGAGCAGGTCGCGGAGCTGGGCATCACCGGCCTGGACGCTGATTTCCTCCGCGTGCTGAAGCGTAAAGGCTTCGCCGATGCGCGTCTGGCTAAGCTGGCGGGCGTGCGTGAAGCGGAAATCCGCAAGCTGCGCGACCAGTACGACCTGCACCCGGTCTACAAGCGCGTGGACACCTGTGCGGCAGAGTTCTCAACCGACACCGCCTACATGTACTCCACCTATGAAGACGAGTGCGAAGCGAACCCGTCCGTCGACCGCGACAAGATTATGGTGCTGGGCGGCGGTCCAAACCGTATCGGCCAGGGCATCGAGTTCGACTACTGCTGCGTACACGCCTCCCTGGCGCTGCGCGAAGACGGTTACGAGACCATCATGGTCAACTGTAACCCGGAAACCGTCTCTACCGACTACGACACCTCTGACCGCCTCTACTTCGAGCCGGTTACCCTGGAAGACGTGTTGGAAATCGTGCGCATCGAGAAGCCAAAAGGCGTTATCGTGCAGTACGGCGGCCAGACCCCGCTGAAGCTGGCCCGCGCGCTGGAAGCAGCAGGCGTGCCGGTTATCGGCACCAGCCCGGACGCGATTGACCGTGCTGAAGACCGCGAGCGTTTCCAGCAGGCGGTTGACCGTCTGAAGCTGAAACAGCCGGCGAACGCCACCGTCACCGCCATTGAAATGGCCGTTGAGAAGGCGAAAGAAATTGGCTACCCGCTGGTGGTGCGTCCTTCGTACGTGCTGGGCGGCCGCGCGATGGAAATCGTGTATGACGAAGCCGACCTGCGTCGCTACTTCCAGACCGCTGTGAGCGTGTCGAACGATGCGCCAGTGCTGCTCGACCGCTTCCTCGACGACGCGGTGGAAGTGGATGTGGACGCCATCTGCGACGGCGAAATGGTGCTGATTGGCGGCATCATGGAGCACATCGAGCAGGCTGGCGTGCACTCCGGCGACTCCGCCTGTTCTCTGCCGGCGTACACGCTGAGCCAGGAGATTCAGGACGTGATGCGCCAGCAGGTGCAGAAGCTGGCCTTCGAGCTGCAGGTTCGCGGCCTGATGAACGTCCAGTTCGCGGTGAAAGACAACGAAGTCTACCTGATTGAAGTGAACCCGCGTGCGGCACGTACCGTACCGTTCGTCTCCAAAGCCACCGGCGTACCGCTGGCGAAAGTGGCGGCGCGCGTGATGGCGGGCCAGACGCTGGCGCAGCAGGGCGTGACCAAAGAGATCATTCCACCGTACTACTCGGTGAAAGAAGTGGTGCTGCCGTTCAACAAATTCCCGGGCGTTGACCCGCTGTTAGGGCCAGAAATGCGCTCTACCGGGGAAGTGATGGGCGTGGGCCGCACCTTCGCGGAAGCCTTCGCCAAGGCGCAGCTCGGCAGTAACTCCACGATGAAGAAAAAGGGCCGTGCGCTGCTCTCTGTTCGCGAAGGCGACAAAGAGCGCGTGGTGGACCTGGCGGCGAAGCTGCTTAAGTTTGGCTTCGAGCTGGATGCGACTCACGGTACGGCGATTGTGCTGGGTGAAGCCGGTATCAACCCGCGTCTGGTGAACAAGGTGCATGAAGGGCGTCCGCACATTCAGGACCGTATCAAGAATGGTGAATACACCTACATCATCAACACCACCGCAGGTCGTCAGGCGATTGAAGACTCCAAGCTGATTCGCCGCAGCGCGCTGCAGTATAAAGTGCATTACGACACCACCCTGAACGGCGGTTTCGCGACAGCAATGGCCCTGAATGCCAATGCCATCGAGAAAGTGATTTCCGTGCAGGAAATGCACGCGCAGATTAAGAAGTAATTTGCCGCACTCTGTAGCCTTAATTTGGGCTGTCTGATTAAAAACGGTTCCTTCTCAGGAACCGTTTTTTTATGCCGCAGATCCATGAATAAGTTTTTATTTTCATACAACAAGCACGATCCACTCACACTAATCGCCAGTGCTATTGCTTACTATTTCTTCTTTTCCCTATTTTTAGCATGGTCTCTTTTTTGTTGTTATTTATAGAGGACACGCTGTAGCGGATTTTTTTAATTTGTAAAAATGGTGAGCTTATGAGTGAAGAATATGTTGAAAAACCCCTCTACTTGTTAATTGCAGATTGGGTAATGGTGGAAAATCGTTGGGTGAGTGCTAAAGAAATTGCCAGGCATTTTAATATGGACCACTGCAAAGCGATAAATACGGTTTCTTATATTCTTTCCGAAGTCGGAGAAATAACCTGCGAGACGAAGACAATTCCAAATCAGCTTGAAGGGCGAGGGTGTCAATGTCAACGTCTGGTGCGGGTGAACAGCATTGATGCCCGCCTCTATAATCGACTGAAAACCAGCGTGCAGGAGAAGATGCTGAACGCAGGCAAAACGTCCCGCATGGCGACCCTGCCGCCGGCAGAGCTTAACCCGGAGCAGAAATGGCAGATGATGCTGTCTAAAAGCCTGCGTCGCTAAGAACAGCGTGCAGTCGGGCAGCGTTAACGGCCTGACAACGCAAGCCGATAAGCGCCAGCGCCCTCCGGCACGCATTGCTACGACATCGATTTGGGTTGTACCGCCGTTGTGCCTTTCAGGCGTGGGCGATTCGCTTCAACCTGCATTAAGGGCTTGGTTTCATGCAACGCTGCCCGGCAGCGGACGGCAAGATCCTGGTACTCTTGCGTATTAAGCTGTTTCCAGCGCATCTCGTCGTCCGTCACCTGGCGGGTCACACGGGCGGGTGAGCCCATCAGGAGTTGCCGGGGAAGACCGGCAAATCCCGCTTTTACAAAGCTCATCGCAGCGACAATGCTTTCCTCGCCAATCACCGCGCCATCCATGATGACGCTGTTCATCCCGACTAACGCATCGCGACCAATCACACAGCCATGCAAAATGGCCCCGTGTCCAATGTGTCCGTTTTCGTGCACCACGGTGTCCATATCGCAATAACCATGCATGATGCAGCCGTCCTGCACATTCGCTCCGGACTTCACAATCAAACGGCCATAATCACCGCGCAATGAGGCAAAAGGGCCAATGTAGACGCCAGCCTCCACGATAACGTCACCTATCAACACGGCGCTGGGGTGTACATACGCCTCGGGATGGACGACCGGTACTAACCCCTCAAATGCGTAGTAGCTCATGTGTGCGTTACCGCCCTTTCCATACCGGATCACGTTTCTCGGCAAAAGCCTGCGGGCCTTCAACCGCATCTTCGGAATGGAGCACTGCCGGGTAATGTTTCAGCACGCCGCTGCGTATAAAACGATACCCTTCTTCAACCGGCATTTCCCGGGTGGTTCGGGTAATCTCTTTCAACGCCGCCAGCGCCAGCGGGGCGCTTAGGGTCAACTGCTGAGCCAGTTCACGTGCGCTCTCCATCAGCGTTTGCGGGCTGACGACCTTGTTGACAATTCCCCAGCGCAGCGCCTCTTCGGCATCCATACGTCTGCCTGTCATCACCAGTTCATTGACGATAGCGGGCGGTAAACATTTAGGCAGACGCAGCACGCCGCCGCTGTCCGGGACGATACCCAGTTTCGCTTCAGGTAGCGCAAAGCTGGCATTGTCGGCGCAGAGGATAAAATCCGCCGCCAGCGCCAGCTCAAAACCGCCGCCAAAAGCGTACCCGTTCACGGCAGCTATCACCGGTTTGTCGAGATCAAAGAGTTCAGTGAGACCGGCAAACCCTCCCGGCCCAAAATCGGCATCTGGCGCTTCCCCCTCGGCCGCCGCTTTTAAATCCCATCCGGCGGAAAAGAATTTCTCCCCGGCACCGGTAATAATGGCCACGCGTAATTGCGGATCATCACGAAAGTGAAGAAAGGCTTCGCCCATTTCAAAACTGGTTTTGGCATCAATGGCATTCGCTTTAGGACGATCCAGTATGATTTCCAGAATAGAGCCGTTACGGGTCAGATGTAATGAATTGCTCATATTTTCGTTCCTTTTAAAATATATTTAATTGTTCACAAAAACGACGGCACACCTGTTAAGAGGTCAATGTCTTTACGGCTTTTTTAATCGGCTGATAGAATGTCAGCCGATTATCTTAATTAAGATTCTTTTTAATCACTTTTCCCGAGCAGTTACGCGGCAGGTCATGTCTGAATTCAACAAATGAAGGCACTTTAAATTTCGCCATATTCACTTCGCAAAACAGAATGAATTCCTGCTCACTTAATTGTTCCCCTTCGTGAAGAACAACGAATGCTTTTATCGCCTCATCCCGAATAAGATCGTTTACGCCAATGACGACGGCATCCTGAATTTTGGGATGGGTTAAGATGATATTTTCAATCTCCACGCAGGATACGTTTTCACCGCCACGTTTAATCATGTTGCAGCGTCTGTCGACAAAATAGAAAAAGCCCTCTTCATCGACATAACCTGAATCCCCAGTGTGTAGCCAACCGCTGGCTTCCAGCGCACTGGCGGTGGCGTCAGGTCGGCCGTAGTATTCTTTGAAGAGGGTTTTTCCTGGCACACCTTTAATACAGATTTCGCCAATTTCATGCGGCGGCAGCGGCTGGTTTTGATCGCTGCGAATTTCAGCTTCGTAGCAAAATCCTGCGCGACCGATGGAGGGCCAGCGTCGCTTATCACCGGGCCTGTCGCCAATGATCCCGACAATCGTTTCTGTCATGCCATAGGAGGTCAGAAGTTTGACGCCAAAGCGTGTTGTAAAGGCGTCTTTTTCTTGTTCTGACAGGTTGAGATAGAAGAGCACCTCCCGCACACAATGTTGGCTATCCTCCGGCTGAGAGGGTTGCACCATCAATGTTCGAATCATCATGGGAATACATTCGGTGACGGTGGCACGATACTGCCGCACCTGTCGCCAGAACGCCCTGGCGCTGTATTTCTCGATAAGTACAAAGGTCGCGCCGCTGGAGAAGGCAGCCATGGCGGCCGTGCACTGGCAATCAATATGGAAAGCGGGCATCACGGTCAGATAAACATCGTCTTCACGCAGCGCGCATTGCCAGGCGGAGTAGTAGCCTGCGAAGCGCAAGTTATAGTGGGTGATCACAACCCCTTTTGGCCGTGACGTTGTACCGGAGGTAAAGAGGATTTCCGCAGTGTCATCCGTGCTTAAGGGCGGGGCGTACTTTAGAGTGGCGGGCTGTGCGTCCTTTAGACGATAAAAATCGCTTACGCTGGGGTCATCGGAGCAGAAATGCGGGCTGATTGAACAGATGTGCGCCAGTTTTGCATCGCTTTCCTGCAGAATCGGACGATACAACGGCATGAAATTATCGGTGGTCACCAGCAGACACGCCTGACTGTTGTGCAAAATCCATGCACATTCCTCATGGAGTAAGCGGGCGTTGATCGGCACGATGATGGCCCCTATTTTTGCCAGCCCAAACCAGCAAAAGATAAACTCCGGGCAGTTATCCAGATGCAGCGCAACTTTGTCGCCTTTCTGAATGCCCAGATGATGGAACAGGTTCGCCGTACGGTTAATGTCTTCATTCAGCGACGCATAGCTAAACTGCTGCACCATGCCTTCACATGACTCGAAAATCAGCGCAGTTTTATCGCCATAGACCTCCGCCAGGTCATCCCACATCTGACGCAAGTGTTGCCCACCAATCACATCCATTGCACATTTATCCATTGAAATGGGGCCTGGCGTCAGCCAGATGACGATAAGCCTCCGGCTGACGCTGCCCATTTAATTCTTAATTCTGGCCAGCCCCTTGCTGACCAGTTCCTCAATGTCGGCTTCGCTGTAACCGATGTTCTGTAAAATGGCGGACGTATCCATGCCATGCGTGGGCATGCCGCGCCATATCTGCCCCGGGTTGTTTTTAAACTTCGGCATCACGTTTGGCCCTTTGCAGGTGCGGCCATCCATCGTCTGCCATTGGGTGATTGATTCACGGGCAACGTATTGCGGGTTGTCTTCCAGTTCAGGAATGGTCAGCACTTTTGCGCAGGCAATATTTAACTCAGCAAACCGCGCCTGTACTTCGGCCAGAGTATGGGCCGCCAGCCATACGTCCAGCTTCTCTTCAACCAGGGGCCCGTAAGGACATTCAACCCGATGTATCAGCTGCGTACCTTCCGGTACCTCTGGCGTGCCGAGAAGATGTGCCAGACCGATATCCTCGAAACACTCTTTAATCTGCGTGATGCCCACGAGCTCCATCACGATGTAACCGTCCGCGCACTTGTAGAGACCGCATCCGGCATAGTAGGGATCTTTGCCTTTGGTCATGCGCGGGCAAATTTCGCCGCCGTTGAAGTAGTCCATCATGAAGTACTGACCCATACGCAGCATCACTTCGTACATCGCGATATCAATGCTTTCTCCTTTGCCGGTTTCACGCACTTTGTGCAGGGCGGCAAGGGCGGCTGTGGTCGCGGTCATACCGGAGAAGTAGTCTGCGGTGTACGGGAACGCGGGCATGGGCTGATCCACATCGCCATTTTGAATCAGGTAGCCACTGAAGGCCTGAGCAATGGTGTTATAGGCCGGAAGGTGGGTGTACTCCGGTGTCCCGTATTGACCAAACCCTGACAGGTGAGCGATAACCAACTTCGGATTGTGCTCCCACAGCACGTCGTCGGTAATGCCCCGGCGAGCAAAAGCCGGTCCTTTACTGGCTTCAATGAAAATGTCGGTGGTTTCCATCAGCTTGAGAAACGCTTCCCGACCTTCATCTTTGAAAATATTCAACGACAGCGCGTGCAGGTTGCGGCGAGAAAGCTGCGGATAATTCGGCTGGACGCGAATCGTATCGGCCCAGGCGACGTTTTCAATCCAGATAACTTCCGCACCCCATTCAGCGAACATTTGCCCGGCAAACGGCCCGGCAATTTCGATGCCGGAAAACACAACCCGCACACCAGAGAGTGGCCCGAATGCGGGCATAGGTAGACGATTCATAATTGAGTTCCTGAATGATTTGTAGGCCGGATAAGACGTTTACGCCGCCATCCGGCATTGATTGCCTGATGGCGACGCTGGCGCGTCTTATCAGGCCTACAAGTGCCATTGGCACACGTATTAGCGGTACTGTTTCAGCACCGCGCGGCCCAGCGTCAGGATCTGCATTTCGTCAGATCCACCGGATACACGATCAACACGCAGATCGCGCCAGAAACGCGTCACGCGGTGATTGCCCGCGATACCGATTCCCCCCAACACCTGCATTGAGCTGTCGACGACCTCAAAAGCGGCGTTGGCACAAAAGTATTTGCACATCGCCGCATCACCGGAGGTGATGGTGCCGTTATCGCTTTTCCATGCGGTTTCCAGCAGCATGTTTTTCATGGCATTAAGCTTGATAGCCATGTGTGCAAACTTCTCCTGAATCAGCTGGAAGCGACCAATCGTCTCACCAAACTGCACGCGTTGATTGGCGTAGCGCGCCGCATCTTCAAAGGCACACATGGCGGTTCCGTAGTTGGTCAGGGCGACCAGGAAGCGTTCGTGGTCAAATTCCTCTTTGACGCGGTTAAATCCATTCCCTTCACGGCCAAACCTGTCTGTCTCATTCAACTCAAGATCGTCGAAGTTGATTTCGCAGCAGCTGTCCATGCGCAGGCCGAGTTTTTCCAGCTTGTTGACCTTGATGCCAGGTTTGTTCATGTCGACAAACCATTCGGTATAAATCGGTTTATCCGGTGAGTCACCGTCGCGTGCCATCACCACGATGTAAGGGGTATGGGCGCTGCTGGTAATAAAGCATTTGCTGCCGTTGAGGTAGACCTTACCATCTCTGCGGGTATAGGTGGTTTTTAAACTGCCAACATCCGAGCCGGCTCCAGGTTCTGTGATGGCAGAGTTCCACATTTGCTTACCCGTCCCCCGGAACGCCATAATTTTGTCGATTTGTTCCTGGCTGCCTTCGCGTAATACGGTGTTGAAGCCACCGGGAAGCTGGTAGAGCACATAAGTGGGCGCACCAAGGCGACCCAGCTCCATCCAGACTGCTGCGACGGTAACGAAACCCGCGTCCAGGCCGCCATGCTCTTCCGGGAGTAACAGGCTATCAATGCCCATATCGGCAAGAGCTTTGACAAAACGCTCCGGGTAGAGGCTGTCCCTGTCACACTCAGCAAAATAGGCTTCCCAATTTTCACTCGCCATTAACTCGCGAATGCCGGCGACGAACAGCTCCTGTTCATCATTTAAGTTAAAGTCCATCTTTTAACCTCTTGATCTGGTTGAATTAGCTTATTTATCTTTCCAGTGCACTTTGGCGTCCTTAATGAAGGACAGTGTCACCATGATGTTGACGAAAAAGAGCGGGCAGCCCCCGGCGATAATCGCGGTTTGGATCGGTTTCAGGCCACCCAGCGCCAGCAGCACGATGCCGATAATGCCGACCAGCACGGACCAGCCGATGCGCACCAGCAGCGGCGGCTCTTCGCCATCGCGTACTTCGCGGCAGGTCGACATCGCCAGGGTGTAAGAACAGGCGTTGATGAGCGTAACGGTGGCGATAAAGCAGAGAATAAAAAAGCCCCACATGGTTGCCGTGCTGAAGGGGAGGGCGGCCCAGGTCTCAATAATGGCGCGTGGTACGCCATGCTCAGCGATAAGGTTAGGTATATTCAGGATATTTTTATCCATCAGCAGCATTGTATTGCTGCCAAGAATGGTCCACAGAATCCAGGTTGACGCGGTCAAGCCCGTGACCATCCCGATACACAATTCCCTGACGGTGCGACCACGGGAGATACGGGCGAGGAAGATGCACATCTGGATGGCGTAAACGACCCACCATGCCCAATAGAAGACCGTCCAGCTCTGAGGGAAGCCACTTTTACCGATCGGGTCGGTATAAAACAGCATCCGAGGCAGGTACATCATCAGGGTGCCGATGGAGTCCGTGAAGTAGTTCATCACGAAGCTGGCGCCGCAAACAATAAACACCCAGCCCAGCATCAGAAAACTCAGGTAACTGCGGATATCACTGGCAATTTTTACCCCTTTTTGCAGGCCGCAGGCCACGCAGATTGCATTCAGGATTATCCAGCAGGAAATGATGATGCCATCTAAAAGCAGCGTGTGTGGGACGCCAAAAAGATACTGAATACATTCGGTGACCAGCGGTGTGGCCAGGCCCAGACTCGTCCCCATCGCGAAGATCAGCGCCACAAGGTAGAAGTTGTCTACGATCGTGCCGAGCCACCCTTTGGCGCGTTTTTCACCAACCAGTGGAATCAGCGTGGAACTGGGGCGAATCACATCCATTTTGCGAACAAAAAAGAAGTAGGCAAAAGCAACGGACAAGAAGCTATAGGTTGCCCAGGGCAGCGGGCCCCAGTGAAACAGGCTATAGGCCAGACCAAAGCCTTTGGCCTGTGTTGAGTTGGCGGCGATATCGAAAGGCGGGCTCGAAATGTAATAGTAGATTTCGATAGAGCCCCAGAACAACACGGCGGCGGAGGTACAAGAGGCAAACATCATGAAAATCCAGCTGGTGGTGCTGAATTCGGGGGCTTCATCGCCTAATTTCTTTTTGGCGTAGGGGCCGAAAACCAGCCAGAACCATCCGAAAAGCATTACGACCATATACCATTCGAAGGCCCAGCCCCAGACAGTGGTGACATAGCTAAATACGGCATTAATAACAACGTTTGCGGCATCAAGATCTCTGACCGTCAGCCAGCAAAGTATCCCGACAATAATTAGCGGCGGGAAAAAAACCTTTGGTTCAATTCCTGACTTTCTTTTGTCATTTTTCATGGTTGAATTCCAGTGTCATAATTAATTTATATTCACGTCCATTTGTTATATTTTTGTTCAAATTTGTGGGTGCTAATTTACTGCAATTTAACCTCGGGTTTGAGTCGTGAAGGCACTCATGATGGGTATTCGTTAACATGCGTTCTGTTATTTAAATCACATTTTTTGTCGGTTGGCGCTTGCTTTGTGATTTGTTATTTTAATGAATGAAATCATATTGTTATTTTGTATTTTGGTGATGTTTTACCCATTGCTTATTCAATATTGGTGATCTGGGAGGCACTATTGAACGCTTCATTTAATATCATCTTTTAATATTTTTGAGATGGTTAACAATATTGAAAGTCAGAAATATCAGTGTGTGACATTTTCAATATTGGTGATTAATGTTTTATCCCGGAATTAAAGCGCATGATATCTGTATTTAGCGCCAACAATATGGATGATGATTCCTTCATGATTTCTGGAGATGCAATGAAGATAATTACTTGCTACAAGTGCGTTCCTGATGAACAGGATATTGCGATTAGCGTCGATGGTTCGTTAGATATGAGTAAAGCCGATGCGAAAATCAGCCAGTATGACCTGAATGCAATTGAAGCCGCGTGTCAGCTAAAACAGTTAGTCAGCGAATCACACGTTGTCGCCATGAGCGTGGGCGGCAAAGCACTGAACAATGTGAAAGGACGCAAAGATGTGCTTTCGCGCGGCCCGGACGAGTTGGTGGTGGTGATTGATGACCAGTTTGAACAGGCTCTGCCACAGCAAACGGCGGCGGCACTGGCTGTTGCAGCACAAAAAACGGGGTTTGATCTTCTGATCTGCGGGGATGGTTCCTCCGATCTTTACGCCCAACAGGTGGGTCTGTTATTGGGTGAAATGCTCCATATTCCAGCTATCAATGGCGTCAGTAATATTCTCTCCGTGACGGACAACACCCTGATTGTTGAACGTGAGCTGGAAGATGAAATTGAAACACTGAGCATACCGCTCCCGGCTGTGGTGGCAGTAACAGCCGACATTAACGCCCCACAAATCCCCTCTATGAAAGCCATTCTTGGCGCGGCGAAGAAACCGGTACAGGTGTGGACACCGGCAGATATTGGTTTTGCAGGCGTGCAGGCACACTCGGTTCAACAGGTTGCGGTACCGAAACAGCGTGAACGTCAGCGCCTTATTATTGAAGGCGATGGTGAAGAACAAATAGCCGCATTTGCCGAGAATCTTCGCAAAATCATTAAGTAAGAGGGGGATGTTATGAGCAAGTTTTCCACTGTTTGGGTGTTCACAGATTCACCGGTTCGCCTGGCGGAATTAATGGGTGGCGCGCGGGATTTAGGTGAAAAGGTTTTTGCGTTTGCCCTCAATGAGGCGGACAGCATCACGGCTTTTCAACTGGGTGCAGACGACGTCTGGCGACTCACGGGGAAACCCGATGACCGCATGATGGAGGATTATGCGGGCGTGATGGTCGATGTTATCCGCCAGCAAAGTGACGCCGGTCTGGTGCTGTTGCCCAATACCCGTCGGGGCAAATTACTGGCAGCGAAACTGGGCTATCGCCTGGAGGCGGGCGTGTCTAATGATGCCAGCGCCGTCGACCGTCAGGGGGATAACGCAGCAGTAAAACACATGGTGTACGGCGGGCTGGCGATTGGTGAAGAGACACTGCGCACCGCTTTTGCGGTCATCACGGTAGGTAGCGGCACATTTGAACCCGCAGCGCTGGACGTGTCATGCACGGGGGGCGCTAAAGCCGTGGCGTGGCACTCGCCGGATAGTGCCGTCACCCGTACCGCCATTGAGGCGCGCCAGAGCAGCCATGTCGACCTTGATAAAGCGCGACGGGTGGTGAGCGTGGGGCGCGGCATTGGCAGCAAAGACAATATTTCGCTGGCGACCGCGTTGTGCGAAGCCATTGGCGCGGAGCTGGCCTGTTCTCGCCCGGTGGCGGAGAACGAAAAATGGATGGTACACGAGCGCTATGTCGGCATTTCCAATCTGATGCTCAAACCCGAGTTATACCTGGCGGTGGGGATTTCAGGGCAGATCCAGCACATGGTGGGGGCGAACGGTTCGCAGACGATTTTTGCCATCAACAAAGACAAAAATGCACCCATTTTCCAGTATGCGGATTACGGCATCGTCGGTGACGCGATGAAGATTCTGCCTGCGCTGACTCGCGCTCTCGGGCGTTAATTTTCAGGCGGGGCACTTGAAGCCCTGCCGTTACAGGTAAGTTCTGGAGCTTTTATGTCAGAAGATATCTTTGACGCCATCATTGTAGGCGCGGGGCTGGCCGGTTCGGTCGCGGCCCTGGTGCTCGCTCGTGAGGGCGCGCAGGTGTTGGTGATTGAGCGCGGCAACTCCGCGGGTGCGAAGAACCTGACCGGAGGACGTCTTTACGCCCACAGTCTTGAACGCATTATTCCTGGTTTTGCGCAGCACGCACCGCTCGAACGTCTCATTACCCACGAAAAACTCTCCTTTATGACGGAAAAAGGGGCGATGACGGTGGACTATCTCAATGGCGAAGAGAGTCAACCGACCCAGGCCTCATACTCCGTCCTGCGTAGTAAGTTTGATGCATGGTTGATGGCGCAGGCCGAAGAGGCTGGCGCGCAGTTAATAACCGGTATCCGCGTCGACAATGTGGTGCAGCGCGATGGCAAAGTGGTCGGCGTCCAGGCCGATGGTGACATCCTGGAAGCGAAGGTGGTCATCCTTGCTGACGGGGTGAATTCTCTGCTGGCTGAGCAACTGGGTATGGCGAAACCGGTCAGTGCATCACAGGTTGCGGTGGGGGTGAAGGAGCTTATCGAGCTGCCGAAATCGGTTATCGACGATCGTTTCCAGCTACGAGGTAACGAAGGTGCGGCCTGGCTGTTCGCCGGGGCGCCGACCGACGGACTGATGGGCGGTGGCTTCTTGTACACCAATGAGACAACCGTATCACTGGGGCTGGTATGCGGCCTTCACGCTCTTAAAGAGGCCAAAAAGTCTGTGCCGCATCTGCTGGAAGATTTCAGGCAACATCCTGCCGTGGCGCCGTTGATTGCGGGTGGAAAACTCCTTGAGTACGGTGCACATGTGGTGCCGGAAGCGGGAATGAACATGCAGCCGGAGTTGGTGGGCGATGGCGTACTGGTTGCGGGCGATGCCGCTGGCATGTGCATGAATCTCGGGTTCACCATCCGTGGCATGGATCTGGCGATTGCTGCCGGGGAAGCTGCTGCCAGAACAGTGCTCTCCGCCATGCAAAGCAACGATTTTAGCAAGCAGGGGCTGGCGCAATACCATCAGCATCTGGAGAACGGACCGATGCGCGATATGCGCATGTACCAGCGTCTCCCCGCCTTTCTCGATAACCCCCGGATGTTCACACGTTATCCGGAAATGATGGTTGGCGTGGCCCGCGATCTCTTTACCGTCGATGGCAGTGCACCGGTGCCGATGCGTAAAAAAATCCTGCGCCACGCTAAGCAGGTTGGTTTTATCAACCTGATGAAGGATGGCCTCAAAGGAGTGACCGTACTATGACTTCTCCCGTCAACGTAGACGTCAAGCTGGGCGTCAACAAATTCAATGTAGATGAAGAGCATCCACACATCGTGCTGAAAGCCGACCCTGACAAACAGGTTCTGGAGGTTTTGATCAACGCTTGTCCTGCCGGGCTCTACAAAAAGCAGGAAGACGGCAGTGTGCGCTTTGATTATGCCGGGTGTCTGGAGTGTGGTACCTGCCGTATCCTGGGGCTGCACACGGCGCTGGAAAAATGGGAATACCCGCGTGGCACCTTTGGCGTGGAGTTCCGCTACGGCTGATCTGTCTCTGCGGTTTATCGCGCACTGATGCGCAGGAGAAAGACTCATATTGCCTATAAAACAGGATGTTACCATGCAGTCGCCAAGAAATTTTGATGATATCCAGTTCTCATCCATTCATCGCCGCATCATGCTGTGGGGCAGCGGTGGCCCCTTTCTGGATGGCTATGTGCTGGTCATCATCGGCGTCGCGCTGGAGCAACTGACGCCTGTTCTCAAGCTGGATGCCGAATGGATTGGTCTGCTGGGGGCCGCCACGCTTGCCGGGCTGTTCGTCGGCACGTCGCTGTTTGGTTACATTTCGGATAAAGTTGGGCGGCGCAAGATGTTCCTCATCGATATTGTCGCCATTGGGGTGATATCGGTGGCCACCATGTTCGTGTCCTCGCCGCTGGAGCTGTTGGTGATGCGGGTGCTGATTGGAATCGTCATCGGTGCGGATTACCCCATTGCCACCTCTATGATCACCGAATTTTCCAACACCCGGCAGCGTGCTTTCTCGATAGGTTTTATTGCAGCCATGTGGTACGTCGGCGCGACCTGCGCCAATCTGGTCGGCTACTGCTTGTATGAGGTTGAGGGCGGCTGGCGCTGGATGCTGGGCAGCGCATTTATCCCCTGTGTGCTCATTCTGATTGGCCGTTTCGACCTGCCGGAATCGCCCCGCTGGTTACTGCGCAAAGGGCGGGTGGAAGAGTGTCAGCAGATGATGGTTAAGCTGTTTGGCGAACCGGTCACTTTTGAGGATGAACCGCCTCAGGAAACGCGCTTTTTGCAGTTGTTCAACCGCCGCCATTTTCCCTTTGTGTTGTTCGTTGCCGTGATCTGGACCTGCCAGGTCATTCCGATGTTCGCCATTTATACCTTCGGTCCGCAGATTGTGGGGCTGCTGGGCTGGGAGCAGGGGAGGAGCGCGGCACTGGGTAATGTGGTTATCAGCCTTTTCTTTATGCTGGGCTGTGTCCCGGCCATGTTCTGGCTCAACAGCATGGGCCGGCGTCCGTTACTGATTGGCAGCTTCGCGATGATGACACTGGCGCTGGCGATGCTGGGGCTTGTTTCGAACCTGGGCATCGGGCTGGTGGTGGTGGCATTCGCGGTGTATGCCTTCTTTTCCGGCGGGCCGGGCATTTTGCAATGGCTCTATCCCAATGAGTTATTTCCGACCGATATCCGGGCATCGGCAGTGGGCGTCATTATGTCGCTGACCCGCATTGGCACCGTGGTGTCGACATGGGCATTGCCCCTGTTTATTACCCGCTACGGTATTAACCACGTCATGCTGATAGGAGCGGGTATTTCGCTGATTGGCCTGGTGGTCTCGGTGGTTTTTGCCCCGGAAACGCGTGGTCTGACCCTGATGCAGACAGGCAGCATGACCATTCGCAGTAAACCCCGAACCTGAGTTTTTCCCCTGTCGCTTCCCCGGCGGCGAAAGAATGCTGGGGTGCGACCTTCAGAGTGTTCTGCTTTTGCTCATCCCATCAGACAGTTAGTCTAAAGTTGAATGACATATCGATTTAATTCACTGAAAGCAGGGGAGAACACCATGCGAACCAAACTACTGATGACTACTGTCTTTGCTGCCGCCACGCTGTTTACCGTCGCGGGCTGTTCATCCAATCAGGCGGTCAAAACCACCGATGGCAAAACCATCGTGACTGACGGCAAACCGCAGGTGGATGAAGATACCGGCCTGGTGTCATATGAAAACGCAGAGACGGGAAAAACCGAGCAGATTAATCGCGACCAGGTGAAGTCAATGGGCGAGCTGGATAACTGATTCAGCCGTGCTGAGAAAAGAGGAGTCCCGCCATGGCGCGGGACTTTTTTTTTGGATTACGCAGTGAGCAGCGCGGCGTCGATTTTTACCACGATTTTACGCAGGGCGGCCGGTGCGCCGAGGGTGCACATGGGGCGATGCAGCTCGAGCGGGAAGATAATCGCCAGTTCTTCAGGCTGAAGATGGATCAGCGTCTCGCTGGCAATCTGATGGCAAAAACCCAGATCGTGGGCGGTGTTAAACGGCTCGCTCAAATCAAGCGGCAGGCCGGTGACCCCGGCTCCCACCACTTCTTCTCCTGTCAGGACAATATGAATATCAATGTACTGACGGTGGAACTCCGGGCGCTGCTCAGCGAGCAGGCGGGTATGCCCTTCAACCACGGAGAAGAATACGCTGTCACCCTGCAACGGGTATTTCCCGGTTGGCAGCGTGTGGGGGGATTTGTCGATAATGGCTTGTAGCGTCTGGCGAATAATGGCCGGATAAAGGGGGTTAACCGCCCCGGCGGACAAGTTATCAATAATCATGCGGGAACATCCTGCTTATCATGGTGTTGTAACAACGAAAGACTTTGTGACACGAGGGTGGCAACCGGCGGCGCAATATCCACGGCGATAATATCGGCTTCGTCTTCAGCAGGCAGTTCAAGGGCTGCGAACTGGCTTTGCAGCAACGCCTCCGGCATAAAGTGCCCCTGCCGCTGGCGCATCCGGCCCAGCACGCAGTCGTAATCGCCTTTCAGCCACAGAAAACGCACGTTGTTATTACCGTGGCGCAACTGGTCCCGGTAGCGTTTTTTTAACGCCGAGCAGACCAGTACGCCGGATTCGTTTTTCTGCTCAAGGCTGAAAATGACATCAGAAATGCGCTCAAGCCACGGGAGGCGATCGTCGTCGTTCAGCGCCTCACCGGAGGCCATTTTGCGGATGTTTTGCCGGGGATGCAGATCGTCCCCGTCGATAAATTTGGCCTGCATTGCCTGCGCTAACGCCAGACCCACCGTTGATTTCCCGGTGCCGGAGACGCCCATTAAAATCACGCACTGACCTGCCATCATCCGCTCCTTACACCGCAACCAGCATGCCGCCGTCAACAAACAGCAGATGGCCGTTGACGAAGTTAGAGGCTTTCGAGGAAAGGAACACGGCGGCACCGACCAGCTCTTCCGGGTTGCCCCAGCGTGCTGCAGGCGTGCGTTTGCATAACCAGTCGGTGAAGGCTTTGTCATCGACCAGGGCCTGCGTCATCGCGGTCTGGAAATAACCTGGGGCAATGCCGTTGACCTGGATGTTGTAGCGCGCCAGCTCAACGCACATGCCACGGGTGAGCATTTTTACTGCCCCTTTTGCTGCGGCATACGGGGTGATGGTGTCGCGACCCAGTTCGCTTTGCATGGAGCAAATGTTGATGATTTTGCCCTGCTTGCGGGTCATCATGCGTTTGGCCACCGCCTGCGAGACTAAAAATACCGCCGTCTGGTTGACGGCAATCACCGCATTCCATTCTTCAACGGGGAATTCAGTAAAAGGGTGACGGCGCTGAATACCGGCGTTGTTAAATAACACATCGACTGGGCCGATATTCTTTTCAATATCCGCGATGGCGTTCTCAACGGACTCGGCATCGGTGACGTTAAAGACAGAGGTCCAGGCCGTAGCACCTTCGTCACGTAATTTCATGGCTGCCTGTTCTGCACGCTCTGCGGAAATATCGTTGATGATAATTTCTGCGCCATATTGCGCCAGCCCCTGCGCCATCACAAATCCAATCCCCTGACCTGAACCGGTGATTAAAATGCGTTTGCCGCTTAACTGAAAAAGATCGTTCATATTGTTTCCCGCGTGATTTCCCGCCCAAATGATGTGCTGTCTATCTCACGGTTTTTACTCCCGGCAAACTGTGATGCAGATCACTCAAAACCATGTTACAAAAAGGGGTTACTTTTAGTGTGAACTGAAGGGGGAAATGCAGGGGAAATCGGGCGCTAAGCAAGCTGCTGCGCGTCTTCTGACAATTCTCTTTTCCCGTAACACGGGGCATAATGGCAGGCTTGCGCAGGCGTCAGAACAGGTATCAACGATGAAACCACAACGAATTACATTACATGATATCGCGGCGCTGGCGGGGGTAACCAAAATGACGGTGAGCCGCTATCTTCGTACCCCGGAACGGGTAAAGCCGGAAACCGCTGAGCGCATTGCCAGCGTGATTGCCGAAGTGGGTTACCAGCCCGACCCGGATAACCCGGCGATGTCTGCCAACGGCCTGCCGCGCATCGGCGTGCTTATCCCTTCTTTTAATAATCAAATCTTTGCCGATCTGCTGGCCGGTATTGAGTCAGTGGCGGCCGCGCAGGGCTACCAGACGCTGGTGGTCAATTACGACTACGACAGCCAGCGTGAGGAAGAGCAGATTGCTACCGTGCTGGCCTTTAAGGTCAAAGGCCTGCTGCTGACCGAATCAGTACACAGCCTGCGTGCCGAAAAATACCTGAAAGCGGCAAAAATCCCGATTGCGGAAGTGATGGGGCTGTCTGCCAACCCCGATCGTATCAACGTGGGTTTCGATAACGTGCGCGCAGGTTTTGATATGACCAACATGCTGCTGGCCAGCGGCAAGCAGCGCATTATCTACTTTGGCTCCATGTCCGATGTGCGCGACGAGCAGCGCTACACAGGCTACTGCCAGGCGATGGAAGCGCAGGGATTACCGGTAGGCCGCATCGCGCCGAATAAAGTCTCTTCTATTTCGATTGGCACCGGCATGATGACCCTGGCGCGTCAGATGTATGCCGATATGGACGGTATTCTGTGCACCAATGATGACCTGGCGGTGGGGGTGTTACAGGAGTGCCTCGCCTCTGGCATAAAAGTCCCTGACCAGATGGCGATAGCTGGATTTCATGGCCTGGAGATTGGGCAGATTATTAGCCCGCGACTGGCGAGCGTGCTGACCCCACGTTTTGAAATGGGGAAAGTGGCGACGGAAATCATCATTAAAAAAATCAAGGGATTACCGAGCATTGAAAAAGTGGATCTCCACTTCCGTTTATCGATGGGTGAAACCATCTGAGCCTGAAGCCGTTCACAAAAATTGTTAGCGTTTTGTTGAGGTTATGTCGAAAGCCGTCAGCCGTGGCAGAACGATTTGTCCATAGCGATCACGTAGACGGTAACACGCTTTTTTAACACGATTCAGCGTGACCTGGATCGCAAAATTGCCCGCCAAAAACCCGTTTGATAATACGCATCTGACGTACTGAAACTTTCAAACAGGTAACACTATGACTACTCAAACTCCCCAGACCGTTTTGCTGATTGCGCCCGTCGTGGACAGCCTGCTGGATAAACTCGCCACGGCCTTTACCGTGCACCGCCTTTACGAGCAGCCGGATGCCGCGGCGTACCTGCAAGAGGTGGGGCCGACCGTTCAGGCGGTGGTGACGCGTGGTGATATTGGCGTGACGAATCTTGTCCTCGATGCGCTGCCGCAGGTTGGGCTGATTGCCGTGTTTGGTGTGGGCACCGACGCGGTGGATTTGGACTACACCCGTTCACGCAATATCGCGGTGACTATCACCTCCGGCGTGCTGACGCAGGGCGTGGCAGACCTGGCGATGGGGCTGCTGTTGGCGGGTGCCCGCCAGCTCTGTCAGGGCGACCGATTCGTGCGCGAAGGCCGTTGGGTGAATACCGCACCGGCACTGGCCACTCAGGTGAGCGGCAAGCGTATTGGCATCTTTGGCATGGGCAACATCGGCCAGGCCATTGCACGGCGTGCCAGCGGCTTTGATATGGAGATCCTGTATAACGATCGCCAGAAAATTGCCGGACTGGATTACCAGTGGTGCGCGGATCTTCATACCCTCGCCCATGAAAGCGATTTCCTGGTGATTGCCGCCTCAGCCGGGCCTGAAAACCACAAACTGCTTGATGCTTCCGTATTTAACGTCATGCCCAGCCACGCCTGGCTGATTAACGTTGCACGCGGTTCGCTGGTGGATGAACGCGCGCTTATTCACGCGTTACAAAACCGTGTTATCGCCGGAGCGGCGCTGGATGTCTACGAAGACGAACCTCACGTACCGGCTGAACTGATTGCGCTGGATAACGTGGTACTGCAACCGCACGTGGCCAGTGCAACCCATGAGACGCGCCAGAAAATGAGTGATGTCGTGTATGCCAACGTTGAGGCGTATTTTGCACAAAGGCCGTTGCCCAACGTGATTGCGTAATTTCTCACACAGGTTATTACCCCCCTCTGCGACAGCGAGAAAAATATGAACAATAAAATACCCGGCACGCGCTGGTGGCGAATTATTGCCCCGGTTCTGATTGCCTGCATTATTTCGTTTATGGACAGGGTTAATATTAGTTTTGCCTTACCCGGCGGTATGGAAACGGATTTGGGGATTACCAGCCAGATGGCGGGTGTCGCCAGTGGAATATTTTTTATCGGCTATCTGTTTTTACAAATACCCGGCGGGCGTATTGCTGTGTACGGCAGCGGCAAACGTTTTATTGCCTGGTCATTAGTGGCCTGGGCGGTGGTGTCTATCGCCACCGGGTTTGTAACGCATGAATATCAGCTGCTGGTGCTGCGCTTTATTCTCGGCGTCTCCGAAGGTGGCATGTTACCGGTGGTGCTGACCATGGTCAGCAACTGGTTCCCGGAAAAAGAAGTTGGCCGGGCCAATGCCTTCGTCATGATGTTTGCCCCGCTTGGCGGCATGCTCACCGCGCCGATTTCCGGTGCGATCATTGCGGCATACGACTGGCGCTGGCTGTTTATCATCGAAGGGCTGCTCTCCTTCGTGGTGCTGCTGGTGTGGTGGTTCCTGATAAGCGATCGCCCGGAAGAAGCGAAATGGCTCCCGGACAGCGAACGTGAGTATCTGGTGACCACCCTGGGCCGTGAACGGCAGGCGCGTATGGCGGAAGAGCCGGTCAGTAATGCGCCGGTGAAAGATGTTTTTCGCAACTCAGGGCTGATGAAGCTGGTCATTCTGAACTTCTTCTACCAGACCGGCGATTACGGCTACACGCTCTGGCTGCCGACTATCCTGAAAAACCTGACCGGGGCCAATATGGCGGGCGTCGGCGTACTGGCCATTTTACCCTTTGTCGCCACCCTTGCCGGGATCTACGTGATTTCCCTGTTCAGTGACCGCTCGGGCAAACGCCGCGCGCTGGTGCGTATCTCCCTTTACTGCTTCGCGGCCTGCCTGCTGGCCTCCGTGCTGCTCAAAGACCATATCGTGGCAGCTTACATTGCGCTGGTGCTTTGCGGCTTCTTCCTCAAAGCGGCAACCAGTCCGTTCTGGTCGATTCCGGGGCGTATTGCGTCACCCGAAGTGGCGGGCAGCGCGCGTGGTGTTATTAATGGTCTGGGGAACCTGGGCGGCTTCTGCGGCCCGTATCTGGTGGGCGTGATGATTTACTTCTACGGGCAGAATGTGGCGGTATGTGCGCTGGCGGGGTCACTGATTATCGCCGGGACCATGACCTTCTTCCTGCCGAAGAAATGCGACCTTGTGCCGGAAGCGGCAGCTGCGCTGAGTGGCGATGAAAAGCCGCACCGCGCGTAAGGGGGAAAGAGCATGACGCTGGATCAACACATTGCTTTATGCGAAAGCCACCGATCCTTGCTGCAATTTCCACGCTTTGATGCCCGTGAGGCCTGGGCGCTTGGCAACGCCCTGTATGCCGAAGCAACGCGCAGAGGCTTTGCGCTCGCCATCGACATTCGCGTCAACCAGGTTTGCCTGTTCAGCGCGTTAATGCCGGGGGCGACGGCGGAGAATATCGATTGGGTGCGACGTAAACGCAACATGGTTGATTTCCTGGGCATCAGCTCCTGGGCGGCAGGATTGATGCTTCAGTCTCGCGAGACCACGCTGACCCAGCGGTATGGCCTTGATTTACGCGACTACGCAGCCTTTGGCGGCAGCTACCCGCTCTCTCTGACCAGTGGCTGCCAGATAGGCACGGTGACGGTTTCCGGGGCGCCCCAGCGTGACGATCACAACCTGGTGCTTGATACATTGCGTGAGAGGTTAGGCATTGCGAAAAGCGAACTGATACTGGTTCCGGACGTGATTTGATGTCAGAGATTGCAGGTGCAAGGGCGGCACCTGCAATTCCCTGAAGATTATGGCTGTTTGCAGGGCGATTAACTGGCTACACTCAAAGAAAAAAGTAAGCAGTGAAAACAGGTTAATCAATGATTCTAATTATTTATGCCCATCCCTATCCGCAGCATTCGCATGCGAATAAGCGGATGCTTGAACACATAGGGACGCTGGACGGCATCGAAGTCCGCTCGTTGTACGAGCTCTACCCCGATTTCAATATCGACATTGCCGCCGAGCAGGCCGCGCTCAACCGCGCCGACCTGGTGGTCTGGCAACATCCCATGCAGTGGTACAGCACGCCGCCGTTGTTAAAACTCTGGATCGATAAAGTGCTCGCGCACGGCTGGGCCTATGGTCATGGCGCGCGGGCCCTGAAAGATAAAAGCCTGCTATGGGCCGTGACCACCGGCGGTGGCGATCAGCATTTTGATATTGGCTCCCACCCAGGTTTTGACGTGCTGGCGCAGCCGTTACAAGCAACGGCGCTCTACTGCGGCATGAAATGGCTGCCACCGTTTGCGATGCACTGCACCTTTATCTGTGATGACGAAACCCTCGAAGGGCAGGCGCGTCACTACCGACAACGCCTTCTCGACTGGCTGGAGGCGTCTCATGGATAGCCATAGCTTAATTCAGGCGCTGATTTACCTGGGTGCAGCAGCGCTGATTGTGCCCATCGCCGTCAGGCTGGGGCTGGGTTCGGTGCTGGGCTATCTCATCGCTGGCTGCATCATTGGCCCCTGGGGATTGCGTCTGGTGACCGACGCCGAGTCGATTCTGCACTTTGCGGAAATTGGCGTGGTGCTGATGCTGTTTGTCATCGGCCTTGAGCTGGACCCGCGGCGATTGTGGAAACTGCGCGTGTCGGTGTTCGGCGGCGGCGCATTGCAAATGGCGACCTGTGGGCTGCTGCTCGGTGGCTTCTGCATTGCGCTGGGGCTTGCCTGGCCGGTCGCCTTACTGATTGGCCTGACGCTGGGGCTCTCGTCGACCGCCATTGCGATGCAGGCGATGAACGAGCGTAACCTGACGGTCTCACAAATGGGGCGCAGCGCCTTCTCGGTGCTGTTGTTCCAGGACATTGCCGCTATCCCGCTGGTGGCGATGATCCCGCTGCTGGCCAGCAGTGGCGCGTCCACCACCTTTGGGGCGTTCGCGCTGTCGGCACTGAAAGTCGTTGGCGCACTGGCGCTGGTGGTGCTGATCGGGCGCTATGTGGCGCGCCCGGCGCTGCGTTTTGTGGCCCGTTCGGGCTTGCGTGAAGTGTTCAGTGCGGTGGCCCTGTTTCTGGTGTTTGGTTTCGGCCTGCTGCTGGAAGAAGCCGGGCTGTCGATGGCGATGGGGGCGTTTCTGGCGGGCGTGCTACTGGCGAGCTCTGAATATCGTCATGCGCTGGAAAGCGATATCGAACCTTTTAAAGGGCTGCTGCTGGGGCTGTTTTTCATCGGTGTGGGGATGTCGATCGATTTCGGTACCCTGGTCACCCACCCGCTGCGGATCCTGATTCTGCTGGTCGGCTTCCTCGTTATCAAAGCCGTGGTGCTGTGGCTGATTGGTCGGCCGCTCAATGTGCCCGGCAAACAGCGCCGCTGGTTTGCCGCTCTGCTGGGGCAGGGCAGTGAGTTTGCTTTCGTGGTCTTTGGAGCGGCACAGATGGCGGGCGTGCTGGACCCGGAATGGGTCAAAGCGCTGACGCTCACCGTCGCACTCTCTATGGCGGCAACGCCTGTACTGCTGGTGCTGCTGACCCGTCTCGACAATGCGGGGAGTGCTCAGGCGCGTGAAGCCGATGAAATTGATGAAGACGAACCACGGGTGATCATCGCCGGTTTCGGGCGCTTTGGTCAGATTGCCGGGCGTCTGCTGCTCTCCAGCGGCGTCAAAATGGTCGTTCTCGACCACGATCCTGACCACATCGAAACCCTGCGTAAGTTTGGCATGAAGGTGTTTTACGGGGATGCGACGCGCGCCGATCTGCTCGAATCTGCAGGTGCCCGAAAAGCGGAGGTGCTTATCAACGCCATTGACGATCCGCAGGCCAGCTTGCAGCTCACCGAACTGGCGCAGACGCACTTCCCTGAACTGCGCATTATCGCCCGCGCCCGTGACGTTGATCATTACATCCGGCTGCGTCAGGCAGGGGTCGAGAACCCCGAGCGTGAAACCTTCGAGGCGGCGCTGAAAGTGGGGCGTATGGCGCTGGAAGGGCTGGGGCTGGGGCGCTACGAAGCTCGCGAGCGTGCCGATCTGTTCCGCCAGTTTAATACCCAGATGGTCGATGAGATGGCGGAAGTGGAAAACGACCCGCAGTCCAGAGCGGCGGTGTTCAAACGCACCAGTGCGATGCTGACCGAAATTATTACCGAGGATCAGGCGCATTTGTCGGTGATACAGCGTCATGGCTGGCAGGGAACACAGGAGGGGCGTCATACGGGCGATCCTCACGATGAACCCGAGGCCAAACCTCAGCCGTAGCCGATGTGAAGGGGCGTTACGGCAGATTGACGGGTAAGGTTTTGATTATTCGGATGTGGAAAGCAAGGTGTCCGATAACGAGGCGTGGGTTTGCTTGCAGAATGCGAAAATTTTCGCATTCTTTACCCTGCCGCCAGTCGACGAAAGAATGTGCTTTCCGTATAGTGGCGACAATTTTTTTGCATCCAGGAAATTATCAATGATCAGTCTGATTGCGGCGTTAGCGGTCGATCGCGTGATCGGTATGGAAAATGCCATGCCATGGAACTTACCCGCCGATCTCGCCTGGTTTAAGCGCAATACGTTAAACAAACCTGTCGTCATGGGCCGCCTGACATGGGAGTCCATCGGACGCCCGCTGCCAGGTCGCAAGAATATCGTGATTAGCAGCAAACCCGGTTCTGACGACCGTGTGCAGTGGGTCTCTTCGGTAGAAGAGGCGATTGCTGCCTGTGGTGATGTCGAAGAAATCATGGTGATTGGCGGCGGGCGTGTCTACGAGCAGTTCCTGCCTAAAGCCCAGAAGCTCTACCTGACGCACATTGATGCGGAAGTGGAAGGCGATACCCATTTCCCGGATTACGATCCGGACGACTGGGAGTCGGTGTTCAGTGAGTTTAATGACGCTGATGAGCAGAACTCGCACAGCTACTGCTTCGAGATTCTGGAACGCCGTTAATCTGCAGCCGAAAGGCGAATGAATCAGTGATAAAAAAAGCCTGACTGGCAGATGCCGTCAGGCTTTTTCTTTTATGACGTTAACGGCAGTCAGGGTTATGAGGCGACGGCTTCGTCCTGGCCTAAATCCATCTGTCGGTTCGACGGCTGCACGAAGTACGTTTTATCTTCCCAGCGCAGGCAGGTTAGGTTGCCGCCCCAGCAGCAGCCGGTATCAAGCGCATAAATCCCTTCCGGCGTACCTTGACCTTCCAGTGACGCCCAGTGACCAAACACAAGGCTGTACTCCTGTGAAACCGGGCCAGGAATGGCGAACCAGGGTTTCAACGGGGCAGGAGCGTGCTCTGGAATATCTTTGCAGTACATGTCCAGCTCGCCGTGCGGGAAGCAGTAGCGCATGCGCGTTAAGGCGTTGCTGATAAAGCGCAGGCGTGCCATGCCGCTCAGCTCCGTTGACCAGCTGTTTGGATAATCGCCATACATGCCATCAAGGAAGAAAGGATAAGAGTCGCTGGACAGAATGGCTTCGACATCACGCGCGCAAAGCTGGGCGGTCTCCAGATCCCATTGCGGCGTGATGCCTGCATGAGCCATCACCAGCTTTTTCTCTTCGTCGACTTGCAGCAGCGGCTGGCGGCGCAGCCAGTTGATCAGCTCGTCCGCATCCGGCGCTTCGAGTAACGGATTGAGCCTGTCCTTTGGCTTATTCCGGCTGATGCCGGCAAACACGGCCAGCAGGTGCAGGTCATGGTTGCCGAGCACCAGACGCACACTGTCACCCAGGGATTTCACGTAGCGCAATACGTCCAGTGAACCCGGCCCACGCGCGACGAGATCGCCCGTCAGCCATAAGGTGTCCTGCCCAGGTACAAACTGCACCTGATTTAACAATGCGATCAGTTCATCAAAGCAACCGTGAACGTCGCCAATAAGATAAGTAGACATGGATTAGTGGATCAGTGTTTGGACGGCAAGTCGGAAGACCGGGACAGCGACGCGGAACGCCTTCCCTTGCGCGTCGATCATCTCGTAATGGCCTTGCATGGTGCCCATCGGGGTTTCGATGACGGCACCACTGGTGTACTGATATTCTCCGCCTGGTTCGATGTGCGGCTGTACGCCAATCACACCTTCACCCTGAACCTCAGTTTCACGGCCATTCCCGTTGGTGATAAGCCAATAACGCTTCAGCAACTGGACAGGGGTTCGCCCCAAATTCCGAAGGGTGATGGTGTAGGCGAATACATAACGTTCTTCATCGGGTGAAGACTGAGACTCAATGTAGACACTCTGCACCTGGACACTGATTCGGGGCGAATTGATCATGAGTTAACTCTCCTTCGGAGGCGCATTATCAGAAACGTAATTCGCCAGTTTGCAGTACTGTGCAACAGAGATATTTTCCGCACGTTTCGCCGGGTCGATACCCAGCTCAGTCAGCACCTCAACGGTAAACAGGTTGCCGAGGCTGTTGCGGATAGTTTTACGGCGCTGGTTGAAGGCTTCCGTCGTGATTCGACTGAGTACGCGAATATCTTTCACCGGGTACGGCATGGTGGTATGCGGAACCAGACGCACCACCGCAGAATCGACTTTCGGTGCTGGCGTAAATGCCGTTGGCGGCACTTCAAGCACCGGGATGATTTGGCAATAGTACTGCGCCATCACGCTCAATCGACCATACGCTTTACTGTTCGGCCCTGCAACCAGGCGATTCACCACCTCTTTTTGCAACATAAAATGCATGTCGGCAATGGCATCAGTATAGCTAAACAGGTGGAACATCAATGGCGTGGAGATGTTATACGGCAGGTTACCGAATACGCGCAGTGGCTGGCCTTTCGCCTGCGACAGCTCGCGGAAATTCATGGTCATTGCATCTTGCTGATAAATCGTCAGCTTTGGTCCCAGGAACGGGTGCGTTTGCAAACGCGCAGCCAGATCGCGGTCCAGCTCGATAACGGTCAGTTCGTCAAGTCGCTCGCCAACCGGTTCGGTCAGTGCTGCCAGACCCGGGCCGATTTCGACCACCGCCTGACCTTTACGTGGGTTGATCGCCGAAACGATGCTGTCGATCACAAACTGATCGTTGAGGAAGTTTTGCCCGAAGCGTTTACGGGCTAAGTGGCCCTGGTGGACTCTATTATTCATTGAGTATTAACAATCATGGTAATGGCGAGATTAAGCGCCGTAATAAAACTGCCGACATCTGCTTTACCCTGACCCGCCAGTTCGAGCGCGGTGCCATGGTCTACAGAAGTACGAATAAAGGGTAAACCGAGGGTGATATTCACGCCACGGCCAAAGCCCTGATATTTTAGCACGGGCAAGCCCTGATCGTGGTACATAGCGAGTACCGCGTCGGCGTTGTCCAGATACTTGGGTTGAAACAGCGTGTCTGCAGGCAATGGTCCGCTGAGATTCATGCCCGTCGCGCGCATTTCATCAAGAACAGGGATGATGGTATCAATCTCTTCTGTTCCCATGTGCCCGCCTTCACCCGCATGCGGATTGAGGCCACACACCAGAATATGCGGCTGGCGAATGCCGAATTTCTGCTGTAAATCCGAATGCAGAATGGTTATCACATCGCGCAGCAAATCAGGGGTGATAGCGTCAGCTACCGCTTTGATGGGCAGATGCGTGGTCGCCAGTGCGACGCGAAGCTCTTCGGTTGCCAGCATCATCACGACTTTGTTGACGTGAGAGCGCTCTTCGAAAAACTCCGTGTGCCCGGTGAACGGTGTGCCTGAATCGTTGATGACGCCTTTGTGCACGGGGCCGGTAATCAGCGCGGCAAACTCTCCGTTCAGACAACCGTCGCAGGCGCGTGCCAGCGTCTCGACCACATACGGGCCATTTTCCACGTTCAGTTCACCCGCGACGACCGCCGCTTTCAGTGCGACAGGCAATAACGTCAAACTGCCCGCTTGCTGAGCAATGGCGGGCAGAGAGGGAGTGTATTCTCGCAGGCTGAGCGGTAGACCGAGCAAGCGGGCTCGCTCGGTCAGAAGCTCTGCATCCGCGCAGACCACCAGTTCAACCGGCCAGTCGCGCTGAGCGAGCTGGACGACTAAATCGGGGCCAATCCCGGCGGGTTCGCCGGGAGTGATAACGACGCGATGGGTCTGCATTAATTGCTCAGCACTTTAACGTAGGCGCTGGCGCGCTGCTCCTGCATCCAGGTGGCGGCTTCTTCAGAGAACTTACGGTTCATCAGCATGCGGTAAGCACGATCTTTCTGCGCCGCATCGGTTTTGTCGACGTTGCGGGTATCCAGCAGCTCAATCAGGTGCCAGCCGAAGGAGGAGTGTACCGGTGCGCTCATCTGGCCGCGGTTCAGTTTCATCAGTGCATCACGGAACGCAGGATCGTAGATATCAGACGCTGCCCAACCGAGATCGCCGCCCTGGTTTGCTGAGCCAGGATCCTGAGAAAACTCTTTTGCCGCAGCGGCGAAGGTGGTTTTACCGCTCTTGATGTCTGCGGCAATTTGTTCCAGTTTCGCACGCGCCTGGTCATCATTCATGATCGGTGATGGCTTGAGCAGAATGTGACGAGCATGCACTTCGGTCACCGAAATACTCTTACTCTGCCCACGCAGATCGTTCACTTTCAGAATGTGGAAGCCAACGCCGGAACGAATCGGACCAATAACATCGCCTTTTTTCGCCGTGCTCAGTGCCTGCGCGAAAATAGACGGCAGCTCCTGAATACGGCCCCAGCCCATCTGGCCGCCTTTCAGCGCCTGCTGGTCACCAGAATAGGTGATAGCCAGTTTGCCGAAGTCGCCGCCGTTACGCGCTTCTTCAACAATAGAGGTCGCCTGTTGTCCTGCTTCGTTGACCTGCTCAGAGCTTGGGTTTTCCGGCAGTGGAATCAGGATGTGACTCAGGTTCAGCTCGGTGCTGGCATCGTTCTGGCTACCAACCTGCTGAGCGAGCGCGTCCACTTCCTGCGGTAGCACAGTAATGCGGCGACGTACTTCGTTGTTACGCACTTCGGAAATGGTCATCTCTTTGCGAATCTGGGCACGATAGGTGTTGTAGTTCACACCGTCATACGCCAGGCGGCTACGCATCTGATCCATTGACATGTTGTTTTGTTTAGCGATGTTGCCAATGGCCTCATCTAACTGCTCATCGGTAATTTTGACGCCCATTTTGGTCGCCATTTGCAGAATGATTTGATCCGAAATCAAACGCTCAAGGATCTGATGGCGCAGCGTCGCGTCATCAGGCAGCTGTTGCCCAGCCTGGCCTGCGTTGAGTTTCACGGATTGCATCAAACCATCAACGTCACTTTCGAGCACCACGCCGTTATTGACAACGGCGGCTACTTTATCGACAACCTGAGGTGCAGCGAAACTGGTATTCGCGACCATAGCGATACCGAGAAGCAGCGTTTTCCAGTTCTTCATACCTTTTCCATTTCAATTAACCGCAATGCGGATTACGTTGCAAATCAACTACATCACAAAGAGCTACGGTACGGCATAATATTAGACCGCAGCATTTTCTGCGTGCCTAAACCGTAATTTGAGCTCAAACCGCGCAACTCAATGTTGAAACCGATGACGTTGTCATACTTGCTTTGGTTGTTTTCCCAGCCGTTGATCTTGCGTTCATAGCCAACGCGAAGGGCATAACAGCAGGAGTTATACTGCAGACCCAGCATCTGGTCGGCAGGCTTGCTTGTGTTGGTGTCGTAGTAGTAAGCGCCGACGACGGACCAGCGGTCAACGACCGGCCAGCTTGCCACGACTCCCACTTGCGAAATCCCATCTTTATATTGTTCTGTTGCCGCGTAGTTTGGCAGTGTGGCCTGGATGTACTCCGGGCTGGCATAGCGATAGCTCAGCTGCACCAGACGGTCTTCATCGCGGCGATATTCAACGGCGGCGGTGCTGTTAGCGACGTTATTCAGACGAGTGTCGTACTGCACACCGCCACGTAAGCCCCAGCGATCGGAAATGCGCCAATAGGTATCACCTGCCCACACCAACGAACCCGTTTTGCTGTCTTTCTCCCAATTTATGTTGTCATCGCCAGTGCGTGACTCAGTGAAATAGTAGATTTGACCAACAGAAACGTTAAAACGTTCAACGGCAGCATCATCATAAATACGAGATGTGACGCCGGTAGTAACCTGGTTTGCTGAAGCGATGCGATCCAGACCGCCATAAACGCGGTCGCGGAACAGGCCGCTGTAGTCGGATTGCAGCAACGATGAGTCGTAGTTATTGATACTGCTCTGGTCACGATACGGCACGTACAGGTACTGCGCACGCGGTTCCAGCGTCTGGGTATAGCCGCTGGCAAGCATCATATCGCGCTCGAAGATGAGCTTGCCGTCAACTTTAAACTGCGGCATGACGCGGTTTACCGACTCTTTGTAATCGGTGCCGTTGGAGGCGTTGTAGTCCGCAACATTGGTTTGCTGATAGTGGGTTGCCATGACTTTGGCTTCCGTATCAAGGCTTCCCCAGGAATTGGACAGCGGCAAGTCGATGGTCGGTTCCAGATGAACACGCGTGGCTTCCGGTCGGCTGGCGTTGGTATTCACGAAATTAACAGCCTGGCCGTAGATATGGGTATCGAACGGGCCAAGATCGTTTTTATAGTAATTCACGTCCAGCTGCGGCTGAGCGGAATAGGAGTTACTGTTGGTGCGATCGAAGACCTGGAACTGTTTGGTCGAGACTGTCGCATCAAAGTTTTGCAGCACGTAGCCTACGCTGAATTTCTGCGTGGCGTAGCCGTCGGTGCTGGAACCATATTTGGATGAGAAATCATTAAAATAGCTGGCGTCGCTGACTTTGGTGTAGTCGGCGCTGAAGCGCCAAACCTGATCCATGACGCCGAAGTGGCTCCAGTACAGCAACCAGCGGTGAGAGTCGCCTTCTGTCGGATGATCGTCGTTGTAGACTCTGTCCGACGGCAGATAATCAAACTCAACAAGGCCGCTGCCCGCATTCGTCAAATAGCGGAACTCATTCTGCCACTGCGTGTTGCCACGTTTCTGGATGTAATGCGGCGTAATGGTGGCATCGAAGTTCGGGGCAATGTTCCAGTAATACGGCAGGTAAAACTCAAAAGAGTTATTGGTGCTGTATTTGGCATTTGGGATCAGGAAGCCTGAACGACGTTTGTCACCTATCGGCAACTGCAGATACGGGCTATAGAAAACCGGCACCGGGCCAAGTTTAAAGCGCGCATTCCAGATTTCGGCAACCTGCTCCTGGCGGTCATGAATGACTTCACTCCCCACCACGCTCCAGGTATCAGAGCCCGGCAGGCAAGAGGTGAACGTGCCGTTATCCAGGATGGTGTAACGGTTTTCACCACGCTGTTTCATCAGGTCAGCGGTACCGCGTCCCTGACGTCCCACCATCTGGTAGTCACCTTGCCAGACGTTGGTATCTTTTGTATTCAAATTCGCCCAGGCTTTAGGACCTTTCAGGATGACCTGATTATCGTCGTAGTGCACATTACCGAGTGCATCCACCGTACGTACCGGGTCAGTCTGGCCGTCAGGCTGCTGCTGATGAAGCTGTACCTCATCGGAGCGCAGTCGGCTGTTACCCTGATTAATATCGACATTGCCAGTAAAAACGGCGTCGTCAGGGTAATTGCCTTTCGCATGATCGGCATTAATGGTAACAGGCAAATTGTTAGTATCGCCTTCAACCAGTGGACGGTTATAGCTGGGTATGCCAAGCATACATTGCGAGGCGAGATCGGCTGCCATCCCTTGTTGAGTGTAGAGGGCGGTGCCAATCATAGTGGCCAGGAGGGTGGGAATACGTTTTTTCATACGTTGTATTTGTTGTTCCGTCATCTGTGGCTTTACGCTGGCAAACGGTCAGAGACTAACGTACTCATCTTCGCAGCGCTAGTTTTAATCCTGCCCGTTTTCGAGCCAGGTCAGAGAAGACTGTACCTGTGCACGGCATAGAATGACGGGTATGATAAAGCAAATTTTAGCCGACGGCATGACGATTTGGGGAGTATATGCAGTATTGGGGAAAAGTGGCGGGTTTAGTCATCGCGTTGATTATGGGCGGAGGCTTTTGGGGCGCGGTCCTTGGGCTATTAGTCGGGCATATGTTTGATAAGGCGCGCAGCCGTAAAATGGCGTGGTTTGCCAATCAGCGTGAACGCCAGTCACTCTTTTTCGCCACCACCTTTGAGGTGATGGGCCATCTGACCAAATCAAAAGGGCATGTCACTCAGGCAGATATCCAGGTTGCCAGTCTCTTCATGGACAGAATGAACCTGCACGGTGATTCGCGCACGGCGGCGCAACAAGCCTTTCGCGTCGGCAAGGCCGATAACTACCCGCTGCGTGAAAAAATGCGTCAGTTCCGCAGCGTCTGCTTTGGTCGTTTTGATTTAATTCGGATGTTTCTGGAGATTCAGATCCAGGCGGCGTTTGCCGATGGTTCTTTGCATCCGAATGAACGTGAAGTGCTGTACGTGATTGCCGAAGAGCTGGGCATTTCACGCACCCAGTTCGACCAGTTCCTGCGCATGATGCAAGGCGGCGCGCAGTTTGGCGGCGGTTATCAGCATCAGCAGCAATCCGACGGTGGCTGGCAGCAGGCACAACGTGGCCCTACGCTGGAAGATGCCTGCAACGTGCTGGGTGTTAAGGCCACGGACGATGCGACCACCATTAAACGTGCTTACCGCAAACAGATGAGTGAGCACCACCCGGATAAACTGGTCGCGAAAGGTTTACCGCCAGAGATGATGGAAATGGCGAAGCAAAAAGCGCAGGAAATTCAGAAAGCGTACGAGCTGATTAAAGAGCAGAAAGGGTTTAAGTAAGTCTGCAGTTTTTCACCCTCACCCCGGCCCTCTCCCTCAGGGCTGAGGAATCCCCAGAAAAAGTGAAAGG
>CAUSEC010000025.1:0-90202 GCA_963530515.1 uncultured Enterobacteriaceae bacterium | reverse complement strand
AACCGCCGACCCCCTCCTTGTAAGGGAGGTGCTCTCCCAGCTGAGCTAATCACCCCCGCTGTGTGGAGTCGCATTATAGGGAGAGTTGAAAATGAGTCAACGCATTTTCTAAAGAAATTGTTCGTTCGTCGTAAAATTAGACAAAGCGCTGTTTAAACGGGCTTTGACGCATGATTTGTATACAAATTACATATGAACAGGCGGGATTGTGGCAACAACATTGAGGATTCACCCCACGGTGATAGAATATCGCCGACTTCATTTTCCAGGATTTGCCGGTTTTCGGCATTTTTATCAAACGTAAGGCCATTTCATGAAAATCAAAACTCGCTTCGCGCCAAGCCCGACCGGCTATCTGCATGTAGGCGGCGCGCGTACTGCTCTCTATTCCTGGCTTTTTGCGCGTAACCACGGCGGTGAGTTCGTGCTGCGTATTGAAGATACCGACCTCGAACGCTCCACGCCGGAAGCTATCGAAGCCATTATGGACGGCATGAACTGGCTGAGCCTTGAATGGGACGAAGGCCCGTACTACCAGACCAAGCGCTTTGATCGCTACAACGCGGTTATCGATGAAATGCTGGTGGCTGGCACGGCGTATAAATGCTACTGCTCCAAAGAGCGTCTTGATGCCCTGCGCGAAGAGCAGATGGCAAATAATGAGAAGCCGCGCTATGACGGTCGCTGCCGCCACAGTCATGAACACCATGCTGACGACGAGCCTTGCGTTGTCCGTTTTGCTAACCCGCAGGATGGTTCAGTCATTTTTGACGATCAGATCCGTGGTCCAATTGAGTTCAGCAACCAGGAACTGGACGATCTGATTATTCGTCGTACCGATGGTTCGCCGACGTATAACTTCTGCGTCGTTGTTGATGACTGGGATATGGAGATCACCCATGTCATTCGTGGTGAAGACCATATCAACAACACTCCGCGTCAGATCAACATCCTGAAAGCGCTGAATGCGCCGGTGCCGGTTTACGCACACGTGTCGATGATCAACGGTGATGACGGCAAAAAACTCTCTAAACGTCACGGTGCAGTCAGTGTGATGCAATACCGCGATGACGGCTATCTGCCGGAAGCGCTGCTGAACTACCTGGTGCGTCTGGGCTGGTCGAGCGGCGATCAGGAAATCTTCACCCGTGAAGAGATGATCAAACTCTTCTCCCTGGGTGCTGTGAGCAAATCAGCCAGTGCGTTCAATACTGAAAAACTGCAGTGGCTGAACCATCACTACATTAATACGCTGGCGCCGGAATACGTTGCGACGCATTTGCAGTGGCATATTGAGCAGGAAAACATCGACACCCGCAACGGCCCGCAGCTCGCTGAGCTGGTGAAACTGTTGGGTGAGCGCTGCAAAACCCTCAAAGAGATGGCGGCAAGCTGCCGTTACTTCTATGAAGAGTTTGCAGAATTTGATGCTGACGCCGCCAAAAAACACTTGCGTCCGGTTGCTCGTCAGCCGCTGGAAGTCGTTCGCGACAAACTGGCGGCTATTGATGTGTGGTCAGCGGAAAACGTCCACCACGCTATTCAGGCTACGGCTGATGAACTGGAAGTCGGAATGGGTAAAGTCGGGATGCCGCTGCGCGTAGCCGTAACGGGCGCGGGCCAGTCACCGGGCCTGGACGTTACCGTGCATGCCATTGGCAAAACCCGTAGCATTGAGCGCATTAACAAAGCGTTGGGTTTTATCGCGGAGCGTGAAAGCCAGCAGTAAACGTGGCTTTCAGTTGTGCAAAATGAAAACGGCAGGATAACCCTGCCGTTTTTTTATTCCTCTTCTGAAGAGGAGATACTGAGTCTGGATAAAAACCCGTGAAGGCCTTCTCTTGCCAGCAGCATGCTTAGCCGGTCTTGCTCGTGCTGGGTCAGGTTTTGCAGCACATCGATAATACGAAGCATCCCTGGCGTTAGTTTATCCGCCGTGTACTGTGCCATCGGCTCTGTGACGGCAATCGGCGCAAGGCGATGACGCATCGAAGGCGTTTTCATAATAAAAGCACGCACTTCTTTATTTAAATGGATAAGCCGTGCTCGCCCACCTTTAATTCCCGGCAAGCTTTCTGTCGACCACTTTTGCTCACGTATCCAGCGATTGACCGTTTGTTTCGCCACACCGAGAAAGCCCGCTAACTCTTCAGTGGTCATTTTATCTGGTAGTTTCATGTTATTTCTTTTCGCGGATCCCTAATCGGGACAGTAATCCCGTGATGCCTTCACGCAGCAGTAATGAAGAAAGTTGTTTTTGTTCCGCCGCCGTCATCTCTTTTGCCAGCGTAATAAGCAGTGATTCCAGGGGGGCATCTTGCGTCAGCATGGCAGGGAAGGCGCTATCCTGAGTGGAGCGTTGTGCATTACGAATAAAATCCCGAACCTGCTCGCTGACATGAACCAGTCTCGCTTTTCCTCCCTGAACGCCTGGTTTTGGTGTGGTGACCCAGCCTTCTTTGCGAACCCATTTATTGATGGTCTGGCGGCTGTAACCGGTGAGCTGTGCAAGCTCTTCCGGCGTCATTCGTTCCTTGAGCATGTCATTTCCAGAGTAGTTGTAGGGGTAATTACACGTTGATGTTATAGCATCATTTTATGCGAAAACGTGACAGGTTTAACTACTGGCTGCGAGTCGCCTCGCAATGTTCTTCATTTGCCTGCTTTTTCAGCGGTTGATTGCAGGCATATGAATTTGCCGTTGACACCTGGCGAGGGAATTCATATTATGCCGCCCGTCAACACGACACGCTTTACGCGATGGGGCTATAGCTCAGCTGGGAGAGCGCTTGCATGGCATGCAAGAGGTCAGCGGTTCGATCCCGCTTAGCTCCACCAAACTCTGAACCCAACAGAGTGCGGTCAGTAAAGTAACATGTGGGGCTATAGCTCAGCTGGGAGAGCGCTTGCATGGCATGCAAGAGGTCAGCGGTTCGATCCCGCTTAGCTCCACCAAAATTGAAACCCTCGCGTTTACGCGGGGGTTTTTGCTTTCTGATATTCTTCATTGTGTAAATTCCTTTCAGCTTTAGTCTATTAATCTCAGATTGTTAAAACCCCAGTAATATAGCGGCATTGTCGTGGTATTAACTTGCTTCACTATGCGAATAAACTTATTATCCCGCCTACTCAAAAAATAACCAATCAGCGAGCGGTAAATTAACGCCTATGAAAGATAAAATAGACAAAAAAGTAAGAACGTTTATCTCGGCGTTAATTCTTTGTTTAATCATTGTTCCAGTCTCGGGTTATATTTCCCCTGTTGCGGTGGTGGATTCCAGTCCCGTTTATTTGTCCTGGTTGCCACTTAGCGTTATGTTTTCCATGCTATTCTTATTTGGCCGTCAGGCCATTTTTCCGATTATTATCAGCTTCGCCATCGTCAATCAGTGGCTGTTTGGATTATCTCTTCTGCAAGCGGTGGTTCTCTTATTCTGTCAGCTGTTTCCCGTGCTTTTTGTCTGCGCGATAGTGCGCTGGAAATTAGGTACCCGCTGGCGACATGGCATTCCCAACAAAAACATGGGCATCCGTATCTTCTGGATGGGGTTTATCGCGCCCCTTGGCATAAAAGCGTCAATGTATCTTGCCGGCCTCTGGTTGACCTTTCCGCCGGGGCTTGCCAGTTATTTTGGTTCAGCGTCGGTCATGTACAGTATTATCGATATTCAGAATTTGATTTGCGCAGCGTTGATCTTCACCATGATGTTTTATTATGTATTGCGGATGATTATCAATCCACATTTTGCCCGCACATTCTGGTTAAGAAATATAAAACCCTGCCTGTCCAGTAAGTATCGTGTATTTATGTTAAGTTGGTTAACAGGTCTCATTATCCTTCTTATTATTCTCTGCGCAGCGATTGAATCAGAATACATTGCCGGCTACCTCGTTCCCGTTATATTTATTCTCTTTACGTTAAGCGTCAGTAAATTGCAGTATCCATTTATTATGCTTTGTTGGTCATTATCGGCATTTATGTTGTTGGCTTATAACCATAATTTCTTGCATGGCGTGGATACCAAATATGCAATGGCTTTCGTCATGTCAGTGCTTATCTGTTTCACCATCTGTTTGATTTATATGACGCGACTTCTTCGCCGCAACGCATGGATAACGCGCCGTTGGCAAGGGCAGGCACTGACCGATCCTCTCACCGGTTTGCCGAATTTGCGGGCGCTGGAAAAGAGCCTGGCGCAACGCCAGGATCAGATTGTCTGCTGCCTGCACATGAAAAATCTGGAATTTTTGAGCCGCCACTACGGCATGATGATGCGAGTACATTTCAAGCGCAGCGTAACACGCTCACTGCAGCCGCTGCTCCATCGGGGAGAGCAGCTGTTCCAGTTGCCTGGCAGCGAGCTTATCCTTGTCCTCAGGGGGGCGCAGACTATCGAACGTTTGCAGCATATTGTCGACCACCTGAATAGCCAGCGCATTTACTGGCGCAATACCGCGCTGGATATTGAATTTGGCGCATCCTGGGGTGAAATTGAAGGCGCGGGGGAGACGCTACACCACACGCTCGGTCAACTGAGCTGGCTGTCAGAGCAGGCCAGTAGCGCCCGCCAGGTGCTGGCGTTAACTCACAGTCTTGATGTTGTTAGCGGTCAGACTTCGGAACGCGTGCGGCTGCTGAACAAAGTGAAACGGGCACTGGATGAGCAAGCGCTTATGCTCTATGCCCAGCCCATCCAGAACGCGCAGGGCAGGGGTTACCATGAGATTTTGACACGGCTGATGAGCGACGGTGAGGTGATGAACCCGGCGCAGTTCATTCCGGTGATTGCCCAGTTCAACCTCAGCACGCGTTTCGATATGCAGGTCATCGAGACTCTTCTGCAGTGGATGCGGGCGAATCCCACGTCTGCCCGGCGGGCGCGTTTTTCGGTGAATCTCTTACCCCTGACCTTGATGCAGGAGGATGTTGGCATGCGTCTGGTTGCGCTTTGCGAGCAGTACGCCATTGCGCCGCAGGAGATCATTATCGAAGTGACCGAAGAGCAGGCATTCTCGAATTCCGAATTCAGCGTCAGGAATATTCAGCAATTGCGGCAGGCCGGGTTCAAAATTGCCATTGATGACTTTGGCACCGGTTACGCTAATTTCGAACGACTTAAACGGCTTGAGGCCGATATCATCAAGATTGACGGCTGTTTTGTGCGGGATATTGTGCGCGATCCTCAGGACGTATTGATCGTAAAAGCGATATGCGAGCTGGCACAAGCGAAGTCACTCACGGTGGTGGCGGAGTATGTTGAATCTCAGGAACAGCGTCAGTTACTGCTGGAGGCGGGAGTGGAATATTTACAAGGGTATCTGCTTGGCAAACCGCAGCCCCTGGAAAACTAAACCGGGGAGGGGCTCCCCGGTTTAACCATCAGATTACAGCACCAGTGCTGCGATAGATGCAGACAGCACGCTCACAAGCGTAGAGCCGTAAACCAGTTTCAGACCAAAGCGGGAAACCACGTTACCTTGCTCTTCGTTCAGGCCTTTAATGGCGCCCGCGATGATACCGATGGAAGAGAAGTTAGCGAAGGAGACCAGGAACACCGACAGGATACCTTCCGCACGTGGAGACAGGGTGGCTGCAATTTTCTGCAGGTCCATCATGGCCACGAATTCGTTCGACACCAGTTTGGTTGCCATGATACTGCCCACCTGCAGTGCTTCTGATGACGGCACACCCATTACCCATGCAATCGGATAGAAGATGTAACCCAGAATGCCCTGGAAGGAGATGCTGTAGCCGAACCAGCCGGTTACGGTCGCGAACAGGGCGTTCAGTGCTGCGATCAGGGCAATGAAGCCGATCAGCATTGCGGCAACGATAATCGCCACTTTGAAGCCTGCCAGAATATACTCACCCAGCATTTCGAAGAAACTCTGGCCTTCGTGCAGGTTAGACATCTGAATATTGTCTTCGCTTTCGTCCACGCGGTACGGGTTGATCAGCGACAGCACAATAAAGGTGCTGAACATGTTCAGAACCAGCGCCGCAACAACGTATTTCGGCTCCAGCATCGTCATGTACGCGCCCACGATAGACATAGACACGGTAGACATTGCCGTGGCCGCCATGGTGTACATGCGGTTGCGGGACATTTTGCCCAGAATATCTTTATAGGCGATGAAGTTTTCAGACTGGCCCAGAATCAGGGAACTGACGGCGTTGAAAGACTCCAGTTTGCCCATGCCGTTAACCTTGGACAGAACAGTACCAATGGCACGGATGATAATCGGCAGCACGCGAATGTGTTGCAGAATACCGATCAGCGCAGAGATGAACACAATCGGGCACAGCACTTTCAGGAAGAAGAATGCCAGACCTTTATCATTCATGTTACCAAAGACGAAGTTGGTCCCATCGTTGGCAAACCCGAGCAGTTTCTCGAACATTTCGGAGAAGCCTTTCACAAAACCCAGACCAACGTCTGAGTTCAGGAAGAACCAGGCCAACAGAACTTCAATCACCAGCAACTGGGCAACAAAGCGAATGCGGATTTTTTTGCGGTCGCTGCTAACGAGAAGTGCAAGCAGCGCCACTACAGCAAGCGCCAGAACAAAGTGCAGAACGCGGGACATATTTGCTCCAAATATGAGACGAGTAGTATTTTCGTGCACATTCTATGTAACAAGCGGAAAGAAAACGAGATCAAACACACAGTATATTAATGACCTGTGACCAGACTCAAAAATAGTGATCCAACATACATTTCGGTTATGTTAAGTAAAGAAGTGAAAAGTTGCACTGAAATGCTAAACTCTTAACAGAATTGTGTGACCCACAATCGCTTTTAACCCCTATCCAGCGCAGTCGGCCCTTCTATCGTTTCTGGCTATCAGAGAAATCAAGATAACGCACACTAAATGAACTTGATAATCATTCGCATTTTGATAGCATCAAACATAGCAAAGGCTATATTAGAGGCAAGTAAATGAGCAACAGTCGCGTTGAGAATAGCAGTGGGCGTACAGCGCGCAAGTTAAGGTTCGCCTTGATGGGGCCTGCGTTCATTGCGGCGATTGGCTATATCGATCCCGGTAATTTTGCCACCAATATTCAGGCGGGGGCCAGCTTCGGCTATCAACTGCTGTGGGTGGTTGTGTGGGCAAACCTGATGGCAATGCTTATCCAATTGCTCTCTGCCAAACTCGGTATTGCCACCGGGAAAAACCTTGCTGAACAAATTCGCGATCACTACCCGCGCCCGGTGGTCTGGTTTTACTGGGTGCAGGCAGAAATCATCGCCATGGCGACCGATCTGGCTGAATTTATCGGCGCGGCTATTGGCTTTAAGCTCATTCTCGGCGTGTCGCTGTTACAGGGGGCGGTGCTGACGGGGATAGCAACTTTCCTGATTTTGATGCTGCAACGTCGTGGGCAAAAACCGCTGGAAAAAGTCATCGGCGGGTTACTGCTGTTTGTGGCGGCGGCTTATATTGTTGAGTTGATTTTCTCCCAGCCTGCGGTCGCTCCTTTGGTAAAAGGGATTGTGATCCCGAGCCTGCCTGGCACCGAAGCCGTCTTCCTGGCGGCAGGTGTTCTGGGAGCGACCATCATGCCGCACGTGATTTATCTACACTCCTCCCTCACGCAATACCTGCATGAAGGCACCCGACGTGAGCGCTACTCGGCAACCAAATGGGACGTCGGTATTGCGATGACCATTGCCGGTTTTGTGAATCTGGCGATGATGGCGACTGCCGCCGCCGCTTTTCACTTTAACGGACACACGGGTGTTGCCGATCTCGACGAAGCCTATTTAACGCTTGAACCGCTGTTAAGCCATTCGGCTGCGACTATCTTTGGCCTGAGTCTGGTGGCGGCGGGGCTTTCTTCCACTGTCGTCGGGACGCTGGCAGGGCAGGTGGTGATGCAGGGCTTCGTGCGTTTCCACATTCCGCTGTGGGTGCGTCGCAGCATCACGATGATGCCGTCGTTTATTGTCATTCTGATGGGGCTGGATCCGACCCGGATTCTGGTGATGAGCCAGGTGCTGCTGAGCTTTGGTATCGCGCTGGCGCTGGTGCCGCTGCTGATTTTCACCAGTAATTCGACGCTGATGGGTGAGCTGGTCAACTCGCCATGGGTGAAACGTACCGGGTGGTTAATTGTGGTCCTGGTGGTGGCGCTGAACGGCTGGCTGCTGGTGGGAACGCTAAGCCAGTAAGGATAAAAAAAGGAGCGCTTGCGCTCCTTTTTTGTTAACCCATTTAGCGTTAGTGGTGGTGCCCATGACCGTGCCCGCGTCCCGGTCCACGGCGATCATCACGATCGTTCCAGCCTTCGCGATAGCCACGTTCGTAGGCGTTACGTTTATCCCAGCCGCGATGATAGCCACGATCATGCGGACGCCAGCGATTCTCACGCCATTCATAATGGCGGCCCCAGTAATCACGGTCGCGCCAGCGGCCACCGTCCCAGTAATTGCCATAATTGTCGCGATCGCCGATCTGCAACTTAATGGAAGGCAGCAGCGTGATTTCACCCGCATTGGCGACGCTGGTAACCAGAGGTGCAAAAACCGTTAATGCTGCTGCAAGAATAAGTGACCTGAACATAGTTTTCTCCTTCACGAACCGGTCGGTTGCAGCAATATTATGTAACGATTCACCCCGCATCTTCGGCACAACTCCTAAATCCGGGGTGGCAGCACTTTTAGCTAAAAATGGTGATTTTTCATCCTAACTAAGGATCGCGTCAATGGCTTCGCATTCTGCGCTGCTGAACTGACGATTTGCCATCGCACCCACTGCGTCATCAAGCTGACTGGTCTTGCTGGCCCCGATAAGTAAGGAAGTCACTCTGTCGCCACGTAGCACCCAGGCCAGCGCCATCTGTGAGAGTTTCTGCCCGCGCTTTTCGGCAATCTCGTTGAGTTTTCGCACTTTGGCGAGCTTCTCTTCGGTAAGCTGATCGGGGTTCAGGAAACGGCTGCCGCTGGCGGCGCGAGAGTCTGCCGGAATACCGTTCAGGTAGCGATCGGTTAACTGACCTCCCGCAAGCGGCGAGAACGCAATGCTGCCCACGCCTTTTTCCTTGAGTACGTCCAGCAGGTCGTCTTCCACCCAGCGATCAAACATCGAATATTTAGGCTGGTGAATGAGGCAAGGGGTGCCCAGATCGTTAAGGATATCGATAGCCTGTCGCGCCAGTTCAGCCGGGTAGTTAGACAGCCCGACGTACAGTGCTTTGCCCTGGCGCACCACGTGATCCAGGGCGCGCATGGTTTCCTGCAGCGGGGTTTCAGGATCCGGGCGGTGATGATAGAAGATATCGACATATTCCAGCCCCATGCGCTTAAGACTTTGATCAAGGCTGGAAATCAAATACTTGCGTGAACCCCAGTCGCCGTAAGGGCCGTCCCACATGGTGTAACCGGCTTTGCTGGAGATAATCAGCTCATCGCGATACGGCAGGAAATCCTCCTGCAGCAGACGACCAAAGTTGCGCTCGGCCGATCCCGGAGGCGGGCCATAGTTGTTCGCAAGATCGAAGTGGGTTATGCCTGAATCAAACGCGTGCCGCAGCAGCTGGCGGCTGTTTTCAATCAGCGTCGCATCGCCAAAGTTATGCCACAACCCCAGCGACACGGCCGGAAGCTTTAAACCACTGTCGCCACAACGGCGGTAATCCATACGCTGGTAACGTGTTTCATCGGCCTGATAAACCATCTCGGTGCCCTTACTTTGTCGGTGTATACGTTTACACAAAATAGTGTTTGAGCTTACACCAGCTTCCGGGTAACCGCTTACCTGCGCATAAAAAATTCGGCCTGGCGCACTTATTTTTTCCTCGGGGCAATCATGATGGGTTTCCCTGCCAGCAACAGCCAGGCCGGCAGCATCACTATGCACAGCAAGGGAAGTAGGGTGGTATCAGGCACGACGGCGGCCGCCATAAACAGGCTGAGCCAGGCGTCACGGGTGACCACCAGGACCATGCCGAGAATGGCGCAGGAGACGGTAATGGCTGCCGGAACCGCTTCCACATGCTCATGTAACATGAGCCCTAAGGCGACCCCAACAAACACGGCCGGGAAGATGCGCCCGCCTCTGAACCCGCAGGCCGCCGCAACCACCAGTGCCGCCAGTTTCACTACCGCAAACAGCAGGTAATCCGTCACGGTGAAGGTCTGGGAGAAGGCCATCTGCTGCATTTCATCCAGCCCTTTAAAGAGCGTGATGTTGCCGCCAATCACCCCCAAAATCCCCAGCACAAAGCCACCGCTACCTAACGCCAGCACCGGGCTGTTCATGCGCTGCATTAGCTGGTGCAGGCGTGGCATGCACCAGACCGCGACCATGCCAAGTGCAATCGCAATGGCGCACACCACGGCACCGCTCAGAATGTCCACTACGTGCAGCTGCGGATAATGCGCAACCGGCAGGGCAAAATGGGGATGGAAGAACACGCTGGTGGTCAGTGCGCCCGCCGCCGCTGCCATTAAGGGGGCGAAAAGTTTGTCCCACAGAGGGACATCATTGCTGGCGTTAAGGGTCTGGGAAAAGATCAGCGCAGCGGCAACGGGCGTGCCAAACAGTGCACCTATTGTTCCTGCAGAGGCGAGGATCGTCCAGTCCAGCGGCGCAACCCGGGGGAACAGTTTGCCACCCAGTGCAACCGCAAGGGCAATATTGAGCACCATGATAGGGTGCTCAGGGCCGAGGCTCACGCCACCCGCAAGGCCGATAATCAGTGCGACCACAAGCCCCGGCAGTGCGGAGACATTGACCGGTGCGCCAATCAAAGGTTCGGTGGCAGGATCCGGGCCGCCATGTCCCGTGCTGTAGCGGATGACCAGACCCACGGCGATGCCTGTTAAGGTCAGCGTCAGTACCACCCAGAGGGGCGAATCCGGGGTCAATCCCATCCGGTATGGCAGGCTCTGCCAGAAAAAATTTTGCAGTACGGCGGCGATTTTCATCACCAACAGCAGCACCAGACTTGAAGCGACACCAATCGCCAGTGCGGGTAGGGCCAGTAATAGCATCGTTCTGGCGCGCGGATGGAGCATGCTCATTTCCTTTTGGCTGGTTTGTGGCAACACTTTACACATATTCAAAATAAGGTGAGTGCAAACACGGGTGTAATCATTACGTGAATCTGTGACGCAGATCGATAATCCCGGGGCGCTCATGCTATGGTCATTGTTGTTACAGCGCCTTGAATTTACAGTGTGCCAAAGATTTATTCTGACTTTAGCGGAGCCGTAAAAGAATGACAAAATATGCTTTAGTAGGGGACGTGGGCGGGACGAACGCGCGACTGGCGTTATGCGATGTCGACAGCGGCGAGATCTCACAGGCCAAAACCTATTCTGGTCTGGATTATCCGAGCCTTGAGGCGGTGGTGCGCGTGTACCTCGATGAGCATAAGGTCAGCGTCGAAGATGGGTGTATTGCCATTGCCTGTCCCATCACCGGCGACTGGGTGGCGATGACGAACCACACCTGGGCGTTCTCTATCCAGGAGATGAAAACCAACCTCGGTTTTGCCCACCTGGAAATCATCAACGATTTCACTGCCGTCTCCATGGCTATCCCGATGCTCAAAAAAGAGCATCTGATTCAGTTTGGCGGCAACGATGCAGTGGAAGGCAAACCGATTGCCGTTTACGGTGCCGGCACCGGTCTGGGTGTGGCGCATCTGGTGCATGTCGATAAACGCTGGGTCAGTCTGCCGGGTGAAGGTGGGCACGTTGATTTCGCGCCGAACAGTGAAGAAGAGGGCATTATCCTCGAAGAGCTGCGGGCTGAAATCGGCCACGTCTCCGCCGAGCGCGTGCTCTCAGGGCCTGGCCTTATTAACCTTTATCGCGCGATTGTGAAATCAGATGGCCGACTGCCCGAGAACCTGCAGCCGAAAGACATCACCGAACGCGCGCTGGCAGACAGCTGTATCGACTGTCGCCGTGCGCTGTCGCTGTTCTGCGTCATTATGGGGCGTTTTGGCGGTAACCTGGCGTTAACGCTCGGCTGCTTTGGTGGTGTGTACATTGCGGGTGGCATCGTGCCGCGTTTCCTGGACTTCTTCACCGCCTCCGGTTTTCGTGGCGGCTTCGAAGATAAAGGGCGCTTCAAATCCTACGTGCAGGACATCCCCGTCTTCCTGATTACCCACGATAACCCAGGCCTGCTGGGCGCGGGCGCGCACCTGCGTCAGACCCTGGGCTTCTATCTCTAAAGATGCATTAACTGCCTGAACTCTTTTACCTTACTGCGGCTGACGGGCACCTGAAAATCCAGGTCCCGCAGTCGCACGATATAGGTGTTATTAAACCAGGGTTCAATCTCGCGGATTTTATCCAGATTCACGCAATACGAGCGATGACAGCGGAAGAAATGTGCCGTCGGCAGTTTGCTGCAAAACTCGGTGATGTTCATTGGCATCACGAATGACTCCCGCTTTGTGTACACGAAGGTCATTTTTTCGTGGGCTTCTGCGTAGTAGATGTCGTGGATGCTGGTCACGATGATGCGTTCATCTTTCACCAGATTAATGGTCAGATTTTCACGCGGTGCCGGGTTACTGGCGGCCCCCGTCTGCTGCTGCCAGGCGGTTTCCAGCTTTTGCAGCATGCTGATTATCCGCGATTCCTGATACGGCTTCAGAATGTAGTCAAACGCTTCCAGTTCAAAGGCTTCCACCGCATGCTCTTTCCACGCGGTAATAAACACAATAAACGGCTTGTGAGCGAACTGGCTGATGTTCTGCGCCAGCAGCACACCGTCCAGGGAAGGAATGTTGATATCCAGAAAAATGGCGTCCACTTTATTGTGCTGGAGGTATTTCAGCACATCCAGACCGTCATCAAATGTGCCCACAATCTCCATCTGGCTATGCTCTTTAATCAGCCAGCTAAGTTCTTGCTGAGCCAGTATTTCATCTTCAACAATGATGACTTTCATTCATTTATCTCTTAAGGCAACAAACTGGCAGACACCGCAGCCGGTGATGCATGCATGGGAACATAGAATGCGATTTCTGTGCCCTGGGCCAGACGCTTAATGTGCAGACCTTCGCCGTACAAGAGTTTCACACGCTGATGGACGTTAAGCAGACCAATTTTATTGCCTGGCATTTCGTTCGCTTCCACGCGGGCAATCATCTCAGGTGATATTCCGTTGCCGGTGTCGCGCACGGCAATGCGCACCCGACGGCCGCACTCTGCCACGCTAATGGTCACCACTCCCTTGCCTTTACAGGGCTGAATGCCGTGGACAATGGCATTTTCAACCAGCGGCTGAATCAGCAGGCTCGGGATGACGCAGCTGACTTCTTCATCGATATCATAGATTACGGTGAGTTTGTCGCCGAAGCGCGCCTGCTCAATCGCAATATAATCCTTAATTTGATACAGCTCTTTCTTAATGTCGATCTGCTCGTCATCTTTTAATTCAATGTTATAGCGCAGGTAGCGAGACAAATTAAAAATAAGCTGCCGGGCGGTGTCCGGATTCAGGCGAATAGAAGACGAAATCGCATTCAGGGCGTTGAACAGAAAATGCGGGTTAATTTTACTTTGCAGCGCACGCAATTCGGCTTTATTGGCCATTTCACGTAATTGCTCGGTGCGGGAGACTTCCAGCTGAGTGGAAATAATTTGCGAGAGCCCCACGGCCATTTCCTGTAATGACGAGGTGATTTGGTGAGCATGGCAATAATAGATTTTCAGCGTGCCGGTCACCACGCCCTGTTCCCATAACGGAATCACCAGCATGGAGTGAATTTCCGGTGTGCGATGCGCCTCATCATTGTTTTTTATGATGATTTCACCGCTGTCGATAGCCTGTTTAGTGGTCGGGCTGATAATATCGTCATTATCGTGATAATTATCTTCACCCACGCCGACATACACCAGAACATGGTCAACATTAGTGATCGCCACGGCATCGGCATCAATATCCCGGCGGATAATATTGCAGACCTTGCGCAAAGATTCGTTATTCACATTACGAAACAGCGGCAGCGTTTTGTTGGCAATATCCAGCGCCAGCTTTGCCTGTCGCCCGGCCATGGCCTCTTTTTCACCTTCAACGCTTTGCACCAGCAGCACGATAAACCCGACGCACACGCTACCGAGGATCATTGGCACGCCGATTTTTGACACGATATCCAGTCCCAACGCGGTGGTCGGCGCCCAGACCACGACCAGTGTCATGGTCAACGTTTCGCACAGCATCCCGGCGATAATCCCCGCACTCCAGTGTTTCGCTTTCGGGATCTTGAGGTTAATCCAGCCAGAAAGCACCCCGGCAATAATACTGGTGATTAAGCAGGGCACCGCGGTAACGCCACCGATATCGATAAGGTAGCGATGGATCCCGGCAATGATGCCGGTAATGATGCCGACCCAGGGGCCAAACAAAATGCCGCCGGACATGACCGCGATAATGCGCACGTTGACCAGCGAGCCTTCAACAGGCACGCCAGACCAGGTGCTGAACAGCGCGAACAGGGAAAAGATGGCGGTGACGGCCAGCAATTCTTTGGGCGTGTGTGCCGTTTTATGCAGCAGTTCGCGGAACAGACGGATGCGAATCAGGAAGAAAAGACAGATCAGCATAAGTGCTGCCCGGTCAAAAACCGCCAGCAGCATGTCGAATATTTCGTGCACGGGAAACCCATGTAAAAAGCGTGAAAAAGCTATGATAAAAAACATCAGTGCAGATGACCAGTTAAGTGCGCCACTCATTCAATGAGGAAAAACCACTTTATTAAAAGGGGATTGAGGCAGGTGGAGTGAATTTTCGCCATGCGGTAAAAAACGTGCAACTTATTGGTAATTTTATTGATATCAGCATGTTAATTTTTTTGTGGTGTTAACCGAGTAACAGACAAAATATCTTATTCATCAAAATTATCTGTTCCTCTTTTTACTGGCGAATCGCTAACAAAATTATTTTTCCATAACCTCTCGACAGCCGCTTTTTTTTCAGGCTATTTTCTTTAGACGCCACCATCGTGGCAGCGTCGCTCGGACGGTCCGGGCGCTAACGTACTCTGAGGAATCTATGGCTGAATTCAGTCCTGAACGCCGTTTCACGCGTATCGATCGTCTCCCCCCTTATGTTTTCAACATCACGGCTGAGCTGAAAATGGCTGCGCGTCGGCGCGGCGAAGATATTATCGATTTCAGCATGGGCAACCCTGACGGCGCGACTCCGCCGCATATCGTTGAAAAGCTCTGTACCGTCGCCCAACGCCCGGATACTCATGGGTATTCCACTTCAAAAGGGATTCCGCGTTTACGTCGTGCGATTTCTCGCTGGTATCAGGAAAGATACGAGGTGGATATCGATCCTGAAACAGAAGCAATTGTGACCATTGGTTCGAAAGAGGGGCTGGCGCACCTGATGCTGGCGACGCTGGATCACGGTGACACCGTGCTGGTGCCCAACCCCAGCTACCCGATCCACATCTATGGTGCGGTCATCGCCGGTGCGCAGGTGCGTTCTGTTCCGCTGGTGGAAGGGGTAGACTTCTTTAACGAACTGGAACGTGCGATTCGTGAAAGTTACCCGAAACCGAAGATGATGGTCCTCGGCTTCCCGTCCAACCCGACCGCTCAGTGTGTTGAACTGGAGTTCTTCGAAAAAGTCGTGGCGCTGGCAAAACGTTACGACGTGCTGGTGGTTCATGACCTGGCCTATGCCGACATCGTGTATGACGGCTGGAAAGCCCCGTCGATTATGCAGGTTCCGGGCGCACGTGACGTCGCCGTGGAGTTCTTCACCCTGTCTAAGAGCTACAACATGGCAGGCTGGCGTATCGGCTTTATGGTGGGCAACAAAACGCTGGTCAATGCACTGGCGCGTATCAAAAGCTATCACGATTACGGTACCTTTACGCCGCTACAGGTGGCCGCGATTGCCGCTCTTGAAGGGGATCAGCAGTGCGTTAAAGATATCGCCGCGCAGTATAAGCGTCGTCGTGATGTGCTGGTGAAAGGATTGCACGAAGCGGGCTGGATGGTTGAAATGCCGAAAGCTTCAATGTACGTCTGGGCGAAAATCCCGGAACCCTACGCCGCCATGGGCTCACTGGAGTTTGCCAAAAAGATGCTGCAGGACGCCAAAGTCTGCGTCTCTCCGGGCATCGGCTTTGGTGATTACGGCGATACACACGTGCGTTTTGCCCTGATTGAGAACCGCGATCGCATTCGCCAGGCGGTGAGGGGGATCAAAGCGATGTTCCGTGCCGATGGCCTGCTGCCGGGCACAAGCAAACCGGCTGTTGAAGACGCTGACCAGGCGTAACACACGCCGTCAAAGCAAATGAAAACAGGAGCCAAAGGGCTCCTGTTCTTTTTTGTGCTTATTATTCGTTGCTCAGATCATCAGGGCGAATGTGCCGGCCCAAACAATGACCATCACCGAAATGCCCATAAAGAAATATTTCACGCTTCATCGCTCCGCATACGCCAGGTATGCATTATGACCAAATCAGAACTGAGTATAGAGAGGTGAAACTACGCCAAATTGAAAATGGGAATTTTCTCCCTTTCGGCCACAGCGCCATCTCAGAATTTGTGGCGTGTATCACGCCGAACGGGGCTAATGTACGCTTAAAAATGGAGGCTTACAAGGGCCTTTTTTTTAAATAATTTCCGTTACTTACGGACTGTCGGGCTTTGGCGACACTTTGATTTCGTCGCGTAATAAATGCCTGTTCGGCGACGCGTTGTAACATCTCTGAAACCTGTTTTTTTCGCTTTGATTAGTAAGCTTATTTTTGTGATCGTTAGCACACTTATCAATCAAGTTCGGCAAATTCGATGTACCAGCAGGGCCGCGTCAGTGACGCTGACAGGGCCTTCAGGTTGCGTGCATCCTGGACTGAAATCAGGCAAGAACGATCGGCTATTTGAATTAAGTCTGGATTTTATGACAGGCTTAAAGGGCGCTGCTGTTGTTATGTCCGGGGGATTTATTTTAAGGTGATCGTTCAGCGGGTATTTTAATCGTGTGCGAGATATTAACGCCGAAATGGCATAACCCTGGTTTATTTCATTGATGTTAATCAACTAAGAGCAATAAGAATGTCGCGCAATTAGCTATATTGCTTTTTATATCCATAATTACAAAAATTCATTATTATTTGTGACGGTAATGATTGCATCAGTTATCAGTTTCAGCTAAAAATTTATCGTTTTCATTGGGAATGAAATCGCAGAAAACGTTTTTTGATTAATTTCTTTAATGCTTTACGGGGATATTATGTACTCCTTTGTAGCACGGCAGCCCGTTTTTGATCGCGACTTACATACGGTAGCTTATGAGCTTCTCTTTCGGGCGGGATTAAATAATTACTTCCCGGATGTTAAGCCTGAATATGCCACCAGTCAGATGATTTCCGATCAATTCCTGGGGACGCCATTATATCGACTGGTTGGGGAGCATTTATCATTCATCAATTTCCCTTATCAGATGATAATACAAGGCCTGGCGGACACCCTACCCCGAGAAAAGGTGGTCATTGAGATTCTGGAAGATGCCCTCCCTGATGATGCGCTACTGGATGCGGTGATGCGGCTTCACGCACTGGGTTACACGCTAGCGCTCGATGATTTTACGATGGATTCTGGCTGGCAACGTTTCTTCCCCTATATCAAAATTATCAAGTTCGATATACAGGCCAGCAGCGATGAGGAGATTAATCAATTCTTATTGGCATTTGCTGAAAGACTGCATGGCATTACGCTACTGGCGGAAAAAGTAGAAACTCACGCAGAATTTGAAAAATATAAAGCAAAAGGATTTTCTCTCTTTCAGGGCTATTTCTACAGCAAGCCAGAGATTGTTAAAACCAAGCGGTTATCGCACAAAGCCTCCCACCTTTTCCAGTTGCTAAATGAAGTCAATGCGCCAGAACTTGACTTTGATAAAATCGAAATCATTCTTGAGCACGATCTCACGCTAACGTACAAAATATTAAAGTACGCCAGAAATATTATTTTCAGAGTCAGCGGTATTACCGAAAGTGAACATCTGACGCTGAAAGGCATTGCCATGTATCTTGGGCGTAAAGAGCTTTCCCGATTTGTCTCTTTGGCCTGTCTGACCAATCTGAATAATAAAAATCACCATGAGTTGTATCACCTGTCACTGGTGCGGGCAAAATTCTGCGAAGTGATGGTAGAAAAAGCTTTGCCGTCGTGCAGCCCGCAGGATGCGTTTTTATGCGGCCTGTTATCATTGCTGGATGCGATTCTGGAAACACCGATAGAAGACATCTGTGGCCACATTGCGATTTCCAGTCAGGTCAGCGATGCCCTGGTGAATAAAAAAGGGAAACTGTATCTGATTCTCAGCCTTGCCCGTCATTTTGAACGGCGTGAATGGAGCGACGTCAAAACCTTTGCCACCCGACTTGCGATCCCTGATTTTGTCGCGATTGATGCGATGACGGTGGCGACATTGTGGGCTGATGCAACGGTCGCAGAGGAATAGGCAAGCAAGGTGGCAAGAAAAAAGTCATAACACGTAATAACGCGCATTTAACCGGTTTTTAATTGCTAAAATTTGCATTAAGTTGCCGTTTCGTTTTTATTTGGATGTCTCTTTATTCCACTGGTCTTTCAGGGGGTATTATTTGAACGGTTTTTCTCTGGGTTAACTTGAATGAAAATAATTGGACTGGATCAGCACCGGATTTCACGTGGGAACGGTGCACTTAAATATTTTGAGCTTGAAGGTATGCCAGGTGATGAATGGCGCCAACTTTTTGAAAGTCGCTTTACGGGGCAGAGCGTAAAGGCATGGGTTGAGGGTTATTGCATCGTGTTGCAATGTACGAGCGATGAAATCCCAACCCTGCGAGCGCTGCTGCAGGCGATAAGTGACGAAACCACCGCACATCTTTCGCGTTAGGCCCCGCAGCACATTCTCATTGTACTTATTAAAGCTGCACCTGATGCAGGTGCAGCTAATTCTCTCCACCAAAACGGCTGTCCAGCGTCAGGGTCAGCATACGTTCATTTCCTACCGTTAGTGCCAGCCAGCCTTCGCCGGTCTGCCCCTGCTGGATTATTGGCATCCCTTGCGCGGCCAGTTGTGCGACCAGGTCAGCAAATTCGCCTTCAGTGACCGGACGGGGCTGCCAGAACGTCTTCAGGTTATCGGTGAAAATGGGTAATAACTGGATCTGCGCCGCGCCAGTGCCCAGCCGCAGACGCACGATAAAACCGCAGGCGGGCATGCCGCGCGACTGATACTCACCGTTACTGTTAAAGACCCCGTTGCCGATACTGTAAACCACCAGACTTTGCCCCAGCCGGGCGGTTTCTCCGGGCATATGTGTCCCGGTGCCTAAAATCAGATCCGCACCGGCGTCCGCGAGCCGTTTTGCCTGCGCCCGCTGCCTGGCGGAGGTCCAGTTGTAGTCCATCCCCCAGTGTGTCAGCACGATAGTGGTTGCAGGATTGTCGCGTGCTTTTTCTTCGCGCAATTGCCTGACCAGGCCACCGCTAAGGCAGGCCACGCCTGCGCGACGCGGTCGGGCATAGAAGGCGCAGTCTTGCTCCATGTGCTGCCGGTACCAGTAAGCGCTGTAAATCTTGAACGTTCGCGCCCCCACGGTTATCTCCAGCGGAGCCTCGGCCTGGCGGGCGTCAAGGCCCGCTCCCACGCAGGTGAGTCCCCCGTCGCGAAACGCCGCCAGCGTGCTCTCAAGCCCAGGCAAACCGGCATCCATGGCATGATTGTTACCCAGCGAGACGGCATGAATGCCCTGTTTTTTCAGGGCGGCGACCGATTCGACAGGCAAGCCTGTCAGGCAGAAGGGTTTACGGCCCTCAAGGCTGGTACTCATGTCGGTTGCCAGCGCGGCCTCGAAATTGACGAGGGTAAAATCGCTGCCCGCAAGCACAGGCGCGAGCGCTGCGAAGCTATGGTCATAACCGTGGCGTTGCAGGGCATCATCAATCCCGTGTGCCCGGCGTCTTTGGGTGTACCACTCACCGAAATAGGTGTCGCCCAAAAAGGTGAAGGTTGCTGCGGGTTTCGCTATCTGTATTTTCGCAGCCGTATGCGCATTGGCAGGCGTAGAGGTATCAATCTTCGCTAAAAGCCCATCCAGCAGATAGTCGAGATAGAAGGCGTCGTGCGTGTGCGCAGCGGCGGCAAGCCACAGCTCGCCCTCACGCCATTGCAGAGCAAAGCCCCAGTTCCCGGCACTGAATTGCCCCCAGGCGCTACCGTCACTTTGCAGGTTGCCGGTTTTTCGGTACAGGTGCTCGCCGACAGCCGCTTCCAGTTCAGCAAACCACGGGAGCCGGTTCGGATAACGGCGATAGAAATGGCGCATCAGCCGGGCAACATCCGCAAGCGTTGTGCGTTGCCCCGGGCGCGATCGCCCCGAGACGTTGTTGATATGGGTGTGCGTCATTTCAAGGCTTGCCGCCAGCGCACGTAACTGTTCGAGCGCTTTAGCACTGCTGCCCGCCAGGCGCTCAGCCACATTGATGGCCGCATCGCAGGCGTTATGCAACAACATGCCCTGGACCAGTGACTTTAGGGGCAGGGTGCTGCTGTGTTGCAGGCCGATCGCCGGGTTACCTTCGAGGATATAGGCGGAAACCGCGCGCACAGTGATGGCGGTATCCAGCGCCATCTTTTTGCTGAGCAACCCGTCGGCAACACAGCAGGTCAGCAACAGCTGGCTGAGGTAACGCGGCGCAAAGGGGCTATCGGACTGCTCCGCCACACGCTGCTCTCCGGTGGTGAGATTCACCAGCAGGCGTGGTGTGAAGACAACGGAGCGAGCGGGCAGGGCAGTGAGTCGGCTTTTCAGCAGCCCGCTCACCCGCTTGAAGTCGGAACGTCGGACACTGCCTTTGACCAGCACAATATCACCAGCACGAAGCAAAGGTGCGGCGGCATCAACCAACGCCTGGGCGGTCAGAAAATGCCCGCCCTGAACCGTCTGCGGCAGCGCATCTTGCAGCGCCGTCATCTCCTCGCCGTGCAGAAAAACGTGCTGGCAGCCGGTATCCAGCAAGGGGGCGGCGAGCGAGCGGTGGATTGCCTGGCTCTGCTCGCCGAGGTTCACAATTCGCCCGAGCAGGGCCACGATGCGACCGCCAGTATCGCGTGCGCGTTGCTTTGCCACGTCAAACGCATTGAGCATCGACAGGTATTCGGCATTAAAGCTGTCATCAATCAGCGTTGCCGAGCCGCCCTCGGGCAGGGCAAGGGCGGTGATGCTCATATGCTGAGCGTCACCGCGATATGCCTCCAGACCTGCAATAATCACCGCCTGGCTGACGCCCAGCAATTCGGCGGCAATCAGCGAGGCTACCGAGTTGAGTGCGCCGCCCTTGCCGGGCACCGCGAACCGATAACTCACGCTTCGCTTACGCCACGAGAGCGTAATCTGGCTGCCGTTTTCGTCCGGGGTCATGTCGGTGATGCGCACGTCCGCTGACGGGTGAAAACCGTAGCTGATAACCCGCGCACCGTCCTGGGCGACACGCCGGGCAACAGTGTCATACTCCGCCATATCCCGATGCAAAATGGCGTAGCCACCGGGGATCAGGCCGTGGCTGATGCGTGATTTAAAGCGCGCCACGTCCTGCAACGAGGACACATTCTTACCCACCTGGGTTATGCCAATTTCAGTGACGATAACGATATGAGGTTTGATGCGCGGCCCTATCCCGCCGTTGCGCATCCACAGGGCGGAAATCGCCACTTCCATCACCACGGCGTCGGGGTCGATGACCGCACGGGCGAGCGTCATTGAGGCCCCCGTGCGGGTGTTGTGGTTGCCTCGGCTGGTCACGACGCGTATTGCAGCGGTGAGGATCCCCTCGAGCATCTCTTTGGTGGAGGTTTTCCCCACCGTCCCGGTGATGGCCACCACTTTGCCGTTCAACCGTCGCCGAGCCTCTTCTGCCAGTAGTGCCAGCGCTGCATAGCTGTCGCCGATCACCAGCTGCGGGAAATCGGGCGGTAAATCCGGCAATTTACGCTGGACAATAGCGCCACAGTAGCGGGAGGCATGTTGTGCCAGCGTGTCATGGGTATCGTTCCAGCCCGCGTAAATGCCGGTATTCCCGGAGCCGCGATGCCAGGTGTCGGCATCCATGGCCACAAACAGGCAGGGAAGGGGATATGCCGTGCCGTCGTGCAAAATGGCGATATCGCCCACCCGCCAGTCGTCGGCAGGCTGATGATGCCAGAGGCTATCCGGCAGAAGCTCAGTGAGTTCACGGGCGGTCCAGCCTGGCTGGTTTTTTTTGCCCGGGTGTGAGGGGGGAGGTTTTTGGCTCATGGTCTTATCTCGGGTGTTCATCAGCGGGGCGAGGAGGTGGACAAAGTGCAACGGCCTTAACGCCCGCATTGCCCTTCAAGTCGTGAAATTGTGGCGGGTTCGCCGGTCGTTCAAGCAGCGTTACCGCGTGGCCCTGTTTATGCAGCGCATCGGCAAAGCGCTGCTGCAAATCGAACGGTGTATTGCGGTCCTGCGGGTTGCCTATCACCAGGATTCGCCGGGTGGGATCGACCACGACAGCGTCGATGTGATCAAGGGGATCCCACGGGTGCGGCAGCCCGGTGCTGTCCAGATCCGAGGCAGAGGCTTTACCCCTTTCCCGACGCACACGCTCGGCCCGCTCAAGCAATCCCCACGCCCCCGAGGTCAAAATGGCGCAGTCAATATCGCGACGGCCAAAAGCGAGCAGTGCTGATGCGGCGGTTGCGCCGCCGCTGTGACCGTTCAAAATAAAACGCTGAATGCCATAGCGTGTTTTGATCGCATCCAACGCGGCATTGAGGGCGAGAAACTCTTCTTTTTGGCGGCGACGATAGTGGTTGCCGCTGGAGCCATAGGTGCCAGGACGGGCAACAATCACCGTCGGCAAGCCGCTCTGGCGCGCAATCGCCTGCGCCTGGCTGCGCTGCGCATCCGCCGTGTTGGCGGGGATCGTTTCCGGCGGGTGCTTAATCAGTGACACCCTATCGCCCTTAAACATCACCAGTACCTGCGGGGCATTATGCAGGTTTCCGGCACTGAAATAGCGGATACAGGCCTTCCCACCGACATACTGCACCCACACCGCATCGTCACCGGGCGGGCAGTTCTGTTCAACGGCGGTTTGATTCCACAGCAGCGGCGTTTCGGCATGGGTGAACATGCTGGTCAGGAGCAGAAAAAAGAGTGGGTAACGTCGCCTCACAGCATCGCCTCAGGGGGGCAAAGATATAGATCTACAGAATACACAACCAGACAATCATAATGTTATTATGATTAAAGGATTTTTAGGACTGAAAACACCCGGGTGCACTTAAGGAGTTACATGTCACTCAGCCACTTACTTGCGCAAACACGTCCGGTTATCGAAACGCTGGAGTGTGCCTCAAAACCGTCTGCCTGCCCGACCTGGGCTCTTTTCTTTAGCGTCTCTGACGGCAAAAGCCGCGCTCATGTTGTGCAGGGCTGCGGCAAGACGTTTGATCTTGCCTGGCAGCAGGGAACCCTGGCGTTACAGCAGTGGCGCAAAAAGAGCGGTATCCAGCCCGTCTGGCTGCGCGTTGACGCGGTTGATAAGGTCGATGCGCTGCGCTGGGCTGACCTCGAATCCCGTTTAACTAAAACCAAACGTAACTATTTCCGCTTTGGGCTGAGTCTGGACCCGGCTTTTCGCTACGCCATGCTGGAGCAGGAAATCGCCGCTAACGCCCTGCTATATAACGGTGAAATCGGCGTCGCCACGCCTAACCCTAAAAATCTTGCCCATTTTTCCCGTCGTCGCTTTGGTGCGCTGGTGGAATGGCCCGCACAACCCGACCAGACGGTGTGGCGTTTCACGACTCGCGGGCTGTTTTGCGATGGTGAAAACGTGTTTGCCATCGAGTCTGACGGGCGCAACAGCGGTTATCGCCAGTTGCCGCAATGGCAAGAGACGGCACTGGAACCGATGATTGCGTCTTCAACGGATTATCTGGCGCGTCAGGTCACCCCGTCGGGTCGTTATCATTATGGCTGGTTCCCCTGTTTTGACAGGGCAATTCCCACCTATAACGCCCTGCGGCATGCCAGTTCGACCTATGCGCTGCTCGAAGGCTGGGAGGTCACGCAACAGCCTGCGCACTTTGCTGCCATCGAGCGGGCGCTTGACTCACTGTGCACCACCTTTATTCGCACTTACACGTTGCCCGATGGCAGTGATGCTGACTTCCTGGTAGACACCGGTGATGAGCTAAAACTGGGGGGCAACGCTGTCTGTATTCTGGCGATGGCCAAATATACTGAGCTGACCGACTCCCCCCGCTATCTTGAACAAATGGCGCGGCTGGCAAACGGCATTGGTTTTATGCAAGACCCGCAGAGCGGCGGTTTTGTGCATGTGCTGAATGCCGGGGATTTGTCGCTGAAGGCGGCACACCGCATTATCTATTACGACGGAGAAGCGGCATTCGCCCTGATGCGTCTGTACGGGCTGACGAAAGCGCCTGAGTGGCTGTCCAGGGTGGAACGGGCGATGGACTACTTCATCGAACAAAAACACTGGCAGGCCCACGATCACTGGCTGAGCTACTGCGTGAATGAGCTGACGCTGTACCGGCCCGATGAGCGCTACTACCAGTTCGGGCTTGATAACGTTCGCGACCACCTTGAATTCGTGCAGGAGCGCATCACCACCTATCCCACGCTGCTGGAGCTGATGATGGCCGCGTCGCGCATGATCGAACGCCTTGCCACATCACCCCACCGGCATCTGCTGGACGGCTTTGATATGGATGTGTTCAATCAGGCTCTGGAGACGCGCGCTCGCTATCTGGCGAATGGTTTTTTCTGGCCGGAACTGGCGATGTATTTCAAAAACCCGCAGCGCATTGTCGGCAGTTTTTTTATCCGCCATCACAGCTATCGCGTGAGGATTGATGACGTTGAGCACTATCTTTCGGGTTATGTCGCGTATCGCAAACGCTGGCATGAGCGGGCGAGTCTTAAAGAGCCGGTGCCATGCAACTGACTATACTGGTTAGCAACTTTGCCCGGACAGGCTGACTCATGACCCGGCGACTTTCTCCTTTCTGCCTCTCTGCGACGTGCCAGCGCTGGTTATCGTTTTGGCTGGTGCTGCTGCTGGTTATTTCTCCCGGGCTTGGGGCAGGGTGGGATTTCAATGCCATTAGCATTCGTACCGAAAAGTTATATGGCCCGGCAACACCCGCCGCCAGACAGCGCATTGATGAGTGGGCAGCCTTGCTTAAAAGCCCCCCACCGGGCAACATCCAGGAAAAATTAAATCTGGTGAACCGGTTTTTTAACAGCAGAATGGCTTTTAAGGATGATATTGTCGTCTGGAAACAGCAGGATTATTGGGCAACACCGATAGAATTTTTACGCAAAGGGGCAGGTGATTGCGAAGATTTTGCGCTGGCGAAATATTTCACCCTGCGCGAAATGGGTGTGCCTGCTAACCAGTTGCGCATTACTTACGTTAAAGCGTTGCAGCTTAATCAGGCGCACATGGTCGTGACCTGGTATGCCACGCCTGATGCTATTCCACTGGTACTGGATAATTTAAAAACGGCCATCTTGCCTGCGACACAGCGTACCGACCTGCTCCCGGTTTACGCCTTTAATGGTGAAGGGCTGTGGTTGCCGCAAACCGGAGGTAATAAACGCGTGGGTGACAGCAAACGACTCTCGCGCTGGCAGGATCTTCTCACCAAAATGCGTGCAGAAGGATTTGTAATTAATGAATAGGATGTGGACATGTCTCTTTATAAGCAGCTATTGATCGGCATCTGTTTATTTACGCTCGTCATTTTCTGCGGCAATTTTTTTGTGACCCTGGAAAGTTCGCGAGACCAGTATCGCAACCAGCTCAGCGCCCATGCGCAGGATGCGGCGACGGCATTGGGTTTATCGCTGACCACGAATATTGACGATCCGACGATGACCGAGCTGATGGTGAATTCCATCTTCGACAGCGGTTATTTCTACCGTATTCGGGTGGTGGACATTAATACCAATAAACCCCTGATTGAGCGCAGCGATATTCCGCAAAGTGCCCGTGTTCCGCAGTGGTTTGTGAGACTGGTGAATCTCAGCCCTGGAGAAGGTGACGCCATTGTGATGCGCGGCTGGACGCAGGTGGCCCGCGTGGAAGTGGTGAGTCACCCGATGTTTGCGCTGGCGCGTTTGTGGGACAGCATGGTCGCCAGCTTTTTGTGGCTCACCGGCTGTAGCCTGCTGTGCGTCCTGGGGGTGACATTATTGCTGCGTCGCCTCCTGAGGCCGCTTAACTATATTGTGGGCCAGGCCATGGCGATTTGTCGCCGCGAATTCCGGAACGTCTCGGCGCTGCCGAAAACCCCTGAACTGCGCCGCGTGGTTGAGGCGACTAACCTGATGGTCACGCAGCTTAAAGTGTTGTTCAGCGAGCAGGCGCAGCGCAGCGAATCGTTACGCCAGGAGGCCTACCACGATAGCCTGACGGGTTTACACAATCGCCGTGCCTTTGATATGCACTTGCAGTCTCGTTTGAGCGATGAAGAGAATGCCTCAGGCCACCTGCTGCTGCTGCGTGTGCAAGATCTGATGGGCATGAACCAGCGTCTGGGGGGAGCAAAAACGGACCAGCTACTGACCGCAGTGGCAGATATTCTCACCGGCTTACAAAGCCACTATTTCCAGTACGAAGGCTTTTTGGCCCGTGTGCGCGGCGGGGAATTCGCCATTATTGCGCCACAGATCCTGTCGCAGGAGCTGGAAAACCTGAGCAACACCCTCAGCACGCAGCTCAAAGCGCTGGCGGAAACGGGCATGAGCGACGTTAGCCCAATCGCCCATTTCTCGCTGGTCCCCTTCCACGTTGGAGACAAACCGCAAACCGTTCTGATGCAGGCGGACCAGGCACTGGCGATGGCAGAAACCGAGATGCGTATTTTTGCCAGTCAGGACACCGCGTCGGCGAGCGACAGCGAAGAAGATCACCACAGCTGGTACACCCGTCTTGATGCGGTGCTGACCAACGGCGCTTTCGAGCTGTTTTCGCAGCCGGTCTACCAGTGCAACAACGCGCATGTCGTCCTGCACCACAAGATCCTTGCCCGTATCCGAACCCAGAGCGGCGAGCTGGTGCCCGCCGGGCGCTTTATGCCGTGGATCCATCGCCTCGATCTGAGCCGTCGTATGGATATCGTGATGTTGCAGCAAACGCTGAGTGAGATGGAAAAATCATCCAGGCCGCTGGCGCTGAGCATCAGTGGGGCGAGTGTGGCTGATGATCAAAGTCTGAATGCGCTCCTGCAACCCCTGAGAAACGCGCCGCAGCTGGCGTCCCGCCTGACCCTGGAGCTGGACGAAAACGAGCTTCCCGATGCAGAACGGGTCAATATTCTGGTCAGCCGGCTTAAAGAACTGGGCTGTCGCCTTGGCATTCAGCACTTTGGTGGCCGATTCCACCTTATCGGAAATTTACCGCAATGGGGTCTTGCCTGGATTAAAGTCGATGGCAGTTATATTCGCAATATTGATAGCGAAGAAGATAAAAAACTGTTTATTGAGGCCATTTATTGGGCCACCCGGCAAATTAATCTGCCCTTAATTGCGGAACGCGTCGAAACGGCAGGAGAATTAGCCATTCTTGAAAAAATTGGCTTACACGGTGCAATGGGGCGCTATTTTGCGGATGCCAGTACGCTGGTTAAAAATTAACCACTCCTATTTAAAGGATGATGAATATGTATTACATAGAGCGTGATGCACAGGGACGCATTATTCAGGTTGAAATGGCTCCCTTTCGTACAATGACCGAACAGAATGATATCTGTACCCCTGAGATAGACGAGTGGGTTCGGCTGCGGGAAATTCGTGAAGCATCGCTGCTGCAACTTCGGCAGAGTGACCTGGATATGGTCCGTGTACTTGAGGATCTTATTGAGGTTCTGATGAGTAAAGGTGTCATTAGTATTACTGATTTGCCTCTGGTCGCACAAAATAAACTGACCAATCGTGCCCAGGCGCGCCGTTCATTAAGTGGTCTGGAAGGATTAATTCCTGATGACGACGATGTCATTATCTAGATAATTATAATTTTTCGTCAGTATATATGATGTACTGTTGAGGGGCTCTTGACAAAGCCCTTTTTTTTATTCAAACACCCTTTCCACACTACTATTCATGCGCGCCATCTATTAATATAAGCACTTTAAGCGAAGCGGCATCAATAAATGCTCTGCCGAAACGTGCTTTAGTCACTTTTGTTACGTGTTGTATTAATCATTCTAATTAAATTCTCTTTTAACATTCTATGCCGGAACTATGGATGGATTAGGCGAGAACAAGAACGAGGGAACTACACATGAGCGGCGTATCTGGAATTGTCAAAGTAGTAATTGGTCAGGTGTTTGCAGTCAGTCCTGATGGCAGCAGACGTTTATTGGTTGAAGGCGACAGGATCCTCGAAGGCGAACAAGTCGAGACGGGAAATGCTGGCGCTATCACCTTAACAACCGCAGATGGAAAACAGCTGGATCTTGGTCGCGACAGCCACTGGGACAGCACGGGCACTGTGACCACTGACGCAACGGCAGCGCAGCAACAAGATGTTGCAGCCCTGCAGCAGGCGATCGCTGACGGCCAGGACCCGACACAAACCCTTGAAGCCACTGCGGCAGGCCCTCAGGCCGGTGGCGGCGGAGATGGTGGCGGCGCCGGTGGCGGTGGCTCCCATACGCATGTCGTGCTCGATTTAACGGGCCAAATTGTTGACCCCACTGCGGGTTATCCCACGATCGGCCTCGACACGCCGGATGCTGAAAGACCACAAGAATTAACCCTCCTCGATCCCGCTGTTGCCACTGCGACTACCCCTGATACGGGCACTGGCACGACGCCGGATGACGGCGGAACAGGGACGACGCCTGGCGACGGAGGTACTGGAACGACGCCGGGTACAATACCTGACGATTCCGATGCGGACGCCGATTCAGACGCGGATGCGGATGCCGATTCGGATGCTGATGCTGATGCCGATTCGGATTCCGACTCTGATGCGGACGCTGATGCTGATGCCGATTCGGATTCCGACTCAGACTCTGATTCCGACGCAGATGCCGATTCGGACGCCGACTCTGACTCTGACTCTGATTCCGATGCGGACGCTGACGCCGATTCGGATTCCGACTCTGATGCGGACGCTGATGCCGATTCGGATTCCGACTCAGACTCAGACTCTGATTCCGACGCAGATGCCGATTCGGACTCTGATTCCGATGCGGATGCAGACGCAGATGCGGACGCTGATGCCGATTCGGATTCCGACTCCGATTCAGACGCAGATGCAGATGCTGATTCCGACTCTGATTCTGACTCCGATGCGGATGCCGATGCCGATGCAGATTCTGATGCGGACGCCGACGCGGATGCAGATTCCGATGCCGACGCTGATGCTGACGCAGATGCCGATTCCGATGCAGATGCAGATGCAGATGCGGATTCTGATTCCGACGCGGACGCGGATGCAGATGCCGACGCTGATGCCGATTCTGACGCCGATGCGGATTCCGACGCCGATGCTGATGCCGATGCCGATGCAGATTCCGATTCGGACGCAGATGCGGATTCTGACGCAGATGCGGACGCCGATGCTGATTCCGACGCGGATGCCGATGCGGATGCCGATTCTGATGCAGACGCCGACGCAGACTCCGATGCTGATGCAGACGCAGATGCCGATGCAGATGCCGACGCGGATGCGGATGCGGATGCGGATTCTGATGCTGATGCAGACGCAGACGCAGACGCAGACGCAGATTCCGATTCTGATGCCGATGCCGATGCCGATGCCGATGCCGATGCCGATTCTGATGCCGATTCTGATGCCGATGCGGACGCGGATGCCGACGCGGATTCTGACGCAGATGCGGATGCGGATGCCGACGCTGACGCAGATTCTGATTCTGACGCTGATGCGGATGCCGACGCTGATTCTGATGCAGACGCGGATGCGGATGCCGATTCTGATGCAGATGCAGATGCGGATGCGGATGCTGATGCTGATGCCGATGCATACGCTGACTCTGCTGCGGAGGCTGATTCTGATGCTGATTCCGACGCTGATGCTGATGCAGACGCAGATTCCGATTCTGATGCCGATGCCGACGCCGATGCGGATGCAGATTCTGATGCGGACGCCGACGCGGATGCGGACTCCGATTCTGATGCCGATGCAGACGCCGACGCCGACGCGGATGCGGATGCGGATGCGGACGCTGATGCCGATGCCGATGCCGATGCCGATTCCGATGCAGACGCTGATGCGGATGCCGATGCCGATGCAGATGCCGATGCCGATGCCGATGCAGATGCCGATGCCGATTCTGACGCGGATGCCGATTCTGATGCGGATTCTGATTCCGACGCCGACGCCGACGCGGATGCCGATGCTGACGCTGATGCGGATGCTGATTCTGACGCAGATGCGGATGCTGATTCTGACGCAGATGCAGATGCAGATGCCGACGCAGACTCCGATGCCGATGCCGATGCCGATGCCGATGCCGATGCGGATGCGGATGCCGATTCTGATGCTGATGCGGACGCTGACGCCGATGCCGATGCCGATTCTGACGCCGATGCTGATGCTGATTCCGACGCCGATGCCGACGCGGATGCGGATGCAGACTCCGATTCAGATGCCGATGCGGATGCGGATGCCGATGCCGATGCCGATGCAGATTCTGACGCCGACGCGGATGCGGATGCGGATTCTGATGCTGATGCGGACGCTGACGCTGACGCTGACGCTGACGCTGACGCCGATGCAGACGCCGATGCCGATTCTGACGCCGACGCCGACGCCGACGCCGACGCGGATGCGGACGCCGACGCGGATGCGGATGCGGACGCAGATGCAGATGCAGATTCAGACGCCGACGCTGACGCTGACTCCGACTCAGATACCGATGTGAAGTTGACCGTAACCGTCACACCGGGCAGCAAGACGACGGAGACATCAGACGACACCATTACCCATATCAACGGCGGCAGCGGGAACCCGAACGGATACGATGTCCAGAACGGCGTCATCGTAGCGATTGGCAGTAACGTACACGTCTGGCTGACCCCGGACAGCCCGGATGGCGCCATCAAGGGCGATTTCGTTCCGGCAGCAGCAAGTTCAAGTCAGATCCACTATTACACCAGCAGCGGCAACGCCAATACCGACGACAGCGGGAAAGGGCACACCGATATCTTTGTGGTGGGGGATCACACCGGTGGTTACTACCAGCAAAGCGACTGGCCGAACACCAAATACAACTTTGTCTCGCTCAAAGGCATCACCGGCAATGGCGGCGTCACGGAAGGCGATGTGGGCAAAGACTATATCTTTGTTCAGGGTAATAGCGCGGATTACACCGTAACGGGTGTGCCGCATCCGCAAAACCACCAGAACAACGACATCGATAATCTTCATGTTACCGATGAGAACGGCAAGCAGCCTTTTGAAAATGCGAACCATATTGAGGGCGTCGTCTTCGGTGACGGGCCGTCGTCCTCGCATGGTGGCAGTACCGACGTCAGTTACAAGGTGACGCTGAACCTGGACGTAAACCTCGAAAGTTCCGACAGCAGCGACCACCTGAACAGCGTCACCTTTAGTGGCATTCCTGAAAATGCGACCTTCTCAGGTAATTACGCCAGCGTTAGCTATGATGCGGCCAACAAGGTCTATGTTATGACCTTTGACAGCAGCACGTCGCACTATTCCGGGCAGGTCAGCGTGGATTTACCGGAAGGTAAGAGCACGCTCGGTGATATCACGCTGGATGTGGACACCACCGCTTCAGCGCATCACGACACCCACTTCGATTTTGACGGTGAAGAGGGTGGGCAGATTGTTAGCGACAGTCACGACAGCCACGATGTCAGCACCACGGACTATCACCTGGCGGCCATTGACGACAGCGACAGCCATGCTGGCGATGATAATCACACGGATAGCGACAGCGCCGCTCGCACGCTCAGCAGTCACGAGAGTGATAGCGAGAAAGCAACGCTGACCAGCAGTGCAGTTGAAGACGCATCATCTTCAGAGACTGAGCACAGTGCAGATACCCAGACGCACAGCGCCTCGTTAATTGATGAGTCGAATCTCCTGCTCAGCCCGGCCAGTGCCAGCACTGCGAGCAACGCGGAGACTGCGACCCCGGCAGATAACGCAGCAAGCACGCTCTTCGCAGATGAACCGCATGAGACCGACGCCACGGACAGCACGCAAACCACGAGCGTCAGTCAGGATGAACCGCTGAACTTTAGCGACATCATCCATGACGAGGACCACAACTCACTCAGCAGCCTGATTCAGGCGGGTCCACAGAGTGACACGGCGGGAGGCTCGACAGAAGCTGAACATGTTCCGGCGGAAGCGGGCATGACGGCGGCTGCTGACAGCTACGATGCTGGCCACGAAGCGATGGTGGAAAGTCTGATCGCTAAACCGGAAGAAACATCCTGATAGCCTGCCGCGCAGTGCCCTGCCGGGGCGCTGCGCGGTAACTCTCTCGATGTGAATTCAAATCGGACGAAGGACCTCGTCCGAAAACAAAATCGCCAGGATGCATTTATTTTTGGGTCTCGTGGCATTTTCGCCGGTGAAGGTTGACCCTCACCGGGGACATGACGGAAAGGATGACAGAATGAAATTTGGTAGCCAGTTAATGATGGGCGCAGCGCTGACGCTGTGCGCGACACAAAGCCAGGCAACGACCCTGGAACAGGCAGTGAAAGATGGCCTGTTATGGCACCCGCAGGTGAATGCGTCGGCGAACAGCCGTTATTCTGCGGATCAGGATCTTCGGGCTGCGAAAGGGGGCTATTTACCGTCGCTGGATCTCACCGCCGGTACCGGCTGGGAGCAAACCGATAACGCCACCACCCGTGCGGCAGGCGATCATCAGCGCAACCTGAACCGCAGCGAATCCGCCATCAACCTCACGCAGAACGTGTTTAACGGTTTCGCCACCAGCAGCGAAGTGGCACGGCAGAAAGCGACGGTCAATTCCCGCGCTTTTACGGTACTGAACACCAGTGAAACCACTGCATTACAGACCATCCAGAGCTACCTTGACGTCTTAATGCGCGAGCAAATGGTTAAGCTTGCGGAAGATAACCTGAAAAATCACGAACGCGTGTTCGACCAGATCAAGCTGCGCACCACCCAGGGCGTGGGCCGCCAGGCGGATTACGACCAGGCAGAAGCCCGTCTGGCGCAGGCGCGCAATAACCTGATTACCGAGCAAACCAATCTTGAAGATTCCCGCGCCAACTATGAGAGCGTCACCGGCAAAGAACCGGACACACTCATCATGCCTGGCAAGATTGCCGTCCCGGACTCACTGGCCGCTGCACGTTCAGTGATGCTGACCAACAGTCCGCTGCTCAAACAGGCTGATGCCGACGTGGAAGCCACTCGCCAGCAGTATGAGGCGGCAAAATCGCGCTTCTACCCGAATGTTAACGTCGAAGTCGGTCGCACGATGGATAACAATATCGACGGCACGCGCGGGCACAACCAGGAGTGGCAGGCGATGGTGCGTATGCGCTACAACCTGTACAACGGCGGGAGCGATCAGGCCACACTGACCTCCTATGCCTACAAAATGCAGGAAGCGCAGGATGTCAAAAACAACGCCCTGCGCCAGTTAAACGAAGAGCTGCGTCTGGCCTGGAACGCGCGTAATAACGCCGCACAGCAGGTGCCGATCGCCAAAGAATATGCCGATCGCAGCGTCACGGTTCGCAGCGCTTACCAGGAGCAGTTCAACCTGGGTGACCGTACCTTGCTCGATATGCTCGACAGTGAAAACGAAGTGTTCAGTGCCCAGCGTCGCTACGTCGAACTGCTGTTTGTGGATATGTTTACCTCTTACCGCATTAACGCCCGTACCGGTGAGTTGCTGAAAAGCATGAATATTCAGGCACCTTCCGCCGCCGAGCCGCTCGACAGTGCTCAGCGCACCCAGGTTGAATTGCCAGAATTAAAGTAAGACAGTAGTGAAGGCTGACGGGGTTATTTCCGGCATCATAACCGGCAGTAACCCTCTATTTTTTTAACTGCGACACGCGTTCGCAGAACACCGAGACAGAGAATGACGCCTGATATTGGCACGCCTGAAACCGTCGACGCTTCCCCGCAGGCGGCAGACAGGCAGGATCCCCGGCAACGTCATGATGATCCGTTGCTGGATGCACTGATGATCATCTGTAAATTGCACAACATCGCCACCAGCCGCACCGTTCTGACAACCGGGCTGCCGCTGGAATCCCACTCGTTAACACTGGATGCTTTCCCGCGTGCCGCCGGGCGTGCCGGACTGAAAGCGCGGATGGTGCAGCGTGAGCTGGAAAATATCACGGCGCTGTCGCTGCCTGCCATCCTGCTGTTGAAAAACAATCAGGCTGCGGTGCTGGTGGGCTGGGATGACCAGCAGCAGGCGCGTTTGTTGCCGAGCGAAACCGAAGGCGGCGAAATCACCTTGTCGCGGGAAGCACTCGCGGAGCATTACAGCGGCGGGGCGATTTTTATTTCCCCTGAGCATGAGTTTGATGCCCAGCCAACGGCGACCCTACCGCGCACCACCGCGTGGTTCCAGGACACGCTGAAACTGTCGAAATTCCTCTACCTCGATGCCGTCGTGGCCAGTTTCCTCGTTAATCTGGTCGCTCTCAGTGCGCCGCTGTTTGTGATGAACGTCTACGACCGCGTGGTGCCCAACCAGGCGACCGCCACGCTGTGGGTGCTGGCCATTGGCGTGAGCATTGCTTTTCTGTTCGATTTTGTATTGAAGATCCTGCGCGGTATTTGCCTCGATCTGGCGGGAAAAAAGACCGATCTGGTGGTTTCCTCCGCGCTTTTCGAACGGCTGCTGGGCATGAAGATGAAGCTGCGCCCGAAACGGGTGGGCAGCTTTGCGCAGAACTTCCAGGAGTTCCAGTCGATTCGCGACTTCCTTTCGTCGCTGACGCTGACGGCTTTTATCGACTTTCCGTTTACGCTGCTGATCCTGCTGGTGATTGGTGTGATCGGCGGCCCGCTGGTGCTGATCCCCGTACTTTGCTACCCGCTGGCGCTGCTGGTGAGCTGGCTTATCCAGCGTCCGCTGATGTCGCGAGTGCAAAAAACCTATCAGTTATCTAACGAGCGGCAGGCCATGTTAGTGGAAACGCTGACCGGCCTTGATGCCATCAAAATCAATAACGCCCAGAGCGAGCGTCAGTATCAATGGGAGCACCTGACCAGCCAGCTCAGTAAGCTGGAACTGCGGGTCAAATCGCTCTCCTACGTGGCGGTCAACTTCACCGCCTGGCTGCAACAGGCCAGCGGCGTGGCGATCATCGTCGCCGGGGTGTACATCATTATCGGCGGCAACCTGAGTATGGGCGGGCTGATTGCCTGCTACCTGCTGCACCGCCGCGCCATGATGCCCATCGGTCAGCTATGCAGCCTGATCACCCGTTACCAGCGTGCGCGGATGACCAAATCCACCATCGACAGAATGATGGGGCTGGAGCAGGAAGTGGAAGACGGCGAAGTGCCGCTTAAGCGCGAGACCCTTTCGGGGGCGATTGAGCTGCGTGATGTGACCTTTATCTATCCCGGCAATCAGTATGCCTCGCTCAGCAACGTGTCGTTGACTATTCAGCCGGGCGAGAAGGTGGGGATTATCGGGCGCAGCGGCTCCGGGAAAAGCTCGCTGGCTAAACTGCTGGTGGGCTTTTACCAGCCTGACAGCGGCAGCGTGCTGATTGACGGCATTGATGTGCGTCAGATTGATGTTCACGACCTGCGGCATAACATCGGCTATGCGCCACAGGATATTCACTTGTTCAACGGAACGCTGCGGGAAAACCTCCTCGTGGGCGCAAGCTTCGTTGACGATGAAACCATGCTGCGGGTTGCCACCCTGACCGGGGTGCACGAGTTTGCCCGTCGTCATCCTTCTGGTTACAACATGCAGGTGGGCGAGCGTGGGTTGAGCCTCTCCGGCGGGCAGCGGCAGGCGGTGACCCTGGCGCGCGCGCTGCTGCTCGATCCGCCCGTGTTGTTGATGGATGAACCCACCAGCTCGATGGATAACACCAGCGAAGATTTGATCAAGAAAGCGCTGGCACCGGTTATCGCCAACAAGACGCTGCTGATGGTCACCCACCGTGCGTCCCTGCTGTCTCTGGTTGACCGTCTGATCATTGTCGATAACGGCAAAATCATCGCCGACGGCCCGAAAGAGAGTGTGATGAATGCGCTGAAGAAGGGACAAATTCATGCGAATCGTTGATACGCTTAGCCGCCTGATGGGCTGGCTGTCCGGGGATAAGAAACAGTCTGCGTTTACCACCAATGAAGTCAATAAAGCGCTGCTGGATGATGCACCACGGGTGGTGCGTGTGACGCTGTGGGCTATTCTCGCGTTCTTTATTGCGATGATTGTCTGGGCATCGCTTGCGGAAATTGATGAAGTGACGCGTGGGGAAGGGCGGGCTATTCCTTCGTCCCGCCTGCAAAAAATTCAGAACCTCGAAGGCGGGATTATCGCCGAAGTGTATGTCCACGAAGGCGAGGTGGTGAAGGCCGGCGCACCGCTGCTGCGTCTTGATGACACCCGTTTTCGTTCCAATGCCGGGGAGACCGAGGCGGACAGGCTGGCACTGGATGCGCGCATTCAGCGTCTGACCGCTCAGCTTGACGACGCAGCTGAGCTAACGCTGTCGCCGGAAATCATTAAGCAGGCCCCGGATATCGCCAACGGCGAGATGGAACTTTTCGCCAGCGTGAATAAACGTATTCAGAGCGAAATCAATGGGCTTAATGAACAGCTGGTGCAGAAGAAGCAGGAACTGCTCGACTTCCAGGGGAAACTGGTTCAGTACCGCCGCAGCCTGGCGCTGCAGCAGCAGGAAATCAGCATGTCTGAGCCGCTGGTGGCCAAAGGGGCGATTTCCAAAGTCGAGATGCTGCGCCTGCGTCGTGCCGGGGTGGAAACTCAGGGTCAGCTGGACTCGGTCGTGCTCGCCATTCCCCGTGCGGAAGCGGCAATCAAGGAGATTGAAAGCAAGGTGGGCGAAACCCGTGGGCGCTACCGTAGCGATGCGCTGGGGCAGCTCAACCAGGCGCGTACCGACCTCAGTAAAATAGAGGCGTCGGGCAAAGCCATCACCGACCGGGTCAACCGTACGCTGGTGACATCACCGGTGCGCGGGGTGGTTCAGCAGCTTCTGGTGAACACCATCGGTGGCGTTATCCAGCCGGGTAGTGACCTGGTGGAGATCGTCCCGCTGGATGACACGCTGCTGGTGGAAGCCAAAATTCGCCCGCAGGACATCGCCTTTTTGCGCCCCGGCCAGGAAGCGACGGTGAAATTCACCGCCTACGACTACACCATCTATGGCGGTCTGACGGGCAAGCTTGAGCAGATAAGCCCGGACACCGTGACCGATAAAGACGGCAAGAGTTTCTATGTCATTCGCCTGCGCACGGATAAAAACCACCTTGGCACCGACGAGAAGCCGTTGCTGATCATTCCCGGCATGGTGGCCTCGGTGGATATTATTACCGGCAAGAAAACGATCCTCGCGTATTTGCTCAAGCCCATTCTACGGGCGAAGGCCGAGGCGTTCAGAGAGCGTTGATGATTGATGCAAGCCACCTCAGGTGGCGTATTTGTCAGTACACATAAAGCGTATTCTTTATTCGCTGGCATCGCGCACTGATGAGGGTGTTTAACAGCGAGGGCAGGATAAGCCTGACGGGTATGCGTCAGGCTATCCTGCATGAAGGCAGAAACAAACGCTAAATCTCGAATCCTGACTGCTTAACAATGTCGCATAGCTTTTTGGCACCATGAAAATTCAAATGATCCGAATCATAATAATCTTCTGGGGTAAAAGCCGTGTGTGTTGAGAGATCGGTCATGAAAACATTATTGCCATTGGTCATGCTTTTTATAAGTGCCAGTGTTTCATTTTTAAGGTTTTGATCGTAGTGCTCAATATAGAAAGCGGTAAAGGGCATAACGATAAAGTTAAGATTTGCATTTTTTTCATTAATTAAAGAGATTAAGGACGAGATGACCTCTTTGTTATATTCAAAACTATGTTTTCTTTGATAGTTCCTTGAGAGTTCTGCCACACGGTTCATAATCTCAGTGGATGAATATGAAAAGTCGGTGCAATAATGTCTGTTGTTAATAAAATCTATGGATTTTTTAACAATATGCTCATCCTGCAATAGGCTGTTGAGCTTTGAAAGCTCCTCATCATTAAAAAATTGAGGATGGCTTTTCCTTTCATAAATATGCTGAACCAGTAAATCAAGAGGGCCAGTGATGTACTGCTTGTTGACCTGGTGAGTTGAATTTTTATTCTTATATCTAAAATTGTATTCAATATTTTGGTTTTTGCAGAAATAGCGAGCGACAGGAAACGTCGACGCTCCCCCCATTGATAGCTCAAAAAACGCATCATAAAAACCAATGCAGACAATGAAATTCTTTATGTTTGTGGTTTCTGTTATGTTTTTTATCAGGCTGTACGATAAAGTGAGGTCGCCAGAAAACAAAGACAAATTGACTGATTTTTCTAATAATTTTTCAGGGAACCCTTGGTAAGCATACGATGAACCTAGTATTACGCTCGTTACATTCGGATCGCGGGTTAATTTTTCATAACGAGCATTCAGCAGAGGAATGAAACCAATATCCATAGAAAAATGTGTGTTGTGCTTGTCTGGAAATTGTATGATCGTGAGTGCATCGGGAAATTCTATCTTGTGTTGTTTTATAAAGTTAAATCCGATGTGATCGGTGACAATCAGTGGGATGAACGTGTCGTCAGTAATATTTATTTGTATGGTTTTTGGATCAGCGTCTGAATTTATTTCAAATGAAGTGATTCTTTCCATGTTTGATGGAAGGGTTGTTGCGTTGAGCTTGTATGACTCCCAGTCTTTGCCAATGAAATAAACATGGCATGGATGTGTTGAGAAGTAGTGGATAAAAAAGGCGTTTAAGTGAGATATCAGGTTTTCAACGTCATCTGGCGTGACATTTTTTTCAGAGCAATAAATCAGTTCGTCGATAAATGATGTGGTGTTCTCATCATCATTTAACAAATGACTGTTTTTAATGAATACGTTTTTCAATTCATCAACGACGGCATCACTTTCTATCCAGCTGAGTTTTTGTGCAAGAAAGTGAATGTCTTTAAGAAAGAGAACTGTATTATTCATTTTTTACCTAATCCCTGAGGAGAATAATTAGAATATAGCAAGCATATTTTTTGATTTGGTCAGGAAGTATACATGAGACGATCGCAGATGGAAATATTGAGGGATAAACGCGAAGCGTTTGAAAAAAGGGGATTTTTGTCCGTTAAGCGTGTTATTCAATCCATCGCTCAGTTCATGCCTGCAGTCATAGCGAAATGAACTGCCACGGTTATACCGGGCAGTTCCGGGTACAAATGACACAAGCGGGCGGCTTGCGGACAACTACGCCGTAAGCCGGTGGCCCCACTCGCGTAAACGCTGGAACAGCACAAACAGCGCCGGGATAAACACGATCCCGATGATAGTTGCCACCAGCATCCCGCTGAATACCGTCGTACCAATGATGCGTCGGCTTTGCGCACCAGCACCTGTTGCCAGCATCATCGGCATTACCCCAATGATAAACGAGACGGCGGTCATCATAACCGCACGGAAGCGGCGTGATGCCCCCTCGCGTGCGGCATCGACGATTGCCATCCCCTCATTGCGCCGTGCGCGGGCAAACTCAACGATAAGGATCGCGTTTTTGGCGGCGAGAGCTATCAGAAGCACCAGGCCAATCTGCACGTATACGTCGTTGGCATATCCGGCCATCCACAACCACACCAGCGCGCCACCGATGGCGAACAGTACCGACAGCATCACGCTTGCCGGTAGCGTCCAGCTTTCATACTGCGCGACGAGGAACAGCCACGCCATCACGACAGCAGCCAGCACAATCCAGATGGCCTGGTTGCCGGTTTGCTGCTCCTGATACGACATCCCGCTCCAGGCGTAGTCGTAACCCGCAGGCAGGTTATCCTCCAGCAGTTGGGCCATCACCGCCATCGCCGTAGCGCTGCTGAACCCTTGCGCGGCTGAACCGCTGACCGACACGGAAGGGAACTGGTTGTACTGCTGCAGGAAGGGGGCACCGACGGTTGGCGTAATGGTGACGAGGTTGCTCAGGCGCACACGCTCGCCGGTGTTGCTGCGCACGTACAGCTCACGGATTTGCTCTGCACGCTCACGCCACTGCATCTCGTTTTGCATCACGACGTGATAGACGCGGTTGTTGACGCTGAAATCCCCTGCGCGCGTGCCGCCGAATGCGGTTTGCAGGCTGCTAAAGATGCGGGAAACGGGCACGTCGAGCATCGCCGCGCGCTCACGATCCAGGGTCAGCGTTAATTGCGGAACGTCGCTACTCCAGGTGGTAAAGACCCGGTTAAGCTGCGGATGCTGGTTGGCTTTGAGCAGAATATCGCGGGTGACCTGCGCAAGCTCCGCCGGACTCTGCCCGGCCTGCGCCTGAAGACGCAAATCAAAGCCGGAGGCGGTGCCCAGGCCCGGCAGCGTGGGCGGGGTAAAGGTGATGATGGTGGCTTCTGGCAGGGCAAACAGCTGGCGCTGGAGCGTGCCCATGACCTCGTCCAGCGGCGCCCGTTCGCTCCAGTCTTTCAGCATGACGGAAATAAAGCCGCCGTTTGACGCACTCGTCCCGTTAAGAATATTAAATCCAGAGACCTGGATGACATCCTCTACCGCCGGGTTCGCGGCAATGATCGCCCGTGCGGTCGCCATCACCGCCTCGGTACGCTCCAGGGAGGCGGCTTCCGGCAGCTGAACGCTGGCAAAGAAGTAACCCTGATCTTCCTGCGGCAGGAAGCCTTTTGGCATCGACATAAAGCTGAACACCACGATCGCCGCCGCGCCTGCCGTGGCGGCCAGCGCCAGCAGCGGGCGCTGGTTAAAGACGCTGACCAGCCGGGTGTATCCCTGGCGTGTGGCGTCCAGTCCACGGTTAAACCCGCGGAACAGGGCGGCCGGGCGACCGGTACGCGGGCGCAGCAGCAGGGCACACAGCGCGGGCGTCAGGGTCAGTGCCACCAGACTTGAGAGCGTCACGGCGGTGGACAGCGTCACGGCGAACTGGCGGTACAGCTCACCCACAATGCCCGGCAACAGTGCGACCGGCACAAACACGGCCAGCAATACCAATGTAGTGGCGATGACCGGCCCGGCAATCTGGCGCAGCGCGTTGGCCGTGGCCTCGGTGCGGCTTTGCCCTTCCGCCATCAGGGTTTCGACGTTTTCCACCACGACTATCGCATCGTCCACCACCATGGTGAGCGCCAGAATAATCGCGAACAGGCTTAAGGTATTCGCGGAATATCCCAGTGTGTAGAGCACCGCAAACGTCCCCACCAGCGATACCGGGATCGCCAGCGCGACAATCAGCGTGGCGCGCCAGCTTTGCAGGAACAGCGACACCACGACCACCACGGCGAGCAGGGTGAGCGTCAGGGAGACGCCAATCTCTTTTATGGTGGCGGCGACAAACCGGGTGGTATCAAACTTCACTTCGTAGCTCAGATCTGCCGGGAAACGCGTCGCCAGACGCTCGAGCTCGCTACGCACCGCGTCTGCCACGCGCAGGGCATTGGCTGACGGGGTGGGGTAAATGCCGAGATAAGCAGAATCGTGACCGTTAAGCTGTGCGCCAGAGCTGTAGCTGCGCGAACCCAGTTCTATGGTCGCGACATCGTGCAGGCGCACCAGTTGCCCCTGAGCGCCGGCGCGAATAATGATGCTGGCGAAGTCGTCCGCCTGGTTGAGTCGCCCCAGTCCGTTGATGGTCAGCGTTTGCTGCTGGCCATTAAAGACCGGTGGGGTGCCGATTTGCCCTGCCGCGCCTTGTACGTTTTGTTCCCGCAGCGCCAGAGCGATGTCGTCGGTGGTCACATTCAGCGCGTTCATACGATCGGGGCGTAGCCAGATGCGCATGCTGTAGTCGCGCGCGCCGAACATCTGCACCTGCCCGACACCCGGTAGACGCGACAGGGCCTCGCGCACCTGGGTACTGGCGTAATTGCTGACAAACAGCTGTGAATGGGTGTTTTCCGGTGAGTAAAGGCTCACCCCCATCATCAGATTGCTGGCGCGCTTACGCACCTGAACGCCATTTTGCTGAGCGTCTGCGGGCAACTGGGCCACGGCCTGCGCCACCCGGTTTTGTACGTCGATAGCGGCCATGTCCGGGTCAGTTCCGGCGGCAAAGGTGATGCTCAGGCTGTAACTGCCTTCATCGGCGCTGGTCGACTCCATATACAGCATGTTGTCCACGCCATTGAGCTGGGTTTCGAGCGGTGTAGCGATAGCCTCTGCCACATCTGCCGAGCTGGCTCCCGGCCAACTGGCGGTCACGTTCACCACCGGCGGCGTTATCTGCGGGTACTGCTCGACCGGCATTAGCTTGAGCGCAATCGCGCCCAGCAGGGTAATAACCAGCGCAATCACCATGGCAAAACGCGGGCGTTTGATAAAAAGCGTCAGCATCGTTTCTCCTTACTCCACAACCTGAACGGCAGCGCCAGCCTGCAATCGCTGAGCGCCATCCATCACCACGCGCTCGTTCGCGTTCAGCCCCGACAGCACCTGGAACTGTTGACCCGTCTGGCTGCCCAGCGTCAGCGGGCGTTTTTCGGCTTTGTTATCCGCACCGATAACCCAGGCGAAGAAGCCGTCTGTCTGTTGCACGACCGCGGCGGCGGGGAGCAGCAATGCGGGTTTTTCAGAGTGCGGGCGCAGCCAGACGGTGGTGTTGCCACCGGGCAACAGGCGATGACGAGGATTCGCAAACTCCGCGCGCAGCATCACGCTGGCGGTACGCGGGTCGATACGGTTGTCGACAGAGGTGAGCTCCCCGTTGGCACGTTCGCCGCTGGCGTCAATTTGCGCCCGCCACGCCTGCTTTAATTCGCTGATGCTGGCATGTTGCCCGGCTTTACTGGCAAAAACGCCTTCTTCCAGGGCAAAGGCAATACGGATGGGGTCGAGTTGAACCACCTCGACCAGCACGCCGCTTGCCGGGTTGACGAGGCTGCCCTCGTGGAACCGGCTATGGCCGACGCGGCCATCGATTGGCGATGTCATGCGGGTATAGCTCAGTGTCACGTTGCGGGCATCTAAACGGGCGTTGGCCTGCTCCAGCGCGGCACGTGCCACGTCACGCTGCATCCGGGCGTTATCCACATCATGACGACTGATGGCATTACCGGTTTTCAGGCTTTCAAAACGTGTTAACTGTTGCTGTGCCTGGCGCAGCGTCGCTTCTGCACTTTTGACTTCAGCCTGTGTGAGCCGTACGGCCGCAAGGGGTTCGGCGTCATCGAGTGCAAAAAGGAGATCGCCTTTTTTCACATATTGCCCGTCGCGAAACCCGACCTCGGTTATCACCCCTTCCGTGCGGGCACGCAGCTCAACGGTGTGAATGGCTTCGATACGTCCGGGGATCTGACGCTCTGGCACGAGCGTCGTTTTCTCAACGGTCACAACGCGCACCGGAATGGCGGCAGCCATAGCGGTTTGCAGGCCGCAGGCGAGAAGGGCGCAGGCCAGTGCGGCGCGCAGGAAAGTCAGTTTCATTGGGATAATCTCAGTGTTTGTTCCCTCACCCCGGCCCTCTCCCAAAGGAGAGGGAGAAAACAGGCGCTCCCCCAAAGGAGATAGAGAAAACAGGGGCTCAGAACAGTCCCCTCTCCCTGTGGGAGAGGGTTAGGGTGAGGGCAAAAGGTTATGCAGCCTTACGGAACCTGCGAGTCAGTCGCTTCTCGATTTCAACGATGAAGAACATCGCCACGGCAACGACCAGCGTGATGGCCCAGTAGCGCAGTGGCAGGGCTTCGGTGCCGAACAGCATCTGCATAAACGGCAGGTAGATAATCGCCAGTTGCAGCAGCAACAGTACGCCGGTGACCAGCCAGATACCTTTGTTTGCCAGCAGGCCGCGGTTCAGCGAGAACCCTTCGGTGTTACGGCAGTTAATCATGTAGACCCACTGCGCACACACCAGCATCTGCAACAGAACGGTACGGGTAAACTCAGCGCTATGGCCGCGCGGTTCAAGCCAGGCTTCCAGCGCAAACGCGGCGATGGCAATCATGGTGCCGACAAACGCCACGCGCCAGACGGCGAAGGCATCCATCACGTGCTGACCAGTCTGACGGGGCGGGCGCTTCATGATATTGCGCTCAGCCGCTTCAAACGCCAGGCCGAAGGAGAGCGTGGCGGAGGTCGCCATGTTCATCCACAGGATCAGAACCGGCGTCAGCGGAATGATGTTCCCGGCCAGCAGGGCGATAACAATCAACAGCCCCTGCGCGAGGTTGGTCGGCATGATGAACAGGATGGTCTTTTTGAGGTTGTCATACACGCGACGCCCCTCTTTGACGGCACTGGCGATGGTCGCGAAGTTATCGTCCGTGAGGACCATATCCGCCGCTTCTTTGGTCACTTCCGTGCCTTTGATGCCCATGGCAATCCCAACATCTGCCTGGCGCAGCGCTGGTGCATCGTTAACGCCGTCGCCGGTCATGCCGACAATCTCACCGCTGTCCTGCAATGCTTTTACCAGACGCAGCTTATGCTCTGGGCTGGTGCGGGCAAAAATATCGTACTCCACGGCCGCTTTCGCCAGCGCGTCGTCGTCCATTTTCTCCAGCTCATAACCCGTCATCGCCTGCGTGCTGTTGGTTATCCCCAGCATCTGGCCAATGCTCATCGCCGTCTGCGGGTGGTCGCCGGTTATCATTTTCACGCGGATCCCGGCCTGCTGGCAGGCATGAATTGCGTCGATCGCTTCCGGGCGCGGCGGGTCCATCATCCCGGCAATCCCCAGGAAGATCAGGCCATGCTTGAGGTCATCATGGGTTAGCGTTTGTTCACCATTAGCCGGTTTGAACGCAGCGGCCACCATGCGCAGGCCCTGACGCGCATAACGCTCCATCTCCGCTTCCCAGTAAGCGCGGTTGAAGGGCTCTGCACCGTTGCGGGTCTGCTGCCCGGCGCACAGGGCAAAAATGACATCCGGCGCACCGGTGATAAGGATCTGCTCCTCGTGACCCATCCGGTAGTGGGTGCTCATGTACTTGTACTGTGAGTCGAACGGGATTTTGTTAATGAGCGTCGTGGTGACCGGCGCCAGGTTTGCTTTGGCGGCCAGTACCTTCAGTGCCCCTTCGGTCGGGCCGCCGGTGATGCCCCATATGCCGCGCTCATCCTGGATAAGCTGGCTGTCGTTACACAGGTCAATGGTACGCAGATACTGTTCCAGTACCGTGCCTGGCTGGATATTCAGAGGCTCGTCGCTGCCTTCAAGATAGATATTGCCCACCGGCTCATAGCTGTTGCCGTCAACGCGGTAGCAGCTCTCGGCGGTAATGATGGCTTTGACGGTCATCTCATTCATGGTCAGGGTGCCGGTTTTATCCGAACACACCACGGTCATCGCCCCCAGCGTTTCCACGGTTGGCAACTTGCGGATGATGGCGCGTTTGTGGGCCATTGCCTGCACGCCCAGGGAGAGAATGATAGAGATAATGGCTGGCAGACCTTCCGGGACAGAGGCGACCGCGAGGCTAATCAGCGAGAGCAGCAGTTCGCCCATGGGAATATCGCGCCATATCAGGCTGAAGACGAACAGCGCGGCCATCATCATTATGATCAGCGCAAAAATGGCTTTACCGAGTTTATCCATCTGCACCAGCAGCGGTGTACGGTGTTTTTCAATGCCCGCCATCATCTGGTTGATATGTCCGAGTTCGGTGTCCTGACCCGTGGCAATCACTACCCCAGTGCCGCCGCCTGCGCTGACGGTGGTGCCGGAAAAGACCAGGTTAGTGCGGTCGCCCAGCGAGAGCTCACCGCTCAGCGGCTGAATATGTTTATCCACGACCGTCGATTCGCCCGTTAAAATGGCTTCTTCGACGCGTAAATTATGCGCTTCAATTAATCGCATATCCGCCGGAATACGGTCACCTGCGCGCAATACAATAATATCGCCCGGGACTATTTCAGTTGTTGGAATAGTTTCATGGTTGCCATTTCGAATAACACGGGCTTCACTGGAAAGCATGTTGCGAATACTTTTCAGGGATTTTTCAGCATTGCTTTCCTGAATGTGACCAATCAACGCGTTAATGACTGCCACACCTAAAATGACGGCGGTATCAACCCAATGACCCATTACGGCGGTCAGTACTGCCGCGGCCAATAAAATATAGATCAGCACATCATTAAAATGCGCCAGAAAACGCAGCCACGCCGGTTTGCCCTTTTTTTCAGGCAGGGCGTTTGGGCCATAGTGTTGCAGACGCGCCTGGGCTTCAGCGCTGGCAAGCCCATCGGCCTGGCTTTGCTGGTAAGCAAGGACTTGCTGTACGGTCTGCTGCCAGGGCTTACCCTGGACATTACCGCCTGCGGGGGGCAGGTTTTGTGCGTTTATCATTTTGGTCATTGGGTCAATTCCTTCAATATTTTGTGGTCGGAAGCCTGAGTTCCTTTCTGGCTTTTATATATTTGATGACTGCTTTTTTAATTCATGTGCAGTCTATATTTTTTGCTGCAATAGAATGGTATTGATGAATTAAATACGCAGTGAAATTAATCTATGAATGGATTTTACAAAGTATTTCTAAACCTAACCTAAACGAGGGGGAGTCTGCTTAGGATTTTTCGTAGTTTCTGCCGCTCGTTATATTCTGTTTCCGTTAATGTTATTGCCAGGTTAATTGAATATAATTTTGGTTGGTTAGATAATTACTTTCCCGAAAGTGACAGTAATTTACATAACCCGCGTTGAGTTTAATTATCTGAGTGAGTTTATTCTTATTTCAGTTATTTACCTGCCAATAGACTCACCGCTTTTGGCGAAAAGCCAGAACCACCTTGAGGTTGTTTTACATTCGCATCAGCCAGGCAATAACGTTTTTAACTGACGATTAACAGCGTGACAAGGTGACATTGCAGACACTATACTAAATAACATTATATAAAATTGTATATTGATGGTACCCGGTATGCCTCAGGAATCGGTGACAGATGTGCAGAGTGAGATGAAAAAAGCCGCTCACCACGCGGCAGACGTCCTGCGCTGTTTAGCGAATGAAGACAGGCTGTTGCTGATGTGTCAGCTCAGTCAGGGGGAGGCGAATGTGGCTGAGCTTGAGGCCGCGTGTGGCATTCGTCAGCCGACGTTGTCTCAGCAGCTCGGTGTGATGCGTAGATTAAACCTGGTTGAGACCCGCCGCGACGGTAAACAGATTTTTTATCGTATTGAAGATAAGCGGATTTTCGTCCTGCTCACTACCCTCCATGCGTTGTATTGCCCAAAGAACGGAGATGACAATGACCATTGATACTGTGCATTTTACGCCCCTCGACAGTTTTGGCGGGGGGATCGTCATCGGGCTTGCCGTCATCCTTCTTCTTTTTGCCTGCGGGCGTATTGCCGGTATTAGCGGCATCGTGGGCGGGATGTTGAACAAAAACACTCGTTTTGAAGGTTGGCGGGTGGCGTTTATTGCCGGGCTGATCGGCTCGCCTTTGCTGTACCGGCTTTTTTTCACGATGCCGGATATTCACGTTGACACGTCATGGCCACTGATTGTTGTGGCCGGTGTGCTTGTCGGCGTGGGGACTCGCCTGGGGGCCGGATGCACCAGCGGTCACGGCGTGTGTGGGCTGTCCCGGTTCTCACCGCGCTCGCTGGTGGCCACTCTGACGTTTATGGCAACCGGATGGGTGAGTGCTACGGTCATCGGGGCCTTACTCGGCGCAGGGCAGTAATCATGTTCGTTATTCTCGCTTTTATTTCTGGCCTGCTGTTTGGATTCGGCTTAATCCTGAGTGGAATGGCTCATCCTGATAAAGTGCTTCATTTCCTCGATTTGTCTCATGCATGGGACCCGTCACTGGCCTTTGTGATGATGGGGGCTATCCTGGTAGGCGTGATGGGGTTTGCATGGGCAAAGCGCCGCAGAGTGACCTTTTTCAACACGCCACTCACGCTGCCTGCGAACAAAAAAATTGATTTACCCCTGGTCACCGGCGCCGCGATTTTTGGTATCGGCTGGGGGATGGCAGGTATTTGTCCTGGGCCGTCTTTGGTATTAGTCGGCAGTGGAGTGGGAAAAGGGGTGCTGTTCCTTGTGGCGATGCTGCTGGGCATGTGGGTTGTTGATAAATTTCAGCGCAAGTAAATTGCTCATTTAACGCCGAAAAAGCATGAGAAAAATCACCCCGGAACCCGATACGAGAAAAATAATCGCCGCGATTCTGTACCCTTTCTCTTATCGTCTCTTTTTCAGTTAACCCCATGTCAAATCAACAAAATATGCCCTTCCTCGCGGCGTTTGCCGGGATGGTGTCCGTACAGACGGGCGCGGCCTTTGCCAAAACCTTGTTCCCCGTTGTGGGAAGTGAAGGCGTTGCCGCGTTGCGCATCGGTATTTCCGCCCTCATTCTGCTTTTGCTTTTTCGCCCGTGGACGCTGCGGCGAACGGATGTCCCGTGGTCGGCGATGTGCCTGTACGGCGTGATTCTGGCGCTGATGAATCTGCTGATTTACCGGGCGTTTGCTTATATACCGGTCAGTATTGCTATCTCTATCGAAGTGATGGGCCCGCTGGTGGCTGCCCTGGTGACGTCCAGGAAGAAGACCGATCTGTTGTGGATTGGGCTCTCGGCCCTCGGCATGTTTTTACTGGCGGCGGGGGATGTTGCAGGAAACATTGACCTGCGTGGGGTGGGATATTCTCTTGCGGCGGCCCTCTTTTGGGGGCTTTACGTTGTGGTGGGTAAACGGGTCGCGCACGGCGGTGGCAAGTCGGTGGCGGCAGGGATGTTAGTAGCGGCATTCATTGCGGTGCCGTTGGGCACGGCTCAGGCTGGCGCGGCGCTGCTTTCTTCATCCATCCTCCTTACCGGCCTGAGTGTCGCGATATTATCCAGCATGCTGCCATTTCTGCTCGACATGTACGCGATGCGCTGGCTGCCACCCCGCATTTTTGGCGTGTTACTCAGTGGTTCTCCCGCCGTCAGCGCGGTGGCAGGCTGGTTTGTGCTGCATGAAAAGCTCACCTTGCTTCAGTGCGGCGGCATCTTCTCGGTGATGGCCGCGTGCGCGGGCTGCGCGCTGTTCTCCCGACCCAGGACGCGCGCCCGATAACGGTTTAATTCTCTTCCAGCGCGAAGAGCGGGATGTTCAACCCGGTTTTAACCTGATCGAGGACGATCAGTGTGCGGTATGTCTGAATATCCTGGTTATCAGCGAAATGCTGCCTGACAAGTTGCTCAAAATGCTGCAGGTCGCGTGAAATCATGATGATGATAAAAGACACGCCGCCGTTGACGAAATAGCACTGCTGAATCTCATCGACGTTGCGGAAATAGCGTTTTGCCCTGTCCATCACAATGCTGCGGTCTTCAACAAGCCGCGATTCAATGACCGCCGTGATGGGATTGCCCATCAGCGTGGGTTCCAGCACCGCCACGTTGGCTTTGATAACGCCCCGTTCTTCCAGGCGGCTGATGCGACGCTGGACAGACGGTGTTGAGAGCCCGACTTTTTCAGCGATGGCGGAGTGTGGCAACCGGTTATTGCCCTGAAGGATGTTCAGGATGGACAGATCAAAGCGATCGAGGGTGCCGGTGGTGATTTTTTTTCTCATTATTGTGTCCGAAGAGGCGCATCAGGCGCGATACAGGTGAGTAAATGTATCACCTGCGAAAGGGCGTGCACGGTTAATATCGTGATAAAATCGCCTCGTCTGCGAGGAGACGCCGCTGTGGTTTATTTCCGGCCTGGTTTACAGGCTCAGAGAGTATGGCCTTCAGGGAGATTATTATGTCATTTGTCACAAACGAACCTTATTCGTATGAGGACATTGTACGGATATACAAAGCATCGCATCCCGACCAAAAAGCGCTCACGCGGGGCGGGTTTCTTAATCCTGCGCGCGGCAAGCATGACACGCTCATAAGGGCCATTTTTGCCCGGAAACGTAAAAACGGGCCTTCACCCAATTTATTATTTGTCTCTGGCGACAATACGTTTCGCTCATATCGCAAAAGAATAGAGAAAATCATGGCGGAGAAAACGCCCTTTCTTTATTTCAATGAGACAGAAGGAGAGTGGATTTATCAGGGGGAGAGCCGCATTCTTGATGTGCTTGATCCAGACACAGAGGAAACTGCCTCTTTCCTGCAGTCTAAGGGATATTCCCTGATTCGGACGGGCGAGGTTGACGGCGTTGCGCAGTGGCAATTACAGGCAAAGGGCGAAAATTGTTTTACCCAGACCAGACCCGTTGAATTTATAGCGGTTATTGATTCTGAAGCAGACCCTGTTGAGCTGGTTGAGCACACCGAAAGCACCACCGGCAGGGTGGTAAAAACCATGGCCTCCCGCCGCCTTGATCAGGGAGACTTCTCTCGTGATGTCAGCAAGCGGTATCGCAGAAAATGCATTATCACACACGCGGCTAAAATCCCCGGATCGCAGTTTGTGCAGGCCTGTCATATCTCATCGGAAAGAGACGCCGAGGGCAATATTGCAGATAACAGCGAGGATAATGGCATCCTGCTTCGCTCCGATCTGCATGCGCTTTTTGATAGTGGCTTACTAACCATCAACCCTGATTCCGGGCTTGTTCACTTCGCGAATGCACAATTGCAGCAACTCTACCCGCAATATCACAATACTCTCTGCCCTTCATGGGACTTAGTCAGCAAAGGTACCCGAAGAAAACTGGCGAACAGAGTGCTGCGTTAATGATATAGCTAAAAGCCTATCGCCAGAGAAAGTCTGGCGATAGGCAGATTAAAAATAGCGTTGGTTTGAGTTAGGTGCGATGAATAAGGCGGATGACTATTTTTCAATGCCGTTAATTTTCTGATAGATAAATTCATGATCTTTTGTTCCGCCTGGAATGCGGTGAAAACTTTTTAATCTCTTCTTTTTTTTCTTTCCCGGCAGAGCGCTTATTTAATAAGCATAAGGGAGGGTTCAGTGTGCGTGTTAATTCTGCAGACGCGAAAGATGAAAATATATCCTTCATTATTGTGACGGAGAATCCGGAAGTGCAGGGGAGGGTGACGGCTTGATAAGTTGGGGGAACGATTTTGACCCGATACCGGTCACGATAGCGTCCATAGCTGCAGCCGCAATCGCTGGTGTGGCGGGATAAACGACACCTTCCAGGCCACGGTCACCCTCTTGTTTGCACTCTTTTCCATTCCCTCATCCGATTGCCCACCGACGATATATTCCCCATTCTGCGAATATTTGAGTTAAGTAAACTTATTTCCCAAATTAGCCCTGATTTACAGCTTTTATTACACGATTACATATCTTGACATGGTTGTTACTAATCGGTAATTTTTACGTAAAACAATAAGCTTTTTCTTATTTCTGATTCGTTATTCCGTCCGCACCATTTATCAACTCACTGTTATGTCGGGATAACATGGGAAAAATTATGTTCGGCGGGTCTTTTAATCTTTCTTTAATAAAGGCTCTTAAGATAATGGGTATTCGTTCAGGCCGACACGGCCTTCACATCCTCCCTGCGATCCTGGTTTTTTTACCTTTTGCCATTTCGATGAACGTGGCTCAGGCCAGGGCACCTTCGTCTCTCTCGCACTCTCTTTCTGACGACACCGCGTCAGGCGGTTTTTATGCCGCACTGCGCAGCGCAATGCTTCGTCACCCAGGTCTTGCCAGTCAGCAGGCGCTTGTGCGTTCCAAAGAGGCCAGCGCCGACAGCGCCCGCGCGGCACGTTTGCCTACGCTTGGGGCAGCGCGGGGACAGGGCAAATTGCGGGGCACAATGATGCCAGTACGACCACGCTGAGCGTATCGCAGCCGTTATGGGCTTTTGGGCGTATCGACAGTGCCATTGACTATGCCGACAACGACACCCTTGCTCAGCAAGCCACGGCCTGGGCTACGCGCCGTGAATTGCTGGAAGAGACCGCGGTGGCCTATGCGAATGTGCAGGGTGTGCGTGAGCGCCTTACCGTTGCGAAATCTAACGTGGACAACCATCAGGCGTTGCAGGAGCAGATCCAGCGCCGCGCGCAGGGCGGACTGGCGTCTTCGGCCGATGTCAGCCTGGCGAGGGCTCGTTTGTTGCAGGCGCAGTCCTCGCTCGAACAGGCCAAATCGGACCTGCTTACCGCCGAATCTACGCTGTTATCGTTGACGCAGGAGCCGATCGCCAGCGAACTGCCGGTGCCTGACAGCATCCTCAAACTGCCCAACGATAAGTCTGTACAGGAACAAATCCTTGCACAGAGTGCGACCGTGCGAGCACGCGAAGCAGCAGTGACGCTTGCCGAAACGGATGTGGAGCGTCAGCGCACGTCATCCATGCCGACCGTGTCCCTGCAGGCCTCTCGCAACGACTACTCCGGCATCCCCAACCAGAGAAACGATAATACTATCAATGTGGTTGTGAGCGGCACGATGGAGGGGCTGGGCCTGGTGTCTCGTGGTCTCCAGAACGCGGCGCTGGAACGCGTGGAGTCCACACGGCAGGACCTGGCTCAACAACGCCACAGCGAAGACATTCAGACCCGCCAATTGCTCGATCAGCGTGATGCTAACCAGACGCTGATAGCCGGTTATGAGCAGTCTGTCATCGAACTCAGCGGTACGCTGGCCTCGTTCCGTCGCCAGTACGAATCGGGCTACAAAAGCTGGCTCGATGTCCTCAACGCTGTGCGCGAATTAACCGAACAACAACAAGCGCTGGTCGCGGTGCGATCGACATGGCGGGTCGATTGTCTGCGTCTGGCTGCACGCACGGGCCGTATGGACGACACCACTGGCGCCCTGCCCACGGACACGGGCACTCAATTTGCTAACACGTCTGCGAGCCATCCCTGATGAAACCTGTTCCTCTCTCTGAATTACTGGCCCTGCTGGACAAGCTACACGCCCCGGTGAATAAGGCGGCATTAACGCAGGCCTATGCCCGCGCGCAGACCGTTCCTCCGCCGACAGACCGCCCGCAAGATTTTGTGCGTGGTTTACTGTCAGACGCGGGGATGAAAGATATCCGGCTGGCATTGCTCCCCTGGCGGCGTTTTGACCCACGCCATCTTCCGGCGCTGATGTGGCACGAACAAACATGGTGGCTGGCCGAACGACACAATGAGGGTGGGAGAACCGATACCCTCACGCTGACCCGTGAAGGTGCCGAGCCCCTGACGCTGGCGATAGACGACATGGTGACCGGTGCGCCGGGTACGCCTGCGGTTGACGAAACCGCTGTCCTCTGGTTCAGCCTGGCGTCACACGCTCAGTCAGAGAACCTCTCTGAGAGCGAAAACCCGGCCATGCGCCTGGTCTGGCGTGAACTGTTACGCGACCGCAGCTGGGTATTCCGGGTGGTCGCCGCCACGCTGCTGGTCAATATCCTGGCCATTCCCACCTCGCTCTTTGCCATGCAGGTCTACGATCGGGTGGTGCCGACCCTGGCCTGGGCGACGCTGACCACCCTGGTGGTGGGGATGGTACTGGTGGTGGGGCTGGACTGGCTGCTCAAAACACTGCGTGCCCACATTATGGACAGTGTGGCCAGCAGTGTGGATAAACGCCTTTCACAACATGTCTATGAACACCTGTTGCACCTGCAACTTGACCAGCAGCCCGGCAGTCTGGGTACGCTGGCCGCCCAGGTCGGGGCGCTGGATTCGGTACGCCAGGTTTTCTCAGCAGGTCTTGTCTTCGGGATCGTGGATCTGCCGTTTGCCTTGCTGTTTATCGGGCTGATTGGCTTGATTGGTGGGCCAGTCGGCTGGGTTTACCTCGGCATGCTTCCTGTCGCGCTGGCGCTTGGTCTGTATACCCGACTGCGCTTACGTCGTCTCACGCGCCAACAGATGCTTCGCAGCAATGAGCGTCTGGGCATGTTAGTCGACAGCATTCGCGGTGCTGAGACGCTGCGCGCCAGTCATGCTGGCTGGCGTTTTGCGCAAGACTGGCAGACGCTCAGCCATTCCATTGCGGGCTACAGCATTCAGCAAAAATCCCTCAGCCAGTTCTGCACGACCACCACCGGCAGTCTTTCAACGCTGGCCTATGTCATGGGGATTGTGGTGGGCGTCTGGGGCGTTGAGGCTGGCTATTTGACCACCGGGGGCATGGTCGCGTGCAGTATTTTGGGTGGCCGTGTCATCGGGCCGGTGAGTCAGGGCGTTCAGTACCTGATGCAGTGGCAGCAGGTCAGAGAAGCGCTGGATATGGTGAATAACCTGCTGCGCAAACCGACGGAGCGCCGTGCCGGACAGACCCTGCTGTTGCCCGACAGGCTGCCAGAGCATATGAGTGTGGAAAAGCTGCGCTTCGCTTTCCCGCAGTCTCCGGTGCAACAACTTAATATTCCCGCACTCCATTTTCACGCCGGTGAGCGCGTGCTGCTGTTAGGGCCGGTGGGCGGCGGTAAATCCACGTTGCTGAAGATCCTGGCCGGGCTGTATCGCCCCGGAGAGGGTCGCGTACGTCTGGGCGATGCCGATTTGTGGGAGATTGATCCCCAGGTGGTCAGTGCTCAGGTGGGCTATTTGCCGCAGGCCGTACAGCTTTTCAAAGGCACGCTGCGCAGCAATCTGATGCTTGCCGGTGCTGTCAGCGACACGACGCTGACGGACATCACCCGCGATCTGGCGCTGGATCAGGTAGCGGCCAGTAATCCGCTGGGGATGGATATGGCTATCAGTGAAGGTGGCTCGGGTCTCTCTGGCGGTCAGCGCCAGTTGGTCGGCCTGGCGCGCGTGCTGATGTCTCGTCCACGCATCTGGCTTCTGGATGAACCCACCGCCTCGCTGGATGGTGAAGCTGAGACCCGCGTCTGGAAAGCGTTACAAGCCAGGCTACAGCCAGAAGATATCCTCATCGTTGCCACTCACCGTCCGATGGCGGCGGTTAATTTTGCCACCCGCGTGCTTGTTCTGCAGGAAGGTAGCGTCGTGCGAGATGGCCCTCCGGACAAAGTGATGCCTGGACTGATGGCCCGCGCCACTGGCTCGCGGCCCCCCGTTGACGTCACGAATGTAAAAACACGTATGCCAGAAGCATCAAATTCAGCAGGAGTCCTGAATGGCCGTTGAACTGTTTGACGACGAGGTCGCTGACGCCGCGCGCGTGCGTCGGCTGGAAAACTACCACCGCAGCCGACTCTCCGCCGGGCTTATCTGGAGTATCGTCGCGCTGGTGGTGGGTTTTGTTGTATGGGCGATGTCTTTCCACATTGATGAAGTCGCACGGGCACACGGTGAAGTTATCGCCAGCAGCCGGGTACAGATAATCCAGGCCGTGGACGGTGGCGTACTTTCCGAACTGCGGGTCAAAGAGGGTGACCATGTTAAGGCGGGGCAGATTCTGGCTCGCCTCGACCCGACCCGCGTTGAGGCGGCGGCGGGTGAAGTGGACGCGCGCATCGCCGGTCTGAGGGCGCGCATTGCCCGACTTCGCGCCGAATCAACGGGGCAATCCGCGCCTCAGTTCCCCTCTGATCCTGGCCCGGCATTACGCGAGCAGGCTGATATTGAACGCGCACTCTTTGTGCAACGCCGCCAGAGCCTGCAGGAAGATATCAACGCGCTGCAAACCGCCGTGAATTTAGCCAACCAGAAACTCAGCCTGGTGAACGGGCTTGAACGCTCTGGCGATGTCAGCGCCAGTGAGCGGCTTAACGCGCAACGCGATCTCAACGAGGCCCGTGCCCGTCTGCTGGGTCGACGCAATAAGTTTTTGGATGACGCGCGCGCCGATCTCACCAAGGCCGAAGATGATCTGGGCCAGACATTGCAACAGATGGCCGGTCGTCGCCAGCAGGTACACGATACGGTCTTTACCGCTATGGGGCCTGGGATCGTTAAAAACGTCCGCGTCACCACGCTCGGCGGGGTATTACGTGCCGGTGATGAAATCATGCAGATCGTCCCGTCAGATGATGCCCTCATCATAGAGGCTAAGGTTCTGCCTGCGGATATTGCCCGCGTTCAGGTTGGACTGCCGGCCACCGTGCGCCTTGATCCCTTCGATTACACCATTTATGGCGCATTGCAGGGGGAGGTGATTTATGTGTCGGCCGACACCCTTAAAGAAAACACACAACGTGGTGAAGAGATTTACTACCGCGTCCATGTTCGTTTGAAAAGCCATGCAGAGGGTCTGTCAGACCGTCAGGAAGATGGGCAGCTTGTGCGCAGTACCACGGGTCGCCAGCTTGACATCCTGCCGGGCATGACATCTCAGCTCGACATCCGTACCGGTGATCGCACGCTGATGGACTTCTTACTTAAACCGTTGCGTAAAACACTCAGTGAATCATTCCAGGAGCGATGACACCCCAGGTGGTCGTTGCAACCCGATTTTCCTGTTCGCCCCAATTGGAGATAACACATAATGAAACCCGAGACCCAGATGAACCCACGCCAATATACGCTCAGTACCGGTAAATCCCGCATTACCCTGCAGGCCGGGCAGACCAACATTCACAAGGCCGCGCCGGGTGAAACTTACCGGGTGCTCAAGCGCCAGGGCGAAAACGATCAGGAAAAGCTGGCCGATGACGTTGTAGCGTCGCGTCATGGGCAGGATCTGCAACTGGACTATGCCGATGGCACCACGGTGACCCTGCAGGACTGGTATTCGCAAAGCGATACCAGCGTCACCCTGCCCGCTGATGGCACCTCTACCCAACTGATGACGCCCGCCAGCACCGAAGGGGCGGCGTTGGCCGACGGCAGTCCTGTTATTTATGCGCACGGTTCTGCGGACGCGCTGTCCAGCATGACCTCAGGCCACCCAGGGCTGGAAAGTATCTTATCCGGCCTGCAGAACAACTCGGTCGTGTCTGGCCATCCGCTCACCTACCTTCCTCAGTCGCACTCTTACCTGGGCTACGCCGCTGGCGCGCTCGGACTGGGGGGCGTGATCGGGGTTGCAGCAGCCAGCGGCCATAGCGGGCATGACGGTGGCGGCAAGCACGATAACGGCGGGGGAGAAGCCACGGTAGAAAACTCCGTCCAGCTTAATTTTGTCGGCGGCCCGGCGCTCAGCAGTAACGACCTGAATGTCGAGATTTATCAGGCCGATGGTAAAACGCTGATTGGCACGGGGACGCTGGGGGCCAACGGCTCGGTAACCCTGTCTGCGGGCAGCTACAGCGGCGTGGTGATTGTTAAGCTCGTCAACAGCGGCAGTGCTGCTGACTACCTGGATGAAGCCACGGGCGCGGGTAAAGACCTCTCTGCCCAGCTCTGGAGCATGGGTGTTATCTCCGGAGACAACAGTACCCTCGTTCTTAATATCAACGTATTGACCACTATCGCCTATACCAAGGCCCAGGAAGCCCTCGGCGGCACGCCGGACAATCCGGCGACCCTGAATGCTGCGCAGGTGGCCGACACGGCTGCCGCTCTCAGCAGTCTGTTAGGCGTGGATAACATTCTGGACACGACGGTCGTTGCGACCAACGGCGGCAGTTTTGATGCGACCGATGGCCTGAGTGCCGGTGAAAAATATGGCCTCATGCTGGCGGCATTCTCGGGTGCAGAAGCCAACGCCGGTGCATCCACCCAGACCATCCTTGACACCGTCATTGCTGGCATCACGCTCGGCAGCAGTAACAGCCTGTCCGATAGCGCGCAGTCGTTGCTGATTAAAGGTGCCGCGACCGCCTCTGACTCCGCTGGCGGCGTCAGCCTCATTATTGATACCCATGCCCCTGTCTTTAGCAGCGGCACTACGGCCAGCGTGGATGAGAACAGTGGGGCAGGCCAGGTGGTCTGGACTGCTGTCGCGACCGATCCCAGCCAGTTTAGCTACAGCCTGAGCACTGCCGGTGACAGCGCGCTGTTCAGCATCAATGCCGCCACCGGCGCGGTCACACTGACCGGTAACCCGGATTATGAAAGCAAAGCCAGCTACAGCTTCACCGTTGTGGCGACCGATGCGGCGGGCAACGCCAGCAGCCAGACGGTCACGCTGAGTATCAATAACCTCGATGAGGTTGCCCCGACGATCACCAGCGGCACGACGGCTACTGCAATTAACGAAAACAGCGGTGCGGGTCAGGTGGTTTACACTGCCACGGCGACCGACACTGCTGATATCAGCGGTGGCGTCACCTTCTCGCTCAAAGCGGGCAGCGACGCGGGTCTGACTATCAACCCGACCACCGGTGCGGTCACGCTGACCGGCAACCCGGATTATGAAAGCAAAGCCAGCTACAGCTTCACCGTTGTGGCGACCGATGCGGCGGGCAATCATAGCGATCGCACCGTTACGCTGGCTATCAATAACCTCGATGAGGTTGCCCCAACAATCACCAGCGGCACGACGGCCACGGCAATTAACGAAAACAGCGGTGCGGGTCAGGTGGTTTACACTGCCACCGCGACCGACACTGGCGATATCAGCGGTGGCGTCACCTTCTCGCTTAAAGCGGGCAGCGACGCGGGTCTGACCATCAACCCGACCACCGGTGCGGTCACGCTGACCGGCAACCCGGATTATGAAAGCAAAGCCAGCTACAGCTTCACCGTTGTGGCGACCGATGCGGCGGGCAACCACAGCGACCGCACGGTCACGCTGGCTATCAACAACCTCGATGAGGTTGCCCCGACGATCACCAGCGGCGCGACGGCTACGGCTCTCAACGAAAACAGCGGTGCCGGTCAGGTGGTTTACACTGCCACGGCGACCGACACTGGCGACATCAGCGGTGGGGTGACCTTCTCGCTCAAAGCGGGCAGCGACGCGGGTCTGACTATCAACCCGACCACCGGTGCGGTCACGCTGACCGGCAACCCGGATTATGAAAGCAAAGCCAGCTACAGCTTCACCGTTGTGGCGACCGATGCGGCGGGCAACCATAGCGATCGCACCGTCACGCTGGCTATCAATAACCTCGATGAGGTTGCCCCCAGCTTCACCACCGGCGACAGCAGCGACAATTTTGCCAGCGCTACGGTGAATTTTGCCGAGAATACCGCCGCCAGCACCCCTGTCTATACCGCGCAGGCCAATGATAATGACGCCGCCGACGGTGGCGAGCACGTTAGCTACAGTTTGATCGACACCGCCACCGGTACAGATGCCCAGTATTTCACCATCGACGCCACAACGGGGGCGGTCACCTTTAAGGCCAGTCCTGACTATGAAGGCATCCACGCGCCTGCCTACACCTTCGTCGTGGTCGCCACTGACGCCGCTGGTCACGCGACCACGCAGACCGTCACCGTTAATGTCACCGATGTGGATGAAATGGCACCCACCGTTACACTCGACGGCAGCTCAACCGGACCGGTGATGTTGAGTCCAGGGAGCAGCTACATGTTCCCGAATGGTTTTGATACCACCGCGCTGGGTGACGGCAGCTTCCTGGTGACATGGGCAGGCAACAACAATGATAGCAGCGGGATCTATGTGCAGCGCCTCAGCGCCCAGGGTGTGGCGCTGGGCGATGCCGTACAGCTTGCATCAGGTACGACCAACACTTTCTTAAACTCGTCGGACAGTATCGTCAGCGTGACGGCCATAAATAATGCCGGGGCTTATGCCCTGGCCTGGACCAGCAAAGACGACACCAGCAATGACACCAGTATCTACACGCAATTGTTCAACGCTGACGGCACGTCAATATCCGCCGCCGTGAAACTTGACGGGGCCGCGTCTGCGCAGGACATCGCCCCGCAAATTGCAGCGCTGGCCAATGGCGGCTACATCGTGACCTGGTATATCAATGGCGGCGACGTCTATGTGCAGCGCTTTGACGATACGGGTGTCGCTGTGGGCAGCACCGCGCCACTGGCGGTGTCCGGCTCTTCTGGCAACGTCAGCCCGCAAGTGGCCGTGCTGGACAACGGCGGCTACGTGGTGACCTGGCAGGGCCAAACCTCCAATGACTACCACATCTATGTGCAGCAGTTCGACGCCACCGGCACCGGCGCTACCCCGGTGGTGCTGGACGCGACGACGGGAAACACCAACCGCTTCGAAGTCCTGCCGCAGATCACGGCGCTGACGGGCGGCGGCTATGTCGTCACCTGGTCCGGTTACGAATACAACAATTCGAACAACGACAGCAGCACCTATGTGCAGCAATTCGATGCCACTGGCGCGAAAGTCGGCAGCATCGTGGTACTGGACGGCTTGAGCAACGGCACTACCGGAGGCAGCTACACCTATCCGTATATTGCAGCGCTGGCTGACGGTGGCTACGCCATTTCCTGGATGGAATACAACAATTCGAATGGCTCCTATGGCTACGATGTCTATGTGCAGCAGTTCACTGCGGGCGGCAGCCAGGTGGGCACGATTGTTCAACTTGACGCACCGGGCAACAACACGATCAACAGCGAAGACCAGTTACCTCGCATTACGGCGCTGGGCGATGGCGGCTACGTCGTTACCTGGATGGGCACCAGCGGCCCGGACTGGGACGTCTATGCGCAGAAGTTCAATGCCAGTGGGGTCGCGGTAGGCGATATTGTGCAACTGCAAGCTTCCGGCGGTGCGCTTGACCTCTATCCTCAGGTCACGGCCGTTGGTACAAACGGCGAATATGCGGTGACCTGGTACGGTTTCAACCCTTCAAACGGCATGTCTGACTTCCATCTCTATGTGCAGAAATTCAACGCCGACGGCAGCATCTACGAAAACCTCGTTGTGCTGAACCATGACGGTCACGCTACCGTGCAAAGCACCGAAAACGGCACTATCTACCTCGTCAACGACAATGTCGTGGTCAGCCAGCTCAGCGACATTACCGGCGCGGCCAGCAACCAGTGGGCCAGCACTGCTGTCATCGCAAATACCAGCGCTTCGGTCTCCGCTGCAAACCTTGCTGACGGCACTTACCACGCTTACGCCGTCGATGCGGCGGGCAATCTCTCCGTGATTTCCGGCAGCAGCGTGATGGTGGATAACACCGTGCCTGTCTTTACCAGTGCTGCCACTGCCGCCGATATTACGGACAGCACTGCCGTCGGCAACACCGTGTACACCGCTGCCGCCACTGACGCGCACGGTATCACCTATAGCCTGAACGACACGGTGCACTTCCGCATCAACGCCAGCACCGGCGTGGTGACGCTGCTCTCCAGCCCGGCTCAGGCCACTGGCGCGCAATTTATTGTCACCGCCACCGACGCTGCCGGTAACCAGACCACGCAGACCGTCACTTACAACGTCGTCGATACCACGCCGCCTGGCGTCACCCTCATTACTGACCAGGATGGCGTGGAACACAACGGCCAGCATGTCACCGTACAGAGCACCGAGGCTGGCACGATATACCTGGTCAGCGACAGCGTGGCAGTGACGAGTCTGAACAGCCTAACCAGTGCTGCCGATAACCTGGTCAACAGCGTTTCCGTCACGGCCAATACGGACACGACCCTGGCGCTGACGGGACTTGCCGACGGGACTTACCACGCTTACGCCGTGGATGCGTCCGGTAATGTTTCTGCTATCTCCGGCAGCAGCGTTATCGTGGACAACACTCTACCGGTCTTCACCAGTGCCGCCACCGCTGCCGACATTACGGACAGCACCGCCGTTGGCGACATCGTGTACACCGCTGCCGCCACTGACGCGAACGGCATCACTTACAGCCTGAGCGACACCCAGCATTTCAGCATCAACGCCAGCACTGGCGTCGTGACGCTGCTCTCCAGTCCGGCTCAGGCCACCGGGGCGCAATTTATTGTCACCGCGACAGACGCTGCCGGTAACCAGACCACGCAGACCGTTACCTATAACGTCGTTGATACCACTGCCCCTGGCGTCACGCTTATCCGCGACGTGGATGGTGTGCAGAACGGCAACGAGATGGTCATCGTGCGGAGCACCGAGGCCGGTACGATATATCTCGTCAACGACAGCGTGACGGTGACGAATCTGAACAGTCTCACCAGTGCTGCCGACAATCTGGTGAACAGCGTTGCCGTTACGGCTAACGCGGCCTACGCGATGGCGCTGACCGGTCTGGCTGACGGCACTTACAATGCTTACGCCGTGGACGCGTCTGGCAATATTTCCGTTATTTCCGGCAGCAGCGTGATCGTGGACAACACCGTGCCGGTCTTCACCAGTGCCTCCACCGCCGCCAACATTACGGACAGCACTGCCGTCGGCGACACCGTCTACACCGCCATCGCCACTGACGCGCATGGCGTGACCTACAGCCTGAATGACACCCAGCATTTCAGTATCAACGCCAGCACCGGCGTTGTGACGCTGCTCTCCAGCCCGGCGAAGGCCACCGGTGCGCAATTTATTGTCACCGCTACCGACGCTGCCGGTAACCAGACCACGCACACCGTTATCTATAACGTCGTCGACACCACCCCACCTGGCGTGACGCTCGTCCGTGATGCGGATGGCGTGGAGAATGGCAGCGAGACCGTCAGCGTGCAGAGCACTGAAGCCGGTACGGTGTACCTGGTCAGCGACAGCGTGACAGTGACGAATCTGAGCAGCCTCACCAGTGCTGCCGATAACCTGGTCAACAGCGTTGCCGTCGCGGCCAATGCGGGCACGACGCTGGCGTTGACTGGTCTGGCCGACGGGACTTACCACGCTTACGCCGTGGATGCGGCTGGCAACGTTTCCGCTATCTCCGGCAGCAGCGTTATCGTGGACAACACCGCACCTGTCATCTCCGGCGGTGCTACGGCCACCGGCACCACCATCACCAGCGGTGCAGCAGCGGGCACCCAGGTGTATGACGCTAACGCCAGCGATGCCAACAACATTACTTACAGCCTGGACCCGAACAGCCTCGCGTTTTTCAACATTAACGCCACCACCGGTGTCGTCACGCTGAACAGCGCCGCCGTCGAGGGTAACTATAACTTCACCGTTACCGTTACCGATGCAGCTGGCAACTACAGCAGCCAGACCGTCTCTCTCGAAGTGGCGGCCGGCAGTGACCTTACTGGCCGCGCGATGATTTCGGGCAGTACCACTGATACGTCCACGGAGATGACGGTCAACATTGGCCTGGAGAAGCTGAGTAACGGTTACACCGTTATGGAATACATGAGGCAGACCGGCGGCGACGATATTACCTATGATCCGACCAGCCCGGTGTACGACGGTGTCGTCAGGGTGCTGGATGCGGGCAATAACGTCATCAAGACGCTGGATATCAGCGTTCCGACGGGTTACACCATGCTGGATACGCAGGTCAAGGCGTTGGCTAACGGCGGCTTCGTCGTGGCCTGGTCGCAGGTGGATGTCATCAATTACACTGACTATAGCGTTCACTACGCTATCTACGATAACAGCGGCAACCTGCAGTCAAGCAACACCCTGGCGTCGCCGGGCTCCGGCGTCACCATTGCAGCCCAGAGCAGCGCAAATGGCGGTGATTTCGCGATAGCCTACCAGACAATGGGCTCAGGGACCGACCAGCAGGAAGCCGTCTCTGTCTTCCACTACAACGGCAGCGGAACCAGTTTCACTGAGGGTACGCAGACCCTGATTGGCGGCAACAACGCGAGCCAAAACTTCGGCGGCGTCGCAAGCCCAGCAGTGCAGTTGATGAAATTCCAGCTCACACCTGGTGTGCTGACGGCACTGAGCGATGGCAGCTATGTGCTGGCGTCCGAGGTCTACGACTGGATAGGCACACCGGGTCAGGCGGCGACAACCACGCCTATCGGTGCCTTCATCTTCAAGTTAGACTCCACCGGCACGCTGGCCAATTTCGACAGCGGCAGCACCTGGCAACGCGTTAACTGGAATGACGAGCAGAGCTCTCCGACCAACGTCATCGCGTTCGACGGAGGGTTTGCCGTCTTCAGTAAGGAATACCGCGGCGCGACCTGGGAGGTTACGCTCTACAACAACAACGGCACACTGATTACGACCAACATTCAGAGCAACGCCGTGTATGGTATGGGCACCCAGAGCTATCACGCCGTGGACGTTGGCGCGATGGATACGATAACCCACTACGGTTTGCAGGGGGGCGTCTACGGCTACCTGGCGGCATCGGCGACGGCCTATGACAACGGTACGGATCTGGTGTTCGTATTCCCTGACGGTAACGGTGGATTCAGCCAGACCACCATCTCCAAAACCACCGGGGAGTTGACCAGTGCCGTGACCGACAGCGGGATTACGGTTCCCCAGGGCGGGCAGTTGTACAACCCACGAATCGTCTCCGATGGCGCGGGCGGCTATGACATCACCTATTCTGTACTCTTTGATTCCGACACAAGTGATGGCAGCAATGCGGGCTACGTCGTCGGTGATATTTACCAGATTGGCCTGAATGCTGGCGCAGTGCCTGTTGCACCGACAGTGACCGATGCCCATATTTCCATCACCTCCACGCCAGGTGGTGCTGATGGCACTACCTATAAGGTCGGCGACACCGTCACCGCCGTGTGGGACAACTCGTCCAGTGGCGATGCCAATACCAGCACTGTGTCCAGCGTCACTATGGATTTCAGCCAGTTTGGTGCCAGCACGCCAGCGACGGCTTATGACGACGGCACCCACGGCGATGCCGTCGCGGGCGATGGTAAATACACGGCGCAATACACCATCACCGCTGGTGCTATCGACCATGTAGCTGGTCGTAACGTTGCCGTTACGGTCACCACGGCGAGCCACACGACTGCCACTGCGGCGGACACCACCGGCCTGACGGTAGACAGCACCGCACCTGTGCTGACCAGCAGCACGCCGCAGGACGATGGCAGCAGCGTTGCCACGGGCGCTAACCTCACGCTGACCTTCAGCGAGAATGTGCTGGCGGGCAGTGGTCACATCACCCTGGTTAACGACAGCAACAGCAGTCTGAACAAGGTCATCGACATCACCGACAGTTCGCAGGTCAGCATCAGCGGCCACACGGTGACAATCAACCCGACAACAGATCTTGCGGCGGGTGCTAACTACCACGTCCAGATCGACAGCACCGCGCTGCACGATACGGCAGGCAATGACTATGCCGGTATCAGCACCTCGACGGGGCTGAACTTTACGACCGCCGCTGCTTCGATCGGGGATCCGTCCATCGTGGTGTTCGACCTGACGACGGGCCAAAGCTCTGACCACAACGGGCGCGTCTTTGATGCCAATACTGCGTACACCATCTACATCAAGGTCAACAGCACGACCAGCTCGCTGGTTGGGCTGGACAGCAACGAGATGTGGTCGGGTGCGCAGAATCTGGGCACGGACGACAAGATTGTGCTGGTGGGCAGTGGTAGTGCTGTGAAGGGAAATCTTGGTGGCCAGGTGACGACAGTGTATCACCCTGGGAATGCTGTTAACTGGATAACGGGGTTCTCTACTTCAAATAATAATGCCGCTGTCGTTCACGCAAACGGCCAATTTGCACGCAATGGTGTGCAGAACGTGGATCTCTGGAACGGCACCTGGGCGGCAAACCCGGATGCGGACAATACGTTTGCTCAGGTGTATCTGCAGGCGATGCCTGCCGGTGTCCTCACCTCGCAAGGGCTGGCGCTGCCATGACAGGTTCTCTGTCTTTGCTACGCCGTCTGGTCGAAATGCGGCAGTTCGATGCGCTGCGTGAGGCATGTTATAGCCTGCCGGTGACGTCACCGGCAGAGCAGGTGCTGCTGGCCCTGGCCCAGGTTCATCTGGGCCAGCCAGAGGCGGCGCGCCAGATACTGGCGGTGCTGACACCGGCTGAGCTGGAGGTCGACGCTCGCGTCGACCTGGCCGCGGTGCACCTGCTTCTCGGGGAACCTGACACGGCGCAGTCGCTGCTGGAAGCTACCCGCGCGGAGGCCCCGGACCACGCGCTTTTGCTGGCGCGTCTGGCCGCCTGTTATGTGCAGCAACAACGGGGGGAGGAGGCTATCCCCCTGTATGAACGCAGTCTGCACCTGCAACCGCGTATTGCCGACTATCAGCAACTGCTGCGTCTCTACCTGCAGCGCGAGGACTTGCTGGTGCAGGCCGAGGAGACGCTGGCCGCTGCCGACGTCTTCTGGGCTGGTGAGCGGGAGCACTGGCCCGCCTCACAGGTGGCGCTGCACGACCAACAGCTGCGCGGCCTGCGCCTGGAGCTGTGGCTGGCTCGTGACGACTTAGCCAGCGCGGATGCCTGGCTGGACTCACGCCATGCTGAACTGGCGGAGGACGATTACTGCGGCCTGTTGAACGGCTATGTTCAGCGTCTGGCCGAGCGTGGACGCCATGCCCATGCTGAGGATGCGCTGCGCCGTGGTTTGCGGCATTACCCGGAACATTCGGGCCTGTACCAACAGCAGGCTGAACTGGCGGAGCTACAGGGGCGCATGCCTCAGGCCATGGCTTTACTGCACCGGGCTATCCATCTGGCCGGGCAGCAGCAAAAAATGACGCTTCCGATGCGCCTGAAGCTGGCAAGCGTCGCCACCCAGGGTTACCCGGAACTGGCGCGTAAGATGGCTGAACAGGCTATCGAAGAGGCCGGGGCGCTGACGCCATCACCCACTATGGACGCCGCGCAAATCGGCCTGTGGCAGGCGCAGGCGCAAGTGACACTGGCCGGCGTGGATACGCAGGAGCATCAGTATACCGAAGCCCAGGCGCGCTACGTTGAAGTATTGAAAGCGCATCCGCGCCTGGTACCTGCGTTGCAGGGGCTGGGCCAGTTGCATATGCAGCTGGGGCGCATCGACGAGGCCGTCGCGTTGTTCGAGCAGATTATGGCTGTCGACCCGGCACGCGGTCATGCGGCACTGATTAACGCCCGGCGTTTTCCACAAGACGAAGAGACCTTGATTCGCCTGGAAAACCTGGCGCGACGGCCGGGGCTTTCTGGCCCGGTGCAGCCTGGGTTACTGCTGCAACTGGCTGCGGCCTGGGAAAAGCGCAAGGACTACGCCAGAGCCTTTGCGCTTGCCAACGACGCCAATGCCGCCAGTCGCGCACTTCTGCCCTACGACCCGGTTGCACACCGGCAAGGCAGTGCACGTATCCGTCATGCTTTCAGCCGTTCGCTCTACGATAACCGACGCGGCATCGGCAACGATTCCACGCTGCCCGTGTTCGTTCTGGGTATGCCGCGTTCCGGTACAACGCTTGTCGAGCAGATCCTGGCGGGGCACAGCCAAATCCACGGCGCGGGCGAACTCGGGGTCATCCCCAGTACGATCGCAAGGCTTGAACACTGGGAACGTCATACGGGGTCAGGCCGCCATTACCCGGACTGTGTGGACGATTTGTCGGCCGACGTCGTGGCGGGTATCACGACCAACTTGCTCAAAGAACTGCGGGAAACCGTGCCTGAAAATGCGTCTGAGATCCGCCATGTGGTGGATAAGCTGCCACATAATTTCGAGAATATTGGGCTTATCAAGCTGCTGTTCCCGAACGCGCGGATAATCTCAGTGCGTCGCGACCCGCGCGATATCGCTATCTCCAACTACTTCACCGACTACGCGGCGAAGCACGGCGGTATGGGTTTCGCCTATGATCTGCAATGGATTGGTGAACAACTGGCCGACCACAACCTCATGATGCACCACTGGAACCAGCTGTTCCCCGGCGACATTCTCGAAGTGCGCTATGAGGACGTGGTCTCTGAACCGGAGCGAGAGGCGCGCCGCATGCTGGATTATGTGGGCGTGCAATGGGAGCCGCAGGTGCTCGACACCTCTGAGCTGGACAGGCCGGTCAAGACAGCCAGCGTGTGGCAGGTGCGTCAGCCTATCTATCAGACTGCGCGCGAACGCTGGCGGCGTTATGCGGACTTTCTGGCACCGCTGATCGCCGGCACTAACGCGAAGATTGTGCACGAGCCCATCGAGATGGCGAGCTTGCCCGTACCTGGCATGCAGACCGATGGTATTGCGCTCTATCGTCAAGGGAAGCTGGATGAAGCCGAGATGCTCTTCAGACGTCTGCTGCACCATGTGCCCGAACACGCCAGCGCACATTTCATGGTGGGCCTGATTTGCGTTCGCAAAGGGCATCTGGCTGACGGCATTGCGCATATGGAAAAGGGCCAGCAAGCATGTCCATGGAATGCCCACTGGCGACGCGATCTGGCGCAGGCCTATGAATTAGCAGAGCAACCGGAAAAAGCACAGAGGTTAAGGGCGCGCCCCGTCGATGCGGGTGACAGCGTGGTGAACGAAATCAAGGATGCCCAGGATGACGACATCCCTCTGGAATTTTCCATTCGCACGTCCGCGACGGGATCGTTCTAGCAAGCATCGGTTTTAGCAGGCAGGGAAGCCTGTAAATATTTTTGCTTAATATAGGAATGGGTAGACGGCGGTTGATGTCAGGGGAGGGCAAGATTAGCTGGCAAAGTCTAAGGAAACACCGCCAGCCAGGGAAAAGCTGTTTAGATCGTAGTGTAGTGATAGCGACATGCGACAATGTACAGATCGCCTTGCTCAACGTAGTACACCAGGCGATGTTCTTTCGTGATCCGACGTGACCAGAGGGGCTTACGGTGCTTTAGCGCCTCGGGTTTCCCTATCCCCTTGAAGGGGCTTTCCTTAGCCGATTTGATTAACTCCATTATCTTCGCGTGCGTCTTTGGGTCATTCTCGACCCAGTACTGAAGATCGCCTTTTGCCTGCGGGGATATCCTGACTTTCATTAAATGTCCAGTTCCTCATACTCGCCGCGTTCGAGCGATGCAAGGCTGGCTTCAATGTGTGCGGCGTTCGCCGGGTTACTGAACAGGTGTAACGTTTCCTGAATCGATGCGAACTCTTCCGCGTCGATCATTACCACGCTTTTCGCACCCTTACGCGTAACCAGGATTGGCGCACGATCATCATTAGCCTGTTGCATCAGGTCAGCTAAATGCTGTCGAGCATCGGTATAGTTTACATGTTGCATTTTTTTACCCCGCCAAAGTTCTTACGGCTTAAGTATGTCACACGTACAACTAGTTGTACATGTGGTGGTGTGTTACCTATTTGTTACGACGCAAACGCCCACGGGACGAAAACCACGCTCATCCGCACGCCTGCGGCGTTTTCGAGTAATCGTGCATGGCTTGAAATGAACAATGGTGAGTTTCTTTGACTTGATTGTCATCGACGAATGTCATCGTGGCAGTGCCTCTGAAGATTCCGCCTGGCGGGAGATCCTGGAATATTTTGGTAGCGCCACCCAGATAGGCCTGACGGCAACGCCGAAAGAGACCGAAGAAGTTTCCAGCACCGATTACTTCGGTGATCCGGTTTATACCTATTCCCTGAAAGAAGGCATTGAAGATGGCTTACTGGCCCCGTACAAAGTGGTGCGCGTCGATATCGACGTTGATGTGCAGGGCTGGCGACCGGTTAAGCTGGTGGTGTTAGACCAGAACATTCAGTCGATGACCAAGTTCAAACAAATCATCGGACGCGGCACGCGTATCAACGAAAAACACGGCAAGCTGTGGTTCACCATTCTCGACTTCAAAAAAGCGACTGAGCTGTTTGCCGACCCACGTTTTGACGGCTTGCCAGAAAAAGTGCTGGTGGTCAAACCTGACGACATTTCGGACCCTGCATCTGATTTTAATGACCAACTCGATGCGGAAGATAACGTGGACGGCGATGAAAACGTCGTCAATGAAGCGCGGGAATCAGGCGTGGAAAGTCAGCATCGACGACATCATCGCCCGCAACTTCAACCTTGATATCAAGAACCCTTACCAAGGCGAAACCATCAGCCACGACCCGGACGAACTGCTGGTGCAATACCAGATGCAGCAGGCGGAAATCAGCGAGCTGCGTAACCAGTTGCGCGATATCCTTGATGCCGCATTGGCGGGCAACAAGGGGGCGAACTGATGACCGTTGAGAAGCTAATCACCGACCATATCGATATCTGGTCCTCTGCGCTGCAAACCCGCTCCACGGCCGGGCGGGGTAGTAACGGTAAAATCGACCTGTACGGTATTAAGAAACTGCGCGAAATGATTCTGGAACTGGCGGTGCGTGGCAAACTGGTGCCGCAGGATCCGAATGATGAACCGGCGTCTGAGTTGTTAAAGCGTATTGCTGCCGAAAAAGCGGAATTGGTGAAGCAGGGTAAATTTAAAAAGCAGAAGCCGCTGCCGGAGATTAGCGAGGAGGAGAAGCCGTTTGAATTGCCGGGCGGGTGGGAGTGGCAAAGATTGATCGAGCTAGGTTCATGGGCTATAGGCTCAGGGTTTCCAACTTCTACTCAAGGCATTACCTCTGAAGATATTCTGATGTGTAAAGTTAGTGACATGAATCTTCAAGGGAATGAGAAATATATTAAAGCTACAAACAATACTATCTCCGAGGAATCGGCTATTCAGAGGAAAATAAATGTTTCCGAACCCGGAACGGTAATATTTCCTAAAATTGGTGGGGCTATTGCTACAAATAAAAGACGGATACTTGTCAAAAAAACAGCTATTGATAATAACTGCTTAGGGATAAGACCTTTTGAACGAATAAATCTTGAGTGGTTTTTTTTAATCCTGAACGCCATTGATATGGCGAAGTATCAATCAGGAACATCTATGCCTGCTATAAATCAGAGCGTGATTGGCAATATTGTAATTGCTCTTCCATCTGAGTGTATGCAAGCCAGAATAGTAGCAAAAGTTGAAGAGTTAATGTCCCTCTGCGACCAACTAGAACAGCAATCTCTGACCAGTCTGGATGCCCATCAGAAACTGGTGGAAACCCTGCTGGCAACGCTAACCGACAGCCTAAATGCCGAAGATCTTGCCGAGAATTGGGCGCGAATTAGTCAGCATTTCGACACGTTGTTTACCACCGAAGCGAGTATCGATACACTGAAGCAAACCATTCTGCAATTAGCTGTAATAGGGCTGTTAATCGAAAGCCCCGAGTTTAGCCAGAGAAATAATTTAAAAAAATATCTATCGTTCGGGCCTAGAAATGGTGTGTCTCCTAGTGAAGTAAAATATGAGACGGATGTTAAAGTTTTAAAGTTAGGAGCCACGTCCTATGGTTATTTGAAGCTGCAAGAAACTAAGTGTGTTGATATTGACACAAGCGATAAATTGCATTTACCCTTAAAGAAAGGTGATATTTTAATTCAGCGAGGAAATTCATCTAATTTTGTAGGTTGTAGTTTGTTGATTGAGGAAGATTTGGATAATTTAATCTATCCAGATTTAATGATGAAAATTAGAACGAAAGATGAGTTATTACCTGAATATGCTGCATTGTGGTTATCCTCTCCATTTGCTAGGAATTACATGTGGTCAAAAATGACTGGAACGTCAGGAACAATGCCTAAAATAAGCAAGAAAGTCGTTGAAGACATACCTGTAGCTGTCCCTCCTTTGGCAGTTCAGCATCAACTGGTGATAAAAATTAAAGAGATCTTTTTCCTTTGTGGCTCTCTCAAATCCCGCCTGCAATCCGCCCAACAAACCCAGCTCCACCTGGCGGATGCGCTCACCGATGCAGCATTAAACTAAGGAACAGACGATGCCGGTTCATCATGCCATCTGGCAGGTAGGAGATAATCCTCAGCCGTTAACCATCAGTAAGCTCGCCAGTGAAAAACTGCTGCAGAAGATGATTATTCAGGATCCGTCCATACTATCCGATCAGTGGATGATTATTGGTGAGGAGGTCAATACGCTCGACAGCGGGCGTATCGACCTGTTGGCTATCGCGCCGGATGCCTCGTTGATCCTGATTGAACTGAAACGTGACAGAACGCCGCGTGAGGTCGTCGCGCAGGCACTGGATTACGCCTCCTGGGTGGATGACTTAACCGCCGATCGCCTGTCGCAGATTTATGAGAAATTTTCTGGTGGTGGAAATTTAGGGCAGGCATTTAAACAACGTTTTAATACAGAACTGGAAGAAGAGTCGCTCAACCAGTCGCATCAAATCATTATCGTGGCGGCGGAGCTGGATCCCTCCTCTGAACGCATCGTCGACTATCTGAGTAAATACGGCATCTCAATTAACGTGCTGTTTTTCAGGGTGTTCCAGCACGGAGACGAACAGTTCCTAAGTCGCGCCTGGCTTATCGACCCGAGTGAGACACAAACTAATGCCGCACAGGCTACTGCCACCAGCGCTAGTGCAAAAGAACCCTGGAATGGTGAGTTTTACGTCTCGTTCGGTGACCCACAAAGCCGTGTGTGGGAAGAAGCTCGTCGTTACGGGTTTATCAGCGCGGGTGGCGGAAGTTGGTATAGCCAGACGTTAAAGCAGCTTCAGCCTGGCAATCGTGTGTGGGTAAAAATCCCGGCAACAGGTTATGTCGGTGTCGGCATAGTACAAAGCGCCGTTGAGCCTGCCAGCAGTTTCGCCATCACCACTGGCGACGGTGAAAAGCTGGCGATGGACGTACTCAAGTTTGGTGACGGGTATCGCGAAAATGCTGACGACCCCGACAAATCAGAATATTTTGTCCCCGTGAAATGGCTGGATACTCGCAGTGAAGAACAGGCGGTGAATGAGGTCGGATTCTTCGGCAACCAGAACACGGTGTGTAAGCCTACCACGCCAAAATGGCGTCATACGGTGGAAAAGCTAAAGCGAAATTTTTTACGCTGGAATACTGAGCGGCCTGAATAAGAAGGGGGAGCATGATGTTAGTTAACGATAAGGTGCTGAGGCTAGCCTTCCAGGGAGAATGGGGCGTTCTGTTACCGATTCTCCGTGATTATCCTCAACAGACTAATCTGCCCAGCGAACCGAAAGGATATACACCGTTGCATCAGGCTGCATGGCATGGGGCTGGTTTGTCGATTATTGGCGAATTGCTAACACCTGGAGCTGACCGAAATGCGACAACTCACACCAAGCGGCAGACGGCTTATGACATCGTAATTGATAAGCACGAACGTCCTGATCTGGAGTACCTCCTTTTCCCGCAAAAAGCGGCGATCGCGTAAATCATCAGAAAGGTGGTGGTCACTGAACCACAGTTGTTCGGGGCGGCACATTCATTTCAAATTTGATGTGATTGTTGAAAGTATTATTAATCATTTCGGGGGCAGTATGACGACAGCAGAATTAGGGCAGTTGAGGGTATTTGAAAAACTAATGAGCCTTGGAGCCAGGAGTACCGCCATCCAGAAAGAAGGTAACAAGTCCTTTATCAAATTTGATGCTCCGAACGGTAAAACATACAAAGTGACCACAAGGGCAAAAACGTCAGGAACCTGGCAAACCACCACGAACTACGGTGCCCCGTGTACATTGGATAAAAATGACAATGAATTTTGGGTGTTTATCGATCTTGGCCGAAAACCAAATATTTTCTATATCGCACCATTATCCTGGATCAGGAATGATATCTATGAAGCTCATCAGGTCTATCTGGAAAAGCATGGCGGGCATCGTGCTCAAAACGATGAGTCAACACATCACTCCATTTCAGTAAAGCGCATTAATGGCTGGGAAGGTAATTGGGCGCAGATAGGATTTTAAGAAAATCGAGTTTGTTATTTCTGATTATATGATGAAGATCCAGCGTCGGGCCTTGCGCAGCCAAATGCTACAGCGCTGGACTTTCACTGACTTTTCTTCCGAAATGAAGGCATCCTCACAGAAGGCTCTTTGTTGTTGGCAAGAAGCTGTCTGGCTTCATCTCTGCGTTTACGTGCTGTTGTCATTGGAACATCCGGATATACGCCCAGTGCTAATGTCGCCTGCTTACCAGCAAAGCAATAATTCATGCGCCAGTATTTGCCATCCGTCTTTTGACAAATAGATACAGACTGCCGCCATCGGTTAATTTGTAATCGGTATCTTGTGGCCTGGCATTCTCAATCTGTCTGGATGAAAGTTCATTTATAGCCATAAGTGGCACCCTTCAAGAGGTAATTGAAAGCTATGTAATAATGATGGTTACTGAAAGGCCTGGTACAGCACCCGGAACGCTTCCCGCTCAAGTGCGGCCATATGCAGTCGCAGCCATTCACGGACAGCATGGGTGGAGGTGAAGGCCACGCCGGGCTCATGCAGGTGCCGGTCCAGCGCCCTGAGCGCCCGCTGGATGAGACGCCGGTCGTGTGGCGTCATCTCGCCGGGTAAAAAGGAAAGCTGTTTCATTCGTTGTTCCTCCGGTCAGTCGATGATACGCAGAATGGCGTGGGCTTCAGGATGCTGCAGGGCGTAGTCCCGCAGGCGGTAGAAGTGTGCGGTCATTGCATCGCATTCGGTGCGACAGGCATGGTGGCTGTATTCAATCAGGCAGACCGCGATACCGGCGGCTTCTGCACTCATATCTGCATCGTTGCCATTCAGACAGTTAAACAGATGCCATTTATCGTCACTGTCATACTCGGGGGCCATAAATGCCCCGCTGTTGCTCAGGGTGTGGAACGACCAGATACCACCGCCGTAGGTCGTACAGAAGCGGTCCATCCAGGCGAAGATATGCGGCTCCAAGGTTAGCCACTGCGGTATGCTGCCGAAGTGTTGCGGCCAGAAATCGATACGCTGTTCATCGGGGACTGGCGTGACGGTCAGTTCAAATTCGGGTTGGTTAGCGGGTGCGAGGTCGTACTGCGTCTGCGTTGTCATGGATATGTCTCCGTCAATAAAAAACGCCAGCGGCGAGGGCTGGCGTATGGGGTTAACAAAGCGTGTTCGGGAAGGTGAGATGTCGCGGGTAAATGCTTCGGGGTCAGCGGGTAACGGTGTCTTTGTGGATGCCATACTGCCGGATGTAGCCGTTAAGACCTTCACCGGCATCCGGTTCAAAGTTCCATGCCCGCCAGACCGTCCGGCCTTCGGTGTCGCGAACCACCAGGCGGAAGTGACTGCCCTGGTCGTCTTCAATGGTGATATTACGGTACAGACGGATAAGGGTTTCGGCCTGCTGACGTGAGAACGAACCGGGAGGCAGGGTTAACGATTCAGTCATGGTGACTCCGGATAGTCAGCGTGTCAGGACGCTAGGTGCAGCATATTCTCCGCCATGACCCAGAGCGCCCGGTTGAGCTTCACGTCCCCGTCAATCCCCTTTACCGCACGGGTATGAGCTCGCTTGCCTTTGGTCGTTCTGCCCGGCAGGGCGCTGGCAATCATGCGACGATAACGCGGATGCATACGGTGTTTCCTTATTAAGTAGGTAATAGACAACAATGAAAGGGATGGCCTGATGGTCACCCCGTCGTGTTAGTTGCAGCAGGGCTCTTCTCCTCTGTTAAAGGTGGCGCAGAATGGGATGCAGCCATCACGTCGTGCATGACCGGGAAATGAGGCAGCGCCCGGATGAAGGCCACCTGACGGGTGAGTTGACATACCGTATCACGACGCTCGAAGCCCTCACTCAGGACGGTGATGGCGGTGATCCCGGACAGCGGCAGAACAACGATCCTTCCGTGCTGCTCACCGACCAGATACAACGCTCCCTCAAGGAAAATAAGCCGGTACGGTGCCAGGTGTTCAGCCCGCACACCGTCAGCCAGTTCCCGGATGCACTGCTGCTGAATGATGGTATCGACCAGTCGGGAAAAGAGACCGGGGCGGACGGGGGCGCTTTCGGCGTCCTCCTGCCAGACCAGACAGGATGAGATATCCTCACTGTCCGTTAGCGTGTTTACCAAGCGAAGGTCCGTTTCTGGAAACACCTGCTGAAGCCCAACATTGCGCATAAAGCACAGGGTTCCCGGGGCACGCTGTGCCATACCGGGATCTGACAACAATCGGCAGTGCCCATGACGGTACTCAAGGTTCAGATATATCAGCCGCTCACGAAAATCGCGGCGCAGGGTGCGTACCGAGACACCAAACTCGACTGCCAGTGTCTTCACGCTCAGTGTTTCGCCTGCCAGCAGACGACTGATAATGAGAGACAGTCTGACCGCCAGTCGGTCATAGCGGTGCTCAGTCTGTGACATGGCATGTTCTCCATCGTGATGAACGTATTGAAAAAGATGTGATTACTGTAAACAGGGGGAGGGTCAGGGTATGGACAGGGCGAAAAATATTTTTATCACCCGTCAGTACCGTACGGGCTGCGGCACTGACTGTATTCAGTCTGTTTTTTAACCGGATACACCACACCTAAAATGGACAGGGTGTGTCCGGCAAACGGAGAGCGAATGCAAGGTGCACACATAGTGGTGCATTTGCTCACGGGATAACGGCATTTCAGCCGTCAGAAGAAAAACCGCCAGACACTGCGGGCAACAGAGACCACCGCACTAATCACGGTACTGACCACCGCATTCACTGCGGAGGGAAGGGACAGCTCCGACAGGGTGTGTGTCATCACGTCGCTGACCGTATCGCCAAAATCCTGTTGCGCCTGCGCCTCAATTTTTTGCGTGCGGTATTGTGGTCTGATGACCGAACTGACGGCACTGCTGGCGCGGGCAGGCAGTGAGCGAAACAGCACCTCCACCAGCTCAGGCAGATGCCAGCCAGTGGCTGCTGATACGGTGATCACCGGGAGTGCCGGGTGGTTGAATAACGAGCACACCGCGCGCTGCTTTTCCTTCAGGTGTTTTAACTGTTGCTCTGAAGGTTGATTAAGAAAGCCGCTCCATTCACGGGAAGGCTCGATTTTATCGGCTTGGGTCAGGACAAACAGCACCTTATCCCTCCCAGCACTGCCTGGTGACAGCATCCGAAAATAAAAATCACAGTCGGGGGTCAGTGCCCGGTCATCGGCTTTAATCAGCCAGAGCACCAGGTCCAGCTCCGGCCAGATACGTTGATACAGTGCCTGATACTCTTCATCCCGCTCCGGGCTTTCGCCCACCCCGGGCAGATCAATCAGCGTCACCTGGCGTTCACCTGCCTGCAGCGTAAAACGCTGTGGCTCACGGGTACACGCAGTGGTATGACTGACGGCCGAGACCGTGCTGCGAAACAGTGCGTTACACAAACTCGACTTCCCAGCACCAGTCTTTCCCATTATGCCGATGATGGGCTGGTAATGAATAATGTCGTGCAGACGTTTAGTGACTTCCTCTGCAACATTGCTGGGCAGCAGACTAAGTGGCGAATACAGCTGATTTAATTCTTTATTGCATTTCATTATGTCACCTTATCAATTGATTAAGAATGCATCGCTTGCCTCTGTCAATCTGGTGATATATATTTAAAGAAAATTTAAATCGTGAATAAAAAAATGAAAAGTCACAATCAAGAAAAAGCAAAAAAAGAAGTTCTGGAATTCATTAAAAAGAACAAAGCACTATACTCCAGGCGTATATCAACCTATAAAAAAGAAGAGTTAATGAATGCATTCTACTGCAGAGAGTTATTCTTTAACTGTGAAAGAGCAATCAAACGCATGGAAATAAACAGCATGGAGTTTGATAATAAAAAGCTTTCTGACAGCCAAAAGAGAACTCTGCGAAACAAATTCATGCAAAACGATTCAAATAAGGAAAAGTTAAAAACGTTGTCAACACGCATCGAAAACCTTGATATTTTAAAGCAAGACAATGTGGATTTAATTATCTGGAAACAAAACCCCAGACAGGCTGTGCAAAAACTTACCTTTGAAAGGATTTTTAATGAATCCAGAAATGCACATCCCAGTATAAAGGAGCACATGCGTTTTCTTGAAGCATGCCATGCATGCTTCCCCTTCACTCCTAATGATTACCCTAATGCCCGAAGCGCCAATCCTGAGTTAAGCTCTGTTTTTAATAAAATCAATCATCTGACCAGCCAAATCATTCCAGATAATTATCCTTACTCAACTGAAATGGCCTCTTTATCTAATTTATGGATTACAATTGATCTTCGTTACTCTGATTATATTCTCTCCAGCCAAATTGCAGGCATCATCAAACTCGAAAGGCAGTCATATCCAAAACAAGTGCAAAATGATATAGATAATTGGCTGAGTTTTGAAACAATAAAAAGGAAATTGCTCACACTTGACACATTCGTTATCATCGATGCTTTAATATTGAGCGCAGCTAAAGGCGTAATCTTAAAAAACACTGAAATAAACAACTCACTTAATTCCTCAGGCACTGAGTTGCGTAATATCAAGAACGCGATCGATTATTTCATGGATATACTTAGCGATGAACTTGATAATAATGAATTCACACCTCACTAGCATTTGCGAATCCACCTAGGATAGCCCTCATCGGAAATGTAGGAGGGTTTAACCGCAAAAAACTTCGCATAAATGTCTAATATACTCTCTTTAGCAGACGCAGGATCGCTAACAGATATTGACAGGTGTTTTTTACAATACCGCCTAAACAGAGATAGTGAAGAAAAAAGCGCACGTACCCTTAACATTGTTTTCTTCCCATTTTCCATTACCCACACGAACCTCTTAATTCTGGATAAAAAGCGTTCAGGATCGCCTCGCAAATAAGCATGAAAGAAAGCAAGTGCAATCATATCAAAGTAGCAGGTAATAAAAGTGACACGCTTACCTTTAAACTTAATTATTTTGTTTCGAAAAAGCTTACATATGTATTTCAGACAATAAAGGATGGTTCTTTCTTTTAAGCGAATCAGTTCCGCATTCAATAGATCAAAAATAAAAACCTGGTTGAAAACTGCGTCAGCATTTAAACATCTGCTTTGTCCATTTTTTATTCTTGGCAGCTTGCCAATTTTACAAAACAATGCATTAACTTCATCGTCTGAATAATTTCTAACGATAGAATTGATGAGACTATGCGGCATATCCTTCCTTTTCTTACTTAGAGAATGACCATTAAACATCTCAAAAGCATCATTTTCAGGGATTTTATCTTTATTCATTTTGTTTATAAATGAAGGTGCAATCATAATGTTCTCTGGTACATTCATCCCTCCTTTTGAATTTGGATACTTATGACTTAAATCCAGCTTAATAAATGGAGTTAGTTTGTGTTCATTTTTTTTGCAGTTGCCTCGTATTTTCTTTTTCAAAAAATGGCTACATGGAATCTGTAATCGGGATTTAATTCGGTATAGTGAAATGATGTTGGCGATATCCTCAAGACCGTTAATTGAATTCAATTGCAATGGATTGTTTTTAATAAACCCCTCTGTGTTAAGCCAGTACGAGTGATTATGGATTTCAGTTTTATCAGAATCCTTAAGGGTTCTCATACCAATCCCTTTGCATTTATTTGAGCAAAATTTATTATTTCTCGTTTCAGAGAAATTAGCACCACAAACTTTACAGCGAATGTCTTTCTTTACATTCCTTTTTCGGCTCAATTCCTTCCGTCTATTAAAGTGGATATAACAAAGCCTGACACCATATTCATAGCTAATAGATGCTATATTCTCTTTGCACCCTTTTCTGCAACATATTGCCATTACATACCGTCCATGTTCACTTCACGCGGTTTTCCAACCATTCGTGTATGTCACTTAGCCTCCAACGAGAACTTCTGCCAAGTTTTATTGGCTTCATAAATTTTCCGTCCTGAATTTGCTTATAAATCCATTTATCAGTGACTTTCAGCGTTGCTGCGATCCACTTCATATCTACAAGTTGCATGTCATTGTTTTCACTTCTTTCCACACTGTTCTCCTGATGTGCCGCCCTTTCGCAAGATACTGGCTGTATAGGGCCACAAAGTGCAGGCAAAAGATCGCTCTAGAAATTGTCTTGACAATTCACTTCAGTTGCGAACTAGAGGGGAGGAAACGATTGATGGTGTAGTCTTTGTAAGATGCTCCGATAAAACCGCCTAAGTTGATCATGCAAAATGATCAAATGAGACCTGCCATTAAAGTAAAAATGGTAAGATTCAGGTTGCTACCCACGCAGCATTTACTAGTATTTAAATCTTACAAACAGATCAAGATTGGAATATAAATTCAAACATTAATTAAAAACCCAGCCAATCAAACCAAATAAATAAAAATTAAAGATATATTTAAAGTCAGCGTAACCGATATATGGACAGCTATATCAAACAACATCTTGCTGCAGATTGCTGAACATTGATTGCATGTTGAATGGAAGGCATCAGCTATACCACCGCAGTAAGTTGCGACAGGTGTTACCTGCTGCTTGTTACAAGGCTGACTAATGTAGTGCTGGAAACATTACAGATTGAGTGCTGTGACCTAAATCGGCTATTGACTCTGACCTGCTCCCCGTTGATTAGTACACCCCGATGTTAGTAATGTCTTCATAAGCCACATGAGGACATCCCCATGAAGAAGCGTTTTTCCGACGAACAGATCATATGTATTCTCCGCGAGGCCGAAGCCGGCGTTTCTGCCCGTGAGCTCTGCCGTAAGCACGCCATTTCCGACGCCACCTTTTACACATGGCGTAAGAAGTATGGCGGTATGGAGGTGCCTGAGGTTAAGCGCCTGAAGTCGCTTGAGGAAGAGAACGCCAGACTCAAGAAGCTGCTTGCCGAAGCCATGCTGGATAAAGAGGCGCTTCAGGTGGCTCTTGGGCGAAAGTACTGACGACAGACCAGAAGCGGGAAGCCGTGATGTTGATGTGTGATGCGACCGGTCTGTCGCAACGTCGTGCCTGCAGGCTTACAGGTTTATCCCTGTCGACCTGCCGCTATGAGGCTCACCGTCCGGCTGCTGATGCGCATTTATCAGGGCGCATCACTGAGCTGGCACTGGAGCGCAGGCGTTTTGGCTACCGTCGTATTTGGCAGTTGCTGCGCCGTGAAGGGCTTCATGTTAATCATAAGCGCGTGTACCGGCTTTATCACCTCAGTGGCCTGGGCGTAAAACGCAGAAGACGTCGTAAAGGGCTGGCAACAGAACGTCTGCCGCTGCTCCGTCCGGCGGCGCCCAATCTGACCTGGTCGATGGATTTCGTCATGGACGCACTTTCCACCGGTCGCAGGATCAAGTGTCTTACCTGCGTCGATGATTTCACAAAGGAATGCCTGACGGTCACTGTTGCCTTTGGGATTTCAGGCGTTCAGGTCACGCGTATTCTGGACAGCATTGCACTGTTTCGAGGCTATCCGGCGACGATAAGAACTGACCAGGGGCCGGAGTTCACTTGCCGTGCACTGGATCAATGGGCCTTTGAGCATGGTGTTGAGTTGCGCTTAATCCAGCCGGGCAAGCCAACGCAGAACGGATTTATTGAGAGCTTTAACGGACGATTTCGCGATGAATGTTTGAATGAGCACTGGTTCAGCGATATCGTTCATGCCAGGAAAATTATTAATGACTGGCGGCAGGATTATAACGAATGCCGCCCGCACTCCACGCTGAATTATCAGACACCGTCTGAATTTGCAGCGGGCTGGAGAAAGGGTCATTCTGAGAATGAAGATTCCGACGTTACTAACTGAGTGTTGTATCTAATCGTGGGGGCAGGTCACTTGGTGCAGCACGAACGTTCGTCGTTTGTAAAAGAGACACTAAACAGGTTGTCGGTTTTTACTCTCTGGCCACCGGCAGCGTTAACCACGTGGAAGCAATGGGAAGCCTCAGGCGCAATATGCCAGATCCAATTCCCGTAATCATACTTGCTCGCCTGGCAGTTGATGTTTCATACCGTGGCCAAGGGCTCGGGGCCGATTTACTGCATGATGCAGTTCTGCGCTGTTACCGTGTAGCTGAGAATATTGGAGTCCGTGCGATTATGGTTCATGCACTGACTGAAGAAGCCAAAAACTTTTATCTTTACCATGGCTTTAAGGCATCACAAACTCAGGAACGGACATTGTTTTTAAAGTTACCACAGTGAGGTTTGAGGAAGAAAGGGGCTTGTTCGATATTTAAGATATTGATTTATAATGATTTTACCATTGAATTTAACATAATCTTTGTTATGCGCACCTGTATTGTCAGCACAAAGCGTTATTGTCGTCTCAGGGGCTGCGGATGTTTTCCTGGACTGTTATGTTGTGATCCCAAGATGCTGCCGGTACTTCACAGGACTCATTGCACCTAATGATAGCTTGATACGTTTCTCGTTATACCAGCGTATGTACCTGTCCAGGAAGCAGATAAATTTTTCCAGCGTGATACCCGCCCAGTCTCTGCCATAGAACATTTCGTTTTTGATACGCCCGAAGAAGCCTTCACACGCAGCATTATCCGACGAGCATCCTTTGCGCGACATGGACCTTATAAGTCCGGAGGTGTTGATACGCTCGAGCCAGCCCGGCCACCGGTAATGGCCACCACGATCGCTGTGTATCACTGGTTTATCATGTTCGTTGAGCGTATCGAGTGCGTCATCGAGCATCGTATTCACCAGCGTCGCGTCCGGGCGTGTTCCTATCGACCAGCTTACAACCAGGCCATCAAAGCAGTCGATAACCGGCGACAGATAGACTTTTCCAGCCGGAAGCTGGAACTCCGTAATATCGGTCAGCCACTTCTCATTTGGCCTGCAGGAACTAAAATCCCAAGCGAGTAAATTTTCCGGTGCCGGGCCGATTTCGCCACAGTAAGAGTTGTATCGTCGTCGCCTGGTGCGCTTAACAACGAGCTGCTCTTCTGCCATCAGTCTGCGGACAACCTTTTCAGAAATAACCCTGTTGTTACCGCGAAGCATCGCGTGAAGGCGCCGATAGCCGTAACAGCGGTAATTCTCCTCAAAGATATCGGCCATGATCACGCGTATTACCGCATACTTATCGTACAGACGTTTTGGTAAAAATAACAGCTGCGGGCAAGTTGCAGAACGCTTAGCAACTCAGCAACGGGGTACTTTTTCTTAAGGGCATCAACTATCAGGGTTTTCTCCCTGTTTTTCAGTTTCAGAAAGCTGACGCCCAGATCTTTTTTTATCAGTTCATTCGCCTTTGTCAGTATGTCACGTTCGAGCTGCAGCTGATGAATCTGCTTCCTGAGACGCTGGATTTCACCGAGTAAAGCATCCTGATTTTTATCCTGAGGGGCTGACTTTCGTTTGCGCATGGATTGATAAGCCTCGTCACTGATAAGGTCTTTCTTCCATTTGTACAGGACCGGGACGCTGACGCCTATGCTTTGTGCAACTTTACGCGCGGTTCCACGTCGGTTACAGAGCTCCCGGACGGCCTGAGACCTCTCTTCCGGGCTGAAGCATTTGTTTCGTGGGGACTGAACCAGGCTTCGATGGCGGGCAGGAACTGCCACAGCAGCATGAGTGCGGCGATGCAGCCAGTGATGACGAGCCAGCGCCGGATGAATCGATCCGGCGCCGGGCGGCTGTAGGGGTCGGGTAGGTCACGTCATTCTCCATGTTGAAATCAGCGCCAAAGGCCGCCAGTGCGCCAGCGTGGCGGACGTGGTGATACGGTCACTTCGGGGTCGAAACGGGCCGATGGAAACGGCGGCATCGCGGGCGGCGGAGCAAGTTCCAGCAAGCGCTCAATGCGTTCAGCCGTCGCTGGATGCGTGCGCAACCAGGAGGGTTCCGGATTGCCCCATCCGGGCAGCAGCCAGGCGCGCCAGGAGCGGCTCACCCGCTCGATCTTGGCGAGCGCTGAGGCCAGCCCGTGCGGGTCGCCGGTCAATTCGGCAGCGAGCCGGTCGGCGTCGAATTCGCGCACCCTGGACAAGCCCAACTGAGCCAGCAAGGCCAGCTGTGGCGCGACCGCAAGTAGAAGCAACGCGGGCCAATTGACTTCCGTGACTCCAAGCAATAGCGTTGGCAAGCTGAGCACGATCGCAAGCTGCCCCAACAAGGCCAGAAGATGGGTGAGCCGGCTGATGGAATCGGCCAAGCCCATGACACGCAAATCCTCGTTCGCAATATGCGCGATTTCGTGGCCGAGCACGCCGGTCAACTCGCGGGGCGTGAGGCTACGCAGCAGGCCGTCGGTCAGCGCGATGGCCGCGTGATGCTTCGAACCGGTGGCGAAGGCGTTGACGACCCCGCTGGGCACGTAGTGCGGTACCGGCACGGTAGGCAGCCCGGCCCGCGCCGCCAGTTCGCGCAACACAGCCCAAAGATCGGGCGCTTCATCCGGGTGCAGGGGGCGTGCGCCATACAGCCGCAAGGTCAGCCCGGAGGCGGCCGCCGGTTCAAGCAGCAGGGTGAACCCCGCAGCCGCAAGCGCCAGCCAAAGCCCGCCGTCACCCAACAGCAGGCTGCCAGCGACGGCGGCAATTCCGAGCAGGGTCAGCACCAACAGCACGGTTTGCAGGCGATTGTGCCAGCGATGCCGCGCGCCGACATTCTGCGCGTGGCGCAGATCACGACTGATCATCTGAGCTTTCCCCGGCTGTCCGGTCATCGCGCTCGCGCAGCAGCCAGTAAGTCGCCCCGAGGGCCAGTGTCGCGCCTGCAAGCGCCGCGACCTTGGCGGGGCCGGTCTCCGGGTCGAGGATTACGAATTTACGCGCCAGGGCGATCAGCCCGATCAGGATCACCGTCTTGACCTGGATGATGCTGTCGCGCCGCAAGGCCACCCTCACGATGGAATGCTTGAACTCCATGGCAATGAGCAGCGTCATGATCATGCCGAACACGGTCTGGAAGACCTTGTGATCGAGCGGATTGAATGCATCAATGATCAGCAGGCTGAAGACGATCGAGATCAGCTGCAGCAGCGAGACCACGATGATAACGGCAATGATTGCGGACAGCGCGAGCGCGATCACCTGTTCAAAGCGCTCGTAGAACGTCATCACTGCCCATTGGGCGCGAAATGTTTTGATCGGGTCTGCTTGCTTTTCCTTCATCGCCACTCCTCTCAATTCTGAAATACTTGTGCGCCCACAACTTGGTTGCACCCTCGTCTTTTTTGCCTGGTAGAGCGCGCTGTCCGCCTGCAGCATCACCTGCTCGACAGAGTGCAAACGGGGGTCAAGGAGAGCCACCCCCATGCTGGCGCTATAGCTGATCGACACCTCTCCACACACCACCGCTGTCGCCGCAGTGTCCTGACGAAATCGCTCCGCCCATACTTGGGCGCCTTCTATCGATACCGCTTCCAACAACACAGCGAATTCCTCCCCCCAATCCGGGCAGCCATGTCGGTTGCGCGAACATGTTCCCTCAACCGTGAAGCAAAGGGGTCGGTGATCACCATACGCAGCAACTGCTGCTCTATTTCCTTGCGAGAAGAGATGTCGAACAGAGTACCGACTATCAGTTGCCTGCCCGCGTCACCCAGCCATGGGCCTTGTTCCTCGAAAGTCGAGTTGCCAGAGGATCAGGTGAACAGATGGGCCGCGCCGTCACGCGAACGGATGGCCAGCGAGCGGGAGGGCAGTGCCGCCGCTGATGAGCAGTCCCCACGGCGTGGCCGACTGCTCATCACGCTTGTAGACGCCCGCGTGACCTGCGGCCACGACCGCCACCGCGATCGAGGCCAGGGAGGCTGCCCATGCCAGTGCCAGGCCGATGGGGTCGGACACGGCAGCCTCGCCCGCCATCAAGATGCGTCGCTCGCCTTCGCGGCATCCGGCTGCTCCGGCTCGGCCGGGGTCTGCGGTGGCTCTTTGCGTTCGAACACCACGCGTTCGGCCTTGTCGTCCCAGCGTGCGCTGGCGTGATCGCCCTTGCCGATACCGCCGCCGAGCATCTCGCGCGCCAGCGCAGTTTCCAGCTCGCTGCGGATCAGGCGCTTGAGTTCACGCGCACCGAACTCGGGCTTGTAGCCTTCTTCCGCGAAATGGTCGATCAGCGTCTGATCGAAAGTGAGCGTCACGCCCTGGCTGGCGGCGCTGCGCGCCACGCGATCGAGCTGCAGGCCGACGATGTGGCGGATCTCCTCCTTGCCCAGCGCATGGAAGACGATGATCTCGTCGATGCGGTTGAGGAACTCGGGCCGGAAATGGCCGCGCAGCACGTCCATGACTCCGGCCTTGGTCTTTTCGTACTCCTCGCCGGCCGCCCCGCGCGCCTTCAGCCGTCGCTGGATGATGTCCGAACCCAGGTTGGACGTGGCGATGATGATGGTGTTGGTGAAATCCACCACCCGGCCCTTGCCGTCGGTGAGGCGACCGTCGTCGAACACTTGCAGCAGGATGTTGTATACGTCAGGGTGTGCCTTCTCGATCTCGTCGAGCAGCAGCACGCTGTAGGGCTTGCGCCGCACCTTCTCGGTGAGCTGACCGCCTTCGTCGTAACCGACATAGCCCGGAGGCGCGCCCACCAATCGCGCCACGGTATGGCGTTCGCCATATTCCGACATGTCGATGCGCAACAGGGCGTGCTCATCGCCGTAGATCGATTCGGCCAATGCCTTGGCGAGCTCGGTCTTGCCCACCCCGGTCGGGCCCAGAAACAGGAAGGTAGCCACCGGTTTGCTGCCTTCACGCAGGCCGGCGCGGGACAGCCGCACGGCATCGGCCACGGCACGGACCGCCTCGTCTTGTCCCACCAGGCGCTCGTGCAGCCGTTGTTCCAAGTGCAGCAGCTTTTCGCGCTCTTCCACCGTCAACTCGTTGACCGGGATGCCGGTCAGGCGCGAGACGATCTGCGCCACGTGTTCCGCCTTGACCTCGGCACTGCCGGAGGCCCGCTCCCGCTCCCAGTCCTCGACGAGCTTCTTGAGCTCGGCCTCCTTGGCTTCGATGCGCTTCCCGAGCTCGGCGGCCTGGTCGTACTGCTTGCGCGCGGCCACGTAATCCTGTTCACGCCGCAGCTGGTGCAGTTCGGACTCCAGCTCCTGCACGGCCACCGGCCGGGCCGTGGCCGACAGCTTCACGCGCGCGGCCGCCTGGTCGAGCAAGTCGATCGCCTTGTCCGGCAGGAAGCGCGCCGTGATGTAGCGGTCGGACAACTCGGCCGCCGCGATGATCGCGTCCTCGGAGATGCTGACCTTGTGGTGCGCCTCGAAGGTGTCGCGCAGGCCGCGCAGAATCATGATGGCCTGGGCCACCGTCGGCTCGGGTACCGTCACCGGCTGGAAGCGCCGCTCCAGTGCGGCATCCTTCTCGATGTATTTCTGGTACTCGTTCAGCGTCGTGGCGCCGATCAGGTTGAGTTCACCGCGCGCCATCATCGGTTTGAACACGTTGGCCACGTCCAGCCCGCCTTCGCCACCGCCCTGGCCGGCACCGACGATGGTGTGCACCTCGTCGATGAACAAAATCAGCTCGCCCTGGTGCTCGGTCACCTCCTTCAGCACCTTCTGCACGCGCTCCTCGAACTCGCCGCGATATTTGGCGCCGGCCACCATGGCGTTGATGTTGAGTTCCACCAGGCGCTTGTCGCGCAAGGTCTCGGGCACTTCACCCGCCACCATGCGCTGCGCCAGCCCTTCGACGATGGCGGTCTTGCCCACACCCGGCTCGCCGATCAGCACCGGGTTGTTCTTCTTGCGCCGGGCCAGCACCTCGATGGTGGTTTCGATCTCCTGCGCGCGGCCGATCACCGGGTCGAGCTTGCCGTCGCGCGCCATCTTGGTCAGGTCGCGCGAGTACTTGTCGAGTTCTGGCGTGTTGGTCGGCGTCTCAGCGCGGCCATCCTCGGCGCCCTTGCCGACCACCTTGCTGACCTGTTGGCGCAGCGCCTGCGGCGTCAGGCCGTAGCGGCGCAGCAGGTTGGCGGCCAGCCCTTCGCCTTCCTCAGCCAGACCGATCAGGAAATGCTCTGGACCGACATAAGAATGGCCGAGTTCATTGGAGGCCACGAAGGCGCGGCTGAGCGCATCCTTCACGCGCGGCGACACGCCGATCTCGCCCTCGAAGGGCTTGTCCCCGCGCTTGGCCTCAGACTCGATCTGCCGCTTGAGGTCATCGACCTTGATCTTGAACTGACCCAGGATGGTCTTGACCACGTCGCTGTCGGCCAGCGCCAGCAGCAGATGTTCGGTATCCACCTCGGAGCGGCCAAATTCGGCAGCGTGTTTGGCGGCCTCCTGCAGCAAGGCTTCCGACTGTTCGCTGATGCGGCTGGCCAGCCCACTGCCGCGACGGCGCGGCGCACCCGAACCTGCGGCGGCGGGCTCGCCAAACGAGGCATCGACCACGTCATCGGTATCGGCGGCAACTGGCGTCGCGTCGTCGCCGATGCGGAAGAAGTCACTGCCGAGGAAGTCCTCGAACAGGCCGCTGCGCGAGCCGAACAAGGCTTCCAGCGGCGAAACGGTGCGCTTTTGCTGGCGCACTAATTGCCGGTAATGGTCGTCGCACAACAGCATGGTGCTGTGACGACCGTTGAGATTGGCTTCCACCCGCACGGTGGCGGGTTGGCCGCAGACCTGGCATTGTTTTCTGGCCATGCTGATGCTCCTGAGAAGGTTGACAAGGTTGAGGCGACGAGGCATCGCGAACCGCGACTCCTCGTCTCGTGCCGGGTTTTTCTTGTGACGAACGAGCCGGCGACGTCAGCCGTTGATCGGGATCGAGCGTCCCTGCTTCGGCGCGCTGACCTCGCGCTTGTCGATCGTGACCGTGAGCACCCCGTTCTTGAACGATGCTTTGATCGAATCCTGGTTGGCGTCGTCAGGCAGGTTCAAGGCACGCTGAAAGCTGCCGTAGGAGCGCTCCACACGGTGGAAGCCACCTTCCTTCTTCTCCTGTTCCTGGCGCTTCTCGCCACGCACCATCAGCACGTCGTTGTCGAGAGTGATCTGGATGTCCTTCTCCTCGACACCGGGCACTTCCAGGGCAATCTTGTACTGCTTGTCGGTTTCCTGGATGTCCAGGGCCGGCTTCAGCATGCCCGACCAATCGGATGGCCACTGCGGCATGTTCAACGCCGGAAAACCGAAGCCGCGGAATGCGTCATCGAACAGCCGGTCGATTTCCCGATGCAGTTGCAGGATCGGGCTGACTGGCCCGCTCGCCGCTGGCAGGTCATTGCGCTGCACCGGCAGGGAAGAGACGGTCTGCTGCTCTTGCTGCTCGTTCTTGAACCAGTTCCAGGGAGCCAACTTCTTGAAATCGATGTCCATGTCATACCTCCAGAAAAATTGGAAAACGAGTTACTCAAGCCCTTTGCCTGCTGTGACGGGCAGTGCGCCCAGGCGACACGGGCTGCTCGGATGACTTCTGCTGTTCACGCTTGCGCATCACCTCCTTCTTTGCTGCGGCTCGGGTCTGATCATTGATCCACTGATCGATTTCACTTTGAGGAAACCGCCACGTCCCGCCCACCTTGAAAGCCGGAATTTCCCCGTGCGCGGCGAGCCGATAAAGCGTCCGCTTGCCGACTTTCAAGTACGCAGCCAATTCATCGAGCGTGAAAATCACCTGTAGGTGCGCTTTCATCCCTGTAGGTGCGCTTTCATCTCACCCTCTCCAATCGCGTCGCTTTGCGGTTCCGGCCAAGGAAATCCTTGTAATACTTTGTAAGATATTACGCTTACCATGACAGCCTTCAAGAGTCAATGTACAGCGTTCTCCCGCCCCATTGATGCAGGTCAACTGCTCAGGCAAGGCGCAGCGGGGCGGTCTGATCAGGCAATGGACAGCGCCTGGCTCGTCAGCCTGCGTGTACCACAGGCGCCTCGATCAAACACCGATCCTCACGTTGTAGCCGAGTGCCCGCAGCCCCTTGCTCGTCTGCATGTTCCTTGACGGAAACTCGTCTGGGCGCGCCCAGACGACGATTTCCCCGAGGCTGCTCAGGCTAACGTGCGGAATTGCCCAGTCGTCGCTGCGGATCGCGTTCCAGAGTCGGGCCGAAACACTTCCGTTGCCCCAGACAACGTAGTTCAACAGTATCCGTCCGGCCAACACACCTTCCCGACACCGCCGCCGAAGGCCATGGCCCATCAAGCGGATTTTCCATGCGCCCTCAGCGCCGTACCTACAGCAAATCTTTCAAGGCTCAGGTCATTCAGGAGTGTTCTGAACCCGGTGCCTCCATCGCAAACATCGCCTTGGGCTACAGCCTCAATGCCAACCTCGATCACAAATGGATTCGGCTGCCTACCCAGAAAACCACGGCTATCCAGCCAGCGTTCATCCCGTTGCCTTCTCAAATGCTCGGCGTGGGTTCGCATACTCAAGCGCGCTGCTGCGATCATGAGTTTGATCCAGTCGGCCCGTAATAATGGGCACGATCCGTATGCCTATCTCAAGGATGTGCTGACACGGTTGCCGTCCCTGTAACAGCCTGAAGTTGACCTGGGTAATCAAATACCGGTGTAGTGATTAGGAAACAGGGCTCGGATAACATCATGGCGCAGGTCACCCTGATCTTGACCCTCCATCTCCGAACAGCTTTTGTATCTTAAGTTAACGATGTCCGCTGCCGGTATTCCCTCGGGGAGTGATATCCCAGCGCGCTGTGCGGGTGGCTTCCATTTCCATCAGATGTCCTTCCTGCTCCGCTACTGAAGGCGTGGTGC
>CAUSEC010000024.1:0-90516 GCA_963530515.1 uncultured Enterobacteriaceae bacterium | reverse complement strand
GTTTCAAGGATTATATCCTCTTAAGTCGGTGTCACCGATTATTAGACCAGAACATGCGGGCAATGCCAGTCCCCTCTCCTCTTTGGGGTGAGGGGGAACATGCGGCTGCGATGGTCGTTCCGTTCACCTTATGTTCTTTACTTCTCTATAGCGACAGAACCCGTGAACGTGCCAGGCAGTCCGTCAATCAGCGCCCCTCTTCCTGGCTGATTTAATTTTTATGCTCTCATGATGATAACGATAATTTTCCACCCCATATTCTGGCGGTTTTCATAGTGAACAAGATTTAAATGATCTTCTCGAGAGCCTTTTAAAATGGCGATAATCACCTGCTGTGTAAACAAAGAAACAGCCGTAACCGGGTCACTTCAAGTGCTGATGGATCAAATAAAGGGGCGTGACATCAACTCTGTTCCCAGCACAATAAGGAACAGGAGAAAACACTGCCTGAAACGCCTGGCACTGATACGTGCCCGAACCTTCTGCCCCAGCCACATCCCGGCCAGAGCAGGGAATATCGATAAAAATGACAACGAGAACTGCTCTACTCTGAAGGCGTCATGAAGATAAAGCCCTGCGGCCAGCGCCATGGTCGACACTGTAAATGAGAGTCCCAGGGCCTGGACGAGTTCATCTTTACTGAAACGCAGCGACTGAAGAAAGGGAACCGCAGGCATCACGAATACGCCGGTTGCCCCCGTAATTAAACCTGTTACCCCTCCTATAACGGGCGAAAGCCATTTTTCCCTGGACGCAGAGACCGCAAGCGTCGGTGAAACAAGTGCATAGGTCGCGTAAATGATCAACGCCGCTCCCAGACCAAACGCCGACCAGACGGGATTAATGCTGATAAGCAGTGAAGATGCCGCGACCGTCCCAGCCAGAATAAACAGCATCATCAGCCACAGACGGCTGATGATTTGCCTCACGGAAGGGCCGGTAAAGAGCTGCAGCACATTCGTCACGAAAGAAGGAATAAGCAGCAGTGCCGCCGCAACAGGAAGAGGCATAAACATGCCAAGTAATCCCATTGCCACCGTTGGCAACCCCATACCGGTTACACCTTTTACGAAGCCAGCGAGGATAAAGATAAGCACAAGATAGAGATACAGTGGTTCGCTCACGAAACATGCCCTGACAAAGTATTTTCAGAGATTCAAACATCTCCCCCATCGGTGGACAATCTGGTTTAAGCACGTCATGCTTCGGATAGTCCGAAGGCACAGGTGAATATCGTTATGAGACTGGATCTTTCTGATTTGAAACTTGTCGTCTGCATCGCCGATGCGGGAAGCATTACTCATGGCGCCCGGCATGCCAGCCTGGCCGTTGGCTCGGCCAGTGAAAGGCTGAAAAGCGTGGAGGAAGATACCGGGGTAAAGCTGTTCTTTCGCCATCCAAGAGGTGTGAGCCTGACAGAAGCCGGGGAGATCCTTGTCCGCCATGCACGGGAAATCCTGGCCCGGCAGGCGCGGCTTGAAGCGGAACTCGGCGCTTACGCTAAAGGGATGAGGGGAAAAGTCCGGTTATATGCCAATACCTCTGCGATGGCTGAGTTTTTGCCCGGCAGGCTTGCAAAGTGGCTTGCAGAACACCCCGATGTGGCCATTGAACTGGAAGAGAGAACCAGCGCGGATATCGTGAATAGCATAAGCAATGGTATCGCTGAAGCAGGCCTCGTTTCAGATGCGGTTGATACCCGAGGACTCACGCTTGACCCCATAGCAGATGACCGGCTTGCGCTTATCGTTCCCCCCACTCACCCACTAAAATTCAGAGATAATGTCTCTCTCTCGGACGCAGTCAGTGAATCTTTTATTGGCCTGTATCCGGGCAATGCGCTGCAGGACCACATCAGCGGGCATGCCAGAGAACTGGGGCACCCACTGACTTACCGCATCAGAATGAGCAGCTTTGAAGGGATTTGCGAGATGGTCAGTAGCGGCATTGGCGTAGGGATTATCCCGGTCTCCGTAGCCGAACGCTTTCGCAAAAAACTCGCCTTCCAGATAGTGCCGCTACAGGATCAATGGGCGCGCCGTAGAATCTGCATTTGCTATAAAACTCTGGATTCACTGAGCCCCGCGATGGCCAGATTGATCGACTTTCTCAGAGAGGCCGATTGATCAATCCTTTTGTGATATCGAGACAAGTCAGCATGGTTCATCACCGTCATTCCCCTTCCCGGCCTGACATGCAAGCCTCTCCCTAAGGGTTGAGGAATCCCCACAAATAAATACGAGCACGGCCAGTTCCCTCTCCCTTGAGGGTACTGTCCGTGCTCGCTCCAACTCAATGTCTGTCGCGTTTATCCGCACGCGCAGCCAGCCAGTCGCCGAGCATTTGTACCACCTGCACCAGCACAATCAGCGCGATAACCGTCACCACCATCACCTGGGTTTCATACCGGTAGTAGCCGTAGCGAATCGCCAGGTCACCCACACCGCCGCCGCCCACAATCCCTGCCATCGCGGAATAACCAATCAGGCTCACCAGGGTAATGGTCAGACCGCGCAGCAGGCCTGCGCTGGCCTCCGGCAACAGCACCGTGCAGATGATACGCATCGGGCTGGCCCCAAAGGCTTCTGCCGCTTCGATGATGCCCTTGTCCACTTCGCGCAAGGCGCCATCCACCAGACGGGCGTAAAAGGCAATCGCCGCCACGGACAGCGGCACCGACGCGGCAATCGGCCCAATGGTGTTGCCGAGTAAGAACTGGGTCAACGGCAGCAACAGCACCAGCAGGATCACAAAGGGAACCGAACGGATGATGTTCACCAGCACCGAGCTGAACAGATAGACCACGCGGTTTTGCCAGAACAGGTTGCGGTCGGTTACGAAGATAAGAAAACCCAGCGGCAGGCCGCCGACAATCGCCAGCACCGTTGAGATGCTCAACATCTGGAAAGTTTCGCCAAAGGCAAGGCTCAAATCGGCCAGTAAATCATCCACGGATCACCTCCACCTGTGCCGTACGATTGCGAATAAACTCTACCGCCTGTTCTACCACCGCCGGATCGTCAGCGGTCAGTTGCACCACCAGAATGCCCAGCGCACGCTCACCGATGTACTCAATTTTGCCGTGCAGTATGTTCACCGCCACGCCAAAGGTAATGGCCGCGTCAGACAGTACGGGCTGCTCGGCGGAGTCGCCAATAAACAGGATCTTCAGCAACTGCCCCGGCAGGTGCTCACGCAGCCGGTCCGGCAGGGTCAGGTTGAGGGTACGAGAGACCAGCTGTTGGGTGAAGGCGTGTTGCGGATGAGCAAAAATATCAAACACATCGCCGCTCTCCACCACCTTGCCGCCAGACATCACCGCCACGCGATCGCAGATGGATTTGATTACATTCATCTCATGGGTGATCAACACGACAGTGATCCCCAGCTGTGCGTTGATCTGCTTGAGCAGTTCCAGAATGGTGGCTGAGGTTTCCAGATCCAGCGCAGAGGTAGGCTCGTCGCACAACAGCACGTCCGGGTGGTTGGCGATGGCGCGGGCAATACCAACGCGTTGTTTCTGCCCGCCACTCAGCTGTACCGGGTAACGGTTGGCTTTGTCACCCAGGCCCACCAGCTCAAGAATTTCGTTCACGCGCGGGGCAATTTTCTCACGCTCCCACCCCGCGGCTTTCAGGCTGAAGGCGACGTTTTGTGCCACGGTGCGGGTGTGCATTAAGTTGAAGTGCTGGAAGATCATCCCGATACGCTGGCGCGCTTTGCGTAGCGTCAGACCGTCCATCTGCGAAATCGCCACGCCGTTTACTTTTACGCTGCCTTCGCTCGGGCGCGTCAGCGCATTTAAGGTACGCAGCAGCGTACTTTTCCCGGCACCGCTGGTGCCGACAATGCCGAAAATCTCTCCGGCAGCAATGTGCAGGCTGACGTTATCCACCGCGCGGGTCGGCGTGGCCCCGCGTGCGGCAGGAAAGTCTACGCAGACCTTATCTATCTCAATCATGTTTCCCTCAAACGGCAAAAGGCAGGCCGCAGCCTGCCTGTTAACTCAGTCTCCGCGCTTACTTCTTGTCAGCGGCGGTCATCCACTCTGGTTTCTGGAAAGCGGTATAGACGTGTTCTGGCGAGTCAATCACGGCGCGATAAGCCGGGGATTTCACGACCTCGACGATATCTTTGGCGAAAGGTTTGTCCGCATCTTCCGTGCGTACCGCAATGATATTTTTGAGGTTCTCGTCCAGGTGCTCTTGCTTAAGCGCAGTGTTGAGATCGATCCCCGCCGCAATGGCGAAGTTGCCGTTGACCAGCGCGGCGGTGGCGCTATCCAGCGTGCGCGGCAGCTGTGCGGCTTCCAGCGGCTTGAACACCAGGCCTTTCGGGTTGCTGGCGATATCGCGCTCGGAAGCTTTGGTCGGATCAATGTTCTCTTTAATGGTGATGAGATCCAGTGATGCCAGGAAACGCAGGCCACGGGCCAGGTTAGTCGGGTCGTTAGACAGCGTCACGATGTCGCCCTTTTTCAGCTCATCGAGGCTTTTGATTTTGTGGGAGTAGAAACCCATGCCCGCCGTCGGCACGCTGATCAGATTAGTCAGCTTCAGGCCTTTATCGGCAGTGAATTTATCGAAATAGAGCGAGTGCTGGAACAGGTTGGCGTCGATGCTGCCGTTAGACAGCGCCATGTTGGGCTGCACGTAGTCGCTGAATTCGCGCACCACGACTTTGTAGCCTTTCTCTTTTAATGACGGCGCAATAGCCTGTTTAACCATGTCACCGTACGGCCCAGGCGCTACGCCGAAGACGATAGTGTGCGGGTCGCTGTTCGCCAGTGCGGAGCTTAAACCGCAGGCCAGAAGTAGTGCACCCAGAGTGGCGCGTAAACCGAGACGACGTCCCATGCATTCTCCCTAACGAAGTGTGTCTGCTGTGCGGCGCACCGTTCAGGCGGTACGTCCATATTCATTTCATGGATAAGATGGCACAAAGACAGCGCAGCGGTAATTGAAAAAAATTCATGTTGTTGTGAACTATGTCACTGAATGATGGGGAGATTTGGCAAGGTAAGGCGATGAAGCATAAAGAAAAGCGAAAACACCGGCTTCTCTTTATGCTTTTTTTAGCTAAGCAAAGTGAGATTTTTGCTAACGACTGAAGCGCAATACTCCATTCCGGGTCAGTTGGCGTTATCGGCGCAGGCAGTGTGAACGCGGACAGCGCGGAGGAACCGCAGCGTACACGCAGTACGTGAGGTTACGAGCACTGCCCAGGTTCAAACTGGCAAGCAAGATAGCCAAATGGCCTGGAATTTTAGAAGTCGTAGCGCAGACGCACCAGGTTCATATCGCCCAGATCATCAGTGCTGGAGGTAAACACGTGTTCATAATCTACGCGGAAACCGTAATCCAGCTGGAAGCTCACGCCCACACCGTTGTCGATACGCTGGTAGTTACGACCATTGACGTATTCGATGCGGTCGCCCATCACGTACGGCTGGACGGATTTCAGCGCAAACTGACCAACAGGGATTTTATAACCTGCAAAGTACTCAACGCCCCATGCATCACCGGCAAAGTAGTTGTTCACTGACACTTTTTTGGTGGTCATGAAGTTCTGGTACCAGCCGCCGCCCGCAGAGAAAGTCCAGTTGTCCGGGGTCCAGCTCAGCGCGGTACCGAGGATATTCTGGTCATAGGTTTTGCCTTCGCCGTTGTTCGGGTTACGCATTTCAGCACGGGTGTAGTTCCATGCCGCGCCCCAGGTCAGGTCGGTGGTCAGATGGTAATCCAGACCCAGTGAACCGCCGCCTTTACGTTTGTAACGCAGACCGTTGCCCGGCAGGTATTCGCTGTCGTCAAACAGGTATGACGCGTAAACATCCGCATCACCGAAGCTGTTTTTGTATTTCAGCATGTTGCGGGAACGGTAAGAACCATCGTAGTCACCGTTGATACCGTTACCTGGTGCCTGGCCGACCATGTCGTAGTCCCAGATATCGGTTTTCGCGCCGACCACATCGTAGTACACGCTGTTCTGCTGACCGTAGGTCAAAGTACCCCAGGTTTTGCTTTTCAGACCGGTGTAGAGCATACGGCGGGAAGTGTCGTTGGCACCGTCCGCGTGGTGGTTATCCCAGTCGAAGACTGCCGGAATATTGACGCCCAGCTCGTAGTAGTTAATCCAGCTGATGTCATCAAACAGATAATAATCGCTGGCAAAACGGAAACGGGTGCCGCCATCAAAGCCGTTACGTTTGTAAGAGCCTTTATCGCCATCGCCGGTCATCATGTTGAACTGCGGACGAATACTGCCGCCCACGGTGAAGTTCAGACGGCTTAACGGGTCGCCCGCCTGGGGATCTTGTTTCAGCAGAGTGATTTCTGCCTGTGAAGCAAATGAAGTCAGCGCCAGTGCTGCGCCGATCGTTACCGCCAGCGCTTTAATTTTATGTGCCATGCTTTTTCCTTGGTTAATGAGCAGCCAAATAATTGCCCGCTGAATATTAACGCCGTTCAGGCATGCCATGTTGTCGAGTTTTTGGTTGTTTGTGCTGTTAAAAATCAGACAGTTAGCATTTTGTGCACTTAAAAAATTACACGCCGATGGTTTAACCGGCGTGTAATCGAAATGCCATATTATGAGGGGTTGAACTGGCGGAATAACGCCTTGCCTTTGAGCAGACGCGTACCCAGCCAGCCGCCGCAGAGCGAGAGCAGCAGTCCGCCGCACAGCGGTAACGTTGCCCACAGCCGCCAGTCTGGTTCCCACGGGAAGTCAAAGACGTACGTTTGCAGCACCGCCAGCGCCGTTTCTGCGCCAATGGCGGCCACCAGCCCGGACACAAACCCCAGCAGCGCAAACTCACACCACAGCGTGGTACGCAGCAGCCGTTTGCCCGCCCCGAGCGTCCGATAAACCACCAGCTCCTGGTGACGCTGACGCATTCCCACCTGCACCTGCGCCAGCAGCAGCAGAATGCCGCAGGCGGTCACCAGCACCACCATCACCTCCAGCGCACGGCTGACCTGCTCCAGCACCTGGCCGACCTGTTTTAAAATCGCACCAATATCGAGCAGGCTGATGGTCGGGAACTCGCGGTTAAGCTGGGTGAGCATGCCGTTGCCATTCTGCCAGCGGAAACTGGTCAGCCAGCTTTGCGGCTGCCCGTCCAGCGCCCCCTGCGGGAAGATAAAGAAGAAATTGGGGCGCAGACTCTCCCAGTCCACTTTACGCAGGCTGGTCACTTTGGCGCTGAATTCCTGGGTGTCACCGGTGAAGGTGACGGTATCTCCGAGCCTGAGCTTGAGGCGTTTTGCCAGCTCTTGCTCAATAGACACTTCCCCGGCTTTTGGCGGCCAGGTGCCCGCGGTCACCGGATTGTGGTTTGCGTCAGCGCCCTGCCAGGTCAGATTCAGCTCGCGGTTAAGCGACTCGTCGCTGTTGCCGTCGGTGGCTTCACCGTTAATCTGCGTCAGGCGTGCGCGCACAATGGGCCAGAACGCTTGCGGGATCACATGATGTTCGGAGAGGAACGCTTTCACCGCCACCACCTGCTCCGGCGCGATGTTAATCAGGAAGTAGTTCGGGCTTTCCGCTGGCAACTGCTGCTGCCAGCGGTCGAGCAAGTCCCCGCGCAGCACCAGCAGCATCGCCAGCAGCATGAAGGAGAGGGAAAACGCCGACAGCTGGCTGAGCGTCGACCAGGGTTGCCGCAGCAGACGGTTCACCGCAAGACGCAGCGGCAGTGATGTAAGCGTCAGCTTTTTCATCACCCGCAGCAGCCCCCAGCCGACCATGCCGCAGACCAGCGCCAGCACCACGGCACCGGCCAGTACCGACCACAGTAGCATGCTCGCCCCCATCAGCCAGGCAAGCAGCCCTATCGCCACACCGCAAATAATGGGCAGATAAAACTTCAGCGGCCAGACATCGGCAATGGCATCGCGGCGCAGTACCCGCAGCGGCTGTGTTGCCAGCAGCAGACGATAAGGACGCAGCCCCACCAGCAGCGAAATCACGCACATCGCGCCAATCGACCACACCCACGGCCAGCCGCTGGCGGCGGGCAGTGACACGGGCAACACCGGTTTGAGCAGCACCATCAGGATTTTTTCAAACCCGAGGCCCATCACGCCGCCGGTCACTGCCGACAGCGCCAGTACCATCAGCCACTGGCCGACAATCAGTTTACGCAGCTGCGCCCTGCCTGCCCCCAGCGTTTTGAGGATAGCGACCAGATCGTAGCGGCTGCGGCAGTAATGGCCCATCGCCACCGCAACGGCCGCCACCGCCAGCAGCATCGTTAACAGCGCGGAGAGCAGCAGGAATTGCTGCGAACGTTGCAATGACTTGCCGAGCGCGCCTTCGTCCTGCTCAAGCCCGTACCAGCGGTGCTCCGGCTTAAGCTGCGGCAGCAGCCAGCTTTCGTACGCCTCCAGCTGCGCAGGCGTACCGGCAAATTTCACCCGCCAGCTTACGCGGCTGCCCGGCTGCACCGCCCCGGTTTTCGCCACATCGGCGGTGTTCATCAGCAGACGTGGCGCCATTTCAAACGGGTTAAATCCGGCGTCCGGTTCCTGAATCACTTCACCGGCAATGCGCAGGGTGGCGTCACCCACATCAATGCTATCGCCGGTTTTCAGATTCAGCAGTGCCATCAGGCGCGGAGCCAACAACACGGTGCCAGGTTCGGGCTTCACGTGCGGCGGAGTGGTTTGCAGGTCACCATACAGTGGGTAGACGTTGTCGACGGCTTTGACGTTCGCCAGCTGCGGCGTGTCGCCTGCAAAGGTCATGGTGGCAAAGGAGAGCTGCTCGCTCACCTTCAGGCCATTTTTGCGCGCTTCATCCAGCCAAATCTTCGGGACGTCACGGGAGCTGCGCAGCGCACGGTCGCCCGCCAGAAACTCACGGCTTTGCTGGCTTAAGCCTTTTTCCATGCGGTCACTGATGTTGCCGAGCGCCAGCACGCAGGCCACGGCCAGGCTCAGCGCCAGCCAGACAATCAGCAGCGAGGGCGATCGCCACTCGCGCCAGAACCAGCGGGCTATCATGCTTCCTCCTGCAGTTCACCGTTCACCAGACGCAAGCGCCGGTCGCAGCGGGCGGCAAGCTGGGGATCATGCGTCACCAGAATCAAGGTGGTGCCATATTGCTGATTCATGGAAAAAAGCAGGTCGGCGATTTTATCGCCCGTCTGGCGGTCAAGGTTGCCGGTGGGTTCGTCAGCAAAGAGCAAATCCGGCTGACCATTGAAGGCGCGGGCCAGCGCCACGCGCTGCTGCTCGCCGCCTGAAAGCTGTGCCGGAAGATGATCGAGGCGTTTTCCCAGACCTAAGGTTTCCAGTAACGTTTTCGCACTCGCGCGGCTCTGCGCGCTGTTTTCGCCGCGTAACAGCGCCGGAAGCTCAACGTTCTCCAGCGCATTGAGCGTTGGGATCAGCATAAAGGACTGGAAGACAAAGCCGACGCTTGCAGCACGCAGCGCAGCGCGGGCTTCTTCATCCATCGCATGCAGCGGCTTGCCAAGCAGGTTCACTTCGCCACTGCTACCATCATCAAGCCCGGCGAGAATGGCCAGCAGCGTCGATTTCCCCGAGCCGGACTCGCCAATCAGGGCAATGGTCTGCGCCCGTTTGACAACAAGCTCAACTCCGGTGAGGATGGAAAGTTCATGCTCCCCCTGACCGACGGACTTCTTAAGATGATGAACTTCAACAATGTTTTCCGCTGGCATTTGCCCTTCCTGTTTCTGCTTCTGTTTAGCCTGCGCGCCGCCGCAGCGGACACGTTACTGGTTCTGGGAGACAGCCTGAGCGCGGGCTATCGTATGGCGGCCAATACCGCCTGGCCTGCGTTACTCAACGACAAATGGCAGCAAAAGCCCCCGGTCGTCAACGCCAGCATCAGCGGTGACACCTCACAGCAGGGACTGGCGCGTTTACCCGCACTCCTCAAAGAACATCAGCCGCGCTGGGTGCTGGTGGAGCTTGGCGGTAACGATGGTTTGCGCGGTTTTGCCCCGCAACAAACGGAAGCCACGCTGCGCACCATTTTACAGGCGGTGAAAGCGGCGAATGCACAACCGCTGTTGATGCAAATCCGGCTGCCCGCGAACTACGGTCGCCGTTATACTGAGTCATTTAGCGCTTTGTATCCGAAACTTGCCAAAGAATTTGATATCCCTCTGTTGCCGTTTTTTATGGAGGAGGTCTATCTGAAACCGCAATGGATGCAGGATGACGGTATTCATCCGAACCGTGACGCTCAGCCCTTTATTGCTGACTGGATTGCAACCCGGTTGGCTCCATTAGTTAATCACGACTCCTGATTTATCAGGGACGCTGTCAGGTAAAGTTATGCAAAAAACGGTCTTAATAACAGGATGTTCCAGCGGAATCGGTCTGGAAAGCGCCCATGAACTTAAGCGTCAGGGCTTTCGCGTGCTGGCCGCCTGCCGCAAAAGCGACGATGTGGAACGCATGAATCAGGCCGGGTTTACCGGCGTATTGCTGGATCTCGACTCGCCCCAAAGCGTGGAACGCGCCGCCGATGAGGTCATTGCACTGACCGAGAATCGTCTGTACGGCATCTTTAATAACGCGGGCTACGGCGTGTATGGCCCGCTGACCAGCATCAGCCGCGAACAGATGGAGCAACAGTTTTCCGCCAACTTTTTTGGCGCTCATCAGCTCACCATGCGCCTGCTGCCTGCGATGATCCCTCACGGTGAAGGGCGTATTGTGATGACCTCTTCGGTGATGGGGCTGATTTCCACACCCGGTCGCGGTGCCTATGCCGCCAGTAAATACGCGCTGGAAGCCTGGTCGGACGCCCTGCGCATGGAACTGCGCCACTCGGGCATTAAAGTGAGCCTGATTGAGCCTGGCCCGATTCGCACCCGCTTTACGGAAAATGTGAATCAGACCAGCGATAAAGCAGTGGAAAACCCCGGCATTGCCGCACGTTTTACCCTCGGCCCGGAGGCGGTCATCGCCAAAGTGCGCCATGCTTTTGAGAGTCCGAAGCCGAAATTGCGTTATCCGGTGACCGTGGTCACCCACGTGGTGAGCCTGCTCAAACGCCTGCTCCCGGCACGCGCGATGGATAAAATTTTACACGGGTGAGTTGAAGGCGAGGCGCCTGTCCCCATGTATGCGTAAACACTTAAACAGAGAAAGGCCCATGTCTGTACAGAACATCGTCAACATTAATGAAGCAAACCTACACTCGACGCTCGAGCAGTCCGCGACCCTTCCGGTGCTGTTCTATTTCTGGTCTGAGCGCAGCCAGTACTGCCTGCAACTGACCCCGGTGCTGGAAAGCCTGGCCGCGCAGTACAACGGGCAGTTTATTCTGGCGAAGGTGGATTGCGATGCGGAACAGATGCTGGCGTCCCAGTTTGGTCTGCGTGCTATTCCGACGGTTTACCTGTTCCAGAACGGTCAGCCTGTCGACGGCTTCCAGGGGCCGCAGCCGGAAGAAGCCATTCGCGCCCTGCTGGATAAAGTCCTGCCGCGTGAAGAGGAGCTGAAAGCCCAGCAGGCCATGCAGCTGATGCAGGAAGGCAATCACGCCGACGCCCTGCCGCTGCTGAAAGACGCCTGGCAGCTGTCGAATCAAAACAGCGAAATCGGTTTGTTGCTGGCGGAAACGCAGATTGCGCTCAACCGTTCAGAAGATGCCGAAGCGGTGCTGAAAACCATTCCGTTGCAGGATCAGGATACCCGCTACCAGGGGCTGGTCGCGCAGATTGAACTGCTCAAGCAGGCAGCCGATACGCCTGAAATCCAGTTGTTGCAGCAGCAGGTCGAGCAGAACCCGGCGGATGCCCAGCTTGCCACACAGCTGGCATTGCAGCTGCATCAGGTGGGTCGTAATGAGGAGGCGCTGGAGTTGCTGTTCAGCCATCTGCGTAGCGATTTGGGTGCCGCTGACGGCCAGGCGCGCAAAATGCTCCAGGAGATCCTCGCCGCGCTCGGAACCGGCGATGCCCTGGCCTCTCAATATCGTCGCAAGCTCTACTCCCTGCTCTATTAATCCCGCCTGCTAAATTTGGGGATCGCGCTGTTATGATCCCCAAATTTGTTTAGAATGGCATCAAATTAAACAGGAGGTTTATTTGATGCTTATTTTTATCCCCGTCCTTATCTTCGTCGCGCTGGTTATCGTCGGTGCGGGTGTCAAAATCGTGCCACAGGGATTCCAGTGGACGGTCGAACGCTTTGGTCGTTATACCCGTTCGCTTCAGCCGGGTTTAAGCCTGGTCGTGCCGTTTATGGACCGCATCGGCCGTAAGATCAATATGATGGAGCAGGTACTCGACATCCCTTCTCAGGAAGTCATTTCCAAAGATAACGCCAACGTCTCCATCGACGCCGTCTGCTTTATTCAGGTGATTGACGCGCCCAAAGCCGCCTATGAGGTGAGCAATCTGGAGCTGGCGATTATCAACCTGACCATGACAAACATCCGTACCGTGCTCGGTTCCATGGAACTGGATGAAATGCTCTCCCAGCGTGACAACATCAACACCCGTCTGCTGCACATTGTGGATGAAGCCACTAATCCGTGGGGCATCAAAATCACCCGTATCGAAATCCGCGATGTCCGCCCACCGGCTGAACTGATTGATGCCATGAATGCGCAGATGAAAGCGGAACGTACCAAGCGTGCGTACATTCTGGAAGCGGAAGGGATCCGTCAGGCGGAAATCGTCAAAGCAGAAGGCGAAAAACAGTCAAAAATCCTTAGAGCTGAAGGTGAGCGGCAGTCGGCGTTCCTGCAGGCCGAAGCCCGTGAACGTTCGGCAGAAGCGGAAGCCCAGGCAACCAAAATGGTATCCGAGGCGATTGCCGCTGGCGACGTTCAGGCGATTAACTACTTCGTGGCGCAGAAATATACCGAAGCGCTGCAACAGATTGGTTCTGCCAATAACAGCAAAGTGGTGATGATGCCGCTGGATGCGAGCAGCCTGATGGGCTCCATTGCCGGTATTGCCGAGCTGGTGAAAGACAGCGCTGGCGAACGGAAAAAACCATGATAGCCCTGCTGTTTGAACATGCGTACATCTTCTGGTTGAGTCTGGGCGGCCTGTTGTTGGCCGCTGAGATGCTCGGGGGCAACGGTTACCTGCTCTGGAGCGGCGTGGCGGCGGTCATCACCGGCCTGTTGGTGTGGGTCGTCCCCTTTGGCTGGGAGTGGCAAGGGGTGCTCTTTGCCGTCCTGACGCTGATTGCCGCCTGGCTCTGGTGGTTGTGGCTGTCAAAACGTGTTCGTGAGCAGAAACCGGCGGATGCCGCTCTCAATCAGCGTGGTCAGCAAATGGTTGGTCGCCGCTTTACGCTGGACAATGCGCTGGTCAACGGTCGTGGGCACATGCGCGTGGGCGACAGCTCCTGGCCGGTGAGTGCCGATGACGATCTCCCCGCAGGCGCGAAAGTGGAAGTGATCGCCGTCGAAGGCATTACGCTTCGCATCAAACTCTACTCAGAAAAAATCTAAAAATATGCTGACATTGAAAACAGGGAAATGGGTTTTCCTCGCAACGGCTCTCGCCAGCGCAAACGCCTTTGCTTCGTCGGATATGGGCAGTTGCCCCTGGGGAGTCGAAGGCTGCTATCTCTCCAGCCCACCGATGCTGAGCACCGGCAACGACACCCGCGATAACCTGCTGCGCCTGACCGGCGAAAAGCGGTCGCTAACGCCGCTGCGCCAGCCGATACCGGCGGATATCACCCGCAGCCGTGACTACTATTTCGGTGAGCATATCGAAGAGTGGTATGCCGCGCCGGCCTCCGCTGAAACCGCGCCCGTCGAAGACACCACCCTTGACGAGCAGCTCAAACAGCTCGCACTGCCGCCGGAACTGATTAAAGAGACCACCCTGAAAGGCGATGAGGCTGAGGGGCGTTTTGTTTCCAATAACCGTGATTCGGTGTCACATTTTTATGCCGCACTGCTGGCGGATACCTCATTGACCGCTGAGCAGCGGGCAACGCTCGCCAGAACACGGTTGCAGATCCCAGGCGATCTGTCCGATCTCAAGGCGCTGGTTGAACTGCCCGCTGAGGAAGGTTCTGCGGCGGCCCATTTTCGTGATTACCTGCTGGCCGCCAATAATTTCTATCTGGGCGATTATGCCCAGGCCGCGAATGTCTTTACCCGGCTGAAGGATGTTGCCCAACCGTGGCTTGCCGAAACGGCGACCTATATGCTGATGCGTACTGCACTTAACCAGAGTGCAGCCAACGCCAACGGCGAGTATGGCGACTTTGATGTTAAGAAAGTCGACAAAGCGGCGGCGGGTCAGGCCCTGAGTTTTGCCCATACTTATCTCGAACACTGGCCGAATGGGGAGTATGCGGCGTCCACTCAGGGGCTGCTGCGCAGAATCAACTGGTATCTTCAGGACTGGGACGCGCTGGCAGCACTGTATGAAAAAGCGCTGCTGCAGGCGAAAAGTGATGACGAACTGGTGGCGATGATTGCTGAAAACGACAGCAAGATGCAGAGCAAGGACCTGACCCAGTACGACGACTATTTCGTCAGTGCACCGGATGCGCCGCTTATCACCTTCACGCAGGCGCTTCGTCTGATGCGTCAGTCTAAATGCAGCGACCGTGTGCCCTGCGTGGACGACGCGTTCCTGCAGAATATCAAACCTGTGTTTGAGAAGAGCAATACCCTCGATCTGTGGCGTTATCTGACGCTGACGTTTGACTATACGCAGGAAAAATACCCGCAGGTCGTGCAGGCGATCACACCGGCAGAGTCGCTGCCTGCAAACAACATTTTGCTGTTCAGCGAACAAAGTCTGTATGGCGCGGCGTTAATGGCGCAAAAACAGTGGCCGCAGGCGCGTGCCCACTGGCTGCATTTGCTGAAACTGAGCAAGGACGTGGAACAACAGCAATATCTGCAGGCCAGAATAGCTGCCACGGACGCTCTCAGCGGCAATGTTGATGCCATCTTTGCTGCCGACAGCACGGTGAAAAACTTGCGCTATCGCTCGCTGGTATTGAAAACCCTGGCCTCGCCGGAGCGCCTGCGCGAGCAGGTGGTGAATGGCCCGAACAACGAAGAGCGCACGATTGCCCTGCATACGTTGCTCATCAAAGACCTGATTCATGGCGAGTACAAAAGCTGGCTGGACGATAAAAAGCTCAGCAGCCACATTGCTCAGCCGGTCATTGATAAGGCCTTTGCGGATGTGGATCTGAATGTCTTTGGCTGGGACGGTAGCCAGGCAGAGGGCGAATATCAGTGCGCCTCGCTGGAAAAAACCGTCGGCGTGCTGGCACAAAAACCGCAGGATGCCCATGCGCTGAACTGCCTTGGCGAGTTCTTCCGCACCACCGATGCCGGCGTCACCACCTGGAAAGATGCGGGCGGCAACGGGATGCTCGACAGCGCGGTGGAAGATGCGCTGGACAGCGGCAAAGCGGATCGCCAGCGCTACTACCAGCAGATTATTGCGGACAAGAAAGCCGAACCGGAAGACAAGAGCTTTGCCCTCTACCGCGCCGTGATGTGTTACTCCCCGTCCGGGTATAACGACTGCGGTGGTAAAGAAGTTGATAAAGCGCAGCGCAAAGCGTGGTTCGCGCAGCTTAAAAAGCAATACCCGGGCAGCGTGTGGGCACAACAGCTCAAGTATTACTGGTAATTGCCGCGCTGTTACTGCCGCCTGGCACTTGGGCGGCAGTCAAGGCTGAAGAACACCGCGCGTTCTGGCTATGGTCGGGGGTGAAACCGACCTCGGCGCTGAAGGATGCGCAGACCGTTTATCTCCATCAGGGCGAGATTCTGCTGCGCCCGTCGGGCGTGGTCTTCCAGAAGGTTGGCCTGCCGGTCAGTCACCTCACCTTCCCGCATCTTTGGCTAACGGTACGCATCGAAACGCTGGACGTACCGGATGCGTTTATCCAGCGCATTACGCAGCTGCTGGATAACTGGCAGAAAGCGGGCAATCAGGTGGTGGGGTTACAGATTGATTTTGATGCCGCCACCCGCCGACTGGATGACTATGGCGTTTTCCTTAAGCGGGTGCGCGGGATGCTGCCCTCGTATTATGCGCTCGGCGTGACCGGGCTACTCGACTGGGCGAAGACGGGCAACATCGCCGTGCTGAACACGCTGCCCATTGATGAACTGGTGATTCAGAGTTATCAGGGGCGCAACACCGTGCCCAACTACGCTGATTACCTGCCCGCTCTTGCCGGATTGCGTATTCCCTTTAAGCTGGGCCTGGTGCAGGGCGGAGAGTGGGACACCGCTCGTGTGCCCCGCTTTGCAGACGATTACCGTGGCACCGTGGTCTTTATGCTGAACCCGCTCAGGCGTTAGCTTTGTGGTGGCAACAGCCGGAAAGATTTTCAATGATCGGGCAATCCGCGCTGTCATCGCCAGGGCAAGCGTCCGCCAGCGACAGGAGCTGCTTGCGCATCGCTTCCAGTTCAACAATGTGACGCTCAATTTCAGACACCTTTTGCAGCGTCCTCGCTTTGACATCAGCGCTATGGCGGGCCGGATCGTTAAACAGATTCACCAGCTCGCCACACTCTTCGAGATTAAATCCCACCTGGCGTGCCTGGCGTAACAGCGTCAATTCGTTGATGTGCTGCTGGGTGTAGCTGCGGTAACCGTTGTCCCCGCGCAGTGGCGGCGTCACCAGCCCTTTGTCTTCATAAAAGCGAATCGCTTTACTGGTCAGCCCGGTCTTTTTGGCCACGATACTGATATTCACATTTCCCCCTTGACCTTCCCCTTGATGGAAGGTTTAACCTGTTACACAGTCAGTACACGTGATTAATCAGGTCAATGTTTATACGACCAATCATACAGGAAATAAATTATGTCTCACATTATAGAACTGGAACTGGACGGGCTGTCCTGCGGCCACTGCGTCAAACGCGTCAAAGAGAGTCTGGAGCAGCGGGCCGATGTCGAACAGGCTGAGGTCACCATCACCCATGCGCAGATTACCGGTAGCGCAGACGCCTCTGCGTTGATCGAAACCATTAAGCAAGCCGGGTACGACGCGAGCGTCAGCCACCCAAAGGCTAAACCGCTGGCAGAGTCATCAATCCCGTCGGAAGCACTGACAGCGGCCACTCCTGAGCTTCCGGTAGCCGATGACCTTGATGACAGCCAACAGCTTTTAATCAACGGCATGAGCTGCGCCAGCTGTGTCTCCCGGGTGCAGAAAGCCTTGCAGGCGGTACCGGGCGTGACGCAGGCACGGGTTAACCTCGCGGAGCGCTCTGCGCTGATCATGGGAAGTGCCTCCGCCGCTGATTTAGTCCTCGCCGTCGAGAATGCCGGTTACGGCGCGGAAGCGATTGAAGATGATATGAAACGCCGGGCGCGCCAGCAGGAAACGGCGGTCGCCACTATGACGCGTTTTCGCTGGCAGGCCATTGTCGCCCTGCTGCTCGGCGTGCCGGTGATGGTCTGGGGCATGCTCGGTGACAACATGATGGTCACCGCCGACAACCGCACCCTGTGGCTGTTTATCGGCGTCCTGACACTGGGCGTGATGATAGTGGCAGGCGGTCATTTCTACCGTAGCGCCTGGAAAAGCCTGACCAACGGCATCGCCACCATGGACACCCTGGTGGCGCTGGGTACCGGTGCAGCCTGGCTCTACTCGATGAGCGTCAACATCTGGCCCGAGTGGTTCCCGATGGAAGCTCGCCATCTCTATTACGAAGCGAGCGCGATGATCATCGGCCTGATTAACCTCGGCCATATGCTCGAAGCCCGCGCCCGCCAGCGCTCGTCAAAAGCGCTGGAAAAACTGCTCGACTTAACGCCACCAACAGCGCGCGTGGTCACCGAGCAGGGCGAGAAAAGCGTGCCGCTGGCTGAGGTTCAGCCGGGGATGACGCTGCGTTTAACCACCGGCGATCGCGTGCCGGTCGATGGCAATATCACCCAGGGCTACGCCTGGTTTGACGAAGCGATGCTCACCGGGGAACCGGTGCCGCAGGAAAAAAGTGCGGGCGACGGCATCCACGCGGGGACGGTGGTGCAGGACGGTAGCGTACTGTTTACCGCCAGCGCCGTCGGCAGCCACACCACGCTGTCGCGCATTATCCGCATGGTGCGCCAGGCCCAGAGCAGCAAACCGGAAATCGGCCAGCTTGCGGATAAAATCTCTGCCATTTTTGTGCCCGTGGTCGTCGCCATCGCCCTGTTGAGCGGCGCTATCTGGTATCTGTTTGGGCCAGCCCCGCAAATCGTTTACACGCTGGTGATAACCACCACGGTGCTGATCATCGCCTGCCCATGTGCGCTGGGGCTGGCGACCCCGATGTCGATTATCTCGGGCGTCGGACGGGCGGCGGAGTTTGGTGCACTGGTGCGCGATGCCGATGCCTTACAACGGGCCAGCACGCTCGACACCCTGGTGTTTGATAAAACCGGTACTTTGACACGCGGCATGCCGCAGGTGGTGGCCGTTAAAACCGTGAACGGCTTTAGCGAAGATCAGGTCATTGCCTTTGCCGCCGCACTGGAACAAGGCTCCAGCCACCCGCTGGCGAAAGCGATTCTTGAAAAAGCAGGCGACAGCGTGCTGCCTGGCGTGCAGAACTTCCGCACCCTGCGTAGCCTCGGTGTCAGTGGCGACGTTCAGCAGAATAAGCTGCTGCTCGGGAATCAGGCGCTGCTTTCAGAGCAGCAGGTTGCGCTGGATATGCTGGAAAGTGACGTCGCGGCTCAGGCCTCTCAGGGCGCAACACCCGTGCTGTTGGCCGTCGATGGCAAAGCTGCCGCCCTCTTCGCCATTCGTGATCCGTTGCGCGACGACAGCGTCAGCGCCTTGCAGCGTTTGCATCGGGCGGGGTATCGCCTGGTGATGCTCACGGGAGATAACCCGATCACCGCCAGTGCCATTGCCAAAGAAGCGGGCATTGATGAGGTGATTGCCGGTGTGCTGCCGGATGGCAAAGCCGATGCGATTAAAAAACTGCAGGCGGAAGGCCGCCGGGTGGCAATGATTGGCGACGGGATCAACGATGCTCCGGCGCTGGCCCAGGCGGAAGTGGGGATTGCAATGGGCGGCGGCAGCGATGTCGCCATTGAAACCGCGGCGATTACCCTGATGCGCCATAGCCTGACCGGGGTTGCCGATGCGCTGGCGATTTCCAAAGCCACGCTGCGCAATATGAAGCAGAACCTGCTCGGTGCCTTTGTTTATAACTCACTGGGCATTCCAATTGCCGCCGGGATTTTGTGGCCATTGACCGGCACCTTGCTCAACCCGGTAGTGGCCGGGGCAGCGATGGCGCTGTCGTCCATTACGGTGGTCAGCAACGCCAACCGGCTGCTGCGCTTTACGCCGAAGGAGTGAGCATAGCCCCACCGTAATGGTGGGGAATTTGCACCTTTTCCCCCTACGCGCTAGCATGGCTTTTTCATTTCGGGAAGCGCGTATGGGGCTGTTTCAACGGATAAAAAATTTCTTTCGTGCACGCCACTATACCTGGCCTGCCATCGACATCACCCTGCACGGACATCGCCATCTCCATCTGGTCGGCAGTATTCACATGGGGACGCAGGGCATGTCTCCCCTTCCCGCTGGCCTGCTGCAAAAATTGCGCAATGCGGACGCGCTGCTCGTTGAAGCGGACGTGGCCAGCGGCGGTTCCCCTTTTACGAATCTTCCCGTCTGCCCACCGCTGGCTGAAAGACTGACGGGCGAACAACTTACCGCACTCGACAATACGCTTGCCCTGCTTGGCCTTTCGCGGGAGGAGTTCGACACCCGCCCGGCCTGGCATATTGCGCTGGTATTGCAGGCCACTCAGGCGCAACGGCTGGGACTGCGTCCCGACTTTGGGATCGACTATCAGCTGTTGCAATCGGCACAACAGTTTTCCACGCCGGTCATTGAACTGGAAGGTACTGAAAACCAGGTGGAGATCCTGCTTCGTCTCGCCGACGGCGGCAATGAACTGCTACAGGACACGCTCACCCACTGGCATGAAAATGCCCGCTTATTGCAGGTGATGTTGAGCTGGTGGCTGGAGTCGCCGCCGGTCGAGGAGCCGCTGACGCTACCCACCACCTTCAGTGCCTCATTGCACGATGTGCTGATGCATCAGCGTAATCAGGCCTGGTGTGAGCGGCTGCTGGCGCTGCCGCCGGGGCATTATGTGGTGGCGGCGGGTGCGCTACATCTCTATGGGGAAGGCAATTTGCCGACGCTGTTGCGGCAAAAAAATGGCCAATAATAATATTGGCCCGTCAAAGAGGAATTTCAGTTTTATTATTATGCCGAAGCTCGCGCTTCGGGTGGCAAGATTGTCGCTCAAACTTTTGCCACTGCCAATACTCTTGCGCAAGATAGTACTATTTTTGCGGCCTCAGACGGGCGTATGCTGAGTGCGTGAAATGACTGTGGTTTAAAGGATTGTTATGACTCCCGCCGTTAAGTTACTCGAAAAAAACAAGATTACTTTCCAGACTCATACCTACGATCACGACCCGAATGAGACCAACTTCGGTGACGAAGTGGTGCGCAAACTGGGGCTAAACCCTGACCAGGTGTATAAAACGCTGTTGGTGGCTATTAACGGTGATATGAAGCACCTCGCCGTTGCCGTGACACCCGTCGCCGGGCTGCTGGATCTCAAAAAGGTGGCCAAAGCGCTGGGTGCGAAGAAAGTGGATATGGCCGATCCGATGGTGGCACAGCGCGTGACGGGTTATCTGGTGGGCGGTATCAGCCCTCTGGGGCAGAAAAAGCGCCTGCCCACGGTGATTGATGCTCCGGCGCAGGATTTTGCCACCGTGTATGTCTCCGGTGGCAAACGCGGCCTGGATATTGAACTGGCGGCAAGCGATCTGGCAAAAATCCTTGATGCTAAATTTGCGGATATCGCGCGTCGGGAGTGAGGTTGAGCGCTGATTGATCCCGTCACTCATGGGCTAGCACGAACGGTTCCCTCTCCCTTTGGGAGGGGGTTAGGGTGAGGGGAACATGCGGCTGCGATGGTCATTACGTTCACCTTATGTTCATTGCTTCTCTGTCGCTCCAGAACCCGTGAACGTGCCAGGGAGGCTCGCCGCCACCTCCCTGGCGACCCAGGCTCCCGGCAGGAAAATCGCCGCTGGCGCGGTCCACTCAGCGTATTCCTTCAGGCTTATCGGGGACGGGCGGATGAAACGTCCCTGTAAAGCCGCCCTCGCCGCGCATCCATGCGCGTCGCCCCGGCCTTGCGGATACGCTTCGTCGATTTTCAGCCGGACCCGGTCATCGCTTTAACTGTTGTGTTCTCATCACGTAGTATTATCGCTGCAAAACATAACATCCCCGGGTCCCTCTCCCAATGGGAGGGGATAGCCCAGTTACTGCCAGCTCACTTCCCCTTTCGGTTCGTAAGCACTCACGTCCAGCGGCGAGTTTTGCTCAATAAACTGCTTGAGCACCTCGGCATCGATAAAGCCGGTGTTCACGTAGCCTGGTTTATCGTCGATGTGCGGATAGCCGTCCCCACCGGTCGCGTTAAAACTTAACGTCGCCAGGCGGTAGGTCTTCGCCGGATCAATGGCTTCACCTTTGATTTTGAGGTCGTTAAGCACCCCGTCTTTCGCCACGAAGCTGACGTTCGCAAACTGCGGATAGGCACCGGAATCCGGCTTCATCTTCGCCACGGCGGTCAGGTAGTCGGCCAGCTCTTTTCCGCTCATATCCGCGTACACCAGGGTGTTACCGAACGGCTGCACTTTCAGCACATCTTTATACGTGATGTCGCCCGCTTCGATGGAGTCGCGCACCCCGCCGCCGCTCATTACCGCAAGATCGGCGCTGGTGCGTGCCATTTGCGCGGCCAGAATCACTCGCGAAAGATTGGTTTGCACGAAGCGAACCTTGCTGCGATCCCCTTCGAGATGACCATTGGTGTTACCCACTTTCACCTCAAGCTGCGCTTTGCCTTTGTTCTGGAACGGCGTCAGCAGGGAGAGCATTTGCGTGTTCTCCTGGATTTCCGGCGTGTAGAGGATGCGCTCGCTCTTACCGTTGTCGTAGGTCACTTTCTTCTTCAGGTTCACCGGAATGAGCTGGTAGCGCACCATTTTCATTTCGCCGTTGCGGAACTCAAAGTCAGCGCGGCCCACATATTTACCCCACTCATGAGCCTGAACAATCCAGATACCATTCTGCTGGTCCGGCGCGCACGGTGTGCCAGGCACGTAGTCGACCTGCTTTTTATTTTCCGATGCCATGCAGACCGGATCTTGTGAGTGACCACCCACAATCATCGCCAGCGCCCCTTTCGGCAGGCTGCGCGCCATTTCCACATCGCCCGGTGCGTTGGAACCATGCTCGCCGTTGTCATAATGGCCCATATGGGTGGTGGCGATGATGACGTCCGGCTTCTGGTTCTGATTGAGTTCATCAATCACCAGCTTCGCTTCTTCAGCCGGTTTGCGGAACTCGATATCGGTGAAAAACTCCGGGTTGCCGATTTTCGCGGTGTCGTCGGTGGTTAAGCCGATGACCGCAATTTTTAAGCCCTGTTTGTCGAACATCATCCAGGGTTTGAACAGACGCTCGTTGGTGCTTTTCTGATAGATATTGGCAGACAGGAACGGGAATTTGGCCCATTTTTCCTGCTGACGCAGCACGCTCATTGGATTATCAAACTCATGGTTGCCGACGGCCATCGCATCGTAACCAATCAGATTCATGCCACGGAAATCGGGCTCGGCATCCTGCAGGTCGGATTCCGGTACACCGGTGTTGATATCGCCGCCGGAAAGCAGCAGCACGCTGCCGCCTTCAGCCGCCACTTCTTTCCGAATCCCGTCCACCAGCGTTTTTTGTGCTGAGAGACCGTATTCGCCGTAATCACTGCGCCAGAAGTGACCATGGTGGTCGTTGGTGTGCAGAATGGTGACTTTATAGGTTTTGTCCTGCTCGTAAGCCTGGACCTGGGTACTTGCCATACTCAGCGCCGCCAGAACTGCCAGCACCATGCTCTTTTTTAACAATTTCATGTTTCTCTCCCTGATTCATTAACAACCGCAAAAGTACTGTGCATTGCGAGAATAGACAAATAAGTTTTCAGAATTGCGACTTTCCTCAAATCCTGAGCACAGGTATGTTAGCCAGATAATTATTATCGTTCCGATACTTTTTACTTCGCTTACTTAGACAGAGTATTTATGGCAATCACTGAAAACCCTCAGCCGCTGACCGCGCCATCCGGGTCAGCCGCAAAAGCACGAACCTCGTTTGGCATTCTTGGTGCAATCAGCGTCTCGCATTTGTTAAATGACATGCTTCAGTCGCTGATCCTGGCGATTTACCCGATCCTGCAGGGGGAGTTTTCCCTCTCCTTTATGCAGATCGGGATGATTACCCTCACCTTCCAGCTCTCCTCCTCGCTGCTCCAGCCGGTGGTGGGTTACTGGACCGATAAACACCCGATGCCCTGGTCACTGCCGATTGGCATGTGCTTTACCCTTTGCGGGCTGGTGATGCTGGCCCTGGCGGGCAGTTTTGGCTCGGTGCTGATTGCAGCGGCGCTGGTGGGAACCGGCTCCTCGGTCTTCCACCCGGAGTCCTCACGTGTGGCGCGCATGGCCTCGGGCGGGCGTCACGGGCTGGCACAGTCCATCTTCCAGGTGGGAGGCAATTTTGGCAGTTCACTCGGCCCCTTGCTGGCGGCCATCGTCATTGCGCCGTACGGTAAAGGTAACGTAGCCTGGTTTGTGCTGGCAGCACTGCTGGCGATCGTGGTGCTGGCCCAGGTCAGCCGTTGGTACGCGGCGCAACACCGGGTCAATGCCGGTAAGAAATCCACCCCGGTTATCAATCCCCTGCCACGTAACAAAGTGATTCTGGCGGTTTGCGTACTGCTGATCCTGATTTTCTCGAAATATTTCTATATGGCGAGCATCAGCAGCTATTTCACCTTTTATCTGATGCAAAAGTTCGACTTATCGGTACAAAGTGCCCAGATACACTTGTTTATTTTCCTGTTTGCCGTTGCGGCCGGCACGGTAATTGGCGGGCCTGTCGGCGATAAGATTGGGCGTAAATATGTGATTTGGGGCTCAATCCTCGGTGTCGCACCCTTTACCTTGCTTTTACCCTACGCAACCCTGTTCTGGACCGGCGTATTAACGGTGATTATTGGTTTTGTACTGGCGTCGGCGTTTTCTGCCATTCTGGTGTACGCCCAGGAGCTGTTACCGGGGCGTATCGGTATGGTTTCTGGACTCTTTTTCGGTTTTGCGTTTGGCATGGGCGGCCTTGGTGCCGCGGTACTGGGCGTCATTGCCGACCATACCAGCATTGATTTGGTCTATAAAATCTGTGCTTACCTGCCATTACTGGGGATTTTGACCATATTCCTGCCCGATAACCGCCATAAAGTGTAATTTATCCGGGGTCAAAGCCAGGCTTTGGCCCCCATTTTCGCTGACTGCCAAGCCCTTACGGCATGATCACTGCCTCTGTTGCCCATCATCCCCTCTTTTTTCACCCAACGTGCCATTTTCTTCAAAATTCAATAATTATTCATAAACACAATGGTTAAAATTGTCATAAACTGTAACTCGGGTTTTGGTTAATCAACCAAAATGGATCCACGCATTAACGAAAGGAGACGGAATGCATCACGCCACACCGCTAATCACCACCATTGTGGGCGGGCTTGTTCTCGCTTTTATCCTCGGTATGCTTGCCAACAAACTGCGAATCTCACCGCTGGTGGGTTATTTGCTCGCGGGCGTGTTGGCCGGGCCATTTACCCCAGGGTTTGTGGCGGATACCAAGCTCGCACCAGAACTGGCGGAACTCGGCGTTATTTTGTTGATGTTTGGCGTGGGTCTTCATTTTTCGTTAAAGGATTTGATGGCGGTAAAGGCCATCGCCATCCCCGGAGCCATCGCGCAGATAGCTGTCGCTACGCTCCTGGGTATGGCGCTCTCAGCAACACTGGGCTGGTCGCTGATGACCGGCATCGTGTTTGGACTTTGTCTTTCAACCGCCAGTACCGTGGTGCTGCTGCGCGCGCTTGAAGAACGACAGCTTATTGACAGCCAGCGCGGGCAAATCGCCATCGGCTGGCTGATTGTTGAAGATCTGGTGATGGTGCTGACGCTGGTCCTGTTACCTGCCATTGCCGGAATGGTTGAAAAAGGGGACGTCGGCCTGGCAACCCTTGCGGTGGACATGGGTATGACCATCGGCAAAGTGGTCGCCTTTATTGCCATTATGATGGTGGTGGGACGCCGCCTGGTCCCCTGGATCATGGCACGCAGCGCCGCCACCGGGTCGCGTGAACTTTTCACCCTGTCTGTTCTGGCCCTGGCGCTCGGTATTGCCTTTGGGGCGGTCGAACTCTTTGATGTCTCCTTCGCACTCGGTGCCTTCTTCGCCGGGATGGTGTTGAACGAATCCGAGCTAAGCCACCGTGCCGCACACGATACACTGCCATTGCGGGACGCCTTTGCGGTACTGTTCTTCGTCTCCGTCGGCATGCTTTTCGATCCGCACATCCTTATTGAGCAACCCCTGGCAGTACTGGCTACGCTTGCCATCATCATCTTTGGTAAATCGGTGGCGGCATTCTTCCTGGTGCGCCTGTTTGGCCACTCGCAGCGCACGGCGCTGACCATCGCCGCCAGTCTGGCGCAGATTGGTGAATTCGCCTTTATTCTTGCAGGCCTGGGCATGGCACTGGATCTGTTACCGCAGGCGGGTCAGAACCTGGTGCTGGCCGGGGCCATTCTCTCCATCATGCTGAACCCGATTCTGTTTGCGGTGCTGGAGAAATACCTCGATAAAACCGAAACCCTTGAAGAGCAGACGCTGGAAGAAGCTATCGAAGAAGAGAAACAGATCCCGGTGGATATCTGCAACCACGCGTTGCTGGTGGGCTTTGGCCGCGTCGGCAGCCTGCTCGGCGAGAAGCTGATGGCCCAGGGGATTCCGCTGGTGGTGATTGAAACGTCACGCACCCGCGTTGATGAGCTTCGTGAGCGTGGGATCCGCGCCGTGCTGGGTAACGCCGCCAATGAAGAGATCATGAATCTGGCCCATCTCGACTGTGCGCGCTGGCTGCTATTGACCATTCCGAACGGTTACGAGGCCGGTGAGATTGTGACGACCGCGCGTGAGAAATGCTCAAATATCGAGATTATTGCCCGCGCACATTACGACGATGAAGTGGAATACATTATGGAGCGCGGTGCCAATCAGGTGGTAATGGGCGAACGAGAGATTGCCAATACGATGCTGACGCTGCTTGAGAAGCCGCCGATTGTCGAGGCGGTCACGGGGTAGCGCTGCTGTATTTACCCCTCACCCTAACCTTCTCCCCATAGGGGAGAAGGAACAAACACTAAAACGGCAACCCGAGGTTGCCGTTTGCTTTTACCTCGCCCAGTAAGACTCTTCCAGGCTATCTTCCCGCTCCGGCAACCCGCGGGATAAACGCGGCGCATGCTGATTCAACACCTGATAGCTCACGCGGTTCGCGTACTTACACACTTGCGCCAGAGAAGAATAGGTCAGCCAGGTGAAGTTATGCTTGCTGGAGTTAGGTACGTTCAGGCGGTGGTAGTTATTGGCGGTAATGTCATGCAACAAGGCCGCCAGTGCGCCGTCACCTGCTCCGTTGGTGTTCATGATTTTTTCCGGGCCGCCCATGTAAGGCGCAATGTGCGAGAAGATACGCAGCGGGTTAACACAATCTTTATGACGCATCGCGCGGCTGAACTCAAACTGGTTAAATTCAGCGATCGCCCCCGGCAGCAGCGGATGCTGAGTTTTGCGTTTAGCTTCCTCTTCGGTGAAACCGGCCATATACAGGCCAATCGGGCCTGCGGTACACAGCACCAGATCCACCCAGTCTAACGCCTTATCCGACGCCACCAGCGGATCGCTCTCGCCGGTCAGCGCATGGGCTTCTTCTTCGTTCATTGCCAGAATCGACACGTGCTCTTTGAGGAAATCACGCCACCACTGCGGGTTGTCGGCAATAACGTATTTGGTGCCCAGGGTCAGCACCACCGGCACGTTGTGTTTTTTAGCGTAGTTAATCGCCTGCATCGTGGCGTCCGGCATCGGTTCGCCAGGGTTACAGCGCACCAGGTAAGCCGTCAGCACCAGTGCTGACGCACCGGCAATCACTGACTCTGGAATGCTCTCGGCACGAAGCTGATTCATGAGACCCGGACTGATGGCGAAGGTACGCTCACCGGAGTCGCTGATAAGCGTGAAGCAGCGACCAATCGCCCCGTCCACACCCTGCAGATAGTTGAGATCGGTGCGGCTGGAGGTATTGCACAGGTAGCGATAGGCGTAGCTGCCAATCTCGATGTTATTACACATCACTCCCAGCAGGACGGAACGGTCATCCGCCAGCACGGAATAGTTGTGCATGGTGTTACCGATGGTGCCACCGGCAAACTGATGGGTAATGAGGTTGTCGCGTACCAGCTCCTGATACAGGGCTTCCGCTACGTCATCGGCAATCACCAATGAATGACCGGCACTCAATCCATAACGCGCGATAAAGGCGTCATCCACTTTGGCTTCAATGTCCACCAGCGTCTGATCGATACCCACCACCCAGGTGGCCGTCGTCTCATTTTCAGGCTGGATTTGTTGCAGCAAAGGATCGCGAGCATTAACAGGGAAATAGTGTTTGGATTTGCGTTTACCGGGAAATTTCATGGTCGTCATTACAGGCTGAGGAGTCAGCCGGAAAGGGTAGCACATTCCCTGCCCGGCAAGCGATTAGCGATATTTCTCGGTGAGACTGACCATCATCTCGATATGATCGGGGGAATCATTAAGCGCAGGAATATATTCGTATTTCTCTCCCCCCGCTTCGAGGAAGAACTCCTGGTTCTGCACGGCAATTTCTTCCAGCGTTTCCAGGCAATCGGCGGAAAAGCCCGGGCACATCACCTGAATATGCTTCACGCCCTTCTCACCTAACATTTTCATGGTTTCATCGGTGTAAGGCGTCAACCAGGGTTCGCGGCCAAAGCGTGACTGGAAGGTCATCATGACCTTTTCGGGCGGCAGTTCCAGGGCGGAAACCAGCTCGCGGGTGGTGTCACGGCAGCGCTGCGGGTAATCATCCCCTTCATCAGCATAACGCTGGGGAATGCCATGATAGGAGAGCAGCAGCACGTCCGGCTCACCATGACGGGCAAAGGAGGCGCGTACGCTGTTAGCCAGCGCGGCAATGTAAGCCTGTTCGTCAGCATAATCGCGGATAAACGAGATGCCGGGTATCTGACGCTTTTTCGCCAGAATGCGCCCCAGTTCATCCCACACCGCCGCAACGGTGGAGCAGGAGTACTGTGGATAAAGCGGCAGCACGACAATGTGGTCAACGTCCTGCGCCAGCAGCTCATCGACCGCGCTTTCCAGCGACGGCGAGCCGTAGCTCATGCCCAGTGCGACGGGCACATCATCAAGCCGGGCCGCCAGCGCCTGTTGCTGTCGGCGGCTGAAAACCATAAGCGGTGAGCCCTCTTCCATCCAGACGGACTGATAGAGTTTGGCAACACGGGGGGAGCGAATCGGCAGAATGACGCCGCGCAGCAGCGGCCACCACAGCAAAGGTGAGGTATCAACAACGCGACGGTCACTTAAGAACTGACGAAGGTAGCGTTTTACCGCATCGGGAGTGGGTGCTTCGGGGGTACCAAGATTGGCCAGCAGAATACCTGTTTTCGCCTGACTCATTCGCGCCTCTTAACCATTGAACTGGTTAATGATTGTAACTGAAAAGCGCGTAAACGAAACCAATTGCAGCGATTGTTAAATCATCCCCGACGGGCGTCGGGGATGGGTAAGACTTAGCCGAGGATTTTTTCCAGCTCGGCGCGCACTTCAGCGACAGGTTTCGTCCCGTCAACTTTGGCGTACTGGGTGTTGCCCGCCTGTGCTTCTTTCGAGTAGTAACCAATCAGCGGAGCGGTCATCTGATGATATTCCACCAGGCGCTTACGCACGGTCTCTTCCTGGTCGTCTTTACGGGTGGTCAGCTCTTCGCCGGTCACGTCGTCTTTGCCTTCAACTTTCGGCGGATTGAATTTGATGTGGTAAACACGGCCGGAAGCGGCGTGTACGCGACGACCAATGATACGGTCAACGATCAGTTCGTCCGGCACATCGAATTCCAGAACATAATCGACGTTGATACCGGCTTCTTTCATGGCATCAGCCTGCGGAATGGTGCGCGGGAAACCGTCGAGCAGGAAACCGTTACGGCAATCTTCCTGGGTAATACGCTCTTTCACCAGGGCGATAACCAGTTCGTCAGTTACCAGTTTACCAGCGTCCATGATGTCTTTTGCTTGCTTGCCGAGCTCGCTGCCCGATTTCACAGCAGCACGGAGCATGTCGCCCGTGGAGATTTGCGGAATACCGTATTTCTCCATAATGAACTGTGCCTGAGTTCCTTTACCCGCGCCCGGAGCGCCAAGCAGAATAATACGCATTGCGGAAATCCCCTCAAAAGTCGATTCAAATTTTCAAAAAAGCGCTAAACCATACCACCAGAATGCTTATGGCTCAAGGAAGGTGAGGCAGCTGAAACGGTTAACGGTGGGAAAACAAAAAATAAGGAGAGAAAATGCCGGAAAGCGGTGTAAGCACCTTATCCGGCCTACGATCACGAGATGTTGTAGGCCGGATAAGCGTTAGCGCCATCCGGCCTTACATTATGGCGATCAGGACAGCAGCAGTTGGTTCATACGACGGATAAACAGGTTCGGATCTTCCAGGGTGCCGCGTTCCGCGAACAGCGCCTGATCCATTAACAGTTCAACCCACTCACTAAACTTCGCTTCGTCCGTGGTGTCTGCGGTACGTTTCACCAGCGGGTGATCCGGGTTCAGTTCAAAGATGTATTTCACTTCCGGCACGCTCTGGCCCGCAGCGGCAAACAGTTTCGCCATCTGGGTGCTCATTTCGTCGTTGTCGGTAGTGACGATCGCCGGGGTGTCAGTCAGACGGTGGGTCAGACGGACTTCTTTCACACGCTCACCCAGCAGGGTTTTTACGCGCTCAACGAACGGCTCAAGGGCTTTTTCCGCCTCTTTGACGCTTTCATCCACTTCGTCGGCCAGTTTATCCAGTGACTCATCCGCTTTCGACACGGACTGGAAGGATTTGCCGTCAAATTCAGTCAGGTAGCTCATCATCCACTCATCGATACGATCGGAGAGCAGCAGAACCTCAATACCTTTCTTGCGCAACAGCTCCAGGTGCGGGCTGCTTTTCGCTGCGGCGTAGCTGTCGGCCGTGATGAAGTAGATCTTCTCCTGGCCTTCTTTCATGCGCGAGATATAGTCATCCAGCGACACAGTTTGTTCAGAAGAATCGTTGTGGGTGGAGGCAAAACGCAGCAGTTTGGCAATCGTCTGCTGGTTTGCGTTATCTTCCGCCGGGCCTTCTTTCAGCGCCAGACCAAACTGTTGCCAGAAGCCCTGGTATTTTTCCGCATCATCTTTTGCCAGTTTTTCCAGCATCTGCAGCGCACGCTTGGTCAGCGCATTGCGCAGGTTGCGGGTGACGGTGCTGTCCTGCAGGATCTCGCGGGACACGTTCAGCGGCAGATCGTTGGAATCGATGAGACCACGCACGAAACGCAGGTAGTTCGGCATGAACTGCTCGGCTTCGTCCATGATAAACACGCGCTGCACATAGAGTTTCAGCCCATGCTTGTGGTCACGGTTCCACATGTCCCACGGTGCCTGAGACGGTATGAACAGCAGGCTGGTGTATTCCTGCTTCCCTTCCACGCGGTTATGGCTCCAGGCCAGCGGGTCGGTGAAGTCGTGGGCAATGTGCTTGTAGAATTCGTTGTACTCTTCGTCTTTGATTTCAGACTTGCTGCGCGTCCACAGCGCCTGCGCTTTGTTGATTTTTTCCCAGGACACCACGGTCTCACCGTCGACGTCTTCCTGTTTTTCAATTTCAACCGGCAGGGCAATGTGGTCGGAATATTTGCCGATCACCGAACGCACGCGCCAGTCATCGAGGAAATCGTCTTCGCCTTCACGCAGGTGCAGGGTGATTTCAGTCCCACGGTCTTCTTTAGTGATGTCGGCAACGGTGTATTCACCTTCGCCCTGGGATTCCCAGAACACGCCGTTTTCAGCACTTTCGCCCGCAGCACGGGTGCGTACAGACACTTTGTCTGCGACGATAAACGCCGAGTAGAAACCGACACCGAACTGACCAATCAGCTGGCTGTCTTTTGCCTGGTCTGAACCCATGGATTCGAGGAAAGATTTGGTGCCAGATTTAGCGATGGTGCCGAGGTTTTCAATCACTTCATCGCGGCTCATGCCGATACCGTTATCGGCGATGGTCAGCGTGCGGTTCTCTTTGTTAAAGGAGACGCGAACGCGCAGATCGCCATCGCCTTCATACAGATCCGGTTTGGACAGCGCGCGAAAACGCAGTTTATCCGCCGCATCTGAGGCGTTGGAGATTAGCTCGCGCAGGAAGATTTCTTTATTGGAATACAGGGAATGGATCATCAGGTGCAGGAGTTGTTTAACTTCTGACTGGAAACCGCGCGTTTCTTGTCCTTTCATCTGGGTCGACCTCAACAATGCCATTTAATGGATTTAGCCGTCATTGCGAATGACTTAGGCTATTGAAATGATGAAGGGGAGATGGGGATAGAGGAGAGATTTTTCAAGCGGAGGCCGACAGCGCAGCCTCCATTTGGTCAGAATTTAATCTTATGGCGCCCTGCCAGAGAGTGAGACAGCGTGGTGCCGTCTACCATTTCCAGCTCGCCACCGACCGGCACGCCGTGCGCGATACGGCTGGCTTCCACGCCATATTGCGCGCAAAGCTCGGCAATATAGTTGGCCGTCGCCTCACCTTCTACCGTTGGATTGGTCGCCAGAATCACCTCGGAAAGCGTTTCCGCTTCCAGACGTTGTTCAAGCCGGTCCAGACCAATATCGTCTGGCCCTATCCCATCCAGCGGAGACAGGTGGCCCATCAGCACAAAATAGCGACCGGAAAACTGCCCGGTCTGCTCAATGGCATAGATGTCGGCCGGGCTCTCCACGATGCAGATTTGGCCATTTTCCTGCCGACGGGGGTTGCTGCAGATATTGCAGACCTCCTGCTCGGTGAAGGTACGGCAATCTGCACAGTGACCAATTTCAGACATGGCGCGGGTCAGGGCCTGCGCCAGGCGCATTCCGCCGCTGCGATCGCGCTGCAAAAGCGTAAACGCCATACGTTGCGCTGACTTCGGGCCGACGCCCGGCAGGCAGCGTAGCGCTTCCATTAGCTGCGTTAACAGCGGACTGGTCTGCATCAGAACGGCATCTTGAAGCCTGGCGGCAGCTGCATGCCGGAGGAAACAGAGGCCATTTTCTCTTTCTGAGTTTCGTCAATGCGGCGCGCGGCATCGTTGAATGCAGCAGCGACCAGATCTTCGAGCATGTCTTTGTCGTCTTCCAGCAGGCTCGGATCGATTTCAACACGACGGCAGTTGTGCGCACCGTTGATGGTCACTTTTACCAGGCCAGCACCGGATTCACCGGTCACTTCCATCTTCGCGATCTCTTCCTGCATCTGCTGCATTTTTTCTTGCATCTGCTGAGCCTGCTTCATCAGGCCACCCAGACCGCCTTTTCCACCAAACATAGGCTTCTCTCTTCTTTCACGTTTAAGGATTACAACCGTAAGTCAGACTCACGATCAAAGGGGGCGAATACTCTCTTCATCCAGATCCGCATCGAAAAAGCGGCGCAGCGTCTGGATATTGTTATCCGCGATAATCGCCTCGCGCGCCTGCGCGAGCTTTTCTTCATAGATGGCCTGTCGCCATTCCAGCGGCGTACGTACCGCCGGATTATCATCTTCAATGATAGTCAATTCAACTGTCACGCCCTGTAAGCTGCTCAGGGCTTCCGTCAGCGTCTTCTGTGCCGACGGGGAATTCAGATGGCGCTGCGTCGAGCGCAGGTGCAGCGAAATACGGTTCTCATCCTGCTCTTTCCAGGCGTTGAGCGCCACCTGCTCAACCAGTTTTGGCAAACTGAGCTGGCTCACTTGCGCCGCCCAGGCGTCACGCTCAAGCGACTCTTCCGCCAGTTTTTTCGCCAGCTCAGGGGTTTTCTCGTGCTCCAGCGCTTTTTTCAGCGCCTTCGGTGTGGCGACAACCTCTTTGACCTCGTCAACAATGGTCGTCGCTTTCCAGCGATAAGCTTCTTTCTTGACCGGTGCCTCGGCTTTTGCCGCACCTGCCGGGCGAGATTGCACCCGCTCGTTCATCGACGCCAGTCTTTCCAGGGCGCTGTTATTCACCGGCCGCACGCGGGTCGCGGCTGCCGGTTCACTCTTTTTTGGTTTGTCCGCTCCCTGAGCGCGCTGCAGTTGACGACGAGCAGCCAACACCTGGTTTGTGGCTTCTGGAAGCTCAGCATTATGCTGCGGTTGCGGTGCAGGCATCGCGGCCTGAGGTGCAATCTGCGGCGCTGTTAAGACGGCAGTGGGCGCAACGGGCGCAAAAGCGTGTTGGGGTGCATCCGGTACGGTCAGCGGCTCACGCGGGTGAAACGCCAGCGCACGCAGGAGCGTCATCTCCATCCCCATGCGTCTGTCCGGCGCATACGGCAATTCTTTACGGCCAATCAGCAGGGTCTGGTAATAAAGTTGTACGTCGGTGGGCGGAATAATTCGCGCCAGTTCACGCATCCGTTGTTCAATAGCCGCCATGTCGCTGCCCAGCGCGGCGGGCGTTAGCTGAACCATGGCGATGCGGTGCATCAGCATTTGCATCTCCACCAGCAAGGCTTCCCACTCCACGCCACGGGACGCGGCATCGTTCACCAGCGCCATTGCCCGTTCGCCATCGGCCGCCACTATGGCTTCAATCAGCGCCAGCGCCTGGTCGTCATTGAGGGTGCCGAGCATGGTGCTCACCACCTGCGCGGTCAGGTTGCCGTCACCGCTGGCGATGGCCTGATCGGTCAGGCTAAGCGCGTCACGCAGGCTGCCATCCGCCGCACGGGCGATCAGCTGAAGCGCACGGGTTTCATACGTGATGCTTTCTTCGTTGAGAATGTGCTCAAGCTGCTGGCGAATCTGATCGACGTCCAGCGCCTTCAGATGGAATTGCAAACAGCGCGAAAGAATGGTCACCGGCAGCTTTTGCGGATCGGTGGTTGCCAGCAAGAATTTAACGTGTGCAGGCGGCTCTTCCAGCGTTTTTAACAGCGCGTTGAAGCTGTGACGCGAGAGCATGTGCACTTCGTCAATCAGATAGACTTTAAAACGACCACGGGCCGGAGCGTACTGCACGTTATCCAGCAGGTCGCGGGTATCTTCGACTTTGGTACGGGACGCGGCATCGATTTCAATCAGATCGACAAAACGCCCCTGCTCGATTTCACGACAGCTGTCACACACGCCACATGGGGTGGCAGTGATCCCCGTTTCGCAGTTCAGTCCTTTCGCCAACAATCGGGCGATGGAGGTTTTACCGACACCGCGCGTACCCGAAAAAAGATAGGCATGGTGAATGCGTCCGGAGGTTAAGCCGTTCGCCAGTGCCGTGAGCACATGCTCCTGACCGACTACGCTCGCGAAAGTTTGGGGTCGCCATTTACGGGCTAAGACCTGATAACTCATTGGCAGGCTCTGAAACGCTGGAAGGTGAATTTATTGGGGGGAATGCTATCACAACCTCACCCATTGGGCGAGGTTGTGGGACGGGGGATTAGTGACCCGGGAAAGGCACCAGGCTATAGCTGGTGATACCTTGTTTTTCCAGACGTTGTTCACCGCCCAGATCGAACAAGTTAATGATGAATGCTGCGTCGGTCACTTCACCGCCCAGACGACGGATCAGTTTTACGGTGGCTTCAATGGTGCCGCCGGTGGCCAGCAGATCGTCCACCACCAGCACTTTGTCGCCAGCCTGGATCGCATCAATGTGGATCTCTAACTGATCGGTGCCGTACTCCAGCTCATAGCTTTCGGCTATGGTTTCACGCGGCAGCTTACGCGGCTTGCGCACGGGGACAAAACCCACGCCCAGACCCAACGCAACCGGTGCGCCAAACAGGAAGCCACGCGCTTCGGTCCCTACTACTTTGGTTATCCCGGCGTCTTTGAAACGCTCAACCAGCAGTTCAATGCTGAGAGCGTAGGCTTTCGGGTCTTCCAGCAAACTGGTGACATCACGGAACAGAATGCCCGGTTTCGGGTAATCCTGAATGCTTTTGATGCTGTTTTTTAGAAATTCAAGCTGCTGCGCAGTCGCTGTCATGGATTTTTGCCTGATAGAAACGGTATTACTCACGGTAAAGGTTACATTTCACTGTAACCGACGGTTAACATTTAACCAGTCATACCTGTGCTCGAAAACGCCAGAATTTACTGGCTGAGCGCGACAATTGCAACAGCCATTACTGCCGTTTATGGTTTTTGTTGCTTTGCATCAATCACCGGCAGCCGCCACATGAAAATAAGCAGGCAGGTGAGGATGACCAGGAGCAGGATTCGTACCCACATCATGTTGACCAGCCATAATGACACCGCGAAGGTCAGCAGAATAACGGCGATGGCCCGTGGCTTTGCGCCCGGCGGCATCGCACGGTATTGTTGCCAGTGGCGTAAATAGCCGCCAAACCAGGAGCGGTAGAGCAACCAGTCATGAAAACGTGGGGAGGATCGCGCGAAACACCATGCCGCCAGAAGAATAAACGGCGTAGTCGGCAGCAGCGGCAAAACCACACCCAGCGTCCCGAGCACTACCGCCAGCCAACCAATGATGATTAAAATAGTTCGTTTCATAATGCGAATCGTTATCAGGATGAGCGGCTAATGTAGCATAGTCGCCGTTTTTTCAGGGGGTAAGAAGTGAAAAGCACGCTGCTGTTACAGACGCTGGAGCAAAAACTGACGGAGCTGACGCGAGACATTACACCCGTCTCGACGCACGCCACCCTTAGCCCTCGTTTTGACCGCCAGCTTTTTCGCACGCGCAGTACCCTGATGCGCGCCTGTCTCGATGAAGCCTGGGAAAATCTGCACGCCCTGCGTCATGCGGTTGAGGCACAACAACTCCCTCAGGTGACCTGGCTGGCAGAACAATTGGCATCACAGGTCGCTGCCCTGATGCGGGAAAGCGCCGTCTGGCCCCTGCGTGCCTGGGACACGGCGAAACCGGGTCTCAATAAATGGCAACGTAAGCGGCTTCAGCATCAGGAGTTTGAGCAGCGGCTGATTAACATGAAGCGTGAACGCGAAGAGCGGGTAACGCAGGTAGCAACCCTTGCCGAGCAACAGCAACTCCATAAAGAGATTATCGCCTTTGAAGAAAGGTTGCGCCGCTGCCGTCACGCCATGGATAAAATTGAGCGCGTGCTGGCAAATATGACACGTTAAACGAGGAAGAATATGTCACTGGAAAATGCCCCGGACGAGGTCAAACTGGCCGTCGATCTGATTATGCTACTGGAAGAACATGATGTTGCACCGCAGACAGTGCTCAAAGCGCTGGAGATCGTTCGACGGGATTTTGAGAAAAAAATGGCTCTGCTTTCATCTACGCAAACCCCGCTCTCTTCATAGTGGAGAGAGCGGGTTCGCTTGATAATCAGTCGATTGCAGGCGTCGGATCGTCGCCTTTAATCTCACGCTTCACTTCCCGGTGCTCTTCCCCTTTCTCATTGCGCAGATGCACTTCGAGCTGGTTAAAGGCAATGTTGATGTCGTTTTCACGGCACAACCTGTCAATGGTGCGGTTTAACTCATCCACGGTGTAGCTACGATCGCGCAGTTCACGCACGTACAGGCGCAATTCGTGATCCAGCGTGCTCGGGCCAAAGGTGGTGAAGAAGACCGACGGCTCCGGATCGTGCATGACCTTCGGGTGCTCCATCGCCGCCTTGAGCAGGATCTCTTTCACTTTATCCAGATCGGACCCGTAGGCCACGCCGAGACGAATCACCACGCGGGTGATGGTGTCGGAGAGCGACCAGTTAATCAGACGCTCGGTCACAAAGGCCTTGTTCGGGATAATGACCTCTTTACGATCAAAATCGGTGATCGTCGTGGCGCGAATACGGATTTTACTGACCGAACCGGAGAAGGTGCCGATGGTAACGGTATCGCCGATACGCACCGGGCGCTCAAACAGGATGATGAGACCGGAAACGAAGTTACCGAAAATTTCCTGCAAGCCAAAACCAAGACCCACCGACAGCGCTGCCGCCAGCCATTGCAGTTTATCCCACGACACGCCGAGCGAGCCGAACACCGTCATCGCACCCGCCCCAATAATCACGTAATTGAGAATGGTGGTGATAGCGTACGATGCCCCCTGGCGCATGTTCAGGCGCGAGAGAACCAGCACTTCCAGCAAGCCAGGCAGGTTTCGTATCAGCGCCCAGGCTATCACTGAAGCAATGAGCGCGAAGAGTATGCTGCCCATGGTGACGCTTTTCATCACCGCGGCACCCGCTTCCGTGCCGTTGTAATGCCAGAGGACAACGCTGTCCAGATAGGCAAATACAGTGATCAAATCTGACCAGATCGCCCAGAACAGGACGGCAAACAGGGAGATCATCACCAGCATGGTGATGCGCAGCGTTTGCTGGTTAACCTGTTCGAGCGCAATCGTCGGCTCTTCCTGCGGTTCCGCCCCTTCGGCCCCTTCTTTCACCATGTTCTGACGGCGCGCCAGCGCACGGCGGTAGGCGATACGCCTTGCAGCAACGCTCAGACCGCGCAGAACGGTCTGGTAGAGCAGGTTCCAGACAATCACCAGATAGACGGTTTCAATCCAGCGGCCTGAGAGGCGCAGCGTGGTGTAGAAATAGCCCGTTGCCGTCAGCACCATCAGCGCCACCGGTACGAAAGCCAGCACTGTGATGGTCAGCAGACGCATGCTGTGTGACTCTTTGTCGCGCCAGCTTTCACGGAACATCGGCCAGACAAGACCGGTGATGACCAGCAGATTCAGCAGAATCACCGCCTGGCCCAGCACATCGTCCATCAGGTGCAGCGGAGAAAGTTCGGAGACGACCGACCAGAAATGCAGCGGCAGCAGCGCAAGACTGATGCGGACAATTTGGCGACGCCAGTGGCTGGTCAGCTGTTCCGGCATGTTGAAGTGGTTGACCGCGACACCGCCCCTTTCCAGGACTTTCCAGCACAAGCCAAACACCAGCCAGAACACGGCCAGTTTTTTACTAAATGCCCACAGCAGTTCACTGATGTTGATCTGCATGGTCAGCAAAATGAGACCGATAGCCAGAATAATCAGGCACACCGGCAGCGCACGAATCAAGTCAATCAGGATAGCTTTTGGCGTGTGCAGCTGGCTGTCGTTACGCAGTTGCCCTACCTGCAACGCCAGTTTCGCCTGGTAGCTGCGCAGCCAGCTTAAGCGCCAGCGGATCAGCCCCGCAATCAACAGCAAGGGCAAACCGGTCAGGAAGGCAATGGCAACCGCAGGCCAGGCTTTTTCCCAGTTCACGGTAATTTTCATCTTGCTAATCTGGTCTTTCAGCGCCTGCGGGAAGGATTTAATCCAGTCCCAGTCCATCGGTTTATTGCTGTTAACCCAGAAAATTTGCTGGGTCAGAATTTCCTGCAGGCTTTTCGATACGCTCATCAGCTGCTGCTGATTGACCTGCAGGTTAATCGCCATCATTAGCTGGTTACCCAGCTGCTTGTTCAACTGATCCAGCAGCTCCCGGCGCATGTCCACAACCTGCAGCAACGCATCGTGCACTTCGTCGTTAACGTCGCTCTGGTGGCCTTCTTCCAGTTTGGCGACGAAGGTGTCGCTCTGGAACAACGCGTCGCGCTGCTGATTCACTTCAAACTGCTCAAGACGCAAATCCGCGATGCGGTTGGTCATGTCCTCAAGCTCATCCGCAGAAGGCAAGGTTTGCTGCTGCTGATAAAGAATACGAGACAGCAGAAGGCTGCCTTTGAGAACAGAGATCTGCTCTTTAATGGTGCGCTCAGATTGCAATGCGCGATCGAGCCAGTTCTTCACTTTGATATTCTGCTGGACCAGGGCGTTACCATTCTGAGTGGCGGTAATCAGCTTCTGACTGAGCTGGTGGTTGACGTCCAGCTCCTGCTTCACCAGCGGCACCGCCTGGATACGCGCGGTCTCATCCGGCGTGACGGCTTCCTGGGCGGTCTTTTCGGTCAACGTCAGACGTTTGTTGTTTACCGCTTCCTGCAGCAGCTGAAGCTGATGCTCAAGGCGGTTACTGTTGGCCGTCACAAAATCACGCTGTTTCTGCAGGGTGTCCTGCAAGACCGTGTTGCCTTCCAGACTTTTACGCAACTGCTCGATTTGCGCATTCAGTAAGGCCTGCTGGGCCAGCAACAGCGCCTGTTGCGTTGGGCGTAGCGTCCCTTCCCCGGCTGCGGTGCCGTTCAGGCGATTGCGAATCTGCTGCAACTGCTGCGAAGCCGCGTACATCTGATTCTGAACGCGCTCAGGCTGCGTCTGCAAAGACACCAGTTGGCTGTTGTAGTTGGATAAATCGTTTTGCGACGTTTGCAGGTCATCAAGAAGCTGAGCCAGACGAGACTCCAGCTGGCGCAACGATAATGTCGCGAGCGTTTTACGCGTTTCATCATCGTTGTCTTTATCACTCAAACCGCTAAGGGCGTCAGTTGCCTGGCGAAGTTTATCCGGGGCCTGGGTAACTTTTTGTTTGAGCAGCGTCGTTTCTTGCTTCACCCGGTCGATTTTATCGAGGGTTTCCAGCGTGGCGGTCAGATCTTCAATGACCAGTTTGTCGACCGCCGTGGGATCTTTTTGCTTATTGAGCCCGTCTAACTGGCTCTGAACATCACTACGGGAAGGTAATTCATTACCTGTCGTCGCCCCAACGGCCTGGCCGGTGAACAAGGCAAAGACAATAAACAATATGGCAGCCAAAGCTGAGTGCGGACGGCGCGAGCGAGTGAAATGCAGCATCATTTGCGTGATTAATCTGTATACAGGAAAGATGGCCGAAACTAGCCACCGGCGAAGAATAGCATGCCGCGATTGGACAACCTAGTCGCCTGAGATTGCGTTCAGATATTTCCGCACAGAACAGACTTAAGCGACTGGATTTTCCGCGCTATTATGAAGCGTTGGGCAAAAGCTGCACATTTCGAGTAGAATTGCCACAAAGTCCCTGGCTTCTGTTTTTAAGTCAAAGGATTGGGGGGCAAAAAGCCAGTTTTCCATGATGCCGGAAATGTAGCCACGCATCAGGATAGCCGCCCGTCTGGTGAGCAAATTGGCCGGCAGTAGTTTCGCCTCCATGCAGTCTCTGAGCGTTTGCTCAATACGGTCGTAACTTTCGAGGCATAAATTACGCTGTGCCTGCTGCACGATGGCCATTTCACCGACAAACTCACATTTATGAAATATGATTTCCATCATCAGGCGTCGGCGTTCTTCAATAACGGTAGCTTCAAGGACATAGACTAAAATTTCCCTTAAAACTGAGAGTGGATCGTCCGGAAATTTTGCCCGATACTCAGTCTCAAGATCGCTAATACTGGATTCTGACAATTCCCAAATTTCACCGAACAATTCTGACTTGTTTTTGAAATGCCAGTAAATCGCACCACGTGTTACCCCCGCCGCCTGAGCAATATCTGCAAGGGAGGTTGACGAGACGCCCTGCTGGGAGAAAAGACGCAAAGCCACATCAAGGATGTGTTGACGTGTTTCCAGAGCCTGTTGTTTGGTTTTTCGTGCCATATGTTGGTGAATTGACAGGAGTCAGATTTACATACATTTGTGAATGTTTGTACCATAGCATGACGATAATATAAACGCAGCAATGGGTTTGGGATACGTGATCCATTGATCAATTTGAAATCGGACACTCGAGGTTTACATATGAACAAAAACAGAGGGTTTACGCCTCTGGCGGTCGTTCTGATGCTTTCAGGCAGCTTAGCGCTTACAGGATGTGACGAAAAACCCGCTCAACAGGCGGGAGGGCAGATGCCAGAAGTGGGCGTGGTTACGCTCAAAACTGAACCTCTGCAGGTCACAACAGAACTTCCGGGCAGGACCAGCGCATTCCGTATTGCGGAAGTCCGTCCGCAGGTCAGTGGTATTATTTTAAAGCGCAACTTCACGGAAGGCAGTGACGTTGAAGCGGGTGTCTCACTCTATCAGATTGATCCGGCTACCTATCAGGCCGCGTATGAAAGCGCGAAAGGTGATTTAGCGAAGGCGCAGGCTGCGGCAAACATTTCGCAAATGACCCTGAGCCGTTATCAGAAACTGGTTGGCACGAAGTACATCAGTCAACAAGATTTCGATACAGCCCGTGCTGATGCGCAACAAACAGCTGCCGCTGTTGTGGCCGCTAAAGCCGCTGTAGAAACCGCACGCATTAATCTTGCTTATACCAAAGTCACATCGCCAATCAGTGGGCGTATTGGTAAATCTTCCGTCACGGAAGGCGCGTTAGTGCAAAGTGGTCAGGCCACTGCACTTTCTACCGTTCAGCAACTTGATCCCATCTACGTTGACGTCACCCAATCCAGTAATGATTACCTGCGTCTGAAGCAGGAACTGGCGAACGGCACACTGAAACAAGAAAACGGCAAAGCGAAAGTGGAACTGGTGACCAATGACGGCGTGAAATACCCGCAGTCAGGTACGCTGGAGTTCTCGGATGTGACCGTGGATCAAACCACCGGTTCTATCACCTTACGCGCCATTTTCCCGAACAAAGACATGACGCTGCTGCCAGGTCTGTTTGTTCGCGCGAAACTGGAAGAAGGTACCAATCCTAACGCACTGCTGGTTCCACAACAGGGTATCACCCGTACCCCGCGTGGCGAAGCAACGGCGATGGTCGTCGGTGAAGGCGATAAAGTTGAAGTTCGCACTCTCACCGCTTCCCAGGCTATCGGTGATAAATGGCTGGTAACGGATGGTCTTAAAGCAGGCGATCGCGTCATTATCACCGGCTTGCAGAAAGTCAGACCGGGTGCGCAAGTTAAAGCTCAGGAAGTGACGGCAGATAACAAAGAGCAAGCCCCGGCAGGTGCGCAGTCCCAGCCGTCTAAGTCTTAACTTAAACAGGAGCCGTTAAGACATGCCAAATTTCTTTATTGATCGCCCCATATTTGCGTGGGTAATAGCGATCATCATCATGCTAGCGGGGGGTCTTGCGATCCTGAAGCTGCCTGTTGCGCAATATCCTACCATTGCGCCACCGGCAATTCAGATTAGCGCGTCCTATCCGGGTGCAGATGCTAAAACGGTGCAGGACACCGTGACGCAGGTTATCGAACAGAACATGAACGGTATCGATGGCCTGCTCTACATGTCCTCCACCAGCGATTCCTCTGGTACGGTACAGATAACGATCACCTTTGATTCTGGTACAGATGCGGATATCGCGCAGGTTCAGGTGCAGAACAAACTGCAGCTGGCTATGCCGTTATTACCGCAAGAAGTACAGCAGCAAGGCGTGAGCGTCGAGAAGTCCTCCAGTAGCTTCCTGATGGTTCTCGGTATGATCAGTACCGACGGTTCCATGACCCAGGAAGATATTGCGGACTACGTCGGTGCAACTATTAAAGACCCGGTCAGCCGTACAACCGGCGTGGGTGACGTACAGCTGTTCGGTGCGCAGTATGCAATGCGTATCTGGATGGACCCGACCAAACTGAACAACTTCCAGCTGACGCCAGTGGACGTGATTGCGGCAATTAAAGCGCAGAACGCCCAGGTCGCAGCCGGTCAGTTAGGCGGTACACCGCCGGTGAAAGGCCAGCAGTTGAACGCCTCCATCATCGCGCAAACCCGTCTGACCTCGACCGAAGAGTTCGGCAAAATCATGCTGAAAGTGAATCAGGATGGTTCACAGGTTCGTCTGCGTGATGTGGCGAAGATTGAGCTGGGCGGTGAGAACTATGACGTTATCGCACGTTACAACGGTCAGCCTGCCTCAGGTTTGGGTATTAAACTGGCAACCGGTGCCAACGCCCTGGACACGGCCAATGCAGTACGCGCGACCATCGCGAAACTGGAACCGTTCTTCCCCCACGGCCTGAAAGCGGTTTACCCGTACGACACCACCCCGTTCGTTAAGATTTCTATTAACGAAGTGGTGAAAACGCTGGTCGAAGCGATCGTACTGGTATTCCTCGTTATGTACCTGTTCCTGCAAAACTTCCGTGCAACGCTGATTCCAACCATCGCGGTGCCCGTCGTCTTGCTGGGGACGTTCGCGATCCTCTCCATCTTTGGCTATTCGATAAACACCCTGACCATGTTTGGTATGGTGCTGGCGATCGGCTTGCTCGTGGATGACGCTATCGTGGTGGTGGAGAACGTCGAGCGTGTCATGTCCGAAGAGGGGCTGCCGCCAAAAGAAGCCACGCGTAAATCCATGGGCCAGATTCAGGGTGCTCTGGTGGGGATTGCGATGGTGCTGTCGGCGGTATTTATCCCGATGGCCTTCTTTGGTGGTTCGACCGGTGCAATTTATCGTCAGTTCTCTATCACCATCGTTTCAGCAATGGCCCTGTCAGTGCTGGTTGCGTTGATTCTGACCCCTGCGCTGTGTGCGACCATGCTTAAACCGATTGCCAAAGGCGATCACGGTGAAGGCAAGAAAGGATTCTTTGGCTGGTTCAACCGCGTATTTGATAAGAGTACGCACCACTACACCGACAGCGTGGGCAACATCCTGCGCAGTACCGGTCGTTACCTGGTGCTGTACATTATTATCGTGGTGGGCATGGCGGTCCTGTTTGTTCGTCTGCCAAGTTCGTTCCTGCCAGATGAAGACCAGGGCGTGTTCCTGACCATGGCGCAGCTTCCGGCGGGTGCGACGCAAGAGCGTACGCAAAAAGTGCTGGATGAAGTGTCTAAATACTACCTTGATAACGAAAAAGATAACGTGAACTCCGTGTTTACCGTTAACGGCTTCGGCTTCTCGGGACGTGGTCAGAACACCGGTCTTGCGTTCGTTTCTCTGAAAAACTGGGATGAGCGTCCAGGCGAAGAGAACAAAGTTCCGGCCATTGCCGGACGTGCAAGTGCGCACTTCTCGCAGATTAAAGATGCGATGGTGTTCGCCTTCAACCTGCCAGCAATTGTGGAACTGGGTACCGCGACCGGCTTTGACTTCCAGTTAATTGACCAGGCAAACCTTGGTCATGACAAGCTGATGCAGGCGCGTAACCAGCTGTTTGGTGAGATTGCCAAACATCCTGACTTGCTCGTAGGCGTGCGTCCAAACGGTCTGGAAGATACCCCGCAGTTCAAGGTCAATATCGATCAGGAAAAAGCGCAGGCACTGGGCGTTTCACTTAGCGATATCAACACCACGTTGGGCTCAGCATGGGGTGGTAGCTACGTGAATGACTTCATCGACCGTGGTCGCGTGAAAAAAGTCTACCTGATGTCCGAAGCGAAATACCGTATGTTGCCGGACGATATCGGACAGTGGTTCGTACGTGGAACCAACGGGCAGATGGTGCCGTTCTCAGCCTTTGCGACCTCGCATTGGGAATACGGTTCACCGCGTCTGGAACGTTACAACGGCTTACCTTCCATGGAAATTCTTGGTCAGGCCGCTCCGGGCAAAAGTACCGGTGAAGCGATGACGATGATGGAAGAACTGGCAGGTAAACTCCCGACCGGTATTGGTTACGACTGGACGGGGATGTCCTATCAGGAACGTCTGTCCGGTAACCAGGCCCCTGCGCTGTACGCCATCTCGCTGATTGTGGTGTTCCTGTGTCTGGCAGCCTTGTACGAGAGCTGGTCAATTCCGTTCTCAGTCATGCTGGTCGTTCCGCTGGGTGTCGTCGGTGCACTGCTGGCAGCAACCTTCCGCGGTCTGACTAACGACGTGTACTTCCAGGTGGGCCTGCTGACAACCATTGGCTTGTCGGCGAAGAACGCGATACTTATCGTGGAATTCGCCAAAGACCTCATGGATAAAGAAGGCAAAGGGCTGATTGAAGCCACGCTGGAAGCGGTACGTATGCGTCTGCGCCCCATCCTGATGACGTCTCTGGCGTTCATTCTCGGGGTTCTGCCGCTGGTTATCAGCTCTGGTGCCGGTTCTGGTGCACAGAACGCCGTAGGTACTGGCGTAATGGGCGGTATGATTACGGCAACCGTACTGGCTATCTTCTTCGTTCCTGTGTTCTTTGTGGTGGTTCGCCGCCGCTTTAGCCGCAAGAATGAAGATGTGGAGCACAGCCATAAGGTTGAGCAACACTGAGTTAGCTAAAAGAAAAGGCCGCGCAAGCGGCCTTTTTCATATCTGTACTTCAAATCATTAAATACACTTATTGTCTGATTGTTTATTTTATGCATGATAAATAAGGCTTAGAATTAATACGGCATTGAGAGTACATCTTATATATTCGGGTATTACTCTTAATAAACTGGTACAATCAGTTTAAGTAAGAATATTCCTGGTTATTCTCTGCGCAAGATATTCATATAATATTAAATACCTATTGCGATACGCTAACGTGATGAAGTTTAAGGATTGTTATCCTTCCGCAGGTCTTAAAAGCAAATGTTTAAGATGCTCTTTGGATTCCTCAGCAAGCTCAATTCTTGTGGTCAAACGCAATAATTGTAATTTTTCGTAATAGCGCAATGAAATCTTTTTAAGACTAGCTTATAGTTAAATCAATGAGGAAGGCGGCATTTGCTGCTGGTCAGATCAGAAGTTTCCATCCCGAGCATTGTTTGGTTAGTAAAAAAAAGCGACTCAGAAGGGGATGCGTGATGGACGAATACTCGCCAAAAAGGCATGATATCGCACAGCTTAAATTTCTCTGCGAAACGTTGTACCATGATTGCCTCGTGAATCTTGAAGAAAGTCATCATGGTTGGGTTAACGATCCTACTTCGGCAATCAATTTACAGTTAAATGAGCTGATCGAACATATCGCAACCTTCGCACTTAATTATAAAATTAAGTATAATGAAGATAATAAGTTGATTGAGCAGATTGACGAATACCTCGACGATACGTTTATGCTGTTCAGTAGTTACGGTATCAACACACAAGACTTGCAGAAATGGCGGAAATCAGGCAATCGCCTGTTTCGCTGCTTCGTTAATGTGAGCAAAGCTAACCCCGTTAGCCATTCATGTTAAATATTACAACCAGTAAAGGTAAATTTATGTCCGACAAGCCATTAACCAAAGTTGATTATTTGATGCGTTTAAGACGCTGTCAGACAATTGACACTCTTGAACGTGTTATTGAAAAAAATAAATACGAACTTCCTGACGATGAACTTACGGTGTTTTATTCAGCAGCCGATCATCGTCTTGCTGAACTGACAATGAATAAGCTTTACGACAAAATCCCCTCTTCCGTGTGGAAATTTGTGCGCTAGTCTTCCGCGATGTTTATTATGGCTTCAGTTTTTATCATGCTTTAACAGGTGCGCGTTATCTTCATGAATGAAGAAAAACAAAAAATGATTTCGGGGCTCCCCTATCAGCCAGCTGATGAGACGCTGCGCGCCGATCGTATGCATGCCAGAGAGCTACTTCACCGCTTTAACCACTCAAGCCCGTACGACAAAGCCGATCGTAAGGCCATACTTTCAGAATTATTGGGCCAAAGTGCAGGGGCATATATTGAACCCAGCTTTCGTTGTGACTACGGCTACAATATTTATTTAGGTAAAGAATTCTACGCCAATTTTGATTGTGTGATGCTTGATGTGTGCCCTATTCACATTGGCGACAACTGTATGCTGGCGCCTGGCGTACATATTTACACCGCAACGCACCCACTGGATGCCACGGAGCGTAATAGCGGTGTCGAATTCGGGAAACCGGTTCGCATTGGCAATAACGTCTGGATTGGGGGGCGCGCGGTGATTAATCCGGGCGTCACCATCGGTGATAATGCGGTCATCGCATCCGGTGCGGTTGTTGTAAAAGATGTCGCGGCCAATACCGTTGTCGGAGGTAATCCCGCCCGCGTCATAAAAACGCTACCTGAAGAAAAATCGTAACTGTTATCGTTTTTTGCGGCAGAACTGTTACTTTTTTCACACAATGTGGCAACTTAAAATATCTTATTCCCTGCATAACAGATAATACGAAGGTGTCAGATGACAGAGATCCAGCGGCTGCTCACCGAAACCATTGACGGCATCAATCAACGCGAAAAGCGTGACAATCGCCCACGCTTTAGCATCAGTTTTATTCGCAAACACCCCGGCCTTTTTGTCGGCATGTACATCGCTTTTTTTGCGACCCTCGCCGTGATGATGCAGTCTGACACCCTTGCGGGTTCCGTCTGGCTGTTACTGGTGCTGTTTGCCCTGCTGAATGCCTTCTTCTTCTTTGATGTGTGCCCACGCTACCGCTATGACGATATCGACGTGCTGGATTTTCGTGTGTGCTACAACGGAGAGTGGTACAACACCCGCTTTGTGCCACAGGAACTGATCAGCGCTATTCTCGCGTCACCCGGTGTGGATGTGGACAGCAAATCACAATTACAGAAAATGATTGCCCGTAAAGGTGAACTCTCTTTTTACGATGTCTTCAGCCTTTCCCGTCCCGGTACTGCTCAATAAGCCGACTCAGCGTCCGCACCGCCGACGGAAACTGGCTGGCGGACGTGTTACCGTACCCCAACACCAATCCTCCTGAATCTCGCGATGGCGAAAGATAAAAACGGCTGAGCGCGTGTGGGGCAAGGCTATATTTACGCGCCTCGCCCACCAGTGCCAGATCGTCAATCCCCGGGATCGCGAGCGTTAAGTGCAAGCCCCCTTCACCGCCCAAAACCTGATGTGGAAGCGTGATTTCATGCCGGATACTTTCACGCAACTGCTCCTGTCGCCTGCGATATAAGCGACGCATCGCGGCCAGATGACGTGCATAATGCCCCTCTTCAATAAACTGCGCTAACGCCAGTTGCTCACCGCGATGCCCCCCACGCAGCAGGCTGCTAATCACCGGCGCCGCCGCCTGAGCAAGGGCCGGTGGCATCACCATAAATCCAATGCGCAACGACGGGAACAACGTCTTGCTGAAGGTTCCAAGGTAAACCACGGGCGGATGAGGAAGCATGCCAAGCATCGCCGGAACCGGGTCCCCGAGGTAGCGGAACTCACTGTCATAATCATCCTCGATAATCCAGCTTCCCGCCCTTCTCGCCGCCTCCAGCATCTGCAATCGCCTTGCGGCACTCATCACATAGCCCAGCGGATACTGGTGGGAAGGCGAGGTATACATGATGCGGGGCAAAGAGGCATCGGGCGGCAACGTCATGCCTTCGCCGTCGAGCGGTATTCCGGTCACATTTAGTCCCGCTGCCAGAAAGGCGCTTTTGGCCCCGTTATACCCAGGCTCTTCCACCCACGCACTGTCACCCGGATCGCAAAGCAGATGGATGCAAAGCATCAGGGCATCCTGCGCGCCTTCGGTAATCACTATCTGCTGCGCATCACAATGAATGCCTCGCGCCAGCGCCAGATGCCGGGCAATGGCCGTGCGCAGTCGAACCTCCCCGGCTGAGTCACCATAACCCAGCAACCGGCTTCCCTCTTCACGCCAGACGCGCTCAGTGAGTCTGCGCCAGGTCGCCATAGGAAAGTAATTCACCGCAGGCAATCCAGGGGTGAAGGTCATGACTGGCGAGTTTCGCGTCACGCCCTGTGGCAACGTTTTTACCCGATGAGCGAGCGCGACAGCAGGCGCATCCGGCATGACGGGGGCACTGGCAAGCCGCAGTACACGCGTGCCCTGCGGCTTACGCTCAACAAATCCTTCGATGGCGAGCTGCTCCAGCGCGGCATTCACCGTATTGCGAGAAACCGCCAGATCCTTTGCCAGAACCCGCGAGCCGGGAAGCAGACTGTCGGCTTTAAGCCGCCCGCTTAAAATCGCGTCACGCAGGGTCAGGTAGAGCACGCGCTGGCGGGTTAATCCGCCCCGCTCATCCAGCGCCGGGCGCAGAAGCGCCTTTAGCGCCTCATCGGGAATATTCATCATTACGCTCCAGTAGTGGTTCCATAAAAATATAGTCTGATGGCACTTCTTATGGAACCAGTGAAACGCCAGGATGAACGGAAATGCACAAAGGAGCCACTATGAGTCAATTCAATCTTTACGGACAACCGATAGGCGACGCCCTTCCCGACTGGCAACCGCGTCCTTTCCCTGAGCGCGTCGTGCTTGAAGGTCAGTACTGCCGCCTCGAGCCACTGGGTGTCGAGCACGCTGCGGCACTCTTTGCCTCACATTGCCTCGCCGGCGATAACCGCAGCTGGACCTGGATGCTGCGCGAGCCGGATAAGACTGTCGAATCCTTCACGGCCTGGGTCGCCAGCGTGAGCGAATTAAAAGATCCGGTTCACTTTGCGGTTGTCGATACGCGCACGCAGTCGCCGGTCGGCTCGCTCTCGCTGATGCGTATTGATGCCAGTAACGGCGTGATAGAAGTGGGCAGCGTGCATTTTTCATCGCTACTGACGCGCACGGTTGCCGCGACAGAAGCACAGTGGCTACTGATGCGCTATGCCATAGAGACGCTCGGCTATCGCCGTTACGAGTGGAAATGCAACAGCCTGAACGAGCCGTCACGGCGTGCGGCGCAGCGATTAGGATTTCAGTATGAAGGGCGTTTTCGTCAGGCGCTGGTGAGCAAAGGTCACAACCGGGACACCGACTGGTTTTCGGTTATCGACAGTGAATGGCCGCGCCTGGACAAGGCGTTCCGGCAGTGGCTTGCCGCCGACAATTTCACCGCCGACGGCAAGCAACGGCAATCCCTGGAAGACATTCGTCGTTAACGTTTTTTCTTTTTACCCTGCACCGCTTTAAAGCGCGGGTTGGATTTGCAAATCACATAAATACGCCCCTTGCGCCGGACAATCTGGCAGTCAGGGTGGCGTTGTTTTGCACTGCGTAAAGAGTTAAGCACCTGCATGATTTAGTCTCGTTTGGTTCCAAGAAAACGGCCATAACGCTGCTCGAAACGCGCAGCGCTCCCTTCGGTTCCCACCACTTTCTGTTTGCCCGTGTAGTACGGATGCGACGCAGAAGAGACATCCAGCGTCACGTAGGGGTAGGTTTCGCCTTCCAGTTCAATCTCACGATCGGTTTTGATCGTCGAGCCAATCTTGAAGTACTGGTTCGCACTGGTGTCATGAAACACCACGGTACGGTAGTGCGGGTGAATATCGGGTTTCATCTTGCTCTCGCGTGTATTGTTATAACATAACAAAAGTCTATCGAATTTATTCTCCCACTGCAACCACCTGGCTTTATCTGTTTTTCGCAAAAGCAACGAACCCCACGCGAACATAAATTAGAAAAGAACGTTATTGGTTGAATTTTTTGGCTTAGGGCAAGCTGGATTTAAACCCCATGTGAGGAAAGCATCATGATGCGCTGCTGTTGTGCCGAACCCCGGACTCTAACAAGAACTGACACCTGCGAACCTTTATTCGGAGAACACAATGAACGCCACCACCTTACCGGTCCTCAACCTCGCGCGGTACTTCAATCCCGCTGAACGGGATGCCTTTCTCGAACAGTTGCGCACCGCCGCGCGCGATATCGGTTTCTTCTACCTCACAAACCACGGTGTGAACGACGACCTTCAGCGCGCCGTCCAACAGGAAGCCCGCCGCTTTTTTGCCTTAGATGATGAGCAAAAACAAAAAGTGGCGATGATTCACTCCCCCCATTTTCGTGGCTACAACCGCGCTGCTTCAGAGCTGACCCGTGGCAAGCCGGACTGGCGTGAACAGTTTGATATCGGTGCTGAACGCCAGGCATTACTGGTCAGTGACAGCGATCCGCGCTGGCGTCGCCTGCAGGGGCCAAACCTGTGGCCGGAAGAACAACCGGCGTTAAAAACCACCCTGCTCGACTGGCAAAAGTCGATGACTGAAATGGCCATCGTGCTGCTGCGTGCTTTCGCCGAAGCGCTGAATCTGCCCGCAGACGCCTTTGACGCACTCTATGGCGACAAACCCAACGAGCACATCAAGCTGATTCGCTACCCCGGCCAGGAGAGCAGCCAAAGCAATCAGGGCGTGGGCGCGCACAAAGATTCCGGCTTTCTGAGCTTCCTGCTCCAGGACCAGCAGAAAGGCTTGCAGGTCGAAATTTCGCCGGACAACTGGATTGACGCCACCCCGCTGCCTGGCAGCTTCGTGGTCAATATCGGTGAATTGCTGGAGCTGGCAACCAACGGCTACCTGCGCGCCACCGTCCACCGCGTGGTCTCCCCTCCGGCCGGACAGGACCGCCTGTCGATTGCCTTCTTCCTTGGCGCGCAGCTGGACGCCGTTGTCCCGGTCTACGCCTTGCCTGATTCACTGGCACGCGACGCCCTGGGGCCGGAAAGTGACCCGCAGAACCCGCTTTTACGGGACGTAGGCTGGAACTATCTGAAGGGCCGTTTACGTTCTCACCCGGATGTCGCCGAGCGGTATTACCGCGATGTGCTACGCGAACGCAGTGAACAATTGATCGTATAAACCAAAACAAAATAAGGAAAAAATCATGAAACATGCCGCATTTAAACTGGCAGGGGTGGCGTTGTCTCTTTCTCTGGCATGGGGTAGCGCTCAGGCTGAAACACTGCGTATCGCAGCGGACCCGGTGCCGCACGCCGAAATCCTTAACTATGTTAAAAAGCTGGATCCGAAGCTGGATATCAAAATCGTTGAGCTGACCAGCGGCGCAAACGCCAACGAACTGCTGGCGAGCGGCGACGTGGACGCCAACTACTTCCAGCACGTGCCTTACCTGAAAAGCCAGGAAAAAGCGCTCGGTAAAACCTTTGCCGTCGCCGCCACGGTCCATATCGAACCGCTGGGCATTTACTCGCACAAATACAAAGATTTTAAATCCGTGCCGGATGGCTCCACCGTCGCGGTGCCAAACAACGTAACCAACCTGAGCCGTGCGCTGTTCCTGCTGCAAAGCCAGGGCTTAATTAAACTGGATGCGAAATTCACCGATCCGGCAAGCACGCTGGCGACACCGAAAGACATCGTGGAAAACCCCAAGCACCTGAAAATCCTGGAAGTGGAATCGCCACAAATCCCACGTTCGCTGGATGACGTCGCCCTGGCGGTCATTAACGGTAACTACGCGCTGGAAGCGGGTCTGTCACCAGCCAAAGATGCGTTGGGTCTGGAGAGCGCTGACCATAACCCGTACGCCAATATTCTGGTCACCAACCCGAATCTGGCCAACGATCCGCGTATCAAAGAGCTGGCAAAAGATCTGACCTCGCCGCAGGTGGCCGAATTCATCCGTAAAACCTACAACGGTTCAGTGATCCCGGTTGCCCCGCAGTCATGATTGAGATTGAAGGGCTGAGTAAAACCTATGCCGGAACGGGCCGACCGGCACTGAACAACGTGTCGCTGAGCGTACCGAAAGGGGCCATCTACGGCATCCTCGGGCGCAGCGGCGCAGGGAAAAGTACCCTGATCCGCTGTCTGAACCTGCTGGAGCGGCCCACCACGGGCCGTATCCTCATCAACGACAGCGATATCACGCAGCTCGATAAAGCCGGACTGCGCGAGCACCGACTGCGCACCGGCATGATTTTTCAGCACTTTAACCTCCTGCACGCGCGTACGGTGGCGGATAACGTCGCCGTGCCGCTGGAGATTGCCGGTACACCGAAAGCGCTGCGTCGCGAGCGAGTGGAAGAGCTGCTCTGGCTGGTGGGCCTGAGCGACAAAGCTCAGGCCTTCCCCTCCCAGCTTTCCGGGGGACAAAAGCAGCGTGTCGGTATCGCCAGGGCCCTGGCGGCACGCCCCGATGTGCTGCTGTGCGACGAGGCCACCAGCGCACTCGACCCGGAAACCACCGCGTCAGTACTGGAGCTTCTGGCCGACATCAACCAGAAACTAAAACTGACCATTGTGCTTATCACCCACGAGCTGGAGGTGGTGAAAACGTTGTGCGATCACGCAGCCCTGCTGGAAAACGGCGAAGTGATTGAGAGCGGAAAAATCGCCGACCTGCTGGTTGCCCCCTGGTCGAAACTGCGTCAGGCGTTGCTGCACGATCCACAGGCGGAACGCGATTTCCTCGCCCGCCACGGTTTTAACGGGAGGCCATTATGCGGGGTAGCATGAGTTGGGAGGATCTGTGGCCGCTGCTGGTCGATGGCACGCTGGACACCCTCTATATGGTGGCGCTGGCGTCCCTGTTTACCGTATTGATTGGCCTGCCGCTCGGCGTGATCCTCTTTATTTCCCGCCGCAACGGTCTGGTACCGATGCCGCGAATCAATGCCCTGCTGGGCGCGGTAATTAACTTTGGGCGCTCGCTGCCGTTTATTGTGCTGCTGATTGCACTTATCCCGTTCACCCGGTTGCTGATTGGCACGACGCTTGGCAGCACGGCGGCGATTGTACCCATCACCATCGGCGCCTTTCCCTTCTTCGCGCGCCTGACGGAAAGCGCACTGGATGAGGTCGACTACGGACGCATTGAGGCCATCTTGTCGATGGGCGGCAGCCCGTGGCATGTGATCGCCAAAGCACTGTTGCCGGAAGCCCTCCCTACCCTGCTGGCGGGCATCACGCTGACGGTAGTGATGCTGATTGGTTTCTCATCCATGGCGGGGGTCATCGGCGGCGGCGGACTGGGGGATCTGGCGATTCGTTACGGCTATCAACGCTTTAACGATCAGGTGATGCTCGGCACCGTGGTGATTTTACTGGTGATGGTTCAGGGCGTACAAATGGCGGGTGACCATCTGGTGCGCCGCCTGGCGCACCGACGGTAAGTTACTCTGCGCTCTCTTTTCCCACCAGCATAGTGGTTAACACAAAAGAGAGCACCAGTGCCATTACCACGCCAGAAAGGGCGTAGATAAAGTACGGACCAATATAGGCTGGCAGACTGAAGATACTCGACAGAATGTAGCCATAGAGCCGGACGCCGAAGAACGCAATAAACGCTGAGGCCAGGGAGCTTGCCACCGTCGCGGCAATAAAGGCCTTTTTGTAGCGCGTTAGCACCCCAAACAGCGCCGGTTCGGTAATGCCCAGCAGCGCAGAGATGGCGGCAGACAGCGTGACCGTTTTGTCCTGGCGGTTTTTGCTCAGACGCCAGATAGCAAAGGTTGATCCGGCAATCGCCATGTTCGCCATAAACATCATCGGCATCAGCATGTCATAACCGCGGTCGCTGAAATTTTGCAGGGCGATGGGCGTCATGGCGTGGTGCATGCCGGTGAGGATCGCCACCGGGCGAATCGCTCCCACCACCAGCCCGGCAAAACTGGCCGACACGCCAAATAACCCTTCGATAAACCAGGCGAGCGCCTTGCCCAGATAAATACCAATTGGCCCGATAATCACCAGCGCCGCCAGCGCACCGAGGAACAGCGTCAGCGTTGGGGTGAATACCGTTTTCAGCACGTCCGGCATGAACCTGTCGACCCAGCGGTGAATGTAGCTCAGCGCCAGAATAGAGAAGATGACCGGGATAACGCTGGAAGCATAGTTAAACACCGACACCGGCAGTGCGTTGAGCAACCAGAAGGCACTGACTGCCCCCTCCTGGTGTGCCGCCAGCGCTTTCGCCGCATCGATTAACGACGGATACATCAGGCAGGCCGCCACCGCTGCCGCCAGATATTCATTGGTTTTGAAGATTTTTGCCGCCGATACGGCAAGGAAAAACGGCAGGAAGTAAAAGACACCGCTCGCGATGAGATCAATCACGACAACCGTATCGCTTTTTGCAGAGACCAGCTTCAGGGCAATCAATCCGGCCAGCAAACCTTTGATCATCCCGGCACCCGCAATCGCCGGAACAATCGGGCCAAACACGCCGGAAACGGTATCCATAAACATCGACACCAGGCTCTTGCGCCCTTTCGCCTGGCTTGCGGCGTCCGGTTTATTGCCCAGCACCGCCAGCATTTGCTCATACCAGCTGTTCACTTTCGGGCCGATAACAATCTGGAACTGGTCACTCTGCAACTGCGCGCCCAGTACCCCCGGCAGCGCTTTAATCGCCCCTTGATCTACTTTGTTATCGTCAATCAGATCAAAGCGTAAGCGCGTCATGCAGTGCCAGACATTGTTGATATTATCCTGCCCACCGACCAGGCGGATAATATTGTTGATGGCCTCTTGCGTTCCCATAAAAGCTCCTGCAGGAATATTGTCGTTTTAATACTTGCCTTAAAGAGTAAAGAAAGAAAAATAACAAAACAAACCAATAAAACATGAAACACATCACAAATCGCCATCTATAAACCAAAAAAAACCTCAGTCAATGCACAATTGGTACGGTTTTTAATTAAAAACACATCAAATAACTGACCAAAATATTTATATTAAAAAAGGGTTTACCTTGAGCGAAAATTAAGGGGAAGATAATAACCATTCTGGCTCATCACCTCGTTGTTAAGGAGTCTCCCCGTGACGCCAACGCTGATTCAAAATGTCGAATGTTTTATCACCCGCCCGGACAGGCACAATCTGGTGACCGTCCGCGTTACCACGGATAAGGGCATCATCGGCCACGGTTGTGCCACCTTCCAGCAGCGACCGCTGGCGGTGAAAACCCTGGTGGATGAGTACCTGAAGCCACTGCTGACAGGGCGCGATGCGAACCACATCGAAGATCTGTGGCAGATGATGAACGTCAACGCATACTGGCGAAACGGCCCGGTGATGAACAACGCCATCTCGGGCGTGGACATGGCGCTCTGGGATATCAAAGGCCAGCTGGCGGGCATGCCGCTCTATCAGCTGCTCGGCGGGCAATCACGCAATGCCATCCCGGCTTACAGCCACGCCAGCGGTGAAACGCTGGAAGAACTGTTCGCAAGCGTTGACCGTCTTCGCGAGCAGGGCTATCGCCACATTCGCTGCCAGCTGGGCTTTTACGGTGGCACGCCGGAGCAGCTTCATACGCCGGATAACCCCACGCCGGGGGCGTACTTCGACCAGCAAGAGTACATGAATAACACCGTGGCGATGTTCAAAGCCCTGCGGGAAAAATATGGCTACGGCCTGCAGATTCTGCACGATGTGCACGAACGGCTGTTCCCTCAACAGGCGGTACAACTGGCAAAACAGCTTGAGCCGTATCAGCCCTATTTCATTGAAGATATTCTGCCGCCTGCGCAGAGCGGCTGGTTTGAGCACGTCCGCCAGCACAGCAGCGCGCCGCTGGCGATGGGGGAGCTCTTTAATAACCCGGCTGAATGGCACGACCTGATTGTGAATCGCCGCATCGATTTTATTCGCTGCCATATTTCACAGATTGGCGGCATCACCCCGGCGCTCAAACTGGCGGTGCTGTGCCAGGCCTTTGGTGTTCGCCTCGCATGGCATGGCCCTGGCGACATGACCCCCATTGGCGTGGCGGTAAATACCCATTTGAATATTCACCTGCACAATGCCGCCATTCAGGAGTACATCCCGCGATCTGCCGCAACCGACGCGGTCTTCCCTGGCGCACCGGTGGTCAAAGAGGGGTTTGTGTACCCGACGCAAACGCCGGGCATTGGGGTGACATTCAATGAAGAAGAGGGCGTGCGCTACCCGGTGCTGTATCGCCCGCATGAGTGGACGCAAAGCCGCTTACCGGACGGGACAATTCACACACCGTAATTCACTGCTCGCCTTTGCGGAACGCCAGGTTCTGCCGGTTATGGGGGATGACGTACGTACAGGTGTAATTAATGTCGATGATGTCGCTGATTTCATACACCCGTCCTCCTTCCAGGATGCCACGATTGCTGATGTGCATCGCCGGGCTGCCCTTTTTGCAGCCCAGCAGCACCGCCTGCTCGCGGCTGACCGAGACCGCCCGATAGGTCGTCAGCATGTGGGAAATCGGGTATCCCTTCCCCAGCACATACTGCTGCAATGAGCTTTCAATCACCTGCTGATTGAGATCGGCAAAACCTTCTACAGGCATGCGGGAGATTTCAATCTGTACCGCCTCTTCATCCACAAAACGCAGGCGGCAAAATTGCCAGATAAAGCTCTCTTCGCTCAGACCAAAAATTTGTTGTTCATCCCTGTCCGGGCGCTTTTTATGCAGACTGATCATGCGAAAACGGATCTGATCGAAGCGTTTTTCGGTGATGGAGTTGTAGACCAGCGGGTTGCTGCGCGCCTGTTCGTTTATCCACGCGCCCGAGCCCTGTACGATGCGCACCACACCAATACTGGCCAGCTTTTCTATCGCCTGACGCACGGTAAAACGGGAAACCCCGTATTCGTCGGCAAGTTGTCTTTCAGGAGGGAGTTTTCGTGGGCCAGAATCACTGAATTGATAAATTTTGCTAAGGAGATCCTGGGTTACGAATTCTTTTTTCTTCATCCCTCACTTCCTGAAAGAAATCAATCAATGTCGCGTGTTATAACATTTGTTGATTTCAAATACGCACGTTTCTCAGTATCAAACAGGGATTTTTGATCATGACAAACCGACGATTGGTTAGCGTTATTACAGGTGTGCTACTTTTCGCCGTTCTCTTGCCCGTGGCGCTGAGCATTTGGCTCTCTCATCGCCAGGCAGAAGAGACATTTATGAACGAGCTGGACACGTTCTCAAGACTGGTGAGAATGCGTGCGGTAAAAGTGGTCGATCAGGGCAAAACGGCGCTGCGCCAACTCGATGCATTCTCAGGTGAGCCCTGTAGCCCGGAACACCTGCTGGTCATGCGCCAGGCCTCGTATACTTTCCGCTACGTGCAGGAAGTGATTTATCTCAATCACAACGTACCCGAGTGTTCCTCGCTGGAAAGTGACAGCGAAGCGAAGGCATATCCACCACCGGAACGGGTGTCTGCCGACGGGTTCCGTGCCTGGCTCACCAGCCATAATGAACTGGGACTGGCGCATTATATGGTCGCCATCGGTACCGAACGCCACATTGTCATGACCGATCCTCAGTCATTTATAGACGTGCTTTCATCCGGCTCGTGGCCGATTAACATAGCCATGATTGGGATCAAATCCGGGCGCGTGATCACCAGTAACAGCAAAGCACCGCCAGCCGACGTGCTGCGTCAACTCAACGCACAGCACCCGGTTCTTCTTCAGGCGCACAATGCCGCATGGAATATTACGCCGGTGCCGGAAATGGGGATCGCGATTATCACCTGGGCTTCGCTGAGCCCGCTAGAAACCAGCTGGCTGCGATTGCTGGCTATCTGGCTGCCGGTGGGATTGCTGCTGAGCCTGGTCATCGCCTTTTTCCTGATTCGGATTTTGCGCCGTTTACAGTCCCCCAGCTACCGGCTGCTGGACGCGATTCGGGCGCGGGAAATTGAGATGTTCTACCAGCCGGTGGTCTCGCTTGGAGACGGTAAAATCGTGGGTGCAGAAGCGCTGGTACGCTGGCGGCAACGCGACGGTGGGTTCCTCGCCCCCGATACCTTTATCCCGCTCGCCGCGCAAACCGGCCTGATGCCGCAACTGACCAAACTGATCATCGAAAAAGTGTTCGAGGATATGGGCGCGTGGTTAAAAGCCCACCCCCATCAGCACGTGTCGATTAACCTCGAACCCTCTGATTTAGTGAGCTCAACGGTCCCGAGTCAGATCCACAAGCTACTGACGCAGTGGCAGCTTTCTGCATCACAAATTGCCCTGGAAGTGACCGAACGTGGCTTTGCCGATCCGGCCACCAGCACCCCGACGATTTCTGCCCTGCGCGCCGCCGGGCACGCCATCTATATCGACGATTTTGGCACCGGCTATTCCAGCCTCAGCTACCTGCAAAATCTGGATGTCGACATCATTAAAATCGACAAATCCTTTGTTGATGCGCTGGAATATAAAAACATGACCACGCATATCGTCGAAATGGCCAAAGCCCTGAAGCTGGCAATGGTCGCCGAGGGCATTGAAACCGAGCGCCAGCAGGCCTGGCTTTATGAGCATGGCGTGCAATACGGGCAGGGCTGGCTTTACAGCAAGGCGCTACCCAAAGAGGTCTTCATTGCCTGGGCGGATAAAAACCTCGACGCTCCCTGAGTTTGCTACCTTTTAAACAGGCAAACAGACGTGGGGGCAATGATGAATAAAAAATCCTGGCCACTGGAAGATGTGCGCCACTGGTTAGAGCCGGGCCCGGTGGTGCTGATAAGCAGCCGCTGGCAGGGCAAAAACAACATTATGACGCTGGGGTGGCATACGATTCTGGCGTTTACACCGTCGCTGGTCGGCTGCATGATTTCAGCCGGTAACCTGAGCTTTGAGCGTATCCGGCAAAGCGGGGAATGCGTGATTAATTTACCGGACGCCAGCCTGGCGGATGCGGTGGCGGGCATTGGAAACTGCGATGGCGATGAGTGCGATAAGTTTGCAGCTTTTGATCTGACAGCCGAAAAAAGCGAGCAGGTCAGCGCACCGTCCATCGCCGAGTGCCACGGCAATTTTGAATGCCGACTCTACGATGATGCGATGGTCGAGAGCTATAACTTTTTTATTTTCGAAGTGGTTGCCGCACGCGTTAAGCCGCAACCGGTGTGGCCGCAAACCCTGCACTACACCGGCGGAGGCATTTTCCGTACCGATGGCGATCGCATCGATCGCAGAAAGCTGTTTACTAAAGTGTCCTGAGCGACCCGTTACTCATCGAGGATCGGTGCAAAGCCGCCGTAGATCATGCGCTTGCCGTCAAAGGGCATCGCATCGCCCATCTCCCGCATCCGGGGATCGGACATCATCTTCTGATTGGCGGCATCGCGCACCTCTTTCGAGGGGTACTCAATCCAGCTGAAGACCACTTCTTCGTGGTCTTCGGCTTTTACCGCCATGCGAAAATCGGTGATATTGCCTGAGGGCACATCGTCCGCCCAGCATTCCACCACCCGCGTGGCACCAAACTCTTTGAACAGTGGCGCGGCCTTCGCCGCCAGTTGCAAATACGCCTCCTTTTTATCTGCCGGTACCGCCACTACAAACCCATCGACATACTTCATGAGAAAGCCTCCGAAGTGAGCTACGCGGCGAGAGGATTCCCGCCGCGCCTGACGGATTAAGTTTAGTCCTGAGACCAGAGGAAGGCGTAACGCAGGGTCTTGTCGCTCAGTACAAACTCCGGTGACACGCTTGGACTCCATGAGTCATCGCCACCGAGGCCCATATGAAACGCGTCGAGCTGCAACCAGCACCCGTCTTCTTCCCGCAGTAAATGGTGATGGCTCGTCTCGTTGAGCTGCTGCTGGCTGTAGCGACTTAACGAGAAGTGGAACCGGCCATTTAGCTGGTGCGCACCGTAACGTAACGCACGGGTGTCGCAGCGCAGCCCGTTTTCGCTCGGGAAAATATAGGGTGTATGCAGTTGGGAAAGGCTTTGCGTCCAAAGACCCTGGCGGGCGGCCAGCTTGCGATCCGGGTAGTTTTCGTGCGGCCCGAGGCCCAGCCACGTCGCCTGCGGGTGCACCTCTGCCAGCTGGCAATGCAGGCCGATACGCGCCGGTGGCGGAACGTCTGCCGCGACCTGCACATCGACTTCAACCTGCAGCGTGCCGTCTGCGCCCGTACGCCACCATTTCTGGCTGATAAACAACGTTTTGCCGTTGTGCTGCCAGCCATGACGAGTGATGACTGTGACGTCGCAGGCATTTTCCTGCACCTCACACTGCAACAGCTGAGGCGTCAGTTCATACATGCCAGCGGCTTTCCAGCGCTCCACCCATGCATTCGGATCGATGCGGGTCGCTTCGCTCACGCCGATGTCGTTGTCCAGCGGGGCACGGGTAAAGTTGTCGATAACCGGCGAGAGCAGCGTCGGCTGCCCGTTGCGCCACCATTGGGTCAAATGCCCACTCTGGCGCGAGAACGCCCAGCGCTGGTTTGCCTGTTCAATCACAAAGCTGTCGTTATCAACGGTCAGTGCCGGGCGGCTGATCGCCTCAGTCGCAGGAGCCACAAACAGCGGGGCGGGCAAAGACCACTGATCCCAGGCGCAAAGATGGTGCGCTGGCGACCAGGGCGTGGCCTCGCGCTGATACACATCCACATTCAGCCAGACTTCACCTGGTGCGGCGGCAAGTGTTGGGGCGCTGAGCGTGATGCGCTGCGTGCCCTGGGCTGGAATCGCCAGCACCACCTCACCCTGCGCGAGGGTGTCGCCATCGCGCGCAATCGACCAGTGCAGGGTTTCGTTATCGGTATCGCGGAACAGGAATTCGCTGGTCACCTCAATCACCAGTGGCGAGGTGCTCACCAGTGCGAACTGGAAAAATTGCTGCGCGCGCTGGGCTTCATACAGCGCCGGATGCGGGGTTCTGTCCGGGAAGACCAGCCCGTTCATGCAAAACTGCCTGTCGTTTGGCGTGTCGCCAAAGTCCCCGCCGTAAGCCCAGAAGGACTCGCCGTTTTCGTCGGTTTTGGTCAGCGCCTGATCGACCCAGTCCCAGACAAAACCACCCTGCAGGCGCGGATACGCGCGGAACGCCTGCCAGTATTTTGCGAATCCACCAAAGCTGTTACCCATCGCATGAGCATATTCACACAGGATCAGCGGACGCGTTTCGTCAGGCAGACCGACCCATTTTTTAATGGACCATTTCGGCACCGCCGGGAAAGGCTGATCCTGATCGACACGGGCGTACATCGGGCAAATGATATCGGTCGCTGCCGTGTTCGCCCCGCCGCCTTCATACTGCACCGGACGCGTTGGATCGGTGGTTTTCACCCAGCGGTAGAGCGCATCGTGGCTGGCGCCGTGGCCCGATTCGTTCCCCAGCGACCAGATAATGATTGACGGATGGTTGCGGTCACGCTGCACCATGCGGGTCACGCGCTCGCTCATGGCCGGCAGCCACTGCGGATCGTCAGACAAACGGCTCATCGGCACCATGCCGTGAGTTTCGATATTGGCTTCGTCCACCACGTACAAACCGTACTGGTCGCACAGGCGATACCACAGCGGATGGTTAGGATAGTGCGAGCAGCGCACGGCGTTGAAGTTGTGCTGTTTCATCAGCTCAATATCGAGGCGCATGGTGGCTTCGTCCACCACCTGACCGTTCTGCGGATGATGCTCGTGGCGATTGGTGCCGCGAATTAACAGTAGTTTACCGTTGAGCTTAAGCAGGCCGTTGCTGATTTCTACTTCACGGAAGCCGACGTCGCAGGCTTCCACTTCCAGCAGTTGCCCGCCTTTGTTGTACAGCGCGACCGTTAAGCGATACAGATTCGGCGTTTCCGCGCTCCACAACCGCGGATTTTCAACCGGCATCGCCACGCTCAGGCGTTCAGCCCAGGCCCCGCGTTCATCAACCGTCTCACTGCCGGGCGTCTGACGAGCCTCGGCGATTTTTGCCTCACCCTGCCACAGGGCAAAGACCACCTCACAGTCGGCGTAATCACCGGCAAGGCTGGCATCAACCTGCAACAGAGCATGATTAAATTCCGCGTTGAGATGGGTGACATGGTGGAAGTCCGCAATCTGCGCCTGCGGCTTATGCAACAGAGAGACGTCGCGGAAAATCCCGCTCATGCGCCACATATCCTGGTCTTCCAGATAGCTGCCGTCGCACCAGCGCAGCACCATTACCGCCAGTCGGTTAGTGCCCGGTTGCAGCACTGCGCTAAGATCGAACTCAGCAGGCAGGCGGCTGTCCTGCGAATAGCCGATCCATGCCCCGTTGCACCAGAGGTAGAAAGCGGAGTTGACGCCATCAAAAACGATCCGCGTCTGACCACTGGCCAGCCAGTCCGCATCCAACTCAAATGTGAGCGAGTAACAACCCGTAGGGTTATTTTGCGGCACGAACGGCGGATTGACCGGGATCGGGTAGGTCACGTTGGTATAAATTGGCGTATCAAAACCCTGCATCTGCCAGTTTGAAGGCACCGGCATGCTCACAGAATCCGCGCAGTCGCTGTCAATCCAGCTTGCCGGTACCTGTTCTGGCGCCTCAAAAAAGCGGAACTGCCATTCGCCATTGAGCAACCGCCGGGAGAGCGTGGCGCTGTCGTCACGGGCAGCAACAACATCCCGCCAGCTCTGCATAGGCGCATGTGCGGCCAGACGGTGCCAGTGGGTGATCACAGGGTTTTCCCAGTCCCGGCGGGACAACAGCGTACTCAAAGCGTTAATGGACATTTTGACCTCTTTTGCGAAGCGCTCACAATTTTAGATAACATGCGCTTTTTCATTGGCCCAGTAAAGCAGCGCCAGAAGAGAAAGCGAAAAGGATCACAAAACTAATTGCGTCGATCGAGTTGCGCGGCCAGCTGGGCCAGTTCGTGCAGTTGCCTTGCCAGATTCTCCCCGGTTACCTCTGCATGGGTGGCCGGGGAAGTCGACGCCCGCTCCACCAGAGTGACCGGGAGCCTCATCTGCCACTCACGCTCAGCGCTGGCGGACTGCTGAGCCAGCAGCCAGTCCACGCTGCGCTCTCCCGCCTCGCGAAAGGCCTGGCGAACAGTCGTCAGCGGCGGCGAATACCAGGCGCTGTCGGCAGTATCATCATAGCCCACTACCGAGATGTGTCCTGGCACCCTTAGTCCTTTCTCCGCACAGGCCCGGATAACCCCGAGCGCCATTTGATCGTTGGCGACCAGAATGGCCTGCGGCAAGGGGCTTGCCGCCAGAAGCTGATGACCTTTTTCATAGCCCGACGCGGCGATCCAGTCACCGTGTTCACACCCGCAAGGCGCAAGGCCCGCCGTATCAAGCGCCGATGTCCAGCCAGCCATTCGCGCCCGCGCGGAGACCGAAGAAGAAGGCCCGCCCAGCAATGCAATACGCTGATGCCCTTGTTCGAGCAAATGGCTGACCCCAAGCCGCGCCCCCTGCCCGGCATCAAAGATAAGGCTATTGACCGCTGCCGCTTCGCTGACATCCAGAAAAAGAGTGGGCACCGGGTGGGCCAGCTCCGCCAGCATGCTGGCGCGTTCGTTCTCCAGCGGCACGTTGATGACCAGACCTTCCACCCGCTGGGCCAGTAACTCCTGCACGGCCAGCATGCAGGCGGCGTCATCATGTTGCTCCAGCATAGAAATGATCACACTGACGCCCGTCTGCCCGGCCCGGGATTTCACCGCGGCCGCAATTTGCGAGGGCGCATGCAGGGCTAAGTCCGCGGTCAACAGTCCCAGCGCGCGCGTGCGTTTTCCGGCCAGCTGCTGGGCACCGCGATTGGGGATGTAATGCAGTTCGGCCATCGCCGCCATGACTTTTTCCCGCGTGCGCGCAGAGACATGCGCACCCTGATTAATGACTCGGGACACGGTCTGATAAGAGACGCCAGCATGGCGGGCAACATCATAGAGGGTGATGGGTTTCATGGTGTTCATCATGGCAACGGGGATGGCTGAGTGTAACCCATTACGATGAGGACTGTTATGCGAGCCTTTGAGTCGGAAGCAAAGAATAGAAGCGGAGGCAGAAAATAAACGTCGACGAGCCAGGACCGGCTCGTCGTAAACATCATCCATGATGCATTGAGATGGTTACATATTATATTTTGCGCATATCATCACAAAACTTCATGCACTTTACATGGCAGTTTCATGACAAATGTATTACGACTGGCGAGGAATTGGAAAACCTTTTAGGGAAATGATAAAGCTGTTTCCTTCTTTTTTAATTTTTGCGCCAGCGTCACACCAGTCACTCGCGATGCGAAAGAACTCATCCGTTCCAATATTCCAGTTCAGGCGAACCTGCTTAACAAAACCCGAGCGTAACAGCTCGCAAGCCTCACCGTAGTTACTGGCTATAGATAGCAGTTGTTGGTTCATTTTTTCTTCTTCAGGAGTTTGCGTAGTGCTTTGATTTCTTTCGAACTTAATGGGGAGGCGTTGTCTTCTTCTAAATGCTGATTATCGATATCATCTTCAGAAACACCGCCGTTTTCATCTGCTTCGAGGGCCAAAAGCAGCAGTTTCTCTGTTGCTGTACTTAGGTTTTCATTATTCACTTCTGCATAATGACGAAGTTTTTCTTTTAACGCCTCATCAATTTTGACGTTTAAAACCGCAGTGGTCATGATTATCCCTTCTCGTGTGAATAAGATGAAATATTAATACACTAAGTTAATACCTTGATCCAGAGTTATATTTAACTGTTATGACAACTTGAAAATTTCCCAACTTTATTTTGCAATTCAATTATGACAGTTATATGAAGGTATTATTTCAGTGAGATGACCAAAAGCATGAAATCGAATAAATATATTACAGAATGCAGGGTTAAGCAGAGAGGGTTAACAATATTGCGCTGAGGGTATTTGAGTGCCCCGGTGGGCCAAAAAAGTCAGAGAGGTGCAAGAAGAGAAGAGAAGAGAAGAGAAGAGAAGAGAAGAGAAGAGAAGAGAAAACCAGGGGGCTGAAATGGGTGGAGGCCCTGCCAGCTACATCCCGGCACACGCGTTCTTTGCCTTGGCTGCTTCCTTCCGGACCTGACCTGGTAAACAAAGTAGCATTGCGGGAGAACCAACAGAGCCTCCATTGAGAGCGTTGTTACCCAACGCGCTGGCGCATTATCCCTGTCCATCCCCCCAATTGCAAGCGACCGGCAAACAGATGCTGTTTTCTTGCACGATTGCCCCTTCACAGAGGCTAACACCCTGATATCCTGAAAGCTCAAGCATCAGGAAGGGTTTATGGATAATCACGATTCTTTCCCTCAACGGGTCTGGCAAATTGTTGCTTCTATCCCGGAAGGTTTTGTTACCACGTATGGCGATGTCGCAAGGCTGGCGGGTTCTCCGCGCGCGGCAAGACAGGTCGGCGGCGTACTTAAGCGGTTACCGGAAGGCAGCACGCTTCCCTGGCATCGGGTGGTGAATCGTCACGGTTGTATATCGCTGACCGGGCCGGATTTACAGCGCCAGCGCCAGGCGTTATTGCAGGAAGGGGTGGTGGTCTCGGGCAGTGGGCAAATCGATCTACAGCATTACCGCTGGATTTACTGAAACCTCCTCCCCCATTAAAGGGAGAGGAGACGGGTCAGGCTTACATTTGCGTCGGCGCAGGTGTGGCTGCCGAAGGGTTGACCTGAGTCGGTGACGTTGAAGGCACCGTCGTGGCCGCCCCGCCGTTTTCCTGCAGCGGCACCGCCGTCTGCTGGACAGGCACCAGCGTCAGCTCAGCTTTTGTCCCACCCTGATTAATGATGGGTTTGACGGTATCGGTGATAAAGACAAGTTTGTCGTTAATCGTGATGGCCGCGCTCAGCAGAATACGGGCATTAGGCTGGATGTCGGACGGATTGAACGGGAGCACGAAGCTAAACGGAGACTGTTTACCTTCGGTACGCACCGCTTTCTGGGCGATAATTTTCGATGGCGCATCGGCCAGGCTGGCATCAGACACCGTGACGGTTAAGACCGCATCCGGTGGCAGCGCCACTTTTTGACGGATCCATACCGTCCCTGAGACGTTTGGCTGTGCGATAACCGTCTGACTGACCGCCCCGGAGGCGTTAGGGTTCGGTGCTGGGGTTGGAATATCTGCGCCCTTTTTGGCGCAGCCAGCCAGTGCAACCGCCACGGCCAAACCACTTAACATGTGCACGAGTTTCATGAGTTCTCCTTATCTTCAATGCACTAACAGGAGGTCGTCCTGCCAGAATGTGTGGTCAAATCCTCGTAACGTCTTCAAGTGTGGCACATGTCCCCGATTTCTTCCTGCAAACCCCCATCTATTCAGATTATTGCACCCATCCGACCACTTTAATTTCCAGGTTATACTATTCGAATCATTCGCTTCGGCGGCGTTTATTTTATTGAGGACACCTATGAGTCAGGCGCTTAACAATCTGCTGTCATTACTGAATCTGGAAAAAATTGAAGAGGGCCTTTTTCGTGGGCAAAGTGAAGATTTAGGGTTGCGCCAGGTCTTCGGGGGCCAGGTCGTGGGGCAGGCGTTATATGCTGCCAAAGAGACCGTGCCGGCCGACCGTCTGGTTCACTCCTTTCACAGCTATTTTCTGCGCCCTGGCGATAGTCAAAAACCGATAATCTACGATGTGGAAGTGTTGCGCGATGGCAACAGCTTCAGCGCCCGCCGCGTCGCCGCCATTCAAAACGGTAAACCTATTTTCTACATGACAGCGTCATTCCAGGCACCGGAATCGGGCTACGAGCATCAAAAAACCATGCCGTATGCGCCTGGCCCTGAATCGCTGAAATCAGAAACAGACATTGCCCGGGAGCTGTCGGCCTTTTTACCGCCGCTGGTGAAAGAGAAGTTTCTCGGCGACAAGCCCATTGAAATCCGTCCGGTGGAATTCCATAACCCGCTAAAAGGCCATAAAGCGGAGCCGACACGCCAGGTGTGGATGCGGGCGAATGGCCAGCTGCCGCAGGATTTACGCGTTCAGCAGTATCTGCTTGGGTATGCATCGGATTTCCACTTCCTGCTGGTTGCGCTTCAGCCTCACGGCGTGGGTTTCCTGGAAAAAGGGATGCAGGTGGCGACCATCGATCACTCCATGTGGTTCCACCGTCCTTTCGATCTGAACGACTGGCTGCTTTACAGCGTGGAAAGCACTTCAGCGTCCAGCGCACGCGGCTTTGTTCGCGGCGAGTTTTATAACCGTGATGGCGTGCTTGTCGCCTCTACGGTGCAGGAAGGGGTGATGCGTAACCGCGGAGCCTGATGCCCTTTGCGACATAAAAAAGCCTCCCGGTGGGAGGCTTTTGTCGCTTTGGAGATAACTCAGTCCAGACTGAATCAGGCGTTGTAGGCGTTTTCGCCGTGGCTGTTGACGTCCAGCCCTTCGCGCTCTTGATCTTCCGGTACACGCAGACCCACGGTCATGTCAGCCAGCTTGTAACCGATAAAGGCCACTACACCTGACCACACGATGGTGATAGCGATACTTTCCAGCTGTACCAGAACCTGATGGCCCATGCTCACGCCTTCTGCATAACCCACACCACCCAGAGACGTCGCGGCGAAGATACCGGTCATGATACAACCGACGATACCGCAAACACCGTGCACACCGAACACATCGCATGGGTCATCCACACGCAGCAAGCGTTTCAGGGATGTTACACCCCAGAGACCTGCCAGACCGGCGACCAGACCGACGATCAGCGCGCCACCGACACCGACGTAACCACATGCCGGGGTGATACCCACCAGACCTGCAATCGCACCGGAACAGGCACCCAGCAGAGACGGTTTGCCACGCAGTGCCCACTCACCAAACACCCAGGAGAGAATCGCACCCGCTGTTGCCACCACGGTGTTCACGAAAGCCAGTCCGGCGATTTCGTTAGCAGCGCTTGCGGAACCGGCGTTGAAGCCGAACCAGCCGAAGTAGAGGATCGCTGTACCGGTGAAGACCATCGGCAGGTTGTGCGGTTTGAACGCTTCTTTACCGAAGCCCACACGTTTGCCAATCAGGTAGGCACCCACCAGACCAGCAACTGCGGCATTGATATGGACAACAGTACCGCCCGCGAAGTCCATTGCACCGTGCGTTGCCAGCAGACCACCACCCCAGACCATGTGTGCAATCGGTACGTAGGAGAGCGTCAGCCAGACCACAACAAAGATCAGCACCGCAGAGAAGCGAATACGTTCAGCCAGCGCACCGACGATAAGACCGACGGTAATACAGGCGAATGAACCCTGGAACGCGACATGAATGTACTGATAGAACGTGCCCATCAGCGCTTTGAGTTCAATGTTTTTCAGCATCACCCAGTCGAAGCTGCCGAAGAAGTTACCACCAGTGCCGAAGGCCAGGGAGTAGCCATAAACAACCCACAAGACACAAACCAGCGCGAACGTCACGGCGACCTGCGTCAGCATGGAGAGCACGTTTTTGCCACGGATCAAGCCGCCGTAGAACAGGGCGATGCCTGGGATAGTCATGAACAGCACCAGCGCGGTGCAAATCATCATAAAGGCGTTGTCAGCTTTATCAGCGACCGCCGGAGCGGCCATCGCCAGGCCTGGCAGTAATGCCAGCGAGGCAAGACCTGCTTTCAATGTTACTTTCTTCATTTTATTCCCCATCCTTCTCACTGTGTGCAGGTATTACAGTGCCGCTTCGTCGGCTTCGCCGGTACGAATACGAATGACACGTTGCAGCTCAGCAACGAAAATTTTGCCGTCGCCAATTTTTCCGGTGTAGGCCGCTTTGCTAATGACATCAATCACTTCATCAAGCTGATCATCAGCAATTGCCACGTCAATCTTCACTTTTGGCAGGAAGTTAACGCTGTACTCTGCACCACGGTAAAGTTCAGCATGGCCTTTCTGACGCCCAAACCCTTTCACTTCAGTAACGGTCAAGCCTTGAATACCAATTGAAGACAGTGCTTCTCGAACGTCTTCCAGTTTGAATGGCTTAATGACCACGGTAACCAGCTTCATAGATCCCCCTCCAGTCGAAAATCGATAATGGCCGCAGCTAACACGCAGAAGATATTGCAAGGGCTGTGCCAGAAATGAAAATTGAGCAATTTTCAGGCTGTTATGCCCTGAGATGGGGGTACTCACATCGGGAGAAGAAAATGAGACGAGTTCAGATTGTTCCTGGAAAAGAAAAACGCACCACGATAGTGCGTGGTGCGTTAGTTTTTTGCACCAACAGGGATTCCTGTCAGTAGCCTGCCTGATTATGGTGCATCAGGCCATTAGCGATTCTTCTCTGACACTGGCCGCCAGTTCTTCCCCGGCAAGTTGCAGCTGATACATCTGCCAGTAACGTCCTTTTGCTTCAAGGAGTTGCTGATGCGTGCCCCGCTCAACGGCCTGCCCACGGTGAAGCACAAGAATGGTTCCGGCTTCAACAATGGTCGACAAGCGGTGGGCAATCACCACCAGAGTCGTATGCTCACGCACCGCCTTAAGGGCCTGTTGAATCGCCTGCTCGGTGCCGGAATCGATATTCGCAGTGGCTTCATCAAGGATCAAAATCTGCGGTGTATCCACCAGCACACGCGCCAGCGCAAGCAGTTGCTTTTGCCCAACGGAGAGGTTATTCCCCTGCTCTCCCAGGCGCGTATGGATGCCGTCACTCATGCCACGCGCCAGTTCCGCGAGCTGCACGGTCTCCAGCGCCTGCCAGACCTGTTCCTCTGAGATATCGCGGCCCAGCGCCACGTTAGCAAAGAAGCTGTCCGCCATTACCACCGGATCCTGCTGCACCATCGCCACCCCTTTGCGCAGCGACGCATGGCTCAGGGCTGAGAGCGGGCGACCGTCCAGGCGGATTTCCCCTTTCGTTAACGGGTAATAGCCCATGAGCAAGTTCGCAAGCGTACTTTTCCCGCTGCCAGTGTGCCCAACCAGCGCCACAAAACTGCGGGGAGGAACGCTCAGGCTGATGTCCTGTAACACCAGTTGGTCTTCCCGGTAGGCAAACGACACATTATCGATATCGATAGCACCGCTTTTCAGCGGCTCGTCGTCGTAGCCGTAGGTCTGGCGCGGGCAGTCCATCAGCTCAAAGACACGCTCACCGGCCACTACCGCCTGCTGCAACATCGACTGTTGGGTGGTCAGCTCAATAAGCGGCTCGTTCAGTCGGCCAAGATAGCTAATAAAGGCATACAGCACCCCGACCTCAACGGACCCGGTGGTGCTAAAACCGAACAGCATCAGCAAACCGCAGAGGATGAGCGTAGTAAACAAGCTCAGCAATGGGCGCAGCAGGAAACCATCGAGACGCAGGGTTTGCATACGGGCCAGATAGTGGGAGCGGCTCGCCTCGCCCATTCTCTCGCCAAAACGCCCCTGCTGACGGAACTGCTGAATGACGCTCATCCCGTTGATGACTTCGTTAAAACCGTCGTTAATATCGGCAAGGTATGCACGCATGCGTCTGACGATGGGCGTGCTGTAACGCTGATAAATCAGCATCACGATCAGCACCGCCGGGAAGATGGCAATGGCCACCAGCGCCATACGCCAGTCGAGGCTGAACATCGCCACCAGCATGGCGCCAATCAACGCCGCGCTGCGCAGCACCGTTGCCACTACCGTTACGTACAGGTCGCGGATAACTTCCGTGTCGTTGGTCACACGCGAAATAATCTGCCCCACCGGCTGAGTATCAAAGGCGTTAAGTGGCTGGCGAAGTGCCGCATCCATCACGTCGGTACGCAGTTGCTGCACGACGCCGACCGCCGCCTGGTTGAACAGTAATGCCTGCGCGTAATGGAGCCCGGCGGCGAGGAATTGCAGGCCAACATAGGCCACCACCAGACCCGCGACCAGCCCCAAAGGCAGATAGCTTTTTGCCACCATATTATCGATGAAATAACTGATAAGCGCCGGCCCGGTCACTTCGGCTGCCGCCGCGACCCACAGCATCAGCACGGCTTTGATCAGCTGTTTACGCCAGGGTTTTCCGTACACCAGCAGTCGCTTTAACGTCGGCCATAGTTGCCCAAAATTACGCATGACTGGCCTCCTCTGGCGCATCATCCAGCGCCGCTTCCAGCTGCTGATAGCGATACATGTCGCGATACCAGCCCGGCTGGCCTGCCAGCTGTTCATGCTGGCCGCGCTGGGCAATATGTCCGTGCTGCATCACCAGTATTTCGCTCGCTTCGGTCAGCGCAGACAGGCGATGGGCGCTGATAATCACCGTGCGCCCTTCGCCCCACTGACGCAGGTTGTGCAGAATCTGATGTTCGGTGCGCCCGTCAACCGCTGACAGCGCGTCGTCCAACAGCAGAATTTCCGCATCCAGTAACAGTGCGCGGGCAATCGAAATACGCTGTTTTTGCCCACCGGAGAGCATCACGCCACGCTCGCCTACCTCTGTTTCATAGCCCTGCGGCAGGCGCAGAATGTCGTCATGGACGCTGGCAAGCCGGGCCACGTGCTCAATCTCTTCGCGCGTGGCTCCGGGTTTACCGAGCGCGATATTGCTGGCGACCGTATCGGAAAAGAGGAACGGCGTCTGGTTGACGACGGCCAGGCGGCTGCGCCACGCATCGAGTTTCAGCGCGGTCAGCGGCGTGTCATGGAAACGAATCTCCCCCTGCTCAACATCAAAATGACGCTGAATCAGAGAGAGCAACGTACTTTTCCCTGAACCAGTCGGCCCGCAAATACCCAGCATCTGACCGGGTGCCAGGCTAACGTTAACGTCATTCAGAACGGGATGGGCCGTTTGCGGGTACGTAAATTCGCGGATAGCGATGTCCAGGTTGCCGCGTCCGTCCGGGACGGATTCGGTGCCGTCGCTCACCACAGGCGCTTCTGCCAGCATGTCGCGGATACGGGTATAGGCCGCACTGCCGCGCTCCACAATGTTGAACATCCAGGCCAGCGCTAACATCGGCCAAATCATCAGCCCCAGATACATCATAAAGCTGGTGAGCTGCCCGAGCGTCAGGGAGCCTTGCACCACCATCCAGCTCCCGCCGCCGATGGCCAGCAGGTTCGCCATGCCGATGGCGATATAAATCGTCGGGTCGAAGCGAGCATCAACACGCGCCACGCGCATGTTCTTTTCGCCGGTGTCCGCCGCCTCACCGGCAAACAGTGCAGACTGCCTGTCTTCCAGGCCAAAGGCTTTGATCATGCGGATGCTGGTCATGCTTTCCTGGGTGCGATCGTTGAGCGCAGAGAACGCCGCCTGCGCCAGCTTGAAGCGCTGGTGCAGCTGATCGCCATAGCGTTTGATGACGATCGCCATGATCGGCATAGGTAGCAGAGACAATAAGGTAAGCTGCCAGCTGATCTGGGTTGACATGACGATCAGCACAACACAGCCCATCACCAGTGAATCCACCAGCGTCAGCACCCCTTCCCCGGCGGCGAAGACTACGCGGTCAACGTCGTTGGTTGCACGGGCCATCAGGTCCCCGGTGCGGTGTCGCAGGTAGAACTCCGGGTGCTGGCGGCTAAGCTGGCGATAAAAATCCTCACGCAGTTCCACCGCCAGCTGGTAAGACGCACCAAACAACCAGACGCGCCAGACATAGCGCAGCAGATAGGTGACGATGGCAATCAGCACCAGCGTGCCAATCCACATCATCACCTGAGAGGAGGTAAAATGCTGCCGGGTTACACCATCAACAAGGACGCCCACCACTTTGGGCGGGACAAGCTGCAAAATGGCAATGATGATAAGTAAGCCAACGGCACCGAGATAGCGTCGCCATTCCCGGCGAAAATACCAGCTTAACTGAGCAAATAATCGCACGCGGTTACATCCTGAACGTGATTTTTCCGACAATGTCGGGAGGGTTATTCTATGGGTAAAGCCGTGGTGTATTTAATCTGTTCCATGGCAAAACTCGACGTCACATCCGATAGCCCTGGCACACTGTTGACCAGCTTCTTGTAGAAATCATCGTAACGTTTCATGTCTGCCACCTGTACGCGCAGCAGGTAATCATACTCCCCTGCCATACGCCAGAATCCGAGCACTTCGGGCATTTCCGTCACCACGGCGGTGAAGCGGGAATACCAGTCGCTGCTGTGATGCTGGGTCTTGATCAGCACAAAGGCGGTCAGACTCAGCCCGAGTTTTTCGGCATCCAGCATCGCCACCCGCGCCAGAAGAATACCGTCGTCTTCCAGGCGTTTTAACCGTTTCCAGCAGGGCGTGGTGGTCAGATTAACGGCATCCGCGAGAGCCTGCAAAGAGAGCGAGCAGTCCTTTTGCAGTAAGGAAAGCAACTTACGGTCAATTTTATCTATCATAGCCGCCTCATAGAGAAAATTTTTCTCCGCACATTGTATTCCAAAGGCAAAATGGCAACAATTTTTTCTGCACTTTGCTTTATTCTGGGCACAAAATGATAAACGGAATAAATGAATGAACAATGACTGGGTTAAGCACGCGATCAGCGAAATCAATGCCGATTATCAACGCTCTGCGGACACACACCTGATTCGCCTGACGCTTCCTGCTTTTGCGGGGATCCAACTCTATTTAAAAGATGAAAGCACCCACCCGACCGGCAGCCTGAAGCACCGTCTCGCGCGTTCGCTGTTCCTGTACGGCTTGTGTAATGGCTGGATCAAGGAAGGCACCACTATCATTGAAGCCTCTTCTGGCTCGACCGCCGTTTCGGAAGCCTATTTCGCCCGTTTGCTGGGCCTGCCGTTCATCGCCGTCATGCCGCGCTGTACGGCAAAACGTAAAGTCGAACAGATTGAGTTTTATGGTGGACGCTGCCATTTCGTTGACAGCGCCTGCGAAATTTACGCCGCCTCAGAAATGCTGGCCCGTGAGCTGAACGGCCACTATATGGACCAGTTCACTTTTGCCGAACGCGCCACCGACTGGCGGGGGAATAACAATATTGCCGACAGCATTTTCCGGCAGATGAAAAATGAACCGCATCCAGAGCCCGAATACATCGTGATGAGCGCCGGAACCGGCGGCACCTCAGCCACCATTGGTCGCTATATTCGCTGCCAGGGATATGACACAAAACTGATGGTGGTAGACCCGGAAAACTCAGTGTTTATGGATTTCTGGCAAACCCGCAACGCCGAACTGCGCTCCTCCGTTGGCAGCAAAATCGAAGGCATCGGGCGCCCGCGCGTGGAACCCTCTTTTATTCCCGATGTGGTCGATGAGATGCTGCGCGTGCCGGATGCCGCAAGCGTCGCCACCGCACTGTGGCTGGAAACCCAGCTCGGACGCAAAGTGGGGGCCTCAACCGGTACCAATATGTGGGGCGCACTGAACATGGCCGCTCGCATGCGCGAACAAGGGCGCACGGGCTCGATTGTGACCTTATTGTGCGACAGCGGTGAACGCTATCTGGAAACCTATTACGACGCGCAGTGGGTGGCGAGCAACATTGGCGATATCCGCCCGTGGCAGGCTGAGATTAACCGTTTAGTGAAATAAAAAAAGCCAGACAATGCGTCTGGCTTGCTGGAAAAATCTCGTCATTCGGGGGAATAAGGAAGATGTGGTGTGTCCAGCCAATGTGTTAAATAGTGGGACACGGCCTGATTACGGCAGTGTCCGATAACCGGTAAGTTGGGCAGTGCAGCGCGCAGTTGGGGCATCGCATTGCCCATGATCAGTCCACGCCCCACGCTTGCCAGCATTTCTGCGTCATTCATGGCATCTCCGAATGCCATGCAATCCTGCATCCGCACATTCAGCAGACCACTCAGCATGGTCATTGCCGCGCCCTTATTGCATCCAAGGGGTAATATTTCGAGGCAATAAGCGGCGGAGAAGCAGAGTGTTGCGCGCCCCTCCAGCACTTCATTCAACTGAACTCGCAACCGGCAGAGATCATCATGCTCGCCGACAAAACAGATTTTGGTCACGTGGTGCGCAGGTAAGCGTTTTAAATCCACTAACTGATACGTAAAGCCGCTGTAGAGATGTTCGTTCATTTCGTCCGGAATGGGTTTATTGGTCATCCAGCCGGAATCGTTAAAGGCGTGAATGCTGGCCTGCGTATCCCATTTGCTGTGCAGTACCCGCTCCGCAATTTCCGGGTCGAGATCCTGCTGATACAACAACTCCCCTTCCAGTGAGTGAACGCGGGTACCGGCCCTTTTCAACTGGTCTCATTCAGCAAGGCGCTGGTACGTCTCGAAAGCCACGAGCATTACCACCTCAATCACCCGTTTTTAAAAGCCGTGGAGTACTGGATAACCCCGCTGCTGTTTGAGCAGGATCTGGGGACCAGTTGCCGCCATCCGGTACAAATCGCCATTGGTGAAGCGGATGACCTCGTTCACCTCAAGCCGGTGAGCAACAGCACCAGTCTCGGTTTTTGTTATCTTGCCCAGCGTGCAGGTTCAACGCTCAGCCCGGCGCAGTCCCGCCGCCTGGTGCAGATCATTCATCAGACCACGCTGCTGCAGACACTGCCGGTGGATGAAGATCTTATTGCCCCCAGCAAAGCGCTTATTCCCGGCTGGGACATGCCGAACTGGGAACAACAAGAGACGGTGCCCCTGCCTTCTGCCCTGACGCTGGTCTACCACCTGCCAGTGGAGTTACACACCATGGCGCAGCAGTTAAAGCGCTACCTGGCAACACTGGGGTGCGAACTGACGGTGATTTTCCATGATGCCAAAACCTGGGAGGGGTGCGATGCGCTGGCCTGGGCCGACCTGATGATGGGAGACAGGCTCATTGGCGAAGCGCCGGAGTACTCGCTGGAGCAGTGGCTTCGCTGCGACACTCTCTGGCCGCACGTGCTGAGCATTTCACAGTTTGCGCATCTGCAGGTCACCCTGGATGCAGTACAAAGCCTGCCGGACGAACAGACAAGAATATCGGCACTCCAGGACGTGTTTGGGCGACTGATGGATGAGGCAATCCTGACGCCGCTGTTTAACTACCAGTACCGCATCAGCGCGCCACCGGGTGTTGAAGGTATCCAGCTTAACACCCGCGGCTGGTTTGACTTTACCCTGGCCTGGCTGCCACCGCCGATGCGGTGAAGAAGCTGGTCGATGCCTGCGGCTCGCGTTACCATATTGCTTTATGACTGAATCCGGGAAGAATTATGAAACGTGCCGTTGTCGTGTTTAGTGGCGGGCAAGATTCCACGACCTGTCTGGTGCAGGCGTTACAACAATACGATGAAGTGCATTGCGTCACCTTCGATTATGGCCAGCGCCACCGCGCCGAAATTGATGTTGCCCGCGAACTGGCTCTGACCCTCGGCGCACGCGCGCACAAAGTGCTGGATGTCGCCTTATTAAATGAGCTGGCGGTGAGTAGCCTGACGCGTGACAGCATCCCGGTTCCGGATTACGAGCCTGATGCCAGCGGCATTCCTAACACCTTTGTGCCGGGTCGCAATATTCTGTTCTTAACCCTGACCGCCATTTATGCGTATCAGGTACAGGCAGAAGCGATCATTACGGGTGTGTGTGAGACTGATTTTTCCGGCTACCCGGACTGTCGTGATGAGTTCGTTAAAGCTCTGAATCACGCCGTGAACCTCGGGATGGCGAAAGATATTCGCTTCGATACGCCGCTGATGTGGCTCGACAAGGCGGAAACCTGGGCGCTGGCCGACTACTGGGGCAAGCTTGATCTGGTACGTAATGAAACCCTGACCTGCTATAACGGCATCAAAGGCGACGGCTGCGGGCAGTGTGCAGCCTGTAACCTGCGGGCTAACGGTTTGAACCACTATCTGGCGGATAAACCTGCCGTGATGGCAATGATGAAACAGAAAACCGGCCTGAAGTAAGCCACATTCCCCGGTGGCACCAGGCCTGCCGGGGATTCCCTTCAGTAAACAGACAGACGATCGTTACATCTCCTGGCTTATCATCTCCTCCAGTTTTGTTCGCAGTTCCCCATCCAGCGAAAGTGCCTTTTGGGTTTTCAGATCGATGCAGACAAACGTCACCAGCGCATCCGCAACCACCGCACCTTCAGGATCCAGGGTTACCACCTGGCTCAGCACGCCGCTTTTGCCATTGATCTGTTTCACATGACTGGTCACCGTCAGCCTGTCGCCGAGTACGGCCGGACGACGGTAATTAATGTTGATATTGACGACCACGAACGCGATGTTGTTCGCCGTCATCCATTGAAAGTTTTCGTTGTTTTCCAGCCCATCCCATCTCGCCTCTTCAAGAAATTCAAGATAGCGGGCATTGTTGACGTGTTGATAGACATCAAGGTGGAAACCACGGACTTTGATCTGAGTCTGCATAGCGCTTTAGCCTTTACTTTTGTTATAGGAACAGAGGTCATAACTGGTATGACCTCTTTAGCATGGCAAATATTAGCCACTGCGCAAGCAGTAAATTCAGAGAGTGAGATGGCTGAGGTTACGTTCTACTAATGCATTCCCCATTCCAGGCACCTGTTTCAGATCTTCCAGGGTTTTGAATGGACCATATTGTTCCCGGTAGCTAATGATAGCCTGCGCTTTTTTCATGCCGACGCCGTTCATGACGCGCGCCAGATCTTCTGCACTGCCGGTATTGATACTGACCTGAGTACCACCTTCGTCGTCCGCGCTTTTTGCGCTTTCAAGCTTTTTGCTCTGTGCGCCGGACGCGTTGTCTGCTTTTGATTGCACAACCGTTGCTTTGGCGGCGGTTTCAGAAGGTGCAGCAAATGCGCTATTTGCCATGCCTGCACAGGCAAAAGTGAGGGTAATTAAGAGTGCTTTGATTCCACGTTTCATACTGTTTCTCCTTGTTTGTTAACAGTGAGCACACGATAAACAAGGTCAGAAAACGGGACAAATGGCAAAACGCAGAAATGGAAAAGGCCGCGTAAGCGGCCTTTGGGTTTGCATTAATTTGCAAAAATTATGGAAACCGTCTCGTTATTGTTGCTGATCGAGCTGGCTACCGATTTTGATTTTGGCTTCTTTACGCAGGTTGTTCATCAGCGCTTCGAAAGCAATCTGCGCATTGTTCTGGGTGATGCCCTGAACCATCGCTTTTTTCTGTGCGTCCGGCATGGTGCCCGCTTTTACTTCGTCCAGCGCCAGTACCACTACGTTGCCCTGCATATCGTTGGCAACACCGTAGCCCGGTTTATCTTTCGCTGGCAGCGGTAAGGAGAAGGCCGCCTGGCTGATCGGATCCTGCCCGGTACGTGCCAGCGTTTTCGCTTCACCGAAGCTCACACCCGCAGCTTTCAGCGCATCATCACCTTTACCCTCTTTCAGGGCGGCAACCAGCTTGTCAGCATCCAGTTTCGCCTGCTGCTGAGCCTTATTGTGTTTAACAATATCGCTCACCTCAGCTTTAACCTCGTCGAGGGACTTAACGGCTTCCGGTTTGTGCTCGCTGATACGCAGAACAAACGCACGGTCACCATCGACGGTAATGATGTCTGAGTTGCTGCCCGGTGCGCCATTTTGCCCAACCAAACCGCCTTCAAAGATGGCATTGGTAACCGGTTTGAAGTTCAGCTCCTCCGGCAGATTGTCACGACCGAACCAGCCCGTTTCGACAGCTTTCACACCGGCAGCTTTCTCTGCGCCCGCCAGGGTTTCATTGTCATTACTGGCCGCTTCGCTGACTTTCTGCTGTAGCGCATACCATGCATCCAGCGCTTTTTCCTGTTTCACTTTCGCCGCGATTTCATCATGCACTTCGCTCAGAGGCTTCGCCTTCGCAGGCTGAATGTCATCAAGACGTACCACGAGGAAACCGACGGAAGATTTGATCACACCAGAAAGCTGACCTTTGTCTTTCAGACCGGAATTTTTCAGCTCGTCCGGGGTGGTGGACGCTTCGAGCCAGCCCATGTCACCGCCGTTACGGGCAGAAATGATATCGGCAGATTTGGCTTTCGCCAGCGTTGCAAAATCGCCCCCTTTGTTCAGCTCATCCAGAATGGCTTTCGCTTCATCTTCTGTTTTGGTCTGAATCACGCTGTAGCGGTTACGCTGCGGCTGAGTGAACTGATCCTGATGCTGGTCGTAGTAGGACTGAATATCGGCATCGCTGGCCGCCGTCTGCATGCTGACAGCATCCAGTTTGATGTAGCTGACGCGGAACTGCTCCGGCGTCATAAAACGGCCTTTGTTTTGCTCGTAGAAACTGGAAATTTCTGCGTCGCTAACGGACTGGGTTGCAGCCAGTTTATTGACGTCAATGACGGCTTCGCGAACAACGCGCTGCTGAGCCACAAGTTCAGCCAGCTCATCCGTTTCGCCTTTCAGCATGAAGTCGGTTCCTGCGACAGCGTTGATCAACTGTTGAGAGATAAGTTGATTACGCAGCGCCTGCGCGTATTGGTCGGCGCTCATTCCCATCTGATTCACGATGCCGTTAAAACGCGCGTTATCGAATTTGCCGTTTGACTGAAAAGCCTGGGTGGCAAAAATTGCGCTTTTAACCTGCTCATCGCTGATGCCGAGGTGCAGTTGTTTGGCGTATTGATCGAGCAACGCTTCATCGATAAGACGATTAAGCACCTGCTGGCGCATAGATTTGATGTAATTCTCGTTGGCGGCCAGTTCAGAGAACTGCTCACCCAGTTGCTGCTGCATACGGTTACGTTCGCTGGCAACAGCATTTTCAAATTGACCACGACCAATTTCCTGATCGTTAACCTTCGCGGCATAGGTATCGTTACCGCCGATGAGATAGCTACTGACGCCAGTCAAAATGAACGACACAATAATGATGCCGAAGATGATCTTGAGCACGATGCTGTTTGCTGCCGTGCGTAAATTGTCCATCATGGTGTAACAACACTCCGCTGTAGGTGACTGTAGACCTCGCGCAGTCACTCAGTTTCCCGACGCTGCGTACAAAGATGTATTTTGACAAGAAAAGGGGTCAATTGTCAGCCCAGAACACGCAGAAACTCGGATAAAGATGGCTGAACCAATAAAAAAAGGCACATCTCACGATGCGCCCTTGTTCTTTTTCACTTTCCGCCAGGGAAAGCGATCAGTTTACCGCGTCTTTCAGTGCCTTGCCTGCGCGGAAGCCCGGGACTTTAGCTGCGGCGATGGTGATTTCTTTACCGGTCTGCGGGTTGCGACCTGTACGCGCAGCGCGCTCTTTAACAGCGAAGGTACCAAAACCTACCAGCGCTACGTCGTCCCCAGCTTGCAGAGATTCAGTAACAGAAGCAATTAAAGCATCTAACGCACGTCCAGCTGCCGCTTTAGAGATATCGGCCCCTGCGGCAATCTTGTCTATCAGTTGAGATTTATTCACTCTTCTCTTCCTCTCTTTATAATTTATATCGCACCTGCATCCTTCACAGTGCGACCGCGCAGCAGTTATATCAGGCCTGTCATGCCCTTACAACACCAGTTGATGATGACACACCCAACCAGCAATCTAAATTAGCTATACAAAAAAAGGCTGGCAAGTACGAAATGCCTTACCAGCCCTGTTTTTATCAACGCTCTTTGCGCGGGGTCACTATTTTGCCGTTACTACCTGCATCCCGAAGGGTTCATTCTGCAGTGCAAACGCCAGAACCTCGTCGATACGCTTCACTGGATGAATGACCAGATCGGCGATGACGTTTTCCGGAATTTCCTCAAGATCGCGTTTGTTCTCGAAAGGAATCAGAACGGTTTTAATGCCACCGCGGTGCGCTGCCAGCAGTTTCTCTTTCAGGCCACCGATCGGCAGTACCTGACCACGCAGGGTGATTTCCCCCGTCATAGCAACATCGGCGCGAACCGGGTTACCGGTCAGACAAGAAACCAGCGCGGTACACATCGCAATACCCGCACTTGGGCCGTCTTTTGGCGTTGCGCCTTCAGGTACGTGAACGTGAATATCACGTTTTTCGTAGAAGTCGCCGTTAATCCCCAGCTTCTCAGCACGGGCTCGTACAACGGTCAACGCCGCCTGGATAGATTCCTGCATCACTTCACCCAGAGAACCGGTGTAGGTCAGCTTGCCTTTACCCGGCACACATGCGGTTTCGATGGTCAGCAGATCGCCGCCCACTTCCGTCCACGCCAGACCTGTAACCTGACCTACGCGGTTTTCGTCATCCGCACGGCCATAGTCAAAACGCTGAACACCCAGGTAGTCATGCAGGTTTTCACCGTTGATCTCGATGTGTTTAAGAGACGGATCCAGCAGCAGCTGTTTCACCGCTTTGCGGCACAGTTTGGACATTTCGCGCTCAAGGCTTCGCACACCCGCTTCACGAGTGTAATAGCGGATAATGCCAACGATGGCGCTGTCATCAACCGTCAATTCGCCTTTTTTCAGTGCGTTACGTTCAATCTGTTTCGGCAGCAGGTGCTGTCTGGCGATGTTCAGTTTTTCGTCTTCGGTATACCCGGACAGACGAATCACTTCCATACGATCCAGCAACGGCGCCGGGATGTTCATGGAGTTCGACGTCGCGACGAACATGACATCACTCAGATCATAATCCACTTCCAGATAGTGATCGCTGAACGCCACGTTCTGTTCTGGATCGAGCACTTCCAGTAGTGCCGATGCCGGATCGCCACGCATGTCCGAAGACATTTTGTCGATCTCATCAAGCAGGAACAGCGGGTTTTTAACGCCCACTTTGGCCATCTTCTGGATCAGTTTACCCGGCATAGAACCGATGTAAGTACGACGGTGACCGCGGATTTCCGCTTCGTCACGTACGCCGCCGAGCGCCATACGGATGTATTTACGCCCGGTGGCTTTAGCGATGGACTGACCCAGAGAGGTTTTACCTACCCCTGGCGGCCCTACCAGGCACAGAATCGGCCCTTTAAGTTTGTTAACGCGGCTCTGGACCGCAAGATACTCAAGGATGCGGTCTTTGACACGCTCCAGACCATAGTGGTCGGTATCCAGAATCTCTTGCGCCTGACGCAGGTCTTTTTTGACCTTACTACGGGCATTCCACGGAACCTGAACCATCCACTCGATGTAACCCCGCACCACGGTCGCTTCTGCAGACATCGGGGACATCATTTTGAGTTTTTGCAGCTCGGCTTCGGCTTTTTCTTTTGCCTCTTTCGGCATTTTGGCCGCGTCGATTTTGCGTTTCAGCGCTTCGTTTTCGTCCGGCGCATCATCCATCTCACCCAGTTCTTTCTGAATGGCCTTCATTTGCTCATTCAGATAGTACTCACGCTGAGATTTCTCCATCTGCTTTTTGACACGATTGCGGATGCGCTTCTCAACCTGCAGCAGGTCGATTTCAGATTCCATCATCGCCATCAGATATTCCAGACGCTCGTTAACGTCGGACATCTCCAGCACGGACTGCTTGTCGGCCAGTTTGAGTGGCATGTGTGCCGCAATGGTATCTGCCAGACGCGCCGGGTCGTCGATGCTGTTCAGCGACGTCAGCACTTCCGGTGGGATTTTTTTGTTGAGCTTGATATAGCCTTCGAACTGGCTAATTGCGGTGCGGACCAGCACCTCCTGCTCACGTTCATCAATGGCTGGAGAATCAAGGTACTCCGCTTTCGCCGAGAAGTGCTCGCCATTGTCTGATAAAGCGGTAATACGCGCGCGCTGCAAGCCTTCGACCAGCACTTTTACAGTACCGTCCGGTAATTTCAGCATTTGCAGAATAGAGGCCACGGTCCCGACGGTGAAAAGATCGTTTACACCCGGCTCATCCGTTGATGCTTCTTTCTGCGCCACCAGCATGATTTTTTTATCATGATCCATGGCGGCTTCGAGGCAACGGATAGATTTTTCCCGCCCTACAAATAAGGGTATGACCATGTGCGGATAAACCACCACATCGCGCAACGGCAATACGGGGATTTCAATGCGTTCAGAACGCTCAGGATTCATAGAGCTCTCTCTTAGTTTAGTGTCCGCCAGGTAATCCGGTGACGTGACTGTGCAACACGCACCGTTAACATGTAAACCAGTATATGGGGATGTTTCCCACACATTCAACGGCGGGAATAAGGAAAAATAAAAGGGGGGATAAAATCCCCCCTTTTTTTTTAACTAACTGTATGGACTGGTGAATTATTCACCAGATGCCTGTTGCGCTTCGGGTTTGCCGTAAATCAACAGCGGCTTACTTTGCCCACCGATGACGGATTCATCGATAACCACTTTTTCAACCTCATCCATAGACGGCAGGTCGTACATGGTATCCAGCAATGCGGCTTCAACGATAGAACGCAGACCACGCGCACCCGTTTTACGCACCATTGCTTTCTTCGCAATCGCGGTCAGGGCTTCGTCGCGGAATTCCAGATCCACACCTTCAAGGTTAAACAACGCCTGATATTGCTTGGTCAGGGCGTTTTTCGGCTCTTTCAGGATTTGGATAAGCGCTTCTTCGCTCAGCTCGTTAAGCGTTGCAACCACCGGCAGACGACCAATGAACTCAGGGATCAGACCAAATTTGATCAGATCTTCTGGCTCTACCTGCGACAGCAGTTGGCCTTCGTTTGGTTTCTCAGCAGTTGATTTCACGGTTGCACCGAAACCGATGCCCGATCCGGTTTCAACACGGTGAGAAATGACCTTATCCAGACCGGCAAATGCACCGCCACAAATGAACAGGATCTTAGAGGTATCGACCTGTAAGAACTCCTGCTGCGGGTGTTTACGACCACCCTGCGGCGGAACGGCTGCAACAGTCCCTTCGATCAGTTTCAGCAGAGCCTGCTGTACACCTTCACCGGAGACGTCACGGGTAATGGACGGGTTGTCAGACTTACGCGAAATCTTGTCGATTTCATCGATGTAGACAATGCCGCGCTGCGCTTTTTGCACGTCGTAATCGCATTTCTGCAGCAGCTTCTGAATGATGTTCTCAACATCTTCGCCCACATAACCCGCTTCCGTCAGGGTGGTGGCGTCAGCCATGGTGAACGGAACATCCAGCAGACGCGCCAGCGTTTCAGCCAGCAACGTTTTACCGGAGCCGGTCGGGCCAATCAGCAGGATGTTACTTTTGCCCAATTCAACACCATTGCTGGTGTCACCATTGCGCAGACGTTTGTAGTGGTTATACACCGCCACGGCCAGCACTTTTTTCGCCTGTTCCTGACCGATAACGTAATCGTCAAGATGATGGCGAATTTCGTGTGGCGTCGGCAGTGCGCTACGCTCGCGATGCGGCGCAACTTCTTTAATCTCTTCGCGAATAATGTCGTTACACAAATCAACACATTCGTCGCAGATATACACGGACGGCCCGGCAATCAGTTTGCGCACTTCATGCTGGCTTTTGCCGCAGAAAGAGCAGTACAACAGTTTGCCTGAACCGTCTTTGCGTTTATCTGTCATGAGTCAAAACCTCTTTTCTGTTCTTTGTGCCGCACATGACGACGCAGATGCCATTCCAGGCGCAATACGCTACTCAAGCGTATTGCCGCTTTCACTTAGTATAGCGGTACACCTGCAGCCTGGGCATTAATTACGATGGGTCAGAATCGAATCGACCAGTCCGTATTCGACGGCTTCGTTTGCATTCAGGAAGCGGTCACGCTCGGTATCACGTTCAATTTGTTCTAATGATTGACCCGTATGGTGGGCCATGAGTTCATTCATGCGCCCTTTTACTTTCAGGATTTCACGGGCATGGATTTCGATATCCGTTGCCTGACCCTGATAGCCGCCCAGCGGCTGGTGAATCATTACTCGAGAATTCGGCAGGCAGAAGCGCTTGCCTTTTGCCCCTGCCGTCAGCAGGAATGCGCCCATGGACGCGGCCTGGCCCATACAAATGGTGCTAACGTCAGGCTTAATAAATTGCATGGTGTCATAGATTGACATCCCGGCAGTGATTACGCCACCAGGAGAGTTAATGTACAGGTAGATATCTTTTTCCGGGTTTTCTGCTTCCAGAAACAGCATCTGCGCGACGATCAGGTTAGCCATGTGGTCTTCAACCTGACCCGTCATGAAAATGACACGTTCCTTGAGAAGACGGGAGTAGATATCGAATGAGCGCTCACCGCGTGAGGTCTGTTCAATAACCATTGGCACCAAAGCCATATGGGGTGCAAAGGAATCTCGTTCGCCGCTGTATGACATTTCCGTCTCCTGGGTAAAAAATAAATAACCTGCTGTACTGATTGTACTTGAGTGGGTCAGGTCTGACTATGACCGACACACAGACGGATTATCAGTCAGAGTGTTTGCATTCATCTCCCTTAATGGGGATGACCACACCTTATTTCAAGCATAACAACCTTTTGCTGTTACGCTAACACTGAAACATCCTTTTAGCACACTTCTGATAACGTCAATGCGATAAAAAAAGCCCGCCACCTTACGGTGACGGGCTTATTGTTTACTCTTTGTACTGGATGAGTAAATTAAGCCTGCTGGTTCATCAGTTCCTGGAAGCTGGATGCTTTCTCAGTCACTTTCGCCTTGGCCAGAACCGCTTCAACCGCTTGTTCTTCCAGAGCAACATTACGCATGTTGTCAGTCAGTTCTTTGTTTTTGCTGTAGAACTCGATAACTTCAGTCGGATCTTCGTAGGCAGATGCCATCTCTTCGATCAGACCTTTAACGCGCTCTTCGTCAGCTTTCAGCTCGTTGGTACGAATGACTTCGCCCAGCAGCAGGCCAACAACAACGCGGCGTTTAGCTTGTTCTTCGAACAGCTCGCGCGGCAGTTCCAGCGCTTGTTTCTCGTTACCACCGAAGCGCTGAGCAGCCTGACGACGCAGAACGTCGATTTCGCTGTCGATCAGTGCAGCCGGGATCTCGATGTCGTTCGCTTTCACCAGACCGTCAATAGCCTGAGACTTGATGCGGTTACGCACAGCGCCTTTCAGTTCGCGCTCCATGTTTTTACGCACTTCGCCACGCAGGCCGGCCAGAGAACCATCTTCAACGCCGAAACGTTTGATGAACTCTTCGGTGAATTCCGGCAGTTCGCGCTCTTCAACTTTTTTCAGGTTGATGACGAACTTAGCCGCTTTACCTTTCAGGTTTTCAGCGTGGTAGTCTTCCGGGAAGGTCACGTCGATGGTGAACTCTTCACCCGCTTTGTGGCCTTTGATACCGTCTTCGAAGCCTGGGATCATACGACCCTGGCCCATTGCCAGTACGAAATCAGTCGCTTTGCCGCCTTCGAATTCTTCGCCGTCTACAGAGCCGGAGAAGTCAACGGTAACACGGTCTTCAGCGTCAACTGCACCGTCTTTATCTTTCCAGGTCGCCTGCTGCTTACGCAGGGTGTCCAGCATAGTGTCGACGTCTTCGTCGTTCACTTCTACAACCGGTTTTTCAACTTCGATCGTTTCCAGGCCTTTCAGCTCAACTTCTGGATACACTTCGAACTCGACGGAATAGGTAAAGTCTTCACCCAGCTTGTATTCGCCCGGTACATAGTTCGGTGCGCCAGCCGGGTTGATTTTTTCCTGAATGATCGCATCAATGAAGTTACGGCTCATCAGCTCGCCCAGCACGTCCTGACGAACAGAAGCGCCATAACGCTGAGCAACAACGGTCATTGGTACTTTGCCTTTACGGAACCCGTCGATACGTACTTTTTTCGCTACGTTGACCAGTTCGCTCTTAACAGCGGTCTCGATGCTGTCAGCAGCGATAGTAATCGTTACACGGCGCCCAAGGCCCTGAGTGGTTTCAACTGAAACTTGCATCTTGTTACCTCAAAAAATCACGGTGCTCGGTCAACTCTTCACAGGAAGCTGTCGTTGGCTTCACATAACCGGGATGCTTACTCAAATTAGATAAACATTCCCTGTCGCCAGAATCATCCCGAAGACGTTCATATATAAGACGCGGCATTATAGCGGCATCACTTTAGTGAGTCGAGAACGGTAATGCCGCATTGTTGCGCCATTTTTCACAATTCCGAGGTAATTTTGACCTAAAAATTGCGCTTCTCGCTCAAATCTCAGACAAAATAAAACGGCCCGCAGGCCGTTTTCACATAATCTGTACGCAACATACTGGAAAAGTTCAGGCAGTTGCAAATGCGTTTTACGCGATGGTGCCTGCTCCACGGCAAGGTGGGGAGGCAAAAATAGTATCCTGCAGACCCGCCCACTCCTTAATAGTGTAGGTGTGCAGCGCCAGAGCATGAACGGTGGTAGATAACTCCGCCGCCAGGGTACCGTAAATCATACGGTGACGATTCAGAAAACGTTCACCGCTGAAGCGGTCACTGACCAGTACAACTTTAAAATGGCTTTCGGAACCGGCCGGTACATTGTGACGATAGCTTTCATCAACAACTTCGAGGAACACGGGTTCAAACGCTGCCCTTAACTTTTCTTCTATCTGTTCACGTATCATCATGAAATGACTCCTCCGCAACGCCGTGATGCTACCCATCCCTTTAAATGTTAGCCGCTTTTATCCTGTATATAACAAGAAAACAACAAAAATTTAGCTTTCGTCCTATATTCTCAGCCAAAGGTATGAACTGTACTTAAAAGGTCTCATTCCGTGTCCTGATTAGCGGGAAAAGTCACTCTTGCGTGCAAATAACGTACAAGACGATGAATTTACATGCGTTGAACACTTCCCCTTGTTGACGGCGATGTTATGATGGCGCAAATTTTCCCCCTTATACGTTTACAGTCTGCTGAGAGCCTGAACATGTTAAAAAAACTTCTTCTCCCGTTGGTCGCTATGTTTATGCTGGCCGGGTGTGCAACGCCGCCGACCACGCTTGATGTCGCGCCTAAAATTACCCTGCCACAGCAGGACCCAAGCCTGATGGGTGTGACCGTTAGCATCAACGGTGCAGACCAGCGTCAGGATCAGGCGCTGGCCAAAGTGAACCGTGATAACCAACTGGTGACGCTGACCGCTTCCCGCGACCTGCGCTTCCTGCTGCAGGAAGTCCTGGAAAAACAAATGGCCGCTCGCGGTTATATGATTGGGCCGAACGGCGCTGCCAACCTGCAGATCATCGTTAACCAGCTTTTTGCTGATGTCTCTGAAGGCAATCTGCGCTACAAGATCTCCACCAAAGCAGATATCGCCATCATTGCCACCGCAGCCAATGGCAACAAGATGACCAAAAACTATCGTGCCAGCTATAACGTCGAAGGCGCACTTCAGGCATCCAACGACAAAATCGCCAATGCGGTTAACAACGTGCTGACCGATACCATCGCCGATATGTCTCAGGACACCGCTATTCATCAGTTCATCAAGCAGAACGCACACTAAGTTCCGCTCTCTGGCCCGGTTCGCCGGGCCAGTCTTAAGCTATGTCTAACCACTACTTACGCATTTTTCAGCAACCCAAGTCAGCCATTCTGCTGATTCTGGGCTTTGCCTCCGGCCTTCCTCTGGCTCTGACGTCTGGCACGCTTCAGGCGTGGATGACCGTCGCCAATGTCGACCTTAAAACTATCGGCTTCTTCTCCCTGGTCGGTCAGGCCTACGTCTTTAAGTTCCTGTGGTCCCCGGTGATGGACCGCTATACGCCGCCGTTTCTTGGCCGTCGCCGTGGCTGGCTACTTCTCACCCAGCTTGCACTCCTTGTTGCCATTGCCGCAATGGGCTTTCTCGAGCCTGAGAATCAGCTGCGCTGGATGGCGGCGCTTGCGGTCGTTATCGCCTTCTGTTCCGCCTCGCAGGACATTGTATTTGATGCCTGGAAAACCGACGTGCTGGCAGCAGAAGAGCGCGGGACCGGCGCGGCAATCAGCGTGCTCGGTTATCGTCTGGGGATGCTGGTGTCAGGTGGACTGGCCTTGTGGCTTGCCGACCGCTGGCTCGGCTGGCAGGGCATGTACTGGCTGATGGCAGCACTGTTAATCCCCTGCATTATCGCCACCTGGCTCGCCCCCGAACCTGATGACGCTATTCCTGCGCCCCGCAGCCTGGAACAGGCTGTCGCCGAGCCATTACGCGACTTTTTCGGACGCAATAACGCCTGGCTTATCCTGCTGCTGATTGTTCTCTATAAGCTGGGCGATGCGTTTGCCATGAGTCTCACCACCACATTTTTGATTCGAGGCGTCGGTTTTGATGCCGGTGAAGTGGGCGTGGTGAATAAAACGCTTGGGCTTGTGGCCACGATTATTGGTGCCCTGTGGGGAGGCGTATTAATGCAACGCCTGACGCTGTTCCGCGCACTGCTGATTTTCGGCATTTTGCAGGGCGCATCGAATGCTGGCTACTGGCTGCTGGCCGTGACCGACAAAAATATGCTGAGCATGGCGTCAGCTGTGTTCTTTGAGAATCTTTGCGGCGGTATGGGAACCTCGGCCTTTGTCGCCTTGCTCATGACGCTGTGCAACAAATCGTTTTCCGCGACCCAGTTTGCACTGCTCTCCGCCCTGTCGGCTGTTGGGCGCGTCTACGTCGGCCCTCTGGCGGGCTGGTTTGTTGAAGCTCACGGCTGGTCAACGTTCTATCTGTTTTCCATCGTCGCCGCCGTGCCCGGTCTGTTGTTATTGCTGTTATGTAAAAAAACGCTGGAATTTACCCAGGCGAGCGAACGCTTTATGCTAAGGACAGAGTTCGCTCAGGCTTACCGCCTGGCGCTTCGCGTTCTGGGTGCGGGATGCATATTGATTGCGGCCTGGCTGGTTATTTTAACCCTTAACGCCAGCGGCCTCGCAGCGATTGCCTTCGGCGACACGCTGCTTGAGTTCGGTGTCCTCTTTGCGCTCGGTGGCATCCTTTATGGCGGCCTGCTCGACCTTCTCGCGTTGCGCAAAACGCAGCATATCTGACGGTGCGGGAGAGGTCTCCCGCCTGTATTCTCCCTCGACGGAATGCCTGATGCCCCGCACTCACTATTATTTCCTGGAATCTATTTTTTGAAATCAGTCGCTTAAGAAATAAACCACACTAAATTATTACCGAACGGTATCATATCGTTCAATATTTAAGCGTATATTTAAAACATCCTTCTCCATTATTAATTTGTTCTGTAATATTTTTTCTTTAATTATTTTGTGCGGTATAAATTAGGGGCTACTCTTTAACGATTCAGCATCGTTATTAAATTACTCTTTCCAGTAATGTTCAATAAATGCTGAATTGTTGTTAATTAATTGTTTGTTTAATTGATTGGTTATACCAATTACCCCACACCCATTATTGTAAGGTAGTGTTTTCGTTATAACCTTGATGAGAGGTTGTGCGAACGCCCGATTTTACAGATTGTTGCATTCCACGTGACACAATCGGCAGAACTCAGTAACACCTTACTGACACTACGCCATTCATGTTTACAGTAATGTAACCTTCCCGTAAAATGCCCGCACACTTTAAACGCCACC
>CAUSEC010000023.1:0-94886 GCA_963530515.1 uncultured Enterobacteriaceae bacterium | reverse complement strand
CGTTGTTCCGTGTCAGTGGAGGCGCAGTATAGGGATTTATTTCAGGCTGACAAGTATAAAATTCAAAAAAATTATCGTTCGCTCAAATTTCATTCGTAAAGTTTATTAAAGAGCCGAATTGCGGGTTAACTGAGCGATTTTCCGGGCAAACAGGCTGACCTGCTGCCAGTCGGTATAGACCACTTCTTTACGCGTATCCGTCTCACCGCCAGTCATCTTCATAATCAGTTGAATCATAAGGCGATCAAACCAGCGATAGCGCGGATACCGCAGCGCGCCAGCAAACACTGCGCAGACATCCGGCTGCCACGGGGAGCGCGCCAGGAACTTCTGCGTATAGCTGTTGGTTTCCGGCGTATTCTTTTCTGGCTTACGTGCAACGAGGTTCACGGAGAAGAACGCGCCCGGCAGGCGGTTCAGTGTGTCACTGTGCTGCTTCACAAAGCTATCCAGCACCGGGCTAAAGTGGCCATAGCGAATAGACGCGCCAATCACCACCCGCTCATAACCTTCCCAGCGAATGCTCTGCGCTTCATTAAGGTCAATCACATCATTCTCAACGTCAGCGCCACGAAGCTCAGCGGCAATCGTGTTGGCAATCTCGTGCGTCTGTCCATCGCGGGTGGAAAACAGAATCAGTGTTTTCACGTATACGTCCTTATTCACGCCAGAAAGTGGGCGTAAAGAGTACCAATAAGGTAAAGACCTCCAGACGACCAAACAGCATGTTGGCAATCAGGATCCATTTCGCCACCGGGTTCATGCTGGCAAAGTTATCCGCCACCACACCCAGCCCAGGCCCGAGGTTATTCAGCGTCGCCACCACTGAAGCAAACGCCGAGAAGTCATCCACCCCGGTGGCGATGATTGCCAGCATGCTGACGATAAACACCAGTGCATAAGCCGAGAAGAAGCCCCAGACCGCTTCGAGGATTCGTTCCGGCAGCGCGCGGTTGCCCAATTTAATGCTGTACACCGCATTCGGGTGCACCAGACGTTTCAACTCACGGTTGCCTTGCTTGAACAGTAAAAGAATACGGATGACCTTCAAACCGCCCCCCGTCGAACCGGCACACCCGCCTATAAAAGCAGAACACAGCAGCAGCACCGGCAAGAACAACGGCCAGCGAGCAATACTGTCGGTCGTGAACCCGGCGGTGGTCGCCATAGAAACCACCTGGAAGAAGGCCTGATTGAGTGTGGTCACGGCGGAGGCATAGACATTATGGAACCACAGCACCACGGTGCAGATAATCACCAGCGTGAGCTGCACACCAATGAACATCCTGAATTCCGGGTCACGCCAGTAGACCTTTAAATTGCGACCGCTTAATAAAGAGAAGTGCAGACCGTAGTTACAGCCAGAGATCAGCAGGAAGATGGCAATAATCGTGTTGATAGTCGGACTGTCGAAATAACCCACACTGGCGTCATGCGTTGAGAACCCGCCAATAGCAATGGTTGAGAAGCTATGCCCAATGGCATCGAACGCAGGCATACCGGCAAACCACAGCGCCAGCGCACAGGCGATAGTCAGCAAGACATAAATGAACCACAGAGTTTTCGCGGTTTCGGCAATACGCGGGCGCATTTTGTTGTCTTTCAGCGGCCCCGGCATTTCGGCACGATAGAGCTGCATCCCCCCAACGCCCAAAATAGGCAGAATCGCCACGGCCAGGACGATGATCCCCATCCCGCCGAACCACTGCAGCATCTGGCGATAAAAGAGAATAGCGTGAGGCAACGAGTCCAGCCCAACCAGCGTGGTCGCCCCGGTGGTCGTTAACCCAGAGAAGGATTCAAAAAACGCATCGGTTATCGTCAGATTAGGACTTTCGGCAAAGATGAACGGCAACGCACCCACGCTCCCCAGCACTGTCCAGAACAGGACAACAATAAGAAAGCCTTCGCGGGATTTCAGTTCACTCTTCTCGCGGCGGTTTGGCCACCACAGCATGGAGCCAATCGCCAGCGCAACAAAGAACGTTTGAGTAAACGCTCGCCCTGCCCCGTCGCGGTAGATCAGTGCCACCAGCCCTGGCAGAATCATCGTCCCGGAAAAGAGGATGATAAGAAGTCCAACAATTCGGGTTATGGCGCGAAAATGCATCTCTGCCGCTTCCTTAGGTATTTAAGTATGCAAAAACCAGGTGGGGATTATTCTTCAATCTTATCTAAATGCAACGCACCACGACTGAAATCAGCGAGTTTTGACGAAAAAGCCGTCACTTCAGATTGCGGAAGTGCGACCCGGAGGCGAACGGCAGCCTGATAGTCACTCGCGACAATTTTGCCGGAGAATTGCCCCAGCAGCGTTTCAATGCCAGTCAATTGTCCGTACTCACATTGCAAAGTATATTCGGTTAATGGCGTCTTGCGCTGCGTCGTGAGAAGAGCCAGCGCCTGGCTCACGCCGCCACCGTAAGCTTTCACTAAACCACCGGTGCCTAACAATACGCCGCCGTAATAGCGCACCACCACGGCGGTGATTTCTCCGACTCCACTCCCCATTAATTGCGCGAGTATCGGTTTCCCGGCGGTACCGGCAGGTTCGCCGTCGTCAGAAAAGCCCAATTGCTGAGAGTCATCAGGCGGCCCGGCAACCCAGGCCACGCAATGATGACGCGCATCAGGATGCTCCGACCGCACCGATTCGACAAAGGCTTTCGCCGCCTCCACGCCCTCGGTATGCGCCAGGAGCGTGATGAAACGGCTCTTTTTAATCTCTTCGGTGAAGGTGACCGGCGCGTCCGGTATCAGCCAGCTTTCCATTACGCCAGCTTCAGGTCCCGCGTCATGTTCTCAATGCTGTTTTCATGAATGACGACGTTATCTTCAATACGAATGCCGCCGAACGGCTTCAGCGCCTCGATTTTCTGCCAGTTGAAGTGCTTACTGAACGGACCTTCACGCCACGGCGTCAGCAGGGAGTCGATAAAGTAGATCCCCGGCTCAATGGTCAACACCATGCGCGGTTGCAGCACGCGGGTGCAGCGCAGGTACGGGTACTTCGATGGAGCCGCCAGGTGCGTACCGTTATCGTCCTGCATAAAGCCCGCAACATCATGAACCTGCAGACCGAGCGGGTGACCGATGCCGTGCGGCATAAACGGCCCGGTAAGATCGTTCTCCACCATCGCCTCTTCACTCATATCGGTGACGATTTGGTGCTTACGCAGCAATTTGGCGATGCGCTGATGGAACTGCACGTGGTACTCGAGGTAATTCACCCCCGTTTTCATCGTCGCAATCAGCGCCAGTTGCTCGTCGTTAACGTCTTTCACAAGATGGGCATAGTCGTTATCGCTATGGGCAGACCAGGTCCGGGTCAGGTCAGCGGCGTAGCCGTTATATTCTGCCCCGGCATCCAGCAGGAAGCTGCGCAACTCAGCGGGAACGCGGTGGTCCAGCTTAGTGTAATGCAGCACGGAGGCATGCTCATTCAGCGCCACAATATTGCTGTAAGGCACATCAGTATCGCGATGACCGGTTGCCGTCAGGTAGGCCAGATTGATGTCGAACTCGCTCATGCCGGAACGGAAAGCTTCTTCCGCCGCACGATGGCCGTTCACTGCCGTTTTTTGCGCTTCACGCATGCACGCCAGTTCATAATCGGTTTTATAAGCGCGATAGTAGTGCAGGTAATCAATCACCCCTTTCGGGTTGATATTGCTGGCGGCAATATCCAGCGCGAGTGCGCGCTCAGGCACCGGGCCGATGTAGCCGATATTGCCGCGTGCCGCCGGCAGCTGGCTGCCAATACCCTCAGCTTTCGGCAGCGCAATCACCTCGACCTCTTCCGTCCAGAAGGATGTCGGCAAAGGTTCCACGTTGTGCCAGTAATCGACCGGCAGATAGAACCACAGCTTCGGTTTGTTCACGCCATCAACCAGCAACCAGCAATTTGGAACCTGTGTTACCGGCACCCAGGCTTTAAACTGCGGGTTAACTTTAAACGGGTAAGGGTGATCGTCGAGAAAGACGTTGAACAGTTCGCCGGAGTGAATCAACAGCGCGTCGAGCTTAAAGCGGGCAAGTACATCGCGGGTACGTTCCTGTAACGTAACAATATGATTTTTATACAGCGCGGCCAGTGAGTCCATCATTCTTCCTTCTGTTTTTTTGACCTCATGTTTTCGCATCTTAGCACAGCCTCTCCAGGGAGGGTGATTTCCCCTGAGCGTGATCGGCCCTGCAATTTCTTAATGATAAATTTGCAATTTATTAACATAAAATCCACACTTCGCCTCATCTGGTATGACCAGATCATCTTGCGGGACTCAGGAGACTGACATGCTCTACAAAGGCGAAACCTTATATCTCAACTGGCTGGAAGACGGCATTGCCGAACTGGTGTTCGACGCCCCCGGCTCAGTGAACAAACTTGATACAGCGACCGTTGCCAGCCTCGGCGAGGCGCTGGACGTGCTGGAAAAACAGTCCGATTTAAAAGCCCTGTTGCTGCGTTCTGAAAAGGCGGCATTTATCGTCGGGGCTGATATCACCGAATTCCTCTCCCTGTTCCTGGTTCCTGCAGAACAACTGAGCAGCTGGCTCCATTTTGCTAACAGCGTCTTCAGCCGACTGGAAGATTTGCCGGTGCCGACCATTTCCGCCGTGAATGGCTACGCGCTGGGCGGCGGTTGCGAATGCGTGCTGGCGACAGATTATCGTCTCGCCACACCGGATCTGCGCATCGGCCTGCCGGAAACCAAACTCGGCATCATGCCAGGCTTTGGCGGTTCAGTGCGTTTGCCGCGCCTGCTCGGGGCGGACAGCGCACTGGAGATCATCGCTGCCGGTAAAGACGTCGGCGCCGAAGAGGCGCTCAAAATCGGTCTGGTTGACGGTGTGGTGAAAGCAGAGAAGTTAAAAGAGGGTGCTATCGCTATTCTGCGCCAGGCCATCAACGGCGACCTCGACTGGAAAGCGAAACGACAGCCGAAGCTGGAACCTCTGCACTTAAGTAAAATTGAAGCGACCATGAGCTTCACCATCGCCAAAGGCATGGTGGCGCAGACGGCGGGTAAACATTACCCCGCGCCAATCACAGCGGTAAAAACCATTGAAGCGGCCGCGCGCTGTGGTCGTGACAACGCTCTTCAGCTTGAAAACCAAAGCTTCGTTCCCCTGGCGCACAGTAAAGAAGCCCGCGCCCTGGTAGGTATCTTCCTTAACGATCAGTTCGTGAAAGGCAAAGCGAAGAAGCTGACCAAAGACGTTGAAACGCCTAAACACGCCGCCGTGCTCGGTGCCGGTATTATGGGCGGCGGCATTGCTTACCAGTCAGCCTGGAAAGGCGTGCCGGTGGTGATGAAAGATATCAACGAAAAATCCCTGACGCTCGGCATGACCGAAGCCGCCAAGCTGCTGAATAAGCAACTGGAACGCGGCAAAATTGACGGCCTGAAGCTGGCGGGCGTGATTTCCACTATTCAGCCCACGCTGGAATACAGCGGTTTCGATCGCGTCGATGTGGTGGTCGAAGCGGTGGTGGAAAACCCGAAAGTGAAAAAGGCAGTGCTGGCGGAAACCGAAGACAAAGTGCGCCCGGAAACCGTGCTGGCATCCAACACCTCGACGATTCCGATTGGTGAGCTGGCGAGCGTACTCAAGCGCCCGGAAAACTTCTGCGGCATGCACTTCTTTAACCCGGTGCACCGTATGCCGCTGGTTGAAGTGATTCGCGGCGAGAAAACCTCGGACGCCACCATCGCTAAAGTGGTGGCCTGGGCGAGCAAAATGGGCAAAACGCCGATTGTGGTTAACGACTGCCCTGGCTTCTTCGTCAACCGCGTGCTGTTCCCCTACTTTGCTGGTTTCAGCCAGCTGCTGCGCGACGGTGCAGATTTCCGCAAAGTCGACAAAGTGATGGAAAAACAGTTTGGCTGGCCAATGGGCCCGGCGTATCTGCTGGATGTGGTCGGCATTGATACCGCGCATCACGCGCAGGCGGTGATGGCGGCAGGTTTCCCGCAGCGTATGCAAAAAGATTTCCGCGATGCCATCGATGCGCTGTTCGACGCTAACCGCTTCGGGCAGAAAAACGGCCTGGGCTTCTGGCGCTATAACGAAGACAGCAAAGGCAAGCCGAAGAAAGAGGAAGACGCCGCAGTGGACGGGCTGCTGGCAGAAGTCAGCCAGCCGAAGCGCGATTTCAGCGACGAGGAGATCATCGCCCGCATGATGATTCCGATGGTCAACGAAGTGGTTCGTTGTCTGGAAGAAGGTATTATTGCCAGCCCGGCGGAAGCGGATATGGCCCTGGTGTATGGCCTGGGTTTCCCTCCGTTCCACGGCGGCGCGTTCCGCTGGCTGGATACGCTCGGCAGCGCAAAATACCTCGATATGGCCCAGCAGTATCAGCACCTCGGTCCGTTATATGACGTGCCCGCCGGTCTGCGCGAAAAAGCACGCCATAACGAACCCTATTATCCCCCGGTTGCACCAGCCCGTCCGGTTGGCGAACTGAAAACGGCTTAAGGAGTCACAATGGAACAGGTTGTCATTGTCGATGCAATTCGCACCCCGATGGGCCGTTCAAAGGGCGGCGCGTTTCGTAACGTGCGGGCAGAAGACCTCTCCGCGCACCTGATGCGCAGCCTGCTGGCGCGCAACCCGGCACTTGAAGCCGCTGCGCTGGACGATATCTACTGGGGCTGCGTACAGCAAACCCTGGAGCAGGGTTTCAATATTGCCCGTAACGCCGCGCTGCTGGCGGAGATCCCCCATTCTGTCCCTGCAGTCACCGTCAACCGTCTGTGTGGCTCATCAATGCAGGCGCTGCATGATGCGGCTCGGATGATCATGACCGGCGATGCGCAGGCGTGTCTGGTCGGTGGCGTGGAACACATGGGCCACGTGCCGATGAGCCACGGCGTCGATTTTCACCCCGGCATGAGCCGTAACGTCGCCAAAGCGGCAGGCATGATGGGGCTGACGGCAGAGATGCTCTCGCGTATGCACGGTATCAGCCGTGAAATGCAGGATGCGTTTGCCGCCCGTTCCCACGCCCGCGCCTGGGCCGCGACGCAATCCGGTGCGTTCAAAAATGAAATCATTCCGACCGGCGGTCATGACGCCGACGGCGTGCTCAAACAGTTTAATTACGACGAAGTCATCCGCCCGGAGACCACCGTTGAAGCCCTGGCCGCGCTGCGACCGGCCTTTGACCCGGTAAACGGTACAGTCACCGCAGGAACCTCTTCCGCTCTTTCCGATGGCGCATCCGCCATGCTGATGATGAGCGAAAGTCGGGCGCGTGAGCTGGGCCTGAAACCACGTGCCCGCGTGCGTTCGATGGCGGTGGTCGGCTGCGATCCGTCAATTATGGGATACGGCCCGGTTCCGGCATCGAAGCTGGCGCTGAAAAAAGCCGGGCTGTCCGCCTCGGATATCGACCTGTTTGAAATGAACGAAGCCTTCGCCGCACAGATCCTGCCGTGCATTAAAGATCTCGGGCTGATGGAGCAGATAGACGAGAAGATCAACCTCAACGGCGGGGCGATCGCCCTCGGCCACCCGCTGGGTTGTTCCGGTACACGTATCAGCACCACGCTGCTCAATCTGATGGAACGCAAAGACGCCCAGTTTGGCCTGGCGACCATGTGTATCGGGTTGGGTCAGGGGATCGCAACGGTGTTTGAGCGGGTGTAATCGAAGAATATTCCCCTAAATCATTCGCGTTGCATCGCGGCGGCAACTGAGCGAGTCCCCGGGAGCATAGTTCACTATGTGACCGGGGTGAGCAAAGGCAGCCAACAATGAGGCAGCGTGAATGATGACGGGGAAAGGTTTAGTTGCCGTTTTCCCGCCTGTCAGGGGCGGGCTTTTTATTTTTTATCCTTCCCGAAATCCCTTAGAATCTCCATGGAAATACTGACATCTCAACAAGGGAATGATATGAAAAAAAAGTTGATCACCGCCAGCTGTCTGCTTGCTCTGTTACCTGCACTCACACTGGCAAATGAAGGCGCCAGCCAGGAACAAATTATGGCCCAACGCTGCCTGGCCTACGGCCTTGCGAAACTCAAAACCAGCAGCCCTGAGCTATACGCTAAATTGCAGGTCACAAAGCCGGACCCGGACACCGCCAGGCTGGAATTGCTGGATGAAAACATTGGCAGCCAGCATATTGCGACCCGCGTGACGGCGAGTCTCGAGACCAAAAAAGGCGTGGAAGGCGATATGCTGTGTCTGATGGAAAACGATAAACCGCTGTTTGTCGACTTCCACAATCTGTACGAATGATGTGAATAACCACCGCTCATGAGGCGGTGGTTTTTTATGGCTTAAATAAACGAAAATGCGTCGCCGAACAGACGGTCTTCACGTGCGCCACGTTCGTTGCAGAACAGGTCACGGGCAATTTTCGCCATTTCAAAACGGCCGGCAATATAGATGTCGTGCTCCGCAAGGGTGCCAAAATCCTGCAACACTGCAGTCAGTACCGTACCGTTGCGGCCACGCCAGTTCTCTTCCGGCTGCTCCACCACCGCTTCGACACGCAGGTTCGGGTGATTAACCGACAGGGCTTCCAGCTCAGCCAGATCGTAAAGATGTTTCTCTTCACGGCCGCCCCAGTAGATGGTGATATCACGGTTCGGGTTTTGTGCCAGCGCGGTTAACAGAATAGAGCGCGCGTAGGAGAAACCGGTCCCCCCAGCAATCAGCACCAGCGGACGCGCTTCGTCGTCACGCAGCCAGGCTTCACCGTGCGGAATGTCAATCACGATTTCCCGGTCTTTCAGAATGCGATCCATTACCGCCATGGCGTAGAGATTGATCTCGGAAGCACCAATGTGCAGCTCGATAAACTCATGCTGATCGGGGGTAGAAGCCATTGAGAAGGGGCGTTTGTCTCGTTCATCCATCACTACCATTAAGTACTGGCCAGCGCGAAAAGAAAAAGCCGCTTCCGGCACTAAACGTACGCGATATACGGTATCGGTGATGGCGTCTACCGAGGTCACTTTACAGCTTAAGGTTGTCATGCGCTCCCTCTGTCGGGTTCATACTTGTTGTCGTTGTGTCAGGCGAAAAACGGCGGTGCGTTACGCACCTTTACCGTCGCTAAAAATGGCCAGATCATCCCAGATGGCGTCGATACGCGCCGTCACCTCAGGATCCTTTCTGATAGGGCGCCCCCACTCTCGTTGGGTTTCGCCGGGCCATTTGTTGGTGGCATCCAGTCCCATTTTTGAGCCAAGGCCGGAAACCGGCGAGGCAAAATCCAGATAATCAATTGGCGTGTTTTCTATCAACACCGTGTCCCTTGCCGGGTCCATACGGGTGGTGATAGCCCAGATCACATCGTTCCAGTCGCGGGCGTTGATGTCGTCATCACACACAATCACGAACTTGGTGTACATAAACTGGCGCAAGAATGACCAGACACCCATCATGACGCGTTTTGCATGGCCTGCGTACTGTTTCTTCATGGTGACAACCGCAAGGCGGTAGGAACAGCCTTCCGGCGGCAGATAAAAATCAACGATTTCCGGGAACTGCTTTTGCAAAATAGGCACAAAGACTTCGTTCAACGCCACACCCAATACCGCAGGCTCATCAGGCGGCCGGCCGGTGTAGGTTGAGTGATAAATCGCATCTTCACGCTGGGTGATGTGCGTAACGGTGAAGACCGGGAAATTGTCGATTTCATTATAGTAACCCGTGTGGTCACCATAGGGCCCTTCCGGTGCCATCTCCCCCGGCTCAATATAGCCTTCGAGGACGATCTCCGCACTGGCGGGAACCTCTAAATCATTCGAAACGCACTTGACCACTTCGGTTTTGGTGCCGCGCAGCAGCCCGGCAAAGGCATATTCTGACAGGGTGTCCGGCACGGGCGTCACCGCCGCCAGGATGGTCGCCGGGTCCGCGCCTAACGCAACAGAAACCGGGAAACGTTCGCCCGGATGGGTTTCGCGCCACTCCTGGAAATCCAGCGCACCGCCGCGATGGGACAGCCAACGCATAATCAGCTTATTTTTGCCAATCAGCTGCTGGCGATAAATGCCCAGATTCTGGCGCTCTTTATGCGGCCCACGGGTGACGGTCAGCCCCCAGGTGATGAGCGGCGCGGCATCGTCAGGCCAGCACTGCATAATCGGGATGTTTGTCAGATCAACATCATCGCCCTGCACCACTTTTTGCTGACAAGGCGCACCGCGCAGCCGTTTGGTCGGCATGTTCAGCACTTGTTTAAACTGAGGGAGCTTATCGAAGAGATCGCGAAAACCTTTTGGCGGCTCCGGCTCTTTCAGAAAGGCCAGTAATTTTCCCACCTCGCGCAAGGCGCTGACATCTTCCTGCCCCATCCCCAGCGCAACACGCCGCGGGGTGCCGAACAGGTTACATAACACCGGCATTGAGAACCCTTTTGGGTTTTCAAACAGCAGAGCCGGGCCACCCGCACGGAGCGTACGGTCAGCAATTTCCGTCATTTCCAGGTAGGGATCGACTGGCAGAGTGATGCGTTTGAGTTCGCCCTGCTGCTCAAGCAGCGTCAGAAAATCGCGTAGGTCATGGTATTTCATGGGGTTTATACTGGCCTCTTGATAAGCGCTTTATTATACGGTGTTCATCTTCACGTTGCTGTAATTTTGTTAAATTGAGGTGAAATACAACGGTTAATGCGAGCGAGACGTATAATCAACTTAGCCATCGCAGCGTGCATTTGGTATTCTTGCGCTCCGAACTTCCGGAAAAGAACATTATGCAATCCTGGTATCTACTTTACTGCAAACGAGGCCAGCTTCAGCGCGCCCAGGAACACCTCCAACGCCAGGCGGTAAACTGCCTGACGCCGATGATTGCGCTGGAGAAAATGGTTCGCGGTAAACGCACGACGGTGAGCGAACCTCTGTTCCCCAACTACCTGTTTGTGGAATTCGATCCCGAAACCATTCACACCACCACTATTAATGCCACGCGCGGTGTCAGCCATTTTGTTCGCTTTGGCACTCACCCGGCGCTTGTGCCTTCAACGGTGATTCACCAGCTTTCGCTCTATAAACCTGAAGGTGTTACCGATCCTGAAACGCCGTATCCCGGCGACCAGGTCATCATCACCGAAGGCGCGCTGGAAGGCTTGCAGGCCATCTTTAAAGAACCGGATGGCGAAGCCCGTTCCATGCTGCTGCTCAATCTGCTTAATAAGCAGGTCATGCAGAGCATCAAAAACACCGATTTCAAGAAAGCGTGATGCCAAAAAGCGTCTGAACGTTGTTATCCAGAACCTTATCCAGCCACGCCGCCTCTTCGCCACGCAAGCCGGCAACACAATGCAAAATATGCCCCAGATGTGCGGGTTCGTTGCGTCGCGATTTGGGCTTTGGCGCTAAATCACGCGGCAGCAGATAAGGGGCGTCGGTTTCAACAAACAGACGCTCAGCGGGAATATGTGGCAGCACCTCACGCAGTTCCAGCCCACGTCGCTCATCGCAAATCCATCCGGTGATACCAAGATACATGCCGCGAGCCAGGCAATCCTCGGCCTCACTCAGCGTGCCGGTAAAACAGTGCAGCACCGCACCGGGCAGTTTATTCAGCCACGGGTCCAGCAGCGTCAGAAAGCGCGCGTGGGCATCACGGCAATGCAAAAACACCGGCATGGAAAGCTCCGCCGCCAGCGCCAGTTGTGCGACGAACGCCCTTTCCTGCTCCTCGGGTGTCGAGAAATTACGGTTAAAATCGAGACCACATTCGCCAATAGCCACCACTTCCGGTAACGCCGCGAGTGCGCGGATTTCACGTTCGGTTTCCGGCGTCCAGCTGCTGCTGTCATGGGGATGCACCCCGGCGGTTGACCAGCAGCGTGGGTAATGGCGCGCAAAGCGCTGCGCCTGTTGGCTTTCATGCAGGTTGGTTCCGGTCAGCAACATGCCGCTTAACCCCGCCGCCTGCGCACGGGAAACGACCTCATCGCGATCGTGGGAAAACTGGGAACTGGTGAGATTAACGCCGATATCAAACATGCTTTGCTCCATACAACAACCGCCCTGACGGGCGGCTGGATTTACTCTTCTGTGGTGTCGTCTTCGTCTTGCTCTCGGCGACGCCCTTTACCCGTGTAGAAGCGCGCGAAGAACACGCCCACTTCAAACAGACAGTACATCGGGATAGCGAGCAGCGTCTGGGAGAAAACATCCGGCGGCGTTAGCAGCATGCCGACGACAAATGCCCCCACCAGCACATACGGCCGTTTCTGGCGTAATGATTCTGGCGTCGTTACCCCCATCCAGCACAACAGCACGATGGCCACCGGCACCTCAAAGGAGACGCCGAAGGCCATGAACAGCGCCATCACAAAGCTGAGATAGCTGGCGATATCCGTGGAGACCAGCACCCCTTCCGGCGCAGTGTTGGCTAAAAAACCAAACGCCAGCGGGAAGACCACGAAGTAGGCAAACGCCATACCGATGTAAAACAAGAGCGAGCTGGAAACCAGCAGCGGCACCACCAGCTTGCGTTCATGCTTATAAAGTGCTGGCGCAATAAACGCCCACACCTGGTACAAAATCACCGGCGCGGACAGAATCAGCGACACCATAAAGGTCAGTTTGATCGGCGTGAAAAAGGGCGACGCCACATCGGTCGCAATCATGGTCGCACCCTGCGGCAGTTGCTTAATCAAGGGCGCAGAAACCAGATGGTAGATGTCGTTGGCGAAGTAAACCAGCGCCAGGAAAATGGCGATCACCGCAATGATGCAATTTAGCAGGCGCTTACGCAGCTCAATCAGATGCGCGATGAGCGGTTGGGTATCATCAACAGCCATGTTCAGGATTTATCACTTGAAGGAGGAGGTGTCTCGGAAACCGGTTTGGCTTCCGCTGTCTGGGTTTCGGTCTTTTTCACGTCCACCGCGTCAGGCGCTTGTTCCGGCGCGCTGGCCTGATTTTCTGCCGTCGAAGGCGTGACGCCCTCGTGCTGTTCTTCATTGCCCTTCACCACCGGATTATGGATGGTATGGGCTTCATCACTCGATTTTTCCGGATCGTTGGCGGTGTAAGAACGCTTCATGGATTCTGCCGCCTGACGCAGCTCATCCATCGAGGCCTTAAGCTCCGGTGTCAGGTTGTCCAGGCTCGCCTTTTCAACCTTCTTCAGACTGTCCTGAAACTCTTGCATCTTAAGTTCCTGCGCCAGCTCATTTTGCACCGTCGTTGCAAGAGAGCGCAGGGCTCTGACCCAGCCCGCTACCGTGCGCACCGCAACAGGTAAACGTTGCGGGCCCAGCACGACAAGGCCGATCACGAAGACTAATAAAAGCTCGCCGAAACCAATATCAAACACGGATTACACCTGCTCTTTGTCGTGACGTTTTTCGTCTTTTTTCACATCTTCTTGCTTGTCAGCAAGGGATTTCGCCGTGAAATCCGCATCTTCTGCAGACTTGTCTTTATCTTGCTTGTCATCGTCACTCATGGCTTTTTTAAAGCCTTTAATTGACGCACCGAGATCGGAACCGATAGAACCCAGTTTTTTCGTTCCGAACAGCAGTACAACAATAACGGCGATGATGACCAACTGCCAAATACTGATACCACCCATACATAGTCCTCTGTAAGTGATGATGATAAAAACAGGCCTGGTAAAGGTTACCGGGCCTCCCGTTAGCGATGTGAAATTAGCGCGTCTTGCGCCAGCCAACAAACCAGGCCATCACACCCGCCACCATTAACCAGCCCGAATTGAGTCCCCATTCCGGGCGGTTAATCAGTAATAATGTGCCACTCAATAACAATGTTGCGCCAATGCCAAATAAATAACGCGATTGCCCCTGGCGCACATGATTCGTTTGCAGTTCAGCCGCGATTTTATCAACACTCATCTGTAGTTGCTTGCCGTGGCGCAAACTGTTGTAAATCAGTTCGGGAAGTTCTGGCATTTTTTCGATCCAGAACGGCCCTTTTTCTTTCACCGCTTTCAGTAAAGCAGGCAGTCCGACCTGTTCTTTGATCCAGGTTTCAAGGAAAGGTTTCGCGGTTTTCCACAAATCGAGCTGCGGATACAGCTGACGCCCTACCCCTTCAACATACAGCAAGGTCTTCTGTAACAGAACCAGCTGGGGCTGCACTTCCATATTGAAGCGACGCGCGGTGTTAAACAAATTCAGCAAGACGTGACCGAAGGAGATTTCTGCCAGCGGCTTTTCAAAAATCGGCTCGCAGACGGTACGAATCGCAAATTCAAACTCTTCGACGTTGGTGTCCGGTGGCACCCAGCCTGAATCCACGTGCAGCTCGGCAACCTTACGGTAGTCGCGATTGAAAAAGGCGATGAAGTTTTCCGCCAGATAACGCTTATCTTCTTTGTTCAGCGAGCCGACGATACCGCAGTCAATGCCGATATACTGCGGATCTTCCGGGTGTTCAAAGCTGACGAAAATATTGCCCGGATGCATATCCGCATGGAAGAAACTGTCGCGGAAGACCTGCGTAAAGAAGACCTGCACACCGCGTTCAGCCAGCAGCTTCATGTTGGTGCCGTTTTTCTCAAGCGTTGCCACATCAGAAACCGGGATACCGTAGATACGCTCCATCACCATCATGTTCTGGCTGCAATAGTCAGAATACACTTCCGGGATGTAAAGCATCGGGCTCTTATCAAAGTTGCGGCGCAGCTGGATAGCATTCGCCGATTCACGCAGCAAATCCAGTTCGTCGATCAGCGTTTTTTCATACTCACGCACCACTTCCTGCGGGCGCAGACGACGTCCGTCCGGCAGCAGACGCGGCACCCAGCCCGCCAGGCGATAAATCAGTTTCAAATCCGCTTTGATGATGGGCAGGATGTCCGGGCGGATCACCTTAATGACCACCTCTTTGCCGTTCTCTTTCAGCCGCGCGGTATGCACCTGCGCAATGGAGGCCGATGCCAGCGGCTCAATCTCGAAATCATCAAACCACGCCTCGACCGGCTGGTCACCCATGGCTTTTTCAATCTGCTGTTTAGCAAGACGGCCATCAAAGGGCGCAACCCTGTCCTGCAACATCGCCAGCTGGTCAGCGATCATCGGAGGGAAGAGGTCGCGACGGGTAGAGAGCATCTGACCGAATTTGATCCAGACCGGCCCCAGCTCCTGCAAGGCAAGGCGCAGACGCTCGCCCAGTGGCTTCTCTTTATGCCGATTGGGCATCCAGAACAGACATTTGCGCCACAGTCGCAACGGAAGCGTGATACGCATTTTGGGGATCAGTTCATCAAGGCCGTAACTCAAAAAAGTCTGGATGATGAAATAGAGGCGCCGAATTTCTCCTGGCGTCATTTGCCCTCCAGTTTATCCATTCGTTTGATCAAGGCGTCAGCCGCACGTTCTACGGCAGCGGTTTCTTCCGCAAACCAGGCCACTTCCAGCGCGCCAGGCGCCAGTCGCCACTCCTCAGTCACCACTTCCGCCACATAGCGCTGCTGGCGTTTAAAGCCGTGTTGAATGACGCTGGCACCTGCACGTAACGTTTTTCCGATACCTTCGGCCGCCACATCACCCGTATACGGGGCTAACAGCTCAGCAACGTCAAACTCCGCCAGATCCACCAGCGCAACGAGGTTCTGAACCACCTGAATATCGCCCTGCACTTCTAAGTCACCGGAACGAATCAGGGCGGTCAGTTGTTGACGATCGCGCAAAGCAGGCAGCACGCCCAGGCGGGTCACCACCGTACAATCAGCCTCGCCTTCCCACTCGCCCAGCACGTCGACCTGACGCTCGCTGAACGCCAGCACCAGCGGCGAAGTGAACTCTTTGAGTTCAACGCGCAGCACTTTGCCATGCAGACGCTGCCGGGCCGGTTTTAAGGCTTTCTCACGATAAATAAAGGTGTTGAACACACGTTCAATACCCGCATTCACCAGGGGTTTAAAGGGCATATAAACTCCTGTCAGAACTTATAGCCACGGTGCAACGCAACCACACCCGCCGTCAGGTTGTAGTAATCCACGTTTTCAAAACCCGCACCCTGCATCATGGCTTTCAGGGTTTCCTGATCGGGATGCATACGGATGGATTCCGCCAGATAGCGATAGCTTTCCGCATCGCTGGCAACCAGTTGACCAATTCGTGGCAGGATATGGAAGGAGTAAGCGTCGTAAACTTTGCTCAGCGGTTCAATAATCGGCTTGGAGAATTCCAGCACCAGCAGACGACCACCCGGCTTCAGCACGCGGTACATCGATTTCAGCGCTTTTTCTTTTTCGGTGACGTTACGCAGGCCGAAAGAGATGGTGATGCAATCAAAGGTGTTGTCCGGGAAAGGCAGCGCCTCGGCGTTCGCCTGCACATATTCCACGTTGCCAATGATGCCAATATTGCGCAGCTTTTCACGGCCCATCTTCAGCATGGAGTCGTTAATGTCTGCCAGAACGACCTGACCCGTTTCGCCAACCAGACGGGAGAATTTCGCCGTCAAATCGCCGGTTCCGCCCGCCAGGTCGAGCACTTTTTGCCCGCGACGCACACCACTACAATCGATAGTAAAGCGCTTCCATAAACGATGGATGCCCATGGACATCAAATCGTTCATCACATCATATTTTGCAGCGACAGAATGGAAAACGTGCGCCACCATGTCGGCTTTCTGATCTTTAGCGACAGTCTGAAAACCAAAGTGCGTCGTTTCTTTTGAATCATCCGCCATCTTAGTGCCTGCTATTGAAGAAAATGTTCGTGAAGTGTAACAGATTGGGCGCGATTGCCCTACGTTTCAACCTTAGCGAGATGTGTCGGTTTGAGGGGTAAGTTGACCAAAAAGGAATTAATGCATTGTCTTTATTATGAACGACGCAGGCGGCGTCTTTACAGCTGACCGATCAGTTCCAGATTTATCCCGCCGGGGAAAACAAAAAGGCCGAACAAGTCGGCCTTTTTATACGTATCAGCGAAATTACACCAGACGGCGCGCCGCTTCCACGACGATTTTCACCGCATGGCTTTCGGTTTTCTTCATGGTTTCCGCGTTTGGAATTTCCTGCTGGGTGCGGTTAACGATAACGCCCGCGACCATACCCGCGCGCAGACCCTGGCTTGAGCACATGGTCAACAGCGTTGCAGATTCCATTTCGTAGTTCATCACGCCCATTGACTGCCACTCTTCCATGGAGCCTTTGTAGCGATTAACCACGCGGCCAGAGAAGGTGTCGTAGCGTTCCTGACCCGGATAGAAGGTGTCAGACGATGCGGTCACGCCAATGTGGGTGGTGGCGCCAACGTCTTTCGCCGCCGCGACCAGCGCGGTCGTACATTCAAAATCAGCCACCGCCGGGTATTCCATCGGTGCAAAGTGCAGGCTGGCACCATCAAGACGGACGGACGCCGTCGTGACCAGCACGTCACCCACGTTAATGTGCGGCTGAATAGCACCGGTGGTGCCAACACGCAGGAAAGTACGGATGCCGAGCTGGGCCAGTTCTTCAACCGCAATAGAGGTCGACGGACCGCCAATACCGGTAGAGCAGACGATAACCGCTTTGCCATCAAGCTCCGCACGCCAGGAGGTGAACTCGCGGTGAGATGCCAGCTTAACCGGCTTATCCATCAGCGCGGCGATCTTTTCCACACGCTCCGGATCGCCAGGGACGATAGCCAGGGTAGCCCCTTGTAAATCGTTTTTAGTGAGGCCGAGATGAAAAACATCAGACTTGGACATAAAGACTCCTCTGTGGTCAGGTTTAGTCAGAAGAAGCAAAAAGGTACTTTACAGAAGAGATGCGTGAAATTTCGTGACTGAGATCGCCATGGAGAAATTTGTTTGCATAACATTTCCATAAAATAGTGATAAGCATCACATTAACATATTCACTCTTACCACCCTGCTCCAAAGATAGCCTTTTTCTCACAGGAAGGTTTGCGCAGGTGCGGACTATAGTTACAGAAGCGCTAATAGCTAATAAAAGGTATGGAGAATGCCATGACAACAAACACACTGCCGGGCTATGCCCCCGCGGCTTCACCTCACGCGTCCACAACAAAACACACCCCGGAAGACGCCATCATCGCTGGCGAAACCACCATTCCTACCCAGGGCGACAGCATGCCTGCGTACCATGCGCGGCCGAAAAACGCCGCTGGCGCACTGCCCGTGGTGCTGGTGATTCAGGAAATTTTCGGCGTACATGAGCACATTCGCGACCTTTGCCGCCGCCTCGCCCTGGAAGGCTATCTGGCCGTCGCCCCGGAGCTCTACTTCCGTCAGGGTGACCCGAATGATTTCGCTGATATTCAGACCCTTTTTGACGGGCTGGTCACCAAAGTGCCGGATGCCCAGGTGCTGGCCGACCTCGACCACGTCGCCAACTGGGCCGCACGCAACGGCGGTGATGCTCAGCGCCTGCTGGCAACCGGTTTTTGCTGGGGAGGACGCATCGCCTGGCTGTATGCGGCACACAATCCACAGCTGAAAGCGGCGGTCGCCTGGTACGGCAAACTGGTGGGGCAAAAATCCCTGAACTCGCCCAAACACCCGGTGGATATCGCGGTTGATCTCAGCGCCCCGGTGCTCGGTTTATATGGCGCCCAGGATACCGGCATTCCTCTGGACACCGTTGATACCATGCGCCAGGCGTTACGCGCCGCTAATGCACGAGCAGAGATTGTGGTGTACCCGGATGCCGGGCATGCGTTTAATGCCGACTATCGTCCCAGCTACCATGAAGAGTCAGCGAAAGATGGCTGGCAGCGCATGCTGGACTGGTTTGCGAAAACAGGCGGCGTATCACGCGACAACTCAGTGGCGTAACCCGCAGCACGTCTTATATTTCTTACCGCTGCCGCAAGGACAACTGTCATTGCGGCCAGCCACCACCGGCACATCCTGCGCCACCCACTGCATAATGGTTGCGGGTGGGTGGCCGTCCGCCAGCATCGCCCGCCAGACGTTCATCGTCCGCGTAATGTGTTTAAAGAAGTGCTGATAGCCCGCACAGAGGTAGTTGTGCCCGATATGCCCGCCCGGTGAGACCGCAAAGCGGTGTTTCGGGCAACCGCCATGACAGACAAACCGAAAATCACAGCGACGGCAATCGGCGGTCAGCCCGTCTCGTTTTGCCGTACCGAACGCCCGTGCCTGCTCGCTGTTATTCATCGCCTCGATGCTTTGCTGATGAATATTGCCCAGCAGGTGCTCCGGGTAAACAAAGTGGTCGCAGTTATAGAGATCGCCATTGGATTCCAGCGCAAAAGCGTGACCACAGGTTTCAGAGTGAACACACAGCACCGGCGGCTGGCCGTTCCAGACGGCAAAGGCCACATCAAACATCTGCACTGAAACGCGCCCCACATCGCGGCGGATCCAGACGTCAAAAATCTGATTGAGAAACTCGCCAAACTGCCAGGAGGGGACGGACCAGGGCGTCAGGGTCGCCGCGCTCTCACCCGGCATCACCAGATTGAGCACCGACGTCTGCGCCGTGCTCATCCGCTCCACCAGCGGGATAAACTGCATATGCCGGGAGCCCGCCGCCAACAGGAAGTCATACACCTCGCGCGCATGCCCGACGTTGTGCTTGCCTACCACCGTCAGCGTATTGAATTCAACGTGATGCTTTTTCAGCAGCGTCATCGCCGCCATCACCTGCGCATGGGTGCCCTTGCCCGCGCGATTCACCCGGTACTGATTATGCAGATGCGCCGGGCCGTCAATGGAAAGCCCTACCAGGAAATGGTGTTCGGCAAAAAACTGCGCCCACTCATCATTGAGCACAATGCCGTTGGTCTGCAGCGCGTGCTCAACCGTTTTGCCGTTGGCATACTTTGCGCAGAACACGACAGCGCGGCGAAAAAAATCCAGCCCCATCAGGGTCGGTTCCCCGCCCTGCCAGGCGAAGATCACCCGGTTGCCGCTTTGTGCGGCTATCTGCTGCTGGATGTAGGTTTCGAGGGTCTCATCCGACATGCGCCAGTTTTTATTGCGCTCAGGATAAAGCGCCTCTTTTTCGAGGTAAAAACAGTAGGTGCAATCAATGTTACATACCGACCCGGTCGGCTTCGCCATCACGTGACATCCAGCGACTGCCATTTCGGCCACACTCTCTTTGCATCAGATGAACAGAGCAGGCAGTGTACTGGAAAACCGGCGCTACACGCGCCCCAATTGCCATGAGGAGTCAGAAAGCGGGACGATCTGCCACTCTTCTTCGGTTTTCCCCGGCGAGATCCACATCGGCACCACGTTCCCCACACGATCGCCATAGGGCGTTCCGCTGGCGTAGTAGCGAATCACGCGAAAGACCCCGGAGTGCGCCACGATCAGCGGCATCTCGTATTTTTCGAGCAGGCTGTTCAGGGCATCCGTCACCCGGGTACTGAAGGCTTCCCAGCTTTCTCCCCAGGGCGGCGTACTTTCATAAGGCGGGAGCTCTGCGATGGGGCGATTTTCCAGTAAGCCCCAGTCGCGTTCACGCAGGCCATCATGAACCTCATAGGGTACGCCCGGCAGCGCCAGTTCGAGCGTGTGGCGGGCGCGCTGCAATGAACTCACCCCCACCCCGCTCCACGTCCAGGAGCTGAGCAACGGCGCGGCGGCCAGCGCCTGCTTTTCACCCTCTTCGGTTAACGGCACATCCGTGCGTCCACCAATTAATTTATCGCGATTCAACGGCGTCTCGCCGTGGCGAACAAAAACAAACGGCTTACATATCAGTGACATTCATCAATTCCAACATAGCTTTGCATCATAATCTCGCACTGTAGCGTTTGCTGCCAGCGCCCGATATTCTCAATCGGCGTAAACAGTGGGAACAGCATGCGGCAATCCAGAGCAGTGACCAGCGCCTGCAAACTCTGCACAGTCGGGTGCACGTTCCAGCGGCAGAAATCCACGTCACCGTTCTGCCACTGTTGCCGGGCCACGCGATTAAGGTGGCCGGTAAACAGCGTACGGTGGTGAAAATCGCTGCGCGCGCGCAGCTCCCCGGCCATCCCGCTCTGGCCATCGGGAGCGGCGGCCAACACCACATGCGCCTGCACAGAAAATGGCGGAAGTCGCTGCATTAACTGCCGCAGCTCCCGCTGCACGCCGGGTCGCAGGCTGCCATCGTCGTGTTCCACCATCTGCCGGAGCATGTCCTGGCAGGGCACATCCAGCGCAATATCGGTATGCCCCTGTCTTGCCAGCAGCATCGCCAGTTCCACGGCACGCCCGGAAGGCGGCACCGGACAAAGTGTAGGAAGAGAGAACAAGGTCTGCAATTTATCCCACTGCGCAGACTGCGCCACATCGTACAAACCATAGGAAGCGTCCAGCAGCGCCACCTGCGCGGGAGGTGGGGTGTCAAAATGAAACAGCGCCGACTCCATGCTGAAATCACCACTGTAAAACAGGCCACCCGCGATATTGAGATGGAACCAGACGCCGCCGAGCGCATGCCCGCAGCTGCCCGTCGTGACCGTTATCTCGCCAAGGCGAAACTGGCCGCGTACCGGGATCGTGCGAATATCACGATCGCAGGGCAACGCCTGGGCGGTGATCGCGGTGCAATAAACGGGGATCGTCGGCGACAGACGATCAAGACCTGCAATGTGATCCACATGATCGTGGCTCAGCAGTACCGCATCGAGGTTATCCGGCACCGGCCAAAGTTCAGCGCCCGGTTCCAGTGCGCCACCGGCGTCAAGTAAAATGCGCTGTTGCGCCGTGGTCACCAGAATCGCCGCCGGGGCTTTACTGTTCAGCCCACTCAACACTTCAATACTTACCGTCACGCCGCCTCCAGCCGCCAGCCCTGTAACAGGCGAACGCCCGTGTGTTGCTGCTCGCGCAGCGCAGAGTGGTGGAAGGCGCTGAGGGTTTGCCCGTCCTGAAGACGAAGCGCCAGCAAATAGCGCTCGCCCTGGAAAATACAGCTTTCCACCGTTGCAGCCAGACCGTTATCCGTCACCTGAACATGCTCCGGGCGAATCAGCACCTGCTGGCGCGGCCCGTCGTTGCCGGAGGCCAGGCCGTTGTGCAACTGAATGCTGTCGAGATCCTGTACATCCCCATGGCTGGCTAACGAAACAATATTGCCCTTGCCGATAAACCCCGCCACCCAGGCATTATCAGGGTGCTGATAAAGCGTCTGCGGTGCGCCCCACTGCATCAGCTCCCCTTTGTTCATCACCGCAATGTGGCTTGCCAGCGCCATGGCTTCTGCCTGGTCGTGGGTGACATACACAAAGGTCGCCCCGGTGCGGCGATGAAAATCACGGAACGTCTGCTCCATGGTGGCGCGCAGATGCCGGTCGAGGTTAGCCAGCGGTTCATCCAGCAGCACCACCTGCGGCTCCGACACCAGGCAACGCGCCAGCGCCACACGCTGCCGCTGCCCACCGCTCAGTTCCTGTGGCGAACGGTCGGCATACGCGCCCAATTCCACGACCTCTAACGCTTCCATCACCTGCTTGCGCCGTGCGGCTCCCTGCACTTTACGCAACTTCAGCGGGTAGCCCACGTTTTCTGCCACCGTCATGTGCGGCCACAGGGCGTAAGACTGAAAGACCATGCCCATGTCGCGGGTCTCCGGCGGCATGTGGACACGTGCATCTGCGAGCAGCCGATCGCCCAACAGCAAACGGCCTGAAGAAAGATGCTCCAGCCCGGCCAGAATACGCAGCGTGGTGGTTTTGCCACAGCCGCTCGGCCCGAGTAACGCCGTAAACGCCCCCTCGGGAATGGTCAAATCCAGGTCCCGCACCACGAACTGATCGCCAAATGCTTTGCTCAACCCTTCCAGTCTCAGTTCTGCCACGGAATCACTCCTTTGGGTAAATACTTGCCGAGATGGCTCAGCAGCAGCATAACGCCCGCCACCAGCGCCACCACCAGCACCGAAATCGCCGAGGCCAGCACTTTGTTGCCACTCTCATCGAGATTAAAAATCACCACGCCGATGGTCTCTTTGCCCGCGCTCCACAGCAGCGCTGACACCGTCAGTTCGTTCACCGCCGTGAGGAAAACCAGCAGTGCCCCGGCAAACGCCGCCGGTGCCAGCAGCGGCAGAACAATGTGCCGTAAACGCTGGGAGAAGTTTGCCCCCGCCAGGCTTGCCGCCTCTTCCATGGCCGGGTCGAGTTGCAACATGCTGTTGTGCACGGGTTTGAGGCACACCGTCAGGAACCGGGCGAGATAGGCGAGGAATATAATGGTCAGGGTGCCGCTGAGGCTGATCCCCACCAGCGGCAGCGGGCGGGCAAACAGCAGGATAAAGGCAATCGCCAGCACCACGCCGGGCAGCGTGTAAGGAATATCAATCACGCTGTAGAGCCAGCGCAGCGGACGGCTGGGGTAACGCACCAGCAGCCATGCCAGCGGCAGGCAGATAATCATCAGCGCCAGCGAAGCGCTTACCGACAGCGTTACGCTGTTAGTAAGTGCTCGCCAGGTCGCGCTCTGATCGTCAAAGATGGCGCGCCAGGCCGAAAACGTCAGGGTATCCACATTCAACGGCACGCCAAGGGTCGGTACCAGCGACGTCACCAGCAGCGCCAGCAGCGGTGCCAGCAGAATGGCAAACAGCACCGCGCTGAGCAGCAGTTCGGTTACCAGCCGCCACCTGCCCAGCTCAAAACTCAGCGCACGACCCGCCATGCCAATCAGCGGCAACGCATAGCGCCGTTGCATATGCCCTTGCAGGGTCACAATGCCGATGGCCAGTACACCCATCAGCACCGACAGCGCCGCCACTTCGTTGAGCATCGACGGGCCAAAGCTCGAAAGCGTCTGGTAAATCTGAATCGGCAACACAAAATAAGAGATGGGAATGCCGAGCATGGCCGGGATACCGAAGTTTCCGAGCGCAGAGACGAACGCAATGGCGGCACCTGCCCACAGCGCGGTGCGGCACAACGGCAGCACAATGTCGAGAAACACCCGCCAGAGCGACGCGCCGTTCAGACGGGCGGCTTCAATTTGCTCTTTTGGCAGGCACTGTAGCTGCGTGCGCAGGGCCAGGAATACCAGCGGCGCATGCTGAATACCCAGCAGTAGCGCAATGCCTTCCGGCGAATAAAGTGGGTTCGGGCTACCAAACGCCGGGGCTAATCCAATGCTGTTGAGCAGAATGCTGCTCGGCCCGAACAGTTGTAGCCAGCTTAAGGCCGTCACCTGCGGGGGGATCATCATCGGCAGCATAAACAGGAACACCCAAATCTGCTTGCCGCGGATGTTGGTCAGCGCCAGACAGAAAGCGAACAGGCTACCCAGAATCAGTGAGAGCAGCGTGCCCAGCCCGCTGGTATAGAGGCTGTTCCAGAGCGCAATCCAGGTGGAATGATTCGTGAGCACACGCCACAGGCTGCTGTTACTGCCCTGCTGCCAGTCAACGAGTGCAGAGAAGAGCAGCCGCAGGCTGGGGAGCAGACTGAGCAGCGCGAGCAGGCAAAGTAAAAGCCACAGCAGCCCCTTCGGGGGGCGGCTGGTGGCAGGCTGGCGTAGGGTCATTGCGGTCATGACTTAGCGGTTTCCGAACAGATCGGCAAAACGTTTCTTGTTCGGTTCGGCATCGGCCAGCGCTTTCGCCGGGTCATACGCCATCAGCTTGATGCTGTCGCGCGCCGGGAAGCCCTGCGGAACCGGCAGGCTTGGGTCAGCCGTCAGATAACCCTGTTTCAGTACCAGCTTTTGACCGTCCGGGGAGAGCACGAAATCGATAAAGGCTTTCGCCCCTTCCACGTTTTTCGCGTCTTTCATCATCGCCACCGGCTCGGTCACGATGCTGACGCCTTCTTTCGGGAAGACGAACTCGATAGGCGCGCCCTTGGCTTTCTCACGGATCGCCATGTAGTCCACCAGCACGCCGTAGGCTTTGCTGCCGGAAGTAATAGCGCTCATCACGCCGCCGTTACCGCTCTGCGGCATCGCTCCGTTCTCTTTCAGCTTTTCGTAATACTGCCAGCCGAGTTGCGGGTCGTTCATCAGCGTGGCGAGGTGGATTTGCGCCGCGCCGGAGTAAAGTGGGCTTGGCAGGGTGGTCATGTTTTTCAGCTCAGGCTTGAGCAAGTCCTGCCAGGATTCCGGTTTCACCGGGGCTTTGGTGTGATAGGCAATACCGGTGGTGATGAGTTTAGTGCCGTAGTAGTAACCGTCTTTGTCGTACAACTGGACATCGTAGCGGCTGGCCTGCGGGGACTTATACGCCGCCAGCAGATTTTGTTGCTTCAGGGATTCCATGGTCACACTGTCAGCGATGAGCAGTACGTCCGGGCTGGCACCACCGGCAGCGATTTCCGCTTGCAGGCGGGCAATCAGCTTGGTGGTTCCATCACGAATCCATTTCACTTCCACATCCGGGTGTGCCTGCTCAAAAGCACTGACCGTCATTTGTGCATCTTCGTTAGGCTGGCTGGTGTAGAGCGTGAGGGTAGATTTGGCGAAGGCCGACGCGCTCATCATTGCCAGAAAGACCACAGCCAGTGCAGGTGTTTTACTCATGTTTTCATCCCCTTGGTTTTCGTTGTGACGATTAAACCAACGGAATCTGACAGAAATATGACCCGTTTTTTTCGTAGTAATAATTTCATATTCGCGGGCTAGCATGAGCGAAAATGCCTTAAGTAGGATGCCAATATGACCCCGGAAGCACGCCGCAGCGAAATTGTCTCTCTCGTGACTGAACAGGGCGAAAGCAGCATTGAGCAGCTGGCCCATTACTTCGGCGTGTCGCTGCAAACCGTGCGCAGCGACCTGCGTGAACTGACTGCGCAGGGTCTGTTACTGCGCCGACATGGCATGGTCGCCCCTTTCGCACGCGAAAATATCGGCTATCAACAGCGCGAAATCGTAAATGTTGTCGGCAAACGCTGGATTGGCGAGCGCGTCGTTCAGTTGCTCAGCGAGGCGGAAAGCTGCTTTCTCGGTACCGGCACCACCGTCGAAATGGTCGCCCGCGCCCTGCCGGTGGACACCCAACTGGCGGTCTGCACCAATAATCTGCATGCCGCCACGCCGTTAAGCCTGCTGGCAGGCTGCGAATTGACCGTCTCAGGCGGGCGGGTGCGCAAGCGCGATCTGGACGTCATCGGCAGCGACGCCCTGACCTTTTTCCGTCGCTATCGGGTCGATATCGGCGTGGTTTCCGTGGGCGGTATTGGTGAAGAGGGTGAGCTGTACGATTTTAACGACGAAGAAGTGGTGGCGCGTCAGGCGCTGGTCGCCAGTGCCGAGGTCAACGTGCTGGTAGTCGACAGCACCAAGTTTGGCCGTCGGGCGATGTGCCGCAACGGCGATATCGGCGATTTTCACTATGTGGTGAGTGACAGAGCGCCCACACAGCAGCAAAAAGATTTACTGGTGCGGCGGCAAACACGGTGGCTGTGCCGGGAGGAATAACCTGGCCTTTTACAGATTCTCCGCTCAATTTCAGTTTGATAATAAAGAGATCACACAATGCGTGATCTCTGCGGGTCGTAAATAAAGACGATTACATATATAAATATATCCCTGCCAGCCCATTAATTAACGCCAGGATGGCGTTGATTTTTTAGCATCAATAAAATTAAAGGACTAATAATGTTCACTTATACCGTAAGCACCCAAATTCGCTCCAACGTCAAACCTGAGGATATTCTTTATGACCTATTAATTTACCGAATGGATTCACAGCGTAATAAGCATATTCTTGTGGATGTGGCGCAACAACAAATACAAAGTAATTATGAAACCCAACGACATATTACTCAGGAAACTGCCGATCCGCTCTCAACGATGTATATCATGGAAGTCATCCTTTACCGAAAAAGTATGCTGGGCGCATCGCGGATTGACGACACGCCTTTTACCAAAATGTATACCTTAGCGGAATTCAGTTCCGGGCGTGCATGGTCTTCAATTAAACGCGAGAATCCGGGTTTTTTCGTGACCACCGGGTACACCCGTCGAGTCAAACCCGGTGAAACCAATACACAGGCGGTCACCATATCCAGACCCGAACGATCGTTTATTGCTAAAGAGTACCCTATTGGCCATGAGCTCGATCCCTTCGAACGCAGCACCATTCAAGAGCAGGTAACCACGCGATTTAATCAAATAGATTATCCGGATCAGGGATGGGGTAGTTTGTGCGGCCCAGCCGCTTTTTTCTACTGCCTGCAAATGGACAGACCCGATATCTACGCGCAGGCCGCCCGTGAACTCTGGTGCTGGGGTCATACCAAAATTGGCGAGCTGGAAATTGCGCCAGGAGAGGGGTGTAGACATCCGTCAGGGGAATTTTACGATCACGCCTTTATACCCCCTATCCCACTCATTTCTGGTGTCGACTGGATAACCCTCGCCAGCCTCCGAGATTCGGAAAACGCGCTGCTCAACTACGATGCCGTCGATTCCCCTGCCGCCGGAGTCACCATGTGGCACACCCTGACAGAGTGGTTCCAGAAGGTGGGCTATGAACTGGTATTCTGCAATGCAGGCATCACCCGGGGCAGCGTGGAAGACATTCGTCTCTTTAACGATTACGTCAACAGAGGGTACAACGTTGTTACGTTGGTAGCCGATGGGTTGTTAGAGGGAATAGATTCGATTTTCACTGTGCCGAATCACTGGATCGTTTGGAACAGTCAGTTAACGCAAAGTGACAGAGACGAAATATCCTTAGCACTTTTCTCATGGGGAAAAGTAAAAAACTACATTAAAACGGACATGACTATACACCGTCTTCTCAATCGTTTCTTTGGAGGGATGGTGTTCAAACCATTAAAATAAACATGAATAAAATACATGTGATTATCATCGGGTTACTTTTGACATCGTGCAGTCGGCACGTTTCTTTTTTGCCTGAAAACCCTAGGTTACATGATGCTGTTGTTCACCAACCTTACTCGGCAAAAATCAACATTTTCGGCGCCCCTGTTATCAATCCCGGCATAGTATTACGTCTTAATCCAGAGGATTCGGGCTTGACCATCAAATATTGCCAGATCCCAACATGGCGAATGTCAGACAAAACATCAGACACTCGCGATCTAAATTGTATCCTCGTACAGGGAACTCCCGTTAAACCCGGAATTGTCACTTTTGTCGTGGGTGGAGGTGTATATGGGTCGATGTTTGTAAGTGCCACCAGATTTAAGCAAACCTACACCATTAACGTTCTGGATCATTAACATAAATATTCAGAAGATGAATAGTATAAATATTCGCTACAGTCATAACTCAAGGATGAATCAATGCATGGATAAAATCTTTATATTGATGATGACGATATGTTTGACATCGTGCAGCCAGCATTTTTCTTTCTTACCAGAAAACCCCAGGTTACGTGATGCAGTAGTACATCAACCCTATTCAGCCAAAATCAGTATTATTGGCAGACCCGTCATCAGCAAGAGTTTTGGTAGTGACTTTTATCCTTCAGATAGCGGCCTGTATCTTGAGCCATGTGGTAGAACTGTGCTTACAAAATTCAATTGTGTCCTGATTAAAGGAATACCAGTTAAACCAGGCCTCGTAACACTTCAACTCGTAGGGTCGGGTTATATTGCTATGTTCGAAAAAGCTCCATATTTCGACAAAACCTACACGATTAACATCGTCGATCCGAAAGACAAGTAAATAAAGCGATCGCCTGGGCGATCGCTTTTCATTATGAGTCACCCACTTCTCACGCCTGGCGCAGGTTCTGCGCGGCTTTGACCATATTTGCCAGGGCGGCGCGGGTTTCTGGCCAGCCACGGGTTTTCAGGCCACAGTCTGGGTTCACCCACAGGCGCTGCGCCGGAATACGCCGGGCGGCTTTTGCCAGCAGGGCTTCAATCCACTCCACGCTCGGCACGTTCGGCGAGTGGATGTCATACACGCCCGGCCCGATTTCATTCGGGTAGTCGAACGCTTCGAACGACTCCAGCAGCTCCATATCGGAACGCGACGTTTCGATGGTGATGACGTCCGCATCCAGCGCAGCAATGGAATCCATGATGTCGTTGAATTCGCAATAACACATATGGGTGTGGATCTGGGTGTCGTCTTTCGCGACCGCCGCGTTAATGCGGAAAGCTTCCCCCCCCCAGGCCAGATAGGCATCCCAGTCGCTACGACGCAGCGGCAGACCTTCACGCAGGGCCGGTTCGTCAATCTGAATGATGCCGATACCGGCGTCTTCCAGATCCGCCACTTCGTCACGCAGCGCCAGCGCAATCTGTTTGGCGATGGTTTCACGGCTCACATCCTCGCGCGGGAAGGACCAGCACAGAATCGTCACCGGACCGGTCAGCATCCCTTTGACCGGCTTGTCGGTCAGAGACTGCGCGTACTTCGCCCACTCCACGGTGATGGCCTCCGGGCGGCTGACGTCGCCAATCACCACCGGCGGCTTCACGCAGCGGGAGCCGTAGCTCTGCACCCAGCCGTTTTGAGTGAAGACAAAACCGTCCAGATGTTCACCGAAGTACTCGACCATATCGTTACGCTCGGCTTCCCCGTGCACCAGCACGTCCAGCCCCAGGCGTTCCTGCTCCGCAATCGCCTGTTTGACGTGCTCCGCGATACCGGTGCGGTAGTGGTTAGCGTCAAGATTGCCCTTTTTGAAGTCCAGACGCAGGCCGCGAATTTCCGTGGTTTGCGGGAAGGAACCGATGGTGGTGGTCGGCCAGGCGGGCAGGTTAAAGCGCGCGCGCTGAGCTTCCGCGCGAAGCGGGTAAGCGCTGACGCGCTGGCTATCTTCGGCAGTGATGGCGGCAAGACGTTGTGCCACCGCGCTGTTGTGCACGCGGGTGGAGTGGCGGCGCTCCTGAATCGGCACGCTCCATGCCTCAATGGCTGCTGTGTCAGCGCTGTTCAGCGCATCGCGCAGCAGTGCAAGCTCTTCACATTTTTGCAGGGCGAAGGCAAACCAGCTCTTCACCTCAGCATCGAGGCGTGTTTCCACGCTGAGATCGATAGGGCTATGCAGCAGCGAACAGGAAGACGCCACCCATAACGGGCGTTTGCCGTTGATCGCCGCAATTTGTTCGTATTTCTCGCTAAGATCGGCACGCCAGACGTTACGACCATTCACCAGCCCAGCCGAAAGCAGCCAGTCGGCGGGCAGACGCTGATGCAGTTCGGCGACGTCGTCTTTACCGTACACCAGGTCCACATGCAGACCCTGAACCGGCAAGGCGGTAATCGTGTCGAGGTTCGGCGTGACGCCTTCGAAATAGGTGGTCAGCAGCAGTTTCACCTGCCCGGCCAGCGCGTCATACGCCGGTTTGAACGCATCCCGCCAGGCCTGCGGCAACTCCAGCACCAGTGCGGGTTCATCAATTTGCACCCACTCGATGCCACGTTTTGCAAGCTCCGCCAGCACCTGCTGGTAGACCGGCAGAATGTCATTCAGCAGGCTCAGGCGGTCGAATGTCTCGCCTTTGACTTTACCCAGCCAAAGGTAAGTGACCGGCCCTAACAGAACAGGTTTAACCTTGTGCCCCAGCGCCAGGGCTTCGTCTACTTCATCGAGCAGCTGCGTCCAGCTCAGCCTGAACTGCTGGCCTTTGACGAACTCCGGCACCATGTAGTGATAGTTGGTGTTAAACCATTTGGTCATTTCAGCCGCCGCCGCCGGTTCACCCGTCGGTGCACGGCCACGGCCCATGCGGAACAGGGTATCGATATCGATGGAGCCGTCTTTGTTCTGATGACGAGCCGGGACGTTGCCAAGCAGCAGGCTGGTGGTCAGAACATGGTCGTACCAGGCGAAGTCGCCCACCGGCAGCAGGTCGATACCCGCCGCTTTTTGCTGCTCCCAGTGACGCGTGCGCAGCTCGCGGCCAACCGCCAGCAGTTCTTCACGGGAGGCGTTACCCGCCCAGTAGCTCTCTTGCGCTTTTTTCAGCTCACGACGCAGACCAACGCGAGGAAAACCGAGGGTGTGATTAAGAATTGTCATTGTATGGCCCTTCATGAAATTTGAGGATTTAGCCGTCCAGATGTTTACACATCCATATTTGGCGGTTACTGTATATTCCTCAAGCGCAAATTGTTCACGCCGAAGTGAAGGACTTTCATGATCGAAATTAAACATCTGAAAACGCTGCAGGCGTTACGCAACAGCGGTTCTCTCGCGGCGGCGGCGGCATCGCTGCACCAGACGCAGTCCGCGCTTTCCCACCAGTTCAGCGATCTGGAACAGCGTCTTGGCTTTCGACTGTTTGTGCGTAAAAGTCAGCCCCTGCGCTTTACCCCACAGGGCGAAATTCTGCTGCAACTGGCCAATCAGGTGCTGCCTCAAATCACCAGTGCCTTACAGGCCTGCAACGAGCCGCAGCAAACCCGGCTGCGCATCGCCATCGAATGCCATAGCTGTATTCAGTGGTTGACCCCGGCGCTGGAGAGTTTTCATACCCAGTGGCCGCAGGTGGAGATGGATTTCAAATCCGGCGTGACCTTTGATCCGCAGCCCTCACTGCAGCAGGGCGAGCTGGATCTGGTGATGACGTCCGACATTCTGCCGCGCAGCGGCCTGTTCTATTCGCCGATGTTTGATTTTGAAGTGCGCCTGGTACTCTCACCGGATCATCCGCTGGCTGCCCGCACACGAATAACGCCAGAAGACATTGCCGCTGAAACCCTGCTTATCTACCCGGTACAGCGCAGTCGTCTGGATATCTGGCGTCACTTCCTGCAACCGGCAGGCATCAGCCCGGCGCTGAAAAGCGTGGATAACACCTTGCTGTTGATTCAGATGGTGGCAGCGCGGATGGGCATTGCGGCGCTGCCGCACTGGGTGGTGGAGAGTTTTGAACGCCAGGGGCTGGTGGTCACGAAGACGCTGGGTGAGGGATTGTGGAGCCGGTTGTACGCCGCCACGCGCGATGGCGAGCAGCGTCAACCGGTCACCGAAGCCTTTATTCGCTCAGCGCGGAACCACGCTTGCGATCATTTGCCGTTTGTTCGGAGCGCGGAGCGACCCAGTGTCGATGGACCCATAGCGAGGCCATTATCACCGCAGCCCCAATAATAAAGCTCGGCCAGTGTGGCTGCTCCTGCCAGATGGCAAGGTTCACCAGCAGCCCGGCCGGGACATGCACATTGTTCATGATGCCAAGCGTGCCGGCATCCACCTGCGTTGCCCCGTAGTTCCACATAAAGTAGCCCAGACCCGACGCCACCACGCCCAGCCAGACCAGCACGCCCCACTGTACATTCGTCGTCGGCAGTTTTTGCGGATTCCCCAGCGCAAACCAGGCTGCCACCGCAACGATAGCGGCACCAAGGTAGAACCAGGCAAAGGCATTGTGCTGCGGCATCGGGCGGGTTTCCATCAGGCGCTTGTAACCCACCATTCCGATAGCAAAACTGATGTTGGCAAGCTGCACAAACATCAGCCCGGTCCAGAAGTGGTCGCTGACTTTGTCATAGCGAATAATTGCCGCACCCACAACCGCCAGCAGCGCGCTCAGCGCATAACCCCAGCGCAGTTTACGCTTGCTGAGCAGGTCATAAATCAGCGTGATGTAGAGCGGGGTAAAGACCGTGAAGAGTAAAAACTCCGTTACCGTCAGGTAGACATACGCCCGGAAGCTGAACAGGTACATGACGCCTAACTGCAGCGCTCCCACCAGCATATACAAGCCGATGGTTTTGAACGGCAGGCCACGGGTGCGCAGGAAGGGTAAAAAGACCAGCGCAGCCAGCCCGACGCGCATCAGCACCGAAAAATAACTGTCAACGTGCCCGGCAAGATACTCGCCAATCAGGCTAAAGGAGAAGGCCCACAGGATCGTGGTGATGATGAGAAGCGCCACAATGAATGTCTCTCTGAATAAGGAACACTCATTGTAGCGGAGTCTTTGGTTGACGACTGGTCAATAATTGACCTTAAAAATCAATCCAGAAAGAGTTTGCGCAGGTAGTTAGGAACGGCGTTGTCGGCGTTGGTGCCAATCACTTCCAGCTCCGGGTGCAGGTCTTTCAGGCGCTGGTGGGCATTACCCATGATGCAGCCCTTGCCCGCCATAGAGAGCATCTCGGCATCGTTCATGCCGTCACCAAAGGAGATGCACTCTTTCAGGCTGTAGCCCAGCGCAGACGATACCGCTTCCAGCGCGTGGCCTTTCGATACGCCGCCCGCCATCACTTCCAGACAGGTCAGGGTGGAGAAGCTGACGTTCACACGATCGCCCCAGCGGGCGTTAATGGCCTGCTCCAGTGGCAGCAGCTGCTCGTGGCTTTCGCAGGTAAAGAAGACTTTGCTGATCCCTTCCGGCTCCAGCAGGCCCGGCTCGTACAGGGAATACTGGAAGATCGCCTCTTTGAAGAAACGCATTTCGTCCGGGCGGTGGCGGTTCATGAACCACTCGTCGTCACGGTAGACGTTGGTGACGATATCCGGGTTGTTGTGGACCACGCCAAACAGGTCGCTGGCGATGTCACGATCGAGGTTGTGGGTGAACACCAGATTGCCGTCGGTGTCGTGTACGCGCGCGCCGTTCGAGGTGATCATGTAGGCTTTGATCCCCAGGTTGTCGCGGATTTGCCCGACATCCACATGATGACGCCCGGTTGCGAAAACAAAGTTCACGCCACGGGCGGTCAGCAGCTTCAGCGTTTCTTTCGCATACGGGGAGAGAGTGTGGTCGGGGGAGAGCAATGTGCCATCTAAATCAGATGCAACAACCTGATACATAAGAACCTTAAACCTCAATAAATCATTAGTTATGCCGATCGAAGAAGTCGACGATGGCGCTGAGCGCGACTGAGCGCATGGCGTCCTCTTCAAAGAGGATCTCATGGTACGCGCCCTTTATGACAAGCGGCTTACCCCCTTCACAAGGGTGCCCCGCTGCGGCGCGGATCTCGCAGAAGCGGTCGTGCATGCGGTTATCCACAACACGCTCTTCTTCTGCCTGAATAATTAACATCGGTGATGTGTCTGACTCAGCCCCTGCCAGTACCTGCTCACCCGCCAGGATACCTTCCCGCACCCAGTGCCAGGTCGGCCCGCCAACGCGCAGCTGCGGCTCATCGGCATAAAAACGCAGGTTGCGCCGGTAGCGTTCACGGCTGTGGGTCAGCGTGTTAAGGGCAAACGGCAGTGCATGCCAGCGACCGGTCCCAATTGCGTAGTTTTCACTGAGACGCGGGTAACCTTCCGCCCAGTCCAGCAACGGACGCAGCATCCAGTCCGGCAGATGAATAATGATGCCGAACATCGGGGCGCACAGGGCAATTGCGTCGCAATTGGCGTGTGGATGACGCTGCACAAAGAGCGTGGCAATCGCGCCGCCCATCGAGTGCCCCAGAATGTAGCGCTTACGCCACGCACCAGGCGCGACTTGTTGCTCCCAGAACGCCGCAAGATCATCGACATAATCGCTGAAATTAACCACGTGGCCCCGGTGAGTGTCTTCCAGCATACGGCCGGAACGCCCCTGGCCGCGATGGTCGATGATGAGCACATCAAACCCGAGGTGGAACAGGTCATACGCCAGTTCGGCGTATTTTACGTAGCTTTCGATACGGCCAGGGCAGACCACAATGACCCTGTCGTGTCGGGCATCATGAAAACGAACAAAACGCACCGGAACGTTATCTACGCCGGTAAATTCGGCCTCTTCGCGCTGGCGCCAGAAATCCGTTAATGGCCCTGTCGCAAAGGCGGCAAACGCGCTTTCTCTGGTTTCCCAGTCCTTGTTTTGCCGGAACATCGGGTACGCCCTCACTTGCGCGGTAAAAACGTTTTTGTGACCTATAGCAACTTCTGCGGACAATAGCGTATTGTGGCATAAAAACAGACAATCAGGGAGTTTCTCATGACCTTCGAGTGGTGGTTCGCGTATCTGCTGACGTCCATAATCCTCAGCCTGTCGCCCGGTTCCGGGGCGATCAACACCATGACCACTTCGATAAGCCACGGCTATCGCGGCGCAGCGGCGTCCATTGCCGGGCTACAAACCGGCTTAGGCATTCATATTGTGCTCGTGGGCGTGGGTCTGGGCACCCTCTTCTCCCGTTCGGTACTGGCATTTGAAGTGCTGAAATGGGCCGGTGCGGCCTATCTGATTTGGCTTGGCATTCAGCAGTGGCGTGCGGCCGGGGCCATTGACCTGAACACGCTTGCCCAAACCCAGTCACGCACACACCTGTTCAAACGGGCGGTGTTTGTGAATCTCACTAACCCCAAAAGTATCGTCTTCCTGGCAGCGCTGTTCCCGCAGTTCATCGTGCCGCAACAGCCGCAAATCATGCAGTACGTGGTGCTGGGCGTCACCACCATTGTGGTCGATATCATCGTGATGATTGGCTATGCCACGCTCGCGCAGCGTATTGCCGGCTGGATCAAAGGACCGCATCAGATGAAGGCGTTGAATAAGGTGTTTGGTTCGCTGTTTATGCTGGTGGGAGCACTGCTGGCATCGGCAAGACATGCCTGAAGAGATGACCGGATGGCAGGCGCCATCCGGCATGAGAATTAGCGTGAAATGATCAGATGAATGCCGAAACCAGCAAACAGCGCACCGGCAAAACCGTCAATCCACTTCGCCAGACGCTGATACCCGCGACGCATCGCCGGTAAGGCAAACAGGCTTGCCACCACGGTAAACCAGGCAAAGGTTTCCACAACAATCAGCAAGAAAATGCCCCAACGCGCGCCCGTACCGACACTGTCCCCGACGAAGAGAGAAAAAACGGAGCCAAAGTAAATAATCGCTTTCGGGTTCGCGAGGTTCGTCAGCAGGCCTTTCATAAAGCTACGTCCGCTGGTCGCCAGTTCCACCTGAGGCTCTTGCGCTTTTTTCTCTTCTTTTTTCAACGCGCCGCGCAGCATCTGATAGCCCATCCAGCACAGATACAGGCCGCCGCCGACCATGATAATGCTGTGCAGCCAGGCCATTTTCGCCAGGATCAGGTTCAGGCCGAGCAGCGCAACCGCCGCCCACACCATCACGCCTGTGGTAATGCCGAGTACGCCCATCATCGCTTCTTTACGGGAACGGCTGACGGCGGTTTGCGACACAAAGAAGAAGTCCGGGCCGGGGCTCATTAACGCCACAATGTGCACCAGGGCGACGGTGAGAAACAGCATTAACATGGTTAACTCGCGAGAAAATAATAAAGTGGGTAACTATCCTGGCACTTTTCGTTGGAACTGGCTACTCATCATCACCGTCGACGTGGGCACGAATCAATGCCATGAACTCCTGGCCGAAGCGCTCAAGCTTACGCACGCCCACACCGTTCACGCCGAGCATTTCGCCAGGCGTCACTGGCATCTGCTCCGCCATTTCGATGAGCGTTGCATCGTTGAAGACCACATACGGCGGGACGTTGTTTTCATCGGCCATCGCTTTACGCAGTTTGCGCAGCTTCGCGAAGAGCTTACGGTCATAGTTACCGACCGCCGCTTTTTGCATCACCCGGGATTTCAGCGCCACCACGCGTGGCACCGCGAGCTGCAACGGCACTTCCGCACGCAGCACCGGACGCGCGGCATCCGTCATCTGTAAAGACGAGTGCTGAGCGATGTTCTGCGTCACCAGCCCCAAATGAATCAACTGGCGAATCACGCTGACCCAATGCTCGTGGCTCTTATCGCGCCCCATGCCATAGACTTTAAGCTTATCGTGCCCAAGCTCGCGGATGCGCTGGTTATTCGCGCCACGAAGCACTTCCACGACATAACCCATCCCGAAACGCTGATTCACACGGCCAATGGTGGATAACGCAATTTGCGCATCGTTCAGGCCATCGTACTGTTTTGGCGGATCAAGGCACACATCGCAGTTACCGCAGGCTTCCTGGCGCCCCTCGCCAAAGTAGTTGAGCAGCACCAGACGGCGACAGGTTTGCGCCTCGGCAAAGGCGCCCATCGCGTTCAGCTTGTGGCGCTCAATGTCCTGCAACTGTCCGGCAGGCTTCTCTTCCAGGCAACGGCGCAGCCAAGCCATGTCCTCGGGCGCATAAAACAGCATCGCCTCCGCCGGCAATCCGTCACGCCCGGCACGCCCGGTTTCCTGGTAGTAGGATTCGATATTGCGTGGAATGTCGAAATGGACCACAAAACGCACGTTGGGTTTATTGATGCCCATCCCGAAGGCGACGGTGGCGACCACTATCTGCAAATCATCACGCTGGAATTTTTCCTGCACGCTGGCGCGCACGCTGTTCTCCAGCCCCGCGTGGTAGGCACCGGCGCTAAAACCACGGCTTTGCAGGCGCGCGGCGGTGTCTTCCACCTTCGCACGGCTGTTGCAGTAAATAATCCCGGATTTGCCGCGCTGGTCGTGCACATAGCGCAGGAGCTGATCGAGTGGCTTGAACTTCTCCATCAGCATGTAGCGGATGTTTGGCCGATCGAAGCTGTTGATTTGAATCAGCGGATCGTTAAGTCCCAGCAAACGCACGATGTCCGCCCGCGTGGTGTCGTCCGCCGTGGCGGTGAGCGCCATAAAGGGAACGGCTGGCAGATACTGACGCAACTGACCCAGTGCGGCGTATTCCGGGCGGAAATCGTGGCCCCACTGAGAGATACAGTGCGCTTCGTCCACCGCGAGCAGGGTGAGGTTCCAGTGGCGAAGTTGTTCAAGGAAATTGTCGAGCATCAGGCGTTCAGGGGCGATATACAGCAGACGAACCTGCCCGGTTCGGCATCCCGTCATCACCTCAAGCTGCTGCTCGCGGGTTTGGGTTGAATTCAGGCACGCCGCCGCTACGCCGTTGGCAAGCAGCTGGTCGACCTGATCTTTCATCAGTGAAATCAGCGGAGAAACCACCACGGTCAATCCAGGGAGGATCAGCGCCGGAATTTGATAACAGAGGGATTTGCCACCACCGGTGGGCATCACCACCAGGCAGTCACGACCGGCGAGCGCCGTGTCGATAATATCCAGTTGGCCCGGACGGAACTGCTGGTAGCCAAAGGTTTCACGTAAAACCTGTAAAGCTGCCGATTCCAGATTCAATACTTCCGCCTGCGCCACACGTAACCCCATTCACCCGCAAAAAAACAGGCGCTATTTTCAGCGCCTGCTCATGAAACTGCAATGCTTAAAACAGATCGTTGAGCATTACGCCAACACCCACACGCGTCTGATTGTAATTGTAGTCAATCAACGACTCGCCATAACCGCTGTACACCTGGGTGTAGAAGCGAACATGTTTGGTAATCGGATAACTCACGCCCATCTCCGCGCCACCGTAGCCAGTGTTCCAGTTGTACTGGCCTTTCACGCTGAAGATAGCATCACCCAACTGATAGCCAACGCGCATCTGGTAATGGCCCATGTACTTGGTGATATCCGGGTTATCGTTGGTATCTCCCACTACGTACCAGGGTTTCAGTTCCACCAGCCAGTTACCGTTTTGGGCCATCAGGCGGGTATAGAGGCGGTTCCAGCTGCGCGAAGTGGGATCAGAGCGACCGTTGGAATCGTGGTTGAAACCAAACTCCATGTCACGCAGCGTCCAGCCTGCAAAGCTGTAGTCGGTCGCAAAACCCAGGAACAGCTGCGGTTCGTAGTTGGTTTCACGGAACGGCGAAGAAGCAGGTTCCTTGGTGTTAGATAGCTGCCACCAGGATTTTTGCGTGTAAGACGCGCCAAGAACGGAATTTGGCCCGACAATACCGCGCCATAAAGGGAACGCCAGGCTGAGCTGGAATTTCACTTCATCCTTACGGGCTTCGTCAGACCAGCTATAAGAGCGAATCGCTTCTTTGTTCATGTCGCTCGTATAGGTATAAAGCAGGTAGTTCGACTCATACGGATAGAGCGTGAACGGATTATCATGCTCCTGCAGTAAATTGGCGATAATACTGCCGCGCACCGCGGGCGCATCGTGAACTTCTTTTACTGTCGCTTCCTGCGCAAATGCTGCAAAAGGCAGCAGACACACTGCCACAAACCAACCCAGAAACGTCCGCATCGGCTCTCTTCCCCTGAACAATGTTGTTGAACTGAATATTTTAACGTCGCCCATTCTACAGATTTATTAAAGTACTGCGCAGGTATCCTGTCCGAAACTGGCAATCAACAATTTAGAGGCATAAAATCAACATTTCATTAACTTTATGGATAAAGCCTTTATGTCAGCCATTCTCACAGCCGATGCCGCACTCAAACTGGTGGGCGAGATTTTTGTTTATCACATGCCGTTTAACCGCGCACTCGGGCTGGAGCTGATTCGCTACGAAAAAGAGTTCGCCGAACTCAGTTTTAATAACCAGCCGATGATGGTGGGAAACTGGGCGCAGAGTATTCTCCATGGCGGTGTTATCGCGTCGGCCCTCGACGTCGCCGCCGGGCTGGTTTGCGTGGGCAGCACGCTCACCCGTCACGACACCCTCACCGAAGATGAACTGCGTACCCGCTTATCGCGCATGGGCACCATCGATTTACGCGTGGACTATTTACGCCCTGGTCGCGGCAACCGCTTCACCGCCAGCAGCAGTTTGCTGCGAGCGGGCAACAAAGTGGCCGTCGCCCGCGTGGAGTTGCATAACGAGGAGCAGGTGTATATCGCCAGCGCGACAGCGACCTATATGGTGGGTTGAGTCACAAAATCAGGTAAAGTAGCGTCACTTTTCAGCAACGGGTTCACTGACATGGATGCAAAACAGACGCGACAAGGGGTACTGCTTGCCCTCGCGGCATATTTTATTTGGGGCGTCGCGCCAGCCTATTTCAAAGTGATCGGGTACGTTCCTGCCGATGAGATCCTGACACATCGCATCATCTGGTCCTTTTTCTTCATGATCGCGCTGATAAGTGTCAGCCGTCAGTGGTCGCAGGTTAAAAAGCTCTTAAAGCTGCCAAAAAAACTCTTTTTGCTGGCCCTCTCTGCGGTGCTGATCGGCGGTAACTGGCTGCTGTTTATCTGGTCAGTGAATAACCATCACCTGCTGGAAGCGAGTCTCGGCTACTTCATCAACCCGCTGGTGAATATTTTGCTGGGAATGCTGTTCCTCAAAGAGCGTTTTCGCCGCATGCAATGGGCGGCGGTGATTCTGGCGGCAACCGGCGTGCTTGTGCAGTTGTGGGCCTTCGGCTCTCTGCCCATCATCTCGTTAGGGCTGGCCTTCAGCTTTGCCTTTTATGGTCTCATCCGTAAGAAAATCGCCGTTGATGCACAAACCGGTATGTTGATTGAAACACTCTGGTTACTTCCCATTGCCGCTGTCTGGCTGTTTGGCATTGCCGATAGCGCCACCAGTCATATGTCGCAAAATAGCTGGTCGCTCAATCTGTTGTTGATGGCCGCAGGGGTAGTGACCACCATCCCGTTACTCTGCTTTACGGGAGCAGCAACCCGCCTGCGTCTGTCCACGCTTGGCTTCTTCCAGTACATCGGCCCGACGCTGATGTTCCTGCTGGCAGTGGTCTTCTATGACGAACATCCGGGTGCTGACAAAATGGTGACCTTTGCGTTTATTTGGGTCGCGCTGGCGGTTTTCGTTGTCGATGCGCTGTATACCCAACGCCGCGGTCGATAAGATAGACCCTACTCATTCAACCGTTTCTCACTGGTGGACGTTGTATGCCAACCCGTAAGCAGGCCGTTCCAGGACTTCGCATCGCAGATGTCGCGAAAATGGCCAATGTTGCCCCGATCACGGTGTCTCGCGTGCTGAATCAGCCGGAGCAGGTCAAAGAGTCCACGCGTAACCGGGTGCTGAAAGTCATTGAAGAGACGGGTTTTGTGCCCAACCAGAACGCCGGCGCGCTGGCGTCCAATCGCAGCCGTCTGGTGGCCGTGCTGGTGCCCATGCTCACCAACCCCATCTTTTCAGACACCTTTCAGGCGATTGCCGAGCAACTGGCGGCCAACGGCTACCAGGTGCTGCTCGGTATCTCCGGGTATGAAGCGCAGCAGGAGCAGGAACTGCTGGACGTTATTCTCAGCCGCCGCCCGGATGGCATTATCCTGACCGGGACGGTGCACACCGAGCCCAGCCGTAAGCGCCTGCGCGCCACCGGCGTTCCGGTGGTGGAGACCTGGGATATCAGCGATTCCCCCATCGACATGCTGGTGGGGTTCTCTCACGAAGAAGTGGGACGCAGCGTTGCCAACCATCTGGTGGGCCAGGGCTATCGCCATTTTGCCCTGCTCTCCGTTGACGATCCGCGCGGTAAATTGCGTGCGCGTGTGTTTCTGGAAACGCTACAGGCTCACGGCATCACCGACATCATTCACCAGAGCTTTAGTGGGCTGCCTGCTCTCGAACAGGGACGCGAGGGGCTGACGCACATTCTGGATGCCGACAGCACACCGCGCGTAGTGGTCTGCACCTCCGACACCATAGCGCACGGCGTGCTTACCGAAGCGGCAAGCCGCCACCTGAACGTGCCAGAGCAGGTTTCGGTATTTGGTTTCGGAGATATGAACTTCGCCGCCCACACCTTCCCTCCGCTTTCCACGGTGCGCATTGACGGCAAGCATATCGGACAACGGGCCGCAACCGCCCTGCTGCGCCGCCTGAAAAATGGCGACTACGATACCGTCAATGACGATATCGGCTTTACCCTCGTCGACCGTCTTTCGACCCGCACGCAAACACCTTAATCCTTCAAATCCTTTAGCCTGTTTTTGTAAGTGGGATCGCATTTTGGCGATCCTGCGCTTGTCTGTGCGCCATCATCGGTTCAGCCTTATATAAAATGAATGCGCTACCATTTTATAACTAAATGATTATTAAAGAATAAAAAATCACACCAGGAGACAGGCACTTATGAAGATCACGAAAATAGAAACCACCCGCGTGCGTGCGCATGCCAACCTGTTGTGGGTGGAAATTCACACCGACGAAGGGCTGGTGGGCCTGGGCGAAACCTTCCGTGGGGCGGAGGCGGTAGAGGCGTACATCCACTCGATTATTGCCCCGATGCTGCTGGGCCAGGAGGCGCTGAACGTGGAGCGTCATAACCGCACGCTGCTGCGTGGCTACCTCGGCTTTAACGGCTCTGGCGTTGAGACTCGCGCCTGTTCAGCTATCGATATTGCGTTGTGGGACTTGATGGGCAAAGCGCTGAAAAAGCCGGTCTGGCAGCTACTGGGCGGGTTGTGTCACGACAAAATGCGCGCCTACAACACCTGCGCCGGGGTGAATTTCAACAGCCAGGGTGAACAGCGCCGCACGCTATCGCAGGGCGAACAACGTCCGCAGGGTCGTTACGACGATCAGGTGGCCTTCCTGGAGTGCCCGGATGAGCTGGCACAAAGTCTGATTGAAGAAGGCTTTAGCGCGATGAAAATCTGGCCAGTGGACAGCTTTGCCGCGGCCAGCAACGGTCAGTACATCAGCAGCAGCGACATCAAGAAAGCCATCGCGCCATTTAAAAAGATCCGCGAAGCGGTGGGCGACAAAATCGATGTCATGTGTGAATTCCACTCGCTATGGAACACCACCGCCGCGCTGGCTATCTCCCGTGAGCTGCGCCAGTACGACATTTTCTGGGCAGAAGATCCCATCAAGATGGATTCACCGCAAGGGCTGGCGGATTACCGCCGTCTGTCTGGTATTCCGGTCTGCGGCAGCGAAACCCTGGCCACCATGAGCAACTTCCGCGACTGCTTAGCCGCTGACGCGCTGGATTATGTGATGCTCGACCTGTCCTGGTGTGGCGGTATTACCGAAGCCAAAAAAATCGCCGCGCTGGCCGAGGCTTACCAGAAGCCTATTGCCCCGCACGACTGCACCGGCCCGGTGGTGTTGATGGCCTCTCTGCACCTTGGGCTGTCATGTAATAACGCGATTTTCCAGGAAGTGGTGCGCGCCTATCTGGCGGATTTCTACGGTAACCTGGTCGACACATTGCCGGTCGTTGAAAACGGTTATTTGCTGCCACCAACCGGCGATGGTTTAGGAACGTCCCTGAGCGATAAATTACGCAGCCGCCCGGATACGATGACCCGAACCTCAGCGTTGTAAATCTGGGGGAAACACCCCCGGTGAGGTGTTGCATACCGGGGGTTAAACGGCGTTAGAGCCAGTTGCGGCGTTTGAAGTAGAGGTACGGTGCGAGACCGGCAAGTATCATCAGAATAATCGCCCCGGGGTAACCAAAAGTCAGGTGCAGTTCCGGCATAAACTCAAAGTTCATCCCGTAGCTTGAAGCCACCAGCGTCGGCGGCAGGAACACCACGGAAACCACCGAGAAGATCTTGATGATCCGGTTCTGTTCGATGTTGATAAAGCCCATCGCCGCCTGCATCAGGAAGTTTACTTTCTGGAACAGGGATTCGTTGTGCGGCAGCAGGGATTCGATATCGCGCAGGATTTCACGCGCCTGCTCCAGCTGCCCCGCCGGTAAACGGGCTTTACGTACCAGGAAGTTCAGCGCGCGTTGGGTATCCATCAGACACAAACGCACCTTCCAGCCGATATCTTCCTGTTCTGCCAGCGTAGAGAGCGCTTCGTCATACTCATCACCTTGCTGGCCTTCCATGATCACGCGGCTCAGCTTTTCCAGATCGCTGTAGATGTTTTCTATTTCATCCGCCAGCTGTTCGATTTTGGTTTCAAAGAGATCCAGCAGCAATTCGTAGGCATTACCATCGACCATGGCCTGGCTACGGGCGCGCATACGGTAGAGGCGAAACGCAGGTAGCTCACGCTCACGCAGGGTAAACAAGCGACCTTCACGGATGGTAAACGCCACGGTGGAGTTACCGGCGTGATCCTCAGCATCTTCAAAGAAGAAAAAGGAGTGAATGTGCAAACCGTCTTCGTCTTCAAAGAAACGGGCGGATGCTTCGATGTCTTCCAGTTCAGGGCGTGTTGCCAGATTCTGGCCAAGTTCCGTTTGCACACGTTGTCGTTCGTCATCGTCCGGCTCGACCAAATCAACCCATACAGAGCTGGCAAGGTGCTTGATTTCATCAGCTTCGAGGCGGGTTAAACGATTATCTTCGAGTTGAAATGCGCTCAGCATGACCGGGACTCCCAATACAAAAATGTCTGGACAGTTCGGTTGGGCACACAAGAAACATGAGGCGTTTCAGACCATTAAACAGCCTGACTCAGCGCGACGGGAATAAAACAGATCGCTGACAACCACTAAGGCCATCAGCAAGAGGAGATAGCCTTAGGAGTTGTTCCTGGATGACAGGGAATTGAGCCAGTATGTACTGGGTGTGTCCAAGGCGAATGTCCTCTTAGCGTGATCGTGCGCGCATGTTACGCCAGCAAAAATAAGGCGTCAACTCGCAACGGAACGCTAAGGGGTAATATTTCCCCCTTAGCGTATAAGGCTAGCAGATTATTGCAAAAAGATGATATTTTTCTGAAAGTTACACTGTTTCAAGGCGCGCATAAGCGGCCACCAGCCATTTGATACCCTGCCCCTGAAACGCCACCTGCAACCGGCTGTGTTCACCGCTGCCTTCCAGGTTCACAATGGTGCCCTCACCGAACTTCGCATGACGTACGCGCTGGCCCAGTTTGTAGCCCGTGTCGTTTTCCGCCATTGGCGTGCCCAGCTGTTTATGGCTGACCGGGCGGCTGACCGTGGCGCGTAAACGCACTTCTTCCACGCAGGCTTCCGGCAGCTCGCCGATAAAGCGTGACGGACGGTGGTAAACCTCTTTGCCGTACAGGCGGCGGGTTTCAGCATAGGTGAGCGTCAGCTTCTGCATCGCACGGGTCACACCAACGTAAGCCAGACGTCGCTCTTCTTCCAGACGCCCGCCCTCATCCAGCGACATCTGGCTCGGGAACATCCCCTCTTCCATGCCGACAATAAACACCTGCGGGAACTCCAGCCCTTTCGCGGAGTGCAGCGTCATCAGCTGCACCGCATCCTGCCAGGTATCCGCCTGACCTTCGCCCGCTTCCAGCGCGGCGTGGGAGAGGAAGGCCTGCAGCGGCATTAAATCTTCATCTTCTTCGTTGTAGCTGAACTGGCGCGTGGCCGTCACCAGTTCCTCTAAGTTCTCGATACGCGTCTGGCCTTTTTCGCCTTTTTCCTGCTCGTACATCATGCGCAGACCGGAGTCTTTCACTACCCGGTCAGTTTGCACGTGCAGCGGCATTTCGGCGGTTTCCTGTGCCAGCGCGTCAATCAGCTCCATAAAACGCTGCAAGGCGCTTGCCGCACGCCCGGCCAGCGCTTTTTCCTGCAACAGCTCGCGGGTCGCCTGCCACAGGGTGAGCTGACGGTCACGGGAGGTCTGGCGCACGACATCCAGCGTTCTGTCGCCAATGCCACGCGTCGGCGTGTTGACCACACGTTCAAAGGCGGCATCGTCGTTACGGTTGGCGATCAGGCGCAGATAGGAGAGCGCATCTTTGATTTCCTGACGCTCGAAGAAGCGCATGCCGCCATAGATACGGTACGGCATGCTGGCCTGCAATAACGCCTCTTCCAGCACGCGCGACTGGGCGTTGCTGCGATAGAGAATGGCGCATTTCTCCAGCGCGCCGCCGTTGTCCTGCCAGGTTTTAATCCGGTTCACCACAAAACGGGCTTCGTCGAGTTCGTTGAACGCGCAGTAGAGGGAAATCGGCTCGCCTTCAATCCCGTCGGTCCACAGTTTTTTACCCAGACGGCCGTTGTTGTTTTCAATCAGGGCGTTGGCGGCACTCAGGATATTGCTGGTTGAACGGTAGTTCTGCTCCAGACGAATCGTTTCTGCGCCGGGGAAATCTTTCAGGAAACGCTGGATGTTTTCCACCTGCGCCCCACGCCAGCCGTAAATCGACTGATCGTCATCACCCACAATCATGACCTTGCCGGTATCACCCGCCAGCAGGCGGATCCACGCATACTGGATGTTGTTGGTGTCCTGGAATTCGTCCACGAGGATGTTGGTGAAGCGTTCACGGTAGTGCTGGAGAATATGCGGTTTGTTCAGCCACAGCTCGTGGGCACGCAGCAGCAGTTCGGCAAAGTCCACCAGACCTGCGCGATCGCAGGCTTCCTGGTAGGCCTGATAGACCTTCTGCCAGGTCTGCTCAACCGGGTTACCGTAGCTTTGAATATGGTGCGGGCGGATGCCTTCATCTTTCTGACCGTTGATGTACCACATGGCCTGGCGCGGCGGCCACTGCTTCTCATCAAGGTTCATGGCCTTAATCAGACGCTTAAGCAAACGCAGCTGATCTTCGCTGTCGAGAATTTGAAAATCCTGCGGCAGATTCGCGTCCATATGATGCGCGCGCAGCAGGCGGTGTGCCAGACCGTGGAAAGTGCCGACCCACATGCCGCCCTGGCTGGTGCCCATCAGCTGCGCAATACGGTGGCGCATTTCCGCCGCCGCTTTGTTGGTAAAGGTCACCGCCATAATGGAATATGGCGAGCAGTTTTCCACGCTCTGCAGCCAGGCAATGCGGTGCACCAGCACGCGTGTCTTACCACTGCCTGCCCCGGCCAGCACCAGCATATTGGTACGCGTCGCCGCCACGGCGTTGCGTTGTTCATCATTGAGGCTGTCGAGCAGGTAAGAAACGTCCATGGGCACCGCCGGAGGTCATTTGCCCGGTGGCACGACGCTTACCGGGCATACTGTGAATTTATACATTACTGCTGGTGATTATATCAGCGTGGTGAGGGATGCCAACCGCGAAATTTCCAGATGGGGCAGCAAACGGCTGTCCACTGCCGTTAACAGGTCGGCGCCTTCCGGTTTGATCCAGCAGGCCTGCATGCCGCAGCGAATTGCGCCTGCCACATCGGTGGTCAGGTCATCGCCCACGTGGAGGATTTCGCCCAGCGGCACATTCAGACGTTCAGCGGCAAGGTGATACATGTCGTTAAAGGGCTTAGCACGCCCGTCCGGGCCTGCACGCAGCACAAACTCAAAATAATCGCTCAGGCCAAACAGTTCCGGCTGCGCGTTACCGTTAGTGATCGCCACCAGCGGCCATTTTTCAGCGAGCTTTGCCAGAGTGTCGTGAGTCTCCTGAGGCACGTCAATGCGGCTACGCCATTTGGCGAAGTTGTGCATTGCGGCTTCGGCGCCTGCGGCGGCGGCGTCTTCTGTTAGGCCGACGTTGAGCATGGCACGCTCAACCGCACGCCGTCGCCATTCGGTCACGTCGTGGTAAATCTCCGGCTCCGTCTCACGCAGAGACTGACGGATGCGGTGCAGATCGGTGCTTTCCAGCGTGTTCAGCGACGGATGATACTCCTGCACGAAGCGCAGCGACTCCTGCTCCGTGCGCAGAATGACCTGGCGGTTATCATACAGCGTGTCGTCCAGGTCGAAAGTGAGAGCCGAGATAAGGCCGGTAGGTCGGTAAAATCGCATTATTTCCCCCGTTTGGCGCGTGGATGCGCAGCGTCATACACCGAGGCAAGGTGTTGAAAATCAAGATGAGTATAGATTTGCGTGGTGGAGAGATTAGCATGCCCCAGCAGCTCCTGCACACCGCGCAGGTCACCGCTGGACTCCAGCATATGGGTAGCAAAAGAGTGGCGCAGCTTATGCGGGTGTACATGGCTGTTCAGCCCCTGCTTGATACCCCATTCGGCAAACCGCTTTTGCACATTACGCGCCGAAATGCGTTTCCCCAGCTTTGACAGGAACAGAGCGTCGTCGTCAGTGCCGAACAGGCCGCGTAAATCCAGCCAGTGCTCAATCCAGATAACCGCATTGCGCCCGATGGGCAGGCGGCGCTCTTTGCTGCCTTTGCCCATCACCCAGACTTCACCGCTTTCCAGATCCATATGTTTAATATCCAGCCCCACCAGCTCGGACAAACGCAGACCCGCGCCGTACATCACTTCCAGCATCGCGCGATCGCGCACCGCCAGCGGATCGTTAAGATCGATATCCAGCAGGCGATTAACATCATCAACATCGATATTTTTTGGCAGATGACGAGGCGTTTTCGGGGCAGAAACCCCTTTTGCCGGGTTTGCAGGCAGCTCGCCCTGGCCCACCAGCCAGTCGAAGAAACTGCGCAAAGCGGAGAGACGCAGCGCAAGGCTGGAAGGCCCGAGGCCCTTACGGCGGCTGCGCACGGCAATGGCGCGCACCATGGCGGCATCACATTGTTGCCAGCGCTGCAAACCGATCTCCTGGGTAAGCGCAATGATGGCATCAAGCTGACGCTGATAATTGAGTAAGGTGATGGGACTGAGCTGGCGCTCAACACCCAGATAGCGAAGAAAACGGGCAACGGCTTCGTGTAGCGGCGTATCGGTCATACGCGCTCGATCCAACGCTCCAGCAGATCGGGCAACATCAGGGCGATCTCTTCGAGTAACTGCGTTCCCTGGCCCGACTGATAATGGTGCGGGTCCCGGCTGCTGAAGACAACCACGCCCAGATCGGCATCCCGCCCCATCATCGAAACGGCTGACGATCCGATGGCTTTCGCTTCCGGTAACAGCAGCAGCAACTCCGGCCCGTTCAGCGAACCCAGATAGTGCTGCTGGTGGCCCAGACGCTGAATACGGAACGGTTCAAAAGCCTGACGGGAGAGAGCGAGATGGGTAAAGCCAGAAGGGGCGCCAATACGCCAGCGGTCGGGGAAGAGGCGAATCGTTGCGCCCGCCAGCCCCAGATCTTTTGCCCAGCGATGAAAGCGGTTAAGCATCTCTTCAAGGCTATCGGCAGATGCCAGCTTGCTTTGCAGGCGGAGCAAGCGATAGAACAGGCCTTCGTTGGCGCTGGCCTGCTCCATCAGCAGTGTCATGTTCTCTTCCAGCACATTGATGTGATTGCGCGCGCGCGCCATGTGCCATTCCACCAGAGAAACCATCCCGCGCACGGGGTGCGGCACCTGAATTTGTTCCACTGCACGTGCATTACGAATAAAGAATTCAGGATTACGCAGCAGGTACTCCACAACCGCCCTGTCGTCCAGTTCGGCAAGGGTATCCCGCTGTTCTTCCTCGACTTGCTTCATAGATGAATAAACCCGTCGTAGACATGTGCCGCCGGGCCAGTCATATACAACGGTTGGCCCGGTCCTTTCCAGGCGATATCCAGTCGGCCGCCTGGTAATTCGACTCGTACTTCTTCCGCCAGCAAACCTTGCTGAATGCCGACTGCAACGGCTGCACACGCGCCGCTGCCGCAGGCCTGGGTTTCACCTGCGCCACGCTCAAACACCCGCAGACGGATAAAATCGCGCGAAACAACCTGCATAAAACCAATATTGGCGCGTTCAGGAAAGCGTTCGTGGCTCTCCATCACCGGTCCTAAGGTTTCCACCGGGGCGGTTGCAACGTCATCGACCTGAATCACACAGTGCGGATTCCCCATCGAGACGACGCCGCACATTATGGTTTGCTCCGCCGCACGCATAATATAGGTCTTTTCCGCTTTGTTTGCGCGGAACGGCACCTGCGAGGGTTCGAAATTAGGCTCACCCATGTTAACGCGCACCAGCTCATCTTCCGTCACGCTTAATACCATGCGCCCGTTAGCCGTGCTGACACGAATATCACGTTTATTGGTTAATCCTTTCAGTCGAACGAAACGCGCAAAACAGCGAGCGCCGTTGCCACACTGTGACACTTCGCTGCCATCTGCGTTGAAAATACGATAGTGGAAATCAAGCTCTGGATCGTAAGGCGGCTCAACCACCAACAGCTGATCAAACCCTACGCCCAGGTGCCGGTCCGCCATGCGGCGGATGAGTTCCGGGGAGAAAAAGACATTCTGCGTCACCGCGTCGACGACCATAAAATCGTTGCCAAGGCCATGCATTTTCGAGAACTGCATTATCTACTCCAATTACCTACGCGGGTACAGAATGGGGATCGTCATTTAGTTAACCTGGGTCGGCGCACCGTTATCACCGCGATCGTTACGATCCGGAGACGTCGACTGGTAAACAGGTGTTGCGTTTTTCGTGGGTGGCGGCGCGTTTTTGTCCGCCGGCGGGAAATACAACGGTCCTTTCAGACCACAGCCTGTCAGGCTGAATAAGGCCATTAATACGGCCAGCGTGCGACACACTTCTTTCATTGTAGGTAGCCTGTTAGTTCATCCTTTCTTTCATCTATCATCGCAGGAGAAGACACAAAAGCAAGAGTTTGCACGCACCCTGCATCGGGAAATGTTTCGCGTTATACTGCCGCCATCACGTAAAACGGGAAACGACAATGAACGACAGTGAATTTCATCGCCTGGCAGATACCCTCTGGGAGACCATCGAAGAACGTCTGGATGACTGGGACGGCGACAGCGATATCGACTGCGAAATCAACGGTGGCGTGCTGACCATTACGTTTGAAAACGGCAGCAAGATCATCATTAACCGTCAGGAGCCGCTGCATCAGGTGTGGCTGGCAACGAAACAGGGCGGCTATCACTTCAATCTCAAAGGTGAAGAGTGGGTATGCGATCGCTCAGGTGAAACCTTCTGGGATTTGCTGGAACAGGCAGCAACACAGCAGGCAGGTGAAGAAGTGAGTTTCCGCTGAGATTTTTGCCGGATGGCGGCTTCACCTTATCCGGCCTACACGTTTGGCACCATTTCCAGGCCGGATAAGGTGTTTACACCGCCATCCGGCATCATGGTTAAGAGAAATACTGCTGTAACAGCGGGGTGTCGTTATCCTGATTGGCGGACGCAACGGGCGTAATCGCCTGGCTGCGGAACGGGATCACCTGAACCCGGTTGTCCACGTTCACAATCTGATAGAACTGCGGCAGGTTGAAGTTGATAAAGCTGGAGCCGTAGGTAAAGCGGTCATGAGACGACGAGTAGAAGCGGCTCACATCACGCACCAGCTCCTCTTTGCTGCCTTCGCAGTGGTGATAGACTTCCGCGCGGTTGCTCTCATCCAGAATATAGATGTTAAAACCGTCGTCTCCCGTCTCTTCAAAGAAGAACTGAATAATCCCTTCGCTGGCAAACCCATCCACCACCTGGGGTAGTTTGACGTGGTTGGTTTCGACCTGCACCGACAGACCGTGCAGCTTGTTATGGGAAATGGCACCGTAAAACTCGATAGCATTTTCCAGTTTCTGTACCGACACATTCAGGCGTTCGAAGAACAGACCCCATGTCTGACCCGCCACACGCAGCGCTTTAAAACGCCCGGTTTCCTGGCGGGTACTGGAAAGACGCAGTTCAATGCATTCAGAAACCAACTGCTGCACGCGGGTACGGATCAAGCCGCGCAGGTGCTGGCTGTAACAGAACACTTCCACGCTATCCGGCGGTGCGGCGTCCTGATGCATTTTGCCCAGAATCGTTTTCAGCGCTTCAATCATCGCCTGCTCGCCGTTGAAGTGCAGCGTACGCACTTCATTCCACGAGTTGCGATAGAGAAGGTCAACGCTACCCACCAGGCAGTTTTGCTGCTCGCCGAAGCTGAACACATCCAGCTTACGGAAATCGAAATGCACGACCTGATTGCGGAACGCCGCCGTCGGGTCATATTCCAGATTCACGATGATCGCCAGATGGCGAATCTCACAGGGACTGTAGAGCGCTTTTGGCGTAGGTGCTGGCAGGCGCAGCGGGAAGTGATGCGACACATTCGCCACCATCTCCTGCAGTTTTGCCAGGTCAACAACGCCATTCCCTTTCACATACAGATGCGTACGCGAGGTTAACAGGCCGTTGAACCACGCCCAGGCCACCAGCTTGTTGAGATAGCGGTTATATTCCAGCGGCTGATGGCTGACAATGGAATCCATGTTCGGGGCGCGGTTGTAGAGATACCAGCCGGTGCGATTCGCACGGCCCGGCGGAACATGAATAAAGGTGAGATTTGGCTCAGAGAGATCTGGCGAAATCTGCGGGTTAACCAGGGTGACTTTGCCCGGCAGCGCTTCAAAAGCGGCATATAACTTACGGGTCAGAACACCGATGTCTTGCGGACTGGCAGAAACGCTCAAATTATTGCGGCGCGCAAAGCGAATCAAGTTACGGTAGCTTTGCATCATGGCATCGAGCAGCTCATTGTGCGCTTCACGCACCTGATCGATTTTCCAGTTTGCCCGGTTATCCAGCATGGTGAGACGCGCATCGTCCCAACCCCATTCTTTCACTAACTGACTCACCACTTCGCGACGCCAGCCCACACAGGCGCGCTCACGGCTCAGTTTCTCACACACTTTTAAGTAGAAACATCGACGCACGAGGTCAAGACGGGTGAAGTCTTCAATGGCGGTCAGATACTGGGTCACGCGCTCCAGCATCATGCAGTAGTGATCCAGCCCGAACGAGACGATTTCGCCATCGTGCAGACGCTGTTTGATGTCTTTCGCCAGCAGGCGGGTATTCGGATACTCCCAGGAATAAGCTTCCAGCAGCAGCGTTTTCAACACGGCTTTATACGGGGAGTCGATACTTTTATAGAGTTGCCACAGGCTGGCACCGAAGTATTCTTCAGCAGAGAGAGAGCTCAGGCCACCCAAATCCAGCCATTCGTTCGGCGTCAGTACACCCTGCGCATAAAGCGTCATGACGTAATCGTCATAGTGCTCTTCTTCATCGCCCGGCACCATATTCCACAGAATACGCTTACCGGCCAGACGCACAGCGGTACGATAGAATTCGTCGAGCAGCAAAATGTGCTGCGTTGAGCCACAGTCCTCGCCACCCAGACTGCCGCTTTCATTGTGGCGGAAACGGTTTTCATCAATCAGGAAGAAACTGACTTCCACACCCAGCGATGCGGCCCAGCTTTCGAGCAGGCTGCACTTGCGCTGTAACAACTGGCGCTCTTCATTATCCAGCCAGGACTGATGGCATACCCAGATATCGAGATCGGAAGAACAGCTTTGCCCTACCGAAGAGGTACTCCCCATGGAATAGACGCCCGTAATCGGCAGTTCACCTTTCGGCGACACTTGCGCAGGCATGCCACGGTAGAGTTCAAGCTCATTAAGGTAGTGCAGTTGGGTTTCATCAGGCGTGTAAAGGCAGATGCCTTTTGGAACGTTACCGTCGAGGTAACCCGGCATCAGCGGATGATGATGGTGCAACAATGTCGGCAGCAGACTGTAGACCTGCTGGAAAGCAGGACCCATGGCAGCAAGAGCGCGATCCACACGCAGTTGATTAATGGCATCCAGTCTCTGTTTCAGAGTCTCAATATAGAGGTACAAGACATATCGCCTGATGGTTACAGAAAAGCCAATTTAGCCGTCACCTTTTTTCGCCCTGGTCTTTATGGTGGTACAGACGAAAAAATGGTCTAAAACGTGATCAATTTAACACCTTGCTCATTGACCGTAAAGAAAGATGCGCTACATACCAGTGTAGCACCATTCACTACGTGTAAATTCCCACTTACGACTTAGGCGAGTCTTGTCGTGATGGTTATCCCCACCACTTCCTGTGCATTCACCGCAAACCTGACACCCTATAACAACAATGTTAGGATGGTCGGCAGACGAAAAAGACGGTAACAAGCATGTTAGACAATGTTTTAAGAATTGCCACACGGCAAAGCCCCCTTGCGCTCTGGCAGGCACATTATGTTAAGGAACGCCTGGAGGCGTTTCACGCAGGCCTGACGGTTGAACTGGTGCCGATGGTCACCCGCGGTGACGTCATTCTGGACACGCCTCTGGCAAAAGTCGGCGGCAAGGGCTTGTTTGTTAAAGAACTCGAACTGGCTTTGCTTGAGAACCGTGCCGATATCGCCGTGCATTCCATGAAAGATGTGCCGGTTGAGTTTCCTGATGGCCTGGGCCTGGTAACGATTTGTGAGCGCGAAGATCCGCGTGATGCTTTCGTGTCGAACCACTTCAGCAGTCTTGACGATTTGCCCACGGGCAGCGTGGTTGGCACGTCAAGTTTACGCCGCCAGTGTCAACTTGCCGCCCGCCGCCCGGATCTGGTGATTCGCTCCCTGCGTGGCAACGTTGGCACGCGTCTGAGCAAACTCGATAACGGCGATTATGACGCCATTATTCTTGCCGTGGCGGGGCTCAAACGGCTTGGCCTGGAATCGCGCATTCGGCAGGCGCTGCCCCCGGAACTCTCCCTGCCTGCTGTAGGCCAGGGCGCGGTTGGTATTGAATGCCGTCTGGCGGATGAACACACCCGTGCACTGCTTGCGCCGCTTAATCATGATGAAACCTCGCTGCGTGTTGCAGCGGAACGCGCCATGAATACCCGGCTGGAAGGTGGCTGCCAGGTGCCGATTGGCAGCTATGCTGAATTAATTGAGGGTGAACTTTGGCTACGTGCACTCGTCGGGGCACCGGATGGCTCGGAAATCATCCGTGGCGAGCGACGCGGTAATCCGGCAGAAGCGGTCCAGATGGGCATTTCGCTTGCCGAAGAATTACTGCAAAACGGCGCACGTGACATCCTCGCCGACGTCTACAACGGAGATGCACCCGCATGAGTATTCTTGTCACCCGTCCGTCCCCTGCCGGGGACATTTTAGTGAGCCGCTTGCGCGCACTGGGGCTGGTGGCATGGAGCTTTCCGCTGATCGAGTTTTCACCCGGCCGCGAACTGCATTCCCTCGCGGGCAGGCTGGCTTCACTCACAGAGGACTGCCTGGTTTTCCTCCTTTCACAGCATGCGGTCACTTTCGCACAAGCACATTTGCAACACGTGCATAAAAACTGGCCTGCGCAGCCGCAGTATTTCGCGATTGGCCGCACCACCGCGCTGGCATTGCATACAGTCAGCGGCATTGATGTACGCTATCCGTTGGATCGGGAAATTAGCGAAGTCTTACTACAATTGCCTGAATTACAAAACATTCAGGGCAAACGTGCGCTAATCTTACGAGGCAACGGTGGCCGTGAACTATTAGGTAAAACGCTGAAAACACGCGGCGCCAGTGTGGAATTTTGCGAATGTTATCAACGCAGTATGAAACACTATGATGGCGCGGAAGAAGCAATGCGCTGGCATACGCGGGGAGTCAACACCCTGGTCGTCACCAGCGGGGAGATGCTACAGCAACTCTTTTCGCTCACGCCGCCCTGGTATCGTGAAAACTGGTTACTTCACTGCCGTCTGCTTGTCGTCAGTGAGCGTTTGGCGAACCTCGCCCGGGAACTGGGCTGGCAGGATATTCAGGTCGCTGATAACGCAGAAAACGATGCGCTGATTCGCGCATTACAATAACACTCATAATGGGAAGCCATAATGACGGAACAACAACACTCCTCTGGCGTGGTTGAAGAGACCAAACAGGTTGATGGCAACACGCCGCCGCCCGAAAAAGCCGAGAAGAACCACCGCGCTGGCAAGACAAGTCTTGCACTGAGTGTGATTGCAATTGCTATCGCACTGGCCGCAGGCGTCGGTCTTTATGGCTGGGTCAAGCATCAGACCACCGTTATACGTGCAACGAACGACGAGTTGGCAAACCAGGTCATCGCCTTGCAACAAGCGCAGGATAAACAAAAGACCGGGCTGGAAGGCATTATCAAACAGCAAGAAACACAGCTGGATGAGGCCAAACGCCAACAGGCAGCGCTGACCAAACAGCTGGATGAGTTACAGCAGAAGGTGGCGACGATTTCAGGTTCCGATTCGAAAACCTGGCTTCTGGCACAGGCCGATTTCCTGGTCAAACTGGCGGGTCGCAAACTCTGGAGCGATCAGGATGCCACCACGGCCGCAGCGCTGCTGAAAAGCGCGGATATCAGCCTGGCGGAAATGAACGATCCGAGCCTGATTACTGCCCGCCGTGCCATTACCGAAGATGTCACCAGCCTGTCGGCAATCACCCAGGTGGATTACGATGGCATCATTCTGAAGGTCAATCAGCTTTCCAACCAGATTGATAACCTGCGGCTTGCGGACAACAACGATGACGATTCCCCGATGGATGCGGACAGCGGTGAGCTTTCCAGTTCTATCGGCGAATGGCGCGTTAACTTGCAGAAAAGCTGGCAGAATTTTATGGACAGCTTCATCACCATTCGCCGTCGCGATGAAACGGCAGTACCGCTACTGGCGCCTAATCAGGACGTCTACCTGCGTGAAAATATTCGCTCACGTCTGTTAGTGGCCGCACAGGCCGTACCGCGTCATCAGGAAGAGACCTACAAACAGGCGCTGGATAACGTGTCGACCTGGGTTCGCGCCTACTACGACACCAATGATGCCACCACCAAAGCCTTCCTTGAGGAACTCGATAAGCTGGACCAGCAAAGCATCGCCATGGAGATCCCTGAATCCCTGCAAAGCCAGCCGATTCTGGAAAAACTGATGCAAACCCGCGTGCGCAATTTACTGACGCAACCCGGTGCCGTGGCAGAACAGGCCGCACCCGCTAACGCGCCGCAGGGAGAATAATCATGCTGAAAGTATTATTACTCTTTGCACTGTTGCTGGCGGGTATCGTCGTAGGCCCGATGATCGCCGGTCACCAGGGTTACGTGCTTATCCAGACGGATAATTACAACATTGAAACCAGCGTCACCGGGCTCGTCATCATCCTTATTCTGGCATTAGTCGTTCTGTTTGCCATTGAGTGGTTGCTGCGCCGAATTTTCCGTACCGGTGCACATACCCGCGGTTGGTTCGTTGGCCGTAAACGCCGTCGCGCCCGCAAACAGACCGAGCAGGCATTGCTCAAGCTGGCAGAAGGGGATTATCAGCAGGTTGAGAAGCTGATGGCGAAAAACGCCGATCACGCTGAGCAACCGGTGGTGAACTACCTGCTGGCTTCCGAAGCCGCCCAGCAGCGTGGCGATGAGATCCGGGCTAATCAGCATCTGGAACGCGCCGCTGAGCTTGCGGGCAACGACCTGATCCCGGTCGAAATCACCCGCGTACGCTTGCAGCTTGCCCGTAATGAAAATCACGCCGCACGTCACGGTGTCGACAAATTACTGGAAATTACCCCGCGCCATCCGGAAGTTCTGCGTCTGGCGGAACAAGCCTATATTCGCACCGGTGCATGGAGCTCGCTGCTGGACATTATTCCGTCTATGGCGAAAGCCAATGTGGCGGATGAAGCCCAGCGTGATGCACTTCAGCAGCAGGCATGGATTGGTTTAATGGATCAGGCGCGTGCGGATCAGGGCAGTGATGGGCTGAAAGCCTGGTGGAAAAACCAGAGCCGCAAAACCCGTCATCAGCCAGCACTGCAGGTGGCCATGGCCGAGCATTTGATTGAGTGCGACGATCACGATACGGCGCAGGAGATCGTGCTTGATGGCCTCAAGCGTCAGTATGACGATCGCCTTGTGATGGTTATCCCGCGCCTGAAAACGAACAACCCAGAGCAGGTTGAAAAGGTCCTTCGCCAGCAGATCAAAACCCAGGGCGACCGCCCGCTGCTGTGGAGTACGCTGGGGCAATCGCTGATGAAACATGGCGAATGGAAAGAAGCGTGTCTGGCGTTTCGTGCCGCCATCAAACAGCGCCCGGACGCGTTCGACTACGCGTGGCTGGCGGACTGTCTTGACCGACTCCACCAGCCAGAAGAGGCTGCAACAATGCGCCGCGATGGATTGTTACTCACGCTTCAGAACAACCCAACGTCCTGATACGACGGGGCCAGATGGCCCCGTTTTTTTATCGGTGACCCGGCGAATGCTGTGCTACAGTTTTCGGGTCTCTGTTAACGGAATGCTCCCGCCAATGTAACGATTTCCCCCGAGTTACCCTTTTTTATCTGTGCAGCTTGTTGCTGCAGGGCATCACTCATTTTGGGAAATCGTCATCATGAACACCCTTTTATTTGCGCTCATGCGCGCACTGCGCGTGCATCATTGGCTGCGTCTGCTGCTCGGCGCATTCGTCTTATCCTCGCTTGGTAACGGCCTAACCCAGGTGCTGGTCTTTGGTCTGTTACTGGACTGGCAGGCCTCCCCGTCAACGCTGACCCTTGCCTATATGCTGGCGACATTGCCCGGCTTTCTCGGCAGTCTCGCTGGCGAGAAGCTGTGCCAGCGGATATCTCCCTTTCACCTTTTGATCCTCACCGAGACGCTGGGCCTGGTCGCCCTCGCCCTGCCATTACTCGGGTTGCTGCATCACAGTATTACGGCGTTGCTGTTGGTTCAGTCCGTAGAAGCATTGCTGGGCGGGATGTCGTGGCCGGCGCTGACGCTGATTTTTAAACGTGGTTTATCATCGCAGGAACTGCCGGCAGCAACGGCAATGGAAAACGTGATTTTTGCTTCACAGGTGCTGCTGGGGACCGGTGCTGGCGTGCTGATGTACAACAGCGTCGACCCGCGCATACTGCTGGCGGTTGATGCCTTCAGTTTCCTGGCCGCGATCGCACTGTTGGTTCTGACCGCCCGAAGTTGCCATGCCCATCATGCAGTGACGAAAGAAACGATCGAGCAGGCCGCGCCGGTACACTGGTATTTACTCAGCCGGGCGCAACAGCGAAGTCTGTTGATCCTGCCTGTACTGGCCGCCGTAGGTTCGCCCGCGATGGCGTTAATGCCTGCGCTGGTGCAGCAGCTCCAACCCGATGCTGCAACAGGACTGGCACTGCCGCTGCTTTTTGCCCGCAGCCTCGGCCAGCTTTGTGGCCCGCTGCTGCTCAATGGCGAGAAACTCCCGCATTATGCCGGGCACAACCGCGTGTTACTGATGTGCCTCGGCGTATTCCTGGCCGCCTATGGCATGGTGCCGCTGGTTTCAGGGCAGCTTGTGACATCACTGGGGCTGATTTTTATCGCGCATCTGGCATCAAACGTGCTGTTTGCGCTAGGGACCTTCAGCCTGCTTGCCGGGTTTTCCGCCAGCCAGGTTTCTGCTGCCAGTGCCCGGGCATGGCGCTGGCAGACCCTAACGGCCACGCTGGTAACGGCGATTGCTGCACTGCTTGCCAGTCAATGGGGGGCGATGCAGGCACTTTACAGTGTGTCACTTAGCGCACTGATGTTGGCGGCACTGGTGATGCGCCGTTACCGCCAGTAACCTCGAAAAAACCATAAAAAAACGCCTGCTAAAAAGCAGGCGTTAAAACAGGTCTGTATGACAACATAAATGGGTGCTTCACTCAACGTAATGTCCATGGTGTCTGATGAGGCCGAAGCGACATCTGTCAGTGGACGATAAGCACCGTAAATGGCTCTGCGTCATTCCTGAGTTTATGAGGCACTAAGGCGAACATAAGAGATGGAATGAGCATCTACACGCATATTATTGCACGTAACGTGCCAACATAACACCCAGAACTTTTACATGACGCAACATTTTAAGATAAAAGGAAATTATGCTGCTAAGCGCCGTCTTAAGCGCTACAACGTATCGGGAAACGGCGGGAATATGTCGCCAGGAGGAGACAGCAAAACCCATAAATGTTTTTTTATCTAACTTTCAATGAGTTGTATGTCGCTGGATTGCGACAATGAAAAAGGACGCTGTCGGAGAATGACTACAGGGATGAGAAGCCTCAGAAAACAAAAAACCCCGCCGAAGCGGGGTTCAAAATTGGTCGGCGAGAGAGGATTCGAACCTCCGACCCACTGGTCCCAAACCAGTTGCGCTACCAAGCTGCGCTACTCGCCGAAATACTGCTTTTTGACTTTTTTGTTCAATCAAAGTTGTGGTGCGAGGGGGGGGACTCGAACCCCCACATCCTAAGGACACTAACACCTGAAGCTAGCGCGTCTACCAATTCCGCCACCTTCGCATTCCACTAAACTTTTTACAACTAAACTTTTTACTACTAATTAATGGGGTGGCTAATGGGACTCGAACCCACGACAACTGGAATCACAATCCAGGGCTCTACCAACTGAGCTATAGCCACCACTGTATTCTTTCACGCGGTACTGACTACTTCTCAGACCACCGCAGCTCTAGCGCCGGGACTAAATTGGCGCGCCCGACAGGATTCGAACCTGAGACCTCTGCCTCCGGAGGGCAGCGCTCTATCCAGCTGAGCTACGGGCGCTTAGCGCCGTTGCGGGGTCGGATAATACGGACTTCCCCCCCCGCTGTCTAGTGCCTTTTTAAATAAAATGCGCGTTTGGTTATGCTTTGCGCGTTTTGGTGATTATTCCCCCGTTTTACGGCTTTCTACGTGGCGTCCGAAGCCCAAAAGCTTATATGCGACGCTCACAACGGCCATAAACAGGATGCCGACGAACAGAGACATACGCGTATCTTCGTTAAACGCCATGCCAATCAGTACGCAAACCAGGAACGCCATTGTCGCGTAGTTCGCCCACGGGAAAAGAATAGAGCGGAACGGATGGCTGGCAATCGCCTGCTTGTGTGCAATGCGAAAACGCAGCTGGCTCACCAGAATCACAAACCACGGCACCATGCCCGGCAATACGCTGGCGCTATAGACATACACGAACACACGCTGCGGGTTAGGAATGATGTAGTTCAGGCAGGAGCCAATCAGCAGGATGATAATCGAGATGCTCACACCGGCGACCGGAACACCGCTTTTTGACACTTTCGCGACCGTTGCCGGCAACTGGCGATTCTTCGCCAGGGCATACAGCATACGCCCGCAGCTATACATACCGCTGTTGCAGCCAGAGAGCGCTGCCGTCAGAACCACAAAGTTGATGATCCCGGCCGCTGCCGTAATACCAATTTTGGCAAAGGTCAGTACAAACGGGCTGCCGTTGGTGCCAATCTCGTTCCACGGGAAAATGGTGACGATAACGAAGATTGCGCCCACATAGAAAATCAGGATACGCCACAGCACCTTGCTGACCGCACTGCGCAGAGTGACCTGCGGGTTTTTCGCCTCACCAGCCGTAATGCCGATCAGCTCCACGCCCTGGTAAGACGCCACGACAATACACAACGCCGTCAGGAAGCCTTTCCAGCCGCCCGCAAAGAAGCCACCGTGTTCGGTGAGATTCCCGAAGCCAATGGAGTGGCCGCCGTTACCAAAGCCAAAGAAGATAACGCCCAGACCCACCACAATCATCACGATAATCGTGGTGACTTTGATCATGGCAAACCAGAACTCAATCTCACCGTACAAACGGACGGCGGCCAGGTTGGCCATCGCCACCAGACCGACGGCAATCAGCGCGGGTATCCACTGGGCCATTTCCGGGAACCAGAACTGGACGTACACCCCAATGGCGGTTATCTCCGAGATCCCCACCGCCATCCACATAAACCAGTAGGACCACGCGGTGAGATAACCAAAGAACGGGCTCATGTAACGGTGAGCGTAAACCGCGAAGGAACCTGCGACAGGTTCCATAAACAGCATTTCGCCCATTGAGCGCATGATGAAGAACACGAAAAGCCCGGCGATAATGTACGCCAGTAATACGGAAGGGCCTGCCCATTTCAGGGTGCTTGCGGCCCCCATAAACAGGCCTACGCCTATCGTACCGCCAAGGGCAATAAGTTCGATGTGACGAGACTCCAGACCGCGATGGAGTTCGGGTTTGTTTTCAGCCATATAACCTCTGTTGTGTTTGCGTCTTTCCCGCCTGGCGGGTTGTTTTTATGAGAGTAACGTGCGGCAATGCACCCATACCGGCGTCGAACGTGCAAAAAACGCCGCCACAATGCATTGAGTGAGCGAATGGTTTATTAAATTGAGGAAAATGGCAAATGATGCATACAAAAAAACTATGTTTCGCACAATAAAACGGCGAATGCATCGCGCCAGAACGGCGCGATGGCAGAAAGTTATAAATTTCCCCGATAATACCAGGAGAGAAAGCGCAGTAAACGTAACTGCCGTGTGATGCGGCTCGGTTGAGAAAGCAGGCGATACAGCCACTCCAGCCCCATCCGCTGCCATATCTCAGGCGCGCGCTTAACGTGCCCCGTAAAGACGTCGTAAGTGCCACCTACGCCCATGTACAGCGCATGCGGGTAAACAACACGGCAGTCGCGCATCAGGATTTCCTGACGCGGTGAGCCCATCGCCACTGTTACAATCTTCGCCCCGCTGTCCCGGATACGCTCAAAAAGCGCCTGTCGGTCTTCAGCGCGAAAGTAGCCGTCCTGACTGTCAACAATGTTGACCTGCCACTGGCGGCGAAGCTTTTCTTTGGTTTGCGCCAGCACGTCCGGCTTCCCCCCCAGCAAAAACACCGGGGTACCTTCGCGGCCCGCTTTCTCCATCAGTGCTTCCCAGAGGTCAGCGCCAGCAACGCGCTCGACGTCAGCATGGGGATACTTTTTACGCACCGAACGCACCACGCTGATGCCGTCGGCGTACTTGAATTCTGCATTATCGATCAGGGTGCGTACCTGCGGGTCATCCTCGATGGTCAACATTTTCTCGGCATTGATCGCGACCAGCGTGCCCTCTTTTATTGCACCATCGGCATACAAATAGTCCAGTGCATGCTGCATATCACGCCAACCGATAAGCTTCAGTCCACGCAGCTCATACACCGGAGCAGCAGTGTTGTCCGTCATTCGCATCCTTATTCAGACCTGAGACAAAGGGGTGCCGCGCTTCTGAATAAGCCCGGCAACATCAAAGAGCCAGTACAGCAATTTCGCCATCAGCACACAGGCGCCGAAAATGACGAGGAAAAAGACCACCCGCGACGCAAATGCATCCAGCCCTTCGCGCGCCAGCACAATCATGTTGAAAATGGCACCAAAGCAGAAACTATGCAAAATAGCAGCCTTGTAACGGTTAGTTTCCCGGTTACCCAGCGTGTAAAGCCAGTCAAACCACTTGATAATCAGCCCAACCACCACGCCGCCCAGCGGAATAAACCACACCCCGCCCATCACCACCAGTGAGCCTATCAGCGTCGGGGAGATAGCCAGGCCGGAATGGTTGTTCAAGACTTCCCAGGTAAAGTAGTTCGCTGAGTTGAGCACAATACCCGGGCGTGAAGGCCAGAGCCAGGTGGGGATAAAGACATAGAAATCACGCACGATCGGGGCCAGCCCCTGGAAATCGATCTTGTCGTAGTTTTGCAGCAGCAGCGACAGGTTTTCCCACGGTGAAAAGGTATCGCGGGTCAGGTACAAAAAGGTATAAAACGCTTCGTCACCACTCACGTTCAATCCGTAGCGCTTCAGCGCCAGCCAGAACATGCCGACAATCCCTATCACCCCCGCCGCCGCCAGCATCCAGAGCGAAATCCAGCCGCGAATGATGCCAATGAACAAGAAAATGGCAAAGGCGATAATGATATTGGCGCGCGTACCGCCGACAATCATATAGGTCAACAGGCCAAAGGCGACTGTACTGACGAGGAAAAACAGCCACGCCCGCGCATCCTGGCGCAAGAAGTAGACCACCAGCATCGCCGGAATAAAGAAATAGAAGAAGCGTTTGAGCGCAACCCCGGAAACCTCACTGGAGAAGATCTGGCTGTAAGAGTGCAGGCGAAACAGCAAAAAGCCGTTGTGCATAAAGAAGATGCCCACACTCACCAACGCGATCGCCAGCAGCATGGCGCAAGTGAGATGCGCCTCGACCCGATTAATTGTAAACAGCGGACGGCGAGGCTTCACCTGCGTTGAAGCACGCAGCCGGGTTTTATAGGTTACGTAATAGATGCCATAGAAGCAGGTGGCCGCCAGCAGGGACTGCATCATAATACCGGGCGGCGCCACACCCACATCAAAGCGAAAGACCAGAATACTCGTCAGCGGAAAGCCGAAGAAAAAGGTCAGCAGAAAGAGCAACGAAAAGAAGACGTTGAAGTTAAAGCGGACGCGACGGAATTCAAACCAGGTGAGAACCGCAATAAACAGCGATGCCAGCAGCCAGAGGATCAATAATCCGCAGAACTCAAGTGGGCTCATCGCGTCTCCCCTGCGGCAATGCGTAACGCCTGATGCCAGGGGCTCAGATAGTTCGGGCTAAAGAACGTGATGGCGTCTTTGTCCACCGCCAGAAGCTGACGCTGGGCTTCCCGAATAATGCCTTCATTCAGGATATCGTCGGTAAACAGGACCGGTACGCCCTCTTCCACCATATCCCGCCAGAACGGATTCTTGCGGTTCAGCACGCAAGGAATGCCCGCCTGAATCAGCAGGCATAGCGTGCCAATCCCTTGCTGGCGGGCAAAAATGAAATAGCCCACATCGCACTGGCTGAGCAGCGACAGGTAGTCGTCGAACGCCATTTTTTGGTCTAACACGCGCAAGTTATCAGGGCTAAACAACGCCAGACCGGCCTGACGCACCTGTTCAATATAGCTTTCGTTATTCGCCGGATAGCCCATGGGCACAATCACGTTCACCTTGTCACCAAACTGGTTGTGAATGGCATTCAGGGCCGCGATATGTTCATTACTCGGATCGCCGGAGTTACCCACCAGCACCGTCAGCTTGCCTTCGCGTTTGATTTCATACGCCAGCGTATTGAGCGCGGGGTCCATGCGGGTCGGGAAGTACAGCAGTTCACCGCGCACATAGGGGTGCATCTTTTTAAACCATGCCAGATCGCCCCGGGTGGCAAAAATCGCCCCAACACGATTTTGCGCAAAGCGCCGCAGCGGGTAAAACAGACGGAATTTGAGGCTACGGGACACTTCATAAAGATCCGCTCCCCAGGCATGCCAGTAAAACTGGGACGATTTTATCGCCCCGCGCAGCAGAGCCAGCCAGATGCCGGTATTAAATTGCCCGTGAAAGAAAAAGCGCTGCTGTCGGTCGGCCTTTGCCTTCGCGATGACCGCCTGCGCCAGAGCCTGCTTGGAGCCAAAGAAATACAGCGTTAACGCGGGATAAGTCGCACTCATCCCGTCATCTTGCCCGGCTAACATAAATTCACGGGCGTGGCTGCCCGATGCCGCGAGGTGGTCATTGAAGAATCGCAGCACGGTATGATTATGATGTGGGATATCCGACCCCAGTACGTGTATGAGTGCAGTCATTGCCGTCTACGCCATAGTAAAAACACGCCACAACAGAGGGCGAAATAAATAATGTACGTTGCCATGTAAGCCTGTGCCGCCCCTGCCGCGCCGTGGGCAGGGATCAGCCAGCGAGAAAATAACGTCAGCAACGCAAACTGACTCAGTTCCGCCAGAATATAAAATCGCAGTGACGCCTTCGCGATAACCAGATAACCAAATACGTAAGCGCCGACTTTCAATACATCCCCGACCAGCTGCCAGGCGAACAAATCGCGCATCGCAGTAAACTTGTCAGAGAACAACAACCAGATAGCAAAATCCCGCAGTAACCAGACACAGAAGCTCGCCGCAGCCACCGCAGGCAGCACAAACCTCAGGGACTTCACAATCTCACGGGTAATGTCCTGCTTCGCCGTTAACCGTGACAATGTAGGTAACAGATACACGCTAAACGAGGCGGTAATAAATTGTAGATAAGCATCGGAGATACTGCTCACCCCTTGCCAGATCCCTACGTCGTCCCAACTGTAGTGCGCGGCCAGCTGGTTTCGCATCATCACGTAGGCCAGAGGTAACGTGGCTGAAGTGATAAGCGCCATCAGGGTAAACTTGCTGAGCTGCCCGGCAAGGCCGTTATCCCAGCGCGGGGCGAAATAGGCAAGCGGCACATGACGGCGGCGAATGAGCATAAACAACGCCGGGATGACCACCAGCGCAGGCACCAACGCCATCCCCAACAGCGCGCCCTGGTAATGGCCGATTTTATAGCAGGCATACCAGGCTAATACCCCGACAACGCTGCCGATAATCAGCGAAAGCGCATTGCCCGCGGCATCGCGAAACCCCTTCATGACCGCCAGCAGCAGATTCGCCCAGGCAATCCCCATTTGTACCAGCGCCACCAGACGCACCAGCCCCTGATAATCCTGATGACCAAAGAGTCCCTGGCTAATGGGTGCTGCCGCCAGCAGGAAAACCAGCGCCATCAGCGTGGAGAAGCCCAGCACCATTGCCGAAGAGGTACCGACAACCTCTCGCAGACGCGAAGGGTCGTCATGGTGTTGTGAGACGAGTTTAGTGACGCCGTTAAAAATACCCGCCCCGGCGAGCACGCCCAGAACAGTCACAAGCTGGCGGAAATTTCCCGCTTGCCCAACACCTGCCGGGCCAAACGCCAGGGCCAGCAGTTTAACAACCAGCAGACCCGCGCCAATCTTGACGAGGGTACTTGCGGCGGTCCAGACAGAGGCTTTTGCGAGCGACATGTTAATTGAAATAGCTCAGCAAGGTATTAATGACCGTACGTTGATTCACAGGGGCCAGGTTGTAGAACAAAGGCAGGCGCAGCAAACGCTCACTTTCTTCAGTGGTATGAAGATCTTCGCCGTGGAACTCACCGAATTTCTCACCGGCAGGGGAGGTATGCAGCGGGATGTAATGGAACACCGACAGAATTTCGGCCTCTTTCAGGAAGGCGATCAGCTTGCTGCGGTCATCTTCATCGCGCAGCTTGATGTAAAACATGTGCGCGTTGTGACCACAGTCTTTCGGGATTGACGGCAACGTAATGCGGCCCGCGCGGGCCAGCGGCGTTAGCACATCAAAATAGGTCTGCCACAACGAGAGACGCTGCTGGTTAATTCGGTCTGCCGCTTCCAGTTGCGCCCATAAATAGGCGGCCTGCAAATCGGCCATCAGGTAGCTGGAGCCAATATCGCGCCAGGTGTATTTATCCACCTGACCACGGAAGAACTGACTGCGGTTGGTGCCTTTTTCGCGAATGATTTCCGCACGCTCAATCAGCGCACGATCGTTAATCAGGGTCGCACCGCCTTCGCCGCCAGCGGTGTAGTTCTTGGTCTCATGGAAGCTAAAGCAGCCAATGTGGCCAATGGTGCCCAGGGCACGGCCTTTATAAGTCGACATCACCCCCTGCGCGGCATCTTCCACCACGAACAGGTTGTGCCGTTTGGCAATCGCCATAATCGTGTCCATCTCACAGGCCACGCCCGCATAGTGGACCGGCACAATGGCACGGGTGTTTTCGGTGATAGCAGCTTCAATGCGCGTTTCATCGATGTTCAGCGTATCCGGGCGAATATCAACAAACACAATCTTCGCCCCGCGTAATACGAAGGCATTGGCCGTCGATACGAAGGTATAGCTTGGCATGATCACTTCGTCGCCCGGCTGAATGTCCAGCAGGAGTGCCGCCATTTCCAGCGAGGCCGTACAGGACGGCGTCAACAGCACTTTCGGGCTACGGAAACGTTGTTCCATCCACTGCTGGCAGCGGCGGGTAAAACCGCCGTCACCACAGAGTTTGCCGCTGCCCATCGCCGACTGCATGTAGTCCAGTTCCGTGCCTACTACCGGAGGTGCATTAAAAGGGATCATAGGGTCACCTGTATAGCCAGTAAGCGGTGCTTTCCATGATCGCACCGCTGCGAGTGTATCGTTTGATGGCAGCGAGATTGCCTATCTGCGTCGCCACGCGAAGTGTCGTGAGTTGACGCTGGCGCGCCCATTGGCAAGCCGCCAGCATCAGTTTTTCGCCGGCGCCATATCCACCTAACAGGCCAATGCGGGCCTCGCGGTCATTAAGCTGACGCAGAGAAACGAAAGCGGAGATATCGCCCGTGGCATTGCGAAACAGCAGGCATTCATGGTCGAACACGCCTTTCACCGCGTTCTCAACCCACTGCGCATAGAAACGCCCGCTGGCATCAGCCGGGTACCAGGGCGCGCGAAAACGGCTCTGACTGAAGAGATTCGCCGCCATGTCGCGTAGCGGCGCAATATCCACGTCTACAGCAGTTTGGGCGTGGGGATCGGTTCCGTGCTCCGGCACCGTCAGGGCAAAATCTGCCTCCCCTTCAACCAACTGAAAGCCCGCTTGTTGCAGGGCATCAAGCTGATGCGAATGCGCGGCTGGAATTTTTATCTGTACGCGGGGCCAGGCGTCAAAAGCCGCTGGCTTAAGCGCGGGGGCATCATCCTCCAGGCGCAGAATGGCGCTACGAATGCCAAAAAAGGTGCTTTCCCACGCCAGTTCTTCAAGGGTGCCCTGTATCGCCATGAGCAACTCCTTAACGCCAGACGCCTTTGGTGTCGACAATGTACTGCTGGAGTACCTGACCACCGGCTATGGCTTTGAATTCTTTGTGATCGACCAGCATAACGAGGACATCAGCCTGTGTTAGCGCCTCGTCAAGACTCACCAGTACGCTATGGCCTGCCAGATGCGCGGGCAGTTGATGGATATTCGGTTCGACCACCAGCGTTTCACCGCTATGCCATTCGGCAATCTGGTGAGCGATTTCCATCGCCGGGCTTTCGCGCAGGTCATCAATGTTGGGCTTGAAGGCCAGACCGAAGCAGGCGATTTTCAGGTCGCTGGCGCGTTTGTTGGTGGCGGTCAGGCAGTCGGCAACCGTCGCTTTCACCTGGCTGAGCACCCAATGGGGCTTGCTGTCGTTCACCTCGCGCGCAGTGCGGATCAGGCGCGCCTGCTGCGGGTTTTGCGCCACGATAAACCACGGGTCGACGGCAATACAGTGCCCGCCCACGCCAGGGCCCGGCTGCAAAATATTGACGCGCGGATGGCGGTTCGCCAGGCGCACCAGTTCCCAGACGTTAATCCCCTGGTCGGCGCAAATCAGCGACAGTTCGTTGGCAAACGCAATGTTCACATCGCGGAAGCTGTTTTCGGTCAGCTTGCACATTTCGGCGGTGCGGGAATTCGTCACCACACATTCACCTTCGAGGAAAATGTTATACAGCTCGCTCGCACGGGCAGAGCACACGGGGGTCATCCCGCCGATCACACGGTCGTTCTTAATCAGCTCGACCATCACCTGCCCTGGCAGCACGCGCTCCGGGCAATAGGCGATGTTGACGTCAGCCTGCTCACCGGCCTGCTGCGGGAAGCTCAGGTCCGGGCGGGCGTCGGCCAGCCATGCGGCCATTTGCTCAGTTGCCCCGACGGGCGACGTGGACTCAAGAATCACCAGCACCCCTTTCTTCAGTACCGGGGCAATGGACTTCGCGGCCGCTTCAACGTACTTCATGTCGGGTTCATGTTCGCCCTTGAAGGGCGTCGGAACGGCAATCAGGTAAGCGTCAGCCTCAACGGGCGTGGTGCTGGCACGCAGCCAGCCACTTTCCACCGCGGTTTTGACCACCTTGTCCAGATCCGGTTCGACGATGTGGATTTTGCCCTGGTTGATGGTCTCAACGGCGTGGGCGTTAATGTCGATCCCCACGACCTGTTTTTGCCGGGAGGCAAAAGCCGCTGCGGTTGGCAGTCCAATATAGCCAAGGCCAATGACGGAAATGGTTGTGAAGCTCATAGTGTTACCCGATTATTTTTCAGTGCATGCAAAATTCGACCACAGGCCTGCCCGTCTCCATACGGATTATGTGCACGGCTCATGGCTTGCCAGGCGTCATTGTCATTCAGCAGTCGCGAGACCTCTTCAACAATGCGTTGGCAGTTTGTTCCGACCAGTCTGACGGTACCAGCATCAACGGCTTCCGGGCGTTCCGTGGTATCACGCATGACCAGCACCGGTTTACCCAACGACGGTGCCTCCTCCTGAATCCCACCCGAATCGGTGAGGATCAGCCAGGCGTGATTCATCAGCCACAGGAACGGCAAGTAATCCTGCGGCTCTATCAGCGTGATGTTTTCCACGTGCCCCAGAATACGGTTTACGGGCTCGCTGACGTTGGGGTTGAGGTGGACCGGATAAACGATTTGCACGTTGTCATTCTGCGCAGCAATTTCAGCCAGCGCATGGCAAATCTCTTCAAACCCGCGCCCAAAGCTTTCACGACGGTGCCCGGTGACCAGAATCAGCTTCTTGTTACTATCAAGGAAGGGATAGCGCGCAGCCAGCTCTTCCTGCATTGAAGGGGTATTCAGGATGCTATCGCGCACCCAGAAAAGCGCGTCAATCACGGTATTGCCGGTGACAAAGATATGCTTATCGGCGATGTTTTCGCGCAGCAGGTTGCTGCGTGAGTTTTCCGTCGGCGCGAAGTGGTACAGCGCCAGATGGCCCGTCAGCGTGCGATTTGCCTCTTCAGGCCACGGCGACGAAAGGTCGCCCGTGCGCAGCCCCGCCTCCACATGACCAACAGGAATGCGCTGATAGAAGGCGGCAAGGCTGGCCGCGACGGTTGTGGTGGTGTCGCCATGCACCAGAACCACATCCGGCCGGAAGGATTCGAGAATCGGCTTGAGGCCTTCCAGAATACGGCAGGTAATTTCCGTCAGCCCTTGTCCGGGCCGCATAATGTTCAGGTCATAGTCCGGAACGATAGAAAAGAGATTCAATACCTGATCGAGCATCTCCCGATGCTGCGCGGTAACGCATACCTTTGCGTCGAAATCAGGATCCTTTGCCAGCGCATGAACCAGTGGTGCCATCTTAATGGCTTCCGGGCGTGTGCCAAATACGGTGAGTACTTTCACAACGTTTCTCTTCGATTAGGTGATGAAGGCACAGGGCCTTCATCCTGGACAGCATGTTAGAGTGAACGGCGACGCGCTAACGCAACGCCTGCGCCAATCAATGCCCCCACCACTCCCCACATAATCATCAGGAAGGCACGACGCGGGCTATCGCGTTTAACCGGCTCCTCAGGCGTGCGCAAATAACGATATGTCTGAAAACGGGGATCAAGCGTGGGGCCAACGTTCAGCGTGTTAAGCATGGCCCGGTTCTGGAAGTAATCCAGATCGAATTCCGGTCCTACTGCTTGTAAGTTTTCCAGCCGCGCCTGAAGCATTGGGCGACCTAATAAAAACAGTTCGGAATCCGGCAGCTCTGCTGGTGGGACTTCCGTTTCACTACGAGAAATGTTGTGTTGCTCGGCAACTTTCAGGGCGTTTTCGACGCTGGTGGCGCGACGGTTAAAGAGGGCTTTCGCGACCTCTTCCTGACGCTTAACCTGCGCTTTCATCTGAATGGTTCGGGCAGCCCAGGCCCCTTTCAGCTCGTCATTCAGGTGCCTTGCCGCACGCTGGCTGGCAAAGGCGACATATTGACGGAGTAAATTATTGGCATCCGGCGCCGTTTCCGCCGTGAGCTTGACGTTGTCATTCAGATTACGAAGGGCGTCGCCAGGGGTGTATTGAATATTGTTAATCAGCTCATCCAGCATCGCGGCATCGGCTTTGCTGTTGCCCACTTTGCGCTGCTTGAAGTAATCCGTCTGCGACCAGAAATCACGACGCGTATCCCAGGATGCCAGTTGCATCACGAACTCTTTATACACTTCGTCCATGACCGAAATTTGATCGACAGGTGCAAGGCTGGCTTTGACGTCCAGATTGCGCAAAAACTGCTGCTGGGAATAATACCCACCCAACATGTTTACGGTTGGCCTGTCAGTAATGGCCGTGGCTCCCCACTCCTGGCGCGCAAAGAAGGTCCAGATCAGGGCGGCCAACGCCAGCAGTAGCGCAATCCCCACAATCCACAATTTTCCAGCCCAAAGGGTACGAAACAGACCGCGAATATCCAGCTCATTTTCCGTACTTGCTAAAGGTGCTCCCGCCAATGGTTGAGTCATCGCTTTCCCGGATTTACTTGGTTAGTGTTGGTTTGTTACCGCTGTTGCGGCGAATTCTGCGCTTCACACGCTTGATAAAACGCGCCACTTTCCAGGCACGCTTGATGCAATAGCCGTATAAGAAGAAGGATAGCAAAAATAATGCCAACATCACCCATTCTGGGATGAAGTGAGTGTATTCGGTCACTACGCCAACCGCAGCCAGCAATGCGGCTGCAAGCGTAATCAAAACAAAGGCTTGCCGGGAAGTAAACCCGGCACGCATGATGAGATGGTGAATATGCTGGCGATCGGCAGAGAAAGGACTCATCCCTTTACGCAGGCGGCGATACATGATGGCGACCATGTCCATGAGCGGAATGGCGATAATCCACAGTGCCGTCACCGGGCTGATAGGATGGGTCTTGCCCTGGGTGGTTTCCAGCAGTATCCAGATGAGGGTAAAGCCAATAAACGTACTGCCAGCATCCCCCATAAAGACTTTGTAGCGTCGCCCCAAAATCCCAAGATTTAACATGATGTAGGGCACGATGGCCGCAATCATCGCGAAGCACCACATGGCGAGGCTTATCTGACCATCAAACCATAAAATGATGCCAATCGCCGCGAAGGAGACACAGGAGAGACCGCCTAACAGGCCGTCGATACCATCCACCATGTTAAAGGCGTTAATGGCAGCCCAGATAGCAAACAGGGTCAGCAGGTAGCCAAACGGGCCCAGCACCATTTCCCAGGTGCCAAAGATATAACCGAGGCTGCTCAGATAGAGTTTACCCACGGTCATCATCACGATGGCGATAAGCGCCTGAATCAATGCGCGAATTTTGACACTGATATCGAACCTGTCATCCATCACACCGACGAAGACCAGCACACCGGCGCAAGCCAGGTAGAGCGCAGCGTGAGGGATGTAGTAGTTGGCGATACCGAAGGTGAAGCAGATGCCCGCGTAGACTGAGATTCCCCCAACCAACGGAATCAACCCTTGATGCCGTTTGCGGAAGTTGGGCTTATCCACCAGACCGATGCGTTTTGCCACTTTGCGGGCAAAAAACAGAAACGCGGTGGTGAATAAGAAAATACTGAATAATTCAGTAAACGCAGTGAGTAAATTCACAATGCAAGCTCTCAGCGAATGTTGATCCTGGCAGTATAACGACGATGCCACGCTCCAAAAAGGAGAAAGCAGGCCACTCACAGGCGTTTTAGTATATTAATCAAGCAATCAGCACAGCGATTCCATTGACGTTTGGGTTGGGGTGGCCTGCGGTGGACTATGCCTGTCCCTGTGCATATAGCGTATAGCCCATAAATGAAAAACGCCACGTAAAAACGTGGCGCTTCTGAGGTTTATTTGTAATTAAGAGCGCTTCATCATGTCGAAGAACTCATCATTCGTCTTCGTCATTGCCAGCTTGTTGATGAGGAACTCCATCGCGTCAATTTCGCCCATCGGATGGATGATTTTGCGCAGGATCCACATTTTCTGCAGCTCTTCCTGAGTGGTGAGCAGCTCTTCTTTACGTGTACCGGAACGGTTGTAATCAATGGCCGGGAAGACGCGTTTTTCAGCGATCTTACGTGCCAGATGCAATTCCATATTACCGGTACCTTTAAACTCTTCGTAGATAACTTCATCCATTTTAGAGCCGGTATCCACGAGCGCGGTCGCGATGATAGTCAAGCTACCCCCCTCTTCCACGTTACGTGCAGCACCGAAGAAACGCTTCGGACGGTGCAGGGCGTTGGCATCCACACCACCGGTCAGCACTTTACCAGAAGCCGGAACCACGGTGTTATAAGCACGCGCCAGACGGGTGATGGAGTCGAGCAGGATGATAACGTCTTTCTTATGCTCAACCAGGCGTTTCGCCTTCTCGATAACCATTTCAGCAACCTGAACGTGGCGAGATGCGGGTTCGTCGAAGGTAGAAGCCACAACTTCACCTTTCACCAGACGCTGCATCTCGGTCACTTCTTCCGGACGTTCGTCGATGAGCAGAACCATCAGCACGCAATCCGGGTGGTTGTAGGCAATGCTCTGCGCGATGTTCTGCAGCAGCATAGTTTTACCCGCTTTCGGCGGTGCCACAATCAGACCACGCTGGCCACGACCAATCGGCGATGCCAGATCCAACACGCGAGCGGTTAAGTCTTCCGTCGAGCCATTACCACGTTCCATACGCAGACGAGAATTCGCGTGCAGCGGCGTTAAGTTCTCGAACAGGATCTTGTTACGCGAGTTTTCCGGCTTGTCGTAGTTAACTTCGTTAACTTTCAACAGCGCAAAGTAACGTTCACCTTCTTTCGGCGGACGAATCTTACCAGAAATGGTATCACCAGTGCGGAGGTTGAAACGGCGGATTTGGCTGGGGGAAACGTAGATGTCATCAGGACCGGCGAGGTAGGAGCTGTCTGCAGAGCGGAGGAAACCAAATCCGTCCTGCAATATCTCCAGTACACCGTCACCAAAGATATCTTCGCCACTCTTTGCGTGCTGCTTCAGGATGGCAAAAATGATGTCCTGCTTGCGCATACGAGCCTGGTTTTCCAGACCCATATTTTCGCCGAGAGTGATCAGCTCAGAAACCGGCGTATTCTTTAATTCGGTAAGATTCATAATGGTGTGGGTTCTTAAACTCGGGGTAAAACTCGAACTTAATGTTGTGAATGGTATGGCAGGGTCATCCATGCCTGTTAACGGCCATCACTCATGTCCAATCGCTGCCTGGTCACAGGAGAGTACGCAGAACTGAAACGATAAGACGGAATTAAGTGATAAGCCCGGAATCTATCCACTTCTCTCGCAACAAAAGTTCTTAGCGGGAAGTATCGGGTATTACAAGGTTCAAACTACAAGGTATGTTCAAAACGAAGTCAAAACTAAATTAGCATGACTGAAGCCGGGCGTCCAGCGATCCACATAATTTAGGATAGCTGGCGCACCGGCTGAGATTCGAGGGATTACGCCAGGTTTGCGTCCAGGAACTCTTTCAGCTGACCCTTGGACAATGCGCCGACTTTGGTCGCAGCCACTTCGCCGTTTTTGAACAGCAGCAGGGTCGGAATACCACGGATACCGTACTTCGGCGCGGTACCAGGGTTCTGGTCAATATTCAGCTTCGCGACGGTCAGTTTACCTTCGTACTCGCTAGCGACTTCATCCAGAATCGGGGCGATCATTTTGCACGGGCCGCACCATTCTGCCCAGAAATCGACGAGAACCAGCCCGTCCGCTTTGAGTACATCCGTGTCAAAACTGTCGTCAGTCAGGTGAATAATTTTATCGCTCATATTTACTCCACAGGATTATGTCTACCTTGTTAGTGTATGTAGCATAACCTTACTAAAGGTTGACTTTATTTCACCCCGTTTATTTGAACGGATGTGCTTTCGTAAAGCAATAGTAAACTGATATTCTACCACACTATGAGCAAAACACATTTAACTGAACAGAAGTTTTCCGACTTCGCCCTGCACCCTAAGGTGATTGAAGCCCTTGAAACTAAAGGGTTTCATAATTGTACGCCCATACAGGCACTGGCCCTCCCGCTGACGCTGGCTGGCCGTGATGTTGCAGGGCAGGCGCAAACCGGTACCGGCAAAACGATGGCGTTTTTAACGTCAGCGTTCCATTATTTGCTTTCTCATCCTGCTATTGACGATCGCAAGGTAAATCAACCGCGCGCACTCATCATGGCACCAACCCGTGAATTGGCTGTTCAAATTCACGCTGATGCCGAACCTCTGGCACAATCCACTGGGCTGAAACTGGGTCTCGCTTATGGCGGTGACGGTTACGACAAGCAATTAAAAGTGCTTGAGAGCGGCGTCGATATCCTCATCGGCACCACCGGTCGCCTCATTGATTATGCAAAGCAGAATCACATCAACCTTGGTGCTATCCAGGTAGTGGTTCTCGACGAAGCCGATCGTATGTACGATTTGGGCTTTATCAAAGATATCCGCTGGTTGTTCCGCCGTATGCCGCCTGTTAATCAGCGCCTCAATATGCTGTTCTCAGCCACCCTGTCCTACCGGGTGCGTGAGCTGGCGTTTGAGCAGATGAACAACGCCGAATATGTGGAAGTCGAACCGGAGCAGAAAACCGGCCACCGTATTAAGGAAGAGCTTTTCTATCCTTCTAACGAAGAGAAAATGCGTCTTCTGCAAACGTTGCTCGAAGAAGAGTGGCCAGATCGCGCCATCATTTTCGCCAACACCAAGCACCGCTGCGAAGATATCTGGGGCCACCTGGCAGCAGATGGACACCGCGTTGGCCTGTTGACCGGTGACGTGGCGCAGAAAAAACGCCTGCGTATTCTGGAAGAGTTTACCCGTGGTGACCTGGACATCCTGGTGGCAACCGACGTCGCGGCCCGTGGCCTGCACATCCCTGCGGTGACACACGTCTTTAACTACGACTTGCCAGACGATTGCGAAGATTACGTTCACCGTATCGGTCGTACCGGTCGTGCCGGCGCCAGCGGCCATTCCATCAGCCTCGCCTGTGAAGAATACGCCCTGAACCTGCCTGCGATTGAAACGTACATCAGCCACTCGATTCCGGTCAGCAAATATAACCCGGATGCGCTGTTAAGCGAGTTACCGCCTGCCAAACGCCTTGTCCGTTCGCGTTCAGGTAATGGCCCGCGTCGTAATAGCGCGCCTCGTAACCGTCGTCGTTCAGGTTAAGAAAATATGCTTGCTTCCGCCTCGCTCTATGCAGCTATTGATTTAGGTTCAAACAGTTTTCATATGCTGGTTGTTCGCGAGGTGGCAGGCAGTATTCAGACGCTGACCCGCGTGAAACGCAAAGTGCGTCTGGCTGCGGGTTTAAGCCGCGAAAATGTCCTTTCGCAGGAAGCGATGGAACGCGGCTGGCAGTGCCTGCGTTTGTTCTCAGAACGGTTACAGGATATCCCCCCCGGTCAAATTCGCGTGGTCGCCACCGCAACCTTACGTCTGGCGGTGAATGCGAGCGAATTTATCGCGAAAGCCCAGGAGATCCTCGGCTGCCCGATTCAGGTGATCAGCGGCGAAGAAGAAGCCCGTCTGATTTACCAGGGCGTTGCGCACACCACCGGAGGCTCTGACCGCCGTCTGGTCGTCGACATTGGGGGAGCCAGCACGGAGCTGGTCACCGGGACTGGCGCGCAGGCCACATCCCTCTTCAGTCTCTCAATGGGCTGTGTCACCTGGCTCGAACGATTCTTTACCGATCGTAATCTGGGGCAGGAAAATTTCGATGCGGCCGAGCATGCTGCGCGTGAGGTACTCCGTCCGGTCGCTGACAGTCTTCGTCAACACGGCTGGCAGGTGTGCGTCGGCGCGTCCGGTACCGTTCAGGCGCTGCAAGAAATCATGATGGCGCAAGGGATGGATGAACGTATCACCCTCGCCAAACTCCAGCAATTAAAGCAGCGGGCGATTCAATGCGGTCGTCTGGAAGAGCTTGAAATTGAAGGTCTGACGCTGGAGCGAGCGCTGGTTTTCCCCAGCGGCCTCGCCATTCTGATTGCCATTTTTACTGAAATGAATATTCAAAGCATGACGCTGGCAGGCGGCGCACTGCGTGAAGGTCTGGTCTATGGGATGTTGCATCTTACCGTCGATGAAGACATTCGAAGCCGCACGCTACGCAATATTCAACGCCGTTTTATGATTGATACCGATCAGGCTCGCCGAGTGTCTTCACTCGCCGCCCTGTTCGCAAACAGCGTGGCGAAAGCCTGGGATCTGGATGCCTGGAGCATCGAAATCCTGCAGGTCGCCTGCGAATTACACGAAATCGGTTTAAGCATTGAATTCAAGCAGGCGCCGTTACATGCCGCCTGGATGGTAAGAAACCTGGATTTGCCAGGCTTCACGCCTGCGCAGAAAAAGCTTCTCGCCACCTTGTTGCTTAACCAGACCAACCCGGTCGATCTCTCGTCTCTCCACCAGCAAAATGCTGTGCCGCCGCGCGTTGCAGAGCATCTCTGTCGCCTGCTGCGCTTAGCCATTATTTTTGCCAGCCGCCGCCGTGACGATCTGCTGCCCGATATTGCCATTGCGGCTGAAGGGGAAAAACTGTCCCTGTGTTTACCACAAGGGTGGAAAGAGTGTCACCCGCTGGGGGCGGAGCTGATTGAGCAGGAAATCCAGTGGCAGAGCTACGTTCACTGGCCGCTCGACGTGCAGTAACCCTGTTTGCCCGGTCGATTTCACGCACCGGGCAATCTTCTTTCTCTTCTTATGACTTCCCTTTCGCTCTTTCCAGCATCGCTTTGATGTTCGCCACGTTTGCCTGACCTTTCTGCATGCGCTCCTCAGGCGTAACCACCTTGCGTTCCTGTTCCCAGTTAACGTCATCCTGAGGCAGTTCCAGCAGAAAGCGGCTTGGCTCCGGGCGTACCAGCTCGCCGTACTGACGACGCTCTTTACAGAGCGTAAAGGTCAGCTCTTTTTGCGCACGAGTGATCCCCACGTAGGCCAGCCGGCGCTCCTCATCGATATTATCTTCATCGATGCTGCTCTGGTGCGGCAGGAAGCCTTCTTCCATACCCACCATAAAGACATACGGAAACTCCAGCCCTTTGGAAGCGTGCAAGGTCATCAGCTGTACCTGATCCAGCTCTTCGTTGCTCTCTCCCCGCTCCATCATGTCGCGCAGTGTAAAACGCGTCACCACCTGGTCCAGCGCCATCGGCTCGTTCAGTTCATCCCCTTCGAGCATCTCCGTCATCCAGGAGAAGAGCGTGTTGACGTTCTTCATGCGCATTTCGGCGGCTTTCGGGCTGGGAGAGGTCTCGTACAGCCACGACTCATAATCAATGCCATGGATCAAGTCACGCACCGCAGAAATTGGTTCACGCTCGGCGAGGCGCTGAATCTCACCCAGCCAGTGGGTAAAACGGGTTAATGATTCATAGCCACGCCCGGTGAGCGTCTGGTTAAGCCCCACGTCAAAACTGGCGGCAAACAGGCTCTTATTACGCACCATTGCCCATTCACCCAGCTTTTGCAGCGTCGCAGAGCCAATTTCGCGTTTAGGTGTGTTCACAATGCGCAAAAATGCGCTGTCATCATTTTGGTTAGTGAGAATGCGCAGATAGGCCAGTAAATCTTTGATTTCTGGACGAGAGAAGAATGAAGTGCCGCCAGAAATCCGATAAGGAATGCGGTTTTGCATCAGGAATTTTTCAAACACGCGGGACTGATGGTTCCCGCGATACAGGATCGCGTAATCCTTATATTCCGTCTTATTGATAAAGTGATGCGCAATCAGTTCACCGGTCACCCGCTCCGCTTCATGCTCTTCATTATTCGCTGACAACACCTTCAGTTCAGCGCCATAGCCCAGCTCGGAGAAAAGGCGTTTTTCAAACACATGAGGGTTGTTCGCAATCAGGATGTTCGCGGCTTTCAGAATACGCCCGGATGAGCGGTAGTTCTGCTCAAGCTTAATCACCTGCAGTGCCGGAAAATCTTCGTTCAGCAGCACCAGGTTTTGTGGCCGCGCACCGCGCCAGGAGTAAATGGACTGATCGTCATCTCCCACCACGGTAAAGCGCGCCCGTTGCCCGACCAGCAACCGAACCAGTTCATACTGACTGGTGTTGGTGTCCTGGTATTCATCCACCAGCAGATAACGAATTTTGTTTTGCCAGCGCTCACGCACCTCTTCATTGCGTTGTAACAGCAGTGTCGGCAGCAAAATCAAATCATCAAAATCGAGCACATTACAGGCCTTCATGTGCGCATCGTACAGGCTGTAACAGTGGGCAAAAATACGGTCCCGCTCGCCCTGCGCACGCGCTGCAGCCTGCGGGGGCGTCAGCAGATCGTTTTTCCAGTTAGAGATCGTCGAGATCAGCTGTTGCAGCACAACTTTGTCGTCATCGATCAAGCCTTCAGTCAGATCCTTAAGCAAGGCCACCTGGTCGGTGTCGTCGAACAACGAAAAATTGGACTTCATCCCCAGCGCGGCGAATTCCCGTTTGATGATATCCAGCCCCAGGGTGTGGAATGTCGAGATCATCAGGCCCCGCGCCTCTTTGCGCCCCAACGTTTGCCCGACACGCTCTTTCATCTCACGCGCCGCTTTGTTGGTGAAGGTCACCGCAGCGATATGGCGTGCCTGATAGCCGCACTCGCGGATCAAATGGGCGATTTTATTGGTGATAACGCGGGTTTTACCGGAGCCAGCACCCGCCAGCACCAGGCAAGGACCAGTCACAAATTCTACGGCTTGTTGTTGGCCGGGGTTAAGACGCATGGACATATTGCTCAATCTTCGAACGGGGGAAGGATTGTAGCAGAAAGCCGGAGGGAGATTTACCTGCCGATGGTAAAGTGTGGCGACATCTAAACATCACAGGGTCGGAAAAATGGCGAAGACCGCAGCAGCACTGCACATTTTGGTGAAAACAGAAAAACTGGCGCAAGAGATCCTGGCGAAGCTGGAAAAGGGATCGAGCTTTGACTATCTGGCAAAGCGCCATTCCAGCTGCCCTTCGGCGCGTAACGGCGGTGACCTGGGTGAATTTAAGCAAGGCGTCATGGTCGGCCCTTTCGACAAAGCCGTATTCAGTTGCCCCCTGCTCACCCCATTTGGGCCCGTGAAAACCAAGTTTGGCTACCACATCATCAAGGTGCTGTATCGCCGCTAACGCATGCTACTATTGCGGCCTGATTTCCCCCTATTCTTGTAAGGCACAATCATGGCAAAAACAGCAGCAGCAATGCACATTCTGGTGAAAGAAGAGAAACTGGCACTGGATCTTCTGGAACAACTGAAAAACGGCGGCGACTTTGAGAAGCTGGCGAAGAAACACTCCACATGCCCGTCAGGCAAGAAAGGCGGCCATTTAGGTGAATTCAAACAGGGCCAGATGGTGCCGGCGTTTGATAAAGTCGTTTTCTCCTGCCCGGAACTGGAACCGACAGGCCCACTGCACACGCAGTTCGGCTACCACATCATCAAAGTGCTGTACCGGAAATAAACAGCAACGCCTTCTCCTGGAGAAGGCGTTTCATGTTTGCACCCTCTCCCCGTGGGAGAGGGCCGGGTTGGGGGCACCAGCGTGCTCTGTAACTAGGCAGCGACGCCGGTTTTTTTATTTCTGCGATTGGAGCGTCTTCTGGGCTTCATGTTTCATCACGTGCGTGCTCACTGCCGCCTGGAAAACTTTAAACATCAGCCCGTTTATGAGCGTGGCCAGCGTGATGGTAATAAAAGCCGTCATCACCCAATCGATAAACGCAAACCCGCTGTGCAGCAGCGCCGGGCGGTAAACGAGCATCCCCCCAAACACCACCCAGTGGCTCAGGCAGTAAAAACAGTGGAACAGATGTCCCATCATCGCGTTCTTTTTGGTCATCCATTCACGAAACGCGGCAAACAGCTCAGTTTGCGTCACCGTCATTGAAATGCTGCTGGCTGCCAGGGCGATCATCAGGCAGGTTATTAATGGAGTAATAAATTCAGACATCATGACTCGTGGCCCTTCTCATTGAAATAACGCATAAATTCCACGCCAATGTCCTGCAGCGTCAGCCTTTTAAAGCGATCGAGGATGAGCGTCCGGGCATCTGCCAGCGTGGATGACATCACCCGGTTGACCCCTTGTTCAACCAGGCACTGAGGGTTCTCACTTCGATTCCCCAGCGCAAAAATCGCCGGCTCGCCTAGCGCAACGTAAATGTCGTGCAGCGTCACCTCGCTGGCAGGACGACAAAGCCGCCAGCCACCGTGATGCCCTTTTGTGGCACAGACAATCTGGCTTTCCCGAAGCCCGGCGAGAAGTTTGCGGATGAACGCCGGATTGCCGTCGATAAAGGCGGCCATCTGTTCGGACGTCATGGGTTTATCCACTTGCTCCATATGCAGCAGGATGTGAAGTGTTGCTGAGAATGAGTTGTTTTTTTTCATGTAACTTACGATATTACATAAGTTACATTATAACAATACCTGGCGCAGATTATTTACTGACCGACGAAAAAAAGCCTGATGGCGCATGCGCTCATCAGGCTTTTCTATTTAAGGCAGATTTTTGGGGCAGCCAAACGGCTACCCGCTTTTGTAACTTAACCCGCTACCGCGATACGTTTCATATCGGTCATGTAGCCACGCAGTTTCTTACCCACGGCTTCAATTGGGTGAGCCTGAATCGCTTCGTTAACGTCACGCAGCTGCGCGTTGTCTACGGAACCTTCAGCAATGGCCTTGCCCAGGTCACCCGTCTGCAGGGTGGTCATGAACTCTTTCAGCAGCGGTACGCATGCGTAGGAGAACAGGTAGTTACCGTACTCAGCGGTATCAGAGATAACCACGTTCATTTCGTACAGACGCTTACGGGCGATGGTGTTCGCAATCAGCGGCAGCTCGTGCAGGGATTCATAGTACGCAGACTCTTCGATGATGCCGGAATCCACCATGGTTTCGAAGGCCAGCTCAACGCCCGCTTTCACCATCGCAATCATCAGAACGCCTTTATCGAAGTACTCCTGCTCACCGATTTTGCCATCGAACTGAGCAGCGGTTTCGAACGCGGTTTTACCGGTCTCTTCGCGCCAGGTCAGCAGGTTTTTATCGTCGTTCGCCCAGTCAGCCATCATGCCGGAAGAGAACTCACCGGAGATGATGTCATCCATGTGTTTCTGGAACAGCGGAGCCATGATGCCTTTCAGTTGCTCAGACAATGCATAAGCACGCAGTTTCGCCGGGTTGGACAGACGGTCCATCATCAGCGTGATACCGCCTTGTTTCAGCGCTTCGGTGATGGTTTCCCAGCCGAACTGAATCAGTTTTTCTGCATAGGCCGCGTCAGTGCCTTCCGCCACCAACTTGTCGAAGCACAGCAGAGAACCCGCCTGCAGCATGCCACACAGAATGGTCTGCTCGCCCATCAGGTCAGATTTCACTTCCGCAACGAAGGAGGATTCCAGAACGCCTGCACGGTGACCACCGGTCGCTGCTGCCCAGGCTTTAGCAATCGCCATGCCTTCACCTTTCGGATCGTTTTCCGGGTGAACGGCGATCAGCGTCGGCACGCCAAAACCACGTTTGTATTCTTCACGCACTTCGGTGCCCGGGCATTTCGGTGCAACCATCACCACGGTGATGTCTTTACGGATCTGCTCGCCCACTTCAACGATGTTGAAGCCGTGGGAGTAACCCAGCGCGGCGCCGTCTTTCATCAGCGGCTGTACGGAACGCACAACGTCAGAGTGCTGTTTGTCCGGGGTCAGGTTAACAACCAGATCCGCCTGCGGGATCAGCTCTTCGTAGGTGCCCACTTTGAAGCCGTTTTCGGTCGCTTTACGCCAGGAAGCACGCTTCTCGGCGATCGCTTCTTTACGGAGGGCGTAGGAGATATCCAGACCGGAGTCACGCATGTTCAGGCCCTGGTTCAGACCCTGTGCGCCACAACCGACGATGACCACTTTTTTACCTTGCAGGTAGCTTGCGCCATCGGCAAATTCATCACGCGCCATAAAGCGACATTTACCCAACTGAGCCAGCTGCTGGCGCAGATTCAATGTATTAAAGTAGTTAGCCATGGTGAAACCTCGTCGATGTGTCGTGCTTATTGTTCGGTTCGCTGTAACGCGAGAATGTACCCACATTACAACAGGAAATGTGTTGCTTAAATTGATATATTAACAATGTGACATTGCAATTTTTGCAATGTAAAAATGTGGAGCCAGTCTCATGGATTTACGCGACCTGAAAACCTTTTTGCATCTGGCGGAGAGTCGCCATTTTGGCCGCAGCGCGCGCGCCATGCACGTAAGTCCCTCCACCCTTTCACGCCAGATCCAGCGCCTTGAAGAGGATCTCGGTCAGCCGCTTTTCGTCCGCGATAATCGCACTGTTACCCTGACCGAAGCCGGTGAAGAGCTGCGCACCTTTGCTCAGCAAACGCTGCTGCAATACCAGCAATTGCGCCATGCTATCGATCAGCAAGGCCCGTCGCTGTCGGGTGAGCTGCATATATTTTGTTCGGTTACCGCCGCCTACAGCCATCTGCCGCCTATTCTGGACCGCTTCCGTGCCGAACATCCCTCGGTGGAAATCAAACTCACCACCGGTGATGCAGCCGACGCCATGGACAAAGTCGTGACCGGTGAAGCCGACCTGGCGATAGCCGGGAAGCCAGAAACGCTGCCAGGCGCGGTGGCATTTTCCATGCTGGAGAATCTGGCGGTGGTGTTGATCGCCCCGGCGCTGCCATGCCCTGTTCGCAATCAGGTCTCAGTGGAGGATCCCGACTGGGCAACGGTACCCTTTATCATGGCCGATCAGGGGCCGGTGCGTCGCCGCATTGAACTCTGGTTCCGTCGGCAGAAAATCAGTAATCCATCCATTTACGCCACGGTTGGCGGGCACGAAGCCATGGTATCGATGGTCGCCCTGGGGTGTGGCGTTGCCCTGATCCCGGAAGTGGTGCTGGAAAACAGCCCGGAGCCGGTGCGTAACCGCGTGATGATTTTAGAGCGCAGCGATGAAAAAACGCCGTTCGAACTGGGGGTGTGCGCGCAGAAAAAACGACTGCATGAGCCGCTGATTAACGCCTTCTGGGAAATCGTTCAGGTCAAATAAGGAGTAAAACGTGCGTACACGGACACTGTTGCTCACCCTCGCCATTGCGGCGTGCTGTACCGTCCAGGCTAAGCCAAAAGGCATTACCGTTCAGGATGTAAAGCATCTGGCACTGAAGCAGTGCCTGGTGGCGAATTACGCCGCCCGAACGCCAGAAGGCGCGCAATCTGCCCCCTCGCAGGATGCATCATTCATTGTCGAGAGTTATGCATTAGGCAATGCCGGCGTCTGGGAGGATTTTCAGAAATTTGTTAGCAAAGAGACGAAGAGCTTTGACCAGCTAACGATGCCGTTGCACCCCGATCATGCCCGAACCGCCAATAACGTGCTGGCGCAATGCATCCGCTTTTACGAATCAGACACGCTGGATAAGTATGTGCGGGGGACAGTGATGAAGTGACGCAACGTGTGCACCTTCTCACTCATCCCTGCGGGGTGAATTTATAAATCTTCCGGGTCGATTTGCTTCATCGTTTCTACCCTCATCAGCCACTGATACAACGGCTCAAGCTGGCGGAACCCATCCGCCAGGCACGTCACCAAATCAGCATGGAACAGCTTTTCCATGTCGTTATCGGTCACCATCACGGCAAAGGTTTTGCACTGGTACCAGTTCGCAATGGCCGGATCGAGATCTTTCACCAGTTGCCGCTTATACCGCTCCGCCTCCAGTTCAAACGGCGGCTGGCAGCATTCCGCCATTTCAAGAAACTGCGTCGGGCGCTTTTTCAACGTATGACGAAAAAGATCCATTGTCGATTTGCTGGCGCTGTAATAACCCAGCCCATAGCGCAGGGTGTCCGGGCTGATTTCGAAAAAGTAAACCGGTGCGTCCGTCCAGTTCTTCGCCGGACGCTTGAAGGTCAGCCACATCCGGCTGCGATAAAGGGATTTGTCGTGAGAAAAGCGGGTATCACGATGGATACGCGACAGCGTCTTACCAATGGCGGATCGCGTTTCCAGCAGAGGGTCAATCTCCAGCATGGTGGGGGCTAAATCATCCACCAGCGCCCGGAAAGGGCTGAGAACACTGCGATCATAGATAAAGCGATGCTCTTCAAACCACGTCTTATCGTTTTCGATACAAACCTGCTGAAGAAAATCGAGCCCTTCCTGTGCAAACCCCTGAAAGCGTCCTGCCATGTGGAACCCCTGTTGAGCGGAAATGTTCTGCCGCATTATGCCGCCGGGCTTCGCAAACAAACAAGGCACGAATCATCGTGCCTTGTTTATCTGACCAGAACCGCTTAGCCCGCGAGGAAGAAGCGGAACGCCGGATTATGCGTCTCATCGTGGCAGTCATAACCGAGTTCATTGAGGCGAGTTTCGAAATCCGGCTCATGCTCACCCAGTTCAAATGCCGCCAGTACGCGACCGTAATCGGTGCCGTGGCTACGGTAGTGGAACAGCGAAATATTCCAGTGCGTGCCAAGCGTATGCAGGAATTTCAGTAGCGCGCCTGGCGATTCCGGGAATTCAAAGCTGAACAGCCTCTCTTTCAGCGGTTTGGATGGACGCCCGCCGACCATATAGCGAACGTGCAGCTTCGCCATTTCGTCATCAGACAAATCCACCACGCTATACCCGCCGTCATTCAGCAGTTGCAGGATCTCTTCGCGCTCTTCCAGACCCCGGCTTAAGCGTACCCCGACGAAGATGCAGGCATCTTTTGCATCCGCAAAGCGGTAGTTAAACTCGGTCACCGAACGGCCGCCCAGTAGCTGGCAGAATTTAAGGAAGCTGCCCTGCTCCTCAGGAATGGTCACAGCCAGCAACGCTTCGCGTTGTTCGCCAAGTTCACAGCGTTCGGACACGTAACGCAGCCCATGGAAGTTCACGTTCGCCCCGGAGAGCACATGCGCCAGACGCTCGCCGCGAATCTTATTCTGCGCCACGTACTTTTTCATCCCGGCCAGCGCCAGCGCACCCGACGGCTCAGCCACCGCGCGTACGTCTTCGAAGAGATCTTTCATCGCCGCACAGATAGCATCGCTGTCGACCGTCACGATATCGTCGAGATTTTCCTGCAACAAACGGAAGGTTTCATCGCCAATACGTTTAACCGCCACGCCTTCAGCAAACAGCCCAACGCGCGGCAGATCCACCGGATGTCCGGCATCCAGCGCTGCTTTCAGGCAGGCTGAATCTTCGGCTTCAACGGCAATCACTTTGATTTGCGGCATCAGCTGCTTGATGAGCACCGCAACACCGGCCGCCAGACCACCGCCACCAACCGGCACAAACACGCGGTCAATATGCGCGTCCTGTTGGAGCAGCTCCAGCGCCAGCGTGCCCTGCCCGGCAATCACCATCGGGTGATCAAACGGTGGCACCCAGGTAAAACCTTGCTGCTGGGAAAGCTCAATCGCTTTGGCTTTCGCCTCATCAAAGTTCGCGCCATGCAGCAGCACTTCGCCGCCAAAACCGCGCACGGCGTCGACTTTGATGTCCGCCGTCGCCGTCGGCATTACGATCAGGGCTTTGACGCCAAGACGGGCAGCGGAATAAGCCACACCCTGGGCATGATTGCCTGCCGATGCAGTAATGACGCCATGAGCTTTTTGCTCAGACGTTAAGCTCGCCATCATGGCGTAAGCGCCACGCAGCTTGAAGCTGTGTACCGGCTGTCTGTCTTCGCGCTTGACCAGGATAACGTTATCGAGGCGTGAAGAGAGTTTTTCCATCTTCTGTAAGGGCGTCACCTGCACGGCTTCGTAAACCGGCGCGCGTAGCACGGCACGCAGATATTCCGCCCCCTCAGGGGCGGCGGAGAGGGGTTGTGACTCAGCCATCATTAGCCCCCGAGTTTGGATTTATCGCGTACAGCGCCTTTATCCGCACTGGTAGCGAGGCTGGCGTAAGCACGCAGCGCGAAGGAAACCTGGCGTTCACGAGAGGCTGGCGTCCAGGCCTGCGCACCGCGCGCTTCCTGAGCTTCACGGCGTGCCGCGATCTCAGCATCACTCAGCTGCAGCTGGATGCCACGGTTCGGAATGTCGATAGCAATCATGTCGCCATCTTCGATGATGGCAATATTACCGCCGCTCGCCGCTTCCGGAGAGACGTGGCCAATAGAGAGGCCGGAAGTGCCGCCCGAGAAGCGACCATCCGTGATCAGCGCACAGGCTTTACCCAACCCCATGGATTTCAGGAAGGTGGTCGGATAGAGCATTTCCTGCATGCCCGGCCCGCCTTTCGGCCCTTCGTAACGGATAACCACCACATCACCAGCCACTACTTTGCCGCCCAGAATCGCCTCAACCGCATCGTCCTGGCTCTCATACACTTTTGCCGGGCCGGTGAATTTCAGGATGCTGTCATCTACGCCGGCGGTTTTTACGATACAGCCATTTTCTGCAAAGTTACCGTACAGCACAGCCAAACCGCCGTCTTTGCTGTAAGCATGTTCCAGTGAGCGGATACAGCCTTCAGCGCGGTCGTCATCCAGCGTATCCCAGCGACAATCCTGCGAGAACGCCTGAGTGGTACGAATACCCGCCGGGCCTGCGCGGAACATTTTTTTCACCGCTTCGTCCTGGGTCAGCATCACATCGTACTGCTCCAGCGACTGAGGCAGCGTCAGACCCAATACGTTTTTCACCTCACGGTTGAGCAGACCGGCACGGTCCAGTTCCCCCAGGATCCCCAGCACGCCACCCGCACGGTGCACATCTTCCATGTGGTATTTCTGCGTACTCGGCGCAACTTTACACAGTTGCGGCACTTTACGGGACAGCTTGTCGATATCACTCATGGTGAAGTCGATTTCCGCTTCCTGCGCGGCAGCCAACAGGTGCAGAACTGTGTTAGTGGAACCGCCCATGGCGATATCCAGGGTCATAGCGTTCTCAAAAGCAGATTTGTTGGCGATATTGCGCGGCAATGCGCTGGCATCGTCCTGCTCGTAATAGCGTTTGGTCAGCTCAACGATGCGTTTACCCGCATTCAGGAACAGCTGTTTACGATCGGCATGGGTGGCCAGCAGTGAGCCGTTGCCCGGCTGAGACAGTCCCAGCGCTTCGGTCAGACAGTTCATGGAGTTGGCGGTGAACATACCGGAACAAGAGCCGCAGGTCGGGCAAGCGGAACGTTCAATCTGGTCGCTCTGTGAATCAGAGACTTTCGGGTCAGCGCCCTGAATCATCGCATCGACGAGATCCAGCTTGATGATTTTGTCAGAAAGTTTGGTTTTACCGGCTTCCATCGGGCCGCCGGAAACAAAGATAACCGGAATGTTCAGGCGCAGAGAGGCCATCAACATCCCCGGGGTGATTTTGTCGCAGTTGGAGATACAAACCATCGCATCTGCGCAGTGGGCATTGACCATGTATTCGACGGAATCGGCGATCAGCTCGCGCGATGGCAGTGAATAAAGCATGCCCCCGTGGCCCATAGCGATCCCGTCATCCACGGCGATGGTGTTGAACTCTTTCGCCACGCCGCCAGAGGCTTCAATTTGCTCAGCAACCAGCTTACCGAGATCGCGCAGGTGCACGTGCCCCGGCACGAACTGGGTAAACGAGTTCACGACAGCAATGATCGGCTTACCGAAATCAGCGTCTGTCATCCCGGTGGCGCGCCACAGCGCGCGGGCACCCGCCATATTACGCCCATGAGTGGTGGTGGCGGAACGGTACTTAGGCATGCTTTAGTTACTCCCAGTCTGTCTACAAAACAGGGCGGTGCGTGCCGCCCTGTCGTTTTGTTTATTGATTAACTTGATCCAACCAGCCCCATTTATCTTCGGTTTCACCGGTGAAGAGGCCAAAGAATGCTTGCTGAATACGTTTGGTGACCGGGCCGCAACGCCCTTCACCCACCTGAATACCATCCACGCTACGAACCGGCGTGATTTCTGCCGCCGTACCGGACATGAACACTTCGTCAGCCAGATACAGGGATTCACGAGACAGGGTCTGCTCGCGGACTTCCAGGCCCAGATCCTGAGCCAGTTTGATGATGGCATCACGGGTAATGCCCGGCAGCGCTGACGAGGTAAATGGCGGAGTAAACAGCACGCCATCTTTCACTTCGAACAAGTTTTCACCGGCCCCTTCTGAAATATAGCCGTTCACGTCCAGCGCGATACCTTCCTGATAGCCATGACGACGGGCTTCGCTGCCAACCAGCAGTGAGGAGAGGTAGTTGCCACCGGCTTTTGCGGCTGTCGGGATGGTGTTTGGCGCAACGCGGTTCCAGGAGGAAACCATCGCATCAATGCCCTGATCCAGCGCTTCTGCGCCCAGGTATGCGCCCCACGGGAAGGCAGCGATGATCACATCGGTGGTGTAACCCTCCGGCGGGTTAACGCCCATGCCCACATCGCCCACAAAGACCAGCGGACGAATATAGGCGCTGGTCAGGTTGTTTTTACGGATAACCTGACGGCAAGCTTCCATCAGCTCATCCACGCTCTGAGAAACCGGGAAACGATAGATTTTGGCGGAATCACGCAGACGCTGCATATGTTCACGATGACGGAACACCACTGGCCCTTTGTGCGAGTCGTAGCAACGAATGCCTTCAAACACGGAAGTCCCGTAGTGCAGGGCGTGAGACATCACGTGCACCTTCGCTTCACCCCACGGAACCATCTCGCCATTGAACCAAATGTAATCAGCTTTCTTCGTCATTTTAATTCCTTTGCGCTTAAGCGCGGATCTGTTGTGATGATGTTGTACATTGCTGGATATCAACCCGGGCGACGTCGACCAGTTTACTTAGCTGGCTAAACAGTAATTCGACGGGGCGAGGGCTGGCAACGGTCAATTCAATATTTATGTTCTGGGCATCGGTGGCGGTTTCCATGTTCATCGCGCAAACCTGAAAGCCACGATGGCGCACCACACGTAATACACGTTCTAACGTTTCCGGGTTCAAACGAGCCTGCACGGCGACCTGATGTTGCATCATGATAATTTCTCCAGCATTTCTGCATTACTGGCACCTGGCGGTACCAACGGCCAGACATTCTCAAGCTCGTCGATTGAGACATGAAGCAGGTAAGGTCCCTCGCAGGACAGCATGGTGTCGAGTGCCGCTTCAACCTGGTCTTTACGGGTGATGTGCTGGCCGGGAATGCCGAAGGCGCTGGCCAGAACGAGAAAATCGGGGTTATCGGTGAGGGTTGTTTCGCTATAACGCTCGTTGAAAAATAACTGCTGCCACTGACGAACCATCCCTAAGCGCTGATTATCCAGTAACACGATTTTCAGCGGTAACTGCTTGCGTTTTACGGTGCCGAGCTCCTGAACATTCATCATGAAGGAGCCGTCACCGGAGATACAGATCACCGTATCTTCCGGGCGAGCCACCTGCGCACCTACGGCGGCGGGCAAGCCAAAACCCATCGTGCCTAAGCCGCTGGAAGTGATGAAATTCTCCGGGCGCGTGTAGGTCATATGTTGCGCTGACCACATCTGGTGCTGGCCCACATCGGTGGTGACCACGCTGTCTGCTGGCTTGCGATCTGACAGTTGTTTTAACAACAGCGGTGCATAAATGGCGTCACCTGGATGATCGTAACGCCAGGCAAATTCAGCCCGCATGTCCGCGTTGAACTGCCGCCATTCGTTGATAGCCAGTGTCTGCTGCAATGCAGGCAACAGTGCGTTCAGGTCACCTTGTAAGCTGACATGGGCCTGGCGCAGTTTGTTCATTTCTGCCGGGTCGATATCCATATGGATAACTTTTGCATGCGGGGCAAAGGTGTTCAGTTTGCCGGTGACGCGATCGTCAAAACGCGCGCCGACGGCAATCAACAGGTCGCATTCCTGCACCGCAAGGTTTGCCGCTTTGGTACCGTGCATCCCCAGCATCCCGAGATACCAGGGGTAGCTATCCTCAACGGCACCGAGACCTTTCAGCGTGCAGGTTACCGGCATTTGGGTGACGCTCAGGAATTCACGCAGTGCGGGCACGGCCTGCGCCATTCCCACTCCACCGCCAACATACAGCATCGGCTTTTTGGCCTGGGCCAGCATCTGATGAGCCTGTTCCATTTCCGCGTGTGGGAAAGAAAACTCATCTTCAACAGTGGAGAAATGCGGCTCAAGGTCACCGGACGCTAACTGGATGTCTTTCGGGATATCAACCAGGACAGGGCCAGGACGGCCTGAGTTTGCCACCTGGAAAGCCTGCGCCATGATGCGTGGCAGCTCTTCCAGCGACTGCACCAGGAAGCTGTGTTTGGTGCAGGCCAGCGACAAACCGAGAACGTCCACTTCCTGGAAGGCATCGGTACCAATGAACGGCGCGGCGACTTGACCCGTGATGGCCACAACAGGAACAGAATCGAGTAAAGCGTCGGCAAGGCCCGTAATCAGGTTGGTTGCTCCCGGGCCGGAAGTGGCGATACACACACCGGTTTTACCCGTAGAGCGCGCATAGCCGATAGCCGCCATGGCTGCACCCTGTTCGTGTCGGCACAGCAGGTGCTCCACGCCACCGTCGTATAACGCATCGTATACAGGCATGATTGCGCCACCCGGATACCCAAAGACTGTATCAACTTGTTGTGCTCGCAACGCATGTACCACCCACTGCGCCCCATTCATAGTTAGTTCCCCGTCGTAAATCGAGAGAAACAGAGTTTTATGCTATTACTCATTCTCTGCTCCTCGTTTATGTTTTTAGGTCATAAAAAAACCCCCGGACCTTTCGGTGCGGGGGTCTTAGTTCGTTAAGGCTTGATTTCTAAGCCTTTCCTCGTCCAAGTGCAGCCCCGCACGGTGGGATAATAATCACCACCACGCTAATCACGACCAGGCTAATCACTCGTAGAAGGGCTGTCATTTTCAGTATTTCGGTCTTCAAGTTCGAAGGAATACCTAAAGAGTTATCACAGTTATGAGAGATGGCACAAGAAAAATTTATGACCCGGCTTAACCAAATACAAATTTTTTCTATAAAACGCATTGTTTTTCATAAAGAAATTTAAAAATGAAAATTCTTCATTTTTTCACGCTGATTTCGGCTGACTCGTCAGGAGTGACAAGATGCGAGCGAGCTTCCAACACGGTGAACAACGCCAAGAGGCGCAGAAATTAACGTGGAAGCCGCCTCGTAAATCCATCATTTCATCCCTCCTCTTCCCGTCTGCGCGGCGCATAATTTTGGCCTACAAGGAGGTGTTATGGCGTTATCGGTTATTTATACACGAGCGGCATTAGGGGTCTCTGCGCCCCTTATCACCGTTGAAGTTCATATCAGCAACGGACTTCCGGGGTTGACCATGGTGGGTCTGCCGGAAACCACCGTTAAGGAAGCACGGGATCGCGTACGTAGCGCAATCATCAATAGCGGTTACGAATTTCCGGCAAAAAAGGTGACGATTAATCTCGCACCTGCTGATTTACCCAAGGACGGCGGGCGATATGATTTACCTATCGCTATTGCGCTTCTCGCCGCCTCAGAGCAGCTTAACGCTAATCATCTGTCCCAGTTTGAGTTTGTGGGTGAATTAGCCCTTACAGGCGCATTACGGGGCGTTCCCGGTGCCATATCAAGCACTGTCGAAGCGATTAAAGCAGGCAGGCGCATTATTGTGGCACGAGAAAATGAAGCGGAAGTGAGCCTTGCAGAGACCGAGGATTGTCTTGTCGCAGGCCACTTACAAGAAGTGTGCGCATTTCTTGAGGGCAAACATACGTTGCTACCGCCCTCCTTTGCACTACAGCCAGTACAGGAACATACACAGGATGATTTGAGCGATGTGATTGGCCAGGAACAGGGCAAACGCGCGCTGGAAATCACGGCAGCAGGAGGGCATAACCTGCTGCTGATTGGTCCACCTGGCACCGGCAAAACGATGCTGGCCAGCCGCCTGGGGCCGCTGCTGCCCTCGTTAAATAACCAGGAGGCTCTGGAGAGCGCGGCGATCCTCAGCCTGGTGAACTCCGCCAGTATTGCGAAAAAATGGCGGCAAAGGCCGTTCCGGGCGCCTCACCACAGTGCTTCACTCACTGCAATGGTTGGAGGCGGCTCTATACCTGCACCAGGAGAGATCTCTTTAGCCCACAATGGCGTGCTCTTCCTGGATGAATTACCTGAATTTGAACGCCGGGTCCTCGATGCATTGCGCGAGCCTATTGAATCAGGGCAAATCCATATTTCCCGTACACGTGCAAAGGTCAGCTACCCCGCGCGTTTTCAATTGATTGCAGCGATGAATCCTAGTCCCACGGGCCACTATCAGGGGAAGCACAACCGCTGCACCCCGGAACAAACGCTGCGCTATCTGGGAAGGCTTTCGGGGCCGTTTCTGGACCGCTTTGATATCTCGCTGGAAATCCCCTTGCTACCACCGGGCTTGCTCAGCCAGTCACAACATCAAAGTGAGAACAGTGCCCTTGTTCGTGAGCGGGTAACCCGGGCACAGGCGCGACAGTACCGCCGCCAGAACAAGCTTAATGCCCGACTGGAAAATAGCGAGATGAGAGAGTGCTGCTCACTGATTCAGGAAGATGCGCATTGGCTGGAGGAGACGTTAATGCAGCTGGGGCTGTCGATCAGGGCCTGGCAGCGGCTGTTAAAAGTCGCTCGCACTATCGCCGATCTGGAAGAGCAGGAAAAAATTCATCGCACGCATTTGCAGGAAGCGCTGAGCTACCGCGCTGTCGACAGGTTACTCATTCATTTGCAAAGAATGATGGGATGAAAAAAGGGGCCAAAGCCCCTTTTCTATTAATCGTCAGATTCCGTGTAGTCCTCATTACCTTCAACCTGCGGCTTCCCGCCGGAGAGGGTATGAAAACGCTTCGGACGCTTAACACGTGCCATATACTTACACCAGACACGTTCAGCTTCAGTCATTGGTTCACTTTCGCCACGGCATACGGAGACAAAATGTGTTTCTTCTTCAGTGCCTGGCTCGCGTTTTCCAAGATCCAACTCATTGAACGCATAACCGTGACGCTCAAGCAGTTGAGCTTCTTTGATGGTGAAATCACCATGACGGGAAAACCCGCGCGGATAATGTTTGTTATCGAAAAAACGATTAGTCGTCGTAAAGCTTTCCGCCATCCTGCACGCTCCTAATTCTTTGGCCGAGCTATTTATGGCGCGGAGTATTAGTTACGCTTGACAGAGTGTAAAACAAAAGATTTAAATCATTACGACAAATAATTTTGCGGAGAAACCTGTGGATACGGAATTGCTAAAAACTTTCCTGGAAGTCAGTCGAACACGTCACTTTGGACGTGCTGCTGAAGCGCTTTATTTAACGCAATCAGCAGTAAGCTTTCGTATTCGTCAGTTAGAAAATCAGCTCGGCGTAAACCTGTTTACCCGCCACCGTAACAATATCCGCCTGACTGCTGCCGGGGAGAAGCTACTCCCCTATGCCGAAACGCTGATGAACACCTGGCAGGCGGCACGTAAGGATGTAGCGCATACGTCCAGACACAACCAATTTTCTATTGGGGCCAGTGCGTCTCTCTGGGAATGCATGCTAAATAGCTGGCTGGGAAAGCTCTATCAACTGGAAGAGAATTTGCAATTTGAGGCTCGCATCGCACAACGGCAGTCGCTGGTTAAACAATTGCACGAACGCCAGCTTGATCTGCTGATCACGACAGAAACGCCGAAGATGGACGAATTTAGCAGCCAATTGCTGGGACATTTCGCACTGGGCCTTTACTGTTCAGCACCTGACAAAACAAAATCTCAGCTCAATTATCTACGTTTAGAATGGGGCCCTGATTTCCAGCAACATGAAGCAGAATTGATTGCCGGTGATGACGTTCCGACTCTAACAACCAGTTCCGCAGAGATCGCTCATCAGCAACTTCCTCTTCTCAATGGCTGTACCTGGCTGCCTGTTTCATGGGCTCAGCAAAAAAATGTGCTACATACGGTGATGGACAGCACGACGCTTTCTCGGCCGCTTTATGCTATTTGGTTACAAAACAGCGACAAACAGAGCCAAATACGTGAGCTTTTGAAGGTCACCATTCTCGATTGAGTGTGCTTTTTTCCTGGAGGGTGACGAAGGGAAAGAAGTTTTCTTGAAAAAAAAGCAAAAAAAATCCTTAGCAAATGCTAAGGATTATTTTTTATTTCTGGCAGGGGCGGAGAGACTCGAACTCCCAACACCCGGTTTTGGAGACCGGTGCTCTACCAATTGAACTACGCCCCTAATAGGGTGGCGGAACGGACGGGACTCGAACCCGCGACCCCCTGCGTGACAGGCAGGTATT
>CAUSEC010000022.1:0-96935 GCA_963530515.1 uncultured Enterobacteriaceae bacterium | reverse complement strand
TTTCAAGGATTATATCCTCTTAAGTCGGTGTCACCGATTATTAGACCAGAACACACACTATTATTCCTTATTTCCGGGAGGGGTAAATTAAATAGGGGTGTGCGATGTCCCCTCACCCTAACCCTCTCCCCAAAGGGGCGAGGGAACCGATCGTGCCAGGCGGCAAGTCCTCAATCTAAAAGGGGGCGAAGGGACCGAACGTGTGACCCTTCAAGGTGAGAATCGTTCTCAATATTATTGCCGCGCTCCTGCGCCAGTGGTAAGGTGTAACGCGCTTTACCGTGCGTTCCGGCTGGGACGCAGAACAGGATCGCAACGGTTGCCCGCTATGCAAAAAAAACACTTTTCCGTAGAAGACTTTATCGTGTTTGGCGAGCGCTATGGCATCGACTATCGCTTCCCCTTGTTGTCTCAAACCCGTGATGTGAGCAAAGAAAAACACATTGTCATTAAAGGCGATGTGGAAGAGATTGCGCTCTCATCCGGCCTCAGTTTGACCACGTCCGACATCCGCGTTCTGCAACCCTATGAAACCACGTCGCTGCATAGCTGCCCGCTGTATATGCTGGTGGTGCTTGAAGGCAGTGTGCTGTTACGGGTGTGCGGGCGGGAGTATGTGGTGCGTTCCGGTATGGCCTTTACGTCTCGTCTTGGCGAGCAGCAGGTGATGAGCGCCAGCCACCTGGCCGACCATCATCTGCGTACCTTCTCGCTGGGCGTGGATCCGCAAAAAGGCTGGCAATCGCCGCTGCTGACGGCATTACTCCAGCAATGGGAGAGCGCCGGTGCGCCGACATTTTTATGGCAGGTGCCGGGCTTTTTGCTTTCCGGGTTACAGCATACCCAGCAATCCGGTATTTCCGGCCTGTCACGCCAGCTGATGCTTGAAGGTGTCATGCTGCAACTGCTTGGGCACGGCCTGGCGCACCGGCTGGAAAACCACGTTGCCCGCCACGCCTCTCCGGTCAGCGAGCATCATCGGCTGGAGACGATTCGGCGCATGCTGGAGCAGCAGCCCGAAAAAGAGTACACCCTCACCGAGCTTGCCCAACTGGCAGCGATGAGCAGCAGTAGCCTGCGGGTGAAATTCCGCGAAGCTTACGGTCACTCGGTCTTTGATTACCTGCGCGACTGTCGGCTGGAGCAGGCGCGTCGCTACCTCGCCCAGGGCTACAGCGTGCAGCAGGCGGCCTGGATGTCGGGTTATCAGCACGCCACTAACTTTTCTACCGCCTTTCGCCGTCGGTACGGCATTGCCCCGAGCGATGCCCGGCAATCCAGTTAACCCGGCGATTTCTCCGGGATATCGCCGCTTTTACCCACCGTGTAGACCAAAGTTCCGCAGTTGTAATGCAGTTTGGCAGCACGCATACGCGTCCTGGCATTGCGCATAGCTGTCGTCGCCATCAAAAGAGTAATAATTCTTATTTACAATAATAACGGCTTCTGGAGATTTTCATGTTCGCAAAAACGCGGCTGGCGCTGATGATTGGCTGTATTACCAGTGGGATGAGCCTGATGGCTTATGCAGAGGAGAACAACACATCGTCAACGAAAAATGACACGATCGTGGTGACCTCGCAAATGCAGAGTGGTGCTACCAAGCTGGAGACGCCGGATATCGAAACGCCGCAGTCTGTTTCCATCGTAACGCGCCAGCAGTTTGAAGAGCAGGGCGCGACCAGCGTTCGCCAGGCCGTGACCTATACGCCGGGCGTGTACGCCAACCAGATTGGCGCGTCCAACCGCTTTGATTACATCGTGATGCGTGGCTTCTCCGACGGCAGCCTGGATAACATCTATCTCGATGGCCTGAAAATGATGGGCGACACCAACTCGCACAGTTCGCTGGTGGTGGACCCGTGGTTCCTCGACAGCGTGGAAGTGGTGCGTGGCCCGGCCTCGGTGCTGTATGGGCGTTCTTCCCCTGGCGGTATTGTGGCGTTGAACTCGCGCAAACCGTCCTTTGATGCAGGTGGCCAGGTCAAACTCTTTGCGGGTAACAATAACCAGCGCGGTGCCGCCTTCGATGTGACCGGCCCGGTGGATGATGACGAACGCGTTGCGGTGCGCCTGAGCGGGATGACCCGCTATGCTGACTCGCAGTTTGATACGCTCAAAGAAGAGCGTTACGCGCTGATGCCAAGCCTGACCTGGCGCATTACCGACAGCACGCGACTGGATCTGATGGCGTATCTGCATCGCGACCCGGAAGGCGGCAGCCACTCGGGCCTGCCGTATGAAGGCACCATGGTGCCGCACGCGGGCAAGAAAATCTCTAACACCTTCTTTGAAGGCGAAGACGATTACGACAACTATGACCGCCGTGAAAATATGGTCGGTTATAACTTCGAGCACGGCTTTGAAAGCGGCTGGTCGGTACGTCAGAAATTGCGCTATCTGCAAACCAAGGTGAACCTGAACCAGGTGTATGCGGCGGGCTGGCTGAACGATACCGAACTGAACCGTGGCTATTCCGGCTCCGATGAGAAGATGAATGCGATTACCCTGGACAACCAGGTGGATGGCAACATCGAAACGGGCGTGGTGAACCACCGCGTGCTGCTGGGCGTGGACTACCAGCGTCGCAGCAATAACACTACCGGTTACTACGGCGCTTTCCCGGCGATTGATGCCTTCCATCCGGTTTACGGCGCGGACCCGGATTACATCACCATGTACAGCCGCGAGAAACATAAGCTGGAGCAGACCGGCATCTACGTGCAGGACCAGATGTCGCTGAACAACTGGCGTCTGACCCTGGGCGGGCGTCATGACCAGGTGAAAGTGACCAACGTCAACAAACTGAACGACACCAGCGACACCCTGGACCAGGGCCACTTTAGCAGCCGTGCGGCACTGCTCTACCTGTTCGATAACGGGATTGCCCCGTACGTGAGCTACTCCACCGCCTTTACGCCAACCAGCTTTACCGATGAGTACGGCAAAATCCTGAAGCCAATGAAAGGCAAGCAGTGGGAAGCCGGGCTGAAGTATGAGCCGGAAGGGATGCAGGCGATGTACAGCGCGTCGGTGTTCCGCATCAATCAGGAAAATATCGCCACCAAAGAGGAGCCGACCGATCCGTACCGCTCCATCGGCGAAATTGAGTCTGAAGGTGTGGAACTGGAAGCGGTGGGCCAGTTGACGGAGAACGTCCGTTTGCAGGCGGCCTATACCTATACCGATATTCGCTACAAGAAGAGCAGCCCGGAAGAGCAGGGCAAGCGCGCCGTCTACGCACCGCGTAACCAGGCCAGTGCATGGCTGAGCTACGATGTGAAGAGCGGCCCGCTTAACGGCCTGACCGTCGGTTCCGGCGTGCGTTACGTCAACGGGATTACCTCTGACCGTCAGAACACCCATACGCTGCCGTCTTATACGCTGATGGATGCGGTGGTGGGTTACGATCTCAGCAATGTGGGTCTCAAAGGGCTGAGTGCGCAGGTGAACGTCAACAACGTGTTTGATAAGAGCTACGTTGCCGCCTGTAACTCCTTGTCTTATTGCTATTTTGGTGCCGAACGCAGCATCGTGGGCAGCGTGTCCTACTCGTTCTGATAAACGTGCCCGGCAGCGTGCCGGGCTGTTTTTGCCGGATGACGGCTGTCGCCTTATCCGGCCTACGGGGATGACTGCACGTTGTTGAAATTGTGTATGTTTTCCCCCTCGCCCCTATGGGGAGAGGGCCGGGGTGAGGGGAACCGACGACGCCGAACTCACCCCTCTTCCATCGCAATATGCACCGCTTCCCCCACCTTCTGAATGGCTTCCCGGTTTTTGTCGGAGAGCGGCATCGCGCAGTTGATACGCAGGCAGTTGCGGTATTTGCCCGAGGCGGAAAACAGCGAGCCGGGGGCGATTTGCAGCTTCAGGCGACAGAGCTGGCGCGACACACATAGCATATCCACCGTTTCGGGCAGCTCAATCCATAGCATGAAGCCACCCTGTGGGCGCGTCACGCAGATCTCGCAGGGGAAATACTGGCGCACCCAGCAGGTGTAAGTTTCCAGATGCTGCTGATAAATCTGACGCATGCGCCGTACGTGGCGGTGATAGTGACCCTCGCGGATAAACGCGGCCATGGCGAGCTGGGTGGAGGGCACGTTTGTGCCGATGGCGGCATACTTCATGTGTAACACGCGATCGCGGTAGCGCCCTGGAATGATCCAGCCGACCCGAAGTCCTGGGGCGACAGACTTGGTAAACGAGCTGCACAGCAGCACCCGTCCGTCGATATCGAAAGATTTAATGGTGCGCGGGCGAGGGTACTCCGTCGCCAGTTCGCCATAAATATCATCTTCAAAAATGACGATATCGTGCCGCTGAGCCAGCGTGAGCACCGCCTTTTTGCGCGCTTCCGGCATGATAAAACCCAGCGGGTTATTACAGTTGGGGACGAGGATCACCCCTTTGATCGGCCACTGCTCCAGTGCCATTTCCAGTGCTTCAATGCTGATCCCGGTCTCGGGATCGGTCGGGATCTCAATGGCTTTAATATCAAACCCACGCAGCAATTGCATGGTGCCGTAAAACGACGGGGATTCGACGGCGACAATATCACCCGGCTTGCACACGGCCAGCAACGCCAGGGCCAGCGCGCCGTGGCAGCCGTTGGTGATGACAATGTCATCGGGATCGACAGACGATCCGCTGTCGAGCATCAGGCGGGAAATCTGGGTACGCAGTTCACGCTGGCCGGGCAGCGGATCGTAGCTCAGCACGTCGTGAACGTTATGCTGCGCCAGGCGGCTCATCTCGCGCCAGAGGGGCTTTAAGCTGGGCTGGGTGACATCCGGTGTTCCGCCACCAAAGTTAATGATCTCGCGGTCACCACGTGCTTCCAGCAGCGTCAGGACTTCATCCCATTGAGTGACTTCCACCGGGCGCTGTACCGGGCGCGACATAGCGGGAACCGGCGGCTGGGCCTTGCGCGGTGCAACAAAATAGCCTGAACGCGGCTGGGGGCGAATCAGCTGGAGGTTCTCAAGTACCTGATAAGCCTGTTGCACGGTACTGATGCTCACCCCGTGCTCCTGGCTGAGATTGCGCACCGAGGGCAGCTTCTCGCCGTGGCGATACAACCCCTGTTCAATACGCTCAGCCAGCAGGGTGGCCAGATTTTCATAACGCGTCATGCTGTATCCCCAATTCTCACCATACAGATTTTCAAACCAGTACAGAACGGCGCTGATTTTGCCGTGCAGATACAGTTTTAGATGATCTGTATGTTAAAGAAAAGTGATTTCTGAATCTGTATTGTCAGGGTGAATTCCGGCGAAGATAAGGCTCTGCGAGAGTGAGGAGAGACGCGATGGAATTCTTTGAGAACCGTTCAAAACGACCGTTTTTACTGTTTACCCATACCTGGAACTGGCTGGTGAAAAAGTGGCAGCGCCACCACACCCGTAAGGTGTTAAGTCGCTTAAGTGATGAGCAATTGAAAGACTTAGGGCTAAGCCGCCACGACCTCGGTTATTGAATCCCCCAAAAGGCGGAGATAACATCTTGTTAATTTCCGCCTTTTCTGGCGTAGACTATGCTTAATGCCATCACCATTACGGGGGACACAACATGCATTTTATGGCCGGTAAGGACGACGAGAAGAAAGAGAGCGAAGGCGGCAATGTGACGCAGCTGATGCAGCAAAAACTGCTGGATTCGCGCTCCATTATCATCTCCGGTGAAATCAACCAGACGCTGACCGAGAAAGTGGTCACCCAGCTGCTCCTGTTGCAGGGCATCAGCGATGCGCCTATCAAGATCTACATCAACAGTCAGGGCGGTCACGTTGAAGCGGCGGACACCATCCACGACATCATCAAATTCATCAAGCCGGAAGTGCATGTGATTGGCACCGGCTGGGTCGCCAGCGCCGGGATCACCATTTTCCTTGCGGCGAAGAAAGAGCACCGCTATGCGCTGCCGAATACCCGCTTTATGATCCACCAGCCGCTGGGCGGCGTGCGTGGTCAGGCGAGCGACATTGAGATCGAAGCCAAAGAGATCATTCGCATGCTGGATCGCGTGAACCGTCTTATCGCTGACGCGACCGGTCAGACCGTCGAAAAAGTGAAACAGGATACGGATCGCAACTACTGGATGAACCCGCAGGAAGCCATTGATTATGGGATCGTTTCCCGCGTGGTGAAAAGCTACGAAGAGCTGAATCTCGACTGATTTACCTCTCTTTGCTCCCGCTGTTCAGGCGGGGGCAAAAATAAACCTCTTTTCATCAGACTATCCTCAAAAATTCACTTCTCCGAACGCCCGAATTTCTTCACACTGTCCGTGATTCTGATTACGGAGAAACGGCATGAATAACAGTTATAAAGCCGCTTTTGTGATGGTGGCGACGCTCAGTGCGCCAGCCCTGGCGGACAACAATGGAACCTCCTTTAACCATAAAGACTGGGAAGTGGTGTGCGATAACACATTGACCTGTCGCGCGGCCGGTTACAGCCAGGAAGAAGAGGCCAGCGGTTCGGTGCTGCTCACGCGTAAAGCGGGCGCTGATACGCCGGTGACGGTGGATGTGGTGCTGGCGGAAATGGAGTCGGACGAAACCGTCCAGCAGCCGAAACTCACCTTGTGGATTGACGGCGCGACGCAGGGGGAAGTGGAGGCGCAGGACAGCGATACCTGGCGTCTGTCGGATGCGCAGTCCGCCGCGCTGATTGCCGCGGTAAAAGGCAGCGGCAAAGTGGAATTTCAGGGCGGCGCGAAGCCCTTCGTCCTCTCCGGTGACGGTGCGACAGCGGTGCTGCTGAAGATGGACGATGTGCAGGGACGTGTGGACACCCCCGGTGCGTTGATTAAGAAAGGCGACAAGCCGGAAAGCGGTGTGCCCGCCGCCGTGGCGGCACCGGTCATCAATGCGGCGAAACTCGGTGACGGGCAGGAGCGGGTGCTCAGTGAAGCGGAAGTGGCTGCGCTGAAACCCAAACTGCTCGCCACTCTGACCAAAGACAGCGGCTGCGATCGTCTGCAAACCCCGGATGAGAAAGCGGAAGAGGGCGATAACGACATCACCCTGACGCCGCTGAGTAATGACCAGGTGCTGATTTCCGCACTCTGCTGGCGTGGAGCCTATAACGAAGGCTACGGCTTCTGGGTGACCGACAGCAAAATGCAGGGCACGCCGGTGCTGGTGACGGATTCGGCGTCCGACTACAGCGATGGCCTGATTTCACTGGGCCAGCGCGGTCGCGGCATCGGTGATTGCTGGGCCTCGTCAGAATGGGTATGGGATGGCAAAGCCTTTACGCTGAGCAGCCAGTCCACCACTGGCATGTGCCGCTACATCCGCGCTGGCGGCACCTGGGATCTCCCGTCCTTCGTGGCACAGGTAAAAGAAGCCGAGTAAGACGAATTTTTTATAAATGGCATCTCTGCTATCCATATCTGGATAATTTGGTAAGCAGAGGTGCCATTTTTTATTAAGTGTAATTATTTCATATGAACACTATACTTACCAAAATGTATATTTTTGGTAAGCAGAGTGTTCTATGGGTCTCACTGAGAAACGCAGTCCTGTTGTCTTTCCCCGCCATCAAAATGCGCTCACCCAACTGGGGGAGAACATCAAACTTGCCTGTAAACGCAGAAAGCTCACTCAGACCATGATTTCCGAGCGCACCGGACTTAGCCGCATGACGATTCGAAAGATTGCGCAGGGCGACGCAAATGTCGCCATCGGCCATTACGTTTCGGTGCTGGCTGTGTTGGGATTAGTGGACGATTTATTAAACGTTGCCAGGGATGATGAACTCGGCCGCAAGTTGCAGGATATTGAGCTGCTCAGGAAAAAGGGAGGTTAAGGTCAATGGCCACAGATGCATGGGTCTATGCCGACTGGGAAGACTACTCACAGCCGATGTGCATCGGAAAATTACGCTCAGATTCGATTCGTGGTGGTGAGCATTTTAGCTTTTGCTACGATGAAGCCTGGCTAGTGTCTGCGGGGGCGCAAAAAATCGATCCGGATCTCGAACTCTGGTCCGGCGAACAACATAGCCTGAATGCACGTAATTTTCGTGCTTTTCTCGACTCCTGCCCGGACCGGTGGGGCCGCGTGTTAATGAAGCGGCGAGAAGCCATTCAGGCCCGCCAGCAGGGCCGTCGTCCTCGGGTATTGGGCGACATAGACTTCCTGCTCGGCGTGCATGATTTCCATCGTCAGGGGGCATTACGCTTCCGGCGTGATCCAGATGGCCCGTTTTTAGACGACAACGATCAGTTTGCGGCACCCCCGATGACGTCTCTCAGGGAACTGGCCTATGCTGCTCATCAGATCGAAAACACCAGTGACCAGGATCCTGACTATCTCAAATGGCTCTCTATGCTGATGTCCCCTGGATCATCGCTCGGTGGCGCACGGCCAAAAGCCAGCGTGCGTGATGAGCATGGGCAACTGTGGATAGCCAAATTTCCCAGTGGGCAAGATAATTATGATATTGCCGTATGGGAATTTCTGACTTATCAACTGGCACGGGACGCGGGCATTGAAATGGCGGAAAGCAGAATCGACACTTTCGACAATGATCACCATACGTTCTTAACCAGGCGTTTTGACAGGACGCCGCAAAGTCGTCTGCATTTCACTTCGGCAATGACACAGTTGGGGTATTACGATGGTGAATATGAAGCTTCCTATCTGGAAATCGCCCAGTTTTTAACAGAGCAGGGGGCGCGTACCCGGGACTGCCTTGCACAGTTATGGCGGCGGATTGTGTTCAACATTGCGGTGTCCAATAACGATGATCATCTGAGAAACCACGGCTTTATTTACCAGAAAAACGGCTGGGTGCTTTCGCCTGCCTATGACATTAATCCAGTCCCGGATGCGCACGGCCTGCATCTGAACATTAGCGACAGCGATAATAGCCTCGATTATGAGCTGGCGATGTCGGTGATTGATTTCTTCCAGTTAAGCCCCCGACAGGCACAAGACATTAAAAGTCAGGTAATAACCAGTGTCAGCAGGTGGCAGGAAATCGCCCGTTCCCTGAATATTTCGCGTAGTGAGCAGGAGCGTATGGCTCCTGCTTTTAACGTTTAGTCTTCCTGTCTCACTTCACATGCACCCCAAACCCGCTCTCGCCGGGGGCGATGTCCGGGCGCAGCGTCAGGTCAGGAATGGTGTATTCCCCGGCATTTTGCTGGCGGAAGGCCACGGGGTCTGTCTGCCATAAGCTGTCCAGTCGGGCGGCGAGTTCCTCGCAATGCGCGGCAAATTTCTGCTCGTTCATTCTGCTGGTGTGGTAAATCACCATCGGCGGCAGCACCGTGAAGCCGGGGTAGAACAGCATGCCGTGCTGGATGGGGAAAAGGATGTCGTCGATAGGGCCGTTGATACCGCGCGGGCTGTAGTGTGACGCCCAGCCGCCGGTGGTCACCAGCAACATTGCCCGTTTACCCGCGAGCTTCCCTTCGCCGTAGCGATCGCCCCAGTGTGTTTCGCTGTGTTCCCCTACGCCATAGGCGAATCCATAGGCATACACCCGGTCAAACCAGCCTTTCATAATGGCGGGCATGGAGAACCACCAAAGCGGGAACTGGAAAATCACGGCGTCTGCCCAGCGCAGCTTTTCTTGCTCAAGGGCGATATCTTCGCGCTGAAGACCCTGCTCAAACGCATATTTTGAATCCAGCGAAGGGTGGTAAAACTCGCCGACGGGGGCGGCCTGGCTGTCACTGGCGTCCAGCTGTGACTTCCACTCCATGGCATAAAGATCGGAAACCTTCACCTCGTGACCCGCTTGTTTCAGATGTTCGACGGCAAAGGTGTTCAGCGCGCCGTTCAGGGAGTGCGCTTCGGGGTAAGCGGCAACAATTAAAATCTTCATCGTTTTTACTCGTGTCAGAAAAGTCCCTCCACGGTAGGGAATTCATGGGTATAGTAGAAATTAATTACTTATATCGTAGGTATAGTCATGATTAATTTCAGGCAGCTTGATTTGAATCTGCTGGCGACGCTGGATGTGCTGCTAACGGAGCTGAATGTCACTCGCGCGGCGCAGCGTCTGAATCTGTCCCAGCCTTCGGTGAGCGTGCAGCTTGCCCGCTTGCGCGAGGTGTTTGGCGATCCGCTGCTGCTGCCGGGACCACGTGGTATGCAGCCCACGGCGCGGGCGGATGAGCTACGCGAACCGTTGCGTAAAGCGTTAGAGGCGCTGGAAGGGGCGGTGGCGGCGAGCGTGGTTTTTGATCCTCTGCGCGCGAATAACACCTGGCGCATTGTGGCGACCGATTACACCGAGTCCGCCGTTATCTTGCCCGCGCTGAACCGTCTGCGTACCACCGCTCCCGGCACGCGACTGGCGATATTTGAACTTAACCCACCACGCATTTTGCGTCAGGCGGAGCAGGGCGATGTTGACCTGATTTTTCATCTTCGTGAAGGCTCCCCGGCGGCGCTGCATCAGCGATTATTGTTTACCGAACGCTATGTGCTGGTCGGAAGGCTGAACCATCCGGCGCTGAAACGCCGCCCGTCGCTTGCGCAGTTTTGCAAGCTGGAACAGGTGATTGTCTCGCCCGATGGCGGTGGCTTCAGCGCAATCACGGATGAGGTGCTGGCGAAGAGCGGGCTTAAAAGAAAAGTGGTGCTCTCGGTGCCGCACTTTCTTTTTATGCTGGAAGCCCTGGCCAACAGCGATCTCGTGGCCGTATTGCCGGAGCGGCTGGTGAAAAACACGGTGGCGCTGCAGGTGGTTGAACCGCCTCTTACTCTGCCGGGGTTCGATATGCTGATGCTCTGGCATGAGCGCCTGCACCGCGACCCGGCACACCAGTGGCTGAGGCAGCAACTGGTGGAGTGCCTGTAGCGCACGGTTTTGATATCTACCAGCCTGAACGGGTACCAGGGGGATATTTACGTAATGTGAAGTAAACCAACGTTTCGGTATTTAAAAAATCATTAGTAAGGTTTATATAATAGACGGGCAGGAACGATTGGATATTTATCGATTACCTGCTGACGTCGGGTGATAAATGTTCCAGGTTAAATCGAGAGTCAGAAAAATATTCGCTGTGGCGCTGCCCCCGGCGAAATAAGTATGATGTTAGCATTAATGAGTTTTGTAATATTTACTCTCATAAACAATAACATCTGTTGAAGCAGTGCTTCAAAGTAAAAAGTATGTCGCACTTTATTTGGCGCGTGTTTTCCGCCAGACCCGGCGCTAATGGTCTGTTATGCGGTAACGAACAGTGAAGTGATGATGAAGTGATAATAAAGAGAACAGATGAATATCCTTTAGCAAAAATGAAATAACTTGCGCAATATTGCCCACCTGATGATGTGCGATGGACCGGCAAAAGGAGACATTATGGCGAATTCTTTGGCATCTGCTTCACAGCAGCTTTCTCATCATGCTTTTCATGGAGAATGGGAGGCCGTATTTGTCCTCCTCGAACAATTTCCTTCTCTGATCAACCACACCTCGCCTGGAAAAGGCTACTCAGCATTACATCAGGCCGCCTGGCACGCCGCCGATCTTCACACCATCGGCCGCTTACTTCAGCTCGGTGCAGACACACAACTCAAGACCAAAGGCACGCGGCAAACGGCCTACGACATCGCGCTTAAGCGACACAAGCAGCGCCATGATTTGGCTTTTGCCCTTTTTCCTCCTGCGCGCACGCTGGCCCAGCTGATGCGTAAAATTTTTGCTTAGGGGCTGCCAGAGGCAATGGCCTACCCCGACCTGCTGTTGATGGACAATCTGGTGATGCTCTTCAGCGACGAAGATTGCGTTGCCCCTGAAAGCCGCGCCGAAACACGCTTTCATTCTGCTTTTTTAGCGCTGACGGGCACTGAGCTTTCTACGCCTTTTACCCCTCACGAGTCGATCCCACCCAACTGGTGGGTGAACACCGACTACTGGCGGGAAACCTTTTTACCGAAGCTACTCGCGCTGGATAAGCAAAAATCCTGTATTGCCCTGGAACCGAGCTGGGCCACCATCGGCGATTTACTGGTGCTGGAGAACGAAAGGTGGGGGCTGCGCGGCGACCCGTGGTTATGGATGGAACTGCGTAAATCCACCTCGCGTATCCCCATGCCGGACACACAAAAAGAGCTGACGGCGCTGCTGCGTAACCTGGTGCTGGCGCGCACTAACAGCAAAATGCTCGATGGCGATTCGGTCTATATCGCCCGCTTTAGCCGTGGCGGCATGAGCGGCGGTCATATCTCCCTGCGTTTTTGGGAACAGGAAGGTATTCCTGCGATAGTCGAACGCGCCGGGTGGCAAAGAGAGATGTGGGGGACGGTGTGAGTAACTTGCTATTAAGATATTCTCGCCTGAATGCTATTCTGCGTGACGCCATGCTGCGCGATTTGAGCAAAAAATCATGACAATCACCCTGCGGCAAATTGTCATTGATGGCATTTTTTAGCCCCCTGACACGAGACTGAATAATGACAACTGAACTACTGGGACTACGCTGGGATGCGACTGTTATCCCGGATGTTAAAAATGTCGGCACGCGCGTGGCGCTGTTTACGTTCAAAACACACATGGCGGGTTTCATCTGGGACGCCGCACAGCTGGAGAATAACCCCTACACCTATGTTGAGGTGAAAACGCTGCTGGATGGTGTGACAGTGGGTGGGCATAAAGTCAGTGATACTGAGCAGGTACTAAACCTGGCAGACAGTAGCAGAAAGCTGATTGATCTTGTGCAGGCGGGAAAATTCGATCTCGATAAAAAAACGTTCACCCTGCTGCACAGTATTATTGCCCGAAATGAAGCACTGGAGTGGGGTGTTTTCCGTGGGGAAGGGGAAGAAGTTAATTACAATGCGCGCGTTCACCTCGGTGAACTGGGCACCCATTTTCCTCCTGCTACCAACGCTGGTGCGCCTGAATTAAATCGCATCTTCACTGAAGGGGTGGATAAGATTAAAACGCTCGCGGCTTTTGAAGGCGCATTGATGATGTTTTTATTCGGGGCGTATTTTCAATTTTTCTTTGATGGTAACAAGCGCACCAGCCGCTTCATGATGAATGGCTGGCTGATGAAACACGGTTACAATCCCATTAGCATTCCTGCCGGGCGTGCGCTTGAATTTAACAGCAAGATGGTGCGTTTTTATCACTCGCAGGATGCGACCGAAATGCTCGCTTTCCTGGTGTCGTGCTATCAGGAATAGGCCTCCGCCTCCATCTGATAAAGGCCACAAGCCATGTGGCCTTTCGCATTCCATGCTCTTTCTCACTCTTGTTTCTTGATACTTACCCTGGTAACTATTATTCTCCTCAGCGTTAAATGAGGAGCCTCCCGTGACTGAAGATGAACTGTTTGCCCGCCGACCTTTGGGGATGCGTATGGCGATGATTGTGCGCCAGTGGCGTGCGACCATTGACCACGCGCTGGTGGATACCGGGCTGACGCAGTCTGGCTGGACGGCGCTGATGCAGCTTCGCCAGTTGGGAGATAACGTCTCGGTGAGCGAACTGGCGGAGGTGCAGGGCATTGAACTGCCGCCGCTGATGCGCACCCTCACACAGCTTGAGGCCCAGGGGCTTATCGCACGTACGATATCGCCGTACGACAAGCGTATTCGCCTGCTCACTCTGACGCCTGAAGGCAGAGTCATGCTGGAGAAGATTACCTGCGTGATTGAGGCCTGCCAGGAACGGGCAGCACAAGACATCCCGGCTGAGCATCTTGAGATGTTCAGCACGACCCTGAATCACATCGCCTGCAATTTACGCGTAATGCGTAGTGAAGATAACAAGACTCAATAAATCATGATGACGCCAGAACAAAAATTTGCCCGCTGGGTAAGGGTCAGTATTGCCTCTTTCCTGCTGATGTTTGTCTATTTTATCGTTGCTGATATCTGGATCCCGCTGACGCCGGACTCCACGGTGATGCGCGTCGTCACGCCGGTTTCTTCGCGCGTGGCGGGCTATGTCGCCCAGGTTCACGTGCAGAACAATAGCCTGGTGAAGAAGGGTGACCTGCTGTTTGAACTGGATGCCACGCCGTTTAAAAATCAGGTCGATGCCGCCAAAATTGCCCTCGCGCAGGCAAAATTGACCAATCAGCAGCTGGATGCGCAGATTGCCGCCGCCCAGGCCAACCTGAAAACCGCCCAGCTCACAGCGCAGAACGACAAAGTCACCTTTGACCGCTATCAGCGTCTGGGTACGATGCAAAACGTCTCCCAGTCGGATCTGGATAAAGTCCGCACCACCTGGCAGAGCAGCGTGCAGTCGGTCAACAACCTGAACGCCAGCATCCATGCCCTGAATATTGAACGTGGCGAGCGCGACGACAGCCGCAACGTGACGCTGCAAAAATACCAGAACAGCCTCGAACAGGCGCAGCTTAACCTTGGCTGGACGCAGGTCCGCGCGGAGATGGACGGCAAGGTGAGTAACCTGCAATTAAGCCCCGGTTTTTATGCCGCTGCGGGCAGTGCCGCGCTGGCACTGGTGCACGATAACGCCGATATCGTGGCGGATTTCCGCGAGAAAAGTTTGCGTCATACCCATCCGGGGACTGACGCAGCAGTCGTCTTTGATGCCCTGCCGGGACAGGTATTCCGTGCACACGTCACCAGCAGCGATGCCGGTGTGCTGGCCGGTCAGGAAGCGGTCAACGGTTCACTGTCAGAGCCGGAAACCTCCAACCGCTGGGTGCGTGATGCGCAGCGCATGCGTATCCACGTGGCGCTGGATGACGAGTTGCCAAAAAATCTGCCGACTGGTGCGCGAGCTACCGTCCAGCTTTATAACAGCGAAGGCGCTTTTGCCCGCTTCTTCTCCGGGCTGCAAATCCATCTCGTAAGCTGGCTGCACTATGTCTATTAACACCCTGGCGCGGGTCTTCACGCCGCACGGTAACATCGTCTACACGGCCAATGATTTTCGCCAGACCTTGCGCATCGTGTTTGCCGGAATGATCGCGCTGAGTATTTCGAGCTTCTACAACACCAGCTACGGCGTTTTCTACGTCGTTTACCCGGTGATGTTGCTCTCTCTGGTGCCGGTATTTAATCGCCACGTGGCGAAGCAGTTTATCTTCAGCGCGGTGATTAACTGCGTTGAGATGGTGCTGATCATCGGCTATCTGTCGAAATGGCCGCTGATGATGACGCTGGTAGTGTTCGGCCTCTACGTCATGCGTTTTCGCTTTATGAGCAAAGGCCCGCTGTTTTTATTCGGCTCTGCCGGGGTGGTGTGTCAGAGCACGATGCTCAATTTTATGAGCTACCCGACCAGCGACTGGCACACGCTTATCTTCTCCAACATCGAAGCCAGCGTGATGGCGGTGATGCTCAGCGCGTTAATGAACTACCTGATCCCCGATGTCGATCCTCGCAATCCGCCGCCGAGGATCGAGAAAAGCGACGCCCGCGTGCGCCATGAATCGCTGCTCTCCGGCACGGTGGCGACGATGATTTTTGTGGTGTTCCAGCTCAGCGATCTCAGCGACTCCCTGTCGGCGCTGATGGCGGGGATTTTGATCCTCTTTCCGATGCATTATCGCGGCGCGGTGATGAGTTCACTCTGGCGTGTGGTGGGGGTAGTGATTGCCTGTCTCTACATTTTGCTGGTGCAGCTCATTCTGTATAACCACAGCAGCCATATGCTGTTGATGATGCCGTTGATTGGCCTTGGGCTGGCGTTTAGCGCCCGGCTACACGTCATGGAAAAGGTGGGGGCGGGCGTTGGGTTTGCCAGCGTCACCACCATCGGCATTATGTTTGGGCAGAACCTGCACCCGGACACGGATCTGGTGTTCAGCGATTTGTACCGCATTGTGTCGGTCACGGTCGCACTACTGGGCACGCTGACTATGGTCTTCCTGGTGCATCTGATCTTAAATCGCTTCGAAGCCACACGCTTTGTGATTGAGGATCAGTAGATTTTTTTGAGATCCATCTCTTCCTGGATCCGTTCGCTGTAGGCTACGTGGGTGCGAATCGCTTCGTCGATCCCGGCGTTAAACAGCACCGGGCCGAGATTGTCGATGACGAAATCCACGAAGAATTCGGCGTCGAACTGCTCCAGTTCAAGGTCGAGGTGATCGGCGCAGTAGGTTTGCAGTTTTTCGCGCAGCAGATCGCGCTCGCCGTGGCTCAGGTCAATTTTGCTCATGGGGATTCCTGGAAAGAGAAAAGGGCATCATAACAGACATTTCACCCTCTCCCTGGGGAGAGGGCCGGGGGAACGGAGCGTAACTTAATACTCTGCCACCTGCTCAAACTCCTCGCCCACGCAGCGATAAATGGCATGGGTGGCGCCCGGTAATCTCCACCGGGCTTCTTCACCGGGCATGCAGGTAACCCGGATACACAAGCCACAGCCGCCACGTAACGCGCGCGGGATGTCGGCCACCCGAAACGCGACACCGGCGTTCTGCAACAGCTTACGGGTTTGCACTACGCCCACGGTGGAGTGGAACAAAAACACATACTCCGCCATCAGCGTTTCCTCTGCCGTTGACCTGTCAGCGCCGCGCCAATCGCGCCTGCGTACTGCGCATCTTCATGGGTGTGAACCGGCATGTTCAGATGAGCGCTCAGCATCTGGCGAAAGCGCGCACAGTGGCTGACACCACCGGTAAACAACAGCGGCCCTTCGGTTGAGAGTCGGGAGATAAAATGCCCGCTGCGGCGCGCCATGGCGTTGATCACCCCGGCGAGAATCGCTTCTGGTGCAATGCCCGCGGAACGCAGGCTGATGACTTCGGATTCGGCAAACACCGTGCACATGCTGGTCAGCGAATGCGGCTCTACCCCTTCGGTGATGCCATCCAGTGCTTCCACGTGCGTACCCAGCGTGCGTGAAATCACGTCTAAAAAGCGCCCCGTCCCAGCGGCGCATTTGTCGTTCATCAGGAAATCGGTGAGGTTGCCCCGCTCGTCAAGCTGGATAACTTTGCTGTCCTGGCCGCCGATATCAATCACCAGCCGCGCCTCGGGCAGCAGCAGGCGTGCCCCCAGGCCGTGGCAGGAGATTTCGGTGACCTGCTTGTCGGCGTAATCCACCAGCTGTCGCCCGTAGCCGGTCAGCGTCAGGAAGGGCTTCACGTCCAGCCCGGCGCGCAGCGTTTCCCAGGCATCATGAATGCTGTCTGCCGGGCGAAACGACGTCCGGCAGAGATAGCGGCGCACAATCGTGGTGCCGTCGAGCAAAATCCCTTTGGTGGTGGTTGAGCCGGAATCAATCCCGATAGTGAACGTCACGGCCACTCCTCAAAGCATTTCAATAAAGGCTGCGACGCGGGTGCTCAACTGCCCGATATCCGACGTGGAGTAGTCGGTTTCAATCGCCATATAGGGGATGTCATGCTGCTGGCGCACATGGCGCTTGATGGACAGCGACTCCACCGCGTAGGTGTGGCAGGCCTGCAAAATCACATCCACCACGCCATCGACCTGGTACTCTTCCACCATCTGGCTGAGCATGCGCAGGCGCTCGGTATTGGGCGAAATACAGGAGCAGCCGATCGCCAGATATTTGTCGGTCAGCGCGTCATAAACATCACCTTCTTCGGCCACGTTACGCTCGGTGGCCTTCGCCCCGGTGCAGTTTTCATAGCCCACCACCCAGCCGCCGTTGTCTTCGATGGCGCGCACCACTTTTTCTGCCGCGCCGCCAATCGGGCAGCCGGTAATGAGAATACGTGGGCGGGCGTCCAGCCGTTTGCCATCCTGCCACTGCGTTTTGATGCGGGCCGTCATTTCATTCAGCTCATTAATCAGCGCATTTTTGTCAAAGCGGAAGGTCGCGCCATACACCACTTTGAGGATATCGGTGCCGCTCAGGGCAGGCGGATTAAGCTGCCCGAGGCGGTAAAAATCCGCCGTCGCCTGGCGCTCACGGTTTTTCAGCACGATGGCGTCGCGCAGGGCGGCCTCGCTGATGGGCTGGCCGAAACGTGCTTCGATTTGCTGTTGCAGACGCAGGATTTCAGATTTCCACAGGGCGCGGGAGGCGGCATCGGTGGTGCTGTTGGGCAACTGCATCACGTGCACGGCTTTGAAGTCGGCCATGTATTCGTACATTTTCTTCTTACCGTCGCAGGTGGTTTCGCCCACCACCAGGTCGGAAAAATAAAAGTACGGGCATTTGTCGGTTTTACCGAAACCGTAGCTGCTTTTAATCAGCGGGCAGAGGTTACGCGGCAGATCCTTTTCCGCCTCTTCGATGGTTTCGTCATTGGTGGAGCAGAGTGAGACAACGACAGCGCCCGCCGCCATCGCAATCTCTTGCGGCATGAAGGTGCAGTAGGTGCCCACCAGCGGGATACCCTGCTCCTTCAGTTCCATGACGGTGAGAAAGCCTTTTTGTCGGGCTTCGGAGAATTGCTCAAAAATGTGTGGAAGTTCTGTAATCAGAGACATGATTTTTCCTTCCCCGTCACACGGGAGACAATGAAAAACGAGGCGGTCTTGCTGCCGCCGAGGGAAGGATTATAACCTTGGTGAATGTATGGTTTTGTTGATCTGCCGCGAGATTACGGGCATTGCGCTGCGTGTTCGTATTGCCGGACCCGGCGAACCAACTGCATCAGGCAAATGACCGCCAGCGTGCCCGTGACCAGTGCCAGCAGATGAAACGGAATGCGTCCACCGCCCGAAAACCACAGCCAGCGCGCCCCTTCGATAGCCACTGCCACGGTGCTCAGCACCACAATATTGAGCGACGCGGACACCGTGCCTTTCGGCAGGTGGTTGGAGAAAAGCGTGAAGCGGTACAGCGTAGAGAAAATCAGGCCGATGCCGAAGGCGTAGATGCTGGTACCCATCACCGACCACAGCCAGACGTGTGGGTAGAGCAGGTTGCCGGCAATCAGCATCACCAGCCCGGCAAGCTGAATGGGCACCGAGCGGCGGATGTAGCGCGGATCGGTCGGATCTTCGACAAAGCGCATCATCACGATATTGGCGGCGATCAGCGCGCCAAACACCGGGATCTGCGCCCAGGCAAACTCAGCGGTGGTCATGCCGCCCGCATCGATCAAAATCACCGGTGAGACGGCAACCCAGGTCATCAACGGGATGTAGTAGAGCGCGAGGGTGGCGGCACCGGTAAGGAACACGCGGTTATGAAACACGGCAACAAAGTCCCGCAGCACGTCCCGTGGCCGCAGAGGCTGGCTTTGTTTAGTGACGGTTTCGGGCATGGCGAGCACAAGGCAAAGCCAGGCGATAAAACCGATCGCCGCGATCACGGCGAAAAGCACCTTCCAGTGGACGAAATGCATCAGCGCCGCGCCGCTCAGGGGGCCGACAACCGGTGCGAGCAGCACGACGGAGGTGATCATCGACATCAGCTTGATGGCTTTGGTCGGCTCAAAGGCTTCCTGAATCGTGACGTAACCTACCGTGGAGATGAAACAAATGCTGGTGCCCTGCACGAAACGCGCCACCAGGAACTGCTCAAAGGTGGTGGTAAAAAGGGTGGCGATGCAGGCCAGAGTGAAAATAAAAGCCCCGGCGAGCAGCACCGGGCGGCGGCCAATGCGGTCAGACAGTGGCCCGAGCAGCCATTGCAGGGCCATGCCGCCTGCCATGTATAAGCTCACCGACAGCGGTGCCAGGCTGACGTCACCGTCAAAATCGCGCACCACCTGGATGATGCCAGGCTGGATCATATCGGTAGTGAGGTAGGCGGCGAAGTCGTACAGCACCAGCGCCATCGGGAAAATAAAGGCCCCGCCGTAGCGGGCAAAAAAAGCGGACTTCCGTGACATCCAACACTCCTTTCAAACGAGGACACTAGGCCAGCAGCGCGGGAATTTGCGACAGCAGATAGAGCACCAGACCGATGGTGCCACCGACCAGGGTGCCGTTAATGCGAATGAACTGTAAATCTTTACCGATGTTCAGCTCTACCTGCTGCGACATGTCTCGTGCATCCCAGCTTTTTACCGTGTCGCTGATATGGCGGGTCAGGAAGGCGGCAAAGTCGGGGGCAACGCTATGTGCCGCCTGCTCCAGGTGCTCGTTGAGCGAGGTGCGCAGCGCGTTATCCGCCAGCAGGGTTTCACCAAACCACAGGCCTGCTTCGGTGATGCGCAGCCGGATGCGCGAGTCGTCGGACTGCATGTCGGTTTTTATCCAGTCGCGCAGGTCGCCCCACATTTCACCCAGATAGCGGTTAAAGGCTTCATCTTCTTTCAGATATTGTTTGATGGTGTCGGCGCGGGCTGCCATTTCCGGGTCATTCTTGAGGTTATCGATAAGCTTCAGCGCGGCGCAGTCAAAGGCGCGGCGGATCTGGTGCGTGCTGTCATGGCTAACGTCATCGAGCAGGGTGTTGACCGCGCGGGTGACCATCCCGGCGCTCTGCTCGCCCAGCCATTCGGTGGGCAGGATTTTCGCCTTGCGCGGATGTTCGGTCTTCAGCCAACGGACTATCTGGTTGGCGATAAACTCCCGGCTGCTCTCTTTTTGCAGCAGCTGCATCACCTGGCCGATAAGGGCGTCGAGCAGCACCTGGTGGCGCTGATTTTTGGTCATGCTTTCCAGCATTGAGGCGCTGGTGCGGGTCAAATCCACTTTATCGATCGCCCGGTGGACGGCGCGTTTGAGCAGGTTTTTGATGCGGGTATCGTCGGCCAGCTCCATAAAGCCGCTCATCACCTGGAGCAGATGCTGGCCCACGCGACGGGCGTTCTCCGGCTGGCTGAACCAGGCACCAATCATCTGCGCGGGCTGATGGCGGTGAATGAGTTCGACCAGCGATTGGGTGTCGAGGAATTTTTCCTGCACGAACTGGCCAAGATTGTCGCCAATCCGGTCTTTATTGCGCGGGATAATCGCCGTATGTCGGGAGATAAACGGAATCGGCACGCGGCGAAACAGCGCCACCACCGCAAACCAGTCGGCCAGTGCGCCCACCATCGCCGCTTCAGCAATAGCCTTTACGCCGCTCACCCAGAAGCTGGGGGGCAGAAACAGCGTGACGGCAAAGACCGCTGCGGCAATCAGCAGTAATGAGAGCGCCAGGCGCTTGGCACGTTTAAGTTCTGTGATTTTGTTCATGGTTTTAAGCATAGAGCCCGGCGGCAGATTCCGCCGGGTTTTCAATAAGAAGCTTTAAACCGGAACCCCGCGCGTTACCCCAGCAGGGACTCTTTCACCTGCATGGCCAGCTCAAACGAGTGGAGGCGGGCCTGATTATCATAAATCTGCCCGTTGACCATTATCTCATCGGCCTGGGTTTCACGCAGGATGGACTCCAGCCCATGGCGCACCTTCGCTTTATCACCCACCAACGACATGCTCAGCGCCTGCTGTACACCGTACTGCTCGGAGGCCGACCACAGCTGGTGCATATTTTCCACCGGCGGCGGAAGCTGCCCGGTTTCCCCGCGACGCAGCTTCACAAAGGCCTGCTGCATGGAGGTAAAGAGGAATTCCGCATCGCGATTGCTGTCGGCGGCGATAATGTTGATGCACACCATGGCATACGGCTTGTCGAGGCGCGCTGAGGGTTTGAACTGAGTGCGATACAGGTGCAGCGCCTGGAAGAGCATATCCGGCGCGAAGTGCGAGGCAAAGGCAAACGGCAGACCAAGCTGGGCGGCGAGCTGGGCACTGTAAAGGCTTGAGCCTAACAGCCACACCGGAACCTGTTCGCCATAACCGGGTACCGGGCGCACATGTGGATTCGGGTCGCGGGCATCAAACCAGTCCACCAGTTCGGCGACGTCACGCGGGAAGTTGTCGACATCACCGCTCATATGGCGGCGCAGCGCGCGCATGGTCGGCTGATCGCTGCCCGGCGCACGGCCCAGACCTAAATCAATACGGCCGGGGTAGAGGGTGTTTAACGTACCGAACTGCTCAGCAATCACCAGCGGAGAGTGGTTGGGTAGCATGACGCCACCGGAGCCTAAATGCAGGGTGGTGGTGTTAGCCGCCAGGTAACCGATTAAGACGGAGGTCGCGGCACTCGCGATGCCGACCATGTTGTGGTGCTCCGCCAGCCAGTATCGATGATAGCCGCGCTGCTCGGCCAGGCGAGCGAGATCCAGAGAGTGTGAAAACGCGTCCCGCGCTGAAGAGCCTTGCGGGATCGGTGCCAGATCCAGCACCGAAAACGGAATGGTTTTATCAGTCATAACAGCTCACTTTGTTGACGGTGAATCATTTAATACTGCATTAAAAAATGATAACCGTTGTTAACAAAGTGAGCTTTTACACTTCATCCTTCACGCTGCCGTTTTGATGCAACCCGAATGACTTTGTGTATCTTTATGCCTGTAATTGCAGACCGGGCAGCCGTCGCCAGTAGCCGTTGCAGTCGCTGTTGGCTGTCAGCGGCAGCGGGGATGTTCCGTGCTCATTGGCGCGGAATGCATCAAGCATAGCGAAAGTGTCTTCGCCCATCGGCGACAGGCGCACCATATCGACAATGCCCGCCATCGACTTCAGCTCATTGCCGAGGTTGTAGACGTACCCGCTCATGGTCTGAATGCCGTTGAGCACAAACACCTGCTGATTTTCCTGCGACAGCATGTCACGCCCGTTGGGGTATTTAATGCAGCAGGTCTCGCACTCATCTTTCGGTTTGTCTTCTGAACGAGCGGTAAAACAACGTGCGGAGTAAGCCAGCGGCAGATGCCCGTAGCTCAGCACTTCCACCTCAAACTGCTCGCGGATACCCAGCTCACTACACTGGTTGAGCAGGTTGATCAGCCAGTCCCGGGAGAGCTCAACCGGCATGCACCAGCGGGTCATGCCCTGTTTGAGCAGCAGGCGCAGCGTCACCGCATTGTAGATGTTCAGCGCGTGCCCGGCGACGAACGGCAGCTTACGCTCCGCACAGAGATTCACGACGCCAAGATCGCTGGCCTCCAGCAGGAATTCACCGTTATCAACGTAGCGTTTCAGTTCGTTCAGTTCGGAGGAGGCCTGCACCAGTGCGAGGGTGGAGATCACCACCTGCTTACCGCTGCTGGCGAGGGATTTCGCCAGATCCAGCCAGTCGCCCACTTTGGTGGCGCGGCGTTTACTGCACACCGCTTCGCCGAGATAGATAACGTCTGCGCTGCTGGTGGCGGCCTGCTGGTAGAAGGTTTCCAGCGTCTCTTTTGACCAGTAATAAAGCACTGGCCCGAGTGAATATTTCATCGTGTTTCCTACTGCCATTTGCGGTGGTAAGCGCCAAGGGTGGTTTGCGTACCTTCCGACATGGCGCCAAGCGTATTCATCCAGGCCGCCTGCGGGGCGTAGTTCTGCGGGTCGGTCATGCAGCGGTCAATGGCCTGGCGCCACACTTTCGCCACCTGGCTGACATAGGCCGGGCTACGCTGGCGACCTTCAATTTTCACTGACGCAATGTTGGCGGCCAGCAGCTCAGGCAACAGCTCAAGGGTGTTGAGGCTGGTGGGTTCTTCCAGCGCGTGATAGCGCTCGCCGTCCACCATGTAACGCCCTTTGCAGAGCGTCGGATAACCGGCGTTTTCGCCATCCTGATAGCGGTCGATCAGCACCTCATTAAGGCGTGATTCCAGCCCCTGCGGCGTTTGCTGCCAGCGAACAAAGCGCGCGGGAGAGCAGGCCCCGACGGTATTGGGCGACTCGCCGGTCAGGTAGGACGACAGATAGCAGCGCCCCTCCGCCATAATGCACAGGCTGCCGAAGGCAAAGACTTCCAGGGGCACCGGCGTGACGCGGGCCAGCTGTTTGACCTGGTGAATCGAGAGCACGCGCGGAAGCACCACACGAGCAACGTCAAAGTGGCGGTGGTAAAAACGGATGGCTTCTTCATTGGTGGCGGAGGCCTGAACGGAGACGTGGCGCTCAATGTGCGGATAGCGCGCAGCGGCATATTCGAGCATGGCGAGATCGGCGAGGATTAAGGCGTCTGCGCCAATATCGGCGGCCATATCGACCGCGCGTTCCCAGCGTTGGTAGCCGTCAGGGTGGGCAAAGGTGTTAATCGCAATGTGCAGTTTCCGCTTGTGCTGGTGCACAAAGCTCACGGCTTCCTGCAGTTTTTTCTCAGTAAAGTTGAGGCCAGCAAAGTGGCGGGCGTTGGTATCGTCTTTCAGACCGATATAGACGGCGTCGGCACCGTTTTCAATGGCCGCCTTGAGCGCCGGGAGATTTCCGGCCGGGCAGAGCAACTCCATAGTATTTCCTGCAATCCGGGGCGCGTGGCCCAGACAACCCGTTGGGGTCGCTAAATTGTTAACGAACTGGGATTTTAGTTAACCTGGTTGCGACAATTTTTGATTTGAGGCAGTTAATTGTGTATTGGTGGCATCAATAATCGATGCATTCTTCTTACGTAATTGTTGATTTACGCCGCCATGTCGTCTATTTGATATGGCAAAATAGCAGGAACGTTTATTTCAGGGAGTAAAGCTCGTGTTGGAAAAACTGCGCTCACGTCTCGTTCACTATGGCCCGTCTTTGTTGAGCGTGCCGGTTAAACTGACGCCTTTCGCCATCAAACGCCAGGTACTGGAGCAGGTGCTCCGTTGGCAGTTCCAGCAGGCGCTGGAAGATGGAGAGCTTGAGTTTCTTGAGGGCCGCTGGTTGAGTATCCAGGTTCGCGATATCGGTCTGACGTGGTATACCTCGGTAGAGAATTCGCAACTGATTGTCCGTGAGTCTGCCAGTGCCGATGTCAGTTTCTGCGCGGATGCCAGCGATCTGCTGATGATCGCCGCACGCAAACAGGATCCTGACACGCTCTTTTTCCAGCGCCGTCTGGTTATCGAAGGTGACACTGAGCTTGGCCTGTATGTGAAGAACTTGATGGACGCCATTGAACTTGAGCAGATGCCGAAGGCCTTGCGCATTATGCTGCTGCAACTGGCGGATTTTGTTGAAGCCGGCCAGAACACGCCGATGGAAACACCACAACCTTCTGTAGGTGAACCATGCTGATTCGAGTAGAGATTGGGATTGATGCGCCGGGTATCGACGCGCTGCTTCGCCGCACCTTTGCGGATGAGAGCGAAGCGACGCTGGTGCATGATCTGCGCGAAGATGGCTTAATTACGTTAGGCCTGGTCGCAACGGATGACGAAGGGCAGGTCATCGGCTATGTCGCATTCAGTCCGGTGACGGTGAAAGGCGAAGATTTGCAGTGGGTCGGGCTTGCGCCGCTGGCTGTCGATGAGGCTTACCGCAACCAGGGTATTGGCCGCCAGCTGGTCTATGAAGGGCTGGATTCGCTTAACGAATTTGGCTACGCCGCCGTTGTCACGCTGGGTGAGCCTGATTTCTATGGCCGCCTTGGCTTTGAGCCTGCCGCGAACCACGGCCTGCACTGCCGCTGGCCGGGAACAGAAAGTGCCTTCCAGACGCATCGCCTCGCAGAAGATGCTTTCAACGACGTCAGCGGTCTGGTGGAGTACCACGCGCTGTTTAATCGCTTCTAGCGGCGGCGGGCTGCAGGCTCTCCAGTACCGCCTCAAATGAGCCATCACCCGTGACGAGGCGCTCTTTCTGGCGCTTCGTCAATTGCTTGATGCGGTATTCCACACGTAATGCCAACGATCTTTCCCCCACCTGCGCTGAAAATACCAGCGACAGTTCGCCCTTTCCGCGAAGTGCTTTTGCTCCCTTGCCACTCTGATGCTGTACAAAACGGCGCGCCACATCGGTCGTGATGCCGGTGTACAAGCTGTTGTCGGTGGTACGGATGAGATAGAGAAACCAGGGCGTCATAACGTTATTCGTTGTGCTAATGTGAAAGAAAAATAACACGAGGATGAAGAGAAATGGAAACTCTTGCGGCCATCAGTCGTTGGCTGGCGAAACAGCACGTGGTGACCTGGTGCGTGGCCAGCCGTGGGGAGCTGTGGTGTGCGAACGCTTTTTATATTTATGACCCGCAAAAGGTCGCTTTTTATCTTCTCAGCGACGACAGCACCCGCCATTCACAAATGACCGGTCTGCAGGCCAATATCGCCGGGACGGTCAATGGTCAGCCAAAAACCGTCGCGCTCATTCGCGGTTTGCAGTTTACCGGCGAGATCCGGCGGCTCGAGGAAGCGGAAAGCGCGGGGCCGCGTGCGCAGTATAACCGACGCTTTCCTGTTGCCCGCCTGCTGTCAGCCCCGATGTGGGAAATTCGCCTCACGGAACTCAAATTCACCGACAACACGCTGGGCTTCGGTAAAAAGCTGCACTGGCTACGCGATTCCAGTCCTGCCTGAAATCCTCAAAAACAGACTGCAAAAGGAAGAGAGATGAGTCGGGTACTGATAACCGGGGCGACGGGGCTCGTCGGCGGACACTTACTGCATATGCTGGCGCAGGACCCGCGCGTCGAGGCGATTACTGCCCCTACGCGACGCCCGCTGGAACCTGTTACGGGCGTGTTTAACCCTCACGATCCGCAGTTGAGCGATGCGCTCGCGCAGGTGACAACGCCAGTGGATACGGTCTTTTGTTGTCTTGGCACCACGCGGCGGGAGGCGGGCAGCAAAGAGGCCTTTATTCATGCTGATTTTACGTTGGTGGTGGACACTGCGCTGACGGGGTTACGCCTTGGCGCGAAGCACATGCTGGTGGTCAGTTCGATGGGTGCCAACGCGCATTCCCCCTTTTTCTACAACCGGGTGAAAGGGGAGATGGAGAACGCGCTGGTTGAGCAGGAGTGGGTGCATTTGACGATTGCGCGCCCGTCTATGCTGCTTGGGGATCGCGATAAGCCCCGTTTTAACGAGTCGCTGTTTGCTCCAGTCTTTAAGCTTCTGCCGGGTAACTGGAAATCTATCGACGCCCGGGATGTGGCTCGCGCCATGTTTAAGACGGCGTTCACGCCATCCCCGGCGCGGCTGGAGATACTCACCTCATCGCAGTTGCGTAGGCTGGCAGACGATTAAGCATTTTCAAAAATATTTCAAGGGCGTACTATTCGCCGGGTAACTAATTTCGCATCAATCCCCCGGAGAATGGTATGACTGGTCAGTCTTCTTCTCGGGCGGCAACCGCCGTGCAATGGTGGAAGCCCGCTCTCTTCTTTCTCGTCGTCATTGTTGGCCTCTGGTATGTGAAATGGCAGCCCTATTACGGTAAAGCCTTCACCGCCGCCGAAACCCACAGCATTGGCAAATCCATTCTCGCCCAGGCCGATGCCAGCCCCTTGCAGGCCGCACTCGACTACGCGATGGTCTATTTCCTTGCCGTCTGGAAAGCCGCCGTGCTTGGCGTGCTGCTGGGCTCGTTACTTCAGGTTCTCATCCCCCGCAACTGGCTGCTGCGCACGCTGGGCCAGACACGGTTGAGCGGCACCCTCTTTGGTACCCTGTTTTCGCTCCCCGGCATGATGTGTTCCTGCTGCGCGGCCCCCGTTGCCGCCGGGATGCGTCGTCAGCAGGTATCGATGGGCGGCGCACTGGCGTTCTGGATGGGCAACCCGCTGCTTAACCCGGCGACGCTGGTGTTTATGGGCTTTGTGCTGGGCTGGCAGTTTGTTGCGATGCGGCTGATTGCCGGGCTGGTGATTGTGGTGGGCGTGGCGACGCTGGTACAGCATCTGGTGAAAGATGACATTGCGCAGACGGCACCCGTGGATATCACGCTTCCTGAGCCGGAGGGGCACTTCTTCGCCCGCTGGGGCAGGGCGTTGTGGCTTCTGTTCTGGAGTACGATTCCTGCGTATATCATTGCGGTTCTGGTGCTGGGTGCCGCGCGCGTCTGGCTGTTCCCTCATGCCGACGGGGCTATCGACAATACGCTGTTGTGGGTGATTGCGATGGCGATTGCAGGCTGCCTGTTTGTTATTCCAACGGCGGCGGAAATCCCGATTGTGCAGACCATGATGCTGGCGGGCATGGGGGCGGCTCCGGCAATGGCCCTGCTGATGACGCTGCCAGCGGTGAGTTTGCCGTCACTGATTATGCTGCGTAAATCCTTCCCGGCAAAAGCGCTGTGGCTGACGGGCGGGCTGGTGGCATTAGGTGGGATGATAACAGGAAGTTTGCTGCTCTTTTAGCATGAACGCCCGGTAAACGAACAGCGTCGCTACCGGGCGAATGACCGCTACTTGATCGGCGTAAAGGCGGTGGTGACGTGTTTCACGCCGCTCACACGGCTGGCAATGTCCGCCGCCGCTTTGCCTTCGCTGTCGGTGACCAGACCCAGCAGGAACACTTCGCCGTTTTCTGTTGTCACTTTCACGTTTGAGGATTTCACTTCGTCGCTGCCCAGCAGTTGGGTGCGCACTTTGGAGGTTATCCAGGTATCGCTGGCGGCGGTGCCCATGCCAATCGGCTGACCCTGACGAATCTCGTTAAACACTTCCGTCGCCCCGTCCACACCCACGGCAATCTGTTTGGCGCGGGACGCGAGGTCCGTGGTCGGTGCCTGGCCCACTAACAGGACTTTGCCCTGATAGGCCGTTACGTTGACACGAGCCTGTTTCTTGATTTGTTCATCTTTAGACAGGGCGCTGTTGACGCGCAGCTCCAGCGTGCCGTCATCGACCTGCGTCCCCACGGTACGCGGATCGGTCGCCGCTTTGGTGCCCACTGCCGCTGAACCGACAACCACGGCACCCACACAACCCTGTAAGAGCAGTGCGGAAATAAGGACTGCGAGGGGCGTAAAAGCCTTCATGTGTACTCCTTAATCGTCCTGGTGAGGAAAAAGCGTGTTATCTATCAGATCGCATAAACAATTCACCGTCAGCATGTGCATTTCCTGAATACGTGCACTGCGGTGAGAAGGAATACGGATTTCAACATCCTGAGGCCCCAACAGCCCGGCCAGTTCGCCTCCGTCATACCCCGTGAGTGCCACAATCGTCATATCGCGCGTCACTGCCGCTTCAACGGCTTTGACGATATCGCGACTGTTGCCTCGCGTGGAAATGGCCAGGAGGATATCACCGGCATGGCCTAACGCCCGGACCTGCTTGGCATAAATCTCGTCATGCAGGCGATCGTTCGCTATTGCCGTTAAGACCACATTATCGGTATTAAGTGCAATGGCAGGTAAACTTGGGCGTTCTGTTTCAAAACGATTAATCATGCTGGCAGCAAAATGCTGTGCGTTGGCGGCAGACGTGCCATTGCCACAACAGAGGATTTTGTTGCCGTTAAGAAGGGAGTGGACCATGGTCATGGCGGCACGGGAAATTGCGTCGGGCAGGGCTTCTGCGGCTGCAATTTGTGTTTGAATGCTTTCAGTTAAGCAGACTTTAATTCTATCGAGCACAGTGTTCCCTATCATTCAGTCATTATGAGTGGTCGTTAAAGGCATTTTGTATCCACTCAACGTCATTTCCGGTGAAGGCTACCACATCGAACCGGCAATCCACAGTCTCAAAACTCCCATTATGCCGGGCGAGCCACAAACGGGCGGTATGCAGTAACTTACGTTGTTTGGTCGGGGTGACGCTCGCCGCCGCGCCGCCAAAAAAAGACGATTTGCGGTAGCGTACTTCCACAAAAACCGTGGTGTTCTTGTCCTGCATAATCAGGTCGATTTCGCCGCCGCGCTCACGCACATTGGCGGCGATCAAGCGCAGTCCCTTGCGCTCCAGCCAGCAACGCGCGCGAGCTTCCCACGCGTCGCCGGTCTGTTTACGGGTCAACTGGCCGGGACGATTTGCCCCTGCTGGTATTTGAGCCATGATAACTTCCTGTTAATCACGCATTCCTGAGTGGCGGTAAGGTCGCCGGTGTTGCCGTTGATTTCAAACCCTGGCACCTGACGCATTTGCGAGAAGTGGTTTGCCAGCGTCCAGGCATCGGCACCCATAGCGTACAGACGCGCCAGCGAGTAGTCGTTATTGACGCTGCTTAATGCCTGCTGCATCAGGGCCGGATTACTGCCCGCCAGCATTGGGATTTCGCTGAACTGCAAGCCTTCCATTTCCAGACGGAAGTCCGGGCCTGTACCGCCCTGGGCGCTGCGTGAGCTGGCGTAAAGAATGATGCCGCTCTGGCTGCCGGTGCGCATGGCGATCATCGGTTTAATCAGCGCCATTTCATTCTGGGTTGCCACGATATAAACACCGTCGACTTTGCCGCCGCCGGTGATTTGCGCATCCGTTGGCGGAGCCGGGATGGTCAGGCCGCCGATGGTCACGCCCTGCTGTTGCGGGATGCTGGCCGTCACCGGGCTACCGGTCATGGCAATGCCTGAACCGCCGTTAATGCCCATTCGCAGTTCAGTCATTGAACCCAGTTTTTGCTGCAGAACGATCCCGCCACCGATTTTCTGCCACTCTTCAGCAAAGGCCGTTGCCACACGGTCGCCAAGCGCGCTGCGAGGCAGCAGCAGCAGCGGTGACTGGCGGCCCTGTTCATGCATATGACGCGCCGCATCGCGGGCTTCATCTTCCGGGGAGAGAGCGTAATAACAGATGTTTGCTCTGTTCTCGACCTTCTCTGGCTGGTTCAGCGCCAGCACATTGAGCGTGGTCTGGCTGCGCATCAGCTCTTCAACGTTGTTTTTCAGCAGTGGCCCGACAACGATGCTGGCACCGTCCTGCTGAACCTGATTGAGGATCTGATTCAGAGGCTGAGAACTGGTGTCATAAATCTTCAGCGACGCCGACGGATTTGCCGGTGTGGTGGCAACGGCTGCTGTGGCGACCGGTTGTGGCGCAGGCGCGGTGGTCGGTTGCTCCGCCGCCGGTTGCTCTGTGGCAGCGTTCTGACTTTCCACTGGCGCTTGTTGCGCTTGCGGTGCGGTGACTGGCTCTGGTGCTTGCGCACTGGTCAGGTCATTCACATTCGTTTGCGACGGACTGACCACATCGGCAGTGGTGCTCACGTTCGCCGCCTGAGCAGCTTGCACCGGAACAGCGGGGCCAGAGACTGCGGTGGTGCCATTTTTCGCAGCTTCAAACCCTTGCTGGATGGTGCGACCAAAGACCGCAGCCTGGCCGTTTAACGGCAAAAGCAGCGCGATTTGATTGACGGATGCCGGGCGGAAGTTTTGCACGTTGGCCAGTTGGCTCGGCAGCATCTGGGCACCCGGATTGCGCGGGTAGCGCTGTTGCCAGTCAACAATGCCTGCTTTGAGCATATTCGGATCGTTGCGGTTGTCGAACCATACCCGTTGCAGATCCAGCCAGCCCTGCAGCACGTTTTCGTCAGCGTTGATCACCAGAGTTTTTGCTTCATCCGATGTCATGGCGGAGAGCGCTTGCCAGGTGGCATCAATGTTCTTCTGTTTTTCCGGCGCGGTGGCCAGCAGCGGTTCCTGGGCTATCAGGGCGCGGAACAGCGTCAGAGAGGGTTTTCCCTGCGATGCAGTGATGCCAATCTGCCAGTAACGCGCCTGCTGATTTTTATCCAGGCTGGTGGGATCAATTTTCGCCAGCAGGGCCTGAGCGCCGTTAGCGTCCTGCTGCGTCAGCTTAAGCTCGGCGGCAAGAAGAGACTGTTCGAGGCGCTGGGCATCGTCCAGATTCTGCGGCAGCTGGGCAAACAGCTCGCTTGCCTGCTGGGTTTTGCCTTCTTTAATGAGTGCACGAATGGCGAGTAATTGCCAGTTGGTCTTGCTATCATCTGCGCTTTGCTGCATCTGGTGCAGGTAGAAACCCGAATCGGCCTGCGCGCTGCCCTGCATATGCTCATCGCTCTGATCGTGAGTTTGAGTGCCGCAGCCTGCGAACAGCAGAGCGGCCAGCACGACAGGCAGGCAGCGCATGGCTTTTGAACGTAGAAATGTTGACGGTAGCATTCTGTATCCAGTGATATTTTTTACGCAATGCTCAATATTAAATCGGCAATACGGATAGAACAATGAAACAACACGAATCAGCGGACAATTCTCAAGGCCAGCTCTACATTGTCCCCACGCCCATTGGCAATCTGGGAGATATCACCCAGCGTGCGCTTACCGTATTGCAGGATGTCGATCTGATTGCCGCCGAGGATACCCGTCATACCGGGTTATTGCTCCAGCATTTTGCCATCAATGCACGCCTCTTTGCTCTGCACGATCACAATGAGCAACAAAAAGCTGACACCTTGTTAGCAAAACTGAAGGAGGGCCAGAACATTGCGCTGGTCTCTGATGCGGGTACGCCGCTGATAAACGATCCGGGGTATCACCTTGTGCGCACCTGCCGCGAAGCGGGTATCCGGGTGGTTCCTCTCCCTGGCCCGTGCGCCGCCATTGCTGCGTTAAGCGCTGCCGGTTTGCCCTCAGATCGTTTTTGTTACGAAGGTTTTCTGCCAGCCAAATCCAAAGGTCGTCGTGACACTTTGCAGGCGCTGGAAACCGAACCGCGTACGATCATTTTCTATGAGTCCACCCATCGCCTGATCGAAAGTCTGGAAGATATCGTGACGGTACTGGGAGCGGCGCGCTACGTTGTGCTGGCCCGTGAGTTGACGAAAACCTGGGAATCCATTTACGGTGCGCCGGTCGGCGAACTGCTGGCGTGGGTAAAAGAAGATGAGAACCGCCGCAAAGGCGAAATGGTGCTGATTGTTGAAGGGCACAAAGCGCAGGAAGATGCCCTGCCGGCCGATGCGCTGCGCACGCTGGCCCTGTTGCAGGCCGAGCTGCCCCTGAAGAAAGCGGCGGCCCTGGCGGCCGAAATCCACGGCGTGAAGAAAAACGCCCTCTACAAATACGCGCTGGAGCAGCAGGGCGAGTAAGTTCCTCCGGGGCATTGCATCCGCGATGCCCCGTTCAATTTTTATCTGGCAATGTGCGCCATAATAACGTTCTTAATAAGATGGAAGGCTTCATTTTCATTATCTTTACGCCAGGCGAAATACATTTTATTGGACAAGGTTTGGGCGGTGCTGATCGGCAGATAGACCACGTTATCAAATTTAAACGTCGAAGCACTTTCCGGCACGATGGCGCAGCCGAAACCAGCATTCACCAGTGAGAGAATATTGGTGGTGTTGGCCTCGAATTGCACGTAATTGGGTTTGGCATCTTCGTTTTCAAAGGCATGCGTGAGCAGATCATAAAAAGGCTTCCAGGAAATGGAATACATGATAACGGATTGATTATCTAAGTCTTTCAAGTAAATGCTGTCTCGGGATGCCAGCGGGTGCTGACGCGGAATCGCGGCCAGAAACGTCTCTTCAATACATAACTTACTTTCCAGTGCGGTGTTCTCAGGAATCACTCGCACAATCCCAATATCAATCTGGTGGTTAATAATGGACTCGACCTGTTGAAACGTATCCATTTGCTGGAGTGAAATATTAATAAAAGGAAATTGCTCTTTTAATATGGCCAGTAGCTCAGGCAGGAACTTATAAAAAGCATTGGGCACAAAGCCTATTGAGACAGTGCCGACTTCGCCGCTGGCAACGCGCCTGGTATATTGCTCTATTTCATGAATATGCTTCATCAGGCTTAAAGCTTCCTGGTAAAACGCTTTGCCAGCAATCGTTAGCGTGACAGTACGCTTATCACGGTTTAATAAAACAATATTAAGATGATGCTCCAGTAACTGTATTTGTCGGGTCAGAGGCGGCTGGCTCATATTGAGAGATTTCGCCGCCCGGCGAAAACTTAATTCGGTGGCGACGGCGATAAAACATCTCACCTGATTCATGTTTAACATAAGTCTTTCCGGCGATTAAATACGTTATGGTGATACTGAGATAGTGTGATGCACGGCCCAAACTGTGCAAGGCGTTTTTTCAGCAGGCATAATGACAATGACAATATTGTGAAGTCAGTCATAACTAAATCGCCACGTATGCAGCGATGTCACCCTTCGTTAAAAATGTATTATTAATATGATTTTTAACAGTTTTTGTTGAGTTCGCGATTGTCGTTTTGTTGGGGGAAGTGAACCTGGCAGCAGGAAAGGAAAAAAGCCTCTCCCGGCTGATACTTTTTTTATATCAACCAATACACTCACTAAAATGGACGGCATTTAAAATCGACCGCATTCTTTTCCCTATCTGATGAATGACTTTCTGGTGGAAGCATTCGGGATTATTACATTTCAGGGGAAACAAAATGGCGATAATAGAGCGCGTAGAAGTCATCGACTTTAAATATGATGTGAAAGATATGGGCGCGGCATTTGCTAATGCCCATAACCATGTTGGATATGTTGAAGGTTCTAAACTTTCTTTATCCAAATATGCCATTGTCGTTGAGTGTGATGACGGCTCGCGCGGTGAATATGTTGCACTCTGGGGCGGCACCCGCCCGGCGCTGGCACAAACGCTGATGCTGGCAAGTGACCTGCCTGGCCGTGATTCCGATCAGCGCGAGGCGTTTTATACCGAATGGAACCGTCGTCTGTGCCATATGGACCATATGGGGCAGGGCCCGGTCGATATCGTCTTGTGGGATTTGGCGGGTAAACAGGCCGGAAAATCTATCTCCCGCATGATTGGCCAGTACCGCAACAAACTGCCGACCTATGCCAGCACCTATCACGGTGACGAAGGCATGTTTAACAGCAATAAAGCCTTCACCGATTTTGCCGAGCAGTGCTATGAAATGGGCTATCGTGCCTTTAAACATCATGGCTGGTTTGATGGTGATGCGCGCAAAGAAGCCTCGCTGGTGCTGGCGCTGGGTGAGGCCGTGGGCGACCGCATGAAGCTGATGTATGACGCCGCTTCCGATCTTAAAACCTTCGCCGATGCCCTCTACGTGGGCCGCGCCTGTGATGATGCCAACTTCTTCTGGTACGAAGATCCTTACCGCGACAACTCACTGTCGGCCTTCTCGCACAAAAAACTGCGCTCTATGCTGAAAACACCGCTGCTGATTACTGAGCATGTGCGCGCGCTGGAAGCAAAATGTGATTTCATCATGGCGGGCGGCACCGACTTTGTGCGCGTCGATCCGGAATACGATATGGGGATCACCGGTGCACTGAAAACCGCACACATGGCAGAAGCCTTTGGTCTGGATGTAGAAATCCACGCACCAGGCCCGGCACATCGTCAGCTGATGGCCAGCATTCGTAACACCAACTTCTATGAAATGGCGGAAGTGGGGCCGAAACTGAAAAACATCCTGCCGCCGGTTTACGCCTGTGGTTATCAGGATGAGCTGGATTCTATCGATGCGAATGGCTGCGTAACCGTGCCGGATGGCCCAGGCCTCGGCGTGACCTACGACTGGGACTGGATTAACGCGCACGCCACCAATCGTTTCGTTTTCGGTAAAAAATAATAACCAGACCGATTCCCGACTCTGACCTGAAACGGTAGAAGCCCTGGCTTCTACCGGAAAGGAACACACAATGAAAAATGCCCTGTACGCCGGTGTTAATGCTGCTGCATTAACCTCGTTTAATGATTCCCTCTCCGTTAACTATGAGAAAACCATAGCCCACTGCCACTACCTGTTGAACAACGGCTGTAACAGCCTGGCGGTGCTGGGCACCACGTCAGAAACGCAGTCCCTGAGCCTGTTTGAACGCGAAGCACTGCTGGAAAAACTGGTGGAAAGCGGGATTTCACCGCAAAAAATGCTGCCCGGCACCGGTGCCTGCGATATTCCCTCGGTGGTGAATATGTCGCGCCACGCGGCAAAACTGGGCTGCCCCGGCGTGCTGGTTCTGCCGCCGTTTTACTACAAAAATCCCAGCGAAGAGGGGCTGTTTGATTTCTACAGCGCACTGGCCGACCAACTGGGCGGTGAGGTGAAACTCTATTTTTACCACTTCCCGCAGCAGACGTCGGTGCCACTGACCCTGCGTCTGATTGAGCGTCTGCTCCATCGCTATCCTGGTGTGTTTCAGGGCATCAAAGACAGCAGTGCGGACTATGACAACACCCTGGCGCTTATCAATAACTTCTCCGCCGAGGGATTCGAAGTCTATTCCGGTGCCGATGCCACCTTTGCTCAGGTGATGAAGGCGGGCGCGGCTGGCTGTATTACGGCGACCACCAATATTGCCTCGCCGTTAACCGCGTTTATCTATAAAAATTACCACAATGCGGATGGCCTGGAAGCGCAGGCGACGCTGGCGAAACTGCGCAACATTGTCGCGATGGGCGACACCATTCCGGCGGTGAAAGCGCTGCTGGCTTACAAGAGCAATGACCCGAGTTGGGAAAATATTCGCCCACCGCTGCGCACGCTGTCGGCAGATGTTCAGCGTAATTTGATTGCGGCTTATCGTCCGCTGTTCGCTCAATAAACCCTCATGTCTGGAGCGTATGTGATGGAAATTTCAGGCAAAAAAACTAACGTGCGTTATACCATGCTGGTCTTTATGGGCGTGGCCATGCTGGTTAATTTTATCGACCGCGCAACCCTGTCGGTTGCTGCACCGATTATGAGTAAAGAGCTGGGGTTTAGCGCGGCGGATATGGGATGGGCGTTTTCCGCCTTCGGCTGGGCTTATATGATCTGCCAGATCCCCGGCGGCGTGCTGCTCGACAAGTTCGGCTCACGCATGGTGTACGGCGTGGCGATGATCGTCTGGTCGGTGTTCACCTTCCTGCAGGGCAGCGTGTATCTCTTCCCGTCGGCGTTTGTGATGCTGTTTGTTTTCCGCCTGCTAATGGGCGCGGCAGAAGCACCGGCTACGCCTGCGAGCAGCCGCCTGTCCGTGCAGTGGTTCCCGGACAGAGAGCGAGGCTTTGCGACCTCGATTTACCAGACGGCACCCTACGTTGCACTCGGGGTGTTCACGCCGATCCTCTCGTGGGTGATAACCAAACTGAGCTGGCATTATGTGTTCTTTAGTGCCGGGATTCTGGGGATCATTTTTGGCGCGTTCTGGCTGGGTTTTGTGCGCGATCCCGGCAAACACAAGTCGATCAACAAAGAAGAGCTGGATTACATTCGCGACGGTGGCGGTATCCCGGAGCTGGGATCGAAAGCCCGCACCGCGCAGCCACGGGTGACCTGGGCACAAATAAAACGGATGTGTGGCAACCGGATGATGATCGGCGTGTACATTGGCCAGTTCTGCCTGACGTCGATCACCTGGTTCTTCTTTACCTGGTTCCCGACCTATCTGTACCAGGACAAGGGGCTGTCGATCATCAAAGTAGGACTGGTGGCGGCGATCCCGGCTATAGCAGGGTTTGTGGGTGGGATTGTCGGCGGCATGCTGTCGGATTACCTGCTGCGTAAGGGCTGCAGCCTGACGTTCTCCCGCAAGCTGCCTATTGTGCTTGGCATGCTGCTCTCCTGCTCGATTATCGTCGCCAACTACACCAGCTCCATTCCGGTGGTGATTTTCGTGATGAGCCTGTCCTTCTTTGCCAAAGGCTTTGGCAACCTCGGCTGGTGCGTGCTGAGTGATACGTCGCCCAAAGAAGTGCTGGGCCTGGCCGGGGGGATTTTTAATACCTTTGGCAACATTGCGGGTGTGTTAACGCCGCTGGTGATCGGCTTTATTATCCAGGCCACCGGTTCGTTCGACTGGGCGATTATTTACGTTGGCTCGATGGGCTTCGTGGGGGTCATTGCTTATCTGTTTATCGTCGGCAAGTTGGAGCGCATGACGCTGGAGACGGTGCAAGTGGCACCGGCAGGCAACCCGGCGCTGGATAAATCCTGACGGAATACCCTTGGTAAAACCAAACAGCCATGGGCGTTATGCTGCATGGCTGTTTTTCGTTTCTCACGCCTCAAACAATAACCACGTCTTTACCCATTTTGCCCAGCGCCGCTTTGTCTTTATCGCTGATGCCTTCATCGGTGATCACGACATTGATTTGTTCCATGGGCAGCACCTGATTAAAACCCCGGCGATTGAACTTACTGGCATCGAGCACGGCAACCACTTTATGCGCCGCTGCTGCCATTACGCTGCTGATCGAGTAGCCTTCATTAAAGGTGGTGATACCGTTGGTGGTGTCGATTCCGTCTGCCCCGACGAACATCAGGTCTGCACTGATGCCCTGCAATGAGCGTTCGGCAATAGTGCCGTGCATGGAGTGGGTTTTATGCCGCACCGTACCGCCGCACACCACCAGCGTGATGTCTTTGTTTTCAGAGAGCGCAAAGGCGGCGGGAAGGTTATTGGTAATGACGGTGATATTGGCTTTTTTTGCCAGCGCTTCGGCGATAAGCATCGTCGTGCTGCCGCTGTCGAGGATAACGGTCATCCCTTCTTCAATCATGGCGGCGGCGGCCTGAGCAATGCGCTTTTTCGGATCGCTCGCCAGCTTGTAGCGGTCTTCCAGGGTGACTTCCTGATTTTCGCTGTCCATCATGTGGGTGCCCGGCTTCGCTGCTCCGCCGTGAAAGCGCGTCACCAGCCCTTTTTCTTCCAGCAAACGCAGATCGGCACGGATGGTCACTTCAGAGATAGCAAAGGTATTCGAAAGATCGATAACCAACACGCTCCCCTGGGTATTGACCAGATCGACGATTTTGTTCCTTCGTTCAAATGAGTTCATATTGATTTGCCTGAGAATTAACTCTGGATAGTGTAATCGAAGGATTGTGAAAGTTGAACGCTAACTTTCGAAAGTAAATGTGAGCCAGCTCAGGTTGCTGGCTCCTTCATTTAGCCTAACTGCAGTAAGATTTTTCCCTGCATTGGCGCGCCATTCAGTGCCTGTACGGCCTGTGCGTAGCTGTCCGGGCCGCCGCGATGGGCGATAAGCGGTTCAAGTTGTAGACGTTTTTCCGTTAACAGGCGCGCAGCGGTTTCCCACTCTTCGCCAGGCCACGGGCCAGAATAGTTCATCCAGCTTCCCAGCACCGCCAGCTCTTTACGTAAGATTTGCCCGAACACGGTGGCGGTCAGCGTCAGGTCGTGATGCAGCGTGCCTACCAGCGCCAGCTGCGCGCGCGGCCCCGCTATCTCAATCGCCAGTGAGACGGTTTGCGGCGCACCGGCGGTTTCCAGCACTAACTGGTCAAAGCGGTGTTCAACAAGCTGTTCCTGAATGTGTGATGCGCTCAGCTCGCGGCTGTTGAACGCATGGGTGGCACCAAGTCGTTTCGCCAGCGCGAGTTTTTCCGGGTTGATGTCAATTGCGGTGACGCTTTTCGCCCCCAGCGCCAGCGCGCACTGCATAGCCAGCAGGCCAATGGTTCCGGCTCCGACAATCACCACGTTTTTATCCGCACAACCGCCTGCGAGATGGAATGCGTGCAGGCCCACGGTAATGGGTTCGATAAACGCCCCATCTTCGATGGTCATTTTTTCCGGCAGGCGATAGAGGTTGGCGCGGCGAACCACCACGTATTCTCCGTTGCCGCCGTCGCTGCGGGAGCCCACAAACTGGTAGCGTTTGCACAATGAAAAATACTGTTTTCGGCACTCCGGGCAGTCGAAGCAGGGCAGCAGCGGCACGCAGGCGACGGCATCGCCGATGTTAAGATCGCTGACCTTTTCGCCGCAGGCTTCCACATAGCCGCTGAACTCATGCCCGAGGGTGATCGGGTAGAAATGCGCGCCGTTGGCAAAAATACGCGGGATGTCGGAGCCGCATAAGCCGGAGCTGACCACCCTGACTTTAACGTCATCTTCATGTTGTATCTGAGGTTCCGGGCGTTCTTCAACGCGCACGTTTCCCTCAGCGTGAATAACCACTGATTTCATAACACTCTCCAGAAATGAAAGCGGGGAGCGAAGGCTCCCCAAAGATCAGGATGTGACCTGAGTTTGCTGCGCGAGGGCGGCTTTTTCGGCCGCAGTGAAGTTACGCGCTCTGCGCCAGGTGAGCAGGACACCTGCCAGGTAAATCGCGCCGATGACCGCGAAACCAACGATGTTCTGCCAGGTAAAGAGCTGGATGAGCAGCCAGGTAATCGGTGAGCCGCCCTGGTCCATTGACGCCACCATGCCACCGGCTTTTAACGCCCCGGCATTTGCTGCAAGTTGCGTATGCAGGCCGATAGTCTGCGTCGCAATCCACAGGGTGATGCTCATAATGATCACGCCAGAGATGAGCGTGCGGAACAGGTTGCCCTGATGCACCGCCACCGCCATGGCCACAAAGAAGCCGATGGTGGCGAGGTCGCCGAACGGCAGCACCTGGTTTCCGGGCACCATCACCGCAATCAGAATGGTCAGAGGGATAAAGATCAGGCTTGCAGAGACCACCGAGGTGTGGCCGAGCAGCAGCGCCGGATCGAGGCCAATCAGGAACTCCTGGCTACCGAACTTCGCCTGCAGACGTTTACGGGCATGTTTAGCAATGGGCGTTAAGCCATCCATGATCGGTTTGATAACCCGTGGCATCAGCAGCATGACCGCCGCCGTTTTGACCGCCAGTTGCAGCACGCCTTTGGCGTCGTAACCGGCCAGCAGACCAATGACAATCCCCATCACAAAGCCCACGGTGACCGGCTCGCCAAAGGGGCCAAAGCGTTTCTGGATGTCGTCAGCGCTGAAATGAATGCGGTTAAGCCCCGGAATCTTTTCAATGATTGTGTCGACCAGCACGGCAATCGGGCCGAGGTACGCGGAGCTACCGTGTGGAATGGCAATCCCTTCCAGGCCAAAGAAGTCGCGGGTGTCTTTGGCAAACCAGTCGCCCAGTTTGTAGACGAAGGCGGCATGGGCCACGACCCCCAGGATCCCAATCCAGTAGGAGCCGGTGGCAAGATGCAGCATCGCGCCGGTGAAGGTCATGTGCCAGATGTTCCAGATGTCGACGTTGACCACGCGGGTCATGCGCGTCACCAGCATCAGTACGTTCACCGCAATGGCGACCGGGATGGCAATCAAAGCAATTTGTGACGCCCAGGTCATGGGTGATGAGCCTGGCCAGCCCACGTCAATCACGTGAAGGTTGATCTGGAATTGTTCGGCCATGGCTTTTGCCGCCGGGCCGATGGAGTCGAGCATCAGGCCGATGACCAGGCCAATACCGACAAAGCCAATACCGATGTGCAAACCGGATTTAAAACAATCCCCGAGCTTCATCCCCAGCAGTTTTGAGAAGATGATAATCACCAGCGGCAGCATGACCGTTGGGCCTAAGTCGAGGATGTAGCGCATGATTTCGCTAAACATGGACGTTACCCCACAAGGATGGTCAGGATTTTTTGTTGCAGCGCTTCGATGCCGACGCCGGAGATGAACGGCATGCCGTGCACGACCGGAATATCATCGAAAGTACGATCCACTTTTGCCGTTGTGCAAATCAGATCCGCGCCGTCCATGTAGGTTTCGATTTCATTGACCCGGCACTGCACAAGTTCAACGGTAATGTTGTTGGCTTCACACAGTTCACGGATTTCTTCAGCAGCCATAGTGGAGGTGGCAACCGCGCCACCGCAGGCGACAATAACTTTACGTTTCATAGGGTACTCCTTTTATTATCAGTATCTTATAAAGCCTGCAAACTGCTTTCAGGCTCAAGGATGGTTTCCCGAAAAAGCGTTGCCAGGCACTCGGGCGGCGCACTTAACAACGTCTCCAGTGAGTTCGGGTTCTGTAGCTCACCAAACAGGCGGCGCAGGAGCTTAAGCTGCGCCGTTGGGTTCTCAACAATCAGAGCGATAATCAGCGAGACGGCAATCTCGCTGTCATCATCAGCCTGTTGAAAATTCACCGGTTTATCCGGACGGATCAAATAGATAGCGGCGGACTTCGCATGCACCGCTTCGCAGTGCGGGATTGCGACGGCGTGGCACTCAAGAGCAATGCCCGTCGGGTAGTTCGCCTCTCGCTCAATCAGCGCGGCCGGGTAGGTTTCATGCACCACACCTTTCGCCAGCATCTCTTCGCCAATATGCGCCAGCACCTGCTGGCGTGAGCTAAATTCAATTCCGGTTCGGACAAAAAGTTGACTCATACATTCTCCAGAAATCAGGCTGTTTCTTCGGCGCATCCGTAGCGGTAAGCGCGCAATACATCCTGTATTTTGTCATTGATAAGATTTTGTGGTGTCGCGACGATCTCATTGTGTAATACACGTTCGAACTGCAAAGGCAGGTACTGACTGAGCAGGCCCAGCGGCAGGGTTGTGGCGCTCAGGTTGGCCATCAGTTTTTCCACGCTCTGGCGAATACGCGGGTGCGGCCAGTAGTAGCGAATACGGTCGGAAAGGCTGAAGTGGATATCCACCATCGCCTCGCTCCAGGTGGGGCGGTAATATTTTTTCCAGTATCCTGGTTCGTTGAGCATCACTTCATCGATGACGTCCAGCACCCGGCTGCGGTTCTCTGGCGCAATCAGTTCATTTTCCATCTGGGCGAGGGCAAAAATGGCCTCGCGCAAGGCGAAGGTCAGTGCCGGGCCGACTTTCAGAATCGCAAAGTGATCGCCGACAAGCTGGCGGTACGCCTGGCGGGACTGGTAATCCGTTGAATGTGCTTCGTAGACCATTGGGGTCTGACGGATCCAGGCAGAGAGCGCCTGCGCTTCATGCGGCTGGTAGTGAATGATCTGTGTGTGATCGAACTCCACACCTGGCTGAACCACCATGCCCACGACCCGGCTCATGGCTTCTTCCAGCCCCAGCGCCTCAAAGGCAACACGATGCGTTTCAAGCGTCATTGCCGCATCTTCCACACGGGTGACATGCACGCTGCTGATGCTGCTCGCTTCGCCGCCGGGCACCGGCACTTCGGTGCCAATCACATAGGTCAGTGATTTTTTCAGCTCATCGCTGGCGGTTTCTTCCGCTGCCTGGCAAAGACGCGCGGCGCGCTCGGCAACCACTTTGGGATCCAGTGGCACGGGATCATCGGCGCAGGACATGGAGGCATCCAGGTGAATTTTGCTGAAGCCTGCGGCAACGTAGGCTTTGATCAGCTCGACAGATTTTTCCATTGCCGCCGCAGCGGGTTCGTTTTGCCAACAGTTCGGTCCCAGATGATCGCCGCCCAGAATCAGTCGTTCCTGCGGGAACCCTACCTCTTTTGCAATCGCTAAAACAAAATCCCGAAAATCGGCGGGTTTCATCCCGGTGTAGCCGCCAAATTGGTTTACCTGGTTTGAGGTGGCTTCAATCAGCACTTTTTTATCGGTATGCGCATCGAAACGCAGGGTGGCTTCAATCACCATCGGGTGAGCAGAGCAGACTGAGCAGATGCCGAGATGTTCTCCTGCCTTATGACGGGCAATAATATCTTTCACTTTATTCCTCCGGGATATTTCTGATTACTTTCAATAATTAGTCAACTGCTTTCACAATTTTCCTTCGCAGCCGCAGTCGGCGATGACTTTGCGCACCACCTCTTTCATGGCAGCTTTCGCTGGCACCATGTAATGGCGCGGATCGCTGGCGTCCGGGTGGGCAACCAGGTACGCCTTCAGGGCATCGGAAAAGGCCATCTTCAGTTCGGTGGCGACGTTGACCTTGCAGATACCCAGCGAAATGGCTTTGCGGATATCTTCAGCGGGCAAGCCGGAAGCGCCGTGCAGCACCAGCGGGACGTCCACGCGCTGGCGAATTTCCGCCAGGCGCTCAAAATCCAGTTTGGGGGTGGCGGTGTATAACCCGTGAGCGGTTCCGATGGCGACGGCGAGAGAGTCGATCCCCGTTTTCTGCACAAATTCAAAGGCCTGATCCGGGTTGGTGTAGAGCGCATCTTTGCCATCGACCACCAGATCATCTTCCTGCCCGCCCAGCCTGCCGAGTTCGGCTTCGACGCTGACGTCATAGCGGTGGCAGTAATCAGTCACGGTTTTGACCAGCTCAATGTTGGCGGCAAAAGGCAGGTGGGAACCGTCGATCATGGCGGAGCGCACGCCTGCCAGGACTTTACGTTGCACGTCGTCAAGCTGCTCATGATGATCAAGGTGGATAGCCAGCGGCTGGTTATAGGTCTTCGCCAGATCCCCGGCGATCGCCACGATGTTGCCGATGCCGGCATAGCTGAACGTCCCCGGTGTGCCTGCCACAATTAACGGCGAACGCAGTTCTGCTGAGGTTTCAACGACCACCTGAAGTGTTTCGAGGTTGTGAATATTGAATGCCGGGACGGCGTAGCCCTCTTTCTGTGCCTTTTGCAGCATAGCTTTCGTTGAAATGATATACATCCTGCCTCCGAAACCTTTCGTTTGTTTTCTTCGAAAGAAGATATAGGGTTTCGTAACGTTATTTTGTGATTTGAGTCAGAAAAATGAAAGATGTGAAAGCTAAGGTAAGTTTTCGAAAGTGTGAGTGATGAAAGAAAGTGAGGATTAAGCGGGGGAATAGGGCAGTGAACAGGCAAAAAAAAGCATGGCCGAAGCCATGCTAATAAACGATGAGATCATTATTATGATGAATCAAGTCACCGGAGCCGGGTTAAACACAGCCAGCTGGTTGTGCAGACCCCATTGATCCGAGAAGGTTTTCTTACGGCCACTCGCCACATCCAGGATGAAGTGGAACAGTTTCCAGCCCACATCCTCGATAGTTTCGTCGCCGGTGGCGATGGTGCCCGCGTTAATGTCCATCAGGTCGAACCAACGGTTTGCCAGTTCAGTACGGGTCGCCATCTTAATGACCGGTACTGCCATCAGGCCGTACGGTGTACCACGACCGGTGGTGAAGACCTGAACGGTGATACCGGAAGCTACCTGCTGCGTACCACAGACGAAGTCGCTCGCCGGCGTCGCTGCGTAGATCAGACCACGTTTGGTCGGGCGCTGACCCGGAGAGAGCACTTCAACAATCGCGCTTTTACCCGATTTAGCGATAGAGCCGAGGGCTTTTTCGACTACGTTCGCCAGGCCGCCTTTTTTGTTCCCCGGAGACGGGTTCGCGCTGCGGTCGGTTTTACCCATGTCCAGATAGTTATCGTACCAGGCCATCTCTTCAAGCAGGCGTTTGCCCACTTCTTCGGTCACGGCACGCGGCGTTAACAGGTGAATAGCATCACGTACTTCGGTCACTTCGGAGAACATCACGGTCGCGCCGCAACGCACGAACAGGTCAGAGGCATAACCGACAGCCGGGTTAGCCGTTACGCCGGAGAACGCATCGCTACCGCCACACTGGGTGCCCACAACCAGCTCAGAGGCCGGGCAGGTTTCGCGTTTACGTTCGTTCAGTTTTGCCAGGTGACGCTCAGCCACTTGCAGAATATCGTCAACCATTGAGCGGAAGCCAACATGGTGCTCGTCCTGCAGACGGACGATGCTCGCGCTGTCTACCGGGATGGCTTTCACATCTTCAGTGCCCTGCAGCAGGCGCTCAGGTTGCAGTTTTTCACAGCCCAGACCAATCACCATCACTTCGCCACCGAAGTTCGGGTTCAGCGAAATGTTATGAATGGTACGGATTGGCACGACGGCGGCCGGTGCGTTGATCGCAACACCGCAACCGTACAGGTGATTCAGACCCACCACGCCATCGACGTTCGGGTATTTCGGCAGCAGGTCGCGTTCAATAATTTTCACGACATAATCAACCACGCCAGCAACACAGTGCACGCTGGTGGTGATACCGAGCAGGTTTTTGGTGCCGACGCTGCCGTCTGCGTTACGGTAGCCTTCGAAGGTGTAGCCTTCCAGCGGCGGCAGATCTTCAGGGACTTTTGTCGCCAGCGGCAGGGTATTCAGCGGCGGTGCTTTTGGCAGTTCGACGGTGGATTCGTCAATCCAGCTACCGCGCGCAACATCACGCACGGCATAGCCGATGATTTCACCGTAACGAATGATCTCGCCATGATGAGGGATATCTACCAGCGCAACTTTGTGGCCTTGCGGGATGTGTTCAATTAACTCTAACCCGTCCGGGAAACGCGTTCCCGCTTTTAAACCATTGTCATTAACGATGATTGCGACGTTGTCGGTCTCATGTACTTTAATATAAAACGCCGAAGGCGATTGCTGTCTAATTTCAATGTCGGCCATTGTCAGGTGATCTCCAGCTAACTATACGATGCATTACTCAAAAGGAAATAAAGTAGAAACGAATCTGTAATTATCAGAAATTAAAACTTCGTTTGATGAAATAAGAATGTCAGGAGTTCTAATATTAAAATGTGATCTAAATCACTTATTTTCGTGATTACCCGCTCGGTCTGGGGGGGAATGATAAGATCTGTGCATCAGCGCCCAGGGGTATGTGCATATGCTCAAAAAAATCTTCGTAACCCCCGTCAGAATTGAGCAACACGCCAGTGCGTCAGCCGTGACCGGTGATTATACTGAGCGATAATAAAATTATATATGCCATTACCTGATAATAGCTTCGAGAGCTTATTTAATAAGTCGGGTAAGTTTTACATCACAATAATTATATTTTAATTTAAGCCGTGCCCGAGAGGTTTCTTATGTCTGTACAAAATAATGTTGAAGTGAAACGGAGTGTTCCAACCCGTTATTTAATACTGCTGATAATCTTTATTGTTACTGCCATTAACTACGCTGACCGTGCGACGCTCTCCATTGCGGGAACGGAAGTGGCGAAAGAGCTGCAGCTTGATTCCGTATCAATGGGTTACATCTTCTCAGCGTTTGGCTGGGCATACCTGCTGATGCAGATCCCGGGCGGCTGGTTGCTTGACCGTTTTGGCTCTAAACGCGTCTATACCTATAGCCTGTTTTTCTGGTCGCTCTTTACCTTCATGCAAGGTTTTGTCGACATCTTCCCGATAGCATGGGCAGGTATCTCCATGTTTATCATGCGTTTTATGCTGGGCTTCTCTGAAGCGCCGTCTTTCCCGGCTAACGCCCGTATCGTGGCAGCCTGGTTCCCGGCGAAAGAGCGCGGTACCGCATCCGCTATCTTTAACTCTGCGCAGTATTTCTCGCTGGCGCTGTTCTCTCCACTGCTGGGTTATCTGACCTTCGCCTGGGGCTGGGAGCATGTGTTCACCGTCATGGGCGGACTGGGCTTCGTACTGACCGCTATCTGGGTTAAGTACATGCACAACCCGACTGACCACCCTCGCATGACCCGTGAAGAGCTGGATTACATCTCTGCGAATGGTGCGGTTGTGGACATGGACCACAAGAAAGTCGACGACGGCAGCCAAAAAGGCCCGAAACTGGACTACATCAAGCAGCTTCTGTCTAACCGCATGATGCTTGGGGTGTTCTTTGGTCAGTACTTCCTGAACACCATTACCTGGTTCTTCCTGACATGGTTCCCGATTTACCTGGTGCAGGAAAAGGGCATGTCGATTCTGAAAGTTGGGTTTGTTGCCTCTATCCCGGCACTCTGCGGCTTCGGTGGCGGTGTGTTAGGTGGCCTGTTCTCGGACTACTTGATCAAGCGCGGTCACTCTCTGACTGTTGCGCGTAAACTTCCCATTGTTCTTGGGATGCTGCTGGCCTCCAGCATCATTCTGTGTAATTACACCGATAACACCGTGCTGGTCATTGCGTTGATGGCGCTGGCATTCTTCGGAAAAGGCTTTGGCGCGTTGGGCTGGCCGGTTATCTCCGATGTCGCACCGAAAGAAATCGTCGGTCTGTGCGGCGGCGTGTTTAACGTGTTCGGTAATGTGGCGTCCATTGTTACTCCGTTAGCAATTGGATACATGGTTAAAGAGTTGCATTCTTTCAACGGTGCGTTGGTCTTTGTTGGCTGTTCGGCCCTGATGATGATGGTGTGCTACCTGTTCGTGGTCGGCGACATCAAACGTATGGAATTGAAAAAGTAAGCAACGACAAAATTTAAGGTGCAAAAGATGAGTAACGATATTTTCCCGAACAAATTTAAAGCTGCACTGGCGGCTAATCAGGTTCAAATCGGTTGTTGGTCGGCGCTGGGCAGTCACATCAGTGCTGAAGTTCTGGGGCTGGCGGGTTTTGACTGGCTGCTTCTGGACGGTGAACACGCCCCTAACGACGTGCTCTCTTTTGTACCGCAGTTGATGGCGCTGAAAGGCAGCGTAAGTGCACCGGTTGTACGTATTCCTGAAAACGACCCGATCGTCTTCAAACGTCTGCTGGATATCGGTTTCTACAACTTCCTCGTGCCGTTCGTGGAAACCGCTGAAGAAGCGGCAAGCGCGGTCTCTGCGACCCGTTATCCGCCAGAAGGGACGCGCGGTGTGTCTGTTTCTCACCGTGCCAACATGTTCGGTACCGTACCGGACTACTTCGCGCAGTCGAACAAAAACATCTCCATCATCGTGCAGATCGAAAGCCAGGAGGGCGTGGATAATCTCGACGCTATCCTCGAAACCGACGGCGTTGATGCGGTATTCGTTGGCCCGAGCGACCTGGCTGCAACTCTGGGTTACATCGGTAATGCTGCGCACCCGGAAGTACAGCGCACCATTCAACACATCTTTGCTCGTGCGAAAGCACACGGCAAACCGAGCGGTATCCTGGCGCCAGTTGAAGCAGATGCGCGCCGTTACCTGGAATGGGGTGCGACCGTTGTTGCCGTTGGCAGCGACTTGGGCGTGTTCCGTGCGGGTACGCAGAAACTGGCCGATACCTACAAAAAATAATCAAACCACCATTGAATAAAGAGAGAGACGCAATTATGACGATGAAAGTTGGTTTCATTGGCCTGGGTATCATGGGTAAACCAATGAGTAAAAACCTCATTAAAGCAGGTTACTCACTGGTGGTCTCTGACCGCAATACCGACGTAGTCGCTGAACTGGTCGCGGCTGGCGCGCAGTCCGCAACCAGCGCGAAAGCGATTGCCGAGCAGTGTGATGTGATCATCACCATGCTGCCTAACTCCCCGCACGTGAAAGAAGTTGCGCTGGGCGAAGGCGGCATCGTTGAAGGTGCTAAACCAGGTACTGTTCTGATCGACATGAGCTCCATCGCTCCGCTGGCAAGCCGCGAAATCAGCGAAGGCCTGAAAGCAAAAGGCGTTGAAATGCTGGATGCGCCGGTCAGTGGTGGCGAGCCGAAAGCTATCGACGGCACCCTGTCCGTGATGGTTGGTGGTGACAAAGCGCTGTTCGACAAGTATTACGATCTGCTGAAAGCGATGGCGGGTTCTGTTGTTCACACCGGTGATATCGGTGCAGGTAACGTTACCAAACTGGCAAACCAGGTCATCGTGGCACTGAACATCGCTGCCATGTCTGAAGCACTGTCTCTGGCCACTAAAGCAGGCGTTAACCCGGAGCTGGTATTCGAAGCAATCCGTGGTGGTCTGGCTGGCAGCACCGTGCTGGAAGCGAAAGCGCCGATGGTTCTGAACCGCAACTTCAAACCAGGTTTCCGTATCGATCTGCATATCAAAGACCTGGCTAACGCACTGGATACGTCTCACGGTGTGGGTGCTCAGCTGCCGCTGACTGCAGCAGTGATGGAAATGATGCAGGCACTGCGTGCTGATGGTCACGGTAGTGACGACCATAGCGCCATCGCGTGCTACTACGAAAAACTGGCGAAAGTCGAAATCTCTCGCTGATAAGAAGGGCGCGGGAACGCGCCCTGGATTTCTTATACATCACCCTCTCATTCGGTAACAAATGCGTGTCGCCAGGAGAGGGCGGTGTATGCCGTGCGCGGTAATGTCAGGCTAATCAACTATGAAAATCGTAATCGCCCCAGACTCTTATAAAGAAAGCCTTTCTGCTACGGAAGTAGCCCAGGCGATAGAAAAAGGATTTCGGGAAATCTTCCCGGATGCTCAATACGTTTCAGTTCCGGTCGCGGACGGCGGTGAAGGAACGGTTGAGGCCATGATTGCCGCCACAAAAGGTACGCAGCACACCGCTTGTGTCACCGGTCCATTAGGTGAAGAAGTGGAAGCATGTTGGGGAATGTCCGGCGACGGCAAAACAGCCTTTATTGAAATGGCAGCCGCGAGCGGACTGGCACTTGTGCCCCCTGAGTTACGCAACCCATTGATTACCACTTCGCGCGGCACCGGGGAACTTATTCTGCACGCGCTGGAACATGGGGCAAAAAATATCATCATCGGGATTGGCGGCAGTGCCACCAATGACGGCGGTGCGGGTATGGTCCAGGCGCTGGGTGCCAAACTCACTGATGCCAACGGCACGGAGATTGGCAACGGCGGCGGTAGCCTGATGAGTCTCAATGCGATTGATATCTCCGGTCTGGATCCGCGTCTGAACACCTGTAAGATTCGGGTGGCGTGTGACGTGACCAACCCATTGACCGGCGAGCAGGGGGCATCACGCATCTTTGGGCCGCAAAAAGGTGCCACCGAAGCGCTGATCGTCGAACTGGATCGTAATCTTGGCCACTATGCTGACGTTATCAAAAAGTCACTGAATGTTGATGTGAAAAACGTACCGGGCTCCGGTGCAGCAGGCGGCATGGGGGCGGCGTTAATGGCTTTCCTGGGCGCAGAACTGCGCAGCGGTATTGAGATTGTGACCCAGGCGCTGAACCTGGAAGAACACATCCATGACTGCACCCTGGTGGTAACCGGTGAAGGCCGTATCGACAGCCAGAGTATTCACGGCAAAGTGCCGGTGGGCGTGGCTAACGTGGCGAAGAAATACCACAAGCCGGTTATCGGTATTGCCGGTAGCCTGACCCGCGATGTGGGTGTGGTTCATCAATACGGTATCGACGCTGTGTTCAGCGTATTGACCAGCATTGGCACCCTGGAAGAGGCCTTCCGTGGTGCATTCGATAACATTTATCGCGCCTCGCGTAATATTGCCGCCACTTTGCAGGTGGGCATGCAGACTGAGGGGTGACATCAGCGCGCAAACGCTCTATACTGCGCGCCGAAGCTGACCAGACAGTCGCCGCTTCGTCGTCGTCCTCCTTCGGGGGAGACGGGCGGAGGGGAGGAAAGTCCGGGCTCCATAGGGCAGGGTGCCAGGTAACGCCTGGGGGGGAAACCCACGACCAGTGCAACAGAGAGCAAACCGCCGATGGCCCGCGCAAGCGGGATCAGGTAAGGGTGAAAGGGTGCGGTAAGAGCGCACCGCGCGGCTGGTAACAGTCCGTGGCACGGTAAACTCCACCCGGAGCAAGGCCAAATAGGGGTTCACATGGTACGGCCCGTACTGAACCCGGGTAGGCTGCTTGAGCCAGTGAGCGATTGCTGGCCTAGATGAATGACTGTCCAACGACAGAACCCGGCTTATCGGTCAGCTTCGACTTCTTCTAAAACAATACGTTGGTGTGTCTCAGGCCTTAATAGGTGAGAATGTGACACAGACAGTGATACAGACGAGGCACACCAACGGCTGTTCCATCCCGAATATCTTAAAGCGTGGCAACCGCTACAGCCTTCATTTCAGACTACCCTCAGGCGGCTTCTTTCGCGTGTCCCTCGGATGCGATTCAGCCAGTAGAGCAAGATTTATATCTTCCCGTCTCTCTATGTTCATTTCTTTTGTAAAGTCGTCCAAAATGGAGCCAACCCAACTATTGGACATAGTGCAGAAAATGAAGAAATTAGAACAAAAAGACATTGATGACTATTTACTCAGCATTCAGGCCGCCTTTTATACCGCAGCAAAAAAAATCCCCTCAAAAGTGCGTAGTACTTTGCGGAAATCAGGCTCGTTGGCTGATGAAAAACGTAATGCGATTGATTTCGGGCAACTGCTTGATTTCACCTTCAAACAAGACTCCGACCCGTTGTCGCTTGATTCAGTTATCGAGCAATTTAGTAGTCGGTTCGATCTTACAGGAATGGAGGATGAGATCGATTATGTAGCTTCCGAGTATGATCTTCTCTGGAGACATTACTGCGATGCACATATAGCCTTTATGGATCAACGACAATCTGATTATCGGCAGATTGTTAACTCTATGCGTCCAGACAACGACTATGCTCCCACCGTAGTTGATAAGCCTAAAGATCCATTGACCTCTGAGATGACATTATCTGAGGCATGGAAGGGGTTCCTGAGATTTAAATCTGATTGGACGCCAAAGATTAGGCAAGGAAATGAAAAATACTATGAAGTGATTGAAGCGGTTTTGGGGGCTGGTACTCAAGTTACTGACATCACCCGACGCGATATTAAAAACCTGCTTGAGGTGGTTGAAGGTTTACCTCGTCAGAACAAGAAGCCTTATAACCGGCTGACAATCCAGCAGTGTTTGGACCTGGATGAAGTGCCAGAAGAAGACCTGGTGTCATCAAAAACCGTTAAAGATTATCTGAAACTCTGTCAGGGATTGTTTTCAACCTACCTGACCAAAGAAGAGGATGTTCTTGAATCATCACCGACACACAACATCAAGTACCAAGCTAAAAGCCAGAGCTATGGTTATTACACCCGAACAGAAATGAGAAAATTGGTATGTCACTTCGCAACTTTGGAAGGTTGGAATAAATGGGGCTTTTTGCTGCTGGCATATACTGGCGCTCGCCGCTCTGAAATCGCAAAACTGAAAGTTTCCGATGTGCGTTTGGATGAGGATAGCCAGAGACATTACATAATGATCGGGGATAGTAAAACTGAGGCAGGGATCCGGCAGGTTCCTATCGCAAAGCGTTTGCTTGACATGGGTTTCTTGCTGTATCTGGATGGAAAAAAGCGAGATGATTATTTGTTCCCCGAAATTACTAATCGAAGTCAGGTAACCCAGTTGTTCCACGCGATACGTGAACAATTGAATATTGATTACCTTGACGACTATAAAAACAGGCGCATTGTTCACAGCTTACGCCACACGTTCGTAACTGAGATTCAGGCAAAACACACCCTCACGCTTGTTCAGCAGACAATCGGTCATGAGCATTCAAACCAGGGGCAAACCAAGGTTTATACAGGCAAGATGAAAGTCTCTGACTTGCTGCCAGTGGTTGATAGTGTTGACTGGAATTAATGATAATAGTTCTCAATTGCGCTGTTTCATGATAAAATAGAGGCAGACCAATAAACAACACAAAACAGGAGAAATATTGACCCCAACGCCCATGCTGCCAACGTTTGTAGCCCCGACCGATACGGAACGCGACACCCTCGCTGCGATCCTGAATGACACCGGCCTCCGCGCTACTACTCCAAGAATCAACATCCTGCACCTTTTGAATATTGCAGATGTGCCGCTGCCAGCCGGAGCAGTCAGCCATTGCGTTGACGCCCCGTTATCGACTGCGTACAGGACGCTCACGGCGCTGGAAGTCACCCACCTTGCCGGGGTGACCTTCGCGCGTGGTGGCGTCACACGCTGGTTCCGGTTCCTCCCGGATACTCCCCAGCATTGTCCCGCGTGCGGGTCGAGCTTTTACGGCGAATACGCCTGACCATCTGATACACAAACACTGACGAGATGACCGCACGAAAAGGTCACATCAAATGACGTTCACAAAGAGCGCCAGCGGGCCGCCACGCCCTTTATTCAACGATTACAGAGGATTAATCCATGACAAAAAAGACCGCACACAGAGCCGCAGAAAGCGATTTACAGGCATTCCTGAGCGAAGCCGCTGACAGGTTCAAATTGGATGCCGCCGTGCTGGCCGCGCGGACTGACACCGCCGTTCAACGGTACAGAGCCACCAGCACCACACAGCGTTTCAACGCCCCGGCAGCACTGGCAATGCAACAGCTACAAGAGCGGATTCTGGGTGGGTGGAGATATGACATCGGCATTCCGCAGTCGGTCTATCTCGCCGGTACGGGGAATATGTCGATCACGCTCCGCAAACCGGCGGAGCTGGTGGAAAAGGAAATAGCCGACCTGAAACGACAGGTTGAAGAAAACTATCACAACGAACTTGCCGCCGCGCTGGAACGCGAGGTAGAGAGACTGGTTCAAGACGCCGCCAACGAAGCACAGCGCCGTGCAGAGGAAGCTGCCGCAGCAGAACGGGACGTTATGCACCAGCGTCTCCGCGATATGCTTCTGACCGGGACGACTGTATGACCGTCACCAAAAAGGGGCCGCCGTGCCCCACTTACATCGACCCTGACGCACTGGAGCGAGCTATTGCCGCCGCTCGCAAAATCAAAGAGGCCAACCCGGATCGCTACAACTCGCTGCCCGTCCAGCCGGAGGAAAAACGATGAAAATTTACGATATTACCGTGACGGGAACAACCGCCGACTGGCTGACCGCCACGCGCGGGAATATGTCTCTGCCGGTATTCGTCCGTAGGCTGCTGACGGAGATCGCCAGCAACCCGGAAAAATATAACGACCTGACCCAAACCATTAACGACTCCGTGGAGTGCAAATGCCAAACCCGAACAACGAAAAAATAAAGAAACAAATTCTCAGCGCCTTTATCGACTACCTGAAAAATCATGGATGGGTGCTCAAGGCGACAAATAATCTCTCAGTTCTGTTCAACATCCATGATGGTGTCACCCTCAACGATGACAGCATCAGCGGGCTGTTTTACCAGTGGGCAAACCGAAACTCATATGCGGAGATTGAGTACGACGAACTCTGGTGGGACACCATACGCCGCCGGTTACCGTTTGTCGTTAGCGAAGAATTCAGACCAGCGGTAGACCCGGAATTATTTGTGCCGTTGAGTTCCGGGGTGCTTGCAGTCAATACGTACAAAAGATACGAGAAGGACGCACCAGCCAGCGGTTTTAACCCTGAACCGGCCCCGTGGATTGAGTTTATCGAGCGCCTGTTTCCGCAAGACACTGACCGGGAAATAGTGTGCGACTGGATGGCACATATGCTCCAGCGCCCCGATCAGCGTCCATCCTGGCACCTGTTGTTCACCGGCGATACTGGCACCGGGAAAGGCGTGCTCTTTGAGCATATCCTCACCCCGCTGCTTTCCGGGCAAACCGCCTCGCTGGACTCATTCGCCAAACTGACGGAGAAACACAGCACAACGCTGGCTTCCAATATGCTGATCCACCTGGATGACGTCTCAACCAACAGTGACAGCCAGATGACCCGGTTAAAGTCCATCCTCAGCGAAGAATGGCAGCGGATACGCCCGCTTTATGAGCCGGAGCGTAGCGCACGGGTTTACTCGCGGATCATTCTGTCGAGCAACCAGCCCCGGCCTTTGCGACTGGATGAGAACGAGCGCCGTTGGTACGCCCCGGAGTTTATGACGCACAAAGCTGACCGGCAGGAGACACAATTATTCATCCAGAACCGGCTATTGCCGTGGGTATCCAGCGGTGGGCTGGACGTGATTTATGAGTGGCTTATTGCACGTGACCTGAGCCAGTTCAACCATAAATACGTGCCGCAGTCCGATTGCCTGCGCCGGATGATATCGGATTCAGTTTCAATCCTGGAAATGCAGGTGCGTGAATGGGTGGCAGATAACCCGGCGTTCCAGCTCGCGACACTACAGGCTCACTTCTCTGATCTCCGAAACTGCCAGATAGCCTCCAGTTATCTCACGGCGATGCGGTACAAAAGATGTCAGCCGTACCAGAAAAACCCAGACCCGACCGGCAAAACGTCAAAACAATGGTGGTGGATGCCTGATGGCTGGACACCCGCCAGCTTGCGGGAGCACCTTGCAACCGTCGAGGAGTTCACATTCTGAGGGGGATTTTTTCCCCTCCTTTCATTCGCTGCTGCATTTGTACCCCACCCTGTACCCCATGCGTACCCCGCCTTATACCCCACCATGCGTAACAACATAAACATATGATATTAAAATAAAAATATCATTGTACCCGTAGTACCCCACCCTGTAGTGATTTCTTTTTAGCTATAAGCATATACTCTGTTGGCGCACGCAAGTAAGCAACGGAGACCGCCGTAGGCAAAGCGTAGCGCCGTGTGCAAATCTAAAGTGGCGGCACTGTTCCTTGCTAAGGGACAACGCCGAAGTGTTAAACAAGGCCCGACTCCACCGGATCAGCCTTACGCACACGAAAAAATATATGGGGTCATTTCCCGTGACAGATTTGACAACAGCAGGCGCACCAACGCACACCGCGATCCGCACGTTGCCAATTTTCTCACATCAAAAAGTTAAAAAATAAAGCGTTGCATGAGTGAAAGAGAAAACCACGGTCAAGTTTTCACAAAGGGTATACTCATACTGAAAGACGCCTTTCATGAAAATATTGTTCACAACAGGTATGTTTAAATAGCTCTATGTAGTGTTTTCACGTATAGTACAATCATCAAAACCCATTGTGAAAAATAACATGAAAAACGTCCGTATCTACTGCCGAGCGAGTACCAAAGAGCAAGACGCTACACGTGCACTATCTCAGCTTGAACAATTCGCCAGTGAAAAGAGTCTTCATATTGTTGAACGTTATGTTGAAAACGAGTCAGGGACAAAGTTGAACCGTACCGAACTCAGCAACATGTTGAACGACGCTCAGCCCGGTGATGTTCTGCTGGTGGAATCAACAGACCGCTTGTCTCGTCTTGAGTCTCAGGATTGGGATAAGTTGAAGTCTCGCATCAATGACGCCGGAATCTCTCTGGTGATAATGGATTTACCTACAACTCACGGCAACCTGACAACCAGCAGCACTGATGACGTTACCATTGGTATCCTTAAAGCAGTCAACTCAATGTTGATAGACATCATGGCTACTATGGCGCGTGAAGACTATACCAAACGCCGCCAGCGTCAGGCGCAAGGCATCGCCAGGGCTAAGGCTGAAAACAAGTACAAAGGCAGACCAGCAGATATCAATCTGCGAAGCAAAATTGAGTCGTACCTCAACAAAGGCGGGAATACCTATGCGGAGATCGCGAAGTTATGTGATTGCTCCGTCGGCATGGTCGCCAAGGTGAAGAAAATTATTGAGGCGATCTGACATACCGCGACCACCAGCATACTACGGATATTTGCCCAAGATCCTTCATGGCGTTTTCGAGTGGAGGCAATCAGTTAGACCGTGCAGCCCATGCGCCAGCCGTACAATCACCGGCAGGATATTTGCGGCCAGGAGATTTATATAGCGGTGGGGTATTGGTGAATCGCTTCCGGGGGGGCGAAGGTTTGGGGTAGAAAGTAGCTCCTACCCCGAGTGGGATTTTAGCGGAATTGATTCATCGTGAATCTATACGAAATGTCATCAGAATTACCGTATGCCTCAGTTATGAGTAACACGTTATCCTTGATGGCAAACTCGACATTGAATTCGACACTCCCCGATCCGTTCCAGCGGTTGGTACTTTGCCCTGACTCAGTCCATATCACATTGTTGCCGGATAACTTGCAGTCGAACGAGTACTGATTACCATCAGACGGGCGACGATAAGAGATTTTAAATACGCCAGCCGGACTCCCTTTTGCAGCTTTGAGCGTATTCACGTCACGCCCGAACATTCCGCTGATTGCTGCCTTACAAACCTGAGCAGCCGTAAAAGGTGCCGTTGAAGCCGGAGCCAGATTTACGGGAGCAGCGGTTTTGAGCCTGATTTCTCCCATTGAGGCCGAAGCGCTTTCCGTGGATGCTTGATTGCTGCCTGACGATTTGTCATCAGTAAACGCGATCCACCCAGTCCATCCAATTACTGCCAGCAAAAAGACTCCTCTGAGCGGCGAAATATAAGGTTTTTTTACTCCGCAGGATGGGCACATCTTCGCGCTACTTGAAACACTATGCCCACATTCACGGCACTTTTTCATTGCCATATCCGGGCCTCAGTCGTTGACTTCAACAGTCCAGCGACCGCCGCGATCCTTGATGGTGTACTCATACACATCATCGCAGTACACAGTGAAAGCGTTGCTAAAGTGGGCGGGGTAAACCCCGTTCACTTTGTTACATTGGTAATTCGCCGCCTGGATTAAGGCCTTCGCTTCCGCCTTCATTTCCGGCGAACCATCATCATCCGCGTAAACATTCCCCGCTAACAATCCCAGCACAACCAGAAGTATTTTTTTCAAAGTCATCTCCTTGAACAAAATTGAAACAATAAAAAAACCTAAGATTTATCTTAACCACCTTTATGAATTAATTCGATCTTAAAGATCAGTATTTTCGATCGATAGGGGTGATAAACTCCGCGTATGAATTGTGAGCAACGCAGAGTTACCCGAAAGGAGCAGATTGAAATGAAGGTGCTTTCTTTGATTTTTTGCGGTTTGTTGGTGTCATTCAGCGCCGTAGCCGGACGGATCACCATGAGTGCACCAGAGCAGTCAACGACGGAGAGCGGACAAACATTGTGTGTCTACAGCAACTCGATTTACACGTTTACATACGTCACGAAGTCAACGCATTGTCCGTACAGCAAGACGTTCGATACTGAGGACGCCGAGTAAATCAGGTGCGATTGGTTGATGCGGAGGCGGACTTTATCCGGGATACAAAGTGGGATACAGTACGTGATACATGACTAACGTGGCGCTTGATTGCACCAGTGTATTGTTAGAACGAGCCGACTTATCGGTCAGTTTCGAACTTTTCAGGTAAAAACCCGCTTCGGCGGGTTTTTGCTTTTGTGCGGTCTGGAAAACCGCACGAGCGGTTCTTTGTCCCTGGGGCAGAGAGATTCCCGGCAATGTTAGGTTTTGCAGCAATAGCATTGCGTAATGAGAATAAAGCAGTGGCAGCGATGACTGGGTCCGGCTGAAAATCGACGAAGCGTATCCGTAAGGCCGGGGCGACGCGCATGGATGCGCGGCGAGGGCGGTTTTACAGGGACGTTTCATCCGCCCGTCCCCGATTAGCCTGAAGGCATACGCTGAGTGGACCGCGCCAGCGGCGATTTTCAAAGCCGGGAGCCCGGGTCGCCAGGGCAGTGGCGGCGAGCCTCCCTGGCACGTTCACGGGTTCTGGAGCGACAGAAAAGCAAGGAACATAAGGTGAACGGAATGATCATCAGAGCCGCATGTCCCCCCTCACCCTAACCCTCTCCCTCAAGGGAGAGGGAACTGTCCGTGCTCGTATTTATTTTGAGTAAGGGTGAGGGGGAATGCTCCCACCTCCCCATTTCCGGTAGCTACACACAACCCGGCGTTACATCTGCCGCCAGCAGTGCTCTACTGAACTTCTGAACCCACCAAGGAGGTTATGCATGAGCACGCACCCGCTACGCCACATCATAGAAGCCTGTGATAAGGCAATCACCGAGAAAGATTACGACACCCTGATGACGTACTACGCCGAAGATGCCGCGCTGGTGGTTAAACCCGGCATGATTGCCCGCGGTAAGGAGAACATCCGCAAAGCGTTTATTGCGATTGCCGATTATTTCCAGGGAACGCTGGAAGTGGAGCAGGGTGAAATGCAGGTGATTGAAGGTGCCGGGAATGCGCTGGTCATTATGGAAACCCGGCTACGCTATCCTGATGGACAAGGTGGAACTGTCGAAACCACTCGCCGCGCAACCTATGTATTCCGCGCAGAACCCGATGGACGCTGGTTGTGCACAGTCGATAACTCCTACGGAACGTCGCTTCTGGATTAATTTGATGCCGGAGACGATAACGAGCTCCGGCAATCTAACCCGTGTTACAGGCCAATAGGCTGATAGCCCTGCCACTCCGGTTTGAAATGCTCGCCGTGCTCAGAGGGCGTTAGGTGAATGTACAAATCACCGATTCTCTCGAGCAGCAGGCAGTCATCCACCTCTTTCAAATTGTCTTTGTGCTGCTGTAGCGCGCCGTTAAGCAGGCTGGCAAGCCCTTTGGCTTTCGCTTGCGCCGCATCGCTCGCCACAAACAGGTCGAAGGCGTGAAGCTCAGCAAGGTTGTCCGGGTGATAAGCACCGGCATTCACAAAAAAGAGGTGCGGTGAGTCGACGGGAGGTTTTTGCGAAGAGAGCGTAACCAGGTATCCGTCAGCCCAGGTGATGCGGGCATCACCGTCAATGTGCACTTTGTCTTTGTCGCCATACCAGGCTTCCCTCAGCGTCGGCCAGGCGTCCTCGGGTTGGTTTGCGGCCACAAACTGGATGTCATGCACTTCGATATTAGATTTGCCCGCGTTGCCGCCAAGATAAAACATATACAGAACCATCGCACTTTCCTTTTTTGTCCTTTTAAGCAGGACATATTTCAACATCGCTATATATTTATGTATATAGCGATATCGTAAAAGAAAAGACTGATGAGCGTGCCCCGGCGTAAGCCAGGGCGGAGGTTATGCCGCTTCGTCGTCCTCGGCCAGCCTGACGGCAGCATCGGCGACAATCGCTTCGAGCTCGGTCAACATATCATCATAACCAAATGCAGGGGCGGACACTTCAGCTGTCGGTTGCAGTGCTACCACGCTCTCTGGCGCTCTATTTTTTTGAACGGTCTTTATACTCACAGATTGACTCCGTAAAACACCTGTCACACAGGTAAATCTATCAGCAAAGCGCGAAGTGGCGTATCAGCGACAAGTGTTATGTTAGCCTCATCACGAATAAATGCGCCGTCACCGCAGGTCAGTGCTTCTTTTGCTTCGCACGGCGTTACTGCATGAACGGTTCCGTGAATAGACTGCAGGTATGCACGTGGTCCATGTAACTGAAAAGTCAGCTCTTCCCCTTTTTGCAGCTCGATATGATGTAACCACACCTGCTGGCGCAGTTGCAGGCTTCCCTGGCTGCCGTCAGGGGACGCCAAAAGCTGACGCGCCTGGTCGCTGATAACGACTTTTTGCACGGCGGCATTTTCCCGCTCCGGGCAGGCATCAAGCCACAACTGCATCCGGGTCAGGGGCTTATCTTTGCTCAGGTTATGTTCGCTATAGCTAATGCCTGGCTGAGTGGCGATAAGCAGCGCTTCCCCTGCCTTTGCCTGCACATGGTTGCCTTCGCTGTCGCGGTATTCGGCTTCACCTTCCAGGATGACATTGAGGATGTCCACTTTTGGGTAGGTTCGCGGCTGGAATGATGCGCCAGGTGCGAGCACCTCCTGGTTCAAAACGCGTAAGGAGGCGTAGCCCAAAAGTTTCGGGTCAAAATAATGTCCAAAGGAAAAGGTGTAGCGGGCCTGGAGCCAGCCGAAGTCGGCTTGACCGCATTGTTTGGCTGTTCGGGTAATAATCATAATTCTTGACCTCTCTTTACACTAAAACAATGGTAAAGGTATGGACGCTGCATTGTTAGCCAGATATTCTGCCCGGTATGTTCAAATTTCCTGAATGAGAACAAAAAATGGCGAAAGACAGGGCACTTACGCTCGAAGCGTTACGCGTAATGGACGCAATTGACCGACGTGGCAGCTTTGCCGCCGCGGCAGATGAACTGGGACGTGTACCTTCTGCGCTCAGTTACACCATGCAAAAACTGGAAGAAGAGCTGGATGTGGTGCTGTTTGACCGCTCCGGTCACCGAACCAAATTCACCAACGTAGGACGGATGCTACTGGAACGCGGGCGCGTGTTACTGGAAGCGGCCGATAAACTGACAACGGATGCAGAAGCGCTGGCGCGGGGCTGGGAAACCCATCTGACGCTGGTCACGGAAGCGCTGGTGCCAACGCATGAGATTTTCCCGCTGGTTGAAAAACTGGCGAATAAAGCCAACACCCAGCTTTCCATCATCACTGAAGTGCTGGCGGGGGCGTGGGAACGGCTGGAGCAGGGGCGTGCAGATATCGTTATCGCGCCGGATATGCACTTCCGCTCTTCGTCAGAGATAAACTCACGTAAACTCTACAAAGTGCTGAATGTCTATGTGGCGGCACCGGATCATCCTATTCATCAGGAGCCGGAACCGCTGTCCGAGGTGACGCGTGTGAAGTATCGCGGTGTGGCCGTGGCGGATACCGCCCGTGAGCGCCCGGTGCTGACCGTGCAGCTGCTGGACAAGCAGCCGCGCCTTACCGTGAGCACCATTGAAGACAAGCGTCAGGCGCTGCTGGCTGGATTAGGTGTAGCGACCATGCCGTACCCGCTGGTGGAGCAGGACATTGCTGAAGGGCGCTTACGCGTGGTCAGCCCGGAATACACCAGCGAAGTCGACATTATCATGGCCTGGCGACGCGACAGCATGGGCGAGGCGAAAGCCTGGTGCCTGCGCGAAATTCCCAAGCTGTTCTCCGGTAAATAACGCTTATGGAAACGCTTTGGGCTCCGGCCCGAAGCGGTTTTCCTCCGCTGTACCCCGCTGGCTCAGAAACGCCAGCAGCATCAGCCAGCCCAGCACCGGAATGCACCAGAGCCACAGCCATTTTGCCGTGCGATTGGTGTCATGCAGCCGACGTGACTGCGCGGCGAGAGAAGGTAACAACACCAGCAGCGCGTAAATCAGACTGAACACGCCAACATGCTGCCAGCCGACGATTCTGTCGAGCACCTTCAGCACACCAAAGAGAATGATATTGACCAGCATAAACATCCAGAACTCGCGGCGGTGCGCGCGTCCGTGAAAGGCGGTGTAGTTGCTGAGTACTTTGAAATACCAGTCCATTTCACAACCTCGATCAACGTTCAATACGTTGTTTTCTCAGCGATCAATGTAAGAATAGACGGCAAAAAAAGAGTGCGGGGAAAATTTTCGGGCACCCGCTGAGTGCCCGAAGAGAAGCCTTATGCGAAACGCGTGTCGCGCCCGTGCGGTTCGTTCAGATCCTGCCATGGCCCAATGGAAATAATGCCCGTTGGGTTGATGGTTTTGTGGCTGCGATAGTAGTGGCTGCGAATGTGGTCAAAATTGACCGTCTCAGCGATCCCCGGAATCTGGTAGATATCGCGCAGATAGCCATACAGATTGAGATAGTCGCTAATCCGGTGCTTATCACATTTAAAGTGCGTCACGTAGACCGGGTCAAAACGCACCAGGGTTGTCCACAGACGGATATCGGCTTCGGTAAGCTGGTCACCGGTCAGGTAGCGGTGCTGCCCGAGGATTTGCTCCAGGCGGCCCAGTGATTCAAACACTTTTTCGACGGCTTCGTCGTAAGCCTGCTGGCTGGTGGCAAAACCTGCTTTGTAGACACCGTTATTGACGTTGTCGTAGATCCAGCTGTTCAGCTCGTCAATTTGTGCGCGCAGTGCGGGCGGGTAGTAATCCCCGGCACGGGCACCCTGAGCATCAAATGCGGTGTTAAACATACGGATGATTTCAGCAGACTCATTGCTGACAATCGTGTGGTTCTTCTTGTCCCACAATACAGGTACCGTCACGCGCCCGGTGTATTGCGGGTCCGCATGCAGATAAAGCTGGTACAGAAATTCGTTCTGATAGAGCGAATCGCCTGTCGCCGCCGGGAAATCGTCATCGAAGGTCCAGCCGTTTTCAAACATCAGCGGGTTCACAACCGACACTGGCAGGAAAGGTTCAAGCCCTTTTAACGTCCGCATGATCAGCGTGCGGTGCGCCCAGGGGCAGGCGAGAGAAACATAGAGGTGATAGCGGTCTTTTTCTGCGGCGAAACCGCTCTCGCCGGAAGGGCCTGCGCTGCCATCCGCCGTCAGCCAGTTACGAAATGCTGAAACCGAGCGCTGGAAGCGTCCACCCGTGGATTTGGTGTCATACCAGGTGTCGTGCCAGACGCCGTCAATCAGTTGTCCCATAATGCATTCTCCTTTAAATGGCAAAAGCGAGGAGATGGACTCCTCGCTTTCTGTATCTTTACTTCAGTATAGAGCGCTTACCACTTTTTATTCAGTACGCGGTCGATGCTGAATGCGCCCGGACCGGTGATACCCAGAACCAGGAAGCCACCTGCGATGGTCAGGTTTTTCATGAACATCAGGGAGTTCATGCCTTCCGCGAAGTTGCTGTGGAAGATGAATGCTGTCAGCAGCGTGAAGCCTGCGGTGAACAGTGCAGTGGTACGGGTCAGGAAACCGAACAGAATCGCCAGACCGCCGCCGAATTCAAGCAGAATAACCAGTGGCAGCATAAAGCCCGGGACGCCCATCGCTTCCATGTACTGCTGAGTGCCTGCATAGCCAGTGATTTTGCCCCAGCCCGCGGTAATGAACAGAATTGGCATCAGAATACGAGCGACCAGGAAACCAACATCTTCTAATTTTTTCATCTTTCTCTCCAGAGAACCACAGTGTCTACTGCAATTAAAAAGTGTGCATTCAAGGGCGAGAGCCGCATGTCTGCTGTCGATGGAGAGGATATTAAACGGGGCGAGACGGGATTGTTAGCAAGGAAAACTGTCGAACTTTATCAAAGATTCTGAGGGAGTTAAGTGAGAGGCGTGTTGTCAGAGGGCTGAGAGAGCGGGAGAGAGGATGTCGGGCGGCATGCGCCATACCCGACATTGTTAACGCCGTTGCTGATCCAGCGTGGATTTGACCAGCCGCCAGACGCTCCACACGCCCAGCCCACGTTTCGCCATACGCATCAGCCGGCTGGGGTGACGCACGCCCCATACGGCCATGACGCTGCTCCCCACCAGGGCCCAGGAGCGCAGGCTGAGAAACGTATTCCAGCCGCGGTCATAGGCCTCGGTGGTTTCCAGCCAGTCGCGGCGACAGGCGGTTAAGTCGAGTCGTTGCTGCTGGATTTGGCTGAGCAGTCGGGCTTTGCGCTTTAAACGCTCGGCTTTGTGGCTCATGGCTTATCGTCCTCCAGCAGCGCGCGGTCGTTTGCCAGCTCCTGTCGCGTATGGCGCAGCAGGGTGGAGGCACGTGCTTTGCGTAACGTACAGATGCCGCCAATCAGTGCGCCCAAAAGCAGCACCACCGTGGTGGCAATCATGGCGTTGAGGCGATACTGCGGGTCAATGGCCCAGATGATAAGCACCATCAGGCTCATTAAACCGAAGGCGGCAAACAGCATGGTAAATCCAACCATCAGCAGAAGCTGAAAGAGGTTGGATTTTTCTTCTTCCAGCTCGACTACCGCCAGCCGAAGCCGCGTTTCCACCATCTCAACTACGATGGAAACGATGCGTTGCCCGATACCCAGAACGCTTTTGCCCGGCCCTTGTGCATGTCTTGAATCCGCCATAATCAGCGACGCGTCAGTAACACGCCTAACACGACGCCAACGGCTGCACCAATCCCGACGCTGGTCCAGGGATTATCACGAACATATTCGTCAGTTTTTGCTGCGGCTTCACGGGTCTGGCGGGCGATAAGATCGCTGGTTTCACCCAGGCGGTAGCGGCTTTCCTGCAGTGCTTTTTCTGCTTTGCCGCGCAGTTTACTCAACTCTTCTTTCGATTTATCCCCGGAGGTGTTCAACACTTCCTCAAGGGTATCCGCCAGGGATTTCAACTCAGCGCGCAGATGGTCTGTATTGGTATCTTTTGACATAATTCTCTCCAGGTGAGTAAGTGTTAACTTCCATTAAATCAGTAGTCACGCGCCTCCAGCGCCTTCAGTTCAGACTCGGCTTCTTTCAGCTTGTGCTCGCGTTTACTTATTTTGTCCGCATCGCCTTTCTCTTTCGCCTCGGCTAAATCCCGGCGACGTTCGGCAACGTCTGCTTTCTGCCCGTCGATTTTACGCTGGTGGTCGGCACGCAGTTTGCTGTCAGAACAGTTGCTGCGCACTTCATGCAGGGCCTTGTTCAGGCCGTCAACACGACGCTGGTTATTGTGCTTTTCGGCGTAGCTGATTTCACGCAGGATGTCGTTTTCCTTCTCCTGACAAAGAGAAGCGGCCTGGGAAACTGCGCTCAAAGATAAAAGGGTTAACGCCAGTGCGATGTGGTATTTCATAGTGAAACCTTCCATTGTTGGCCAGCGTTAACGAATAGCGCCAGCATCCAGTTTTGTTGCGTGGACTCTGGTTCCATTTACTCAAGCATAGTAAGTAAAAGGTGAAAGCACCAAAGTAAGTGAAAAGATTCAGAATCCTGGAAGATTAGCCGAATCTGTGGGTTGTGTCGCGCAGGCGAACCAGCCAGGCCGATGTCTGACTGTCGTCATCCTGCAGCGCGATGATATAACCGTGGGGTAAGGTGCGGTCGAGAACGGCTTTCGCAGCAGCGCTCTGGCTGCTGGACTCAAACTTAATGAGCAACGTGTCGTTCAGTGGGGTAATGCTTTTAAAATGAATGCCGTTAGCATCCAGATGGTGCCAGATGGAGAAGCCATCCGGCACGCTGACATTTTGTGCGATGGGGCGAATAGCCAGCGTTGACTCCCGGTTTTGCAGCGTAACCCAGCCAAAAAATAGTACGCTGAACAATGCCATCGCAAAGATGCTCATGAACAGCCAGCGCATTAAGGGACGATGCATTTCCATGTTAACCCCGGTTACCGTATTTTTTCTTCCACATCACTACCAACGAGCCAATCAGGCCGATGACCAGCAGCACGACAGGGAGCAGCATCAGGCAGGACATGAGCTGATCTTCGTATTTACGAAAAACAGGTGTGATTCCAAGCAGATAACCCAAAGTTGTCAGTATCAGCACCCATAACAAGCCGCTCATCCAGTTGAAAAACTGGAAACGCGCATTGTTGAGACCAGAAATTCCGGCAATAGTTGGTAACAGCGTGCGAACAAATGCAATAAAACGGCCCATCAGCAGCGCAGACAACCCGTGTTTATGGAAAAGATGGTGCGCACGCTGGTGATAGTGCGCCGGAAGGTGCGACAGCCAGTTTTGCACAATGCGTGTGTTGCCCAGCCACCGACCCTGTATGTAACTCAACCAGCAGCCCAGACTCGCTGCGACTGTCAGCAAAATGACGGTCTGCGGGAAGCCCATCGCGCCTTTTGAAATCAACACGCCGACCAGCACGAGCAGACTGTCGCCGGGCAGAAACGCGGCGGGAAGCAGGCCATTCTCAAGAAACAAAATGACAAACAAAACGAAGTAGAGCATGCCGATCATGGACGGGTTGGCCAGAGTTTCAAAGTCCTGGCTCCAGAGGGCATGAAGTAATTGGCTTAAAAGTTCCATTCAAGGTTCCTGGTACATCGGTTTACGTCACGTCGGTTACCTGTCAAACAGCGCGGCGATATTATTAATCTGTACATTATGGTCGCTCGTGGCACATCTGCTGTCTGAGTTTTGGTGACTGACGTAGTGAGCAAGCACTAACTTACGCAGAGACAAATTGCGTCGAATTGTAACAAATGCCGCTGTTCTGCGTCAGAGAAATTACGCTTTGTCAGAAAATGATTTTGCTTGTCGAAGAGGGGTGAGGCGAGGGTATTTACACAGGCTGACACTCTATACTTTTTACTGACCCTAAGAGTGGCCAGGCGCATCACTGCGGTGCGCCTGTTGAATAAGTTGTTATTTCACGCCATTCGCTGCGGTGTCGAGGTGAACCACGGGATTATCAGCAAACATGTAGCGGTCAGCATTGAATTCGAAATCGTCACTGGTTTCGTTGAAAAGCATCTGCTTGGTGTTCTCCAGATGCTGCCACATCGCCACTTTTGCCGCGTGCGGGTCTTTACGAATCAGGGCTTTAAGAATCTGGTCATGATCGTCACACCAGTTATCCACGGTGCGCAAATCAATATGATCGTGCAGTTTTTTCCAGTACGGGTTGTGAACGCGCTGAGTCCACATCTTTTCGACAATCGCGGCCAGCGCGCTGTTTTGCGTGGCCAGGGCGACCTGAACATGGAATTGCAGGTCCCATTCTGAATCACGGAAGCATTTTTCTTTGCGCGCGTTGTCCTGGATCTCCATCAGTTTCATGATGTCCTGCTTGGTGACCTGGGTGGCGGCAAATTCAGCGATATTACTTTCAATGAGCTGGCGCGCCTGCAACAGCTCAAACGGGCCGTAATTAGCAAACTCCAGATTTTCATCCGGCGCCTGTGAATAGCGGGCCTGGTTAGAAATGACGTGGATGCCGGACCCTTTGCGGACCTCAACAAAGCCTTCCACTTCAAGCATGATGATCGCTTCACGAACCACGGTGCGGCTGACGCTTTTTTCTTCGGCAATAAAGCGTTCAGCTGGAAGTTTGTCACCCACGAGGTAAACACCTTGCTCAATGCGGCTCTTAAGCTCGGCGGCAAGCTGTTGGTACAAACGTCGTGATTCGGTGATTTCCATATGCGCTCCAGGTAAGATATGGCAATAGTAGATTTGTTATACCACTTTTGCGCCTTTCTCACCACAACAGAGGAAGAAAAAGCCGCCCGATGATGGCGGGCGGCGGGGGGAACGGCATAGCTAACGGGCGTTCAACTAGCTTTGGGTTGCGTGACCGCCAACCGCGGATTTTTCCGCTTCCAGCTCAGCTGCCGATTTACTTTTCAGCACCGTCCAGATAACGATAGCGCCCAGGATATCGAATACCGCCAGTACAGCGAACAGCGGGCTAAAGCCGATGGTGTCAGCCAGTGCACCGACCACCAGAGCAAACATGGTACTTGCGGTCCATGCGGCCATACCGGTCAGACCGTTCGCGGTGGCCACTTCGTTACGACCAAACACGTCAGAAGAGAGCGTAATCAGTGCGCCAGACAGTGACTGGTGAGCAAAGCCACCGATACACAGCAGACCGATTGCAACGTATGGGCTGGTAAACAGACCAATCATGCCTGGGCCAATCATCAGTACCGCACCCATGGTCACAACCATTTTACGGGACACAATCAGGTTCACACCAAACCAGCGCTGGAACAGCGGCGGCAGGTAGCCCCCGACGATACAACCCAGGTCAGCAAACAGCATTGGCATCCAGGCGAACATGGCGATTTCTTTCAGGTTAAAGCCATAAACTTTAAACATGAACAGTGGGATCCAGGCGTTGAAAGTACCCCAGGCTGGTTCTGCCAGGAAACGCGGCAGGGCGATACCCCAGAACTGACGGGTGCCAAGGATCTGCAACACGGACATTTTTTTGCCGTTGAAGGTCTGGTGCTGGGCTTCCTGACCACCAATGATGTATTCGCGTTCTTCTTCAGACAGTTTTTTCTGATCGCGCGGGTGTTTGTAGAAAATCAACCAGGCCATTGCCCAGGCGAAGCTCAGTACGCCGGAGATAACGAACGCCAGCTGCCAGCTGTGCATGACGATTGCCCACACCACCAGCGGCGGTGCGATCATCGCACCAATAGAGGAACCGACGTTGAAGTAGCCTACTGCGATAGAACGTTCTTTCGCCGGGAACCACTCAGAAGCGGCTTTCAGGCCAGCCGGGATCATCGCGGCTTCAGCAGCACCTACAGCACCACGCGCCAGCGCCAGACCACCCCAGCTTCCCGCCAGCGCTGTCGCGCCGCAGAAGATGGCCCAGGTCACGGCGAAGACCGCATAGCCAACCTTGGTGCCCAGAATATCCAGTACATAACCCGCAACAGGCTGCATGATGGTATACGCAGCCGAATAGGCCGCAATGATATAGGAGTATTGCTGCGTGGAAATATTCAACTCTTGCATCAGCGTGGGCGCTGCCGCAGCAATGGTGTTACGCGTCAAGTAACCCAGCACGGTGCCCAGCGTCACCAGTGCTATCATATACCAACGTAACCCTTTAATTTTACGCATGTAAACCTCATCGTTATGGTAATTCCGCTTTCGCGGTCACCTGCCGGTTGCAGTCGGAAGGTGAAAACGGGAGGGCGTCACCGGAAAAACTCCGAAACGACCCGAACCTTGCTATTCAACGTGTTTAATTCGGCATCCCTACCGTTAAGGCCAATCTATCGTTCATCGGCAATGCATTCCGTCGGCTTATGTATTCGACGGCAGAAAGATAACTTGTCATACAACTTTAAAAGGTGAGTGACATCACAAAAGTGTTTTTCTTTGTGTGGTCTTTATCTTCAGGCGGAGAAGCCAGTTGTGGCGCGCCCTGGCAGTGATTCCAGCGCTCATTTCTGTAAATATTTGTCATCGTTTATTGATCTAACTCACGAAAAAGCCTTCGGCCTATAGAAATTGGTGTGATAACTTTGTCAGCATTAAGGTAAGCATCAGACGCACTCGTTGAGAGGAAGACGATAATGACCCCGTTTATGACCGAAGATTTTCTGTTAGACACTGAATTCGCACGCCGCCTGTACCACGACTACGCGAAAGATCAGCCGATTTTTGATTTCCACTGCCACCTGCCACCCCAGCAGATTGCAGAAAACTACCGTTTTAAAAACCTGTATGACATCTGGCTGAAAGGCGACCACTACAAGTGGCGTGCCATGCGCACCAACGGTGTGCCTGAGCGCCTTTGTACTGGTGATGCCACTGACCGCGAGAAGTTTGACGCGTTTGCCGCCACCGTACCGCACACCATCGGTAACCCGTTATACCACTGGACTCATCTGGAGCTTCGTCGCCCATTTGGTATTACAGGTAAGCTGCTTTCGCCGTCAACGGCGGACGAAATCTGGAACCTGGGCAACGAACTGCTGGCGCAGGATAAATTCACAGCTCGCGGAATCATGCAGCAAATGAACGTGAAGATGGTCGGTACTACTGACGATCCGATCGATTCTCTGGAGCATCACGCGACCGTTGCCAAAGACACCTCTTTCTCCATCAAAGTGCTGCCGAGCTGGCGCCCGGACAAGGCGTTCAACATTGAGCTGGCGACCTTTAACGACTACATGAGCAAGCTGGGTGAAGTCTCTGATACCGACATCCGCCGCTTTGCTGATCTGCAGACTGCACTGGCAAAACGTCTTGATCACTTCGAAGCACACGGTTGTAAGGTGTCGGATCACGCGCTGGACGTCGTGCTGTTTGCGGATGCCACAGACGCTGAGCTGGACAGCATCCTGGCGCGTCGTCTCTCCGGTGAAAACTTAAGTGAGCATGAAGTGGCGCAGTTCAAAACTGCGGTTCTGGTCTGGCTGGGTGCGGAATATGCCCGTCGCGGTTGGGTCCAGCAGTACCATATTGGCGCGTTGCGTAATAACAACCTGCGTCAGTTCAAACTGCTGGGGCCGGATGTGGGCTTCGACTCCATCAATGACCGTCCGCTGGCAGAAGAGCTGTCCAAACTGCTGAGCAAACAGAACGAAGAAAACCTGCTGCCGAAAACCATCCTGTACTGCCTGAACCCGCGCGATAACGAAGTGCTGGGCACCATGGTCGGTAACTTCCAGGGCGAAGGGATGCCAGGCAAGATGCAGTTTGGCTCCGGCTGGTGGTTCAACGATCAGAAAGACGGTATGGAACGTCAGATGACGCAACTGGCGCAGCTTGGTCTGTTAAGCCGCTTTGTGGGCATGTTGACCGACAGCCGCAGCTTCCTGTCTTACACCCGTCACGAATACTTCCGCCGCATCCTGTGCCAGATGATTGGCCGCTGGGTACATGCAGGCGAAGCACCGGCAGACATTCAACTGCTGGGCGAGATGGTGAGAAATATCTGCTTTAACAATGCGCGTGATTACTTCGCGATTGAACTGAACTAGGCCGTTTGAGGTTGATATGCAATACATCAAGATCCACTCGCTGGATAATGTCGCGGTAGCGCTGGCGGATCTCGCCGAAGGCACAGAAGTTGTTGTTGACGGTTATGAGGTTCGCCTTCGTCAGGCGGTGGTTCGCGGGCACAAATTTGCCCTGCGGGACATCGCTAAAGGTGAAAATGTCGTGAAGTACGGCCTGCCCATTGGTCATGCGACAACGGATATCGCCGCTGGTGAACATATCCATTCTCACAATGCGCGTACCAATCTGAGCGATTTGGATGAGTATAGCTATCAACCCGAACTGGTTGATGAACAGGCACCGGCGGGGGATCGTGACGTTCAGATCTACCGCCGTGCAAACGGCGATGTCGGGGTCCGCAACGAGTTGTGGATCCTGCCAACCGTCGGCTGCGTCAACGGGATTGCCCGTCAGATTCAGACCCGTTTTCTGAAAGAGACAAATAACGCCGAGGATATCGATGGCGTTCACCTGTTCAGCCACACCTATGGTTGCTCGCAACTGGGCGACGACCACGTCAACACCCGTACCATGCTGCAAAACATGGTGCGCCACCCGAATGCGGGTGCGGTGCTGGTGATTGGTCTGGGCTGTGAAAACAACCAGGTGGATGCGTTTCGCGAAACCCTGGGCGAGTACGACCCGTCCCGCGTTCACTTTATGATCTGCCAACACCAGGACGACGAAGTGGAGGCGGGCATTGAACACATGTACGCACTCTATGAAGCGCTGCGTCACGACAAACGTGAACCGGGCAAGCTGGGCGAGCTGAAGTTTGGCCTGGAATGCGGCGGTTCAGATGGTCTTTCCGGGATAACAGCTAACCCCATGCTCGGTCGCTTCTCCGATTACATGATCAGTAACGGTGGAACCACCGTGCTGACCGAAGTGCCGGAGATGTTTGGTGCCGAGCAGATCCTGATGAGCCACTGTCGCGACGAAGAGACGTTTGAAAAAACGGTGACCATGGTCAACGACTTCAAACAGTACTTTATCGCCCACAATCAGCCGATTTACGAAAACCCATCGCCGGGTAACAAAGCGGGCGGTATAACCACCCTCGAAGAGAAGTCGCTGGGCTGTACGCAAAAAGCCGGTGCCAGCCAGGTGGTGGATGTGTTGCGCTACGGCGAACGCCTGAAAACCCATGGCCTCAACCTGTTGAGCGCACCGGGTAACGATGCGGTTGCCACCAGTGCTCTGGCCGGAGCGGGTTGCCACATGGTGCTGTTCAGTACCGGTCGCGGCACCCCATACGGTGGTTTTGTGCCGACGGTGAAAATTGCGACCAACAGCGAACTGGCGGCGAAGAAAAAACACTGGATCGACTTCGATGCCGGTCAGCTGATTCACGGCAAAACCATGCCGCAGCTGCTCAGTGAGTTTGTGGACGTGATTGTTGATTTTGCCAACGGCAAAGAGACCTGTAACGAACGCAACGAATTCCGCGAACTGGCGATCTTTAAGAGCGGCGTAACGCTGTAAGTTAGCCTTCGTCTCACGCGGTAGTAGCAATTAAAAACGACGTTTCATAATATGAAGCGTCGTTTCTTTTTAGGTTGTTAACAAGGATCTTCCATGAGCGCGTACTGGTTAGCCCAGGGCGTGGGGGTACTGGCGTTTATCATCGGTATTACCACGTTCATTAACCGCGACGAAAAGCGTTTCAAACTTCAGCTTTCCCTCTACAGCGCCACCATTGGCGTGCACTTCTTTCTGATGGGCGCCCTGCCCGCGGGGATGAGTGCGGAACTCAACGCCGTGCGAACTATCATCTCCATGCATACCCGCAAGCTGTGGGTGATGGCGGTGTTTATTGTCCTGACGCTCTTTTTTGGCCTGATCAAACTGCACCATCCGGTGGAGTTGTTGCCGATTGTGGGCACGGTCGCCAGTACCTGGGCACTGTTTCGCTGCCAGGGACTGAAGGTGCGCTGCATCATGTGGTGTTCCACTGCCTGCTGGGTGACGCACAATCTGTGGTTAGGTTCGATTGGCGGAACGTTAATTGAAGGCAGCTTCCTGGTGATGAACGGGCTGAACATCATTCGCTTCTGGCGGATGCAAAAACGCGGTATCGATCCGTTTAAAATCGAAACCGCGATGAAAAAATCATCCACCACCGGGCGCTAGAAAAGATAACGTCGGTTAATCACGCAGTGCGTTTTTTGCCAGACGTTCGTCTTCAGCCTGGCAGGCCGCAGCCGTGAAGAGCACATCGGTGGAAGAGTTTAAGGCTGTTTCACAGGCATCCTGAAGTACGCCGATGATAAAACCGACCGCGACGACCTGCATGGCGACATCGCTTGAGATACCAAACATATTGCAGGCTAGCGGGATTAGCAGCAGCGAACCGCCCGCCACACCCGATGCCCCGCAGGCGCACAGCGAGGCGACAATGCTCAGCAGCAATGCCGTCGGTATATCAACCGCAATACCCAATGTGTGCACCGCCGCCAGCGTGAGTACGGTGATAGTGATGGCGGCGCCAGCCATGTTGACCGTTGCACCTAAGGGTATTGAGACTGAATAAGTATCTTTGTCCAGGTTCAGTTTTTCACACAACGCCATGTTAACCGGAATATTTGCCGCAGAACTGCGGGTGAAGAAGGCATACACGCCGCTTTCACGTAAACAGGTCAACACCAGCGGATAAGGGTTGCGGCGAATTTGCCAGTAAACCAAAAGTGGATTGATAACCAGTGCGACCAGCACCATGCAACCAATCAAAACCAGCAATAACTGCGCATATCCCCAAAGTGCGCCAAAGCCGGTCGTGGCGAGCGTTGAGGCAACCAGGCCGAAAATCCCTAAAGGCGCAAAGCGAATCACCATTCTGACCATGAAGGTCACTGCTGATGAGAAATCATTGAGCAGATTTTTGGTTGTGGTGTTGCCGTGGCGCAGAGCAAAGCCAAGGCCAATTGCCCACACCAGAATACCAATGTAATTGGCATTTAATAACGCATTGACCGGATTGGAAATCATGCTCATCAGCAGTCCACGCAGGACCTCGACAATACCGGAAGGAGGAGACACATCATTTGCGGCCGTCGCCAGATGCAACGTCGATGGGAACAAAAAGCTGAAAAGGACAGCCGTCAGTGCCGCTGAAAATGTTCCGAGCAGGTAGAGGAAAAGAATGGGACGTATGCTGGTTTTTTGCCCATGCTGATGATTAGCAATAGACGCCATCACCAGCATCAGGACCAGCACGGGCGCAACGGCTTTCAACGCGCCGACGAACAGATTTCCTAACAGACCCACTGCCACTGCCGCAGGTGTAGAAACCCATGCCAGGACGATACCCAGTATCAGACCGACCATAATTTGTTTAACAAGGCTGCCTTGTGCAATGCGTTGCCACAGCCCGGTAGAGCGAAACGTACTCATTCCTGATTCCTTAAGTGAAATTGTGCGCCATCCAGCCGTGCTCATCGTCACATTTATGTCTGGATGTAAGTAAATGTTTGCCAGATGAGTATAAGGAATCCAGGTCAGGGGTGAAGCGTAAAATGCTGTAATTTACGCAGTACGTCATGTTTTTTAACTATGTATTTACAAATGATGCCCGGTAATCTGCCATTTACCGGGCATAGGGCACTTTTTAGCCTGTCGCTTTCTTATCGTTACGGTGGTTCACCCATGCGTTAATGACCAGCGTCAACAGCAGGATCCCCCCCACAATGCTCAGCGAAATCGCGATCGGGATATGGTAGAAATCGACAATCATCATTTTCACACCGATAAATACCAGGATAACCGACAGGCCGTATTTCAGCATGGTGAAGCGCTCAGCCACACCCGCCAGCAGGAAGTACATGGCACGCAGACCCAGAATCGCAAACAGGTTTGAAGTGAGGACGATAAACGGATCGGTGGTGACCGCGAAAATCGCCGGAATACTGTCGACGGCAAAAATCACGTCGCTCAGCTCGACCAGAATCAGCACCAGCAACAGCGGCGTGGCAAACAGCAGGCCGTTTTTGCGCACAAAGAAGTGCTCATTTTCAATCTTGTCCGTCATGCGCAAATGGCTGCGCAGCCAGCGTACCAGCGGCTTATCGCCAATCCCTGTTTCATCCTCTTTCGCCAGCGCCATCTTCACGCCGGTAAAGAGCAGGAAGGCCCCGAAGACATACAGCAACCATTCGAACTGGGTGATAAGCCAGCTGCCCGCGAAGATCATGATGGTACGCAGGACGATTGCCCCCAGCACGCCGTAGATCAACACGCGACGCTGCAACGCAGGTGGTACCGCGAAGTAACTGAACAGCATCAGCCAGACAAAGACGTTGTCGACGGCCAGCGCTTTTTCAATCAGATAGCCGGTAAGGAACGCCAGCGCCTGGGTATCGGCCACCGCACGACCTTCGGTCTGCGTCAGATACCACCAGAAAGCGGCGTTAAAGAGAAGGGAGAGGCTAACCCAGACGAGGGACCAGACGGCCGCCTGCTTCATGGTCATCGTATGGACGCCGCGACGCCCCTGAAGCAGAAGGTCGATAGCCAGCATGATGATGACGACAACCGCGAAGCTGCCCCAAAGCAGTGGTGTACCAACGGTATTCATAATGAGATTTCCTGTGCATCAAAAACGAAAACGGCCAACATCGAAAGACGTCAGCCGCTTGCTTGAGATGCAATAGGTCCTCGCCTTTCGGCAAGGTCTCACTTACGTCATTTGAATGACGCCCGGCGACCGGATGCATTTCTACCCGTTATCTTTTGAGCCGCAGATAGATTAACGGCAACTCAAAATCTTTTGGGTAGAGGCATCGTAATGACGACCCACCGGCAACGAAGTTACTCCCCTTTGCTCGTAACAAAATATGACAGAACATTCAGTCCGTCAATGTTACGTAACATCTCTTTTACACACCTTTACGCGTTTGTCGTTATTTCGGCAGAATCCGCCGGGAAAACGACGCCGGTCTGACGACGAATTTCCGTCGCCAGCTTCGACGTAATACGACTGACTTCAAGGCCTGGGTGATCAACCACCCGGTCTTCTACCAGCTCTGCAAAAGTTTCCGCTTCATACAGCATGGTGTTGATATGCTGCGGCAGGGTTATGTCCTGCGCTTTGCCGCCGCGCGGCACGAAGGAGAGCTTCTGGCACTCCGACAGCTTTTCCATGACCAGTGAACCGGCTTCACCCTGAATTTCACTTGGCAGCACCGAATCGCTCACCTTGGAGTGCTGCAGGGTGACGCTGAAATCGCCGTAATCCAGCACCGCGACCCCGTGGGCATCCACGCCGCTTGCCAGCAAACTGGCCGTCGCCTGCACGCCTTTCGGCTTGCCCCACAGCGCCACCGCAGAAGCCAGCACGTAGAAGCCGATATCCATGATCGAGCCGTTCGAGAACGTCGGGTTAAAGGTATTCGGGTTCTCGCCGTCCAGATAGCGCTGATAGCGCGAGGAGTACTGGCAGTAGTTGAAAAATGCCTTATGGATTTTTCCGGCTTTCGCCAGCGATTGTTTCAGCAGCACAAAGTTAGGCAGGCTGGCGGTTTTGAACGCTTCAAACAGCACCACCTGATTCTCTTTAGCACAGCGGATCGCGGCTTCCACTTCACGCAGATTCGACGCCAGCGGCTTTTCACAAATCACATGCTTTTTGTGACTGAGGAAGAGCTGAGTCTGGGGGAAATGCAGCGAGTTCGGGCTGGCAATATACACCGCGTCGATGTGATCGCTTTTTGCCATCGCCTCAAGGGAGGTAAACAGATGTTCGACGGGATAATCCCTGGCAAATTCCTGCGCCTGCTCAAGGCTGCGTGAGTAGACGGCGGTGAGCGTGTATTTGCCCGTTTCATGGGCGGCATCGACAAACTGGCGGGTTATCCAGTTCGTGCCAATGACAGCGAGACGTATCATTAAGCGAGTTCCTTTAACTGAGCACTGTCCGGCAATGTAACACGATGGGCGGACGGGAAAAAAGAGTCGATACCGTAATGTGGAAACCGCCTCGCAGCTTAAGTCTGGCGGTCAAAAAGGTGCAGTGCAGCAATGCGATCCAGCGCGAGAAATAGCGGGGTATCTCCGGCGGTCAGGCTGATACGCACATATCCCTCGCCCCCTTTGCCAAAGCCGACGCCGGGCGCGACCAGTACGTGCGCTTCGTGTAATAACAGTTCTGCAAACGACTGCGAGCCAAACCCGGCTGGCACCGCAAGCCAGAGGAAAAAGGTGCCCTGTGCTTCGCGTACCGGCCAGTGCAGCTCCGCCAGTTTTTGCAACACCCGCTCACGCCGCTGATGATAAACCGCCACCAGCTGCTGCAAACGCGTATCCGGCAGCGACAGCGCGGTGATAGCCGCATCCTGAATCGCGCCAAATACGGTGCTGTAGCTATGGGTATGCAGCTTTTTAAAGGCTTTGATAATTGAGGCGTTGCCGACCGCAAACCCAAAGCGCCAGCCCGCCATATTAAAGGTCTTGGAAAAGGTGTAGGTTTCCACCCCCCATTCTTTCGCATCAGGCTGCGAAAACAGGCTCAGCGGCACATCATCCTGCGCGCTGCCAATCGCCGCATAGGCGAAGTCATGCAGTACCGGCACGTTGTAGCGTCTCGCGAACTGCAAGGCGTCGGCAAAGAGTTCCGGTGTCGCCAGCGCCCCCGTGGGGTTGTGCGGGTAATTCAGGATAACCAGCCCGGCATGGTTCGCGACGTCATCCGGCACGTCGGCAAAATCGGGCAGAAACTGATTTTCTTCACTAATTGGCAGACCATAGAAATGCGCCTGCGACTGGCGCGCCGCCGAACGGTAAATCGGGTAGCAGGGATCGGTGGAGATAATGAACTGGCCGGGGTTCACCACGGCTCTGGGGATCCCGCCGACGCCAATATGCGATCCCTGAAATACCGCCACTTCCGTCTCGGGATCAAGCGCCACCCCGTAATGGTGCCAATAGAAATCTGCGATCGCCTGGCGTACCTGGGGTTTACCCCAGAAGGACGGGTAGCCGTGGTTCTTATGATCAGTAATGGCGGCCTGAACGGAGGCAATCACCTCAGGCGGCGTGGGTTGATCCGGGCTGCCGCTGGAGAGATCGATAAGCGGCAGATCAGGGGTGTTGACCTGCGAGGCTAACTTTTCCAGCACGCTAAATAAGTTTTCTTCCAGTTCATTCACTAACTGCGAGGCTTGAAATTCAGGCATGGTAATCTCGGGGCGGCAATATGATGATTGACTATTGCATATCCAAAACGCCATTTACATTCTTTGCCAGCATTAACCTAAGTACAAAATAGACTGTCTATTTCTGGTTTTTATATATACCTCATCTGATTATCGATATGACAAAAAAGCAAAATGAAAGGTCTCAATCTGACTGTCAACGTACAGACGGCTGTGATTTAATCAAATTCAATCACGCACCGACAGGGAAATTGCTTTATGAACAAGCCAGTATTATTGGGTTTAGTCTTTGCCGTACTTGCTTCATCATCATTTTATGCCGCCGCGCAGGATAAAATCATACGCGTTGGATTTAATCCAGGCCCTTATAAAGAACAATTTGAAAAAGGCGTTGCGCCATATCTTATTAAAAAAGGCTATAAGGTCGAATATAAAGATTTCAGCGATGGTATTCAGGTCAATGATGCGGTGGCGCGTGGCAATATTGAAGCCAATATTATGCAGCATCCGGTCTATCTGAAATCGGTTAACGAACGACTGGGCATCGATAACATTGGTATCGTGCAGGTACCCACCCCGCCGATGGGGCTGTACAGCGGCAAAATCAAAGAGCTGAAGACCCCGGCAGAAGGTACGGTGATTTCCGTGCCGAATCAGCCACCTAATGAATATCGCGCCCTGCTGGTACTGCAAAGCCTGGGGTGGGTAAAACTGAAACCCGACAGCGACCCGGCCACTTTCTCTAAGCGCAATATTCTCGAAAACCCGTACAAGATTGTGCTTAAAGAGATGGATAACGCTCAGCAGGTTCGTGCGCTGCCGGACGTAGATTACGGTTTGATTCAGGGTAACTTTGCGGTCTCCAGCGGCCTGAAACTTAATTCGGCATTACAGCTTGAAACGCCGGTGAGCCAGTTTATTAACGTCGTCACCATTGCCGGTAAAAATAAAGATGCGCCTTTTGCTAAGGATATTATCGACGGTTATCACTCTGCTGATTTCAAGAATTATATTCTGACTCATGAGCAATATAACGGTTATCTGCTGCCTGATTATTTGAAATGAGTGATGCAATGATTGAATTTCGCCAGGTCAGTAAAACATTTTCCCGTAACGGGAATCCTGTTCTGGCGCTAAATAACATTAATCTGAGTATTGGCAAAGGCGATATTTTCGGGATTATTGGTTACAGCGGTGCCGGGAAAAGTACCCTGCTGCGTTTAATCAATCGTCTCGAATCGCCGGGCCAGGGAGAGGTGATTGTCAATGGGGAATCGTTACAGGGAATAACGAGTAAACGTCTGCATGCCATCAAAAAAGAGATAGGCATGATTTTCCAGAATTTTAATTTGCTGAATTCGAAAACTGTTTTTCACAACGTCGCCATTCCGTTGATTTTACAAGGACGCGACAACGCCTTTATTCAGGCCCGTGTGACGGAGTTACTGGCGTTCGTCAACCTCAGCGACAAGGTGAATAGCTACCCGAATGAGCTGTCGGGCGGGCAAAAACAGCGTGTCGGCATTGCCCGTGCGCTGGCGACCAATCCGTCGGTGCTGTTGTGCGACGAAGCGACCTCGGCGCTCGATCCGCACACGACCGTGCAGATCCTGCAATTGCTCCAGGAGATCAACCGCCGCTATGGCATCACCATCGTGTTGATCACGCACGAGATGTCCGTCATCCAGCGCATCTGTAACAAGGTGGCGGTGATGCAAAACGGCAATATCGTGGAGCAGGGTGACGTGTTCAGGCTCTTTGCCGAGCCGCAGCATCCGGTGACCGCGAACTTTGTGCATTCCGTGATTCATGACTCTCTCCCCGCGCGGGTTGAAGAGGTACTGAAACGTGACGGCCAGGCGCAGGCGCTGCGGCTGGAGTTTGTCGGCATCACCGCCCAGCAGCCGATTATCAACCGCATCATCAAGGACTTCGACATCGAGGTGAATATCCTCTTTGCCTCCATGTCCGAAGTGCAGGAGCGGATCCTCGGTTTCATGATTGTCCAGATGACAGGTAGCCCAACAGACACCGCGCGCGCCGTTGATTACCTTCGCGATGCAGGAGTGAAAATCACCCATGTTTGAGTTCATCGACACCGCCGTCACCGGCGATCAGTTCCTGCTCGCACTCCACGACACGCTGGTGATGATTTTTGTCTCGCTGGCCTTTGGCTCGCTGCTCGGTATTCCGCTGGGCATCGTGCTGGTGGTCTGCCGCCCCGGTGGCATTTTGCCGAACCGTTTTATCCATCAGGTGCTGAACCCGACCATCAACATTGTCCGCTCGCTGCCTTTTATCATCCTGCTGATCACTATTTTGCCCTTCACCCGGCTGCTGGTTGGCACCACCATCGGCACCGTCGGGGCGATAGTGCCGCTGATTGTCTTTATTGCCCCCTATATTTCGCGGCTGGTGGAAAGCTCCTTGCTGGAGGTGGACGAGGGCATCCTCGAAGCTGCCGACGCCATGGGAGCCACCACCTTGCAGACCATCTGGCACTTTATGCTGCCCGAGGCCGCCGCTTCCCTGATTCTGGCCCTGACCACCGCCACCATTGGCCTGCTGGGCGCGACCGCGATGGCGGGAACGGTAGGCGGGGGCGGCATTGGGGATTTAGCCATTACCTACGGTTATCAGCGTTTCGACGCCTTCGCCACGCTTATCACCGCGCTGGTGCTGATTGTTATCGTCCAGCTTATTCAGACCCTCGGAACCCGCTTTGCCCGCCGCCTGCGCCGCGAGTAAGCCTGTTTCATTCGTTTTCTAAAGGAGTGAAAAAATGCCAGTTGTAGAGAGCTTTACCCTCGACCACACCAAAGTGAAAGCCCCGTATGTTCGCGTTGCTGGCTATGAGCGCCACAAGCTGGGCAGCGTGGTGCAGAAATTCGACCTGCGTTTCCTGCAACCCAACGTGGATGCGATTCCCACGGCGGCACTGCACACCCTGGAGCACCTGCTGGCCTTTGGCCTGCGTGAGGAGCTGGAAGGGGTTATCGACATCTCGCCGATGGGCTGCCGTACCGGTTTCTACCTGATCCTGTGGGACGAGCACGATCCTAAAAACATTGCCGCCGCATTGACCCGCGTGTTGCAGCGCGTGGTCACCGCCACCGATGTGCCCGCGGTGACGCCTCTGGCCTGCGGCAACTACCGCGACCACTCGCTCTTCTCCGCGCAGGAGTACGCGAAGCTGGTGCTGGAAGCGGGTATCAGCGACGACCCGTTCAGGGCGTAACGATGATCAGTCTGGATTTCAGCGGCCAGACCGCCGTGGTGACGGGCGGTTTACAGGGGATAGGCAAAGCCATTGCCGAGCTGTTTCATCAGGGCGGCGCCAATGTGGTTATCGGTGACATTGCCGGCAGGGCGCGGGAGCAGAGTACGCGCCAGCTGGTGCTGCGCACCGATGTGGCCTCCCGCGAGGATGCACATCTGCTGATTGAGGCCGCCCGGGAAACCTTCGGCGGCATCGATATTCTGGTCAACAGCTGCGGCGTGTCGGCCATGAGCCCGGTGACGCAGTTTAACGATGCGGACTGGCAGCGGATTCTGGACGTCAACGTTAAAAGCATCGGCTACCTGTCTGAAGTGGCGATCCCACTGATGAAGGCAAAAAGCGGCGGTCGCATTATCAATATCGCCTCGCAGGCGGGGAAAAACGGCTACCGGATGATGGGGCAGTACGTGGCCTCCAAGCATGCGGTACTCGGCCTCACCAAAGTGATGGCGATTGAGCTTGCCCGCGACAACATCCTCGTCAATGCCGTCTGTCCCGGTATCGTCGAAACCGAGATGAAGTGGCGCGAGCGGCGGGAAGGGGCAGAACTGCGCGGTATGACCCCGGAGGCGATTTACGCCGAAGACTGCTCGCAGGTGCTGCTCGGGCGTACCGCACAGCCTGCGGAAATAGCCGGTGTCGTGGCCTTTCTGGCAAGCCCGCTTGCCGCCTATATGACCGGGCAGGCGATTAATGTGACGGGTGGGATGACGATGCATTGACTCCCTGTCCACCCTGTCACGCCGGATGGCGGCTCACGCCTTATCCGGCCTACACGTCACGCATTCGTTTTGAGGACGCACGATGAAAGCCGAGAATCCCCTTCACAACCTGGCGGTGATGCACTGGGGCACCTATCAGGTTGAAACCCGTGAGGGCCAGCTTACTGGCGTGCGTCCGGTTGAGTGGGACAGCAATCCGTCGCGGATTGGCGAGTCGCTGCCGGATGCGGTGCAGGGGGCGTCTCGCGTGCGCCGTCCGGCGGTGCGCGAAGGTTTTCTCAAACAGGGCGCGGCGTCCCGTGAGGGAAGAGGGCGCGAACCCTTTGTGGAAGTGAGCTGGGATGAAGCGCTAGCGCTTGTGGCAGATGAACTGACGCGGGTCAAACGTGAGCAGGGCAATACAGCGATTTACGGCGGCTCTTACGGCTGGTCCAGCGCCGGGCGTTTTCATCATGCCCAGGGACAACTGCATCGCTTTCTCAACTTTTTTGGCGGCTACACCGGCAGCACCAATACCTACAGTATCGCCGCAGGTGAGCGCATTTTGCCGCACATTCTCGGTGATTTGGATATACTTCAGCGCCAGCACACCCACTGGCCGTCGCTGGCGGAGCACTGCGAGCTGTTTGTCGCCATCGGTGGTCTGCCGCTGCGTAACGCCCAGGTCAACGGCGGTGGGGCGAACGATCACGCCCTGCAACACTGGCTGACCACGCTGCGGGCTAACGGCACGCGCTTTATTAACATCAGCCCGGTACAAAACGATCTTTCAGGCGTGCCGGATGCCGACTGGCTGGCGGTCAAACCCGGCAGCGATACCGCGCTGCTGCTGGCGGTGTGTCAGGTGTTGATTGCTGAAGATTTACATGACCGCGAATTTGTCGACAGCCACACGGTGGGCTTTGCACCTTACCGCGATTATCTGTTCGGCAAAGGCGACGGCGTGGTGAAAAGCCCGGAGTGGGCGGCGTTGCGTACCGGCCTGTCCGCCGAATGCATACGCCAGCTCGCCCGGGAGATGGCCACGCACCGCACGATGATCAACATCGCCTGGTCGGTGCAGCGGGCGCGCCAGGGGGAGCAAACCTTCTGGGCGACGGTCGCCACCACGGCGCTGCTCGGGCAGATTGGCACCCCCGGCGGCGGGCTGGGTTTTGGCTACGCCTCCACCAATCTTGCCGGAGCGCACCGCCGCGTTTTCTCCGGCCCGCGCCTGTCTCAGGGGCGTAATCCGGTGGCGGAAAAAATCCCTGTCGCCCGCATTTCTGACATGCTGCTAAAGCCGGGTGAGCCTTACGAATTTGACGGCAGGACCCTGCACTACCCGGATATCCGGCTTGTGTACTGGGCAGGCGGCAATGTTTTTCATCACCATCAGGATCTGAATAAACTGGTCCGCGCCTGGCGTCGCCCGGAAGCGGTTGTGGTTCATGAACAGTACTGGACCGCGCAGGCGAAATTCGCCGACATCGTGCTGCCCGCCACCACCTCGCTGGAACGGGAAGATATCGGCAGCGCCAGCAATGACGGTTTTATGATTGCCATGCGCCAGCACATCGCGCCCTTTGCGGAGGCGCGTGATGACTACGGTATTCTCAGCGCGCTGGCGTCCCGGCTGGGGTTTGGCGAGGCGTTCAGCGAAGGGCGCAGCCCCAACGAGTGGTTGCGAAAGATGTACGACGAATCCCGCCCCCGCGCCGCTGCAGAGGGCATCGCGCTGCCGGATTTTGACGATTTCTGGCAGCAGGGCATGTTCGAGTTTGCCCGCCCGGACACACCGCACATCCTGCTGAAAGATTTCCGCGACGATCCGCTTAAACATCCACTCACCACGCCTTCCGGTAAAATAGAGTTTTTTTCGCAGACAATCGCCGATTTTGGCTACGAAGAGTGTCCTGGCCACCCCTACTGGCATGAGCCGGAAGCGCAGTATCAGCAGGCACAGGCGCAGCAGTGGCCGTTGCATTTGTTGTCGAGCCAGCCGCGCACGCGCCTGCACAGCCAGTACGATCATGGCAGCGTGAGCCGTAAAACCAAAGTCGCCGGGCGAGAGCCGGTGTGGCTGCACCCGCAGGATGCGGCCTCTCGCGGCATACAGGATGGCGATGTGGTGAAGGTTTTCAACGCCAGGGGGGCGCTGCTGGCGGGGGCAAAACTCAGCGAGGCGATTCGACCCGGCGTGATTCAGATGTCGACGGGTGCCTGGTATGATCCGCTTAACGCGCAGGATGAGCAGCCGCTGGATAAACACGGTAATCCGAATGTACTCACGGAAGACAGGGGCAGTTCACGTCTGGGGCAGGGCAGTTCGGCGCAAAGTTGCCGGGTGGAGATGGAGAAGTTTGCTGGCACGCCGCCGGAGGTGACGGCGTGGCAGCCGCCTGTTTTCGTCACGCGTGAGCGCTGAAAACAGGCGGGCAGGCGTTACTGCACCGCCGCAAAGGCGCTGGCAACGCGCTCGATGTTGCCATGGTTTAACCCGGCCATGCAGACGCGGCCGCTGGCAATCAGGTAAACACCGTATGCTTCACGCAGCTTGTCCACTTGCTCCGGGCTAAATCCGGTGTAGCTGAACATGCCGCGCTGGGTCAGCAGGTAGTCAAAGTCATGCTCCGGCAGGGCGGCTTTTAGCACGTCAACCAGCGCCTGGCGCATTTCGCTGATGCGGGTGCGCATGGCCTCCACTTCTGCACGCCATAACGCATTCAGCTCTGGATCGTTGAGCACCAGAGAAACCACCTGCGCACCAAAGTTCGGCGGGCTGGAGTAGTTGCGACGCACGGTCGCTTTTAACTGACCCAGCACGCGGCCTGCGGCATCGGCATCTTCACACACGATGGACAACCCGCCTACGCGCTCGCCGTACAGGGAGAAGATTTTGGAAAACGAGTTGCTGACCAGGGCCGGTAAACCGGTGCTGGCGATGGCGCGAATAGCATAGGCATCGTCTTCAATACCTGCGCCAAAGCCCTGGTAGGCGATGTCGAGGAACGGAATCAGGTCGCGGGCAATCAGCACTTCGATGACTTCATCCCACTGGGCGTGAGTCAGGTCAGCACCCGTCGGGTTATGGCAGCACGGATGCAGCAGCACGATGCTGCGCGCCGGCAGCTGCTTCAGGCTGCTCAGCATCGCATCGAAGTTAACGCCGCGCGTGGTTTCGTCGAAGTACGGATAGGTGTGCACGTTAAAACCGGCACCGGCGAAAATGGCGATATGGTTTTCCCAGGTCGGATCGCTCACCCACACTTCAGAATCCGGGAAGTAGCGTTTGAGGAAATCGGCACCCACTTTCAGCGCGCCGGAACCGCCCAGCGTCTGGATAGTAGCGATGCGCCCGGCATTCAGCGCCGGGTGGTTTTCACCAAACAGCAGGTGCTGAACGGCGCTGCGGTAAGGGGCAAACCCTTCCATCGGCAGGTAGAGGCTGGCTTTTTGCGGCAGGCTCTGCAGGCGCGTTTCGGCCTGTTGTACCGCCTCAAGACGAGGAATGATGGCCTGCTCGTTGTAATACAGACCGATGCTGAGGTTTACTTTGTCGGCACGGTTGTCCTGATGGAAAGTCTCCATCAACGACAGGATAGGATCGCCCGCGTAGGCGTCAACGTTCTGGAACACAGTCTACTCCTGAAATAACAGTCAGAGGTCAATCCATTACACCGCGTAGCGTCCCGGGCGGTGGTTCATGGCAATAATCGAATTAAGAATAACAGCGCCGACGATGGAGGTCGCCAGCATCGGCAGGCTCACGAAGAACAGCGACGCGGTCACGATACAGGCATCCACCACCATCTGGAACTTACCGGCACGAATGCCGCTTTTGTCCTGCAAATAGAGAGCGAGAATGTTCACGCCACCGAGGCTCGCTTTATGACGGAACAGCACCACGAAACCAATCCCCACCACGATGTTGCCAAACAGGGTGGCGTAGTACGGGTTGAGCTGATCGAAATGGATAAAGCGGCCGTGCAGATCCGAGAACAGTGACACCAGCGCCACGGCACAGAAGGTCTTCAGGGTGAACTGCATGCCCATCCGGCGGATGGAGAGCCAGTAAAACGGCAGGTTGATCAAAAAGAACGCCACGCCAAACGGCAGATGGGTCGCGTAGTGGATCAGAAAGGCGATACCCGCCGTCCCGCCGGTGAGTGCGCCCGCCTGGCGAAACAGAATCACGCCAAAAGAGATCATCAGCGTACCGAACAGCAGCGCCAGCGCATCTTCCAGCCAGGTATGAGCAAGTTTATTGGGGGTCAGGACGTTATCCATAAGAAAGTACGATTCAACATTTGCTAAAGATAAGAAATATCTTGCAAAAATCGCACCAGATCGGCGTTCAGAAGGGGTTAAGTGCCGTAAAAACAGACAGTGATAGTGCTAACACTTTGAAATGGCAAAAAAGAACGTTTTGCGTGATTCGTGCATTTCTAAGGTGATATGCGGGCAATATGTGTGGTTGATGCCCGCATAATGCATTGGTTTGATAAATGGTTGCACCAAAATAAGGCGCGTCGCCCCAAATCAGGGCAGTGCGCCGTTGTCTGGCACCGGCTGACCGTTTTCTTTCAGTCGGTTTAGCACCACTGAGGTTTTTAAATGCGCCACACCTTTGTTTTGCGCAAGGATATGGCTGATTAAATGGCTTAAGCCCGGTAAATCCGGCACGGCAACCCGTAGCAGATAATCGGCATCGCCGGTGGTTTTCCAGGCGTCGAGGATCGCATCGACTTCGTTCAGCATTTTGTGGAAGCTCTCCACATATTCCTGCGTGTGATTAATCAGGCGCACCTCAATCAGCCCCAGCATCTCAAGCCCTAAGGCATCTGGCGCGAGCCTTGCGTGGTAGCCGAGGATAAGCTGCGCCTGCTCAAGCGCAATGCGTCGGCGCGAGCACTGGGAGGCGGAAAGGCCAATCAAATCGCTCAATTCCTGGTTGGTCAACCGGCCGTTGCCTTGCAGCAGCGTGAGGATTTTCAGATCAAAGTCGTCGATGTTGTACATGTGTGCCAATACCGGAACAAAAGAGTGGCTAACAGACTATCAGCTTTTTCAGTGGCGGGAAGCCCGGCGCTTTTCAGGTTGCGAGCGCTGCACCAAAACAGTTCAGGCTTGTGCGTGAAATCGCCAGAATTCTCATGAAGTGTGCAATTATCCCCTTAAAAACGCATGACATTGCTGAAAGTTTGCGCGTCTCGCGCAACGCATAAAAGCGAGTAAATATTTATATTTTTAGCCTGGTCAGTTAGTTAGCGAGTTTTCGTGAGTCGCCCCTCTCCAGATGGCCTGAAAGTTGCTCAGGCCGGAGTGACTTTTACAGACAGGGGAGGGGCAGATGACAACGCAAAATAACGAATTAAAACGCGGGTTAAAAAACCGACATATCCAGTTGATAGCACTCGGGGGTGCCGTGGGCACCGGGCTGTTTTTGGGCATCGCACAGACTATCCGCATGGCCGGGCCGTCCGTGCTGCTGGGCTACGCCATCGCGGGCGTAATTGCCTTTTTCATCATGCGCCAGTTGGGCGAAATGGTGGTGGAGGAGCCGGTGGCAGGCTCATTCAGCCATTTTGCTAACCGCTACTGGGGGCCGTTTGCCGGATTTATGTCCGGCTGGAACTACTGGGTGCTCTACGTACTGGTGAGCATGGCCGAGCTGACGGCGGTCGGGATTTATATTCAGTACTGGTGGCCGGAAGTGCCGACCTGGGTGTCGGCGGGGATCTTCTTCGTCGCCATTAACGCCATCAACCTGACCAACGTGAAGGTCTACGGCGAGATGGAGTTCTGGTTTTCCATTATCAAAGTGGCGGCCATCATCAGCATGATCGCCTTTGGTGGCTACCTGCTGTTCAGCGGTCACGGTGGCCCGGAGGCGTCGGTCGCCAATTTATGGCAGGACGGCGGCTTCTTTCCCAACGGCATCAGCGGCCTGGTGATGGCGATGGCGGTGATCATGTTCTCCTTCGGCGGCCTTGAACTGGTGGGCATTACTGCAGCAGAAGCCGACGACCCGCAAAAAAGCATCCCGAAAGCCACCAACCAGGTTATCTACCGCATTCTGCTGTTTTATGTGGGCTCGCTGGCGGTACTGCTGTCACTCTATCCGTGGAAAAACGTGGTGGAAGGGGGCAGCCCGTTCGTGCTGATTTTCCACGCCCTGGACAGCAACATTGTCGCGAACGCGCTGAATCTGGTGGTGCTCTCCGCCGCGCTGTCGGTCTACAACAGCTGCGTTTACTGTAACAGCCGTATGCTGTTTGGCCTGGCGCAGCAGGGTAACGCCCCGCGTTCGCTGCTGAAGGTCAATCGTCGAGGAATTCCGCTCAACGCACTGGGCATTTCTGCTCTCGCCACCGCGCTGTGTGTGCTTCTCAACTATGTGATGCCGGGCAAAGCCTTTGAACTGCTGATGGCGCTGGTGGTGGCGGCGCTGGTTATCAACTGGGCGATGATTTGCATCACTCACCTGAAATTCCGCCAGGCCATGCGCCGTGCCGGGAAAAGCACCGCGTTTCAGAGCCTGGGCTACCCCATCACCAACGTGATTTGCCTGTTGTTCCTGGCGGGTATTCTGGTGGTGATGTTTATGACGCCGGGGATCCGCATTTCAGTGTGCCTGATCCCGGCCTGGCTGCTGGTGCTGGGGGCGGGTTATCTGCTCAAGAAAAAACGCACCGCCGAAGCGGCACTGGTGGCGGGCGTTAATCAGGGCTAAACGTCAACGCCGGGGTTATGCTCCGGCGTATTACAGGGCTTTGTGCAGATGAATCACGGTACGGGCGTTTGAGGCGCTGGTTGCCAGTACGTCAATCACGCCGGTACGCAGTGCGCCAAGGATGGCGGTGGCTTTGGTACTTTCGGACGCAATGGCAATCACGCAGGGGATGGCGCGCAGTTGTTCCAGGCTCAGGCCAATCACCCGGTTGTTCATCACCGTGTCGACCGGCGTGCCCTTGATGTTGAAAAAGCTGTAACCGGCTAAATCTCCCACCACGCCCTGTTCCTGACGGGCGGTGATGATCTCCTGCGGCGTGAACCAGCCCAGTTGCACCATAAAGCTGTTTTCGTTCATATCCCCCAACCCAATGATCGCCACATCCGCTTTACTGGCCTGCTCAAGGGTGGCTTTGATCAGCCTGTTCTGGATAAAGGCTTCGCGCAGCGCCGGGGTTTCGACATAGGCGGGCGCATAGAGCGTTTCGCTATGGCCGTTAAACTTGCGCGCCAGATTACGGCTGATATGGTCGGCGTCAATCAGTTGCCCGTCGCGGGTGGTGCCCCCGATGCCGCAGATAAACCGGCAGTTGCGCTCCGGGAAGATCCCCACGTGGTTGGCCACTGCCGCCACGTTGCGCCCCTGGCCGACGGCCACGGTCATGTCATTTTTCAAAATAGTCGCGAGGTAGTTGCTTACCAGGGCGGCAACCTGCTGGCGTTGCTCGTCTTCATCGTGATGATCAAGGGCGATCAGCACCCGCTTCATGTCAAAATTTTGAATGAACTGTTGTTCAATCTGCGAACTAAAGACCGGGTGGTATTTCACGTTGATCTCAACGATCCCTTCGTGGCGGGCCTTTTTGAGCAAGCGGCCCACCTTGATACGCGAGATGCCAAATCGCTGCGCGATTTCTTCCTGGGTCTGCTCCTGGTCGTAATAGGCGACGGCTATTTCCGTCAGGAGTTCGTAATCAGAGTCTTGTTCAGCCATCGCATTGTTTTTCCATTACCTGTACCTCCCTAATACTACTGTGCTTTTGTTATAAAATCCTGCACTACGCGCTGAACAATTGCACAGTATCCTGCGGCTTCCCACGCGGAACGACCGATAAACAGACCGTCGATATTGTCCTGCGAAACCAGCTCCACGCAGTTTTGCAGATTGACGCTGCCGCCGTAGAGCAGCGAAATTTGTTGCCCCTCTTCAGCGCCATATAACGCACAAAGTGCGGCCCGCAGTGCCTGATGAATCTCCGCCGCCTGCGCTGGCGTCGCGGGGGTGCCGTGCTCGCCAATCGCCCAGATGGGCTCATAGGCAATCAGCACCTGCTTTGCCTGCTCTGCATTCAGGCCATACAGGGCGATTTTCATCTGCCGGACCACGGATTCCACCGACACGCCCCATCGTTTTTCATCGGCGCTGTCGCCAATGCACACCAGCGGGCGCAGGCCGTGGCGCAGGGCGGTGTGCACTTTGGCGTTGACCGCCGCGTCTGTTTCATTGAATGCCCCCCGCCGCTCGGAGTGGCCCATCTCCACAAGTGTTGCGCCCGTTTCGGCAATCATGCTGGCGGAGATCTCACCCGTCCAGGCTCCCGCCTCGTCCTGATGCATGTTCTGCGCACCGGTCAGACAGGGCAAATTGTGGGCTTTCAGAAACGCGGTGACAGGCTCGATGGCGGTAAAAGGGGGGATAAAAAAAGGCTGAATCGCGGGGTGCAATACCGGTGGTAACTGGGTGGCCAGGGCATCACACCAGGCCATGGCCTGCGACAACGGTTTGTTCATCTTCCAGCTGGTGCCAATCATCAGGCGTTTCATCAGTTTCTCCAGATCCTTGTTAATCAATCAGTTGCATAACAGGTTATGCCGTAATGTGATCAGGTTGAACATTTATTCAGTGCTTGAACATATGTTAGATCACATTTTTACGATCGAAAACCAGGGGCAATTTTTTTCTGTGATCTTCATCACTTCCCATCGGCAGGGCATCAGTTAGCCTAGTGTTCATATGATTTAGTAGTGAACATATGAACGATGAGTATTTTCCTTACCGAGAGGTCCGACGATGTCTGTAGATAAAAAACCCGTTGTAGCAGTCACTATTGGCGATCCTGCCGGGATTGGCCCGGAAATCACCGTTGCCACCCTGATGGACAAAAGCGTATACGACGAGTGCAAACCTTTTCTGATCGGCTCTATCCCTATTATTGAGCGGGCGATGAAAATCCAGGGTTGCGATTTCCCGATTAACAAAATCACTCACCCCAGCCAGGCGAAGTATGCCTGGGGCACGCTGGACGTGCTGGAAACCGGCGATTACGACTACGACAGCATCGTCTGGGGCAAAGTGCAGAAGCTGGCGGGGCAGATGTCGCTGGATTACGTGATGAAGTCCATCGAGCTTGGCAAAGCGGGCCTGATTGACGTGGTGTCTACCGCGCCGATCCATAAAGAAGCGATTAAGCTGGCGGGCTGCAAGCTGCCGGGCCACACCGAAATCTATCAGGTCGAAACCAAGTCCGACTACGGCCTGACGATGTTCCACGTGCACAACCTGCGTGTTTTCTTCGTCAGCCGCCACATGGCGCTGAAAGATGCCTGTGATTACGCCAACAAAGAGCGCGTGCTGGCCTGCGTACAGCAGATTCACCACGAGTTCACCGCGCTGAACATCGAAAACCCGCGCATTGCGGTCGCCGCACTGAACCCGCACGGCTCCGACAACGGTCTGTTCGGTCATGAAGAAGCTGACAACCTGATCCCGGCGGTGAAAGCCGCGCAGGAACTGGGCATTAACGCCATTGGTCCCGTTCCGGCTGACTCCGTCTTCCACCTGGGCAAACTCGGCAAATACGACGCGATTCTGTCGCTTTATCACGACCAGGGCCACATCGCCTGTAAGACCCTCGATTTTGAACGCTCTATCACCATTACCTTCGGCCTGCCGTTTATGCGCAGCTCCGTCGATCACGGTACGGCGTTTGATATTGCCGGAACAGGCAAAGCGGGCACGGTGAGCATGCTGGAGTCCACGGTGGTTGCCGCGCGTTACTGGAAAATGAAACAGCACTAAGGCGTCTTGCGTACTGAGGGGCAGAGAATGGAAAAACATCTGTTAATTAGTAAAGGAAGTAAGGGCTGGGGCGGGCCGTTAACGGTCACGCTCGGACAGCCGAAAAAAATCGCCTATATCACCGGGGGCATTCGCCCTGCGGTGGTTGACCGCCTCTGCGAACTGACCGGCTGGCCGTCGGTCGATGTGTTCAAGCACGGTGAACCGGCAGAAAACGAGATTGGTGTGATGGTTATCGACTGCGGCGGCACCTTGCGCTGCGGTCTCTATCCGAAACGCGGTATCCCGACCATCAACCTGCACCACACCGGGAAAAGTGGACCACTGGCGGAGTTTATCCACGAAGATATCTACGTCTCCGGCGTTACACCGGCCTGTATTGAGATGGTCTACCCGGCGGGCGAGGGCGGCAAGTTGGGGATCGTGGCCGACGATTTAACCGGGGCCACCACCGTGGGCGTACTGCTGGCGCGCAGTGGGCTGAAGACCGCCGCGTTTTTTGACACCGACTCCTTCGCCCGTAACGAAGTGGAATACCCGGCGATGGTGGTGAGCAGCGACAGCCGTCCGCTGCCGAAAGCGGAAGCCCAGCAGCGGGTGAGCGCGGCGGTGCAGCAGCTGAAATCACGCGGTGCCCACTACTTCACCAAGCGTATTGATACCACCCTGCGCGGCGGCATTGGTTATGAAATTGACGCCATGCTGGCGCTGCTGCCGCAAGAAACGGTCGCCGTCGTGGTGCCCGCCATGCCGCAGTCCCGCCGCATTCTGGTCGGGGGCTATTCGGTGATTGATTCAGTCGCACTCTCCTGTACCGATGTGGCGCGCGATGTGCGCACCCCGGTGACTGAATCCTGGGTGCCAGGTTTGCTGGCCAATCAGACTCAGCACCATGTTGGCCATATTGCGCTGTCGCAGGTGATGCAGGGCAATACGGTGATTCAGGAACAATTACAGGCGCGCCAGCAGGAAGGCTCGCGGGTGATTGTGGTCGATGCCATTACCCTGGACGACGTGAACGCGATTGCCCATGCGGTGGTGGATCTGAACTGGAACGTGCTGGCGGTGGATCCGGGTCCGTTTACCGAGCGTCTGGCGGTGCACCGTGGCCTGATGCGGGAAGAAAAACGCCTCGAGCAGCAGCCGTTACCACGCAGTGCCCAGAACGGATCGGTCGTGATCGTGGCCGGAAGCGCCACGCCGGTGACCAAAAAGCAGCTCAGTCATTTGATCGCCCACGACGATCGCGTTTGCCATATTCCGGTGGATGCCGAACTGCTGGTGGATCGCAAAAACGCGGCGGAGATCGAAATCAGCCGTATCGTGCGCCAGGCGCAGAAATGCGTAACGGAGCATAAAAATGCGCTCTTTGTGTTTGAATCTGCCCTGACCGGCAGGCTGCTGGATCTGCGTGAAGAGGAGCAGCGTTTTAACCTCGACCACGGCCAGGCGGCAGAAAATATTAATAAAGGCCTCGGCAGCATCGTCAAAGAAATTTTGAACTGCGCACCGGAAGAAATTAAAGGCCTGTACATGACCGGTGGCGACACCATGGTCAATGTGCTTAAAGAACTGGGTGCCACCGGCATCGAAATGATTGACTACGTTATTCCACAAACCGATATGGTCAGAATTATCGGTGGGGAATATGCCGGATTAGTCTGCGTGGGTAAAGGTGGCTTAACCGGACCAGAAGATATTATCAGTACCATTGTGGAACATATTTATAAAGAATCACTGCAATAAGACAAATAATAATATGCGACGCGAATAATTATTCGGGCAGTGCGTCGTGAATAATTCACTTATGTATCCATATGCGAGTTATCCTATGAAAATTAACATATTTGAAAAAATGAATAAGGTGCCGGGCGGGCTGATTATTATTCCGCTGCTGGTGGCTATTCTTTTAAATACTTTTGCACCACAGGTATTAACCATTGGCGGCCCAACAACGGCTCTGTTTAAAGCGGGTTCCAGCGCCATGATGGGGATATTTCTGCTAATTTGCGGCACCTCCATCAATATTCGTCAGGCAGGACTGCCGCTGTACAAAGGCGCAGTCCTGCTGATTTTAAAATGCATTGCTGGTGCGCTGGCGGTGTGGGTCGTGGGCAGTATGTTTGGCCCGGTGGGGTTCCTGGGGATTTCCACCCTGGCATTCGTTGCCTGCCTGACCAGCTCCAACAGCTCGCTCTATATTGCCCTGTGCAGCAACTACGGTGATGCCAGCGACGCCGGGGCCATTTCGGTGTTCTGTATCAAAGACGGCCCCTTCGTCACCATGATGGTGCTGGGGGTGAGCGGTCTGGCAAACATCCCGTTTGCGGCGCTGCTTTCCATGCTGATCCCGCTGCTGATCGGCATGCTGTGGGGTAATCTCGACGATCGCTTTAAGCAGCTTTGTGCCTCGGCGCAGCCGCTGATCATTATCATCATGTCGTTTGCTATCGGTGCGAACTCCAGCATCAACACGGTATTTACCGCCGGGCTGTCCGGCATCGTGCTGGGGATTATCTCCGCCATTACCGGCATCATTTTCTACTTCCTCTACAACCTGTTCCTGAAGAAGAAAACAGCGCTGGGCGCGGCCCTGGGCACCACGGCGGCGAGTTCGGCCCTGACGCCGGCGATGGTGGCTCAGGCGGATCCTTCGCTCGCGGTTTACGTTGACGCTGCCACCGCTCAGCTCGCCACCGCCAGTATCATCACTATGCTCACCGCCCCGGTGCTGGTGGCCTGGTTTGATAAGCGCCTGAAAGCCCGCGCCCCGGTGGTGGAAGAGGCCGCAATCGTGGAAGAAAAACCGATGCCACTCTCTTCACCGGTCAGTAAAGGAAACAAATAAATGTCGTCGCCGTTGTACCACCTGGAAATAACCTACGTGGGTGAGTTTGCCGCGGAATATTTAAAGCAGAATAAATTAATATTATTTGCTGAACCTGTTCCGCCAGATATTGCTGACTATTGCGCCGTGCACCGGTCTGGGGAATTAACAGATGTGTTATTACCTGGCCTTGCGGTAAAAATAAATACTTTATTCTATCGAATTACCGCAGTCGGCGATGTGGCAACGGCGAATTTAAAACAGCTCGGACATATTACCTTAAGTTTTGATGGCGCTATTGACGCTGAATTACCTGGCACGGTCCACCTGTGTGGGCCGACGCCACAAAATATTCTCCCAGGGGATCAGATTTCTATTTTTCGTGAATAATTGAGGATACTGCTATGAAAACAATCGCCATTGGTGCGGATGATGCGGCCTATGCGTTTCGCGATGCTATTGCCAGCTATTTAGCTGAGCAGGGGATCGCCGTTGTGGATTACAGCAGCGATAAACGCCCGGACGCGAATTATTATCCTGATGTTGCCCATGATGTTGCGATGGCTGTTAAACAGGGTGAGCACGACCGCGGCATATTAATTTGCGGCACCGGTATTGGGATGAGCATTGTGGCAAATAAAGTGCCGGGCGTGCGCGCCGCACAGTGCCACGACACCTTCTCTGCGGAACGGGCGCGTAAAAGTAACAATGCGCAAATCGTTACCCTTGGTGCACGTGTGATTGGCCCGGAACTGGGCAAAAAAATTATTCAAGCCTGGCTTGAAGCGGAATATGAAGGGGGCGGATCTGCGGCAAAAGTAGAACGCATTGATTACTACCAGAACCAGCATGCCAGAGACTGACGCCACGGCGCACAAGGAGACCAGAATGAACCAGTTAGATGCTTTAAAAGCCGTGACCGTGGTAGTGGCTGACACCGGTGATATTGACTCAATCAAGAAATTTGCCCCGCAGGATGCGACCACTAACCCGTCACTGGTGCTCAAAGCGGCCCAGCTACCGCAATACCAGGCGCTGATTGCCGACGCCGTGGGCAAAGCCCGCCGCCAGGGCGGAAATGCCGAGACGCAGTTGATTAACGCCTGCGACCAGGTGGCGGTGGATATCGGCACCGAAGTCCTGCGCCACGTGCCGGGGCGTATCTCCACCGAAGTGGATGCCCGCTTTGCCTGGGATCGCGGCATGTGTGTGTCCCGCGCCCGCAAGCTCATTCAGCTCTATCAACAAAACGGTATCGAGCCGTCACGCATCCTGATCAAGCTGGCAGCGACCTGGGAGGGGATCCGTGCGGCAGAAGAGCTGGAGCAAAGTGGCATCAACTGTAACCTGACCCTGCTGTTTTCCTTTGCCCAGGCCCGTGCCAGCGCCGAAGCCGGGGTGTTTTTGATTTCGCCGTTTGTCGGGCGCATTTACGACTGGTATCAGAAGAACGCCCCGCAGGCGGCTTACGTTGCTGAGAACGATCCGGGTGTGAAATCGGTGCGCGAGATTTACCAGTACTACAAAGCCCACGGCTACGAGACGGTGGTGATGGGCGCGAGCTTCCGCCGCATTGAGCAGATTCAGGCGCTGGCCGGCTGCGATCGCCTGACCATCTCTCCGGCACTGCTCGATGAACTGGCTGCCTGCGATGCGCCAATGACCCGCCAGCTTAACCCAGGCTTTGTCAGCGAAAACCGCCCAAGCCCGATGAGCCAGGCCGAGTTTCTCTGGCAGCATCACCAGGATCCGATGGCGGTTGAGAAACTGGCCGAAGGGATCCGTCTGTTTGCCGTTGACCAGATCAAACTGGAAAACATGATCCGCGATCTGCTCTGAACTGCCCGCAAGGAAAAAAGATGAACACAGCAAATATACAGCGCCGCGAGTGCGCCAATGCCCTGCGCGCGCTCTCGATGGACGCGGTACAGAAAGCCAAATCCGGTCACCCGGGCGCCCCGATGGGTATGGCTGACATCGCCGAAGTCCTGTGGCGTGATTTTCTTAAACATAATCCGGCCAACCCGGCCTGGGCTAACCGCGACCGCTTTATTCTCTCTAATGGTCACGGTTCGATGCTGATTTACAGCCTGCTGCATCTGACGGGGTACGACGTTTCTCTTAACGATTTGCAGCGCTTCCGTCAGCTGCACTCCAAAACGCCGGGTCACCCGGAAGTGGGCTACACGCCTGGCGTGGAGACAACCACCGGGCCGCTGGGTCAGGGCATTGCGAACGCGGTCGGTATGGCTATCGCCGAGAAGACGCTGGCGGCGCAGTTCAACCGTCCGGGCCATGACATTGTTGACCACTTCACGTATGCCTTTATGGGCGACGGCTGCATGATGGAAGGCATTTCTCACGAAGTGTGCTCCCTGGCCGGTACCCTGAAACTGGGCAAACTGGTGGCGTTCT
>CAUSEC010000021.1:0-100156 GCA_963530515.1 uncultured Enterobacteriaceae bacterium | reverse complement strand
CTGACCATATTACTGGGGATCACTCAGCCCTTGAGGGAGAGGGTTAGGGTGAGGGTGAGGGCATCAGGCCGCACAGAATCTAAATCGACATCCGCCCAAACGCGCCGTGCCAGTCCTGCTCAAACTTCGCAATCGCAGCATCCACTGCGGGTGATGCAATCCACTGCTGAGCAACATCCAGCGGTAAGGTAATAGACTCACACCCTGCCAGCAGGCAATCGAGCGCCTGACGCGGGGTTTTAAAACTGGCCGCCAGCACTTTCGAACCTGGCGCATGCAGCGCCAGCAGACGTTGTAATTCATTCACCGTCTGGATGCCATTCCCGCCCTGAGCATCGACACGATTCACATAAGGTGCCACATACTCTGCCCCGGCCAACGCGGACAAAAGCCCCTGCGCCGCACTGTAAACCGCCGTACCCAACGTCGGAATGCCTTCTGCTTTCAGACGCTTAATCGCCGCCAGCCCTTCAGACGTCACCGGCACTTTAACCACGATATCAGGAATGATGCCACGCAGTTTACGCGCATCCTCTACCATGCCGTCCGCCGTATTCGCCATCACCTGAGCAAACAGACGTCCTTTACCGCCCAGTGCGTCCTGCAACTGCGGCAGTAAAATCTCAATCGGCGTCTTACCGTTTGCAACAATGGAAGGATTGGTTGTAACCCCTGCGAGGGGGAAAATGCGGGCCAGGCGTTTGACTGCCGCTACATCAGACGTGTCGAGATAGAGTTCCATGGGGATTATCCTCAAAGTGTGAGATTCAGCATGAATTAACACTATCACGCAACAACCAGCTCAAGAGTTGACCTTCATCAAAATAACTTTCATTCGAAAGTATTTTAATCTTCATACGCAAGATGAGGGCAACTTATGATTTTCAATATTCAGCGCTATTCCACCCATGACGGCCCCGGTATCCGTACCGTGGTCTTCCTGAAAGGCTGCTCACTGGGCTGCCGCTGGTGCCAGAACCCGGAAAGCCGGGCGCGCGGTCGCGAAGTGCTGTTTGATGCCCGCCTGTGTCTGGAGGGTTGCGATCTGTGCCAGCAGGCCGCCCCGACTGCGATTACCCGCGCGTTGAACGGGCTGCTGATTCAGCGCGATAAGCTCAATGAAGATGACCTGGATGCCCTTAGCGCCTGCTGCCCGACGCAGGCGCTGACCGTCTGCGGCGAAGTGCAGTCCGTTGACGAAATCATGGCGACGGTGATGCGCGATAGCGCCTTTTACGCCCGCAGCGGCGGCGGTATAACGCTTTCCGGCGGCGAGCCGTTTATGCACCCGGAGCTGGCCTTAGCACTGTTCAAAGCCAGCCACGCGCAAGGGATTCATACCGCCGTTGAAACCTGCCTGCATGTACCCTGGCATTACATTGAACCGTCGCTGCCGTATGTGGACCTGTTCCTTGCTGACCTTAAACACGTTGACAGCACGGCGTTCAAACAGTGGACCGACGGCAGCGCCCGACGCGTGCTCGATAACCTCAAACGCCTGGCGCAAGCCGGTAAGCAGATGACCATTCGCGTACCGCTGATCCCCGGTTTTAATGCCGACGAGCAATCCATTACCGACATTACCCGTTTCGCGGCCGATGAACTCAACGTCCGCGAGATCCATTTTTTGCCGTATCACACGCTGGGCATGAATAAATACACCCTGCTCAGTCAACCCTACACCGCTCCGGATAAGCCGCTTGATGCGCCCGCGTTACTGGCTTTTGCCCAGGATTACGCCCGCCAGAAAGGACTCACCTCCACCCTACGAGGATAACCCTATGACGACCTTACAACTGAATACCCTGACCGACCGTATTAAGGCACATAAAAATGCGCTGGTGCACATTGTTAAGCCGCCGGTTTGTACCGAGCGCGCCCAGCATTACACCGAGATGTACCGTGCCCATATGGATAAACCCATTCCGGTGCGCCGCGCAATCGCCCTCGCCCATCATCTGGCCGAGCGCACTATCTGGATCAAACACGACGAACTGATTATCGGTAACCAGGCAAGCGAAGTTCGCGCCGCCCCCATCTTCCCGGAGTACACCGTCTCCTGGATTGAAAAAGAGATCGATGACCTGGCCGACCGTCCGGGTGCCGGATTTGCAGTCAGCGAAGAGAACAAACGCGTGCTGCATGAGATCTGCCCATGGTGGCGCGGGCAAACGGTGCAGGATCGTTGCTACGGGATGTTTACCGATGAGCAAAAAGCGCTGCTGGAAACCGGCATCATTAAAGCCGAAGGCAACATGACCTCCGGGGACGCCCACCTGGCGGTGAACTTCCCGCTGCTGCTGGAAAAAGGGCTGGACGGCCTGCGGCATAAAGTGGACGAGCGCCGCTCACGCATTAACCTCACCGTGCTGGAAGATCTCCATGGTGAGCAGTTCCTCAAAGCCATTGATATCGTACTGGATGCAGTGAGCCTGCACATCGAGCGTTTCGCCGACCTGGCCCGCCAGATGGCGAGCACTGAAACCCGCGAAAGCCGCCGCGATGAGCTGCTGGCGATGGCCGAAAACTGTGATCTGATTGCCCATGAGCCGCCGAAAACGTTCTGGCAGGCGCTGCAGCTTTGCTACTTCATCCAGCTGATTTTGCAGATCGAGTCTAACGGCCACTCGGTCTCCTTCGGGCGCATGGATCAGTATCTTTATCCGTACTACCGCCGCGATGTGGAACTGAACCAATCCCTTGAGCGCGAGCAGGCGATTGAGATGCTGCATGGCTGCTGGCTGAAACTGCTGGAAGTGAACAAAATCCGCTCCGGCTCGCACTCCAAAGCCTCTGCGGGCAGCCCGCTGTACCAGAACGTCACCATTGGCGGGCAGCATCTGGTCAACGGCAAAGCGATGGATGCGGTGAATCCGCTTTCCTATGCGATTCTCGAATCCTGTGGTCGCCTGCGTTCAACGCAGCCGAATCTCAGCGTTCGCTACCATGCGGGCATGAGCAACGACTTCCTCGACGCCTGTGTGCAGGTGATCCGCTGCGGCTTTGGTATGCCCGCGTTTAACAACGATGAAATCGTCATTCCTGAGTTTATTAAACTCGGCATTGAGCCGCAGGACGCCTACGATTACGCGGCGATTGGCTGCATTGAAACCGCCGTCGGTGGCAAGTGGGGCTACCGCTGCACTGGCATGAGCTTTATTAACTTTGCCCGCGTGATGCTGGCGGCAATGGAAGGCGGGCGCGACGCCACCAGCGGTAAGATCTTCCTGGCGCAGGAACATGCGCTGTCAAAAGGCAACTTCTCTGGGTTTGATGAAATGCTTGCCGACTGGGATACCCAGATTCGCTATTACACCCGTAAATCCATTGAGATTGAGTACGTTGTCGACACCATGCTGGAAGAGAACGTGCACGACATTCTCTGCTCGGCGCTGGTGGATGACTGTATTGAGCGGGCGAAAAGCATCAAGCAAGGTGGCGCGAAATACGACTGGGTGTCTGGCCTGCAGGTGGGGATTGCCAACCTGGGCAACGGTCTCGCGGCGGTGAAAAAACTGGTGTTTGAGCAGGGGGCGATAGGTCAGCAGCAGCTGGCGGAAGCCCTGGCCGCCGACTTTGAAGGTCTGACACACGAGCAGTTGCGCCAGCGCTTAATCAACGGCGCACCGAAGTACGGCAATGACGATGACAGCGTCGACACCCTGCTGGCGCGCGCTTATCAGACCTACATCGATGAGCTGAAAAACTACCGTAACCCGCGCTTTGGTCGCGGTCCGATTGGCGGCACCTATTATGCCGGGACCTCATCTATTTCTGCCAACGTGCCGTTCGGTGCAGCCACCATGGCGACCCCGGACGGACGCAAAGCGAAAACCCCGCTGGCGGAAGGGGCCAGCCCGGCATCGGGCACCGATCATCTCGGCCCGACCGCCGTCATTGGCTCCGTCGGGAAACTGCCAACCGGTTCCATTCTCGGCGGGGTGCTGCTCAACCAGAAGCTGAACCCGGCAACGCTTGAGAATGCCAGCGATCGCGAGAAACTGATGTTCCTGCTGAGAACCTTCTTTGAGGATCACAAAGGCTGGCATATTCAATACAACATCGTGTCACGTGAGACGCTGGTGGAGGCGAAAAAACACCCGGATCAGTATCGCGACCTGGTGGTGCGTGTAGCGGGCTATTCCGCGTTCTTTACCGCACTGTCACCGGATGCGCAGGACGACATTATTGCCCGTACCGAGCATACGCTGTAAACCCCGTAGCCCGGTGACCGACTGCCGGGCACAATTTTGCCCCGAAGAAGCTGTTTTCTTCGGGGCTTCTCGTATAAAACAGAGCTGGCAAACAGCACCACAGATTTAAATGCTAGAGTCCATGGCACATTTTCCAGGCAGGGAAAGCCATGAAAAATCTCACGACATCAACACCGCATGATGCTGTGTTCAAAAAGTTTCTTCATGATGCCGAAACCGCACGGGACTTCCTCTCTTTTCATCTTCCACCTGAAATACGCAAGATTTGTGACCTGAACACATTACGGCTGGAGTCAGGCAGTTTCATTGAGGATGATTTACGAGCCCGTTATTCCGACGTTCTCTACACCGTAAAAATGACCACGGGGAACGGGTATATCTACGTGCTGATTGAGCATCAGAGCACACCTGACCGGCTGATGGCATTCAGGTTGATGCGTTACGCTATGGCAGCTATGCAACACCACCTTGATGCAGGCCACAAAATATTACCGCTGGTTGTACCCATGCTTTTTTACCACGGCAGCATTAGCCCTTATCCATTTCCACTACGTTTTGTTGATTTATTCAGCGATCCGCAACAGGCTCTGGACCTGTACAGCACGGCCTTCCCTCTCATCGATATCACAGCAATCGAGGATGATGTCATCATGAAACACCGACGAGTGGCTTTGCTGGAACTCCTGCAAAAACATATTCGTCAGCGCGATATGACTAATCTAATGGAGCGCATAGTCACGCTATTATTGATGGGCTACACTAGCGACGATCAGCTGAAAACCTTGCTGAATTACCTGGCGCATAACGGTGAAATCATTCAAGGGCAAGAATTCTTTCACCGCCTGGCGCAACGCACACCACAGCATAAGGAGACGCTCATGACTATTGCAGAACAGCTCGAGCAGAAAGGCCGTGAGGAAGGACGACGTGCTGAGGCCCTGCGCATTGCACGTACCATGCTGCTTGACGGACTGGACGGTGAAATCATTCACCGCATCACCGGTATCGCACCAGAAGAGTTCCAACAGCCTGAAGCGTAAGACTTTGAGCGTCAGAGTAAATGCAACTCAGTACCTGACACTCAGCCCGGTGGATGAGAGTTAGAGTGAGGGAAGACGCGCACACCCTGCTCAACAACGAACAATCCCCTGCACAGATGTGAAACCCCACTTTCATTCGAAATAAATTTGTGCAGCAGGTCACACTGTTATTACAATGTTACTGGAGAAATATATTCCAGGAGCTTATGTATGACCGTGAAAGTTATCGTCACAGATATGGACGGAACTTTTCTAGACGACGCCAAGCAGTATGACCGCGATCGTTTTATGACCCAGTTCACCCAGCTTAAAGCACGTGATATTGAATTTGTCGTGGCCAGTGGCAATCAGTATTACCAGCTCATTTCCTTCTTCCCTGAGCTTAAAGAACAGATCTCCTTTGTGGCTGAAAACGGTGCGCTGGTGTACGAGCACGGTCAGCAGCTGTTCCACGGAGAGCTGACCCGCCATGGAGCCCAGGTGGTGATTGGCGAGTTGCTCAAAGATACGTCCCTGAATTTTGTGGCCTGCGGCCTGAACAGTGCTTATGTCAGTGAGAACGCGCCGGACGCCTTCGTCAACCTGATGTCTAAACACTACCACCGCCTGCAGCGTATCAGTGACTACCATCAGATTGACGATGCCCTGTTTAAGTTCGCCCTGAATTTACCGGACAGCGGCATTCCCGACCTGATGGATAAACTCCACGTTTCGCTCGATGGCATCATGAAGCCCGTCAGCAGCGGCTTCGGCTTTGTCGACCTCATTATCCCTGGCCTGCACAAAGCCAACGGCATTAGCCGTTTGCTTAAGCGCTGGCATTTGACGCCAAAAGAGTGTGTGACTATTGGCGACAGCGGCAACGATGCCGAGATGCTGCGCATGACTGACTTCTCCTTCGCCATGGATAACGCAGGTGAGGCTATCAAAGCCATTGCGCGCCATCGTACCGATGACAACAACCATCAGGGCGCACTGAACGTGATTCAGGCCGTGCTCGACGGCACCGCGCCGTTCAACTGAGTGTCTTGCCGGAGTCACGGCTCCGGCCCGTTTTATCTCCCCCTTCACCTGTCACTTCCCTGCGTTTTGCCTGTGGCTCGGCTTCTTTTCAGCTTTGTGCTCCGCATCAACTTTTTAAACTTGCATTAACTTATTTTTAACTTAAATTATCACATGTAAGCTTAATTACTTTCGAATGAAAGATTGCGAGGCCATTATGACGTTCACCAGCGACACCTTACCCGCCGACCACAAAGAAGCGATCCGCCATATGAAGCAGGCCTTACGCCAGCAGATTGGTGATGTGCAGGCGGTCTTCGACGCCCTGCATACGCGTATTTCCGAGCGGGTGGCAGAGATCAATGCCCTGAAAGCCAACGGCGAGGCCATCTGGCCGGTGATTCCTTTTGCACAGCTGAAAGCCGGGACGATAAGCGATGCCCAGCGGGCAGCAGTGAAACGCCGGGGTTGTGCAGTGATTAAAGGCCACTTTCCCCGCGAGCAGGCGTTGGGCTGGGATCAGGACATGATGGCCTACCTTGAGCAAAACCATTTTGACGACGTCTACAAAGGGCCAGGCGACAGTTTCTTTGGCACCCTGGAGGCCTCGCGCCCTGAAATCTATCCGATTTACTGGTCGCAGGCGCAAATGCAGGCACGCCAGAGCAATGAAATGGCGACCGTGCAGTCGTTCCTCAATCGCCTGTGGCGTTTTGAAAGCGAAGGCACTCAATGGTTCGATCCGGATGTCAGCGTCATCTACCCGGACCGCATTCGCCGTCGCCCGCCGGGCACCACCTCAAAAGGGCTTGGCGCACATACCGACTCTGGGGCGCTGGAGCGCTGGCTGTTACCGGCTTATCAGCGCGTGTTTGCCAGCGTGTTCAACGGCAAAGTCGATGAGTACGATCCATGGAATGCGGCGCACCGTACGGAAGTGGAAGAATACACGGTGGACAACACCACCAAATGCTCGGTATTCCGCACCTTCCAGGGCTGGACGGCGCTCTCTGATATGATCCCAGGTCAGGGTCTGCTGCACGTGGTGCCAATCCCGGAAGCGATGGCTTACATTCTGCTGCGTCCGCTGCTCGATGACGTGCCGGAAGATGAACTCTGCGGCGTGGCACCGGGTCGGGTGCTGCCGATTTCAGAGAAATGGCATCCGCTGCTGATGGAAGCGCTGACCTCGATTCCGGCACTGGAGGCCGGGGATTCCGTGTGGTGGCACTGCGACGTCATCCATTCGGTGGCCCCGGTTAACGACCAGCAGGGCTGGGGCAATGTGATGTACATTCCCGCCGCCCCGATGTGCGCGAAAAACCTCGCCTACGCCCGTAAAGTGAAAGTGGCGCTGGAGAACGGGGCTTCGCCTGGCGACTTCCCGCGTGAGGATTACGAAGCCAGCTGGCAAAGCCGCTTCACCGTCGCGGATCTGAATGATTACGGGAAAAGGGCGCTGGGGATGACGGACTAAACGTCGTACAAGCCCTCGCTTTCCACGGCGGAACGTCGCATGCCCGGACGTATCCGCCGTACCGACTCCCGCACCACCAGCGAGCCGTTGAGCAGTAATGACCCCACCGGCGCGTGCGGGCGAATCAGGCGCTGCTGTAAAAGCTGCACCGCTTCCACCCCCAACTCGTCACGGGGGACGTGTACCGCCGTTAAGGGCACGTCCTGGATAGCGGCGAGATTAAACGCGTCAATGCTCATCACCGACACATCCTGCGGCACGCGCAGGCCGCGCTGTTGCAGGGCACGCACTGTGCCCTCGGCCATAAAATCGCTCCCCACCAGAAACGCCGTCGGCTGTGACTTGCGCCCTGGGCTGTCGAGCCACTCCCCCACCCGTTCTTCCGCCTGCCTGGACGCGAAGCTCGGCACCACAATCAAATCCCGTTTGCTCTGAAAGCGCAGGTTACGCTGCTGCCAGGCTGCTTTGATCCCCGCCAGACGCAGATCCATGGTGTAACGACGCAGGCACATCACCGTTACCACTTCGCGATGACCAAGATCGAACAGGTAATCCGCGGCAAACTCGCCGATCGCCCGGTGATCCGGTGCCACCGAGGGCAGGCGCATGCGTTTATCACGACAGTTAATCAGCACGCAGGGCTTGCCTGAATCTGCCGCCAGCTCATGAATGTGCGGATCGTCAATGCCCAGCAGGACTGCCGCCTGGGTCTCCGGCAAATTCATTCGCTCCATAAAAAGGCTGGCATCGCTGTCGAGCTCCTCCAGCGCGCAGTAGCGCAGCCGCACTTCGTGGGAGTCGAGCGCTTTGCTGATGCTCTGAATGACGCGGTAGTAAAAAATGTCGGAGCGTTCATCAAACGCCCGCTGCGGCGCGAACACTACCAGGTTATTGAGCAGCAGACGCCCTGCCGCCATGCCTTCCATCACCCCCATGTCACGGGCGCAGGCCAGCACCCGCTGCCGGGCCGCTTCGCTGGTGTTGGCCTTTCCTGCCAGTACCCGGGAAACCGTGCTGGTCGACAGGTTGGTGCGCAGGGCAATTTCCGCGATTTTTAGCTTTTTATCCATTATGTGATCTTGCTCCGTTTCCACCGTGGGAAAACTTTCATGAGCTGCAAGCCCCATGAATACTCATCAAATAATGATGATGCCTAAAAATGCCACCCGATGATGAGAATCCTTGCACAAAATCCGCTATGGCGGCCTGTTTTTCTCCCCTACCGTAAATGTGTCGTACAACTTCCATACTAGTTGTATGAACAGTTAAGGCCTTAACGATAAAAAATCCCCACGCGGACCATTTCGGTATAACAAATTCGCTATGGTCCGCCGACTTCCCTACAGAAAGGTGTGCGGAGAAAAGAATGAGCCAGGGAATCAACAATACAGAAGGGGTGGCAAGCAAAAGCCGCCGGGTCGTCAAAAACTTACGCTGGTGGGTGCTGATCCTGTTTTTACTGGGTGTGACGGTGAACTACATCACGCGAAATTCGCTGGGTATCCTCGCCCCGGAACTGAAAACCAGCATGGGGATCACCACCGAACAGTACTCATGGATAGTCGGTGCCTTCCAGTTAGCCTACACCCTCTTCCAGCCGCTGTGCGGGTGGTTGATTGACGTGATTGGCCTGAAAATTGGCTTTATGGTGTGTGCCATTATCTGGGCTATCGCCTGTATCGCCCATGCCGGTGCCGGAAGCTGGCTGCAACTGGCTATCCTGCGTTTCACTATGGGTGCATCGGAAGCCGCAGCAACACCGGCCAACGCCAAAACTCTTGGCGAGTGGTTCCCAAAATCTGAGCGCCCTGTCGCTGCCGGTTGGGCCGGGGTGGGCTTCTCCATCGGGGCCATGCTTGCCCCACCGATCATCTACTTTGCCCATGCTTCTTTTGGCTGGCAGGGGGCGTTTATGTTTACCGGCTTCCTCGCCCTGGTGTGGGTGGTGCTGTGGTGGGCGTTTTACCACAACCCGGACAAACACCCGAACCTTAGCAAAGATGAACTGGCCTTTATCAACCAGGACAACGAGCCGCCAGCGGTGAAACTGCCCTTCTTTACTGCGCTGAAAACGGTCTCGAAAAACAAACGCTTTTACGGCATTGCCATCCCGGCCTTTATGGCGGAACCGGCCTGGGCGGTGCTGAGTTTCTGGGTGCCGCTGTATCTGGCCAAAGAGCATGGCATGGATCTCAAACAGATTGCGATGTTTGCCTGGCTGCCGTTCCTCGCCGCCGACCTGGGAAGTGTGGCCAGTGGCTACCTCACCAAACTGTATGTGCGCTGGTTTGGCTGCTCCCGCGTGAACTCGGTGGTGGCAAGCTCGGTCACCGGTGCGTTTTTAATGATCTCCTTAGGCGTTGTCGCTATCACCCGCGACCCGTACATCACCATCGCCCTGATTTCGATTGGCGGATTTGGTCATCAGATTATCTCCTGCATGCTCAGCGCGCTGGTGGTGGAGTCCTTTGATAAGGGCCAGATGGCGACCGTTAACGGCATGCGTGGCTCCGCTGCGTGGATAGCAAGCTTCCTCTTCTCACTGCTGATTGGCGTGACCGCCGACAAAATTGGATTTAACCCGCTGTTTATCGCTATGGGCTTTTTTGACCTCATCGGGGCTATTTTCCTGGTGTCATTTATTGCTGAACGTCGCGCAAAACGCGCCTGATAATGGGTAGTAACTATGAAAATTTTGAAAAACTGGACGCTGCAACATAAGGCCGATCATCACGTTGAGCTTTGCGTCGATGCGCAGCACACGCTGTGCCTGTATGTGCTGGAAAACAATCTGTTCCGCGTGCTGCTAAAATGTAAAGGTGAGCTGGCGCTGAACAGAACCTGGAGCATTGCGCCCGTGCAGGATGTGCCCTGGGAGGGACGTGACCGCGAGGATCTGAGCGGGTTCAGCTGCCCGGCATGGACGCTGGAACAGCACGGCCAGACACTGACCGTCGCCACCGAACAACTGCGGGTTACCGTCCATCAGCCGTTGTGGCTGGAGTGGCACTATCGTAATGACGACGGCGAGTGGCAGTGGCTGGCCGGCGACCGCCCCACCAGCGCCTATTTAATCAATGCGCATGGCGACGGTGTGGCCCATTATCTCAGCCGCAAAAAAGAGGAGCGCTTCTACGGACTGGGGGAGAAAACAGGCAATTTGCAGCGTACCGGCAAGCGTTATGAAATGCGTAATCTCGACGCCATGGGCTATAACGCGGTCAGCACCGATCCGCTTTACAAGCACATCCCGTTTACCCTGACCCGTCGGGACGACATCAGCTACGGCCTGTTTTACGACAACCTCAGCAGCTGCTGGATAGACCTCGGTAATGAAATCGATAACTACCACACCGCCTACCGCCGCTGGCAGGCCGAAGCCGGTGACATTGATTACTACATGTTTACCGGTAAACGCGTGCTGGACGTCACCAAAGCCTTTGTCCGCCTGACGGGCAAAACGCTGTTCGGGCCGAAATGGAGCCTGGGCTATAGCGGCTCGACCATGCATTACACCGATGCACCCGATGCGCAGAACCAGCTGATGAACTTTATACGCCTGTGTGAAGAGCATGCTATTCCCTGCGATTCGTTCCAGCTTTCGTCGGGCTATACCTCCATCAACGGCAAGCGCTATGTCTTTAACTGGAACTACGACAAGGTGCCGCAGCCTAAGGTGATGAGCCAGGCGTTCCACGACGCGGGGCTTAAGCTTGCCGCGAACATCAAACCGTGTTTATTGCAGGATCACCCTCGCTATAACGAAGTAGCAGAGCGGGGATTGTTTATTCGTGATTCTGAGGCCAACACGCCGGAACGCTCCAGCTTCTGGGACGACGAAGGCTCCAACCTCGATTTCACCAACCCGGAGACCATCCAGTGGTGGCAGGAAGGCGTTACCACCCAACTGCTGGAGATGGGTATCGACTCCACCTGGAACGATAACAACGAGTTTGAAGTCTGGGACGGCGAAGCCCGCTGCCACGGATTTGGACAGGAAATTGCGATTAAACATATTCGCCCGGTGATGCCGCTGCTGATGATGCGTGCCTCGCTGGAAGCCCAGCAGCGTTTTGCGCCGGAGAAGCGTCCGTATTTAATTTCCCGCTCCGGCTGTGCCGGGATGCAGCGCTATGTGCAGACCTGGAGCGGCGACAACCGCACCAACTGGGATACGCTGCGCTTCAACACGCGCATGGGGCTGGGCATGAGCCTCTCCGGGCTGTTTAACGTCGGCCATGATGTCGGCGGTTTTTCCGGTGACAAACCGGATGCCGAGCTGTTTGTGCGTTGGGTACAAAATGGGGTGATGCATCCGCGCTTTACCATTCACTCCTGGAACGATGACCATACGGTGAATGAGCCGTGGATGTACCCGGGTGTGACACCGGCTATCCGCTGCGCCATCGAACTGCGTTATCGCCTGCTGCCGTACCTCTACACCCTGCTCTGGCAGGCCCATGCGGATGACGAGCCGATGCTGCGCCCGACCTTCCTCGATCATGAGCACGACGCGCAGACGTTTGACGAGTGCGATGATTTCCTGCTGGGTCGCGACATTCTGGTGGCGAGCGTCGTGGAGCCGGGCCAGCGTGAGCGCCGCGTCTGGCTGCCCGAAAACGAAACGGGTTGGTACGATTTCTACACCCACGAATGGTTCTCTGGCGGGCAGTGGATTGTGCGCGACGCACCGCTGGAAAAATTGCCGTTGATGGTGCGTGCCGGTGCAGGTCTGCCGCTCAGCGAACGCATCACCCACGTGTCAGCGGAGAAAGACGATACGCGCGAGCTGAAGCTGTTCCCGGTTAAAGGCGCGGGGCGCTCAGCAGGTCTGCTGTTTGAAGATGACGGTGAGTCCTGGGGCTACCAGAACGGCAATGCGTTGTGGGTGGAGTGGGAGATGGTGTGCGACGGGGCGACCATTAACCTGAAGGTCAGCGGGCGCGGGGATTATCGTCCGGCGTGGAAAACGCTGAAGGTATCATTGCCGGTGGGGGAGAAGCGCAAGCTGCTGGTGAATGGGATTGAAGGGGGTGAGTGGGTGCTCTGAACAATGCCGGGTGGCGGCTTCGCCTTACCCGGCCTACAAACAGACCAGTAGGCCCGGTAAGCGTAGCGCCACCGGGCTTTTTTTTAGCCGTCGATGCCTTTGCTGCGCAGGTAATCTTCATAGTTACCGGTGAAGTCCACCACGCGCTCTGGCGTAATTTCGATCACGCGGGTCGCCAGCGAGCTGACGAACTCACGGTCGTGAGAGACGAAGATCAGGGTGCCCTGATACATCTCCAGCGCCATGTTCAGCGACTCGATGGATTCCATATCCAGGTGGTTGGTCGGTTCATCCATGATCAGGATGTTAGGCTTTTGCATCATCAGCTTGCCGAACAGCATGCGGCCTTTTTCCCCACCGGAGAGCACTTTCGCAGGCTTTTTGATGTCGTCCTGGCTAAACAGCAGACGGCCGAGGAAACCGCGCACCACCTGCTCGTCGTCACCTTCCTGCTTCCACTGGCTCATCCAGTCAAACACCGACAGATCGTTATCGAAATCTTCGGCGTGATCCTGTGCGTAGTAACCAATACTGGCATTCTCGGACCACTTCACGGTGCCGTTATCCGGCGCATGCTCGCCCACTAGCGTTTTCAGCATGGTGGATTTACCCACGCCGTTCGCACCGATAATGGCAATCTTCTCGCCCACTTCCATCATCAGGTTGAAGTTTTTAAACAGCGGACCGTTATCAAAACCTTTTGTCAGCGCTTCAACTTCCAGTGCGTTACGGAACAATTTCTTGTCCTGTTCGAAGCGAATGAACGGGTTCTGACGGCTGGAGGCTTTCACCTCATCCAGTTTGATTTTATCAATCTGACGCGCACGTGAAGTCGCCTGGCGAGACTTGGAGGCGTTGGCGCTAAAGCGGCTGACGAAAGATTGCAGGTCAGCAATCTGCGCTTTTTTCTTGGCGTTGTCGGCCAGCAGACGCTCGCGCGCCTGGGTGGCGGCGGTCATGTATTCGTCGTAGTTGCCGGCATAAACGCGCAGCTCGCCGTAATCCAGATCCGCCATGTGGGTGCAGACCATGTTCAGGAAGTGACGGTCATGCGAAATGATGATCATGGTGCTTTCACGCTCGTTCAGCGTCTGCTCCAGCCAGCGAATGGTATCGATGTCCAGGTTGTTCGTCGGTTCATCGAGCAGCAGGATGTCCGGGTTAGAGAACAGTGCCTGAGCCAGCAGCACACGCAGTTTCCAGCCTGGAGCCACTTCGCTCATCAGACCATAATGCTGTTCAACCGGAATACCGACACCGAGCAGCAGTTCACCGGCGCGGGATTCTGCTGAGTAACCGTCCATCTCGCCATACAGCACTTCGAGGTCAGCGACTTTGTAACCGTCCTCTTCGCTCATTTCGGCCAGACCGTAGATGCGGTCACGCTCTTGTTTCACTTCCCACAGCTCGCCATGACCCATGATCACGGTATCGAGAACGGTGAAAGCTTCGAAGGCAAACTGGTCCTGACGCAGTTTACCGATGCGCTCGTTAGGATCGAGCGAGACGTTCCCCAGCGTCGGTTCTAAGTCGCTGCCGAGGATTTTCATAAAGGTGGATTTACCGCTCCCGTTAGCGCCAATCAGGCCGTAACGGTTGCCGCCGCCAAATTTGACGGAAATGTTTTCAAAGAGCGGCTTGCTGCCGAACTGCATGGTGACGTTGCTGGTAACTAACACGGAAGTATCCTGAAATGTGTGACAAACACCATATTATGCCACAATTCCGAATTAGATTCCTGCTTCGAAACGCAGGGCTAAAATGAAACCAACGGGAAAAAAGTGTGATTTCGTACACATCTGAATTCCCTGCGCGGGGGAATGCACATATAATGCGCTCCCATCCAAGAAAGCATTATTAACCCAACGGCCTGTGGCACGAATCTCGCACAACATGAACATGAAATTAAAAACGCTTTTAGCGGCGGCGTTTGCCGTCGTAGGCTATTGCAACACCGCGTCTGCTGTTACTTACCCACTGCCAAGTGATGGCAGCCGTCTTGTCGGTCAGAATCAGGTCATCACGATCCCGGAAGGTAACACCCAGCCGCTGGAATACTTTGCAGCGGAATACCAGATGGGTCTGTCCAACATGACGGAAGCGAACCCAGGTATTGACGCCTTCCTGCCGAAAGGCGGCACCGTCATGAACATCCCGCAGCAGCTGATTCTGCCGGACACCGTGCATGAAGGTATCGTTATCAACAGCGCTGAAATGCGTCTGTACTACTACCCGGCGGGCACCAAAACCGTGATCGTTCTGCCTATCGGTATCGGTCAGTTGGGTAAAGACACCCCAATCAACTGGACCACCAAAGTTGAGCGTAAGAAAGCGGGCCCGACCTGGACGCCTACCGCCAAAATGCACGCTGAATACATCGCTGCGGGCGAGCCGCTGCCTGCGGTTGTTCCGGCGGGTCCAGATAACCCGATGGGTCTGTACGCACTCTACATCGGCCGCCTGTACGCAATTCACGGCACCAACGCCAACTTCGGTATCGGCCTGCGCGTGAGCCACGGCTGTGTGCGTCTGCGTAACGACGACATCAAATTCCTGTTCGAAAACGTGCCGGTCGGCACCCGCGTTCAGTTCATTGATGAGCCGGTGAAAGCGACCACCGAGCCAGACGGTTCGCGTTATGTGGAAGTACACAACCCGCTGTCGACCACCGAAGCCCAGTTCACCGAAGGCGAAATCGTGCCTATCTCTCTGACCAAAAGCGTTCAGAGCGTGACCGGCCAGTCTGATGTCGATCAGAGCATCGTTGACCAGGCGATTCAGAACCGTTCCGGTATGCCGGTTCGTCTGAACTAAGCGATTGCTGCTAATAAAAAAGCGGGTCTGAGGCCCGCTTTTTTTTACCTGAATTTTGCATCTGTTTTGCCGGATGGCGGCGCAAGCGCCTTATCCAGCCTACGCAGGACTGATAAGCGAAGCGCCATCAGGCATTCTCATATCCACATATTGCCTTATCCGTTGTTCACCACTATCACGCCACCGTGATCGTACCGGTAGTGGCAGTGGGCATACTCCAGCGGTGTGCCGTCCTCCAGATAAATCACCTGCTCCACCTCCAGCACCGGGTCGGTTTCTTCACAGTTCAGGTATTTTTTGTCCTCTTCGCACGGCTTAAGTGCGCGCACCACGCGGTATGAGCCCATGATTTTGAGCGCCAGTGAATCCTGCACGTAACTGAACACCGAACTTTCAAGATGGGACTTATTCAGTCCCGGCACCAGGTTTACCGGCATCAGGGTAAACTCCAGCGACATCGGCTCACCTTCGAGCAAACGCAAGCGGATAAAGTCATACACCGGGTCGTCCGGCCCCACCAGCAGCGACGCCTGCTCTTTTTCTGTGGGAAAGCGCAGCTCGAACCTGATGATTTTACTGGTGACCTGCCCGACGTGCTCCCAGGTTTTGGTCGCACCGTAATAATCGCTGCCGGGCAAATCCCAGCGGCTGAGCTGGAGAAAGTTTTTGCGAATAAACGTGCCCTGCCCCTGACGGGTATAGACCAGCCCTTCCACAATCAACTGGCGCATCGCCTGCTGGATGGTCATCCGGCTGGTGCTAAATTCCGCCGCAAGGGCAAACTGGTCAGGCAAAGGCTCGCTCGCGGCATAGCGTTGGCTGAGGATCCGCTGTTTGATTTCCCGCGCGATAAGTATGTATTTCGCCGCCATTGCCTTTCCTTAGTTTTATTCAGTTATGCCATTGTTTTTTAAGGCCACTCTCTCGGCTATCTTGAGGAAAGGCAGGTAGAAGAATACACCAAAGATGATGATTATCAACTGCACCACCACCGCTCGCCAGTCGCCCGCCGTCGCCAGCCAGGCGCTTAAAATCGGCGGCGTTGTCCAGGGGATCATCACCACACATTTCGACATCCAGCCAAGCGTCGTACACAGCCAGGCAAAGTAGATACCTATCGCCGGTAACAGCACAAACGGGATCATCAGCGGCAGGTTAAAGACAATCGGCAGACCGAAAATCACCGGTTCGTTAATATTGAACAGGCCAGGGGAAACCGACAGCCGCGCCACCTGATTGGCTGCTTTTTGTTTCGAGAATATAAAGATAGCGATCAGCAACGAAAGCGTGCTGCCGGTGCCGCCAATCATGCCGAAAGTCGGCACAAAGATGTTGTTGATGATATGCGGAATCGGCTGCCCGTTAGCAAAGGCCAGCATGTTCTCGTTGGTGTTAATCAGCAGGAACGGCTCCAGGATCACCCCGTTGACCACCGACTGGTGAATACCCAGCGTAAACAGGAAGTTGCCAAAGCTATAAATAAAGAGCGTGCCCGGCAGGCTGGTGTTAATCAGTCGCAGCGGCTGTTGGATAAGCGTCGTGATCAGGTGAATCAAATCCGTGTGCAGCACGTTCGCCAGCAGTGCGGCCACAATGGCAAAGCTCGACAGCGTGATGATGGTCGGGATCAGCGCCGAGAAGGATTTCCCCACCGCTGGCGGCACGTTTTCACCGAGCGAAATATTGAGTTTTTTGATACTGGCAATGCGGATAAACAGCTCCGTCGACAGCAGACCGATAATCACCCCGGCGAAAATCCCCGTCGAACCAATATTGCCGAAAGAGAGCATCTGGCTCACGGTCACTACCGCTTTGCCCCCCTCCGGTACCACCTCAAGCTTCATCGGCATCATCATGATATAGCTCGACAGCGCAATGACGACCGCTGAGACCGGGTTATCAAAATTGCGATTGCGCGCCAGAGACCAGGCGGTCATGGGCGCAATCAGCAGGGCAGCGATGTTCAGCGTGCCATTAATAATGACATCCCCCCAGACTTTGAAACGCACCAGCGTTTCGCCCTCCAGGATCCACGGGAAAACCACGTTGTTGACCAGTACCGCCAGCCCGGCCAGGATAAAAATCGGCATTACGGCGGCGAAGGCATCCCTTAGCGATCGCAAATGCACCTGGCCTGCCAGGCGGGCGGAAAAATCGACAAACCTGTCGACAAAGGACGGCGTACTTTCGGTCTGTTTAGCGTCAGACATAGTGGTCTCCCGTGAATGGCAAACTGCCCCGCGTTACATTTCGCGCCCGTTGGTGTGAATCACCTGTTTCAGCCAGGCGTAGCTGTGTTTTGGAATGCGTTTCATGTCTTTCAGATCGTGGTTTTCGCGGTTGACGTAGACCACGCCGTAGCGCTTACGCATGTCGCCCTGTGAGCTGAGAATGTCAATGAGCCCCCAGCCGAGGTAGCCAATGACCTCTGCGCCGTCTTCAAAGATGGCGTCCTTCATGGCCTGCAGGTGATCGCGGTGATAAGCCACGCGGTAGTCATCCTGAATCGGATTCACGCCATCCCAGCTTTCAATCACCCCAATGCCGTTCTCAATCGGGAAGACCGGCAGACGCCAGTCGTTGTAGTAGCGGGTGATGATGGTGCGAAAACCGAGCGGATCGATCTGCCACTTCCATTCGGTAGCTTCAAGGAATGGGTTGGGCACATCGCCCTGTTGCAGGTAATAGTTCACTGGGGCGTCCGGGGAGATGGCATCGCTGTCCAGCGTTTTGCTGGCGTAATAGCTAAAGGCCATATAGTCGCTTTTCACCTGGCTGATAAGCGCTAAATCGTCGGCACGGTAGATGTCACTGAAGCCTTCACGCTCGACGACCGCCATCACTGCCGGGCTGTAGCCCTGGCCGGCAAACACGCGCAGCAGGTTCTGATTAAGGAACTCGTCATACTGCTGGGCGCAGAACACATCACGCGGTTTGCAGGTTGCCGGGTAAACCAGCTGGTGCGCCAGCATGCCGCCCATCAGCGCCTTCGGTTTGGTTTCATGCAGATAGTGGGTGAGCTGCACGTGCGCCATCATCACGTGATGCTGGATCTGATAAAGCTCGCGCAGGGTTTTCTCGCCCCTGAGGTAGCCGCCCACTTTGAAGGCTTCCGGCATGTGGTAAATATTCTGCTCGTTAAAGGTCAGCCACCAGGTCACCCGGTCGCCAAAGCAGTCCATCATTTTTTGCCCATAGCGCACAAAGGCATCCAGCACGCGACGGTCGGTGAAGCCGTTGTATTTCTCTGCCAGCGCCAGCGGCATGTCGAAGTGGTACAGGCAGATCATCGGCGCAATTCCGCGGGCAATCAGATCGTTAATAAAACGATCGTAGAAGGCGATCCCCTCTTCGTTAAACGCGCCGTCTCCGTCCGGGCAGACGCGGCTCCAGGAAATCTGGAAGCGATAGCAGTTCATGCCCAGATCCTGCATGCAGTCGAAATCTTCGTTGTAACGGTGGTAGGAGTCGGTGGCCACTTTCCAGTCGGAGGCAAATTCACTGGCTTCGCGGATGTCATACACCGATGGCCCCTTCCCGCCTTCGTTCCATGCCCCTTCGGTCTGCATACTGGATACCGAATTGCCCCATAAAAAGCCTGGCGGTAGCGTTTTAGTCATCTCGTCGTCTCCGTGTTTATATGTAAAGTCATTTAAAATTCATGACTAGTCATATAGACAAGAATGCATAGGCAGACCACGAACAGGATCGTTTTTTGTGACCAGCGTGGAGAAAAAAGCGGCAGAAAAGAAAACCCCGGCGGGCTGGAGAGCATCACCGGGGTCGGTCAAACGAGGGGATTATTTGGCTAACTGATTGCGACGGTACTCGCCCTGACGCTCAAGCATCCAGCCGGGGTATTCCCGCGGCAACGCGCTTACCGCGTCGAGCTGACTCAGCTCTTCTTCGGTCAGGCGAATGTGCGTGGCGGCGATGTTGTCATCCAGCTGCTCCGGGCGTTTAGCCCCGATGATGACGCTGCTGACCACCGGCTGATGCAGCAGCCAGGCCAGTGCGATTTGTGCCACGGAGACGCCTTTGGCCTCGGCAATCCCTCGCATCACGTCAACACAGTCGAAGGCGCGATCTTTGTTCACCGGCGGGAAATCAAATTCGAGGCGGCGACTGCCCGCTTCACCCTGCCCGTCGCGACCGTATTTGCCGCTCAGCAATCCCCCTGCCAGCGGGCTCCAGACCATCAGGCCGACGTTCTCACTCTGCAGCATCGGCACCAGTTCGCGCTCAAGATCGCGCCCGGCGATGGTGTAGTAAGCCTGCAACGAGGCAAAACGCGCCAGCCCCAGACGTTCGGAAATCCCCAACGCTTTAGCGATTTGCCAGGCGGCCCAGTTAGAAACGCCGATGTAGCGTACGTGGCCGTGCTGCACGAGGTTATCGAGCGCGTACAGCATCTCTTCCATCGGCGTGGCCGGGTCAAAACCATGCAACTGGTAGAGATCGATATGATCGAGTTGCAGACGTTTCAGGCTCTCTTTCACGCTGCCAATAATGTGATAGCGCGAGCTGCCGCGTGAGTTCACGCCCGCCGTGCCGGTTTCACCGAATACTTTGGTCGCCACCACCACATTCTCACGTGGGATTTTCAGGTTTTTCAGCGCCTGCCCGGTAATCTCCTCCGAACGGCCTTCGGAATAGACGTTGGCGGTGTCAATAAAGTTGATACCCGCATCCAGCGCGCTGCCCACCAGTTGATCGGCCTGAGCCTGACCTAACTGGCCGATTTTGCTCCACATCCCGCTTTCACCACCAAAGGTCATGGTGCCGAGGCACAGTTCAGACACAAACAGACCGGTATTGCCGAGTTTTTGATAACGCATGGGGCGTCTCCTCTCACTGTTGGTTGACGCAAACAGTTATACGCAAAACGTGGCTCGCCGGAATGTGATGTTCCTGTCTGTTTCTTGCCCAATCCTCTGAACCTTATCCACGCGGGGCATCGCCAAAGACGTTGTAATCGGGCAGACGCACGTTCTGATACGGTTCCCAGCCGCCACCGAGCGCTTTGTACAAGGCCACCAGATCGAGGCTGCTCTGCACCCGCGCCTGCGCGCGCTGCTGCTCCGCCTGCGCCAGCTGACGCTGGGCGTCGAGCACATCAATAAAACTCGCGATCCCCTGACGATAGCTGTCGCTGGCAAGATTAAAGGCGCTTTGCAACGCTTCGATGGTTTTCTCCAGCCCCGCTTCTCGCTGCTGATCGCTGCGGTAGCTGACCAGCGCATTTTCCACATCCCCCAGCGCTTCAAGCACCGTCTGACGATAGTTGAGTACGGCAGCGCCCTGCTGGGCACGAGCCAGCCTGACGCTGGAGACCAACCGTCCGCCCTGGAAAATCGGCACTGAGATTTGCGGGCCAACGCTGTAAAAATGGCTGCTCCAGTCGGTCAGCCAGTTCGTTTCACTGTTGCGCAGACCAAACTGCCCGCTGAGCGACAGGCTGGGGAAAAGCTGGGCGACCGAGACGCCAATCTGTGCAGTTGCCGCATGCAAGGACGCTTCGGCTTCACGGACATCCGGGCGGCGGCGCGCCAGGGTGGACGGAATCCCGGTGGGGACGATTTTTGGCAACGCGGGCAGAGGCTGGGCGCTGCGCAATTCGCTGTCGAGGGCACCCGGTGGCTTGCCAAGCAGAATCGCCAGGGCGTTCATCGCCTGACGCTCCTGCGCCTGATACTGCGGCAGTTGCGCTTCAAGATTGCCCACCTGGGCGCGGGCATTTTCCACGTCCATTTGTGGCGACAGCCCACCGCGCTGGCGGTTTTCCGTCAGATCAAAGGTTTGTTGGGCAGTATCTATCTGGGTTTGTAATGTATTGATGACGCTTTGCGCGCCGCGCAGTTGCAGCCAGGCGCGCGCCACTTCCGCCTGCAGCGACACCAGTGCATCGTTGCGCTGTTCTATCGCCTGCTGTTGCTGGGCTTGCGACACCTCAACCTGACGACGCACTTTGCCCCACATATCGAGCTCCCACTGGGCGTCAAAGCTCCCCTGGTAAAGATTGACCGGCTGGGTCAGCGCGCCTAACGCACCGGAGATTTCCGGGTCGACGTTATCCAGTTGCCCGTAAACATCGTGGGATTTCAGCTCGCCTTCCAGCCCCAGCTGTTGCCGTGTGGCTTTGAGGCTGCCGTTCACCGCAGGCAGATACGCCCCACCTGCCTGGTTTATCTGTTCACGCGCCCCGGCAATGCGCAGCACCGTCTGCTGGAGCGTCAGGTTCCCGGCAATCGCCCGGTCAATCAGGCTGTTAAGTTGTGGCGACTGAAAGGTTGTCCACCAGCGCGGATTCACCGCCTGTGGCGCGGTTTGCGACACCACGGTTTTATCCCCCGGATCGTTCCAGCGCGCCGGAGTCTGGGGCTTGGGCTGCTGATAATCCGGCCCGACGGCGCACCCGGCAAGCATAAGCGACAACATCATCAAAGAGAGACCACGCCTGGACATATTAATGTGCTCCTGCGCTGCCTTCGCTCTTGATGGGCGAAAGCAGTAAACAAAATGGGATCAGTAAAAATGCCACGACCGCGAGCAGCGTAAACACGTCGATGTAGGCGAGAAAACGCGCCTGAGCAATCATGGTTTTGTACATCTGCCCCGTTGCTGTATTCAACGCATCACCGGTTATCGTCGTGAAATTACGGATAGCCTCCGCCGAGTCGCGCAGGGCCTGCTGGAACGGCTCGTTCAGCGGGGAGGCGTGTGTCGAGAGATACGCGCTGTGCGTCTGCGAGCGCTCGGTGATGGCCGCCGTGGAGAGCGAAATGCCTATCGACCCCGCCACGTTGCGGAACATGGTAAACAGCGCCGCGCCGTCCGCGTTGAGCTGGCGAGGAATCGAAATAAACGCAATGGTAGTCAGCGGCACAAACAGGAACCCCAGCCCAAGAGACTGGGCGCTGCGAAACAGCACCAGGGTTTCAAAATCGATATTGGGGGTGAGCGTGCGCGACCACCAGAACGAGGCAGCAAGGCAGAAGAAGCCAAAAGCGATTATCCAGCGTGTCTGCACAATCGGCATCAGTTTAAGCACCAGCGGGATGGTGAGCACGATAAGCACTGCCCCCGGCGAGAGCACCAGCCCGGACCAGGTGGCGGTATAGCCCAGATCCTGCTGTGCCAGCTGCGGAATAACCACCGAGCTGCCATAGAGGATCATCGCCATTCCGGCCATCAGCAGGCTCGAAACGGCAAAGTTTTTATCTGCCATACAGCGCAGATCGACCACCGGCTTTTTGGCATACAGCAGCCAGTAAATCGCGCCGATAATGCCGATGAGGGTTAGCACGGCGAACGTGCGGGTAAAGTCAGACGCAAACCAGTCTTCATCTTCACCTCTGTCGAGCATCACCTGCAGGCACCCCAGTCCCAGCGCAATCAGGCTGATCCCCGTCCAGTCAATCGACAGTTTCTCTTCAGATTTTTTCTCCCACGGTGGGTCTTCCAGTAATTGATAAATCGCCAGCACCGTGACAATGCCAATAGGGATGTTAATAAAGAAGACCCAGCGCCAGGAGTAGTTGTCGGTTATCCAGCCGCCCAGCGTCGGCCCCAGCACCGGAGCGACGATGATCGCAATCGACGACAGGCCAAAGGCTTTGCCCCGATCCTCAGGCTTGAAATAATCGAGCAGCACCGACTGCTGTGTGGGTTGCAGGCCGCCGCCAAAAAAGCCCTGCAAAATACGGAAGAGAATGATTTGCCAGAGCTCAGTGGCGATGCCGCAGAGAAACGAGCAGACGGTGAACATCACAATACAGATGAGAAAGAACTGCTTGCGCCCGAAAACCCGGCTCAAAAACGCCGAGATGGGCAGCACGATCCCGTTCGCCACCAGGTAACTGGTCAACACCCAGGTCGATTCGTCATAGCTGGCGGAGAGGGAACCGGCGACGTGGGGCAGCGCAACGTTGACGATGGTGGTGTCGAGAATCTCCATAAACACCGCCAGCGTCACCACCCACGCCACCGTCCAGGGATTGCTGGCAGGACGCCAGTTTTCGTGACTGACGTCGGTCATTCCACCGTCACCTTAGGTTCCACGGACAAGCCAAGCGGCAGAGGACGATTGGCGTCCAACCCCTTATCGATAACGATTTTGACCGGTACGCGCTGGACGATTTTGACAAAGTTGCCGGTGGCGTTTTCCGACGGGAAGGCCGAGAACTTCGAGCCACTGCCCTGCTGGATGCTGTCGATATGCCCTTCCAGCTCCATATCCGGCCACGCATCGACTTTTACCGTCACTTTGTTGCCGGGGCGCATCCGTTCCAGCTGCGATTCTTTGAAATTGGCCGTCACCCAAATTTGCGGTGAGACCAGCGAGAAGAGCGCCGTCCCCGCCTGCACCAGAGTGCCGGTCTGCACGTTGCGTTTGGTGACGAATCCATCGAACGGTGCGCGGACTTCGGTCCAGGAGAGATTGAGTTCGGCGGTTTCAAGCTGCGCTTTCGCCTGATCGACCTGCCGCTCGCGCGCTTCGACATTGGTTTCCTGCTGCCTTATTTGCAGTTGTACCTGACCGGCGACCTCAAGCTGCGCCTGCGCGCTGGCAAGCCCTGCCTGGGCGCTACGCAACTGCGCGTTGGCACTGTCGATGTTTTGCTGGGTGGTGGCGCGCGGGTCAACGCCTCGCTGGCGCTTGTACGCCGCCTCGGCGTTGGCCAAATCGGCCTGTGCTTTTAACACCTGCGCTTTGGCTTCATCGCGCTGCGCCGGATACTGTACTTTGGACAGGTCAAGCTGGGCCTGAGCCTGATGCAGTTGGGCTTGCGCCAGCCCCAGTTGTGCCTGGGCCTGGTCGCGTTGGGCGGTGGCATCGCGTGGGTCAATCACCAGCAGCAGGTCGCCCTTCTTCACCTGCTGGTTATCTTTGATGCGTAAGTCCGTCACATAACCCGATGCTTTCGGTGCGATGGTTACGGTATCGCCATCGGTAAAGGCGTCGTCTGTGGTCTCTTCATTGCGGGTCATAAACCACCAGACCAGCGCAACAATCACCATCACAATAACCACGATGCCCAGGATTACCAGGGGCTTTTTGCCGGGTCGCTTGCGGGTGGAGGTTTCTTCTTTTTGCTGCCCGTTCTCAGGCGAAGTCGTCGTGTCTGCCATAGCTCGCAACAATCCTGTCAGTGAACGGCGTCACAGTTACGCCGTTTACTAACCGTAGAAGCTCGCTATACATTTGCCAGGATAAACTGACAAATCAGCACTATCTGAGAAGCAGCAATCCGTAGCCCACCAGCGCGGCCCAGAGCAGCATCGGCAGAGAGTAGAGGTGAAAGCGCCACCAGATGCGGCGGTCGTTTGCCATGCGCAAGGCGATTAAATTCGCCAGCGAACCCGGCAACAATCCGAAGCCACCCACGTTGACGGCCCAGGCGAGCAGCGTATCCGGCGGGACATAGTTAAGCAGCAAGATAGTGGCGGGTACGTTACTGATGACCTGCGACAGGCCAATGGCGGTCAGCCATAGCCCCGGTGCAGAGAGCTGGCTGGTGGTACTCAGCAGATTATGTAAAAACGGCAGTTGAATCAGCAGATGCACATCAATGAACATCGCCATAAAGACCAATAACAACGTCCAGTCCACGCTCAACACCACCCGGCGGGCGAGCAGAATAAATCCGGCCGCCACAACTGCCAGCCCCCAGAGCTCCTGCTTTAGCTCAAGCGCGGTAATGAAAATGAGGTAAAAACCAAGACACGCCCATACCAGCCGCGGCTGCCAGTCGGGATTCTTCATGCCGCTGTGGTAACTGAGGGCTTTTTTAGGAAAGCAGAACCAGCAAAGGATCAAGAGTGAGGCCATCATCGCCAGCGCCAGCGGGGTCATTTGCCCGATAAAGGCCAGAAACGAGCTGCCGGATCGCCCCCACATCAGAATGTTTTGCGGGTTACCGACAGGCGTCAACAGTGAACCGGCATTAACCGCCAGCGCTTCGAAAATGATCAGGCGATTGACCGGGATTTCGCAGAGTTTTTTTAGCGTAATGGTCAGTGGCACCACGATAAACAGCGCCACATCGTTGGTCAGAAAGGTAGACAGCAACGCGGCGGCCAGCACCATAAACATCGCCAGCTGGCGCTCGGTGCGAAAGCGGCGCACCATACGCCGCCCCAGCACATCAAAATAGCCGCTGAGCTCGACCCCTTTGGTCAGGAGCATTAAGCCGCTGAGGGTAATAATGGTGTGCCAGTCAATGGCGGCGGGCCATTTTTCCGGCGCAAACGGGACAGCAAAATAGAGGCCGACACCGATAAGAAGTAAAAGATGTAAAAAGCGATCCTGCATCAGCGCACGGAAAAACGGCAGGTTCATTCAGGTGGTAACCCATGCTGTTGCGTGAAGAGGCGAAAACGTTCCAGCGTCTCCTCGCTGACGTGATGTTCCATCCCTTCCGCATCACGACGGGCGATATCCGGGCTGACACCCAGTACTAACAAAAAGCTTTCTACTATTTGATGACGTTCGCGGCTGGCCTGCGCCAGTTTCTCCCCTTCCGGCGTCAGAAATACACCACGCCAGGGAATTTGTTCAATCAGCCCAACGGTTGCGAGGCGTTTTAACATTTTTGCGACCGTCGGCTGTGAGACGCCCAGTCGTGCCGCCATATCTACCTGACGGGCTTCCCCCACTTCGCCGATCAAATCAGAGATCAGCTCAACATAGTCATCAATCAGCTCGCGCCGATGCGCTTCGCGGACCTGACGAAATCCTTCGACATGCTCTTCAACATTTACCAGCGTCACTTTTTTTATTGTTTGCTTACCTGCGCGACGGTTCATTGTGCTTCCTCTGAGGTGTGACGCGACATCCGCGCCATATAAGAGAGCGCTCATTGTAAACCAAACGTGAAGCAGCACAAAAAATTAACGCTTTAGCCATAGCTATAAAATATAGCCTATGCTATATCTGTATGCATAACGTTCACTGCCATAAAGGACAGGCAGGCGGAAACGAGCAAGTAAGGAGGTCAACATGAATGAATTTAAGAGGTGTATAAGCGTGTTCAGTCACTCTCCCTTTAAAGTGCGTTTGATGCTGCTTAACATGTTGTGTGACATCATCAACGGCAAGCCAAAATCAGACGAGAAGTCCTCTCATTAAATGCGGCGTCGCGGTACGCCGCTTCATTTTTCCGTCACAATCCCCCGTTATACTTGGCCTCACCGACCATAATTACCCCTTATTTTCAGAATTTGCTGTGTTCCTCGCAAAACAATCCCTTAGCGGGTGTTGACCTTCACCGCCGCTCACTTTATCTTTGCGCAGCCCTGCACAAATTGCGGCTCGCAGAAGTGGACCACTCCCCTCTCCACGCACTGTCCGGCAGGTATTGACCCTTACGCCAGGGTGTTCACATGGCGTTTTCGTGATAGTGACTATGAGCCTAATAATCAAAGAACCTCTTGTCTCCCGTGGGCAAGCGTTAAGCCCATGGACAGGCTTCTACTTTTTACAATCTATCCTGATTAATCACGCTCTCGGCTACGAATTCAGCTTGCTGTACGCTGTCGTGCTGACCTGCTTTATGTGGGTGATGTGGCGTCATGCCCCGCGCACGCAAAAAGTGCTGATCGGGATCTTCTCGCTGGTTGCGGCCTCTTACTATCCGTTTGGTCAGGCCTACGGCGCACCGAACTTTAATACCCTGTTGGCGCTGCACTCCACCAACATGGAAGAGTCGACGGAAATCCTGAAGATTTTCCCGTGGTATCACTATGCCATTGGCTTCGCCATTTTCGCGCTGGGTGTGGTGTCAATCCGCCGCAAGGTGGAAGGCAAAGTGGCCTGGATCAAATGGGATACCCTCGCGGCAGTATTCTGCGTTGCCTGCTATTTTGTCGGCCCGGTACAAAACTATTTCCGTGGCTATGACGTACACCTGCGTGATACCGGAATCCCGGTGCTGCGTTTTGTGCGCGACGTGGTGGTGAACAACCAGGGCGTCATCGACGAGCAGGCCAGTATGGCTCAGCTTGCCAATATGAAAGATTCCTGGAACGTGGTGGCGGTGAAACCGAAGTATCACACCTATGTGGTGGTGATTGGCGAGAGCGTACGCCGTGATGCGATGGGTGCGTTCGGCGGTCACTGGAATAACACCCCGTTCGCCAACCAGGCCAATGGCACTTTCTTTATGGATTACATTTCGGCCAGCGGCTCTACGCAAAAATCGCTGGGGCTGACCCTCAACCGCGTGGTGAACGACAAGCCAGAGTATCAGAATAACTTTGTGACCCTTGCGAACCGCGCCGGGTTCCAGACCTGGTGGTTCTCTAATCAGGGGCAGATTGGCGAGTATGATACGGCGATTGCCAGTATCGCCAAACGTGCGGATGAAGTGCAGTTCCTGAAAAGCGGTGATTTTGAGGCCGATAAAAACACCAAAGATGAAGACCTGCTGAAAATGACGTCGCAGGTGCTCTCCACCCGCCGCACTCAAACGCAGCTCATCGTCCTGCATTTGATGGGCTCACACCCGTCAACCTGCGAGCGCTCCGGTGACAAGTACAATGAGTTTGTGCAGTCGAAAGAGACCTCCTGCTACCTGTACTCGATCACCGCCACCGACGATCTACTCGGCAAACTTTATTCACAGTTGAACAGTAGCGGCGAGAGTTTTTCGATTGCGTATTTCTCCGATCATGGGCTGACGTTCAGAGAGCGTGGTAAAGAGGTGCAATACCTGGCGCATGATGACAAGTTCCAGCAGAACTTCCAGGTGCCCTTCATGGTTGTGTCGAGTGATGATAAAACCCATCGGGTGATTAAAGCGCGCCGCTCAGCCAATGATTTCCTGAGCTTCTTCTCGCAGTGGACGGGGATTACCGCCAAAGAGATTAAAAATTCGTACCCGTTTATGTCCGAGCAAAAAGCCGGGCCAGTCTACGTTACCAACTTTAAGTTACAGAAAATTGACTACAGCAAGCTGGCGACAGATATTTTCGAACCGCGTAACCGCTAAGTTCGGAGCGTATTGCAGATAAAAAAAATCCGCCATCAAGGCGGATTTTTTTATGCGTTACCGAATTAGAAACGGTAGCCGACGCCTGCGATCCAGGTGCCAACGTCAACGCTACGAATGCGAGACTGCTCGTAGGAGAAGTCCAGAGCAACGTTTTCCATCGGGTTGAACTGCAGACCTGCACCGTAGGAGAAACCGTAGTCGCTGTTGCTTGCGGTTTTCACGCCATCTTCAGACTGCTGGAATTTACCGTAGCCCACACCCACAACACCGTAGATGCTTGCCCAGTCGTTCAGACGGTAAGCCGGACCTGCGGTGATGCCGTAGTACTGGCCTTTGTTGTAGTTATCGTTTTCGAAACGATCTTTTTCAGTGTAAGTGAAGGAGCCAATCACACCCAGCGGGCTGTTGTCTTCTTCGTAACGGTACTTCAGGTTGAAACCGTTCATTTTGTTCTGTACGCCCTGCGCGTCGCTCTGCGCATAACCACCGGTAACGGTAGATGTTGCAGCGGAAGCAGTACCTACGGAAACGGCCAGAACTGCGGCCAGAGCTGAAAGACATGCAATTTTTTTCATAACCACCTCAAATGTGCTTCAAGTAAATCCTAAGTTTTAAATATATCAAAAATTGTTAAGAAACTCTTTGGGCTAAACGATGTCTAAAACGCCCTTTCGTGTAACAGAACGTTTCTCGCACTGACTAACTCTTTCATTAAACAGTCGTTTTGCCACATAACGTGCCATTATGAAGGTTACATACTGGCATGTTCATCCAGATTAATCCTAATCGGACAGGTTAATTAACCATCATATGCTGCTTATTCTACCTGGATTTGGCCGCTGATTTTCAACAAAGCCTCAACCAGCCGGGTCTATTTCAAGTAGACTCACTCTTTTACTTCTATTGACATAAATTGACGGGAGAAAGGATGCCTGGGGTGTCTCGTAAAATGCCGGTATGGCTGCCGGTACTCATACTGCTGGTGGCGATGTGCTCTATTCAGGGCGGGGCTTCATTAGCGAAATCATTGTTTCCACTGGTAGGCGCACCTGGCGTCACTGCGCTGCGTATTGCACTCGGCACCGTTATTCTGGTAGTGATTTTCAAACCCTGGCGACTACGGTTTACCCGAGAACAACGTCTGCCCCTGGTGTTGTATGGACTGTCGCTGGGCGCAATGAACTATATGTTCTATCTCTCCATCCAGACGGTTCCGCTGGGGATTGCGGTGGCGCTGGAGTTTGTCGGCCCCCTCTCCGTGGCCCTTTTTGGTTCGCGCCGCGCCATTGATTTTCTGTGGGTTATTCTGGCGGTGGTCGGACTCTGGTATTTATTACCGTTGGGTGACAATGTTTCCCATGTGGATTTAACCGGTGCGGCCTATGCATTAGGCGCAGGGGCCTGCTGGGCGGTTTATATTATTACCGGCCAGAAAGCAGGTGAAGAACATGGCCCGGCCACGGTGGCGCTCGGTTCATTAATTGCCGCGATTGTTTTTGTACCTTTAGGAACTTTCCAGGCCGGAGAGTTATTATGGCACTGGTCTATTCTGCCCCTGGGCATTGCGGTTGCCATATTGTCCACCGCGCTGCCTTATTCACTGGAAATGATCGCGTTGACCCGTATCCCGACGCGCACATTCGGTACACTGATGAGCATGGAGCCCGCACTGGCGGCGATGTCGGGGATGGTGTTTCTTGGTGAAACACTTAATTTTCAACAAATTATGGCATTAATGTGCATTGTGATCGCTTCCATCGGCTCCACCCTCACCCTGCGTAAAGAAACCGAAATTAAGAAAGTTGATATTGGCTAATAATTATTATTCAGCATGGTTGTCGTGACCATGCTGAATAGCAATGCACATCAACATTCGCCATACATCTGCCATAAAATAGCCTTCATCAACACACAAGAATATAAATCGTTACAGTCTGTTTTATTATCCTGATAAATTCGGACTTACCTTTCGTATTGATAATAATTATTCTTTCGCGTACGGTTCTTTTACGGATCAGGCTCACTATCGAACCGATAGGTATATTCAAATTATCACTTAACATTCTGGTGCTATACTTAGTTCCAGGCATTACCTGGGACACAAACATCAAGAGGATATGAGATTATGAGTACCGCTAAACTGGTTAAAACGAAAGCGTCTAATCTGCTTTATACCCGCAACGATGTATCGGACAGCGATAAAAAGGCGACCATTGAGCTGCTGAATCGCCAGGTGGTCCAGTTCATTGACCTGTCACTGATTACAAAACAGGCCCACTGGAACATGCGTGGCGCGAACTTTATTGCCGTTCATGAAATGCTGGACGGGTTCCGCACCTCACTGGTTGATCATCTGGATACCATGGCTGAGCGTGCAGTACAGTTAGGCGGTGTGGCACTGGGCACCACGCAGGTCATTAACAGCAAAACCCCGCTGAAAAGCTATCCGCTGGATATCCACACCGTTCAGGATCATCTGAAAGAACTGGCCGATCGCTATGCCATCGTCGCTAACGACGTGCGTAAAGCCATCTCTGAAGCCAAAGACGAAGATACCGCTGATATCTTCACCGCGGCTTCACGCGATCTGGATCAATTCCTGTGGTTCATTGAATCCAATATCGAATAATCCATAAGTCGTCGCAATGACCCCTTTATGCACAGCATAAAGGGGTTTGCACCATATCAGTGCATCATATTTTTCTTCCCCGCTTCATACCCTCACATTCTGTTATAATCACGTCACAAAATTGTTAACTAACGATTGTTAAATGCTGATTATTCGCGCTAAATAGCGCTAATTATGTGCAATAAAGGCAAATGCACCAGGATAAAGCCCCAAAGTGGTGCAATACTTGTTTAGCGCACCGCTTTTAGTGCAGCATTTGAATCTCGCCTCTTTACAAAACAACAGGTTGTAAACCTGGCACGATTTTTTCATACTGCGTACGTTCTCGCAGGGGATTGCCCCGTGGATATAAAAGGAAAAACTATGAAGTCTGTATTCAAACTTTCCCTGGCTACACTCGCTCTTGCTTTCGCTGTTTCTTCCCAGGCCGCAGAAAAATTAGTTGTCGCGACTGACACCGCATTCGTTCCTTTCGAATTCAAACAAGGCGACAAATACGTCGGTTTCGACGTTGACCTGTGGGCCGCCGTTGCTAAAGAACTGAAGCTGGATTATGACCTGAAGCCAATGGACTTCAGCGGCATCATCCCTGCACTGCAAACTAAAAACGTTGACCTGGCGCTGGCGGGTATCACCATCACTGACGAACGCAAAAAAGCGATCGACTTCTCTGATGGCTACTACAAAAGCGGTCTGCTGGTGATGGTGAAAGCCAACAACAACGACGTGAAAAGCGTCAAAGACCTCGACGGTAAAGTTGTGGCTGTGAAGAGCGGCACCGGTTCTGTTGATTACGCGAAAGCCAACATCAAAACCAAAGACCTGCGTCAGTTCCCGAACATCGATAACGCGTACATGGAACTGGGCACTAACCGTGCTGACGCCGTTCTGCATGACACCCCGAACATTCTTTACTTCATCAAAACCGCCGGTAAAGGCCAGTACAAAGCGGTTGGCGACTCTCTGGAAGCGCAGCAGTACGGTATCGCCTTCCCGAAAGGTAGCGATGAACTGCGTAATAAAGTGAACGGCGCGCTGAAAACGCTGCGTGAGAACGGCACTTACAACGAAATCTATAAAAAATGGTTCGGTACTGAACCTAAATAAGACCGTCTGATTCGCTGTTTTTTTGCCCGGTGACGCTATGCTTACCGGGCAGATTGCTCACCCGTAGGCCGGGTTTCCGGCACTATGGGTGTTTGTTTATCCCCACCACGGTTTACAGTTACAGGAATTCATCATGCAGTTTGACTGGAGTGCCATCTGGCCCGCCATTCCGCTTCTGATTGAAGGTGCCAAAATGACGCTTTGGATCTCGGTCCTTGGCTTAATTGGCGGCCTGATTATTGGCTTAGCGGCAGGTTTTGCACGTACCTTCGGCGGTTGGATTGCCAACCACATCGCGCTCGTTTTCATCGAAGTTATCCGCGGTACCCCCATCGTTGTTCAGGTGATGTTTATTTACTTCGCCCTGCCAATGGCCTTCAACGATTTACGTATCGACCCCTTTAGCGCCGCAGTGGTCACCATCATGATCAACTCGGGCGCCTATATCGCGGAAATTACCCGTGGCGCGGTTCTGTCGATTCACAAAGGCTTTCGCGAAGCGGGCCTGGCGCTGGGCTTATCCCGGGGCGAAACTATTCGCCACGTGATCCTGCCGCTGGCATTGCGCCGTATGCTGCCGCCGCTGGGTAACCAGTGGATCATCAGCATCAAAGATACCTCGCTGTTTATTGTTATTGGCGTGGCTGAACTGACCCGTCAGGGCCAGGAGATCATCGCAGGTAACTTCCGCGCGCTGGAAATCTGGAGCGCCGTTGCCGTTGTTTATCTGATCATTACGCTGGTTCTGAGCTTTGTTCTGCGCCGCCTTGAAAGAAGGATGAAAATCCTGTGATTGAATTTAAGAATGTTTCCAAGCACTTTGGGCAAACCCAGGTGCTGCACAATATTGACCTCAACATCACCCAGGGCGAAGTCGTCGTGATTATCGGGCCGTCCGGCTCCGGTAAATCCACCCTTCTGCGCTGCATCAACAAACTCGAAGACATCACCAGTGGTGATTTGATTGTTGACGGCCTTAAGGTCAATGACCCGAAGGTAGATGACCGCCTTATCCGCCAGGAAGCCGGCATGGTGTTCCAGCAGTTTTATCTGTTCCCGCACCTGACCGCACTGGAAAACGTGATGTTTGGCCCATTGCGCGTGCGTGGTGCGAAGAAAGCCGATGCTGAAAAGCTGGCAAAAGAGCTGCTGGCAAAAGTCGGTCTTGCTGAACGCGGACATCATTACCCGTCTGAACTTTCGGGTGGCCAGCAGCAGCGTGTGGCGATTGCCCGCGCGCTGGCGGTCAAACCCAAAATGATGCTGTTTGATGAGCCAACCTCCGCGCTTGACCCGGAGCTGCGCCACGAAGTGCTGAAAGTCATGCAGGATCTGGCCGAAGAAGGGATGACCATGGTCATCGTTACCCACGAAATCGGCTTTGCTGAGAAAGTGGCTTCACGCCTGATCTTTATTGATAAAGGTCGCATTGCTGAAGACGGTAACCCGCAGACACTGATCGAGAATCCGCCGAGCCCGCGTCTGCAGGAGTTCCTGCAGCACGTCTCCTGATTTTTCGCGCGTCAAAAAGTACAGATTAAGCCGGGTTCGCCCGGCTTTTTTACGCCAGAATGTTCCCAATTCCTCCCCGCCCCGGCTTGCCATCTATACTTATCATTTTGCTACTGTTTTTCATCGGAGGAAGCCGTGCCGTGGATCCTGCTGCTGCTTGTGACTCTCTTTTGCGCGCCGGTACAGGCCGTTGCTATTCCCGGTGTCACCACGGGCACAGCGAGTTCATCCACACCCGCCGCCGCGCCTGAACCGGACGTCGAGCAAAAAAAAGCGGCCTATGCGGCTCTGGCAGACGTACTGGACAACGAGCAGTCCCGACAGGAGCTGATAGACCAGCTGCGTAAAGTCGCCACCACGCCGCCACAGGAACCGGTGCCAGTGATAACGCCTCCGGCCATTGCCGAGCAGAAAACCGTGCTGGAGAAGGTCACGGAGGTCAGCGGCTACTACGGCGAGGCCTTCTCTTCACGCTTCGCCCAGCTGTATCGCAATATCACCGGCTCACCGCACAAGGCTTTCAATCCGCAAACCTTCTCCAGCGCCGCGACGTATTTTCTGCTGCTGGCCGCGCTGGTGTTCGCCTTCTGGCTCCTGGTGCGTTTTAGCGTGATGCCGCTGTATCGTAAAATGGGTCACTGGGGACGGCATAAAAACCGTGACCGCAGCAACTGGCTGCAACTACCGTCGATGATCATCGGTGCATTTATTATCGATATGCTACTACTGGCACTGACGCTTTTTGTCGGGCAGTTGCTCAGCGCCAATCTTAACAACGGTAACCGCACCATCGCCTTTCAGCAGAGCTTATTCCTTAACGCCTTTGCGCTTATCGAGTTCTTTAAAGCTATTCTCAGACTGGTATTTTGCCCGCGTATTCCTGACCTGCGACCGTTTCGGATTGCCGACGAGACCGCCCGCTACTGGCACATGCGCCTGAGTGCTCTCAGCAGCCTGATTGGCTACGGACTGCTGGTCGCCGTGCCTATCATCTCCAATCAGGTCAACGTGCAGGTCGGGGCACTGGCTAACGTCGCTATCATGCTGTGCATTACCGTCTGGGCGCTGTACCTCATCTTCCACAACAAAACGGTTATTCAGCAAAACCTGCACACCCTCGCCGACCGTTCACTGGCCTTCTTTAGCCTGTTTATTCGCGCGTTCGCCCTGGTGTGGCACTGGCTCGCCAGCGCCTACTTCATTGTGCTGTTCTTCTTCTCGCTGTTTGATCCCGGCAACAGCCTGAAATTTATGATGGGCGCGTCGGTAAGCAGCCTGGCGATCCTGAGCATCGCCGCGTTCCTGTCCGGCATGCTGTCACGCTGGATCAACAAGACGATTACCCTGTCACCCGAAACGCAGCGCAACTACCCGGAACTGCAAAAACGGCTTAACGGCTGGCTTTCCACCTCTTTGAAAGTGGCGAGAATACTGGTGGTCTGCGCCACGGTATTGCTGTTGCTCAACGCCTGGGGATTGTTTGATTTCTGGTACTGGCTGACCTACGGCGCGGGGGAAAAAGCGGTCGATATTCTGATTCGCATTGCCCTGATCCTGTTTTTCTCAGCGGTCGGCTGGACGCTGCTGGCAAGCATCATTGAGAACCGACTGGCGCTGGATATTCACGGTCGGGCGTTGCCCAGCGCCCGTACCCGCACGCTGCTGACCCTGTTTCGTAACGCCCTGGCGGTGATCATCAGTACGATAACCATCATGATTGTGCTGTCGGAAATTGGCGTTAACATCGCGCCATTGCTGGCGGGTGCCGGGGCACTGGGGCTGGCGATTTCCTTTGGTTCGCAAACCCTGGTCAAAGATATTATCACCGGTATTTTCATCCAGTTTGAAAACGGTATGAACACCGGCGACCTGGTGACAATCGGCCCGCTAACCGGGACGGTGGAGCGTATGTCGATACGTTCAGTGGGGGTGCGCCAGGACACCGGGGCGTATCACATCATTCCCTGGTCCTCGATCACGACCTTTGCCAACTTTGTGCGCGGAATCGGGTCGGTCGTGGCGAATTACGATGTGGATCGTCATGAAGATGCGGACAAAGCGAAGAAAGCGCTGGCGGATGCGGTGGCGGAGTTGATGGAGATGGAAGACATTCGCAGTCTGGTGATTGGCGAGCCGTCATTTGCGGGTATCGTCGGGCTGACCAACACCGCGTTTACCATTCGCGTCACCTTCACCACGCTGCCGCTCAAGCAGTGGTCAGTGCGTTTTGCCCTCGACAGCATGGTGAAAAAGCACTTTGATCTGGCGGATGTCCGCCCACCGGTGCAAACCTATCAGGTACTGCCTGCACCGGTTAGCCAGCCACAGGCGGTGACGTTACCGCAGCCGCCCGTTGAGCCAACCCTGTAAACCTATTTTTTGAACTGAGTTTGCGCCCAGCGTCTGCGCTGGGCGTCATCCATAAAGGTCCAGGCGATAAAGCGGCTCTGTTTTTGGCCTTGCGCCATCTCCTTTTTGACCACTTTGACGGCACCGGCTTGCGTTAAAGCACGGTACAGCAGCGGCAGGTTGTCACCACGGGACACCAGCGAGCTAAACCACAGCACCTGACGGGCAAACTGCTTGCTCTCATCAATCATTTTGCTGATGAATGCCACCTCACCGCCCTCACACCACAGCTCCTGCTTCTGACCACCGAAGTTGGCTTCGCTGTCTTTGCTCAGTCCCAGATTGTGACGTTTGCGCTCGCCACCCTCTGCAGCCGCTTCCGCACTGCTGTGGAATGGCGGATTACACAAAATGGCATCAAAATTTTCATTTTTATGAATGATGCCCGGCAAAATCAGCGCCGCATCTTTCTGGCGACGCAAGCGAATAGATCGGGTCAGCCCTGGGTTGGCATTCACAATCGCCAGCGCGCTGGTCAGGGCTTCCTGATTCACTTCGCTGCCGGTAAAGCGCCAGCCGTATTCATGGACGCCAATCAGCGGATAAATGCAGTTCGCACCGGTACCGACATCCAGCACGCTGGCCTGTGTGGGTACGACGCCTTCATTGCTTTCTGCCAGCAGGTCGGCCAGATGGTGAACATAATCCGCACGCCCCGGAACAGGTGGGCAAAGAAAGCCCGCAGGAATATCCCATTCGGTTACGCCATAAAAATGGGCCAGCAGCGCCTTATTCAGCGTTTTTACCGCCTGCGGATCGGCAAAGTTTACCGTGGGCTCGCCCGCCGGGTTGGTGGTAATAAATTCGCGTAATGACGGGGTCTTCTCGCAAAGGGCATCAAGGTCATAGCGGCTGTGGTGGCGGTTGCGTGGGTGCAACCCCGGCTTCTGGGCATTCATGGCATTCTCCTGTTGGCAGCGGCGTAAGATACCCGTTGACGGCGGCAGGGTAAATAAGTGAGGTTAAAGAAACTCTTCAATCCCAGGACGCATTATGTATTTTTACGAACCTTCGCTGGGGCACGGCCTGCCCCACGACCCGCTGAATGCCATTATTGGTCCTCGCCCGATAGGCTGGATTTCATCCTTAAACGGCAGCGGTCAGCAGAATCTCGCACCCTACAGCTTCTTCAACTGCTTTAATTATCGCCCACCCATTATCGGCTTTGCCAGCAGCGGCTGGAAAGACAGCGTGCGCAATATTGTTGAGACGAAAGAATTTGTCTGGAACCTGACCACCCGTGCGCTTGCTGAGCGGATGAACGAAACCTCGGCGTCGCTGGCGCACGGTGAAGACGAATTTGCCTTTGGCGGCGTGACGCCACTGACCAGCCGCATCATAAAGGCTCCACGTGTAGCTGAAAGCCCGGTGCATTTTGAGTGCCGCTTGTCCCAGTGTATCCAGCTGACTTCCGCACAGGGTGACCCGCTGAACAGCTGGTTAGTGTTAGGTGAGGTGGTCGCCATTCATATTGATGAATCCCTGCTGGAAAACGGTATTTATCAGACGGCAAAAGCGCAACCGGTACTGCGTGCCGGTGGCCCAACGGCCTACTACACCGTTACCGATGCGCAGCGTTTTGATATGCGCCGCCCCGATGACCGGTAGTTCAGCGTCAGGCCTGCTCTGCCCGCCGCCAGTGCGGGCTTTTTTATGTTCAACGCTTGAAATGGCGAAAATTTGCACAAACATTCATCTAATGAATAGTCAATATCAAGGTGAACACGATGGCTTCCGGTTGGGCAAACGACGGTGCGGTGCAGGATCAGATAGACAGTACTATTGAAGATGCGGTCGCGCGTGCACGTCACGACCTGCCAAAAGGGGAAAGTCTGACAGAGTGTGCAGAGTGTGGCGAACCCATTCCCGAGGCACGCCGTCAGGCGATAAAAGGGGTGCGTTACTGTTTGCAATGTCAGCAGCAGAAAGATTTACATAACTCTACACATGCAGGATATAATCGCAGGGGATCGAAAGACAGCCAGCTTCGTTGACTGTTCTTTACCTTAAAAGGCAGCGCAAGCGGTTTCGCTTTTGCGCACACTTATGGCAATAAAAAGTAGCAATCTGTGCCCAAAATTTCCGCCCCATCCAGCGCAACGGCAAAATACATAATCTTCATGAATAAATCACATTAATTTCATTGACTTACCAGTCGTTCAATTTTTTTAAACAAGGTCGTCAATTCTCTTAGATTTTCTCGCTCGAAAAAAACCGTGATACTTATCACATCGACGGAACATCGTCTCCTTAACAGAATAACCTGCGAGAGATTAACTATGAAAACCATCAAATATGCTGTTGCTGCTATTGCCCTTACCACTCTGTCCTTCGGTGCCTTCGCGGCACAGCCTGTTACCCCGGCTCAGGCTGAGAGCATGAATAAAATCGGTGTGGTTTCTGCTGAAGGCGCAACAACGCTGGACGGTCTGGAAGCAAAACTGGCTGAGAAAGCCGCTGCTGCTGGCGCATCGGGTTACAGCATTACCTCCGCCAACAACAGCAACAAAATGAGCGGCACTGCGGTTATCTATAAATAACCGAAACGAATTTTTACCCCGTAGATTAACCCTCTGACGGATGCTCCACCCTCATTGACCCTGTTGTTATTACCCTTTTTTGGCCCGTCCAGTGATGAGACGGGCTTTTTTTTGCCTGCTTTTCAGAAACTCTGCGCGACGCGCGCCAGTCCATCGTCGAGAGACTCGCACTCCCCGGTCGCCACCAGACAGCACGCCATCTGGATTTTCAGCGATTCCGGCACTGGCTCACTTCCCGCCAGGCAGCGTTCAATCCAGCGCGCCGTGGTTTCGGGATCTTTTGCTGCCGGCAGCACGGCATCGGCCGGCTCATCCTGACGTTCAAACAACACCCGTGTGCCCTGCGCATCAATCAGGTTGATCTGCGGGCAACGCTGCGGATTGGCATACACCTCGCCTTCTGTGCCATGCATCAGCAGGCCACGACCGCCAATATCGGCAAAAAACTTGCCGACGCGCGCAACGTACTCCGGGTGGGAAACGCTGGACAGGCGCAGTGCGGCATCTTTCTCAAAAGGGGTCGCCAGTTTCGCCAGGGTATGGGCACTGTTGCGTACCCCCATCACCCAGCGCAGCGAGAGCTGTTTTTCCAGAGGCGGGCAGAGGGCACTCACCGGCATAAATACCGGCTGGTGTCCGTCGAGCTTCGCCTGCGCCTGGCCCGCGTGGAGGGTAGCTTCAATACCCAGCATGGCAAAAATGGTTTCGCTGACCACGCGGGTCGGGTCAACGCTCACCCCGTGCACCACCACCGGGAAACCGAGTTTGTTGAGTAAAATGGCCAGCAGCGGCGTCAGGTTGGCCTGTTTACGCGCGCCGTTGTAAGTAGGAATGACAATCGGCATCGGTTTTGTGACCGGTGGCGTCAGGCGAATGGTCTGCTGCTGCATCGCCTCATAGAAGCCGAGCATCTCTGCTTCGCCTTCACCTTTAATACGCAGGGCCAGCAGAATGCCGCCCAACTCAAGATCCGGCACATCACCATTTAACATGCGGGAATACAATCCACGGGCGGTGTCAAAATCCAGATCGCGGGCGTGATTCTTCCCCCGGCCAATCTCTTTAATGATTTTGCGGTAATCCATCAACACTCCTCACTGACTCACATTTTCAGCGGCGCTTACGGCGGCTTTGCTTCGGTTTCTTCACTATAACGTCTGGTACATCAGGTTGTGAAATAGGAAAAACCGGCAGCGCGTCGAGCAGACGTTTACCGTAACTTTTACTTAGTAAGCGATTGTCGTAAATAACAACTTCACCGTGGCAGCTATGGCTGCGGATCAAGCGCCCGACCTGCTGAATCAGCGTAAACGACGCACTCGGTAGGCTTTGCACTTCGAAGGGATAGCGATTGAGGCTTTTCAACCATTCGCCTTCGGTGATCACCACCGGGCTGTCGATGGGCGGGAAGGCAATTTTGTGGATATGTACCTGGGTCAGGTAGTCACCTTTCAGATCCAGCCCTTCAGCGAAGGACTGCAACCCGACCAGCACGCTGCGCTCACCGTTGTCGATACGTTTTCGGTGAAGCTCCACCAGCCGGTAGCGCGGCTGATCGCCCTGCACCAGCAGGAGCAGGCGCAAGTCGGTGACAAAGGTCAGAAAGAGCTGCATCGCCCTCTGGCTGGCAAACAGCACCAGCATGCCGGGGTGCGCCTTGCTCTCCACCTGCTCGCGGAAGTACGCCGCCATTTCAGCGAGGTGCTCCGCCTCATTTTCCATTAATGGAGCATGACGCATCTGGGGGATAACGATTTTGCCCTGCTCGACGTGATTGAACGGTGAGTCCAGCGCCACAAAGCGATCGCCGGCTTTCACTTTCAGGCCGCTCATCTCCTGCAAACGAGAAAAACTGTTCAACGAACGCAGGGTTGCCGAGGTGACCACAATGTGGGGCACGCTGCGCCACAGCAGCTTTTCCAGCTGATCGCTGACGCGGATCCCCACACAGTGGAAGAAGAGATGAATCTGCCCGTCACGCACTTCCCGCGTCGCCCATTTGGAAACTGGCGCCCCCGACGCCTGCGCCATGGATGCCAGCCGCCAGAGTTTGCTTTGTGACTCAAACATGCTGAGCGCCCGGTTCATCTGCAGCAGCACACGGTGCAGACGCACGATGTCATGGGTACCGGTTTTCTCGCTCAAATCGTTGAGAAACAGTTCTGCCAGCCCGCGTAACATCTCGGTCAGCTTTGCCAGCCGCTGGCAAATCACCAGCACTTCTTCCGGGAGTTCGCCCATCGTAAAACGATGTTCCGCTTCCTGGCCCGCAGGTAGGTAGAGATTCAGAATGTTGTTCAGGGAGGCAATAAGCTCGTACAGCTCTTCGTTGTGCGCATTAAAGCGTTCGGGATTTGCCAGCGGCGGCGTGGTTTTTGGGCGGAACTGCTCAAGGCAGGTGGCCACTAACTTGCTGAACAGATCGAGCTGCAGGCGAAACCAGGGGGCAGTGATTTCCGCACTCATCTCGAGGGCGTCGCGGGCCACGTCGGGCAGATGATGACCTTCATCCAGCACCAGCAGCAAATTTTTCGGCTCTGGCAGCACGGCTTCACTTTCCAGCGCCGCCATCACCAGCGCGTGGTTTGCCACCACTACTTCTGCTTCCTGAATTTCACGACGCGCAACAAAGAACGGGCATTCGCGATAGTAATGGCAGTTGCGGTTCAGGCAGCTGGCCTTATCGGTGCTCAGTCGTCGCCAGAGATCGTCACTGATGGCCTGATCGGCATGGTCACGCAGACCATCCCATTTATAGCTGTCCAGCGATCCCTTCAGCGTTGCACAAAGCTTCTGCTCTTCCTGGTTATTCGGCGTTAACTCGTCTTCCAGAAAAGCCAGCAGATCCTGCTGCGTGGGATCGGTGCTCGACAGCGCCGTCAAATTGCGCGGGCAGACGTAGCGGCCACGACCAAACGCCGCGGTAAAACGCAGATCCGGGATAATTTTGCGCAGCAGCGGCAAATCTTTGCTGAAGATTTGATCCTGCAAAGCGACATTGGCGGTACTGACCACCAGCGTTTTTTGCTCTTCACGCGCAATGGCAATGCCGGGAATCAGGTAGGAGAGCGTTTTCCCGACGCCTGTCGGCGCTTCGATCGCCAGATGCCGACCTTCATCCCCGGCGAGCGTTTTCGCCACATCAGCAATCATCTGCCGCTGCGGTGCGCGAGGGATAAAATCCGGAATCTGTTGTTGCAACGCCTTATACCAGGCGGCAATTTGCGCTCTTAGCGCAGCGGTGAGGGCCATCGGCAAACCTGAAATACTGTATAAACAGCCACTATTGTGGCATTTTTTCGCGTTTCAGGGGTAATGCTTTTTCCGGTTATGGAAGGACGCTCGTAAAAAAGGAGCCCGCAGGCTCCTTCCACGCTATTTGAGTTCCGGCCAGTAATCCTTATTCGCCTCAATCAGCGCATCCAGCACCTTGCGCGCTTTCTTCGCATCAATAATGGTGCGATTCAGCGTCAGCGCCTGCAGGGCTTTGGTGTAAGAACCTTCAAACCAGGCCTCCACCGTCAGGCGCTCGTAGGCAAACTGCTGTTCGATCATCCCTTTGTAGAAAGTCGGTATTTTCCCCACGCCGTAAGGACGTGGACCATTACTGCCGATTTCTGCCGTCAACTCCACCATCACGTCGTCGTCGAGGTTTTCCACCAGCCCGTTGTTGGGCACCATGACGATAAATTTCTTCTTCAGGTTGAAGGCGATAGCCTCCGCCAGTTCCACAATCATGTCGCCGTGAGCATCGTTATGCACCACATGTACGTTGCGGGTCGTCCCTTCTGCCACCGCGGTGCGGCACTCATCAAACACCCGCTTTTCACGGCCATTAATCACTTCATTGGCGCGGGTATAGTTCGGGTCCAGTCTGGAGAACTTGTACTCCGGGTAGAGATAATATTGCAGGTAGGTGTTGGGCAGGTAGTCCGGGAAATCGTGCAGCATATCTGCCACGGCCGCGTAAGTATCCAGCCAGGACTGGTCGCGCTGCTCGGCATCCGCCGGGATAAAACCATTCTTCGCAATATAGGCTTTCAGCTCCGGCGCTAAATCATGGCCGTTCTCGTCATACAGATGCGTGAACCAGCCGAAGTGGTTAAGGCCAAAGTAGACCGGATCGAAGGTCGCCGGGTCACGGCTTAGCAGACGCCCGTAGGAGCGCAGCAGATTAACCGGCTGATCGCAGATATTCAGAATGCGGTCATCGTCCGGGAAACGTTTGTTCAGCGCATCGGCCACAATCGCCGCCGGGTTGGTGTAGTTCAGGATCCAGGCGCGGGGTGAACGAGCACGCACGTCCTGCACTAATTCAATCATGTCGCGAATAGAACGCATGCCGTAGGCAAATCCGCCCGCACCACAGGTTTCCTGGCCGATAACACCCAAACTTAATGGGATTTTTTCATCTTTCTCGCGCATGGCGTAGCCGCCGGTACGCATCTGGCAGAAGATGAAATCCATATCAGTAAAAGCGACCTCTTTATCACCGGTATAAACAAATTCCAGCTCAGGATACTCTTCGCGGAAAAGCACTTTGGCATATTCACCGATCACCGCCTGGCGTTCTTCATTCACATCGAACATCACCAGTTTTTTTAACGGCAGACGCGATTTGAGTTTGCAGAGGGCTTTTAATAAACCTGGAGTCCATGTGGAACCGCCACCGACTAATACAATATTAAATGTTTTCATATCATCTGTTCTCTTATTGCGTCTGTTGAACAAGTAAGTGTTGTTTTACGGCGCTGGCAATGCTTTCGACCTGCGGACCGTAAATAACCTGAATATCGTTTTGTGTGGCGCGGACAAACCCACTCGCCCCACTTTGCTTAAGCTGTTTCTCATCGACTTTTTGCATGTCGTTAATTTTCACCCGCAGACGGGTAAAGCAGCAGTCGACGTTCTGGATATTCTCCGGCCCGCCGAGGCCAGCAATGATTTGCGCGGTTGCTGCGTCGCCTTCAATAATTTCGCTGCCCGCAGCCAAAACGTGGTCTTCCTCTTCACGCCCTGGCGTTCTGGCGTGGGTGCGTAAAATTATCCATTTGAAGGCGAAGTAATAAACCGGTGCCCAAATACAGCCAAGCAGGAGATCAAACCACCAGTGGGTTTTGGTACCGCCCAGTACACCGAAGACCATAAAGTCGATAAACCCGCCCTGAATATTGCCAATCATCACCTCCAGCAATTGCGCGCTGGCAAAGGAGAGACCGGACATCACCGCGTGGAATAAAAACAGCAGCGGCGAGACAAAGATGAAGCTGAACTCCAGCGGCTCGGTAATGCCAGTGGTAAAGGAGGCGAGCGCACCGGCGAGCATCAGGGCTTTAACGCGTTGTTTATGTTCCGGCTTTGCGCAGCGGTAAATCGCCAGCGCCGCAGCAGGTAAGCCAAACATCATGACCGGGATTTTCCCCTGTGCGAGGAAGCGAGTCGCCTCACGCACGACGTCATCGGCCAGTGCGCCAGGATGAGCAAGCGCATAGTTAAAGATGGAGAGCGCGCCAATCACGCTTTCGTTATCCACGTGCACCATGCCGCCAACCGGGGTAAAGCGCACGGTCTCATTGAGAATGTGGTGTAAACCGGTCGGGATAAGAATGCGTTCGGTAAAGGCGTAAATGAAGGTGCCAAACGGGCCGGACTCACCAATAAATTGCCCGAGGTGGATAATGGCGTTGGCAATATAGGGCCAGATAAGCGACATCAGCACGCCGACAATCGGCAGCACAATCACGGTAATAATCGGGACAAAGCGGCGACCACCAAAATAGGCGATGGCCGCCGGGAGTTTAATCGTATAAAAGCGGTTATGCAGGATGACGGTGACAAGGCCGGAAATAACCCCACCGAGTACGCTCATCTGATAGGAAAATATGCCTAAGGTGCTGGCAAACTCGGCGGAATACATTACGGCGTCGGTCTGGCTGTAGCCTTTCTCAATTAACGCGGCGACTGAGGTGGTTTGTGGCGTTAGCCCCTGCGCCAGTAAACTGTAATTAACCCCAACGTGAAAAGTAATAAAACCGATGACCGCCGCCAGCGCCGCCGTGGGTTTTTCATCGCGCGCAAGCCCTATTGCTGCGGCAATGGCAAACAGCAGCGGGAGATTACCGAACAGCGCCCCTGCCACTTTGCGAATAAAACCAATAATCTGCTGCATCACTTCTGCATGAATAATGCTTTCACCGACAATAGCCGGGTTTTGCAATGCTGCCGCCAGACCGAGGAATATCCCCGCTGCTGCGATCACGGAAATGGGCATCATTAATGCCTTTCCTAAATCCTGAAGAAACTCACCCGTCCGACTCATTGTTATTTTCCTTTTGGGTACTGGCTGAACATGGCACTGAGTATAGCCAGGGTGAATGTATAGTTGTCTAGCCCACTAAATGTAAAACGCGGCAGCGATCACAAATCTGGACAGTCAGGCCATCAGGGACGAGCGGCGGTCAGGGTGAAGCGGTAGTGCTGCTGGTTGTAGTAGATCTCGGAGATCTCAAAGGGGGTATCTTCGCGCAGGAAAGCTATGGAGGTGGCATGCAGCACGGGTTCATCGCGATTAATGCCCAGCATGTCGCGCACGTTTTGCGAGGGCAGTTCTGCGCGGATCTCTTTTTCCGAGCGCTCGACGGTGAAGCCTTTGCGGCTGACGTAGGCATACTTGGAACGGTTGAGATCGGCCTCGCTGAGATCGTCAAAAGGCTGCATGACCATCCACGATTGTTCAAATACAAAGGGAATGTCGCCGACCAGGCGCAGACGCTGCATAAACCACACGTCGCTGCCCGCAGGAAGCCGCAGCTTTTCAGCAATCTCCGGCGATGCGGGTTGGCGATACAGGCAAATCAACCGGTTCACCACCGGCGCATCTAAGCCCAACGTGGCCTCGCTGGAGGAGAGATGCCTGTCCAGTGGCAATGAGATGCGGACGTTTTTGCCCGACTGCACCACAAAGGTCCCCTGCCCGCGGCGACGCTCCACCTTGCCCTGACGCACCAGATAATCCACCGCTTTACGCGCCGTCATCCGGGAAATGGCAAACTGCTGGCACAGCTCATTCTCGGAGGGGATCACGTCGCCAGGCTTCAGCGAACCGGCGGCGATTTTCCCGGTAAGATATTGTTCAAGCTGTAAATAGACTGGCACGGTGGAATGTTTGTCGATCATTGGCGCAACTCCCTCTTTCATTCCGGTATGGTAGCGACAGCCGCGCAATGTGACAACGTTTGTCCATCAGCGGTGTTTTCATTTACGCCACACGTTTTCGCAAACCCGATCACAATTTGGCATGCGAATTTACTTAAGTCCTTTTGTCTCATTGAATAATTTTTTTCACGGTGCTAGGTTTTAACTGCATTACGCTTGTTACCGACTATCGGGCAAAACCTAAATGCAGACTGAGGGGCAAAATCCGCCCGTAGCTGTATTTATGTCTTGCCCGTTTTTGTTTTCAGGAGTTGGCGATGCTGGTCAAACAAATATTAAATAATAATGTTGTCAGCGCAGTGGATGAAGATGGCCTGGAGGTTATTTTGACCGGCCGTGGGCTGGGCTTTAATACCCACAACGGTGCCAGCATCAACCGCGACGCCATTGATAAAATATTCCGTCTGGAAGACTCACAAGTTTCGGCTCGTTTTAAAGATCTGGTCAGTGAAGTTCCGGTGGATATTTTGCAGATTACTGCCGATATCATTACCCATGCCCGCAGTGTGCTGAGTCACAAACTCAGTGAGGGATTGTATGTTACTCTCGCCGACCATTTGCACTTTGCCATGCAACGTCAACAAAACAATGAAGTTTTACCCAATCCGCTGGAGTGGGAAGTCCGTCATTTTTACACCACAGAATACGCTATTGGCCGCCAGGCGCTGGGAATGATCGTGGCGCGTACCGGCACCCTGCTGCCCGACAGCGAAGCATGCAGCATCGCTCTGCATATTGTGAATGCCGGACTGAATGACACCATGGGAAAAACCGCGCAAATTACGCGGCTTATTTATCAGCTACAAAATATCGTTAAATACTTTTTTAATTTACCGCTCGATGAGCATAGTCTTAATTACCAGCGTTTTATTACTCATCTTAAGTTCTTTGCTCAGCGGGTGATTGATGGCGTAGTGTTAAATAATGATGACGAAGAATTTTTCGAACTGGTTCAACGCCGCTATCAGGCGACGCTGAAATGTGTCGAAGCCATGAATGAATTCGTCAGTAAGCATTATCATCATCCCATGAGCAATTCGGAAAAGCTCTACCTGACGGTACACATTGAAAATATTGTGCAACGGACGGAGCCCGACGCAGGGAAGGTTTAACGCGACAAGAAAGATAGATTTTTAATCTGTAGTAATAATCTGTAGTAAGACGTGCAGCAATTCCATCCAGGCTTGTTACTGTTAAATCAGGCAAACCCCAGAGGAAACAAGGTCCCGGTGCAGACCGGTCATTGTGGATGAAGTCGGCTTTTGACTTCAGTCTGGAGGAATTTTTATGAATTATCAGGACACGGCTCGCCAGATCCTCAACAAGATTGGCGGCAAAGATAACGTACTCTCGCTGTTTCACTGCATTACCCGCCTGCGTTTTCTGCTCAAAGATAACGACAAGGCTGACCGTGCCGCCCTCGAAGCGCTTGATGGCGTCATGGGCGTCAATATCTCCGGCGACCAGTTCCAGCTCATTATCGGTAACGACGTCGACCCGTTATGTAAAGCCCTGCTCGCCCAGTTACCCGATCTTGATAACGCCGCCCGCCCGACCAAACGGCGTAACCCTGTCTCGGTCGTGCTGGAAGGTCTGTCGAGCATTTTCTCTCCGGTCATCCCTGCCATTGCCGGTGCGGGTATTCTCAAAGGCTTGCTGGCCCTGCTGGTGGCCATGAAGTGGGTGGACACCAGCAACCAGACTTACCAGATTCTGCTGGCGGTCAGTGACGGTATCTTTTACTTCCTGCCTTTTGCGCTGGCGTTTAGTGCGGCGAAGAAATTCGGTGCCAATCCCTATGTGGCGGTAGCACTGACGGCCGTGCTCTTTCACCCGGCTATCCAGACGTTGTTTAAGGCCGGCGGCCCGGTCAGTTTTATCGGCTTACCGGTGCCAACCGTCAACTACGCCTCGACGGTTATTCCCATTCTGTTTGCCGTCTGGCTACTGAGTTATGTCGAGCGCATCGTTGACCGCTTTATGCCCGGCCCGCTGAAAACCATGTTTGTGCCGCTGCTGTGTCTGTTGATCGTCACCCCCATCACCCTTATCGCCATCGGCCCGGTGGGAATTTATGCCGGTAATGCGCTCTCGGGCGGCATTATCTGGATGGTGGAGAACATGGGTATCGTGGCGGGTATCGTGGTGGGCGGCACCTTGTCGCTGATTATCATCACCGGCATGCACTACGTGATTGTGCCCATCATGATCAACAACATCAGCACCATGGGCTTTGACCCCATCAAAATCCTCTTTTACATCGCTAACCTCGGCCAGGCCGGTGCCGCCTTCGGCGTCTTCCTGCGCGCACGCGACAAAAAGCTTAAATCACTGGCCCTGACCACCAGCTTTAGCGCCGCAATGGGGATCACTGAACCGGCGATGTACGGGGTCAACATCCGCTACAAACGCCCGTTTGCGGCGGCCTTAATTGGCGGAGCCTGCGGCGGCGCCTTTGCGATGGCAATGGGGGTGAAAACCTACGCCTTCGCCTTAAGTGGCTTGCCGGGCATTCCGGGTCTGGTCGGCCCAACCTTCTTATGGGCGCTGGTCAGTATCGCCATCTCGTTTGTTGGAGCCGCCATCATCACCGTTGTCCTAGGCTTTGAGGAAGCCACTCAGCCAGTGGTCGCGGGCATCAGCCCGGTGCCCGCTCCCCAGTCCGAAGAGAAACTGTTTGCCCCGGTCAGCGGTGAGTTAAAAGCGCTCAACACTCTGAGCGACCCGGTCTTTGCTGACGAGATTTTTGGCAAAGGGCTGGCGATTTATCCCACCAGCGGAGAATTACGCTCGCCGGTGAACGGAAAAGTGGAGTCGGTCTTCGAGACCCACCACGCACTGGCGCTGCAAAGCGATACCGGGGCGGAAATCCTGATTCATATCGGCATCGACACCGTGAAGCTCGGCGGCAGGCACTTCACCAGCCATATCGAAGCCGGACAATTTATTGAAGTGGGCGACCTGCTGGTGACCTTCGATCTCGACGCACTCCAGGCCGAGGGCATTGACCCGAGCGTCATCCTGGTGGTGACCAACAGCGAGCGTTACGGCGATATCAGCCCGGCGAAAGCGAATGGCGACGTCGCCAGCCGCGATGAATTTCTGACACTGACCGCAACAGCGGCATGAGGAGTAAACACATGACATTTTCTACATCATTTCCGGAAGGGTTTTTGTGGGGTGGCGCTACGGCGGCAAATCAGCTTGAAGGGGCGTGGAACGTCGACGGCAAAGGGCTGTCCGTTTCCGACGTCTACACTTTTGATATCAACACCCCTAAAGAACGCTGGCTCGACCAATGGCTGGGCATGACCCACGCCCAGGTGCGCGAAGCACAGGATCCAAATAGCACAAAATATTACCCGAAACGCAAAGGCAACGATTTCTACCACCACTTTAAAGAGGACATCGCGCTGTTTGCCGGGATGGGGTTTAAGTGTTTTCGCATGTCGATCGCCTGGACGCGCATTTTCCCGCGCGGGGATGAAAGCGAGCCAAACGAAGCCGGGTTGAAATTCTACGATGAGGTGTTTGACGCCCTGCTTTCACACGGCATCGAACCGATTGTGTCGCTCTCCCACTACGAGATGCCGCTGGCGCTGGTGACCGATTACGACGGCTGGCCGAACCGCAAAGTGGTGGATTTTTACGTGCGCTTCGCCACCACCTGCTTTACCCGCTATCGCAAAAAAGTGAAGTACTGGATGACCTTCAACGAGATCAACTGCGTGAAGCACCATCCGTACGTCAGCGTCGGGGTGATTGAAGAAGATAACCCGCACCTGGAGCAGGATAAATACCAGGGTGCGCACCACCAGTTTGTCGCCAGCGCCCTGGCGACCAAAGCCTGCCACGCGATCATTCCCGGCTCAAAAGTGGGCTGCATGATCAGCTACCAGATGCTCTACCCGCACACCTGCCACCCGGATGATTTGCAGGCCTGCGAGGAGATGCAGCGCGTGTCGCTGTTCTTCAGCGATGTTCAGGCGCACGGCTACTACCCGGCTTACACCGACCGCATGCTGGCGGAGAAAGGCGTCCAGCTGCAAAAACTCGTCGGCGACGATGAGATCCTGCGCCAGCACCCGGTGGATTTCGTCTCGTTCAGTTACTACATGTCCAGCACCGTTAGCGCACACCCGGAAAAACTGGAAGGCGCGGAAGGCAACCTGATTACCGGGGGCATTCGTAACCCGCACCTGCCCACCAGCCAGTGGGGCTGGCAGATTGACCCGAAAGGGCTGCGTCTGGCGCTGAACCAGCTGTATGACCGCTACCAGAAGCCGCTGTTTATTGCCGAAAACGGGCTGGGTGCTGTGGACACCGTCAACGCCGATGGCTCCATCCAGGATGACTACCGCATTGAGTATCTGCGCCTGCACATCGAACAGATGCAGGAAGCGCTGGCCGACGGCGTAGATCTGTTTGGCTACACCTGGTGGGGCCCGATTGACGTGGTGAGCGCGGGCACCGCGCAAATCTCCAAACGCTACGGGTTTATCTATGTCGACCAGGATGACATGGGCAACGGCACCCAAAAACGTTCTTTGAAAAAGAGCTACCACTGGTACAAAAAAGTGATCGCGTCTAATGGCGAAGATTTAACGGATTAAGGAGTGGATATGTCTGTTTTCCCGAAAGATTTCTTATGGGGTGGCGCGATTGCCGCCAACCAGGCAGAAGGTGCGTGGAACGTTGACGGCAAAGGGCCGTCGATCTCTGACGTGGTGCGCGGCGGTATTGCGTCCGGCAAACATGATGCGGTCATCGACCCGAACAAATATTACGCCAGCCATGAAGCGGTGGATTTCTACCACCACTACAAAGAGGACGTGGCGTTGTTCGCCGAAATGGGCTTCACATGCTTTCGTACCTCCATCGCCTGGACGCGTATTTTCCCGCGCGGCGATGAGACCACGCCCAACGAGGCCGGGCTGAAGTTCTACGACGACCTGTTTGATGAGTTGCTTAAATACGGCATCGAGCCGGTAATCACCCTCTCCCACTACGAGACGCCGCTGGCGCTGTATCAGGAGTATGGCGGCTGGAAAAACCGCAAGCTGGTGGCGTTCTTCACCCGTTACTGCGAGGTGGTGTTCACCCGTTATCGCGAGAAGGTCAAATACTGGATGACCTTTAACGAGCTGAACAACATGAACCGCATGCCGTTTGCCACCGGGGCCGTTGACCCCAGCTCGACGCCGCAGGAGCTTTATCAGGCGAACCATCATCAGTTTGTCGCCAACGCGCTGGCCAACAAGCTGTGCCACGAGATTATCCCGGAGGCGAAAATTGGCTGCATGCTGTCGCTGAGTACCGTTTATCCGGCCACCTGCAACCCGGAAGATATCTTCTCGACCATGCAGCTGCGCCGCCGATCGCTGTTCTACTCCGACGTGATGATGCTCGGAGAATATCCAGCGTGGACGCGGCGTCTGTTCCGCGAGCAGAACATTGCGCTGGCGATAGAGGATGAAGACCTGGCGCTGATTGCCGACTATCCGTCCGATTACCTTGGCTTTAGCTACTACCGCAGCGTGCTGCATCAGGCGGGCGGCGAGTTTCGCGTCGATACCGGGGGGACCGTCGGCCAGGACAACCCCTATCTGGAAAAAACCGCCTGGGGCTGGCCGATTGACGCCAAGGGGTTCCGTATCGTGTGTAACGAACTGGCGGACAGATACCGTAAGCCGCTGTTTATCGTTGAGAACGGCTACGGCGGCGTGGATGAGCCGGATGAAAACGGGGTCATCAATGACAGCGCTCGTATCGATTATGGTCGTCAGCATATCCGCGAGATGGCGGAAGCCGTGGACGATGGCTGCGACATCATGGGCTACACCTGGTGGGGGCCGATTGATATCGTCAGCGCCGGTACTGGCGAGATGAAGAAACGCTACGGCTTTATCTATGTCGATAAAGATAACGACGGTAACGGTACGCTCAAACGCAGTAAAAAACGCAGCTTTGACTGGTATAAACAGGTTATCGCCAGCAATGGGGAATCCCTGTAAGGTAATGACGGGGCGGGACATTTCCCGCTCCGTGACCTTTACCGATACAGACAAGGCTACATGAATGAACACATGGCATTTGGTCGACCCTGAATTACGCCCCGCACTGGCTGAAAGCAGCCCCCTCCCTCTGACTCAGGACGCCCTGGTTTCTCTTCGTCAACAGCGACAGCAGACGGCGCTGGCAAATGTACAAATGTTCAGAGATGCCGGGTTAAATATAGATGAGTATGTTGTAACTACATCACCTTCTGTTCGGGTCTGTGTTATTGCTCCTGCAACACCAGGCAAAAACAGAATGGGGATTCTGCATATTCACGGTGGCGGCCATCTATTGGGCAGCCCGGAGCAGTCACTTTCTCTCACCAGCGCTACCGTGCTGCAACACGACTGCGTGATCGTGTCGGTTGATTATCGCCTGGCCCCCGAAACCGTCTTTCCAGGATCGCTCGAAGATTGTTACGCCGCACTGGCGTGGATGACAGAACAGGCCGAAACGCTTGGCATCCATCCTGGTCATATTGGCCTGATGGGCGACAGCGCCGGTGCCGGTCTGGCGGCTTCACTGGCGCTGCTGGCGCGTGACCGCAATGGCCCGCACATTGCTTTTCAAAATCTGATGTTCCCGATGCTTGATGACCGCACGGTGACGGATGACAATCCAAATCCGGTAACCGGTGAATTCGTCTGGACGCGGGAATACAACCGTTTTGGCTGGGCGTCACTGCTGGGTTGTGAGCCTGGGTCTGAAGAGGTTTCCCCGTATGCCGCGCCGGCACGTGCGACAGACCTGACAAATCTTCCCCCAACCTGGCTCGGCGTGGGGACGCTGGATCTGTTTCTGGATGAGAATGTGGAGTATGCGCAGCGCCTGATTCGCGCAGGAGTGGAGGTCGAAATGAACATCTGGCCTGGGGCGTATCACGGATTTAACTCCGACCCGGTTGCCCGCGTGGCGCTACGTGCACGCGAGCAACGGCAGGCGTGGATAGCGCAGTTCAGGCCGACGCAGGGGTAAACTTTTCCCCCTCGCCCCGGAAACAAAAAGCCCTGCACGCTGGCAGGGCTTTTTATCAGGCGCTCGCCGCAGGCTTACGCGGGCGAGGACGGCGCGGTTTTTCTCCCGCAGGCTTACCGTCCTGAGAACGGGCCGGTTTTGCGCCGGACTTTGGTGCACCACCGTCGTTACGACGCGGCTGCTGCTGACCACGACCGCCGCCGCCCTGACCACGTCCACCGCGACCCTGGCTCTGACGACCGTTCACAATCGGCTCGGCTTTGATAGAAGGATCCGGCTCATAACCCGGCAGGGCGATACGCGGGATCTCTTTTTTCAGCAGGCGCTCGATGTCACGCAGTAACTTCAGCTCATCCACACACACCAGCGACAGCGCTTCACCGGTGGCCGCCGCACGGCCGGTACGGCCAATACGGTGTACGTAATCTTCCGGCACGTTCGGCAGTTCGAAGTTCACCACATGCGGCAGCTCTTCGATGTCCAGACCACGGGCGGCAATGTCGGTTGCCACCAGTACACGGATGTCGCCAGATTTGAAATCGGCCAGCGCACGGGTACGCGCACCCTGACTTTTGTTTCCGTGGATCGCAGCGCTGCGAATGCCGTCTTTGTTCAACTGCTCAGCCAGGTGGTTTGCGCCGTGTTTGGTACGGGTAAACACCAGCACCTGCTGCCAGTTGCCTTCACCAATCATCTGGGAGAGCAACTCGCGCTTACGTTTCTTATCGACCATATGAACGTGCTGCGTCACCTGCTCGGAGGCGGTGTTGCGGCGCGCCACTTCGATTTCCAGCGGGTTGTGCAGCAATTTTTCTGCCAGACCTTTGATGTCATCCGAGAAGGTCGCGGAGAACAGCAGGTTCTGACGACGGGCAGGCAGTTTGGCCAGCACGCGACGAATATCGTGGATGAAGCCCATGTCCAGCATGCGGTCCGCTTCGTCCAGTACCAGAATTTCAACGCTGTCCAGTTTGACGGCGTTCTGGTGTTCTAAATCCAGCAAACGGCCAGGCGTGGCGACGAGGATATCGACACCGCTGCGCAGCTTCATCATTTGCGGGTTAATGCTCACGCCACCGAAAACCACCAGCGAGCGCAGGTTCAGGTATTTGCTGTAATCGCGGACGTTCTCGCCGATTTGGGCAGCCAGTTCGCGAGTCGGGGTCAGGATCAGCGCACGCACCGGGCGACGGCCTTTCGCATGCGGCTCTTTTTCTACCAGGCGTTGCAACAATGGCAGGGTGAAACCGGCGGTTTTACCTGTACCAGTCTGGGCGCTCGCCATCAGGTCGCGACCTTGCATTACGGCAGGAATGGCCTGCTGCTGGATAGGGGTTGGCTCACGGTAGCCCTGCTCTTCAACTGCACGCAGGATTTCCGGGATAAGGCCAAGGGAATCAAAAGACATAACAACTCCGCACCGCCCCGACCATAACAGGTGTAGTTTTCGAGGAGATAATAATGTGACAGATGACAAAAACCACAATGCCATGAAGCGGCGGAGTGTAACAGCTTTTGTGACGTAGCGCATAAAATACTGCTGAGCTATTCTTTGAAGAGATATTTCGCCCTCTTCACGTCAAGAAATCCATCACACCGGCTGGACAAGGTGAAAAATCAGCCATAAAGTTAATCAATCGATTGATTAACTTTGTGCGCCCGCAAAATATGAACTCAACCACCAGCAAAGGCAACAGGCCCGCAATCAGCTGATTGCCGCAGCGCTCGCGCAGTTTGGCGAGTACGGTCTGCACGCCACGACCCGCGATATCGCCGCGCAAGCGGGGCAAAATATTGCTGCTATTCCCTATTACTTCGGCTCGAAAGAAGATTTGTATCTCGCCTGCGCTCAGTGGATTGCCGACTTTATTGGTGAGCACTTCCGCCCCCATGCCCTGGCCGCTGAAGCGCTGTTTACCGCCGCGAGCCCGGACAGAGCGGCAATGCGCGACCTGATTCATCAGGCGTGTCGCAATATGATTATGCTGTTAACCCATGACGACACGCTCAATTTGAGCAAGTTTATCTCACGCGAGCAGCTCTCGCCGACCCGCGCTTACCAGCTCGTTCATGACCAGGTGATCGCACCGCTGCACAGCCATCTCACCCGGCTGATTGCGGCCTACACCGGGCGCGACGCCAGCGACACCCAGACGATTGTGCATACGCATGCGCTGATCGGCGAGATCCTCGCCTTTCGTCTCGGGCGAGAAACCATTTTGCTGCGCACGGGATGGGCGCAGTTTGATGAAGAGAAAGCCGACCTGATTTGCCAGGTCATCACCTGCCATATCGATCTGATTCTCAACGGATTAACAAGGAGTGAAGCCTGATGAAAAAACCTGTTGTGGTGGTGTTAATTATCGTCGTCCTGCTGGCGGCCCTCGGCGGCGGCTGGATGTGGTATCAAAGTCGACAGGAAAGCACCCTGACGCTGTATGGCAATGTCGATATTCGCACGGTGAATTTGAGCTTCCGGGTCGGCGGGCGGCTGGCAACGCTTGCGGTGGATGAAGGGGATGCCATCAAAGCCGGACAGTCACTGGGCACCATTGATAAGGCCCCATACGAAAACGCGCTGTTGCAGGCAAAAGCTAACGTCTCCACCGCTCAGGCAAAATATGAGCTGGTGACCGCAGGCTACCGCGACGAAGAGATTGCGCAGGCGGCGGCTGCGGTGAAACAGGCGCAGGCGGCATTTGAGTACGCACAAAACTTTTATCAGCGCCAGCAAGGGTTGTGGAAAAGCCGCACCGTCTCTGCCAACGATTTGGAAAATGCCCGCTCCTCGCGCGACCAGGCCCAGGCCACGCTAAAATCCGCGCAGGATAAACTCAGCCAGTACCGAACCGGCAACCGCCCGCAGGAAATTGCCCAGGCGAAGGCAAGTCTGGAGCAAGCCCAGGCCCAACTGGCCCAGGCGCAGCTTGATTTACAGGATACGCAGCTTGTCGCCCCATCGGACGGCACCCTGCTGACCCGCGCCGTCGAGCCGGGGAGCATGTTGAGTGCGGGCAGCACCGTGCTGACCTTATCGCTTACTAAACCGGTGTGGGTGCGTGCTTACGTCAATGAAGTCAGCCTGCATCAGGCACAGCCTGGTAAAACCGTCTTGCTGTACGTTGACGGACGCCCGGATAAGCCCTATCACGGCAAAATTGGCTTCGTCTCCCCCACCGCCGAGTTCACGCCCAAAACCGTTGAGACACCGGACCTGCGCACCGATCTGGTGTACCGCCTGCGGGTAATTGTGACCGACGCCGATGAGGGACTGCGCCAGGGCATGCCGGTCACCGTCAGTTTTGATAACGGAGCCCACGATGAGTGATGCGGTGATCCGCCTGAACGGGCTGATGAAACGCTTCGCCGGGATGGACAAACCGGCGGTGGCACACCTCGACTGTACCGTGCGTGCGGGTTACGTTACCGGGCTGGTGGGGCCGGATGGTGCGGGCAAAACGACCCTGATGCGCATGCTTGCCGGACTCATGAAGCCTGACGAAGGCAGTGCTGAAGTGATCGGCTTTGATCCCATCACCAACAACAGTGAACTGCACGCGGTACTCGGCTATATGCCACAAAAATTCGGCCTGTATGAAGATCTGACGGTGATGGAGAACCTGAATCTGTACGCGGATCTGCGCAGCGTCACCGGTGAGCAGCGCAAGGCCACCTTCGCCCGGCTGCTGGAGTTTACCGCGCTCGGGCCGTTTACCGGGCGACTGGCGGGCAAGCTCTCCGGCGGTATGAAGCAGAAACTGGGGCTGGCCTGTACGCTGGTCGGCCAGCCCAAAGTGCTGCTGCTTGATGAACCTGGTGTGGGCGTCGACCCCATCTCGCGCCGTGAACTCTGGCAGATGGTGCACCAGCTTGCGGGCGACGGGATGCTGATCCTGTGGAGCACCTCGTATCTGGACGAAGCGGAGCAGTGCCGCGATGTACTGTTAATGAACGAAGGTGAGCTGCTTTACCAGGGCGAGCCGCGCGCGCTGACGCAAACCATGGCCGGGCGCAGTCTGCTCGCGAGCAGTCCGCAGGAGAATAACCGCCTGCTGTTACAACGACTGCTGAAGCTGCCGCAGGTGAGCGACGGCATGATTCAGGGCAAGTCGGTGCGCGTTATCCTTAAAAAAGAGGCCACGCCTGATGCCTTGCGCGAGTCTGCCCGGCTCGACACGCTGAACATCGACGAAACCGCGCCACGCTTTGAAGATGCATTTATCGATTTGCTGGGCGGGGCCAGTTTTACCCAGTCGCCGCTGGGGGCCATTTTGCATACGGTGGAAGGCAGCACCGATGAAACGGTGATTGAAGCCCGCCAGCTCACCAAGAAATTCGGCGATTTTGCCGCCACCGACAACGTCGATTTTGCCGTGAAGCGCGGCGAAATTTTTGGCCTGCTCGGCCCCAACGGTGCGGGGAAATCTACCACCTTTAAGATGATGTGCGGCCTGCTGGTGCCCACCGCCGGGAAAGCGCTGGTGCTGGATATGGATTTAAAAACCAGCTCCGGGAAAGCGCGCCAGCATCTGGGCTATATGGCGCAGAAATTCTCCCTCTATGGCAACCTCACGGTGACGCAGAATCTGCGGTTTTTCTCCGGTGTTTATGGCCTTCGCGGTCGTGCGCAGCAGGAAAAAATCTCGCGCATGGTCGAGGCGTTTGGTTTGAAAACCATTGCCGATCAGGCCACAGACGCCCTGCCGCTCGGCTTTAAGCAGCGTCTGGCGCTGGCCTGCGCCCTGATGCATGAGCCGGACATTCTGTTTCTGGATGAACCGACTTCCGGCGTTGACCCGCTTACCCGCCGCGAGTTCTGGCTGCACATCAACAGCATGGTAGAAAAAGGGGTGACGGTGATGGTGACCACTCACTTTATGGACGAAGCCGAGTATTGCGACCGTATCGGGCTGGTTTATCGCGGCAAACTTATCGCACGCGGAACGCCGGATGACCTGAAAGCCCAGACGGCGGACGCCGACAACCCCGATCCCACCATGGAGCATGCGTTTATCACGCTGATTCATAACTGGGATAAGGAGCATCATCATGCGCCATAGCCCCCTTTCCCTGCGCCGCGTACGCGCCTTGTGCGTCAAAGAGACGCGGCAAATTGTGCGTGACCCGAGCAGTTGGCTGATTGCGGTAGTGATCCCCTTAATGCTGCTGTTTATCTTTGGCTACGGTATCAACCTCGACTCCAGCAAGCTGCGGGTGGGGGTTTTGCTGGAGCAGCAAAGTAAAGAGGCGCTTGATTTTACCCATACCCTGACTGGCTCGCCGTACATTGACGCCACCGTCAGCGACAACCGCCAGCAGCTCATTCAACTGATGCAGGCCGGGCGCATTCGCGGGCTGGTGGTGATTCCGGTGAACTTCGCTGAACAGATGACGCGACCGGGTGAAACCGCACCGCTACAGGTAATCACCGACGGCAGCGAACCGAATACCGCTAACTTCGTGCAGGGCTATGTGCAGGGCATCTGGCAGCTCTGGCAGCAGCAGCGAGCCGAAGATCGCGGCGAGGCATTCGAACCCTTAATTGACGTGCAGATGCGCTACTGGTTTAACCCAGCGGCCATCAGCCAGCATTTTATTATCCCCGGTGCGGTGACCATCATCATGACGGTGATAGGTGCAATCCTCACCTCGCTGGTGGTGGCGCGCGAATGGGAGCGCGGCACCATGGAAGCACTGCTCTCCACCGAAGTCACCCGCACCGAGCTGCTGCTGTGCAAACTGATCCCCTATTACTTTCTCGGCATGCTGGCGATGCTGCTGTGCATGCTGGTGTCGGTGTTTATTTTGGGGGTGCCGTACCGTGGGTCACTGGTGATTCTGTTCTTTATCACCAGCCTGTTTTTACTCAGCACTCTGGGGATGGGACTGCTGATTTCGACCGTTACGCGCAACCAGTTTAACGCCGCCCAGGTGGCGCTGAACGCGGCGTTCCTGCCGTCGATTATGCTGTCCGGGTTTATTTTCCAGATAGACAGCATGCCGGTGATTATCCGCGCGGTGACCTACATCATTCCGGCACGTTATTTCGTCAACACCCTACAGAGCCTGTTCCTGGCGGGCAATATTCCGGTGGTGCTGCTGGTCAATGTGCTGTTTTTATTTGCCTCGGCGGTGATGTTTATCGGGCTGACCTGGCTTAAAACCAAACGGCGACTGGATTAGGGAGAAGACCATGTTTCATCGCTTATGGACGTTGATTCGCAAAGAGTTGCAATCGCTTTTGCGCGAGCCGCAAACCCGGGCCATTTTGATTTTGCCGGTACTCATCCAGGTGCTGTTGTTCCCCTTTGCCGCGACGCTTGAGGTCACCAACGCCACCATTGCGGTCTACAACGAAGACAACGGCAAACACGCGGTCGAACTCACCCAAAGGTTCGCCCGCGCCAAAGCCTTCACCCATGTGCTGTTGCTGAACAGCCCGCAGGACATTCGCCCGACCATCGATGAGCAAAAAGCGCTGCTGCTGGTGCGCTTCCCGGCGGATTTCTCCCGCAAGCTCGACAGTTTTACCCCGGCCCCCATGCAGCTTATTCTCGACGGGCGTAACTCCAACAGCGCGCAGATTGCCGCGAACTACCTGCAGCAGGTCGTCAAAGATTACCAGCAGGAGTTAATGGCCGGGAAAACGAAGCCGAACAACAGCGAACTGGTTATTCGCAACTGGTACAACCCGAATCTCGATTACAAATGGTTTGTGGTGCCGTCGCTGATCGCCATGATAACCACCATCGGCGTGATGATTGTGACGTCGCTGTCGGTGGCCCGTGAGCGCGAACAGGGCACGCTGGATCAACTGCTGGTTTCTCCGCTGGCAACCTGGCAGATCTTTGTGGGTAAGGCGGTGCCGGCGCTGGTGGTCGCCACGTTCCAGGCCACCATCGTGCTGGCAGTGGGCATTCTTGCTTATAAGATCCCGTTTGCCGGGTCACTGCTGCTGTTTTACTTCACGATGCTGATTTACGGGCTGTCGCTGGTGGGATTCGGTCTGCTGATTTCGTCACTCTGCTCCACCCAGCAGCAGGCGTTTATCGGGGTGTTTGTCTTTATGATGCCCGCGATCCTGCTCTCGGGATATGTCTCCCCGGTGGAGAATATGCCGGTGTGGTTACAGGATCTGACGTGGGTGAATCCGATCCGCCACTTTACGGATATCACCAAGCAAATCTATCTGAAGGATGCGAGTTTTGAGATTGTGTGGGGAAGCGTGTGGCCGCTACTGGTGATAACGGCCACGACAGGATCAGCGGCGTACGCCATGTTTAGACGCAAAATTGCGTAGCTTTTTGTCTTTCGCCAGCAGCGAAACCAGCGCCGGGCCGGCAAGAATAACCAGCCCGGCCAGCGCCAGCAGCAGGTTGTTATGCATGATGCGTGAGAGCAGCCAGAGCACAATCATCGCCACGCCAAAATACCAGGTGGTGGTCAGTTCTTCGAGAAAATCACCGATGTCCCGCCAGCGTTCTTCGTGGTGGCGCTGCAAAAACAGCATCGCCAGTACCGTTACCGCGTAGACCACACAGAGCCCCAGACCCACGCGCACCATCGCCGCGTTCATCCAGGCCACAATCAGCACCGCCACAATCAGCAAATGCAACATAATCTGCCAGCAACTCAGACCGGTCGCGACACGAACACGTTGTTGCCACTTCATGGGCTCTCTCCGGAAGAATGTTTAACTGATCAGAGAGTACTGATATTTGCAGAAAATTCCGTAACCCCGCCTCTTTTTGTGACAGAGACTACAATTTATTTTCATCAGGATAGTGACGCTGGCAGGAGAATTATGACCCAATCAACCCGGCAATTTTCATTGAAAGTGCTCACCATTAACACACACAAGGGCTTCACTGCGTTTAATCGCCGCTTCATTTTACCGGAGCTGCGGGATGCCGTTCGAACCGTGAGCGCAGACATCGTCTGCCTGCAGGAAGTGATGGGCGCGCATGAGGTCCATCCCCTGCACGTGGAAAACTGGCCCGATACCACCCACTACGAATTTCTCGCCGATACCATGTGGAGCGATTACGCCTATGGGCGCAACGCCGTCTACCCGGAAGGTCATCATGGCAATGCGGTGCTGTCACGCTTCCCGATTGAGCATTTTGAGAACCGCGATGTATCGGTTGGCGGCAGCGAGAAACGGGGATTGCTCTATTGCCGCATTGTGCCGCCGGAAATTGGCCGCCCGGTGCATGTGATTTGTGTGCACCTGGGGCTGCGGGAAGCACACCGCGCCGCCCAGCTCAACATGCTGGCCGAGTGGGTCAATTCGCTGCCGGAGAACGAACCGGTGGTGGTGGCAGGCGATTTTAATGACTGGCGTCAGCGTGCCAATCATCCGCTGAAAACCCAGGCGGGGCTGGACGAAATCTTTACCCGCGCACATGGCCGCCCGGCGCGTACCTTTCCGGTCAGTCTGCCGCTTCTGCGCCTTGATCGCATCTATGTTAAAAATGCCAGCGCCAGCGCTCCCACGGCATTACCGCTGCGCAACTGGCGTCATCTCTCTGACCACGCCCCACTCAGCGCGGAGATCCATCTATGAAATGCAGCTGGCGCGAAGGGAACCGGATTCAGTTGCTGGAAAACGGTGAGAATTATTATCCGGCGGTGTATGAGGCCATTGCTCAGGCGAAGCAAAAAGTCATTCTTGAAACCTTTATCTGGTTTGAAGATGAGGTGGGACGTGAACTGCACGCCGTGCTGTTGAAGGCGGCCCGACGCGGAATCAATATTGAGGTACTGCTGGACGGCTACGGGTCACCCGATCTCAGCGAGTCGTTTGTGAATGAACTCACCAGCGCTGGCGTGGTGTTTCGCTACTACGATCCGCGACCGCGCCTGTTGGGAATGCGGACCAATGTGTTCCGCCGGATGCACCGCAAAATCGTGGTTATCGATAACAGCGTCGCCTTTGTCGGTGGGATCAATTACTCCGCCGAACATGTCACCAGCTATGGCCCGGAGGCCAAACAGGATTATGCGGTACGGATAGAAGGCCCGGTGGTGGAAGACATTTTGCAATTTGAAGTGGAAAACCTGCCCGAAAATGCGCAGGCCCGCCGCTGGTGGCAGCGTCGTCGCCATCGGGCGGAAGTCAACCGCACGCCAGGTGAAGCTCAGGCACTGTTCGTCTGGCGCGATAACGACGGTCATCGTGATGATATCGAACGGCACTACCTGAAAATGCTCGCCAATGCAAAACGCGAGGTGATCATCGCCAACGCCTATTTCTTCCCAGGATACCGCTTGCTGCATGCCATGAAAAATGCTGCGCGTCGTGGCGTGCGCGTGAAGCTGATTGTGCAGGGCGAGCCGGATATGCCGATTGTGAAGGTGGGGGCTGAGCTGCTGTACAACTATTTGCTCAAAGGCGGTGTGCAGGTTTACGAATATCGCCGCCGTCCGCTGCACGGCAAAGTCGCACTGATGGACGATCACTGGGCGACGGTGGGGTCGAGCAACCTCGATCCGCTGAGTCTGTCGCTCAACCTGGAAGCCAATCTGATTATTCACGACAGGGAATTCAACCAGACGCTGCGGGAAAATCTGCACGGTATTATCGCCAGGGACTGCCAGCGTGTGGATGAGTCCATGGCCCCCAAACGCACCTGGTGGAATCTGGCAAAAGGGGTGGTGGTGTTCCACTTCCTGCGCCACTTCCCCGCGATGGTCGGCTGGCTGCCCGCACATACGCCAAAGCTGGCGCTGGTGCAGGCTCCGGTTCAGCCCGAGATGGAAACGCAGGACAGGCTCACTCCTGAGAATTCGGAGGTGAAACCTTAATGGCGACATCACATCCGCGCTGGCGGCTGGCTAAAAAAATCCTCACCTGGCTTTTCTTCATTGCCGTTGCCGTGCTGCTGGTGCTGTACGCGCAAAAAGTGGACTGGGAGGACGTCGGCAAGGTCATTGGCAACTATAACCGCAGTGTGCTGTTCGGTGCCGCGGGGCTGGTGGTGGTCAGCTATCTGATTTATGGCTGTTATGACCTGCTGGCGCGCGCTTATTGCGGGCATAAACTCGCCAAACGCCAGGTAATGCTGGTGTCCTTTATCTGTTATGCCTTCAACCTGACGCTCAGTACCTGGGTCGGCGGGATTGGGATGCGCTACCGCCTCTACTCTCGCCTGGGGCTGCCGAGTAGCACCATCACGCGTATTTTCTCGCTGAGCATTACCACCAACTGGCTGGGGTACATTTTGCTTGGCGGGATTATCTTCACCTTTGGCGTCGTGGACATCCCGGCGCACTGGTATATCTCCGATACCACCTTGCGCATTATTGGCGTGGTATTGCTGTTGTTTATCGGCTTCTACCTGTGGGCCTGTGGCTTTGCGAAACGCCGCCATTTTACGGTCAAGGGGCAGAAACTGGTGATCCCGTCCTGGCGATTCGCCCTCGCCCAGATGGCGATTTCCAGCGCGAACTGGATAGTCATGGGGGTGATTATCTGGCTGCTGCTGGGGCAACAGGCCAATTTCTTCTTTGTGCTGGGGGTGCTGCTGGTGAGCAGTATCGCCGGGGTGATCGTGCATATCCCGGCGGGGATCGGCGTACTGGAAGCGGTCTTTCTGGCGCTGCTGGCGGGAGAACATACGTCGCAGGGCGTGATTATTGCGGCCCTGCTCGCCTACCGGGTGCTTTACTACTTTATTCCGCTGCTACTGGCACTTATCGCTTACCTGTTACTGGAAAGCAGGGCGAAAAAGCTCAGAGCGAAGAATGAAAAGGCGATGGCAAAATGAGGGTTGCCGGATGGCAGCGAATGCCCCATCCGGCAAAACAGCTTAGCGGCGATTGCCGAAGATGCGCAGCAGCATCAGGAACAGGTTGATAAAGTCCAGATACAGCGTTAACGCACCTAAAATCGAATATTTGCGCAGGGTGGATTTGTCCTGCACGTCGATTTGCGTACCGATGTTCTTCAGTTTCTGCGTGTCGTAGGCCGTCAGCCCGACGAACACAATCACCCCGATGTAAGTCACCGCCCACATCAGCGCTTCGCTTTTCAGCCAGAAGTTAACCAGTGACGCCAGAATGATGCCGATCAGCGCCATAAACAGCATGTTGCCAAAGCCGCTAAGGTCACGCTTGGTGGTGTAGCCATAAAGGCTCATGGCCCCGAACATGCCGGCGGTGACCACGAAGGTCGCGGCAATAGATTCGGCGGTATAGATAAACAGAATACTGGAGAGCGTCAGCCCGGTCAGCGCGGAGTAAAGCATAAACAGCGTGGTGGCAACCCCCGCACTGAGCCGCTGAATCATGCCAGAAAGCACAAATACCAGCCCCAGTTGGGCGATAATCAGGCCAAAGAAGGTGATTTTGCTGGAGAAAACAAGGGCCATGACGTTTTCGTTGCTGGCGGCGTAGCCAGCGACAAACGCGGTCAGTAACAGCCCGCAGGTCATCCAGCCGTAAACCTGCGCCATGTAAGTTTGCAGGCCCGTTCGGGCGGATGAAACTATCGAATCGGATCGCGGATACCGGTCCATAAATCGCTCCTGATTAATGGGATAACTCGTTTTAAGCCTAACACATTCGGGGTAAAACGTTACCAGCGCTTTGCAGCCTGCTTGTCGCTGTCCCGCGCTTCCACCCAGCGTTCGCCCTGCTCGGTGGCTTCACGTTTCCAGAACGGCGCACGGGTTTTTAACTGGTCCATGATGAACTGACCGGCGTCGAACGCGCTGCTGCGATGGGCGCTGGTGACGCCGACAAACACGATGTCGTCGCCAGGCCAGAGTTCTCCTACGCGATGGATGACCGTGACGCGTCCGAGCGGCCAGCGGCCTCGCGCTTCTTCGACGATGTCCGCCAGGGATTTTTCCGTCATGCCGGGGTAATGCTCAAGGGTCAATGCACTGACGCTGTCGCCAAGATTGTGGTTACGGACTTTGCCGGTAAAGGTGACGACGGCACCGTCTTCATCCCGCGCCGCAAGCCAGCTGTATTCGTCACCGACGTTAAACGGCGCGCTGCCCACCAGAATACGTGTCAGCGTCATGGTTAGCCTCCGGTGACCGGCGGGAAAAAGGCCACTTCGTCGCCGTCCGACACCGGGTTATCGAAACTCACCAGCGTTTGATTGACGGCCGCCAGCAGCTTGCCCTCTTCCAGCGCCAGCGCCCAACGATCGCTACGCTGCGCCAGATGGTGACGAATGGCTTCCACCGAGGAAAATTCGCTTTCCAGCGTTAACCGGTCACAGCCGATCAGTTCACGCACCTGCGCGAAAAAAAGGATATTAATCATTGCTCTCTACCTTGAAATCTCCGGATTTGCCGCCGCTTTTTGCCAGCAGCCTCACCGGGCCGATTACCATGTCCTTCTGGACGGCTTTGCACATGTCGTAAATGGTGAGTGCCGCAACAGAAGCGGCGGTTAAGGCTTCCATCTCCACGCCCGTTTTCCCGCTCAGACGGCAGACTGACTCAATACGCACGCGGCTCTCTTCCGGCTGGGCTTCCAGCTGCACTTCCACTTTGCTGAGCAGCAACGGGTGGCACAGCGGAATTAAATCCCAGGTGCGTTTTGCCGCCTGGATACCCGCAATACGGGCGGTGGCGAAGACATCCCCTTTGTGGTGGCTGCCGTCAATAATCATCGCCAGCGTTTCGGGGAGCATGGTGACGAAGGCTTCTGCGCGGGCTTCACGCACGGTTTCGGCTTTGGCTGAGACATCCACCATGTGCGCTTCGCCGTCGGCGTTGATATGAGTCAGTTGCGTCATCATTCAGGGCTTAATATGGGAGTGGAAATTACACGGACGCGTGCGGGCATCCAGCTGCGGGGCGATAATGTTTTCCCATGCGGTACGACACGCTTTTGGCGAGCCAGGCATGGCGAAAATCAGGGTCTTATTGGCCATCCCGGCCAGCGCACGGGATTGCAGGGTTGAGGTGCCGATCTCTTCAAATGAGAGCATACGGAACACTTCGCCAAACCCTTCGATTTCACGATCGAACAGCGGTAGTAAGGCTTCAGGAGCCTGATCGCCATCGGTAAAGCCGGTGCCACCGTTGACCAGCACCACCTGCACGTCATCACTTGCGATCCACGCCGACACCTGGGCGCGAATAGCATAACGGTTCTCTTTGACAATCGCTTTTGCCACCACGTGATGGCCCAAATCCTGGGCCGCATCGCGCAGCCAGTGCCCGGCTGTGTCATCCTCTTCGCCACGACGGCTGGACACGGTAAGAATAGCGATACGGGTTGCAACAAACTCCGCGCTGACCTGACTCATTCAAATCTCCTTGTGACGTTTACCCGCCAATGTAAGAAAGGTTTTGCGTAATACCGGTGTGACCCTGATGCAGAAAATGGGTCTGTTTTTTGTGCGCCAGCGCTGCGGTGATGCGCGTTTCCAGCGCCTCTTGCTGCTCGTCTTCCTGGAGCAAGTCGCGCAGATTCACGCCACCGTCGCCAAACAGGCACAGGTGCAGCTTGCCCGTCGATGAGACACGCAGGCGGTTGCAGCTCGCACAAAAATCTTTTTCATAGGGCATGATGAGGCCGATTTCCCCGGCGTAATCGGGGTGGCAGAATACCTGCGCCGGGCCATCGCTGCGCTGACTGAGCTGGCGGATCCAGCCGCGGCGCAGCAGTTCATCGCGCAATACCATGCCGGACAGGTGATGCTTGCGGAACAGCTCGCTGCCCTCACCTGTCTCCATGAGTTCGATAAAACGCAGTTGAATGCGGCGTGGTTGGATCCACGCAAGAAAGGTGTCGAGCTGGTGATGGTTCACATCACGCATCAGCACGGTGTTCACTTTGACTTTTTCGAAGCCTGCCTCGAAGGCAGCATCTATACCGTCCATCACCTGACGAAATTTGTCCTGCCCGGTGATGGCGTGAAACTGACGGGCATCAAGGCTGTCGACGCTAACGTTAAGCGCGTTCAGCCCGGCGTCGCGCCAGTTGGCGACATCGCGGGCCAGGCGATAACCATTGGTGGTCACCGCAATCTGGCGGATGTTCGTGTTTTCGCGCACGGCAGCAATGATATCGGTGAAGTCACGGCGCAGCGACGGCTCGCCACCGGTCAGACGGACTTTCTCGGTGCCCATGGCAGAAAACGCGCGCGTAACGCGGCGGATTTCCTCAAGGCTGAGAAAACCATTATTGGTTACGCCGCCAGGCTTGTAGCCATCCGGGAGGCAGTATGTGCAACGGAAATTGCACACATCGGTGATCGACAGACGTAAATAAAAAAACTTACGCGCGAACGTGTCAGTGAGTTGTGTGGCCATGTACACCTTTCCAAATACGGGAGATGCAGTCATTTCTTCCTGCACCCTGGCGGCTGACACCTTCAGGTATCGCCACGGCCAAAATGCCCTATCATCAGACGTAGGCACAGAGGCTAGAGTGTATGTTGTATGCAACGCTAAGATAGCGTTACGGCGATAGTAGCGCGAACTTTTTCCCTTCGCCATCATGATTATCGCTATATAAACTAGTATATAACGAGTTAATCGTGCATTTTCGGTATAGAGTACGTGAAAATCATGTTTTTGCTTTGATATGTGTCATTTTCCACCCTGCAGAGCATCGTCATTTGGTGGTATTTACGCTAACGTTACAGGGTAATTTTATCTCAAGGATTTCTATGCGTAATCGCACTCTTGCTGACCTCGACCGTGTCGTCGCACTCGGCGGCGGACACGGCCTCGGACGAGTAATGTCATCTTTATCGTCCCTGGGTTCAAGGCTCACCGGCATTGTTACCACCACGGATAACGGCGGATCAACCGGACGCATTCGTCGCTCAGAAGGCGGCATTGCCTGGGGTGATATGCGCAACTGTTTAAATCAGCTAATTGCAGAACCGAGCGTAGCTTCCGCTATGTTTGAGTACCGTTTTAGCGGTAATGGTGAGCTTTCGGGTCATAACCTCGGAAATCTAATGTTAAAGGCGCTGGATCACCTGAGCGTGCGGCCTCTGGAAGCCATCAATATCATTCGAAATTTATTAAAAGTGGATGCATTCCTGATTCCAATGTCCGAACAACCCGTCGATTTGATGGCAACGGACAGCGAGGGCCATTTAGTTTATGGCGAGGTGAACATTGACCAGCTTGAGTCTCCGGTGCAGGAACTAATGCTGTTCCCCAAGGTGCACGCCACCCGGGAAGCGATTCAGGCTATTGCAGAAACCGATTTGATTTTGATTGGGCCGGGCAGTTTTTACACCAGCCTGTTGCCTCTGCTCCTGCTCGAAGACCTTTCCCAGGCGCTCAGACGCACCCCGGCACCGGTGGTGTATATCGGTAACCTGGGTAAAGAACTGAGCGTGGCCGCTGCCAGCCTGACGCTAAAAGACAAGCTCAACATCATGGAGCAGTACGTCGGCAAACCCATTATCGATGCCGTGGTCGTCGGCCCCAAAGTGGACGTCTGCGCCGTTAGCGATCGCGTTGTGATTCAGGAAGTCCTGGAAGCCAGCGATATCCCCTACCGCCATGACCGCCATCTGCTGCGCATGGCGCTGGAAAAAGCGGTACAGACGCTCGGTTAGCACCAGAAAGCGGGCGAGATAGCCCGCTTTTTTCCATTCCTTAATTTCTTAAGGTTGTCTTAACCATCGTCAACTAACATGACAGTATTGTTTCAGTCAGGATTGCTGTCATGCCTAAGTTTTCCCTTCGTCGGCCCACATTTAGCCGCATTAGCTTTATTGTCTTCTTCGCGCTCTATATCGCGCTGGTATTGAATATCGCCTTTTATCGTCAGGCGTTTGCCTTGTTGCCGGTCGATTCACTGCATAATGCACTGGTGTTTTTATCGATGCCGGTGGTGGCATTTAGCGTCATGAATATTGTCATCACGCTGGCATCATTTTTCCGCCTCGACCGACTGGTGATTAGCCTCTTTGTTTTGGTCAGTGCCGCGGCGCAATATTTCATTATGAGTTTTGGCGTGGTGATTGACCGCTCCATGGTCACCAATATTATTGATACCACCCCCGCCGAGAGTTTTGCGCTGCTGTCGCCGCAGATGATGCTGGTGCTTTTTTTCACCGGTGTGCTGATGATTGCCGTAGCCTGGTGGGTAAAAGTAAAACCTGCACTTTCCGTCTGGCGCAGTATGGCAAAACGTTTAATCAGCGTCGCGGTGTCTGCTCTTCTGATCGTAATGGTCGCCCTGCTGTTTTATAAAGATTACGCCTCGCTGTTCCGCAACAATAAAGAGCTGGTGAAATCGCTGAGCCCCTCAAACAGTATTGCGGCGTCGCTGTCCTGGTACAGCCATCACAGCATGGCGAATCAACCGCTGGTGCGTATTGGTGAAGATGCCAAACAACGCCCGCAGATGCAGCAAGGGACACGCAAAAACCTGACCATTCTGGTGGTTGGCGAAACCTCGCGCGCGGAGAACTTTTCTCTTGGCGGGTACAGCCGCGAAACGAATCCACTGTTAAAACAGGATAATGTCGCTTATTTCCCGAACACAACGTCCTGTGGAACCGCAACAGCCGTCTCTGTTCCGTGCATGTTCTCTGGCATGTCGAGAGCACATTATGATGACGCCCTGGCCGCGCATCAGGAAGGCTTGCTCGATATTATTCAACGCGCCGGAATACAGGTGCTGTGGAATGACAATGACGGCGGATGTAAAGGTGCCTGCGATCGCGTGCCTCATCAGGATATGACGAAACTGAACCTGCCAGGCCAGTGCATTGACGGTGAATGTCTGGATGAGGTGCTGTTCCACCAGCTTGAGGATTATATTAATAATCTGCAACAGGATGGCGTTATCGTATTACATACCATTGGCAGCCACGGGCCGACATATTATAACCGCTACCCGCCTGCATTCCGTAAATTCACACCGACCTGTGACACAAACCAAATCCAGACCTGCACGCAGGAGCAGTTGGTGAATACCTATGACAATACGATTTTGTATGTGGATTATATTGTCGATAAGGCGATTAAATTACTGCAAAGCAAGCAGGATAAATTTACCACCAGCCTGGTTTACCTTTCCGATCATGGGGAATCACTGGGTGAGAATGGCGTTTATTTGCACGGCTTGCCTTATTCCATCGCGCCGGAAAGCCAAAAGCATGTGCCGCTGTTAATTTGGTTATCTGATGATTACCAGAAACGTTATGGCGTCACGAATCAGTGTTTGCAAAAAGAAGCGCAGCAGAAAAATGTGTCGCAGGATAATCTCTTTTCCACCATGCTGGGTTTAACCGGGGTGGAGACCAAAGAATACCGGGCGCAAGATGATATTTTGACCGCCTGCCGTGGAGAGCCGAAATGAAAATTCTGGTGGTAGAAGATGATGCCCTGCTGCTGCAAGGGCTGATGCTGGCGATGCAAAGCGAAGGCTATGTCTGCGACGGCGTATCGACCGCCCATGAGGCGGGCCTGAGTCTGGCAACCGGGCACTACAGCCTGATGGTGCTGGATTTAGGTTTGCCCGATGAAGATGGCCTGCATTTCCTGCAACGCGTGCGTCGGGAGAAGTACAGCCTGCCGGTGCTTATCCTCACGGCGCGCGATACGCTCGGTGACCGCATCGCGGGTCTGGATACCGGTGCCGATGATTACCTCATCAAACCCTTCGCGCTGGAAGAACTGAACGCCCGTATTCGGGCGTTACTGCGCAGGCACAACAATCAGGGCGACAACGAAATCATCAACGGGGATCTGACGCTTAACGTGACCCGCCGCCAGGTCTGGCGCGAAGGAAACCAGGTGGAACTGACGCCGAAAGAGTACGCCCTGCTCTCACGTCTGATGCTTAAAGCAGGCAGCCCGGTGCACCGCGAAATTCTTTATAACGACATTTACAGCTGGGACAACGAACCGGCCACCAACACGCTGGAAGTCCACATCCATAACCTGCGCGATAAAATTGGCAAAGCGCGTATCCGCACCGTTCGCGGTTATGGCTATATGCTGGTCAGCGTTGAGAGACAGGATCAAACAGGGTGAAAATAAACATCAAGGGCTGGACAATGCGCCGCCGTCTGGTGCTGATCATTGGGCTGATTCTGGTGTTGTGCCAGCTGGTCAGCGTGCTTTGGCTCTGGCATGAAAGTAAAGAGCAAATCGAGTTGTTGGTGCAAAGTGCGATTCATAATCACAACAACCATAAGCATATCCAGCATGAAGTCCATGAAGCGGTCGCCAGTTTACTGGTGCCCAGCCTGTTGATTATCGGCCTGGCGCTGCTGCTGTGTTTACAGGCGGTCAAAATGATCCTCCGTCCCCTGTCGGCATTGCAGCGCGAGCTCGATGCCCGCACGCCAGATAACCTTGAGCCGATTGCCCTGAGCAATTCCGTGCCAGAAGTCGAGGCGGTGGAATCCGCCATAAACCAGCTGGTCGGGCGTCTGACTCTGACGCTGGATCGCGAAAGACTGTTTACTGCCGATGTCGCCCACGAACTGCGTACCCCGCTCGCCGGGCTACGCCTGCACCTGGAATTAATGTCCAAAACCCACGATCTTAACGTTGCGCCGCTGATTCAGCGCCTCGATCAGATGACCGAAAACATCGCCCAGCTGTTGCAGCTCGCCCGCGTGGGCCAGTCCTTCTCTGCGGGAAGTTATCAGCAGGTGATGCTGATGGCGGATGTGGTGCTCCCCGTCTGGGGCCAGCTCGATGCCATGCTGGCGGAAAGAGAGCAAGTGTTGCTCCTGCCCGAAAATAATCAGGATGTGGCGGTCGCCGGGGATGCGACGCTGTTGCGTGTGCTGGTGAGAAACCTGGTGGAGAACGCCCACCGCTACAGCCCGACGGGTTCAACCATTCGTATCTGCATTGAAGACGGTGCGGAGCCGATTCTGGCGGTGGAAGATGAAGGCCCGGGCATTGACGAATCGCGCAGCGGTGAGCTCAGCAAAGCCTTTGTCCGCATGGACAGTCGTTACGGTGGTGCCGGTTTAGGGCTCAGTATCGTGACGCGTATTGCGCAATTGCACGATGCCCAGTTCTTTTTACACAACAGAAAACCCATGTCCGGCGTGCGGGCATGGGTTAAATTCAAACCGGTTATACGCTAACGCGCTGTTAGTAGCTCAGGATCCAGGCGTGGCTAAACGCAATCACGATAGCCATTGAGAGGGCAACGGCGAGGTACTGGTAAAGGTTTTCTTTTTGCATTACGAACTCTCCTGAATTTTGCTCAGGAGAGTATCGAAACTACATTAAGCGAACATTAAGACTCTGGATTGAAATTGAGTCTGGCGTCATATCACGACACCGCAATAAACAATTCCCGCAGCTGGTGCAGCTTGTCACGGCATTTCGCCGCTTCTTCAAACTCCAGATTCTGTGCATGCTGCATCATCTGGCCTTCCATTTCCTGAATTTTCTGCTGCAACGCTTTCGGCGTTAAGGCCATCTCACTGGCATCCGCCTCGACAATAGAACGCGCTTTCGCACGCCCTTTGGCTTTGGTCTTCGCCAGGTTCTGCCCCAGACTCAGAATATCCACGACTTTCTTATTCAGGCCCTGCGGCGTGATGTCGTGTTCTTCGTTGTATTTCTGCTGCTTCTCGCGGCGACGTTCGGTTTCACCTATGGCTTTAGCCATCGAAGGCGTGATTTTATCACCGTACAAAATCGCCTTACCGTTAATGTTTCGCGCCGCACGACCAATGGTCTGAATCAGCGAGCGCTCAGAACGCAGGAAGCCCTCTTTATCGGCATCCAGAATCGCCACCAGCGAGACTTCTGGCATATCCAGCCCCTCACGCAGCAAGTTGATGCCGACGAGCACGTCGAACTCCCCAAGGCGCAAATCACGGATGATCTCCATACGTTCGACGGTGTCGATATCCGAGTGCAGATAACGGACCTTCTCCCCGTGCTCTTCCAGATATTCGGTTAAGTCTTCCGCCATCCGTTTGGTCAACGTGGTCACCAGCACGCGCTCGTTGATGGTCGAACGTTTGCGGATTTCAGACAGGAGGTCATCGACCTGCGTTGCCACCGGCCGCACTTCAATCACCGGGTCAAGCAGACCGGTCGGACGCACCACCTGATCAATGACTTCATCACCGGATTTTTCCAGCTCATAGTTGCCGGGGGTCGCCGAGACATAGATGGTCTGCGGCGCAAGAGCTTCAAACTCTTCAAACCGCAACGGGCGGTTATCCAGCGCTGATGGCAGGCGAAAACCGTACTCCACCAGCGTCTCTTTGCGCGCCCTGTCGCCTTTAAACATGCCGCCAATTTGCGGGATGGTGACGTGGGATTCGTCAATGACCAACAGGCCGTCAGCGGGCAGGTAATCAAACAGCGTCGGCGGCGGTTCACCCGGCCCACGCCCGGACAGGTAGCGCGAGTAGTTTTCGATGCCCGAGCAGTAACCCAGCTCGTTCATCATTTCCAGATCGAACTGGGTGCGCTGGGTCAGTCGCTGCTCTTCCAGCAGCTTGTTATTGTCCATCAGCGTTTTACGGCGTACCGCCAGCTCGTCTTTGATCTCTTCCATCGCCTGCACGATACGCTCGCGCGGGGTGACATAGTGTGTTTTCGGGTAGACGGTGAAGCGCGGGATAACGGATTCCACCTGCCCGGTTAGCGGGTCGAACAGCGACAGCCGCTCCACCTCTTCATCAAACAGCTCCACGCGCAGCGCAATATCGTCGGATTCGGCCGGGAAGATATCAATGACTTCACCACGCACGCGGAAGGTGCCGCGCTGGAAGGCCTGGTCATTGCGGGTGTATTGCAGCTCGGCCAGGCGGCGCAGAATGGCGCGCTGGTCGATGATCATCCCGTTCGTCAGATGCAGCATCATCTTCAGATACAGATCCGGGTCACCCAGACCGTAAATGGCGGAAACCGACGCGACCACAATCACATCTCGACGCTCCAGCAGCGCTTTGGTCGCCGACAAACGCATCTGCTCAATGTGCTCATTCACCGACGCATCTTTTTCAATAAAGGTGTCTGAGCTTGGCACATAGGCTTCTGGCTGATAGTAGTCGTAATACGAAACAAAATACTCCACCGCGTTTTCCGGGAAGAACTCTTTCATTTCACCGTACAGCTGAGCCGCAAGGGTTTTATTGGGTGCCAGCACCATCGTCGGGCGCTGTAAATCCGCAATCACATTAGCGACGGTAAACGTTTTACCTGAACCGGTAACGCCCAGCAGCGTCTGATGCGCCAGCCCGTCTTCAAGGCCTTCTTTCAGGCGACGGATAGCGTCAGGTTGATCGCCAGAGGGGCGAAAAGCGGAATGCAGTTTTAACGGTTTACTCATGAACGGCTACCTGATGAAGGAATGAGCGGGCAGGGAAGTAATTTTACTCACCGCGGCAGAATTTGCCAATCATTAATACTGGATGAAAAAACAGTGGCGCAATGATGAATCTGTACTAGCACGGGGGTCGACCTCATTTGCCCACCGTTAAAATGCGTCAGGGCGGAATAAAACACCTGCTGACCTGGGTTATCCCCAGAACATTTCGTTTTTTAACACTTGTCAAGCGTGGTAATGAAAGTTTTGTGGCAACGAATGACAGTTTTCTTACATCCATTGCTTTTATTTAATTAATTGAAATTAAAGATTATTTTCAAAAAGATGCGTTTCGCATCAATTCAGGCGCAAGCCGCGTACTGACTCGCTTGTCACACTTTTTCTAACTCTAATGCACAAGGTTATCCACAGGAATAGTGGATAACTGCTTCCAGGCCATATGCACCGCCCCCCCACAGAGTGTTAACAACTCTCATTTCGGTAGCGGTAAAAATTTTTTCTCGCTTATTTTCGCAGAATAACTGCTAACGAAACGGCAAAATGACATGAGATCATGCTCACATTTCCCTGTTTTAGTGCACCAATACCCATCAGCCTGAGCACTGACAAAGTGCACGGATTTTCGACAGTTTTCCTTAAATCGGGTTTTAAATCCCTGTTTCCTCAGCGGACTCTGAAAACGAGACCGCTTTGGTAGGTTGGCAAGCCTTTTGCAGTCTTCTCCTGACCTCATAGTGAGAAAGGAGCAGGTTATGTTGAGTTTACGTTCGGTGAACCAGTACTACGGTAATCAGCACACGTTGTGGAACGTCGACTTCGATTTAGTGCCCGGCACCTGCACGTCGGTGATTGGGCTGCCAGGCATGGGGAAGACCACGCTGATTAACTGTATTGCCGGTGTTTTACCCGTCGAAAGCGGCAGTATGGTGTGGCAGGACACGAGCGGGCCACCGCGGGATATGCTGCATTTACGGGCCGAGCACCGCAGCGCAATGGGCATGGGTTATGTGCCGCAGGACAGGAGAATATTCTCCCAACTGACGGTCGAGGAGAATCTGCACATCGCCCTGCTGGCAGGCCCGGCACCGCGCAATGCCGTCAGCAGCGAGATCTACGATCTGTTTCCGGAGCTGTATGCGTTCCGCCAGGTAAAAGGGGCGGGCTTATCGGAAGATAATCAGTATCAGCTGGCCATGGCGCGGGCAATGATCAACCGCCCGCGTTTGTTGATCCTCGACGAACCGACGCGGGGACTGGGTCAGGCGTTTATTCATAAGCTGGGTAACCTCGTCGTGCGCCTGAATCAGGATCTGGGGATGACCATCCTGCTGGCGGAACAGCACCTGGGCTTTATCCGCCGGGTAGCCGACCGTTTCTGCCTGCTACACCGGGGCCGCAATGTTGCTGAAGGTGACGTCAGGCAACTGGATGATGGACTTTTGTCGCACTGGATGACGCCGGAGTCAGTACGCTGAGATCGAGATAATGACCGATATTTGCCTCGTCCGGCGCGTGTGAAAGCCAGGGGATCTCCCCAAGCAAAGGGGCTTTTATCACGCGCCGCAGGGTCGCCATGTACTCGGGATGGTGTTTTCCCGGCGGCTGGACGTCATTGGCAATCCACCCTGCCAGCGTTAATCCTGCGTGTTCGATGGCAAGCGCAGTCAACATGGCATGATTGATACACCCCAGTTTTACGCCCACCACCAGAATCACCGGCAGTTGTTCGCTCACCACCCAGTCAGCAAAGGTGAACGTCTCCGATAATGGCGTAAACCAGCCCCCCGCTCCTTCCACCAGCACCCAATCGGCCTGCTGTTCCAGATGGCGTAATCCGTCCGACATCCCTTGCGCGAAAATGGGCGTGCCGGTTGCCGCACTCACAATGTGCGGCGAAGTGGGTTCCGCGAACGTCCAGGGATTCACCACCTCATAGGGTAGCGACAGGCTGCTGTTGCGCTGTAACGCCAGTGCGTCGCTGTTACGCAGCCCCTCAGGCGTCATGTCACTGCCCGAGGCAACGGGCTTGTAGCCGGCCGTGCGCAGGCCGCACTGGCTGGCCGCCTGCAATAAGGCACAGTTGGCGACGGTTTTTCCGACTTCGGTGTCGGTTCCGGTGACAAAAAAGCGTTCAGTCACGGCTGATAACTCCCCAAAATAGTTGGTAACTCAGCGGGAACCGCCCGCCCTGTTGTGGCCAGGCGTGCTCAAGCGCCTGCAATTTCCCCCGCGTCAGGCCAGCACTGCGCCCGGCATGCAGATGCGTCGCCCCTATGCCCTTAAGCGAGCGCATCGCGTCTGCGGCATCGTGAAAATCCAGCGTGAGGGTTTCCACCCCCGCCTCGTAGCGCCATCCTGCAAGTGCAGCGTGAATTTGCTCAACCGTTAAAAACCGGTTGGCGTGCGGAGCAGCATCCAGCGCCTGCCAGGCCTGATTAAGCTCCGGCAGCGAGCCCTGGGCGAGCGTTGTAAACGCAACGCACCCGCCAGGGCGCACCACCCGGCACAGCTCGCTTAATGCCTTGTGCAGCGAATCGCACCACTGCACCGCCAGGTTGCTCCACGCGAGGCAAAACTGCCCGTCCGGAAGCGGCATGGCTTCGATATCGCCTTGTACATAGTGATGCGCCGTTCGCTGCGCACAGGCTTCCTCCAGCATCCGGGGGCTGAGATCCAGTGCGGTCACCTGCGCGCCCTGCCGTTGCCAGTGGTGCCCCGTTGAGCCGGGCCCGCATCCGGCATCCAGCACATGCCCGACACTCAGCTCGCCCAGACGAGCGAGCAATAATTCGGTGCTCTGGCGCTGCAGGCCGTCATGTTGTCGATAATGCTGTGCCGCCCGCCCGAAGGCCTGAGCAACGGCCTGCTTATTCACGGGCGTCATCAAGCACCTCCAGCAACTGCGCAATATCACCAGGTTCATGGGCGGCGGTCAGCGTGAGCCTGAGCCGTGCCGTTCCCGGTGGCACCGTCGGCGGGCGAATCGCCGTGACCCAGCAGCCACGCTCACGCAGGCGATGCGCCAGCTTTAGCGCCCGCTCGTTCTCACCCACGATGAGCGGCTGAATGGCACTCAGTGAGGCGGTGGTTTGCGCCTGTAAAGACGCCGCCCCGGCACGAAACTGCGCCACCCGCCCGGCGAGCATGCCGCGCCGCTCATCGCCTTCGCGACTACGAAGTACCTTGATTGAGGCCAGCAGTGCCACCGCCTGCGCCGGTGGCATTGAGGTGCTGTAAATCAGGTGACGGGCAAACTGCACGAAGTAATCGGCGACAGACTCGCGGCACAATACTGCCGCCCCGCTCAGCCCTACGCCTTTACCGAAGGTAACCACCAGAATGTCTGGTGTGACCTGCTGCGCATGGCAGCTGCCGCGCCCTTCGTCCCCCCGGACGCCAATGCCATGGGCATCGTCCACCATCAGCCAGCCGCTGGCTTTTTGCGTTGCTGCCTGAAGCTCTGCCAGCGGGGCGGCGTCACCGTCCATGCTGAAAATCCCTTCGGTGACCACCAGTTGTTCGCCACCGATCGGTTTTTCCAGCAATGTTGCCAGATGAGTAGCGTCGTTATGGTGAAAACGGCGTAACTGGGCCGGGCTGAGATCCGCCGCCTCCAGTAACGAGGCGTGACTGAGCCTGTCAGCCACAATCCTGTCTTCTTTTGCCATCAGAGCGGCAATCACCGCCTGGTTAGCAGCAAAACCGGAGATAAACAGCAGTGCACGCGGGTAGCCCAGCCAGTCGGCCAGTGCCTCCTCCAGGTGGCGGTGGGCGTCGGTGTAGCCACTGACATGGCCCGAACCGCCACTGCCCACACCATACTGCTCCGCCCCCTGCTGCCAGGCGCGGATCACCGCCGGGTGCTGGCTCATCCCCAGGTAGTCGTTGCTGGAAAAGTTGAGATAGCGACGTCCGTCCCGCTCCAGCCAGCGGCCCGCCCCCTGCGTCAGACACTGGCGGGTACGAAAGGCGTCACTTTGCCGACGGGACGCGATGGCCCCGTCGATGCGCTGCTGCCAGCTCATACGGTCGCCGCGTTGTAATACTGATCGGTATCGGCGTGCAGCAGTTGCTGCTCCAGCTGATGCTGCTGTTCGTTATCGCCGGTCTGCACGTCGGTCTGCTGTGGATTCAGCCCCAGCTTGCGGAACAGCTGGACGTCTTTATCCTCTTCCGGGTTCGGCGTGGTGAGCAGTTTGCAGCCATAGAAGATGGAGTTCGCCCCGGCCATAAAGCACATCGCCTGGGTCTGTTCATTCATCTGTTCACGCCCGGCGGAGAGGCGCACGTGGGAGGTCGGCATCATGATGCGCGCCACCGCAATGGTGCGGATAAAATCGAAGGCATCCACGTCTGCGGTGTCTGCCAGCGGGGTGCCCTTCACTTTCACCAGCATGTTGATCGGCACGCTTTCTGGCGGAGTGGGCAGGTTTGCCAGTTGCAGCAGCAGCCCGGCGCGATCTTTCACCGTCTCCCCCAGACCGACGATACCGCCGGAGCAAACTTTGATCCCGGCATCGCGCACTTTGCCCAGGGTGTCGAGACGCTCCTGATAGGAGCGCGTGGTGATGATGTTGCCGTAGAATTCCGGCGAGGTGTCGAGGTTGTGGTTGTAGTAATCCAGCCCGGCGGTGGCCAGGCGCTGGGCCTGGCTGTCACTGAGGGTGCCGAGCGTCATACAGGCTTCGAGGCCCATCGCCTTCACCCCTTCCACCATCTGCTCCAGATAAGGCATATCGCGGTCATGCGGGTTCTTCCAGGCCGCCCCCATGCAGAAACGGGTCGACCCGGCGTTTTTCGCTTTGCGCGCGGAGTCCAGCACCTGTTCGACTTCCATCAGGCGTTCTGCTTCCAGCCCGGTCTTATAGCGCGCACTTTGCGGGCAGTATTTGCAGTCTTCCGGGCAGGCGCCGGTTTTGATCGACAGCAGCGTACTGACCTGCACCTGGCGCGGGTCAAAGTGCTGGCGATGCACAGTCTGTGCCTCGAACAGCAGCTCAAGAAAAGGTTTTTGGAACAGTTCAGTGACCTGCGACATTGTCCAGCGTGCGTGGTGAGCCATGGGGCTTCTCCAAAGGGTGTTGTTAAATCTCGATTCGGGTTATACTTGTAAACCTAAATGTTTTCAATTTGGTTTACAAGTCGATAATGACAGCGGACGATCTCACCTTTGACCAGCGCCATATCTGGCACCCTTACACCTCAATGACCTCGCCTTTACCCGTCTACCCGGTGCAATCCGCCCACGGCTGCGAACTGGTGCTGAGCAGCGGCGAGCGCCTGATTGACGGTATGTCGTCCTGGTGGGCAGCGATTCACGGCTACAACCACCCGACGCTTAATGCGGCGATGAAAGCGCAGATTGATGAGATGTCACACGTCATGTTTGGTGGCATCACGCATGCCCCGGCCGTCGCGCTGTGTCGCAAGCTGGTGGCGATGACGCCGGACAACCTGGAGTGCGTGTTTCTTGCCGACTCTGGCTCGGTGGCCGTCGAAGTGGCGATGAAAATGGCGCTGCAGTACTGGCAGGCAAAAGGCGAACCGCGCCAGCGTTTCCTTACCTTCCGTAACGGCTACCACGGGGACACCTTCGGCGCGATGTCGGTGTGTGACCCGGATAATTCCATGCACAGCCTCTGGCAGGGCTATCTGCCTGAGAACCTGTTTGCTCCGGCGCCGCAAAGCCGCTTCGACGGCGAGTGGGACGAGCACGATATGGTCGGATTTGCGCGTCTGATGGCCGCCCATCGCCATGACATCGCGGCGGTGATTCTGGAGCCTGTCGTGCAGGGTGCGGGCGGTATGCGGATGTACCATCCTGAGTGGCTTAAACGCATCCGTAAGATGTGCGACCGGGAAGGGATTTTATTGATTGCCGATGAAATCGCCACCGGGTTTGGCCGTACCGGTAAGTTATTTGCCTGCGAGCACGCGGGCATCGCGCCGGATATTCTGTGCCTCGGCAAAGCGCTGACCGGCGGCACCATGACCCTTTCTGCCACCCTCACCACCCGGCTGGTCGCTGAGACCATCAGCAACGGCGAGGCGGGCTGCTTTATGCATGGCCCTACCTTTATGGGCAACCCGCTGGCCTGCGCTGCCGCAACGGCAAACCTCAGCCTGCTCGAAAGCGGTGAATGGCAGACTCAGGTCGCCGCTATCGATTCACAGTTAAAGCGCGCATTACGCCCCGCCCGGGAAAGCAGTAACGTGGCCGACGTGCGTGTGCTCGGTGCCATTGGGGTCGTTGAGACCACAAAACCGGTGAACATGGCGGCGTTACAGCGCTTCTTCGTTGAGCAGGGTGTGTGGATCCGTCCGTTCGGTCGCCTTATTTACCTGATGCCGCCCTACACGATTTCTTCAGCACAGCTGGCGCGCTTAACCGATGCGGTCAACGCGGCGGTGAAACGGGATGACCTGTTTATCGACTAAAGCGAATCCTGCGCTGACAGGCCGTGGCTCACCGCGTCATTTTGCTAAAAAATCGCTGATTTGAAGCCGATTTGCACAATCGGCTTCCCGTTTCGCTCAACTTAGTATAAAAAAGCAGGCTTCTGAGGAAATCACTTAAACTTGCACAGCTGGAGCACCCCTTGAATACATTCTCGGTTTCTCGTCTGACGCTGGCACTGGCTTTTGGCGTGACATTGACCGCCTGTAGCTCAACGCCACCGGATCAACTGCCTTCAACACAAACTGCACCAGGCACGGCGTCTCGTCCGATCCTGACGGCGGGCGAAGCGAAAAACTTCGTGGCGGCGAATTACTTCGCTTCCCTGACCCCGAACGCAGAAGCGTGGAAACCGTTCGCTATCCGCCTTCCGGCGCAGGCGAACTTCGTGGTTGGCCCGGCGGGTACGCCTGGCGTGACCCACACCACCATTCAGGCAGCGGTTGACGCAGCAATCAACAAGCACTCCAGCGATCGCCAGTTTATCGCCGTGATGCCAGGCGAATACGAAGGTACCGTATTTGTGCCAGCGGCCTCCGGCAGCGTGACCATTTACGGTACCGGTGAGAAACCACTGGACGTGAAAATCGGCCTCGCCATCGACTCTGAAATGGACAGCACCACCTGGCGTAAGCTGGTGAACCCATCAGGCAAATACATGCCGGGAAAACCTGCGTGGTACATGTTTGATAACTGCCAGAGCAAACGCACTGCCACCATCGGCGTGATGTGTTCCGCCGTGTTCTGGTCACAGAACAACGGTCTACAACTGCAGAACCTGACCATCCAGAACACCCTCGGTGACAGCGTTGATGCGGGTAACCACCAGGCCGTTGCGTTCCGCAGCGACGGCGACAAAGTTCAGCTGAACAACGTCAACATCCTGGGTCGCCAGAACACCTTCTTTGTGACCAACAGCAGCGTGGATAACACCCTGCGTACCGATCGTCAGACCCGTACTCAGGTGACCAACAGCTACCTGGAAGGCGATGTGGATATCGTGGCAGGTCGTGGCGCAGTCGTGTTTGATAACACCGATTTCCGCGTGGTGAATTCCCGTACCCAGCAGGAAGCTTACGTCTTCGCACCGGCAACCCTGTCCAACATCTATTACGGCTTCCTCGCCACCAACAGCCGCTTTACCGCTGCGGGTAACGGCGTGGCGCAGCTTGGCCGTTCTCTGGATGTGGATGCCAACACCAACGGTCAGGTTGTGATTCGTGACAGTGTTATCAACGAAGGCTTCAATGTGGCGAAACCCTGGGGTAATGCTGCAGCCTCCGGTCGCGCGTTTGCGGGCAATACCGGTGCGGTGGATGACAAAGGCAACGTTCAGCGTCAGCTGAATGACAACCAGTTTAACCGCGCGTGGGAATTCAATAACCGTGGCGTCGGTAGCCAGGTGGTTGTTGAGCCGAAGAAATAAGATTCGCTAAAAGTAAAAAACCTCGCCATGGCGAGGTTTTTTTATGCCTGAAAATCAGTGCGCGTTAACCACGACCCACATTGGCCCCTGGCCGACGGCATAACGGGATTTCTCCGTCAGCAGACCCTGAGCACCGGCAATTTCGTACAGTGCGATATGGTGCGATTTCTGCCCGGCAGCAATCAGGAACTTGCCGCTGTGGTCGACGTTGAAGCCACGTGGTTGGGTTTCCGTCGGCTGATAGCCTTCGATGGCCAGCACGCTGCCATCTTCAGAGACGCTGAACACGGTAATCAGGCTGGCAGTACGGTCACAGGCGTACAGGTGACGACCGTCCGGGGTGATATGGATATCTGCCGCCCAGCGGGTATCGGTGAAATCAGCAGGCATCATATCCAGCGTCTGCACGCGTTCGATGTTGCCGTGCGCGTCGTTAAGCTGCCAGACGTCGACTGAACTGTTCAGTTCGTTGACGCAGTAGGCAAAACGCTGATTTGGATGGAACGCGATATGGCGCGGGCCGGCACCTGCCACTGTGGTCACTTCGGCAGGTTCTTGCGGCTGCAGGTTACCGTCTTCGCTCAGGGTGAACAGGCAGATGCGATCCTGTTTCAGTGCCGGTACCCACAGGGTGCGGTTGTCCGGGGAGATGTTAGCGGAGTGGCAACCTTCCAGCCCTTCCACCACATCCAGGGTTTCTGTCGGAATGCCATCGTCCAGCTTCGTTACGCTCACACAACCTGCGTTATAGGAGCCGCTGAACAGGAAACGGCCGCTGCGATCGGTAGAAATGTGGGTCGGACTGCCCGGCAGAGCCGCTTCTGCGGTAAAGGTCAGCGCACCATCATCAGGCGCAATGCGGTAAGCAATAACACGGAATTCCGGGCGTACGCCAACGTAGAGGTAACGCTTGTCAGGACTGATGACCATCGGCTGTACCTGACCCGGAACATCTACCACCTGCACCAGCGTCAGGGTACCTTCTGGATTTAAACGCCAGACGTGGATCTGCTGACTTTCTGGACTGGCGGTATAAACGGTCTGCTTCATGAATACTCCTTTCCTCAATACTGCGTTAATTTACCAGGATAGCCTTTTTTCGTCGTGAATGCCGAATTTTGCCTGCGGATTTTGCCAGGAGGGCGACTCGGTGTACCATCCCAGAGAGCTAAAATTCATCATTGACCACGGAAAACGACATGACCTCGCGAGTGATTGCACTGGATTTAGACGGTACCTTACTGACCCCCAAAAAAACGCTTCTCCCCTCTTCACTGGAAGCGCTCGCCCGCGCCAAAGCGGCAGGGCACCAGTTGATTATTGTCACCGGACGGCATCACGTTGCCATCCATCCTTTTTATCAGGCGCTGGCTCTCGATACACCTGCAATTTGCTGTAATGGCACTTATTTGTATGATTATCAGGCAAAAAAAGTGTTAACCGCCGATCCGCTGCCCGTTTCGCAGGCCGTTCAGTTGATTGAGATGCTGGAAACCCACGACGTTCACGGCCTGATGTATGTCGACGATGCGATGCTGTATGAAAAACCCACTGGCCACGTAATTCGCACCAATAACTGGGCGCAAACCCTGCCGCCGGAGCAGCGTCCGGTGTTTACCCAGGTTGACTCCCTGCGTGCGGCAGCGAGCGACGTTGAGGCTATCTGGAAGTTTGCCCTCACCGACGAAGATACGGAAAAACTCAAACGTTTTGCCCATACCGTAGAGCAGACGCTGGGGCTGGAGTGCGAGTGGTCCTGGCATGACCAGGTCGATATCGCGCGCAAGGGCAACAGCAAAGGCAAGCGTCTGACCGAATGGGTGACATCGCAGGGGCTGTCAATGCAGGACGTGGTGGCCTTTGGCGATAACTACAACGACATCAGCATGCTGGAAGCCGCGGGCGTCGGGGTGGCAATGGGCAATGCCGATGACGCGGTGAAAGCCCGCGCCAACGTGGTGATTGGCGATAACACCAGCGACAGTATCGCGAGCTTTATCTACAGCCACCTGCTCTGATCAGGCGGTAATCGACACGCTCTTGATTTGTGCGTAAAGCCACTGGCCGGGTTTGATGCTGAGTTCATCCCTGGCCCAGGGGCTGATGCGCGCCCAGAGGGTACGCCCCCCCACATCCAGCTGCACTTCCACCTGCCCGTCGACGTCAAAAATCTCCACCACTTTCGCCCGCAAGATATTGCGAATACTGGTGTTGGTGGGCGGTTGCAGCACCAGCGAAACATCCGTCGCCTGCACGCGGATACGCACCGCCGACTGCAACGGATTGTCGAGTTTGTTTACCCACAAATGCTGGTCGCCCAGCGCCAGTGCCGTCATGGCGTAGTGAGGATGCTGCTCCAGCACAGTAGCTTTTAACACGCTGCTCTGCTGATCCTGCGGCAGCCACGGGTTCATCACCTTGCTGCCCCAGACGTCTTCCAGGTTACCAAAGGCTTTCACTTCGCCGGATTCCAGCACCATCACCTTGTCTGCCAGATGCAGGATTTCATCCAGCGAGTGGCTGACGTAGAGCATGGGGATGTTGATCTCTTTGGCCAGGCGCTGCAAATAGGGCAGCAACTCGCGCTTGCGTGGGATATCCAGCGAGGCCAGCGGCTCATCCAGCAGCAGCAGTTCCGGTGCCGTTAACAGCGCACGACCTATAGCAACGCGCTGCTTTTCGCCTCCCGACAGCCCGCCGGGAAGCCGGTTCAGCAATGGCTCAATACCAAGCAGCGCCACCAGCTTGTCGAACTGCCCTGCCATGGATTTCGCCATGCCGTAGCGTAAGTTACCCAGCACCTTGTAATGCGGGAACAGGCGCGCATCCTGGAAGACATAGCCGACGCGACGCTTTTCCGGTGGCAGGCAAATTTTCTTCTGCGCATCGTAAAGTACGCGTTGATTGAGGACGATTTGCCCCTCTTCCGGGCGTGTCAGCCCACTGATGGCGTTGATGAGCGAGGTTTTCCCTGCCCCCGATACGCCAAAAATAGCGGTGATACCGTTGGCGGGTAGTGATTCGTTCAGGCGCAGCGTGTGCGTCCCCAGCGTCTGGGTGAAGTTGAGCTCCAGCATGGCTTATCTCCCAATCCGTTCGCGGCTAAGACGGGCCAGCCATTCTGAAATCAGCAGGGAGATCAGCGCAAGGCCGATGGAAATGAGGCACAAACGGGCCGCAGCACCTTCCCCACCGGGCATCTGAATCAGGGTGTACATTGCGGAAGGAATGGTGCGCGTCTCGCCAGGAATGTTGGAAACGAAGGTAATGGTGGCACCAAATTCGCCTAAAGAACGGGCAAACGCCAGCACCGTCCCGACGATAATTCCCGGCAACGTCAGCGGCAGCGTGATGGTCATAAAGACCCGCCAGCGCCCTGCTCCCAGAGTTCGGGCCGCGTGTTCCAGTTTGGTGTCCACCCCTTCAAGGGCCAGACGAATGGCGCGAACCATCAGCGGGAACGACATGACCGCCGCGGCCAGCACCGCACCGCGCCAGCTAAAGGCAAGCGTGATCCCAAACCAGTCAAAGAGTTTTTCACCGATAAATCCACGTCTTCCCATGGCAATCAACAGCAGGTAACCCACCACAACCGGGGGGAGGACCAGGGGAAGATGAAGGAAGCTGTCGAGAAGGGCTTTGCCCGGAAAGGTGCAGCGCACCAGCAACCAGGCAAAGAAGATCCCAAAAGGCAGACTAAAGAGAACCGCAAGGGAAGAGACTTTCAGGCTCAGCAGCACCGCCTGCCATTCGGGATCCGTCAATATCATTAGTGAGTCGTAAATCCGTAACGTTTGAACACAGCGGAAGCTTCCGGGCCTTTCAGGTAGTCATAAAACGCGCTAACAGTCGCATTTTTGTGACCTTCGGTGATAGCCATCGGGTATTCCACTTTCTTGTGAGAGTCTTCCGGGAAGGTCCCGACCACTTTCACGCCTTTACTGGCAACGGCATCAGAACCGTAAACGATGCCCAGCGGCGCTTCGTTACGCTCTACCAGTGCCAACGCACCACGTACGTCTTCTGCTGGTGCCAGGCTCGGAGAGAGGGTGTCCCACGCGCCCAGTTTCTGCAGCGCTTCTTTCGCATAAATGCCCGCCGGAACGTGGTCCGGGTCGCCCACGGCCAGACGGCCGCCTTTCAGCAGGTTTTTCCAGTCCGTTTTGGCATCAATAGTGATGTTAGCCTGTGCACTCTCTTTTGGCGCGACCACCACCAGGCTGTTGCCCAGCAGAGTTTCACGGGTTGCGGTATCAATGTTTTTCTTCTCAACCGCATAGTCCATCCACTTCTGGTCAGCAGAAATGAAGAGGTCCGCAGGTGCACCGGCTTCGATCTGACGCGCCAGCGTGGAAGAAGAGGCGAACGACGAAACAACCTCGACGTTTTTCTCTTTTTTATACGCTGCCGCAATATCCTGCATCGCGTTAGTCAGCGACGCGGCGGCAAAAACGGTGATCTTCCCTTCCTCGGCCAGTGCGTGCCCGGCGACAGAAAGAGATAATGTTGCTCCAGCAAAAAGGCGTAACCATGTACGTGCCATCTGTAACTCCTGTGAGTGTCGTTATATATGCCTGAATATAACGATATTACCAGATATTACCAGGTGTTAGATCATACCTCTGAAGCATTACAGGAATTATTGAGATATCGGCAGGAGTGGGTAGAACTTAATAAGCAAAACGCCCGCAGATGCGGGCGTTTATTGAAAATCAACGGCGTTGTGCGGGGCGATCCCGATGACCAACATTGGAAAATACGTTAAACACTTCACCCAGGCCATAAATCAACCCCAGGATGATAGCCATCACCACGGGGACCATGACTACGGCGAAAACCAGACTCTTCAACAGTTCTAACATGGTCAACTCCAGATATTGTGAACGGGGCATTCTACCCCGATAAGGCCGAAAATCATGTTCCTTTTGTGCCACGGTCATTGCACTGGCGACGAATTACGCCAAAAATAGACGTTTTACGTCAGGACACTACGCTATGCAGGCTGAAATTCTTCTTACCCTCAAACTCCAGCAACGACTGTTTGCCGATCCGCGTCGTATTGCCCTGCTCAAACAAATAGAACAAACCGGCTCAATTAGCCAGGGGGCGAAAAACGCAGGCATCAGTTATAAAAGCGCCTGGGATGCCATTAATGAAATGAACCAGCTTAGCGAGCATACGCTGGTTGACCGCGCCACCGGCGGCAAAGGCGGCGGCGGTGCCGTGGTGACCCGTTACGGGCAGCGCCTGATTCAGCTCTACGATCTGCTCGGGCAAATCCAGCAAAAAGCCTTTGATGTGCTGAGCGACGATGATGCCATGCCATTGAACAGCCTGCTGGCCGCCATTTCCCGCTTCTCTTTGCAAACCAGCGCCCGCAACCAGTGGTTTGGCACTATTACAGGAATTGACCACCAGCAGGTGCAGCAGCATGTTGATGTGCTGTTAGCCGATGGCGAAACGTCACTGAAAGTGGCGATCACCAGCCAGAGCGTGCAGCGTCTGGATCTCGAACAAGGTAAAGAAGTGCTGGTACTGCTCAAAGCGCCGTGGGTGGGGATTACTCTGGACACCACTCTTGCCAGTCAAGCGGATAACCAGTTTCGTGGCCGCATCAGCCATATCGAACGCGGCGAAACCCAATGTGAAGTGCTGATGATGCTGCCCGATGGTCAGCAGCTTTGCGCCACGGTGCCGGTCGCGGATACGCAAGATCTGAGCGAAGGCGCCGAGGTCACCGCATATTTCAATGCCGATAAGGTTATTCTCGCCACGTTGTGCTGAGTCGATTGACAAGTTTGCTTCCAGGACGTATCCCTGTGGTTATCGCTGCAAAAAATGGGATAGATCATGTCGTCATTGCAAATTTCGCAAGGCACGTTTCGCCTTAGCGACACCCGTACACTCACTATTGAACAATTAACCCTGCAAGCCGGGCAGAGCTGGGCCTTTGTCGGCGCCAACGGCAGCGGCAAATCGGCGCTTGCCCGTGCGCTGGCAGGCGAACTGACGTTGCTCAAGGGCGAACGTCAGTGCACCTTTTCCCGCTTTACGCGCCTCTCATTTGAGCAACTCCAGAAGCTGGTCAGTGAGGAGTGGCAACGTAATAACACCGACCTGCTAAGCCCCGGTGAAGATGACACCGGCCGCACCACGGCCGACATCATTCAGGATGAGGTCAAAGACAGTGCGCGCTGCGAGCAGCTGGCAGCACGTTTTGGCATTACCCACCTGCTCTCGCGCCGATTCAAGTATCTGTCGACCGGCGAAACCCGCAAGACACTGCTCTGCCAGGCGCTGATGGCTCAACCGGAGTTGCTGATTCTCGATGAGCCGTTCGACGGGCTTGACGTCCATTCTCGTGAGCAGCTGGCACTGCTGCTGGCGGAGTTAAATCGCGACGGGTATACCCTGGTGCTGGTGCTTAACCGCTTCGACGAGATCCCGGATTTTGTGCAACATGCGGGCGTACTCGTCGATTGCACGCTCACCGAGACGGGGGAGAAGTCTGCCCTGTTACAGCAGGCGTTGATTGCACAACTGGCACATAGTGAGAAGCTTTCGGGGATGGCCCTGCCGGAGCCCGATGCCCCTCCAGCCCGTGAGTTGCTCACTCAAGGGGAGCCGCTAATCAGCCTGAAAGACGGCGTCGTCTCTTACAACGATCGTCCGATCATTCATCACCTCGACTGGACGGTAAACCCCGGCGAACACTGGCAAATCAGCGGACCCAACGGGGCGGGAAAATCGACGCTGCTGAGCCTGGTGACCGGGGATCATCCACAGGGCTACAGCAATGATTTAACGCTTTTTGGCCGCCGTCGCGGCAGCGGTGAAACCATCTGGGATATCAAGAAGCACATTGGATACGTGAGCAGCAGCCTGCATCTGGACTATCGCGTCAGCACCACGGTGCGCAACGTGATTTTGTCGGGTTATTTCGATTCGATTGGCATTTACCAGGCGGTGTCGGATAAACAGCGCAAGCTGGCGCAGCAGTGGCTGGATATTCTGGGCTTTAGCGCGCAAACGGCGGATGCGCCCTTCCATAGTTTGTCCTGGGGGCAGCAGCGTCTGGCGCTGATTGTCCGTGCGCTGGTCAAGCACCCGACGCTGCTCATCCTCGATGAACCTTTGCAGGGGCTGGACCCGCTAAACCGCCAGCTGGTTCGTCGTTTTGTGGATGTGCTGATTAGCGAGGGTGAGACCCAGCTACTGTTTGTCTCCCATCATGCCGGAGATGCCCCGGACTGCATTACCCATCGTTTGCAATTTGTTCCGGACGGCGAGAACTGGCGTTATCAGTTTGATTGAGTTTCACGGGCGGGCGCACTCGCTCCCGCCTTCTGCTCAAATCATTTTCGGATTTTATGCATCATCTCACTGTCATTCATATGATTTATAATATATTTCTGGCGTGATTATGCTGTCTGAAATCTTAGTGTAAGCGATTCCACAAACTAATCACATATCACAGTTTTCACATCTCTGTTATGCTACTGTTAGTTCATAACATACGCCTAATGGAGTGAAAAATGAAAGTTCTTGTTACCGGTGGTAGCGGTTACATTGGAAGCCACACCTGCGTACAATTGCTGCAAAATGGCCACGACGTCATCATCCTCGACAACCTGTGTAACAGTAAGCGCAGCGTTGTGCCGGTGCTCGAACGTCTGGGTGGAAAGTCTGCACTCTTTGTTGAAGGGGACATTCGCGACGAAGCGCTGCTGGCTGAAATCCTGCACGACCATGCTATCGAGGCCGTTATCCATTTTGCGGGCCTGAAAGCCGTCGGTGAGTCCGTTGCCAAACCGCTCGAATATTACGACAACAACGTGAACGGCACATTGCGCCTGGTAAATGCCATGCGCGCGGCAAACGTCAAAAACTTCATTTTCAGCTCCTCGGCAACCGTCTACGGCGACCAGCCAAAAATCCCTTATGTAGAAAGCTTCCCGACCGGCACCCCGCAAAGCCCCTATGGCAAAAGCAAACTGATGGTTGAACAGATCCTTACGGATCTGCAGAAAGCCCAGCCTGACTGGAGCATCGCGCTGCTGCGCTATTTCAATCCGGTTGGCGCGCATCAGTCCGGGGACATGGGTGAAGACCCGCAGGGTATTCCAAACAACCTGATGCCGTACATTGCGCAGGTTGCGGTGGGCCGCCGCGATTCACTGGCTATTTTTGGTAACGACTACCCGACGCCGGACGGTACGGGCGTGCGTGATTACATTCACGTGATGGACCTGGCTGACGGCCACGTCGCTGCCATGGAAACGCTGGCAGGCAAAGCGGGTGTACACACTTATAACCTCGGCGCGGGCGTGGGCAGCAGCGTGCTGGATGTGGTTAACGCCTTCAGCAAAGCCTGCGGCAAGCCGGTGAGCTACCACTTCGCGCCACGCCGCGACGGCGACCTGCCGGCCTACTGGGCCGATGCCAGCAAAGCCGACGCTGAACTGAACTGGCGCGTCACCCGCACGCTCGATGAAATGGCACAAGACACCTGGCGCTGGCAATCTCGCCACCCGCAAGGCTACGAAGATTAAGGAAGGGTCATGACGCAATTTAACCCGGTTGATCACCCGCATCGCCGTTACAACCCGCTGACCGGGCAATGGATCCTGGTGTCCCCTCACCGCGCGAAACGCCCATGGCAAGGCGCGCAGGAGACACCGTCAAAAGAGACGCTGCCAAAGCACGATCCGGACTGCTTCCTGTGCCCGGGTAACACCCGCGTCACCGGCGATAAAAACCCGGACTACCCGAGCACCTACGTGTTCACCAATGATTTTGCGGCACTGATGACTGACACCCCGGATGCGCCAGAAAGCGACGATCCGCTGATGCGCAGCCAGGGTGCGCGTGGCACCAGCCGTGTGATTTGCTTCTCGCCGGATCACAGCAAAACCTTGCCGGAGCTGACCCTCAGCGCGCTGGAAGACGTGGTTCAAACCTGGCAGGAACAGACCCAGGAGCTTGGTCACCTGTACCCGTGGGTGCAGGTGTTTGAAAACAAAGGTGCGGCCATGGGCTGCTCCAACCCGCATCCGCATGGGCAAATCTGGGCGAACAGCTTCCTGCCAAATGAAGCCGAGCGTGAAGACCGGCTACAACGGAAATATTACAACCAGTACGGTTCACCGATGCTGGTGGATTATGCCACCCGCGAAGCAAAAGACGGCAGCCGCACGGTCGTTGAAACCGAACACTGGATAGCCGTCGTGCCTTACTGGGCAGCGTGGCCGTTTGAGACTCTGCTGCTACCGAAAACGCATATTCTGCGCATGACGGATTTAACCGAGGTGCAGCGTAGCGACCTGGCGCTGGCGCTGAAAAAACTCACCAGTCGTTATGACAACCTGTTCCAGTGCTCTTTCCCCTATTCCATGGGCTGGCACGGCGCACCCTTTATTGAACAGGACAACACGCACTGGCAGCTGCATGCGCACTTCTACCCGCCGCTGCTGCGCTCCGCCACGGTGCGTAAATTTATGGTCGGTTATGAAATGCTCGCGGAAACACAGCGCGATCTGACCGCTGAACAAGCTGCTGAGCGCCTGCGTGCGGTCAGTGATATCCATTTTCGCGAATCTGGAGTTTAAAAAATGAGTCTGAAAGAAAAAACGCTTGCTCTGTTTGCTGAAAAATTTGGCTACCCTGCCACACACACTATCCAGGCACCAGGCCGTGTAAACCTGATTGGCGAACACACCGATTACAACGACGGCTTCGTTCTGCCCTGCGCGATTGATTACCAGACGGTTATCAGCTGCACCCCGCGCCCGGACAACATCGTGCGCGTCATCGCCGCCGACTACGATAATCAACAGGACGAGTTTTCCCTGGATGCCCCTATTGTGGCGCACGACAGCCAGCAGTGGTCCAACTATGTGCGCGGCGTGGTGAAGCATCTGCAAAAGCGCAACAGCAACTTCCGTGGTGCCGATCTGGTTATCAGTGGCAACGTGCCTCAGGGGGCAGGCCTGAGTTCATCGGCGTCGCTTGAAGTGGCGGTCGGCACCGTCTTCCAGCAGCTTTACCATCTGCCGCTGGACGGCGCACAAATTGCGCTCAACGGTCAGGAAGCGGAGAACCAGTTTGTAGGCTGTAACTGCGGCATCATGGATCAGCTGATTTCTGCGCTGGGTAAAAAAGACCATGCGCTGCTGATTGACTGCCGCTCGCTGGGCACCAAAGCCGTTTCCCTGCCGGAAGGCGTGGCCATCATCATTATTAACAGCAACTTCAAACGCACGCTGGTGGGTAGCGAGTACAACACCCGCCGTGAGCAGTGCGAAACCGGTGCGCGTTTCTTCCAGCAAAAAGCGCTGCGTGACGTCAACATCGACCAGTTCAACGCGGTTGCCCACGAGCTGGACCCGATCGTTGCCAAACGCGTGCGCCACGTGCTGACCGAAAATGCCCGCACCGTTGAAGCCGCGTCCGCACTGGAAAAAGGTGATCTTAAACGCATGGGCGAACTGATGGCGGAGTCTCACGCCTCCATGCGCGATGATTTCGAAATCACCGTCCCGCAAATTGATACTCTGGTGGAGATTGTCAAAGCCGCCATTGGCGACAAGGGCGGCGTGCGCATGACCGGCGGCGGCTTCGGCGGCTGCATCGTCTCACTGGTACCGGAATCCCTGGTCTCCACGGTTCAACAGGCCGTGGAAACCCAGTACGAAGCGAAAACCGGCATCAAAGAAACCTTCTACGTCTGTAAACCATCACAGGGAGCAGGACAGTGCTAAATGAAACAACCGGGGCCGCGCCTGACGGGCTGCCCTTTCGCGTGATCACTCTGCGCAATGCCGCAGGGATGGTGGTCACCGTGATGGACTGGGGTGCAACGCTGCTTTCTGCCCGCGTGCCAATGAAAGACGGCACCGTGCGCGAGGCGCTGTTAGGCTGCGCCACGCCAGAACATTATCTGCAACAGGCGGCATTTCTTGGCGCGTCGGTCGGCCGTTACGCCAACCGCATCGCCAACAGCCAGTTCACCTTAGGTGGGCAGACCTGGGCGCTTACTCCAAGCCAGGGCAAAAACCAGCTCCACGGTGGCCCGGAAGGGTTTGATAAGCGCCGCTGGCAGATTGAGCGTCAAAACGACAGCGAGGCACTACTCTCCCTTACCTCGCCCGATGGCGACCAGGGTTTTCCGGGCAACGTCAGCGCCAGCGTGTTGTATCGACTGGGCGACGATAACCGTCTCGCGATTGAGTACCGTGCAACCACCGACAAAGCCTGCCCGGTGAATCTCACTAACCACGCTTATTTCAACCTCGATGGCGAGCAGAGCGATGTGCGTAATCACACACTGCAACTGCTGGCGGATGAATATTTGCCGGTAGATGAGATGGGCATTCCGGTGGGTGACCTGAAGAAAGTGGCGTTAACCAGCTTTGATTTCCGTCAGCCGAAAACCCTCGCGCTGGAGTTTCTTAGCGACGACGATCAGCGTGCGGTAAAAGGCTACGATCATGCGTTTTTACTGCAGGCAAGAGGTGACGTTACCCAGCCTGCGGCGCAGCTATGGTCCGCCGATAAGCAGCTACAGATGACGGTGTATACGTCTGCTCCCGCACTGCAGTTCTACTCCGGTAACTATCTGGAAGGGACCCCGGCGCGCGGTAACAACGTCTACAGCGCATGGCAGGGTCTGGCGCTGGAGAGCGAGTTCCTGCCCGACAGCCCGAATCGCCCGGACTTCCCGCAGCTCGACTGCGTGCTCCAGCCCGGCGACCAGTATGTCAGCCTGACGGAATATCACTTTATTCCCGCCTGATGCGAAACCCTCCGTTCGGAGGGTTTTTTTTGCCCATAATGCTGAAATATCGGCCAGTTATCGACAAAATGGTAACCGCTGATTCACAAGCATCTTACACTGCGCGACTATTTTCGCTATGGTTAAGGGTAATCGTTGCCGCTGGTCATCCCAGGGCAATATAATGAGAATTGTTATCATTCAATCAGGCTTATGAGGAGTAAGTGTATGGCTGTAACTAAGCTGGTTCTGGTTCGTCACGGCGAAAGCCAGTGGAACAACGAAAACCGCTTCACCGGTTGGTATGACGTTGATCTGTCAGAGAAAGGCGTTAGCGAAGCAAAAGCGGCAGGTAAACTGCTGAAAGAAGAAGGCTTCAGCTTTGATTTTGCTTATACCTCTGTGCTGAAACGTGCCATCCACACCCTGTGGAACGTGCTGGATGAACTGGATCAGGCCTGGCTGCCGGTTGAGAAATCCTGGAAGCTGAACGAGCGTCACTACGGTGCACTGCAGGGTCTGAACAAAGCCGAAACCGCTGAGAAGTACGGTGACGAGCAGGTTAAACAATGGCGTCGCGGCTTCGCGGTGACCCCACCAGAGCTGACCAAAGATGACGAGCGTTTCCCGGGCCACGATCCGCGCTACGCGAAACTGACAGATAAAGAACTGCCGCAGACGGAAAGCCTGGCGCTGACCATCGAACGCGTTGTGCCTTACTGGAACGAAACCATTCTGCCGCGCCTGAAAAGCGGTGAGCGCGTGATCGTTGCCGCTCACGGTAACTCCCTGCGTGCGCTGGTGAAATTCCTGGACAACATGGGCGAAGACGAAATTCTTGAGCTGAACATCCCAACGGGCGTACCGCTGGTGTATGAGTTCGACGAAAACTTCAAGCCGATCAAACACTACTATCTGGGCAATGCCGACGAAATCGCTGCAAAAGCAGCGGCCGTGGCTAACCAGGGTAAAGCGAAGTAATTAAAAAAGCCCGATGGAGCTAACGCTTATCGGGCCTTGAGAATTACAGCTTATAAGCCGGAGAGCCAACGCTTTCCAGCTTTTTTATTACTTGCGGCGGGCTTTTACTGCCTCTGCCAGCTGACGCAACACGGTTTCCGTGTCTTCCCAGCCGATACATGCATCGGTCACGCTTTTGCCGTAGACCAGCGGCTCACCGCTCTCCAGGCTCTGATTGCCTTCCACCAGGTGGCTTTCAATCATCACGCCCATGATGGCGTTTTCACCACCGGCAACCTGACCACATACATCCGCACTCACGTCCATCTGCTTTTTGAACTGCTTACTGGAGTTCGCGTGGCTGAAATCGATCATCACCTGCGCTTTCAGACCGGCTTTATCCAGCCCTTTTTTCACGTCTGCCACGTGCGCAGCACTGTAGTTAGGCTCTTTACCGCCGCGCAGAATGATGTGGCAATCCCCGTTGCCCGCCGTGTTCACAATGGCAGAGTGGCCCCACTTGGTCACGGAGAGGAAGCAGTGCGGTGCGCTGGCGGCATTGATGGCGTCGATTGCCACTTTGATGGTGCCATCGGTGCCGTTTTTAAAGCCAACCGGGCACGACAGCCCCGAGGCCAGCTCGCGGTGTACCTGAGATTCAGTGGTACGGGCACCAATAGCGCCCCAGCTCATTAAATCTGCCAGGTACTGCGGAGTGATCATATCAAGGAACTCACCTGCAGCCGGCAGACCGCTGTCGTTGATCTCGAGCAGCAGCTTACGCGCAATGCGCAGGCCATCGTTGATCTGGAAGCTGTTATCCATGTGCGGATCGTTAATCAGCCCCTTCCAGCCGACGGTGGTACGTGGTTTTTCGAAGTAAACACGCATCACCACTTCCAGCTCATCCTTAAGCTCTTCACGCAACGTCAGGAGGCGCGCCGCATACTCTTTGGCCGCCGCGGGATCGTGAATAGAGCAAGGCCCAATCACCACCAGCAGACGATCGTCACTACCGCGCAAAATACCGTGGATCGCGGCACGCGCATGCGAAACCGTATTGGCTGCGTTTTCAGTGGCGGGAAATTTCTCAAGGAGCGCTACAGGAGGTAATAACTCGTTGATCTCTTTAATGCGTAAGTCGTCGTTCTGATAAGTCATGTTCGTTCCAGCGTTACCAAACTATTTTTTAATGAATGCAATCCATCCAATCTATCTTGTCGGTCAGGGAGTGTAAACGGGATTTTACACTCCGCGCAGATAATTCCTGGAATTTATCTAAAAACCCCGAGAAAGTAGCGAATAAAGATTCCGACGCTACACTTTTTAAATGTAAAAACTTTGTTTTTGTTTTAATTCGATATTCCATGCTGCATTTATTTGCATGCGAGGAATCTTTGACCACTGAGCGTGATAACTCGTTCGCGCACATTTCACCGACGAATATGTCGGAAAATGACGACCAGAACAGGAGCATCATGATGAAAATGAATAAATTAGCGGCACTTTTACTGACGACAACCCTGACCATGGCGAGCGGTGCAGCCCTGGCTGCTGACTCGGCGTCAGAGTCCAATAATAATGGTCAGGCCAACGCAGCAGCAAGCGCAGGGCAAGTTGCTCCGGATGCGAAAGAAAATCTTGCCCCAAACAGTGACGGCACGCAAAGCGGCACAATGCTGCATCCTAACGGTACATCCGGCCAAAGCATGGGTCATGACAACATGACCAAAGACGAGATCCACAAAAACTCCCAGTGTAAAGACGGGAAATGCCCGGATATCAATGAGAAAGTTCAGACCGGTAATGACATTAACAACGATGCCAAAACCAAAACTGACGGAACGACGCAATAATACCGCGAGTGGTAACAATTAACGGTAACGACAGAGGGGAGAGCTTCGGCTCTCCTTAATTTTTTCTGTGAGATGCGTAAAGATCTGCAATGATGTCAGTCGCTGATATTGTTTTGACACAGGACGCTCAACATGGCGCATTCCCATTCTCACTCTGCCCTTCCTGATGATGCCAACGCACGTCGCCTGCTGCTCGCCTTTAGCGTCACGGCACTGTTTATGCTGGTTGAAGTGGTGGGTGGATTTATATCCGGCTCGCTGGCACTGCTCGCGGATGCAGGGCATATGCTCACCGATGCCGCCGCCCTCTTCTTCGCGCTGCTGGCGGTGCATTTTGCCCGGCGTCCGCCCAGCACAAAGCGCACCTTTGGCTGGTTACGGCTGACAACGCTTGCCGCCTTCGTTAACGCGATCGCCCTGGTGGTTATCACCATTTTCATCGTCTGGGAGGCCTTTGTTCGCTTCACCCATCCGCAGCCCGTTGCTGGTGCAACCATGATGGCCATCGCCGTTGCGGGTCTGCTGGCAAACGTGCTGGCATTCTGGCTGCTGCATCGCGGCAATGAAGAGAAGAATTTGAATGTCAGAGCCGCAGCCTTACACGTGCTGGGTGACTTACTGGGATCGGTTGGTGCGATTATCGCCGCGCTGATCATTATGTTTACCGGATGGACGCCTGCGGATCCGATACTGTCAGTGCTGGTGTCCGTACTGGTATTGCGTAGCGCCTGGGCGCTGCTGCGGGAAAGTGTGAACGAGCTGCTGGAAGGTGCACCGGTGTCGATAGACATTGACGCCTTAAAACGCCATGTTCGCCGTTCAATTCCCGCCGTACGGGATGTCCATCACGTGCACCTGTGGCTGGTGGGGGAGAAAACCCTGATGACGATGCACGTCCATGTCATCCCGCCACATGACCATGACGGGCTGCTTCATCAAATCGAACACTTCCTGGCGCATCACTACCAGATAGCCCACTCCACAATTCAAATGGAGTATCAGCCTTGCAGCGGGCCAGACTGCCATCTCAGCGAGACGCAGGCTGACCACGCACACTCACACCATCATTAATGAGAAAACGCCCTGGAGCCACGCTCACGGGCGCTCTTCATCCACATACGGCTTCCGTTCAACGCAATGACGGTCAGCAGCATGTATTCCAGCGACATCGCCCAGACGCCCTGCAATGCGAAAATCACCACGCTGATGACATTGATGACGACCCACAGCAGCCAGTTTTCAACATATTTGCGGGTCATCAGGATCATCGCGGCAATCGACAGCACCATCATGCAGGAGTCCCAGAACGGGAACGCATCCGGTTGCAGCTCTGGCATCACAACATTCAGACCGAGCGATTGCATGATGGAGACCGCAATGCGGGTCAACATAGCAAACACGGGGTCGATGAAGGCCGTCATTAAACCGATAGCGGCAACGCATGCCACGAGCCAGGCGATGGCTTTCGGCAAGGGCAACCAGCGAATCTGCAATACCGCTTCATTGGACGTGTTTTGCCGGGACCAGGCGTACCAGCCGTAGATATTGGCCGCGAAGAAAAACACCTGCAGCAACAGGCTGGCATAAAGTTGGATCTGGAAGAAGATGATGGCAAACAACGTGACGTTGATTAAACCAAACGCATAGTTACTGATTTTCTCCAGGCTGGCGAGCCAGATACAAAGTAGCCCTGCCAGCGTGCCTACCGCTTCAATCCATGAAAGATCGTAGCCACCGGCACCGATCGGAATATGAACCAGAATGTTCTGCGTGCTAAAAAAATCCATCTTCTCTCCATGAGCGTATTCCTACGCATTTTTAGAACGTTAAGGACGTAGTGTAGCCGCAAAATCTAACATACGGTTAAGCGGCAGTAACGCACCTTCACGCAATGCCGCATCCACATGGATTTCATGCGCCGCGCCGCCCTTCTCAAGTCCCTCAGCAATCGCTTTCAACCCGTTCATCGCCATCCATGGACAGTGAGCACAGCTGCGACAGGTTGCCCCTTCCCCTGCGGTAGGCGCTTCCAGCAGTTCCTTGTCTGGCACCGCCTGCTGCATCTTGTAGAAGATCCCTCGGTCGGTGGCAACAATGAGCTGCTTGTGCGGCAAGGTTTTGGCCGCGTTGATGAGCTGGCTGGTCGAGCCTACTGCATCGGCAAGTTTGACCACTGAGAGGGGGGATTCCGGGTGCACCAGTATGGCGGCGTCCGGATACAATGCCTTCATTCGGCTCAGCGCCTGAGTTTTAAACTCGTCGTGGACGATACAGGCCCCCTGCCAGCACAGCACGTCAGCACCGGTCTGTTTCTGGACATAGCTGCCAAGGTGCCGGTCCGGCGCCCAGATAATTTTCTCGCCCAGACTGTCCAGATGCTCAATCAGTTCAACGGCGATGCTGGAGGTGACCACCCAATCCGCACGGGCTTTGACCGCCGCAGACGTATTGGCATACACCACGACCGTTCTGTCAGGATGGGCATCGCAAAATGCGCTGAATTCTTCAATGGGGCAGCCGAGATCAAGCGAACATTCGGCATTGAGCGTCGGCATCAGGATGGTTTTTTCCGGGCTGAGGATTTTTGCCGTCTCGCCCATAAAACGCACGCCAGCAACAAGGAGCGTGGAGGCCGGGTGTTTAGCCCCAAAGCGCGCCATTTCCAGGGAGTCAGAAATGCAGCCACCGGTCTCTTCAGCCAACTGCTGAATCTCAGGATCGGTATAGTAGTGCGCCACCATCACCGCATCACGCTCTTTCAACAAGCGTTTGATTTTCTCGCGGTAAAATTGTTTCTCATCCAGGTTGAGGGGCAATGGTTTTGGCGGGAAAGGGTAAATCGCAGCTTCAGAATCAAACATTACGCTCATCATGCTTACTCGTTTTACTGGCTTAACAATAATGCCTTTCTTTGCCGACGGAAGAGCAAAGGCGGGCCAATAAGTTTTATATACTAAACACGATAGCCGATCAGAGGGTAAAAGTCACAGAAAATGAACAACAGGATGGATGGGTGTGAGGGATAAGTCGCAGATAGCAAAAAAGCGCCGCCAGCGCCATTTTTACATTGGTGGGTCGTGCAGGATGATTCGCTTCGCTCACCCTTCGGGCCGTCGCCGCAGGCGGCTCCGGTGTCTCTCTTCGTTCGACTCGAACCTGCTGCAGGTTCGAATCTTCTGGATCGCAGATAGCAAAAAAGCGCCTTTAGGGCGCTTTTTTACATTGGTGGGTCGTGCAGGATTCGAACCTGCGACCAATTGATTAAAAGTCAACTGCTCTACCAACTGAGCTAACGACCCCTTGCGGGATTTACTACTTTAATCATTCAGAGTGGTGGGTCGTGCAGGATTCGAACCTGCGACCAATTGATTAAAAGTCAACTGC
>CAUSEC010000020.1:0-105314 GCA_963530515.1 uncultured Enterobacteriaceae bacterium | reverse complement strand
ACTTCTTCACCATGGGTGCGGGCGCGAACGTAAACGCCTTCTTCGGTATTACCACGATGATTATCGCCATCCCGACCGGCGTGAAGATCTTCAACTGGCTGTTCACCATGTATCAGGGCCGTATCGTGTTCCACTCAGCAATGCTGTGGACCATCGGCTTTATCGTGACCTTCTCAGTCGGCGGCATGACCGGCGTACTGCTGGCGGTACCGGGTGCGGACTTCGTTCTGCACAACAGTCTGTTCCTGATTGCGCACTTCCATAACGTTATCATCGGCGGTGTGGTCTTCGGTTGCTTCGCAGGTGTGACCTACTGGTGGCCAAAAGCCTTCGGTTTCACCCTGAACGAAACCTGGGGCAAACGTGCGTTCTGGCTGTGGATAGTCGGTTTCTTCGTGGCATTTATGCCGCTGTACGTGCTGGGCTTCATGGGCATGACCCGTCGTCTGAGCCAGCAGATCGATCCGCAGTTCCACCCAATGCTGGTTGTTGCAGCATGTGGTGCGGCGCTGATTGCTCTGGGTATTGCATGTCAGCTGATTCAGTTCTACGTCTCTATTCGTGACCGTGAACAAAACCGTGACCTGACCGGTGACCCGTGGGGTGGCCGTACGCTGGAGTGGGCAACCTCTTCCCCGCCTCCGTTCTATAACTTTGCCATTGTGCCGCAGATCCATGAGCGCGACGCATTCTGGGAAATGAAAGAAAAAGGCGAAGCGTACAAACAGCCTGCGCATTATGAAGAAATTCATATGCCGAAAAACAGCGGTGCGGGCATCGTGATTGCCGCCTTCGCAACGGTGTTTGGTTTCGCCATGATCTGGCATATCTGGTGGCTGGCCATCGCGAGCTTCGCGGGCATCGTTATCAGCTGGATTGTGAAGAGCTTTGACGAGGACGTGGATTACTACGTACCGGTTGCAGACGTCGAAAAACTGGAAAATCAGCATTTCGATGAGATTTCTAAAGCGGGGCTGAAAAATGGCAACTGATACCCTGGCGCACACTAACGCCCATGCGCACGACGACCATGCGCATCACGATACAGGGCCGATGAAAGTCTTCGGTTTCTGGATCTACCTGATGAGCGACTGCATTCTGTTCTGTTGCTTGTTCGCAACCTATGCCGTTCTGGTGAACGGCACTGCAGGCGGCCCGACCGGCAAAGAGATTTTCGAACTGCCGTTCGTGCTGGTAGAAACCGCGCTGCTGTTGTTCAGCTCCATCACCTACGGCATGGCCGCTATCGCCATGTACAAAAACAACAAGAGCCAGGTTGTTTCCTGGCTGGCGTTGACCTGGTTGTTTGGTGCGGGCTTTATCGGGATGGAAATCTATGAATTCCATCACCTGATTATGGAAGGTTTTGGTCCTGATCGTAGCGGCTTCCTGTCAGCGTTCTTCGCGCTGGTCGGCACCCACGGTCTGCACGTGACCTCTGGTCTTATCTGGATGGCGGTACTGATGTTCCAGGTATCCCGTCGCGGCCTGACCAGCACTAACCGTACCCGTATCATGTGCCTGAGCCTGTTCTGGCACTTCCTGGACGTAGTGTGGATCTGCGTGTTCTCGGTTGTTTATCTGATGGGGGCGATGTAATGAGTCATTCTAACGATCATGGCGCTTCCCACGGCAGCGTAAAGACCTACATGACAGGCTTCATCCTGTCTATCATCCTGACGGTCATTCCGTTCTGGATGGTGATGAACGGAACGGCATCTCACGGTGTCATTCTGGGGACGATTCTGGTGACTGCGGTAATTCAGATTCTGGTGCATCTGTCTTGCTTCCTGCACATGAACACCAAGTCTGATGAAGGTTGGAACATGACGGCCTTTGTCTTTACCGTGATTATCATCGCTATCCTGGTAGTGGGCTCCATCTGGATTATGTGGAACCTGAACTACAACATGATGGTTCACTAAGAGCGGCGAGTATGTTTAAGCAATACCTGCAAGTAACGAAGCCTGGCATTATTTTTGGCAACCTGATCTCGGTGATCGGTGGGTTCCTGTTGGCCTCCAAGGGCCATATTGACTATCCCCTGTTCGCCTGCACGCTGATTGGCGTGTCCCTGGTTGTCGCCTCGGGTTGTGTATTTAACAACTACATTGACCGCGACATCGATAAAAAGATGGAGCGGACGAAAAACCGCGTATTGGTTCGGGGGCTGATTTCACCAAAAGTCTCGCTGGCTTACGCTGCCTTGCTGGGTATTGCTGGCTTCATGCTGCTGTGGTTTGGTGCAAATCCCCTGGCCTGCTGGCTGGGGGTGATGGGCTTCGTGGTGTATGTAGGCGTCTATAGCCTGTATATGAAACGCCACTCGGTCTACGGCACGCTGATCGGCTCGCTCTCAGGCGCAGCACCTCCGGTTATCGGCTATTGCGCCGTCACCGGTAACTTCGACAGCGGTGCAGCGATTCTGCTGGCGATTTTCAGCCTGTGGCAGATGCCGCACTCGTACGCCATTGCCATTTTCCGCTTTAAAGATTACCAGGCAGCAAACATCCCGGTTCTGCCGGTGGTGAAAGGCATCTCGGTTGCCAAAAACCATATCACGCTGTACATCATCGCGTTTGCGGTGGCGACACTGATGCTCTCTCTCGGCGGTTATGCCGGGTACAAGTATCTGGTCGTTGCAGCAGCGGTGAGCGTCTGGTGGTTGGGTATGGCCCTGCGCGGTTACAAAGTGGAAGATGATAAAGTCTGGGCACGTAAACTGTTCGGCTTCTCTATCATCGCGATTACCGCCCTGAGCGTGATGATGTCAGTGGATTTTATGGTCCCTGACTCACATAGCCTGCTGACCTACGTCTGGTAAGTCTCATGTTATAAAAACCGGGTTTTTTAACCCGGTTTTTTTATGCCTGCAATTCAGCCCTTCTGTTCACGCTTCCCCTTCTCATCATCACTTTCTCTTATCACTGATTTGCCTTAAACCGGTGCAACGCTTGCGACCCATCACAGTTTGAGCAAAAAGCAGTTGGTGAATACCGTCCGCTAAAATAGCTTTTCACTATGCTTGCTAATTCGAGTTAGCAATAATTATGAAAAAAAGGTTACCTTAGTTTTGCACACCGGAAATGTGTTTTACACACGATAGACCGACCTGCCGGGCTAAGGCAGGCAGTTTGTCGAAGAAAGGGAAATCTTAATAAAAACAATCAGCCAGTACGCTCAGCGTGCGGCAAAACACAACAACACCTTAAGACGGCCAGGCATTTAGCGAGGATAGTTATGTCTGTAACATCAGAACCTATACAGAAACCTGTGATGAAGCAGTTGGGCCTTCCGGCCTCTTTTCTGCTACTCGGCGTATCATTACTCTTTATTATCCTGGGCTACACGCTGCTGGAGATAAAACTGGAGGCGCTGCTGTGCATTACCGCCGTCGCCATTTCCTTTGTGGCGCTCTGGCTCGGGCACAGTTTCCAGGAAATTATCGATGAAATCGTGCAGAAGTTTGCTCAGGCTCTGCCCTCTTTAATGATCGTGATGTGCGTCGGTGGGGTCATTGGCGTTTGGATGAGTTCCGGCACCATTCCGTATCTGATCACCATCGGTCTGAAAATCATTAATCCCCAGTACATTGTGGTGATTGCTTTCATCGTCACCAGTATTGTCGCCACCTGTACCGGCACCTCATGGGGATCGGCTGGCACAATCGGTGTTGCGCTGATGGGCGTCGCACACGGTCTGGACGCCAATCTTGCTGCGGTGGCAGGCGCAATCGTTGGCGGAGCCTACTTTGGCGACAAGATCTCACCGTTAAGCGGCTCCTCTAACTTCGCGGCGATCGTCAATAATCTCGATCTCTACGAGCACATCAAGCACCTGTCAAAAACCACCATTCCGGCGTATCTCATTTCAGCCGTGGTCTATTTGATTATTGGCCTGAACAACACGGCGACAGTGGGCAATGTCGATTCGGCTCAACAGACGGTGGATCAGATTCACGCGCTGTACCACACCCACTGGATTCTGGCGGTGCCGATTTTCATCGTCCTTGCCGGTGCACTGATGAAAAAGCCGGTGATCCCTGTTCTGCTGTTTGCCACTGCCATTTCGATTGCCATCTCGTACTTTACGCAGGGCATCGGGGTTATCGAAAACCTGAACGTCTGGGTCTCTGGCTTTAGCGTCAGTGTATTACCGGGCCAACCGCATGATGTTCCAGAAACCATTCGCAGCCTGCTGGAGCGCGGCGGTGTGGCCTCCATGATGCCGCTGATTTTGGTTATTCTTTGCGCCTTTTCCTTTGCTGGCCCGCTGTCGCTGACCCAGGCGCTGGATACCATCATTAACTACTTCACGCGTATCGTAAAAAGTGCCGCCGGGCTTATCTTCTCGACCATTGCCGCCTGCGTGGCGTTGATTGCCGCAACAGGCAATAACAATATCGCCTGCCTGCTGCCGTCTGAATTGTTCCGCAAAGCGTTTGAAAACAACGGGCTGCATCGCAAAAATATTTCCCGCACCGTCGAAGACTCAGCAACCGTTATCGAGCCACTAATCCCATGGACTGCTGCCGGGGTGTTTATGGCTGCCACCCTCGGTGTACCGACTCTCGACTATGCCCTTTGGGCAGTACAATGCTACGCGGGGCTGATCATTGCAGGTTTTTATGCCGTAACGGGTTTGTGCATCGCGAAAACGGACGAACATCAACAAGAAGGGGATGTGATTCATGAGTAATAAGACCTACACGCCAGACTGGGCGAGCCTCGACAGCCGCGAGATGCCGGAGTGGTACAACGAGGCGAAATTCGGCATTTTCATTCACTGGGGCGTCTTCTCGGTGCCCGCCTGGCGCAAAATTGATAACTCCCTGTTTGGCTCCTACGCCGAATGGTATTACGCCAGCGTATACGGCAACTACCGCAACAACGACGATGACTTTCACCAGAAGCATTACGGGAAAGATTTCCTGTACCGCGATTTTGCCCCGCAGTTCAAAGCCGAGCTGTTCCAGCCGGATGCCTGGGCGGAACTGTTTAAAGCCTCTGGCGCGAAGTACGTGGTGCTGACCACCAAGCATCACGACGGCTTCTGCCTGTGGCCAACAAAAAATCCGCATAAAGCGAACTGGAACAGCGGCGACATTGGGCCAAAACGCGACTTGCTCGGCGATATCACCCACGCCGTGCGCGACAGTGGCCTGAAGATGGGCATCTATTACTCCATCATCGACTGGGAAACCAACTGGAGCCACCGCCCGGAAGGCGGCTATTTTGTGCCCCAGCGTGACCGCGAAAAATTTGGCATCCCTGAGGAAAAATACCCGGATGAAATCCTGATTCCACAGCTGAAAGAGCTGGTGCAGAACTACAAACCGTGCCTGATTTTCTCTGACGGCGGCGAGTGGGATCTCAGCGAAGAGTTCAGCCAGACCAAACCCTTCCTCTCCTGGCTCTATAACGAAGCGCCTAACAAAGACGAAGTGGTGGTCAACGATCGCTTCTTTAAAGGCATGCCGGGCGAACATGGCGACTACTACAGCACCGAGTACAACGATAAAGAAGGCTTTGGTGTCCATCATCCCTGGGAAGAGAGCCGGGGCATCGGCAAGTCATACGGCTTTAACCGCGCGGAGCAACTGGAAGATTACTGCACCTCTCAGGCGTTGATTGAACAGTTGATCGGCATCGTCTCCAAAGGCGGCAACTTCCTGTTAAACGTAGGGCCGACGGCAGATGGGCGTATCCCGACGCTGCAACAGGAGCGTTTACGGGATATTGGCCGCTGGATGACGGTGAACGGTGAGGCGATTTACGGCAGCGATATCTGCACGCGCCTGAAAAGTGACAACCCGCACTGCGCGTTCACCCGCAAAGGCAGCAGTGACTTTGTCATCACCACCGAGTGGCCCACCGAACCGTTGCATCTGCGACTGGTTGAAGGTGAAACTCCGCGAACCTGCACCCTGCTCTGCCTGGGTGAAGAAATTGACGTGCCGTTTGATATTGCCGAGGGTGCTCTCATTTTGCACCCGCTGCCCTGGCGGTTCGATCGTGGCCTGGAGTACGCTTACACCTTCAGGCTAAGTCGATAAAGCAGAACAAGAGTCGACATTTTCTTTTTTGGATGTGAGTGAGGTGCCGGGAGATGGCAAAAACCGTTGAACAGATAGCCAACGATCTGAACTTATCTGTCACCACAGTACGCCTGGTGCTCGGGGGCAAGGCAGAACAGTATCGTATCAGTGTGAAAACGCAGACGCGGATCAACGAGCACGTTGAACGCTATGGCTATACGTTGAACCACTCGGCACGCAGCCTCAAACTCAACAAAACGGAGACGCTCGGGCTTATCGTTCCTAATATCTCGAACGTCTTCTTTGCTACGCTGGCGGAAAAACTGGAGCTGCGCTGCCGCCGCTCCGGCTATCAACTGACGATCAGTTGCTCTTACGATGATGTGGATTATGAAAACCAGCTCGTCCACGCGCTGATGGCAAGAAATGTCGATGGCTTGTTTATTGCACCCTCTACGCTGGAAAATCAGCAGCACCATCTGCGCCAGGTTAAAAAGCCGCTGGTGCTGCTTGATCGGGATTTTCGTTTTACCGACAACGCGCTGGTGGAAAGTAACAACACCGACGGCGGTGAAACTCTGACCCGCAGTCTGCTCGAAGCCGGTAAAACGCCGGTGTGGTTTTTGGTCGGCGATACCGCCCTGCCCAGTATTAACGACCGTTTACAGGGCTACCTGACGGCGCTCAAAGAGAGCGGCATCGACCACCCGCAGTGGGTTTGCGAAGGACCAGAAAACTCCCCCGAGGAGGGCCACCATCTGATGGAAAAGTTGATAGAAAAACACGGTGTGCCTCAGGCGTTTATCGCCTCCTCTCTGCCGGTCCTTGAAGGCGCAATTCACGCTTTTCGCGACAAACTGGGGATCATTCCTGCCGACATCAACATCGGCACTTTTGACGAACACCCTATGCTCGGGTTCCTCGCCAATAACGTCTGGTCGATGCAGCAGGATGAAGATACCTGGGCTGAAAAGGCCTTCCAGATGATGCAATCGGCCATTGAAGGCACCCCCGTCAAAGAGACCATCCGCGTAAATATGCGCTTAATCAAACGCACCCGTCAGTAATTCCGGCGCAAGCTTACCGGGGACGCTGCCAGGCTCCTCGCCACAACGGGTTACACCGTTTACAGCTTCGTAATAACTATTAAACAAACATCTGTTTACCCCGCTTACCACCCCGCCTACACTATGGCCTGCTTTCGAATTGAGGTGGTAATGAACGATAATAAAATGACGCCAGGCGAGTTGCGCGCAACCTGGGGTTTAGGGACTGTTTTCTCATTGCGCATGCTTGGCATGTTTATGGTCCTGCCCGTTCTGACCACGTACGGCATGGCGTTACAAGGCGCCAGCGAAGCCTTAATTGGCCTGGCCATCGGTATTTATGGTCTGGCGCAGGCGGTATTTCAAATCCCCTTTGGACTGCTCTCCGACCGCATCGGGCGTAAGCCGCTGATTATTGGCGGGCTGGCTATCTTTGTGCTGGGCAGCGTCATTGCCGCTCTGTCTGACTCCATCTGGGGCATTATTCTTGGCCGTGCCTTACAGGGCTCCGGTGCGATTGCCGCCGCCGTGATGGCTCTGCTTTCTGATTTAACCCGCGAACAGAATCGCACCAAGGCGATGGCGTTTATTGGCGTCAGCTTCGGCGTCACCTTTGCCATTGCAATGGTGCTGGGGCCGATTATCACCCACCAGCTCGGCCTGCATGCCCTGTTCTGGATGATTGCCTTACTGGCCACCGCAGGGATTTTGCTCACGCTGTGGGTGGTACCGGACAGCGAAAACCATGTGCTGAACCGCGAATCCGGGATGGTAAAAGGCTGCTTTAGCCAGGTTATCGCCAACTCCCGGCTGCTGAAACTGAATTTCGGCATCATGTGTTTGCATATTCTGCTGATGTCGACCTTTGTCGCCCTGCCCGGTCAGCTTGAAGCCGCCGGTTTTGCGGCAGCCGAGCACTGGAAAATCTATCTGGTCACCATGCTTATTTCTTTTGTTTCCGTGGTGCCATTTATTATTTATGCCGAAGTAAAACGCCGTATGAAGCGGGTGTTCCTGCTATGCGTCGCGCTACTGCTGATCGCAGAGATCGTGCTCTGGGGCGCAGGGCCACACTTCTGGGAGCAGGTGCTGGGCGTGCAGATTTTCTTTATCGCTTTCAACCTGATGGAAGCCCTGCTGCCGTCGCTCATCAGTAAAGAAGCCCCTGCTGGCTACAAAGGTACGGCGATGGGGATTTACTCCACCAGCCAGTTTATCGGCGTGGCGATTGGCGGCGCGCTGGGAGGCTGGGTCGACGGCTGGTTTGATTCGCAGACCGTCTTTCTGGCGGGCGCGCTGCTGGCGATGGTCTGGCTGCTGGTTGCCAGTACCATGCAGGAGCCGCCGTATGTCAGCAGTCTGCGCGTAGAAATTCCTGACGATGTGGTGCTGGATGATGCGCTGCAGCAGCGGTTGCGAGAAAAAGCGGGGATCAGCGATGTGCTGGTGGTCGCTGAAGAACGCAGCGCCTACGTCAAAATCGACAGCAAAGTCACCAACCGCTTTGAGGTCGAGCAGGCCATCAAAGGAGCATAAAAAAAGCGGGGATATCCCCGCTTTTTCATTTTTATTCCGTTAGTCGCGGAAGTTCTTAAACTGGAAGGGCTGTCCCAGATTGCCGCCACGCACCAGCGCCATCGCCGACTGCAAATCGTCACGGGCTTTACCGGTTACACGCAGTTCTTCACCCTGAATCTGGGTCTGCACTTTCAGCTTGCTCTCTTTGATGAGCTTGACGATTTTCTTCGCCACATCGCTCTCAATACCCTGCTTAAGTTTGGCTTCAACAAACCAGGTTTTGCCGCTGTGTACGAATTCTTCCGGGACTTCCAGCGAGGTGCCTTCAATACCGCGTTTGAGCAACTTGGCGCGCAGAATATCCAGCAGTTGATTGACCTGGAAATCAGACTCACTGAGCACTTTGATGGTCTTATTCTTCTCGTTCAGCTCAATGGTGGCTTCAACGTTGCGAAAATCGAAACGGGTTTCAAGTTCGCGAGTCGCATTCTCGATCGCGTTGCGGACTTCCTGAAGTTCAACCTCAGAAACAATATCGAAAGATGGCATCTTTTCTTCTCCCTCAGTGTTTGTTGCGATGCATAATACCCGCAACGAAGCATAACTCAACTTGTAATGGCCGGATGCACCACCGACGGCGCTATACTAAAGGTAGTAACACCTGGCGCAGTTGCAGGTGAGGAGGAAAAATGAAAATTACCGTACTTGGCTGCGGGGCGTTAGGGCAATTATGGCTGACCGCGCTGCACAAGCATGGACATGAGGTTCAGGGCTGGCTACGTGTTCCTCAGCCCTTTTGCAGTGTGAACGTGGTCGACGAAGAGGGTTCTATTTTTAATGAATCCCTGACCGCGAACGATCCTGAGTTTCTTGCACACAGTGATTTGCTACTTGTTACGCTGAAAGCCTGGCAGGTTTCTGATGCCGTTAAAGGCCTCGCCGGTACACTCCCGAAATCCACCCCAATCTTGTTGATTCACAACGGCATGGGCACCGTCGATGAACTCAAAAGCCTCGAACAACCTCTGTTAATTGGCACCACCACCCATGCAGCCCGCCGGGATGGCAATGTCATCATTCATGTCGCAAGCGGCACGACCCACATTGGCCCTGGTCGCCAGCAGGATGGTGATTTCAGCTACCTGGCCGAAACGCTGCAAGACGTACTGCCTGACGTCGCCTGGCATAACAACATTCGCCCGGCATTGTGGCGCAAACTGGCGGTTAACTGCGTGATCAACCCGATAACCGCGCTGCAGGAGTGCAAAAACGGCGAACTGCGTGATTTCCCGGAAGAGATCAGAAAGGTGACCCACGAAGTCGCCGCCGTCATTGAGCGAGAAGGTCACCATATTTCTGCTGATGAGCTGCTGGATTACGTCTATCAGATAATCGAAAACACGGCGGAAAACGTGTCGTCAATGCTGCAGGACATCCGCGCAATGCGCCATACCGAGTGCGATTACATCACCGGCTATCTGCTGCGTCGCGCCCGGGCACACGGCATTGCGGTGCCTGAAAACGCCCGCCTGTATGATTTAGTCAAACGTAAGGAGAGTGAGTATGAGCGCGTCAGCTCTGGTCTGTCTCGCCCCTGGTAGTGAAGAGACCGAAGCGGTCACCACTATTGATCTGCTGGTGCGCGGCGGTATTTCCGTGACCACTGCCAGCGTCGCCGACGACGGTAATCTGGCCATAACCTGCTCGCGCGGGGTTAAAATTCTAGCCGATGCGCCACTGGTCGCCGTGGCTGACGGAGACTTCGACGTGATTGTGTTACCTGGCGGCATCAAAGGTGCGGAATGTTTTCGCGACAGCCCGCTGCTGGTAGAAACCGTGCGGCAGTTTCATTTGTCTGGACGAATTGTGGCGACTATTTGCGCCGCAGCGGCGACTGTGCTGGTGCCCCATGACCTGTTCCCGATAGGCAACATGACCGGTTTTCCGGCGCTGAAAGAGCAGATCCCCGCCGATCAGTGGCAGGATAAGCGCGTCGTCTGGGATCCGAGGGTGAAGCTCATCACCAGTCAGGGTCCAGGCACGTCGATCGATTTTGCATTAAAGATTATTGATGTGCTGGTCGGGCGGGAAAAAGCCCATGAAGTGGCGAAACAGCTGGTGATACCGGCGGGCATTTATAACTACTACGAAGCCTGAAATAACAATGCCGGATGGCGACGCAACGCCACCCGGCACATCCATTACGGGCGATACACCTTCACGTTCTTGAAGCCCTGCTCCAGCAGATACAGCGCCTGCAAACGACTCATCACACCGCGTTCACACCACAGCAGCCAGTTTTTGCTCTGGTCAAGATCGCCAAATTTGGTGCTGAGCTTGTAGAACGGCAGCGAAACCACTTCCACGCCTTCCACCTCTAACGGTTTGGCATCCTGCTCATCGATGGAGCGGATATCCAGCAGCATGTCGTTTGGACCAAAACCGCTCACCGTTTCGACTTCAACGACTTCTTCGCTGGTCTGCTCGGCAATCACGCGAATGTCGATGTTAGAGGCTTCAGCCACCACCTTATCGAGGATGGAGAAGTCGAAGTTTTCTTCTTCGGCTTCAATTTTGGCCTTCACTGCTTTCACGGTCGGGCTTTTTGAAATCACGCCGCAGTATTCCGGCATGGTGCGGGCAAAGTCTTCCGTACCGATTTCGCGGGCCAGATCGATGATGTGCTCTTTATCGTAAGAGATAAGCGGGCGCAGGATCAGCGTGTCGGAGACATTATCAATCAGGCGCAGGTTGGTCAGCGTCTGGCTGGACACCTGACCCAGCGCTTCGCCGGTCACCAGTGCCTGTACGCCGTAACGCTCGGCAACCTGAGAGGCCGCACGCACCATCATACGTTTGAGCACCACGCCCATCTGGCCGTCGTCGACTTTTTCAAGGATCTCGCCAACCACCGGTTCGAAGTTAATGGCGACAAAGCGCACGCGGTGGGAGCTGCCAAAACGGTTCCACAAATAGTGGGCGACCTGACGTACGCCGATTTCATGCGCGGCACCGCCAAGGTTGAAGAAGCAATAATGCACACGGCAGCCACGACGCATCAGCATGTAGCTGGAAACACCGGAGTCGAAACCACCAGAAATCAGCGACAGCACGTCTTCCTGGGTGCCGATCGGGAAACCGCCGATACCTTCGTAGCGGCCTTTAACCAGCAGCAGACGATCGTTTTCGATTTCAATGTTTACCGTGACGTCCGGGTTGGTCAGCTTCACGCGCGCGGTTTCAATGTGCTGGTTCAGCCCACCCCCGACATAGCGTTCGGCTTCAATGGAACTGAACTCGTGTTTACCACGACGCTTTGCACGTACGCAGAAGGTTTTGCCTTCCAGCTTCTCGCGCCAGGCTTCCAGCGTTTTTTCGAAGATGTCGTGCAGGGAGGTGAAAGGCACATCTTCCACTTCCAGAATATGGTGAATACCCGGGATACGGGTCAGCGCGTCGCGAATAATCAGACGCTGATTTTCGTCTTTGGCGCGAACTTCGATGTTATCCCAGTGACGAACGACCGCGAGGGTCTCGTCGTAGTGCTTCAGAACGTTACGAATATTCCCGGTAAGGATCTTAATAAAGCGCAAACGCACAGATTGGCTTTTGATGGTGATTTCCGGGAACAATTTAATGATAAACTTCATGGCGGCAAGGGTTCGTTGGCAAGCCCGGTTGGGCTTCTCAGAAAAAAATACAGCAGCCCACACCTGCGGCTGCATCCAGGCGCGCAAGTATACCACCATCGCGGCGCGACTGTGTATTTTGCATGACCCTTGCGCGTTATTTGCTAAGCCTCACGACTTCGCTACCATAGTGGAGTCGGAACACAATGAGAGTCAGACAGTCATTATGCCAAAGAAAAAAGATGCACCCGCCAGTTTTGAAACTGCGCTAAGCGAGCTGGAGCAGATTGTTACTCGTCTTGAAAGTGGCGATCTCCCGCTGGAAGATGCCCTCAATGAATTCGAACGTGGCGTGCAACTGGCCCGTCAGGGGCAGGTAAAACTCCAGCAGGCTGAACAGCGAGTCCAGATTCTGCTGTCCGATAGCGAGGAAGCGCCCTTAACGCCGTTCACCCCGGATAACGAGTAAATGGACTTTAACCAACAGCTCCAGACGTGCGTTGAGCACGCCAACGATGCCCTGCGGCGCTTTATCGCTCCCCTGCCCTTTCAGAACTCTCCTCTGGTTGAGGCGATGGAGTATGGCGCATTATTAGGTGGCAAACGTCTTCGTCCTTTCCTGGTGTACGCCACGGGCACTATGTTTGGCGTCAGCCGGGAAACGCTGGATGCACCCGCAGCAGCAGTGGAATGTATCCACGCGTATTCGCTGATTCACGACGACTTGCCTGCCATGGACGATGACGATTTACGTCGCGGCCAGCCAACCTGCCACATCAAATTTGGCGAAGCCAATGCGATTCTGGCCGGAGACGCATTGCAGACGCTGGCATTTACTATTCTTAGCGACGCCCCGATGGCTGAAGTGACCGTCGAGGATCGCCTGGCGATGGTGCGCGAGCTGGCGTACGCCAGCGGTGCTGCCGGCATGTGTGCCGGACAGGCGCTGGATTTAGCCGCTGAAGGTAAATCCGTCGATTTGGACGCCCTTGAACAGATCCACCGTCATAAAACCGGTGCATTGATTCGCGCCGCAGTAAAAATGGGCGCGCTGAGCGCCGGAAAAGCCGGGCACGTCTGGCTGCCAGTGCTTGATAAGTATGCCCAAAGCATTGGCCTGGCGTTCCAGGTTCAGGATGACATACTCGATGTTGTCGGCGATACTGCGACCCTTGGAAAACGCCAGGGGGCCGACCAACAACTCGGTAAAAGTACCTATCCTGCGTTACTGGGCCTTGAGCAAGCCCGGGTAAAAGCCCGTTTGCTGATTGCAGAGGCACGCCAGTCGTTAGACCTGCTGGCTGCGCAATCACTGGATACAACGGCACTGGAAGCACTGGCTGATTACATAATCCAGCGTGATAAATAATGACAACACGAATGAGTCTCCGATGAGTTTTGATATAGCCAAATACCCGACGCTGGCGTTGGTCGATTCCACTGCGGAGTTGCGTTCGCTGCCAAAAGAGAGCCTGCCGAAACTGTGCGACGAACTGCGTCGTTACCTGCTCGACAGCGTGAGCCGCTCCAGCGGACACTTCGCCTCCGGGCTTGGCACGGTGGAATTAACCGTGGCGCTGCACTACGTCTATAACACCCCCTTTGACCAGCTCATCTGGGACGTCGGTCATCAGGCTTACCCCCATAAAATACTGACCGGGCGTCGCGACCGTATCGGCACGATCCGCCAGAAAAACGGTTTGCACCCTTTCCCCTGGCGCGGTGAAAGCGAGTACGACGTGTTAAGCGTTGGCCACTCCTCTACGTCCATCAGCGCAGGCATCGGCATTGCCGTTGCGGCCGCAAAAGAGGGTAAACAGCGTCGCACAGTCAGCGTGATTGGTGACGGTGCGATTACCGCAGGCATGGCGTTTGAAGCGATGAACCATGCGGGAGATATTCGCCCGGACATGCTGGTCGTCCTCAACGACAACGAAATGTCGATTTCAGAGAACGTTGGTGCACTGAACAATCACCTGGCACAGCTGCTCTCCGGCAAGCTTTACTCCACCCTGCGTGAAGGCGGCAAGAAAGTGCTTTCCGGTGTACCGCCGATCAAAGAGCTGATTAAACGTACCGAAGAACACATTAAAGGCATGGTCGTGCCGGGTACGTTGTTTGAAGAGCTGGGCTTTAACTACATCGGCCCGGTTGATGGCCATGACGTGCTGGGTCTGGTGCAGACCCTGAAAAATATGCGCAGCCTGAAAGGCCCGCAGTTCTTGCATATCATGACCAAGAAAGGCCGTGGCTATGAGCCCGCCGAAAAAGATCCCATTACCTTCCATGCAGTGCCGAAGTTCGATCCCACCAGCGGAACCTTGCCGAAAAGCAGCGGTGGCATGCCGAGCTACTCCAAAATCTTTGGTGACTGGCTGTGCGAAACGGCGGCCAAAGATAACAAATTAATGGCCGTCACCCCGGCCATGCGTGAAGGTTCCGGCATGGTGGAGTTTTCCCGCAAATTCCCGGATCAATATTTTGATGTGGCCATCGCCGAGCAGCATGCGGTCACGTTTGCGGCGGGTCTGGCGATTGGCGGTTACAAGCCGGTTGTGGCTATCTACTCCACATTCCTGCAGCGCGCCTACGATCAGGTTATTCACGACGTCGCCATTCAGAAACTGCCGGTGCTTTTCGCGATTGACCGTGCGGGTATCGTGGGAGCGGACGGCCAGACCCATCAGGGCGCGTTTGATATCTCTTATCTGCGCTGCATCCCGGATATGGTCATCATGACGCCGAGCGACGAGAACGAATGTCGCCAGATGCTGTTCACCGGTTACCACCACAACGAAGGCCCGAGTGCCGTGCGTTACCCACGCGGGAACGCGGTTGGTGTGACGCTGGAACCGCTGCAAAAACTGCCGCTTGGGAAAGGGTTAGTGAAACGCGAAGGTGAGAAGATTGCGATTCTTAACTTCGGTACGTTGTTGCCTGAAGCCGAGAAAGCAGCGGAAGCGCTGAACGCAACGCTTGTGGACATGCGCTTTGTTAAACCGCTTGATGAAACATTGATTTTGCAGATGGCTGCGCGCCATGAGTCATTGATTACGCTGGAAGAAAACGCGATTATCGGCGGCGCAGGCAGTGGCGTTAACGAGGTTCTGATGTCCCACCGTAAACCGGTTCCAGTGCTCAACCTCGGTTTACCAGATTACTTCATTCCTCAGGGAACCCAGGACGAAGCCCGCGCTGAGCTGGGCCTGGATGCCGCAGGCATTGAATCCCACATCCGGCGCTGGCTCGCATAACCTCCTCCACCGCTCCTGCTATGCTTAAGGGTAACTTTTTAATCTTACTCTAAATAGTTCGGGTTACAGGAAGGCGGCAAGCCAGTGAGTCCCCAGGAGCATAGTTACCTATGTAACTGGGGCGAACTGGCGCAGACAACGCACCTGCAACGTGAAATATGACGAGTATATGCAGGAGTGGAAGCATGCAATACAACACATTAGGAAAAACAGATCTTAAGGTTTCCCGCCTTTGCCTTGGCTGCATGACGTTTGGCGAGCCTGACCGGGGTAATCACGCATGGACGCTGCCGGAAGAGAGCAGTCGTCTGCTTATCCAGCACGCCCTGAACGGCGGCATCAACTTCTTCGATACCGCCAACAGCTACTCTGACGGCAGCAGCGAAGAAATCGTGGGCCGCGCACTGCGCGATTTCGCCCGCCGCGATGAGGTGGTCGTCGCCACCAAAGTCTATTACCCGTCCGGTACGTTAAGCGAAGGGCTTTCACGTGCGCAGATCCTGCGTTCCATTGACGACAGCCTGACGCGTCTGGGCATGGACTACGTGGATTTGCTGCAAATCCACCGCTGGGACTACAACACACCGATTGAAGAGACACTGGAAGCGCTGAACGACGTGGTGAAGGCCGGCAAAGCCCGTTATATCGGTGCATCGTCCATGCATGCCAGCCAGTTTGCTCAGGCGCTCGACCTGCAGAAACAGCACGGCTGGGCACAATTTGTGACCATGCAGGATCACTACAACCTGATTTACCGTGAAGAAGAGCGCGACATGCTGCCGCTCTGCTACCAGGAAGGCGTAGCCGTTATTCCCTGGAGTCCGCTGGCGCGTGGTCGCCTGACCCGTCCGTGGGGAGAAACCACTGCCCGTCTGGTGTCCGATCAGGTAGGGAAAAATCTCTATAACGAGAATGACGAAAACGATGCGCAGATTGCCGAGCGGCTGGGGGCCATTGCTGAAGAAACGGGTGCCACACGTGCTCAGGTCGCGCTGGCATGGCTGCTGAGTAAACCCGGTGTTGCCGCGCCGATTATTGGCGCATCGCGGGAGGAGCAGCTTGAGGAATTATTACAGGCGGTGGATCTGACGCTGAAGCCAGAGCAGGTTGCCGAGATGGAAACCCCTTATAAACAGCACCCGGTGGTCGGGTTCAAGTAAGAGGCCCATCACTTCCCTCTCCGCATGGAGAGGGAAACATCAGAGAAGGCCCAGCGGCCAGTGGTGACCCACTACATACAGAATCCCCGCGGAGACGATTCCGGCGACAATATCGTCCACCATAATGCCCATCCCGCCGTGCACATTGCGGTCGAACCAGCGAATCGGCCACGGTTTCCACATATCGAAGATACGGAAAATCACAAACCCGGCTGCGACCCACTGCCAGTCATTGGTGGGCAGCGCCATCAGAGTTATCCACATCCCGATGAACTCATCCCAGACGATGCTGCCGTGGTCATGCACGCCCATATCTTTAGCGGTGCGGTGACACAGATAAACACCGATACTGATGCCCAACATCACGACCAGCGAGTAGAGCTGCCAGGGCAGTAGTGTCATCAAATACCAGAACGGGATCGATGCCAGTGACCCCACGGTGCCCGGCATTATGGGACTCAATCCGCTACCAAAACCCGTTGCCAGCAGGTGCCACGGGTTACTCATTTTGAGACGGCTTTTGGCAATGTCTTTCTTAAAGAGCGGCAAAGTGATCGTATCCTTTCCAGTCGAGCGTCACGGCCTTGTCGTCACGGGTAAAATGTAATCCTTCAACGTCTGCACTCATCTGCCCAATGCAGGTTACCGGTGCCCCAAGGTGCGCAACGGCAACCTCAAGCGCCCCCCGGTTCAGTTCGGGTACGGTAAAGCACAGCTCGTAATCTTCCCCGCCCGACAGCGCCCAGCGCAGCGCCTGGTCTTTCCCCACATGGCGCTTCACCGCTTCTGAGTAAGGCAGCGCATCCAAATCAATACGCGCACCGCAGTCGCTGGCCTTGAGAATATGGCCGAGATCGGAAATCAGGCCGTCTGAGAGATCGATAGCAGAAGTCGCAAGCCCTCGTAATGCCTGCCCGTGTAATACGCGCGGGGTCGGGCGCAGATGACGCTGCACCAGGTAGCGGGCGTCCGTTTCGTCGCTGACCTGTAAACGGTCCTGCAAAATCGCCAGCCCGGCCGCGCTGTCTCCGGGCGTACCCGTCACATAAATCCAGTCTCCTGGTTTGGCACCGGAGCGCTTAATGGCCCGGCCAACCGGCACATAGCCGTGAATACCCAGCGTCATGGAAAGGGGGCCACGGGTCGTGTCACCGCCAATGAGCTGCATATCGTAGTAGCTGAGCTGGTCGAACAGGCTATCGCTAAAAGCTTTCAACCAGTCTTCATCGACGTTCGGGAGGGTCAGCGCCAGCGTGAGCCACGCAGGATCGGCCCCCATTGCCGCCAGATCGCTCACGTTTACCGCCAGCGCTTTATACGCCAGATCGGCAGGATCGATATCAGGAAGAAAATGGATACCCGACACTAAGGTGTCAGTGCTGATTGCCAGTGTTTGTTTTTCAGGAACGTTGAGCAGTGCACAGTCGTCGCCGATGCCCGTTTCAACATCACGGCGCGCATTCTTTACACGGTCAAAATAACGGGCAATCAGGGAAAATTCGCCGCATGCCATACGTTATGCCTCAGCATAGAAAAGAAAAAAGCCGGGCAGGGTGCGGTCAGATATCGCACTCCACTCCGGCTTGAGGATCATTTTTTGTTGGGACGAATCACAGGCGCGGCTTTATCGAGCACACCATTAACAAATTTGTGGCTATCTTCTGCACCAAAGGTTTTCGCCAGTTCGATAGCTTCGTTAATGGCCACTTTGTACGGCACGTCTGAACGTTTGGACAGTTCAAACAGCGCAATACGCAGTACCGCTTTCTCAACCTGACCCAGCTCTTCGAGCAGACGGGACAGGTACGGCTTCATCAGGCCGTCGAGATACGCGCTGTTAGTCGCCACCCCGCTTAACAGTTCGCGGAAGTACGGGACGTCAACATCTTTTACGTCCTGTTCTGCCAGGAACTGGTATTCGACATCAGCGACGTCGTTTTGGGACAACTGCCAGGAATAGAGTGCCTGGACAGCACACTCACGGGCGCGGCGACGAGCAGCAGGTTTCACGGATTTCCCCTTACAAAAATCAGGCCTTGATGGCTTTCAATACATTAATCATTTCAAGCGCGGTCAGTGCAGCTTCCGCGCCTTTGTTGCCGGCCTTGGTGCCAGCACGTTCGATAGCTTGTTCAATGCTTTCGGTGGTCAACACACCAAAAGCGACCGGGATTTCGCTGTCCTGCGCAACATGCAACAGACCATTGCTTGCACCACCAGCCACATATTCAAAGTGAGCCGTGCCGCCACGAATAACCGTACCCAGCGCAATCACCGCGTCATATTTACCGGTTTTCGCCAGCGCACCTGCCGCCAGTGGCAGCTCATAAGCACCTGGAACCCATACAACGGTAATATTTTTATCTTTTACCTGGCCGATACGTTTCAGGGCGTCAACCGCACCTTCCAGCAGGCTGTCATTGATAAAGTTGTTGAAACGCGCAATGGTGATGGCGACGCGAGCGTCCGGGGCAGCAACGTTAGCTTCAATAATGTTCATACTCTTCCTTCACAGGTTCAGTTCAGACCCCGCAGGGGGGCGGATTTTATCATAATATTTGACGCGCTGCTTCCCTTTTACAGGAGCCGCTACGCGTGAGTGAGATGCAGGCAGACATCGGGGCCAACCTGACGTATCTCATTGAATTTAAAGCCGGGTGCATCCACAAGTGCATTAAGACCTGGCAGCACGCACAGTCCTCTGGCATCCGTACCCAGCAGTTTAGGTGCAAGGTAAACAATTAATTCATCCACAAGACCCGCCTGCAGCAATGCGCCTGCGAGATTTGCCCCCGCTTCAACCCAGATGCTGTTTACCTGTTGTTTGCCCAGCAGCATCATCATTGAAACCAGATCCACGCGCCCGTTGTATTCCGGCACACGGAGGTCCCGGACCGATTCGGGCCACGCCCGGCTGTCAGGCGCGGTGCGTACAAACAAGGTCTCACCTGGCTCATGAATCAGCGCATGCTCCGGCGTCACACGATTCTGGCTGTCCACCACAATACGCAGCGGCTGGCGCAGATTCTCTTGCGGATAAAGTGCCTGAATGTCAGCACTGAGTTCATCCCAGCGCACCGTCAGCTTCGGGTTATCTGCCAGTACGGTTGCACTGCTGGTCAAAATCGCATGGCTTTGGGCGCGCAGACGCTGGACATCCCGGCGTGCCTGCGGCGAGGTAATCCACTGGCTTTCGCCGTTCGCCATTGCGGTGCGCCCGTCCAGCGATGCACCCAATTTCAGTTGCACATAAGGGAAGCCCGTGCGCATGCGCTTGAGGAAACCTTTATTCAGCGCTTCGGCTTCCGCCATCATCAGGCTATGGCTGACTTCAATACCTTCCTGCTGAAGCCGATAGAGGCCACGCCCTTGTACCTGCGGATTGGGGTCCTGCATGGCGGCAACAACGCGTGACACGCCCGCATTGATCAGGGCTTCACAGCACGGCGGCGTGCGCCCGTGGTGGCTACATGGCTCCAGGGTGACGTAAGCCGTTGCCCCTTTCGCTTTTTCGCCCGCCATACGCAGCGCGTGGACTTCAGCGTGTGGCTCACCCGCACGATAGTGGAATCCCTCTCCCACGACTTCGCCATCTTTGACGATAACACAGCCGACGTTCGGGTTCGGATGGGTGGTGAAACGCCCGCGCTGCGCCAGCTTCAGCGCCCGCGCCATGTACAATTCGTCCTGCATGATCAGTCCTGTAAGCGAGCGATCTCTTCGCCAAATTCACGAATATCTTCAAAACTGCGATACACGGAGGCAAAGCGAATATAGGCCACTTTGTCGAGTTTTTTCAGTTGTTCCATGACCAGGTTGCCAATCATTTTACTGGCAATCTCGCGTTCACCGGTCGCACGTAATTGTGACTTGATATGATTCAGCGCCATTTCAACGTCATCCGCGCTGACCGGACGTTTTTCAAGGGCTTTCAGTATGCCACGGCGTAATTTGTCTTCATTGAACGGTTCACGAACATCATTACTTTTGATGACTCTGGGCATGACCAGCTCTGCCACTTCAAAGGTCGTAAACCGTTCATTGCAAACCAGACACTGACGACGGCGGCGAACAGATGATCCTTCCCCCACAAGGCGAGAATCGATTACTTTGGTATCCACGGCGAAACAGAATGGGCAATGCATACGACGTCCTGACGTGTGAGTTGAATAAAATCTATTTTACCCTGAACTGGCGTGACAACAAAGACGGGCCGATTTTGAGACAATGGATCGATGGCAACGCAGCCGTTGCTGGCTACCATTAAGAATATCTTCAATTTCAAGGAAACAGACACAATGACAAGACGTTACCTAAGATCCCTGTTGCTGGGAAGCGTTTTTGCCCTCAGCGCTTGCGCCCAGCAGAGCGAAGTGAGTCAGCTGCATCAGAGCGTGAGCACATTGAATAATGAAATGAGCAAGCTGAACAAGGAAACCGTGAAAATCACGCAGCAAAACGCACTGAACGCAAAATCCAGCAGCGGCGTCTACCTGCTTCCCGGCTCCAACACCCCGGCGCGTCTCAACAGCCAGGTGGGCATGCTACGTATGTCATTGAAAAACATAACACCTAATGCGGGCGGCACGCGTGTGACCCTGCGCATTCAGGGCGAATCCAACGATCCATTACCGGCGTTCAACGGGACGGTCGAATGGGGCCAGATTCAGGGCACCACCGAGAACTATCAGGAAGTTAACGTCCAGAATCAGCTGATGAGCGCCCCGGCCAGCACGCTGGCACCGAGTGATGTTGACGTTGCACTCCAGTTAAATGGTATTACCCCAGAGCAGTTAGGCTTCGTGCGCATCCACGATATCCAGCCAGTAACAGCTGAATAATTCCCAGCGAATTTGTCGCCCTTTTTCATACTTTGTCATCCTCTCTTCGCCGTCTGATCACAATCAGGCGGCTTTCATTTATTGGCAACAATGATGATCCTCAGTACAATCCCCGCTGTTAATTACACGCAAACGTGAACGCAATCGATTACGTATGTGTCAGTAATGTGAAACAACACATATTTTTGTGAGCAAGGATACTTATAATAACCTCGCAGAAACATGAAACATTTAGAAACGCAATGCGTGCATTCTTTCATTCCCGTAAGGGATCTCTTATCAGTGGCATAACTATGAAAAATACATTACTTGCAGCTGGCGCTGCACTGGCGATAGCAACGTCCTTCACCGTGAGCGCAGCGGAAACGAACAAACCGGAATATGTTTCCGACTGGTGGCACCAGAGCGTTAACGTGGTGGGCAGCTACCACACCCGCTTCGGACCACAGATCCGCAACGATACCTATCTGGAATATGAAGCTTTCGCTAAGAAAGACTGGTTCGACTTCTATGGTTATATGGATGCCCCGGTATTCTTCGGTGGTAACACCGACGCAAAAGGTATCTGGAACCACGGTTCTCCGCTGTTTATGGAAATTGAGCCACGTTTCTCTATCGATAAGCTGACCGGCGCCGATCTGAGCTTCGGTCCGTTCAAAGAGTGGTACTTCGCAAATAACTACATCTACGACATGGGTCGCAATGAATCCGGTCGCCAGAGCACCTGGTACATGGGTCTGGGTACCGACATCGACACCGGTCTGCCGATGAGCCTGTCTCTGAACGTGTATGCAAAATACCAGTGGCAGAACTACAAAGCAGCGAACGAAAATGAATGGGACGGTTACCGTTTCAAAGTGAAATACTTCGTTCCGATCACCTCTCTGTGGGGCGGTCAACTGAGCTACATCGGCTTCACCAACTTCGACTGGGGTTCAGATCTGGGTGACAAAGACTTCCGTGACCTGAACGGTAAGAAAGCACGCACCAACGACTCCATCGCGTCCAGCCACATCCTGTCTCTGAGCTACGATCACTGGCACTACTCTGCTGTTGCGCGTTACTGGCACAACGGTGGTCAGTGGAACGACGATGCGAGCCTGAACTTCGGCAACGGCGACTTCAGCGTACGTTCTACCGGCTGGGGTGGTTACCTGGTTGTGGGTTACAACTTCTAATCGATGTTTCCCCATTCAGGCAGTATGACCTGAAGCGAAAAAAAGCACCGAACGAGATCCTCGTCGGTGCTTTTTTTGTCCCGGCGTAAACCGGTTTATTTCTTCTTATTCAGCATCGCTTTTAGATCGGCGAACGGATTATAAGTCGCCTCACCCACATCCTTCTGTGCATCGTCCCCCGCCACCACCGTCGAACCGTACTGGTCCGCTTCGGTGTATTTAGAATGTTCATGGTCGTGGCAGAACAAGCAAAGTAGTTCCCAGTTGCTGCCGTCTTCAGGGTTATTGGTGTGATCGTGGTCCATATGGTGAACGGTCAGCTCACGAAGATTCGAATACACAAACTCGCGCGAACAGCGGCCGCAAACCCACGGGAACAGTTTTAACGCTTTTTCACGGTAGCCGCTTTCCAGCCGCGTATAGTTTTTAGGGATAATAGCCATAAGGGTGTCAGTACCTGAGTCAATATCGGATAAGGGACAGTGTCATGCGCACCTGCGTTTTTATCAATGATAAAAAAAAACCGCAGCACTGAGGCTACGGTTTTTCAACGCAGAAGCTAAATTAAGGCAGAATTGACGGCTGATCCGCCCCTTCTTTCTCTACTTTCTGCTGGAGCAGGTGCTCACGTCTCATACCCAATTTCAGTGCCAGTGCGGATGCCACATAGATAGATGAGGCAGTACCGATAGACACACCAATCAGCATGGTCAGTGAGAAGCCGGCCAGGATCGGGCCACCGAAGAGATACAACATCAGGATAACCATCAAGGTGGTACCGGATGTTATCAAGGTACGGTGGAGCGTCTGGGTCAACGACACGTTAAAGATTTCGTACGGCGTACCGCGACGGATCTTACGGAAGTTTTCACGGATACGGTCAGATACCACGATGCTGTCGTTCAGTGAGTAACCAATGACCGACATCAGCGATGCCACAATGGTCAGGTCAATCTCGATATGGAACAACGACAGCACGCCCATGGTGATGACCACGTCGTGCGCAAGAGCGATAACCACACCCGCTGCCAGACGCCACTCAAAGCGGAAGCCGACATAGGTCAGGATACAGAGCAGCGCCACCAGCAGCGCCATTGCCCCCGTCTGAGCCAGATCCGCACCCACGCTTGGGCCGACGAACTCAATACGTTTTACCGTCGCGTGCTGGTTGGTCGATTCGTTGATCACGTTAACGACCTTGCTACCCAGCTCCTGGCTGCCGTTGGCATCTTTCACCGGCGGCATGCGCACCATGATGTCACGGCTGCTACCGAAGTTCTGCAGCAGCGGCTCTTCAAAGCCCGCCTTTTCCAGCGACAGACGCATCTGGTCCATATCAACCGGATTTTCCAGCGTAATTTCGATAACCGTACCGCCGGTGAAATCCAGGCCCCAGTTAAAACCGCGCACGCCCATGATGGCGATGGACACGATCAACAGCAGACCTGAGATACCGAAAGCCCAGTTATCCCAGCGCATAAAGTCCCAGACTTTACGGCCGTAGTTCAATTGTTCAACAGTGTATTCCTGTGCCACAACGCACTCCTCAGATAGACAGCTTTTTAACGCGCTTGCCGCCGTACAGCAGGTTCACGATGGCTCGGGTGCCGACGATAGCGGTAAACATCGAGGTCGCCACACCGATACCGGTTGTGATAGCAAAACCTTTAATGGCACCAGTACCGACTGCGTACAGGATAAGAACCTTGATAAGCGTCGTGACGTTCGCATCGAAAATGGAACTGAACGCCCCACGATAACCTTCGTCAATCGCCTGTTGTACTGAACGCCCGTTACTCAACTCTTCTTTGATACGTTCGTTGATCAGTACGTTAGCATCGACGGCCACCGCAAGGGTTAACACGATACCTGCAATACCTGGCATGGTCAGCGTTGCCCCCGGCAGCAGCGACATAATGCCGATAATCAGCACCAGGTTCGCAATCAGCGCGCTTGTCGCAATCAGGCCAAACTTTTTGTAGAAGAAGAGCATGAAGACGATAGAGATCAGCAGGCCAGCCAGACAGGCTTCCAGACCCTGAGTGATGTTTTGCATCCCAAGAGTTGGACCAATCGTACGTTCTTCAACAATCTGAATCGGTGCAATCAGCGCACCTGCACGCAGCAGCAGGGAGAGCTGACGCGCTTCAGTCGGGTTGTTAATACCGGTAATACGGAAGCTGTTACCCAGGCGAGACTGGATATTGGCGATGTTAATCACCTCTTCCTCTTTCACCAGGACAGAACGACCGTTGGCATCTTTCTTACCGCTGTCTTTGTACTCCACAAACAGGGTCGCCATCGGTTTACCGATGTTGTCCTTGGTGAAGTTAGACATGATGTTACCGCCCGCGCTGTCGAGCGAGATGTTAACCTGCGGCTGGTTGTACTCATCCTGGCTTGAGGTGGAGTCGGTGATATGGTCACCGGTCAGAATGACACGCTTGTACAGCACAACGGGCTGTCCTTCACGGGTCTGTTTGACCTCTGAATCACCCGGCACGCGGCCTGCGGCGGCAGCAGACTGGTCTACGTTGCTGTTAACCAGACGGAATTCCAGGGTCGCGGTTGCGCCCAGAATCTCTTTGGCACGCGCCGTATCCTGAATACCTGGCAGCTCAACCACAATACGGTCGGCACCCTGACGCTGAACCAGCGGCTCAGCCACACCCAGTTGGTTGACACGGTTACGCAGAATGTTGATGTTCTGCTGCACCGCATATTCACGCGCTTCGCTCAGGCGTGCATCAGTCATCACCGCCCGCAGTACGTTGTCGCCCTGGTTCGTCAGAACCAAATCACGATGACGTGCAGTAAGGTAGGTATTCGCCTGATCGCGGGTTGCAGAATCACGGAATTGAATGCTCAGACCGTAGTTATCTTCCTTACGCACGGTGGTGTAAGGAATGCCTTTTTCACGCAGATCGCTACGCAGGCTATCGGTATTTTGTTCCTGAAGCTTGCCAAGCGCCGTATCCATGTCGACTTCCATCAGGAAGTGCACACCGCCACGCAGGTCGAGACCCAGCTTCATGGGTTCGGCATTGATTTTGGTCAGCCAATAAGGGGTCGCGGGAGCAAGGTTGAGCGCCACGACAAACTGATCACCCAGTTCAGTTACCAGCGCTTCACGGGCGCGGAGCTGAATGTCGGTGGTGTCAAAGCGAGCGAGAATAGCGCCGTTTTCCAGTGCCACAGACTTCGCGTTGATTTTTTCTTCTTGTAGAGTTTTCTGGACCTGGATCAGCGTTTGTTCACTGGCGGCGACACCGCGCGCGCCAGTGACCTGAACGGCCGGATCCTCACCATACAGGTTGGGAAGTGCGTACAGCAGGCCGACGATAATCACGACGACCAGCATGATGTACTTCCACAAAGGATAACGGTTTAACACGGCAGTTCCCTTTGGGAAAACAAGAAATTACAGCGCCTTCATCGTGCCTTTCGGCAGAACGGCAGCTACGAAGTCACGTTTGATAACCACTTCAGTGGTATCGTTCAGGGCGATAGCCAGGTAGCCAGTGTCAGCTACTTTCGTTACGCGACCCACCAGACCGCCAGTGGTCAATACTTCATCACCTTTGGCAATCGAGCTCATCAGATTCTTGTGCTCTTTTGTACGCTTCTGCTGAGGGCGCAGGATCATGAAATAGAAAATCAGACCAAACACTGCCAACATCAGAATCAGAGACATCGGGCTACCCTGCGCCGGTGCGCCGCCTGCTGCTACCGCATCAGAAATAAAAAAGCTCATTCAAATTCCCTCATTATTTATATTAATCAACGTTCAAAGGCGGAACATCCCGTCCCTGACGTTGGTAAAAATCGGTCACGAAGCTCTCTAATTTACCCTCTTCAATAGCCTTGCGTAAACCAGCCATTAAACGCTGATAATAACGAAGGTTATGAATGGTATTGAGGCGCGCGCCCAATATCTCGTTGCAACGGTCGAGGTGATGCAGGTAAGCGAGAGAATAATGACGACAGGTGTAGCAATCACACTCAGCATCGAGTGGGCCAGTATCGCTCTTATATTTCGCATTACGGATTTTCACCACGCCGTTCGTTACAAACAGGTGACCATTGCGGGCATTACGGGTTGGCATGACGCAGTCGAACATATCAATGCCACGACGCACACCTTCCACCAGATCTTCTGGTTTACCCACGCCCATCAGGTAACGCGGTTTATCTGCCGGAATTTGTGGGCAAACATGTTCCAGAATACGGTGCATATCTGCTTTAGGTTCGCCGACAGCCAAACCGCCGACAGCGTAGCCATCAAAGCCAATCTCTACCAGACCTTTGACAGAGATATCACGTAAATCTTCGTAAACGCTGCCCTGAATGATGCCAAACAGCGCATTCGGGTTTTCCAGTGAGTCAAAACGGTCGCGGCTGCGTTTTGCCCAGCGCAGCGACATTTCCATCGAACGTTTAGCATAATCCCAATCCGCCGGGTATGGCGTGCATTCGTCAAAGATCATGACGATATCGGAACCGAGATCGTACTGAATCTCCATCGACTTTTCCGGATCGAGGAAAATCGGATCGCCGTTGATCGGATTACGGAAGTGCACACCGGCTTCGGTTATCTTGCGGATATCGCCCAGGCTGAAGACCTGGAAGCCACCGGAATCGGTGAGGATCGGTCCTTTCCACTGCATGAAATCATGAAGATCGCCGTGCAGTTTCATGATTTCCTGGCCAGGACGCAGCCATAAATGGAAGGTATTACCGAGGATGATTTGCGCGCCCGTCTCTTCGACTTCTTCAGGCGTCATTCCTTTTACGGTGCCGTAGGTGCCCACAGGCATAAAAGCAGGCGTTTCCACTACGCCACGATCAAACACCAGGCGGCCGCGGCGTGCGCGACCATCGGTGGTATCCAGTTCAAATTTCATGTTTTCTCCAGCGTCAGAAAAACAGTCCGACGTTTAAACCAGTGTCGCGGATTTACTCCCCGACACGCTCAGAAATAGCCTGCGGATTGTACGTGATAAACATCGCGTCACCGTAACTAAAAAAGCGATATTTGTGCGCAACCGCTTCCTGGTAAGCGTGCATGGTGTGCTGATAACCCGCGAAGGCGGAAACCAGCATGATCAGGGTCGATTCCGGGAGGTGGAAGTTGGTCACCAGCGCATCGATGACCTTGTACTGATAGCCCGGATAGATAAAGATTTGCGTGTCGCCGAAGAAGGGTTCAATCAGATCCTGTTTTGCTGCCTGAGCGGCACTTTCCAGCGAACGAACGGAGGTGGTTCCCACGGCAATGACGCGATTTCCGCGTGCTTTCGCCACCAGCACGGCATCAACGACCTCTTGCGGCACTTCTGCATACTCGGAATGCATGATGTGATCTTCAATGCTGTCCACTCGCACCGGCTGGAAGGTTCCGGCTCCGACGTGCAGGGTCACGAACGCCATCTCGATGCCTTTCTCACGCAAACGCGCCAGCAGCGGTTCATCAAAGTGCAGACCCGCAGTCGGGGCAGCAACCGCACCAGGCTTCTGGCTGTACACCGTCTGGTAGAGCTCACGGTCGGCGTCTTCATCCGGGCGGTCAATGTACGGTGGCAGCGGCATGTGGCCAATGGCATTGAGAATATCCAGCACCGGGCGCGCGTCATTGAATTCCACCTCAAAGAGCGCATCGTGGCGTGCCACCATGGTGGCGTTGATACTTTCGTCATCGCCCAACAGCAGTTCGGCACCCGGCTTAGGCGCTTTGGACGCGCGAATATGTGCCAGAATACGTTTGTCATCGAGCATGCGCTCAACCAGCACTTCAATCTTGCCGCCGCTGGCTTTACGGCCGAACAGACGCGCCGGAATAACCCGCGTATTGTTAAAGACCAGCAGGTCTCCAGGGTTGAGCTTGTCGAGCAAATCGGTGAAAGTGTCGTGCGACAGCGCGCCCGTCGGCCCCTCCAGTGACAGCAAGCGGCAACCGCTGCGCTCAGGCTGGGGATAGTGGGCAATCAGGGATTCTGGCAACTCAAAGGAAAAATCGGCAACGCGCATGACACTAACTCGAGACATAATTAAGAGGCGGGTAGTCTAGTGCCCACGCCCTCTCGCTGCAACTGATAGCGACTTTTGGAACCTATATAAGAATGAATTTTCTGGCTCACCTGCACCTGGCTCATCTTGCCAACAGCTCGCTGCCTGGCAATTTACTGGCTGATTTTGTTCGCGGTAACCCTGACACGCTCTACCCTGCCGACGTGGTCGCGGGCATTCATATGCATCGTCGCATTGACGTGTTGACCGATAATCTGCCGGAAGTGAAAGAGGCACGTCAGTGGTTCCGCCCGGAAACCCGCCGCGTTGCGCCGATTACGCTCGACGTGATGTGGGATCATTTCCTCTCCCGGCACTGGGCAGAAATTGCCCCCCACATGCCGCTTACGGAGTTTGTGGTCTACGCCCATCGCGAGGTCAGCGGCATCCTGCCAGACGCCCCGCCGCGCTTTGTGAATCTCAATGATTACTTGTGGTCTGAGCGCTGGCTTGAGCGTTACGGCGAGATGGATTTTATTCAGCGCGTCCTGAACGGAATGGCCAGTCGTCGGCCTAAGCTCGACGCTTTGCGCGACTCCTGGCAGGACCTGGATACCCACTACGCGGCACTGGAACAACAATTCTGGCAGTTTTACCCGCGCATGATGGCGCAGGCAAAAGCGCAGACGCTGTAACTCAGGCAGCGTTATCTTTCTGGATGTCGCGCCAGATTCGCAGTGCCATCCAGACTAACGCCAGCACGCCAATCACCAGCACACCCCAGACTAAAAAAGTCTGCCACTGACTTTGCCGTTCGGCAGGGGACACCGCACTCAGGCGCGACTCGCCACCCAGCTTCACCCGCTCGTGCGCCACCGCATCCGGCAAGGTTTCCGGCGTATGCTGCTGGCGAAGCCCGGCAGGAATCAGGCCATCGAGCGGCAGGGCAGCAGGGGTTGCTGCTTTGTTTCCCCAGGCCAGAATAAAGGGTCCATTGCCCTGGGCATTGAAAATCAGGCTCTGACTTTCGCGCAGCCCCGACACCTGCGGCAGGGCATCAGGAAGGTGCGCATTAACCGTCGTCAGGCGAATCCCCTGTACCAGGTGACCAGGAATGGCAATATCGTCCGATACCTGATCGTTGAGATGGAAGAGTACCTCTTTGGTGAGCGGCTGCCATTTTCCGTCTGCGGTGGCGCGCCAGGACAGCTCTACCGGCAGCACGCCGTCCTGATCCAGCCTGACGGAAAGTGCAGTCAGCGACTGCGGCTGCGACCACTGATATTGCGCCTCGTCGGCAGAAACCCGGTTCGCCCAGCCAGGCAGATTGATGCTGGCGGCAATATCCTGCGAGGTATTTTCAACGACAGTGGCCTGAGTCAGCGCTATCGGCAGCTCAGGGGTATCAAACACCACCAGCAGATAGCGCGGGCCGTCCGTCGACATGGTGAGTGACGTGCTGATTTTATCCAGAGCAAGACGATCGCTGCCGCTGGCGATGTCCATCAACGGGGCGTCTTTTTGCAACAGCCCCCACTCGCGCATGTCGGTACTGAAATAGAGCGAGGCTTTACCCTGCCAGTTCACCGCCGGTTTATCCCAGCCCAGTTGCAGCTGCGAAACGCTGATCGCCTCAGCGGTGTTGTCCGGCAGCGCCAGCAGATAGCTTTTGCCGACACCTTCAAGACGCTCCCCTTCCAGCTTGATTTCATAGCCGTTGGGCGAACGCAACCAGACGCGCCCGCCCTGAGCATCGTCGCTGTTCACCGGCTCAACAGGTGAGGTGGAAAGCGGGAAAATGCGCAGTTCAGTAATCTTTGCCTGGGTCGGTGCCGCTTTCTGTTTTTCGAGGGAGAAAGGCACGCGTTCACCCTGGTGGTTAAACACCCGCACATCGCGTAAATCGGGCCATGCACTTTGTTGATAGACCTCAGCAGGCAGGTTCACGCGATACCAGGGCGAATCCTCAGTAGTGGAAAGCGCCCTGCCCCAGCCATAATCCTGTGGCGTCTCGGGCGCTTCGTCACGGGCAAATCCGCTTGATGCCACGCTGAGGAGTGCGCCGATGGCGACATATCTCATCCATTTCATGGTTTTTCTTCCTCACTGAATGCTTTTGTCTCTTTCGGAGGGAGCGGCGAGAAATAGCCCACAATCAGCACCAGCACCGCGACGCCAATGAAGGCCACCGCCCGCGCCAGTCCACCACCACCCGCACTGTCCACCAACATCAATTTGATAATCACCACGCCCAGCAGCGCAGCACCACATAGCCATTCACGTCGCGAACCACGGCGGTTTGCCATCAGCATCACCACCAGCGCTCCCAGCATCCAGAACAGGGCAAAGGTCGTCTGGATTAAGCGGGAATGCCAGAGCGCCTCAATGTTCCAGTCCACGCCAGCATAGTTGGCCAGCGCGCGCAGCAGCAGTCCGTTAAGCCACCAGAAGCTCAATCCTGCCAAAACCGCCGGGATAACGCGCGGTGACCAGAAGGTGTAGCGCGTTAAGTAAGAGGCACTGGCGCGCGACCAGGCCCACAATCCCAGCAGGGCAAAACCAGCCCCTTCTTCCAGCGGATTAATGACCGGCAGATAAAGCGTATGAATGACACGGGCATCCTGCACATTCGTCACCACCAGCAGGAAAATAAGCACCGGCAGCAGCGGCAGTAACGCCAGGGTGCCATAAAGCTGAGGCCACACACGAAGCGGCCAGACGGCACGACGGATCCCGGCAAGGGTGAGCAGAACAATGCCACCGCCCGCCGCCATCAGCAGGCCGCTGCGCCAGGTATCCATCCCCCAGGGAAGCTCATCGACAAACCAGTAAAGCTCTGCCCCTACCGCCAGCAGCAGCATCCACGCCAGCGAGAGGTGCAGTATCCGGGAAAGCATCCTGGATGACGCGTCGTTTTCTTCGCGGCGCAACAGCAGCAGCGCAGACGGCAGCGCAACACACCAGGCAAGATTCTGCCAGCCTGCAGCCAGCAGATGTGAATCGTTCGCCAGTTGCCAGAACAAGATGACCAGCATGACAGGCCACAGCAGCCATACGGCAACACGCAGTTCCGGCCATTCCAGACGCTGACTGGCAGCACGCCAGGCCCATACCGACACCCCCGTCAACGCGAGCAAGCCAAACGCCTCTTCAACGCCCAACGGCTGTGCAAGCCAGGACAACCCCCACAATGCGACCAGCCAGAACGCAATGCCCCCCGCCAGCAGGGCCCGGCTGCCAATAAACTGAATGCCGCGCCAGAGCCAGGCAGCAACAAGCCAGGTGGCGCTGAGCACGGTGAAAATCACCAGCAGGGAGAGTGCCGTCAGGGTGTGCGTCAGCGCCCAAACCGCACTACCGAGCGCCAGCACCAGCAGCCCGGTACCGCTGTAACTCATGCGGCGTTGCCCCTGCATTACGCCCAGCCACAGGATGCCCAATCCTTCAAGCGCCCAGGCCATGGCCGTCCAGCGCGCAGAGAGCGCCAGCGGGATGGCCAGCGTGGCAAACGCACCGCCCAGCGCCAGCGCCGCCAGCACCAGGGGCTTGCCCGCTGCCGGAAAACGCTTCAGCGCGGCATAGGCCAGGCACAAGTAAAACGCGCCAAAACCCAGCGCGCTCAACGCCGGACCCCAGGCCAGGTGCTGCGTAATGGCGTACTGCATCCCAAAACCGATCAGCGGCGGCGCAAACAACAGCACGCCATCCACGATCCGCTCGCCACGTTTTTGCGCGCGCAATGAGAGCGCCACACTCAGCACGCCAAAGATAATCAGGTTCGCAACCAGGAACAGCTGGCAGCTCAGGTAATATTCCGGCCGATAATCGGCAAGGCCCCAGACACCCGCCACCCCAAAGGTGAACAGCATGCCCAGCAGATTCAGCTCACGCCAGTGCTGCCAGATGCTGATGAACAGGATGCCAGTGGAAAGCAAAAGATAGAAAGAGAACAGCGCGATATGGCTGCCGCCGCCGGTGGAGAGCAGCAGCGGTGCGGCGTAGCCCCCGAGGCTTGCCAGCATCGCCAGACTCAGCGCGCGTTGCAGCACCGCCAGCCCTACGCTTGCCGCACAAATGACCAGCAACAGACCGAACGCCAGGGTCATCGGCAACATCTGCCAGAGCCGGAAAGCGCCAAACACCGTCATGTAGAGCGCGCCCGTGGCACCGCCCTGCAAAATCAGCGCAAAGACCGGCTGTTTGCGTCGTAAACGCCAGCCGATAAACAGCAGCGCCATCGCCCCCAGCGCCGCGAAGGCCAGGCGTAACGATAACGGAAAGAGTGAGTTTTCAACGCTGTAACGGAACAGGAACCCCAGGCCAAGGAACAGCAGCACAATCCCCAGCTTAGCCAGCGGGTTGCCCTGCATAAACCAGCGCACCAGTGAGGTGGTCATGCCGCCAAAAGGATTCGGGGTCTTCGCCGCAGCAGCAACAGGTGCCGGTATGGCGGCAGGCTTCGCCGCCTTATGCCCGCTTTTCGCCCAGACGTTAGCCGGTGCAGGAGGCTCCACTGCACTCGGTTTTTGCGACTCAGAAAGCGGTTCAGGCTCCACGGAGATGTGGGCAACGGAAGGTGCCTCAACAGGCGTCTCCGGGGCTTCATTTATCGGCTGCGCGGTGAGGCGTTGCTCAAGCGATGCCACGCGCTGTCGCAGCTGCGACAGCTCGCTTTGCGCAGCATTGCTTCGTCGCCAGGCAATAACAGCCAGCGCGGGCACCACCACCACCAGCATAAACAACACTACACAGGCTAACAGCACCAGTTCATCCATGATCTCACCTTCGTTTCAGGGCGTGAGTATACTGTGGCACACATTGCCACAATTGCGCTATTCCGCTGCGCTTATCCCACTTTTCTGTCAGAGATGAAACGCCACCCGCTTCCCGCCCGGAAGCTCAACATCAAGGCTTAATTTCCCCCCCATCGCTTCGATGTATCGTTTCAACGTGGCCAGTTTCAACTCATTACCACGCTGCTCCAGCTGGGTGATCGCGGGTTGGCTGACTCCCATGGCTTCGGCAACGCGCTTTTGCGATAACTGAAGTTCTTCCCTGATCATCTGTAAGCCAGTTTCAAGAATCATCTCTTCAGCCATTGCTTTGATACGCGTCTGGCTTTCTGGCGAACGCGCCTTAATCATGTCGTCCAGCGTTTTCATTTGTCCTCCAGTCTGGAAAGATGCTCTGAGTAAGTCTCGTCAGCAAGCTGTACCATTTTTTCATAAAAGCGTTTGTCATTGGCTTTGTTACCAGCACATAGCACAATGGCGCGCCGCAATGGGTCAAACGCGAAAAAAGCACGTACCGGACTACCTGAATATTGAATACGTAGCTCTTTCATATTGTTGTAGCGAGAGCCATATAGGGTATCGGCATAAGGTCTTGAAAGAGAAGGGCCAAATGATTGTAAGCGCAGCAAATCCGCTAAAATCTTCTCCTGCAATCCTTCATTCTGTTCGAGAAACCACGCCTCAAACACGCTGCTGAAAACGACAATCCATCGCATTATTTAATCCTTTAAATAATAAAATCCTTAACGTGTCTTCCCGGGTATAAGTTACAAATTATAATCGCAAGTATAATCTATAACTTATAGACCCACATCTGGATTTTTCAGGATTGTCGGTTGCAGACTTCGTTAATTCCCCTGCCAGACCGTCGCGGAGAGCGCCGGGAGCGACAGCACATCATCCGAAAGCGTGCCTTTGCCCTCTTTGCAGTGCCACACTTTGGCATCCAGCAGCGGGGAATTGGCGAGCACCACTTCACAGGGCTCGCCGCGGTTGATGGCGACCAGCACCCGCTCCTGCTGCCAGACGCGCAGGAACACCACCACATTCTCCTCGGCATAGACCACCTCACAGCCGCCGTAGCACAGCGCCTGGCTGCGCCGACGAAGCCGGGTCATCCGCTGATAAAGCGCCAGCAGGTTGCTGTCCTGTTTGCTTTTATCCCACGGGAAAGGCTTGCGACAGAAAGGATCGTTAGCCCCATCCAGCCCCACTTCGTCACCGTAGTAAATGCAGGGGACGCCGGGCCAGGTAAACAGCCAGACGACCGCCAGCGGCAGGCGCGCCACATCTTTACCCAGCACGGTTTTAAAACGCGGGGTGTCATGGCTGTCGAGCTGATTAAACATTCGGATTTGCTGCTGATGCGATAACCCGGCGCGGTAGTTGTCCATCCAGGCCATACAGGTCTGGGCGTCAATACGCTGTGGGTCCATCGAAATATCGGTGTTCGCCAGGAACGCCCATACCGGGAAGGTGAAACCCCGGTAGTTCATGGCGGCATCTTCCACATCCGCCTGCAACCACTGGCGTGCATCGCCAAAATGCTCCCCCACGATGTAAGCCTGCGGTTGTGTCTCTTTAGCCGCCTTCGCGATGCCTGCAACGTGCTGCAAATTGTTCCGCGCTCCGCCGGCTTCACCGAGCATATGCACCACATCAAGACGCCAGCCGTCCATATTCCACGGGGCTTTTAGCCAGTGACGAACAATGCTGTCCTCGCCCTGATAAATCTCCTCCACCAGCGTTTGCGCCTGGTAATCCAGCTTGGGCAGGCTGGCGTAGCCTAACCAGTCGCGAGCACGCCCGTCATCGTGAAAACTGTACCATTCACGCCAGGTGGACGCCGGGTTATGGCACGCCCCGGTGGTGCCGCGATTGTGCCTGTCAAACCAGGCGTGGGAGTCGCCACTGTGATTGAACACACCGTCGAGAATTAAGCGCATGCCCAGCTTGTGGGTGTTCCGGCGCAGGCGAAACAGCGCCTGATCGCCGCCGAAACGCGGATCGACCCGGCGATAATCTTCGGTGTCGTATTTGTGCACGCTGGGGGCGACAAAAATTGGGTTCAGGTAGAGCGCCGTCACGCCAAGCTTGCGCAACCACGGCAGCTTTTCGCTGATGCCATCCAGGCATCCGCCATAAAACGTGGAGCCGCCCGCGTCTGCGGTCAGCGGCTCGTCCCAGTCGCGCAGCACGATCTCTTGTTGTGCCGCGTGATGAAAATAGACCTCGCCCTGCCGATCGTTGTTTTGCTCACTGCGGGCAAAGCGATCCGGGAAGATCTGATAAAACACCTGCTCGGCAACCCACTGCGGACCGTCATCCGGGTAGTCCACGGCAAACTGCTCAAGCCGTGCCGGAGGAAAACGGTTGAAGCCCTGCGGCGTAAACCACAGCTGCCTGTCTTCCCACAGCAGCTTAAAGCTGTAGCGACGACGGGGCTGGCCGCTCTGGAGCGAGAGCGTTGCCCGCCAGGCCGTCACGCCTGGTTTTGGTGCAGCACGCACCCGGCGCATGACCAGCGACGTCTCTTCGTTATCGATATCTGCCCGAAGCGTGACGCGGGTCGGGAGCTTACTTCCGGTTAGCCAGAGTGTAATGACCAGTTGGTCTTTGTTCTGCTTCACAAACGGCGCGACAGGCAAATGCCAGGCTTGCAACATCGACTTTCCCCTTCGTCAAAAATGGCGTCACTCTTGCACAAATGTAGACGGGCAAACTCATCTTTTCTGCTTTTTTATGGGGTTGAGAGCCAGGGCGCAGAAATGAGCGCCCTGGCATTTTTTCTCACAGACAGATGTGATCGGGTGGGATTTTCACCGGGCATATGCGCGAGTATTTTCAAGTTGGGTTCGTGCGATTGCCCGAAGTCTCCCTTCGGCGCTGTTTTTATACTGTGTGAAACCCTCGCGCGATAAAGGATTTAGAATGAGCAGCAAACCTGAGATTCTTGTCATCACTGAAATTCCACAGGCGATGATCGATGTTCTTGAACAGCATTTTGCTGTGCATAAATACTGGTTGCAGGACCCGGAATCATTTCTGCGTGAACATGCGCATTCCATCCGTGGCGCGCTGACCCGTGCGGCAAAAGGCATTAAAAAAGATCTGATTGAACAATTACCTGCACTGGAAGTCATCAGCGGTTTCGGCGTGGGCGTGGATGCCACCGACCTCGACACCTGTCGCCGTCTCGGCATTAAAGTCAGCAACACCCCACGCGTGCTGAACGAATGTGTGGCCGATACCGGCCTCGCGCTGATGCTCGCCGTCTCACGTAAGATTTGTGCCGCCGACAGCTTTGCCCGTTCCGGCGCATGGGAAACCGCCCAGTTTGAAGGCGCGTGGAAGATGACTGGCAAACGCTGCGGTATCGTCGGCATGGGCAACATTGGCCATGAAGTGGCAAACCGCGCGGCGGCGTTCAATATGTCGATTCACTATTTCAGCCCGAACGAAGTGCAGAATGCCGCGTGGACGCGCCATACCTCGCTCGTTGAGCTGGCAAAAGCCGTTGATTTCCTCGTGCTGACGCTGCCAGGCGGCGCACAAACACACCACATCATTAACCGTGAGGTGCTGGAAGCCCTGGGGCCAGACGGCATCCTGGTGAACATTGCGCGCGGGACGGTGGTTGATACCGACGCACTGATCGCGGTGCTGCAGGAAGGTAAACTGCGTGGCGCGGGCCTGGATGTGTTCGAAAAAGAGCCACACATCCCGGCGGCATTAATGGAACTGAAAAACGTGGTCCTGCTGCCGCATATCGCCAGTAACACCGCAGAAACCCGCCAGGCCATGGCTGACCTGACTATTGATAACCTTGTTCACTACTTCAGCGAAGGTAAGCTGCTCACCCCGGTTGTTTAACGTTCTTCATCGTCAACAGGGAATCAACGCCCGGTGGCGTGCATACGCACCGGGCTTAAAAGAGCGCGTTATGCCAGCTTCTTACGCACGAACATCCAGCCGACCAGCAGCAGCACAATCCACGCGCATCCCACGTACAGCGAGATACGGGTCTCCGGGTGCCAGCCAATCAGCGCGATGATAAACACCAGGAAAATCAGCCCCACAATCGTGGTCGCGACACCGCCCGGCACTTTAAATTTCAGCGCTTTCACTTCATCGGCGGACAGGCGGCGACGGAAAGCGACCTGCGAAAGCAGGATCATTATCCACACCCACACCGTGGCAAAGGTCGCCAGCGACGCGATCACCAGGAAGACGTTTTCCGGCATGATGTAGTTGAGGTAGACCGCCGACAGCAACGCCAGCGTCATCACCAGCACCGTCACCCACGGAATACCTTTACGGGACGTTTTGGCGAAAATTTTCGGCGCACTGCCCTGCTCTGCCATACCGTGCAGCATGCGACCTACGCCGAACACGTCAGAGTTAATTGCCGACAGCGACGCCGTCAGTACCACGAAATTCAGGATACTGGCCGCAAAGGTAATACCCAGATGCTGGAAGGTCAGCACAAACGGGCTGCCCTCAGTGCCGACCTGGTTCCACGGGTAGATGGACATAATCACGAACAGCGTGCCCACATAGAACACCAGAATACGCATCGGCACAGAGTTAATGGCGCGTGGAATAGACTTCTCCGGGTCTTTTGCTTCCCCGGCGGTAATGCCGATGATTTCAATGCCGCCGTAGGCAAACATCACCATCTGTAGCGACATCACCATGCCAAGCCAGCCGTTACTGAAGAAGCCGCCATTGGTCCACAAATTGCTGATGCCCGTAGGCTGACCGCCGTTACCGATACCCCAGATGATGATGCCAAACCCGGCAGCAATCATGATGATAATGGTGGCGACTTTAAAGAAGGAGAACCAGAACTCCAGCTCTCCGAACACCTTCACGCTCATCAGGTTGACGGCACAGATGATCAGCACCACGCTCAGCACCCAGATCCAGTGCGGCACGGTGGGGAACCAGACGCCCATATAAATGCCGAAAGCCGTCACGTCGGCAATGGCGACAATCAGAATTTCAAAGCAGTAGGTCCAGCCAGTGATGTAACCGGCCAGCGGGCCAAGGTTTTCCTGGGCATAACGGGAGAACGAACTGGCAGAAGGGTTATGCACGGACATCTCGCCCAGCGCACGCATGATGATATAGGCCGCGACGCCACCAATGATGTAGGCCAGCAGCACGCTCGGCCCCGCCATCTTGATAGCATCCGCCGAGCCGTAAAACAGCCCGGTGCCAATCGCCGACCCAAGGGCCATAAAGCGGATGTGCCGGGTGCTCAGGCCTCGCTTTAACTTATTCGTACTTTCCATTGTTCCCCGTTCCAGGATTCAAAAAAACAAAAAACCACGGGACCATAAGTCCCGTGGTTAGCAAACCTTTCGCACTACTTAGTGTGCGCTGGAGGTCACCTGACGTCCGGCGACGCGATCCCAGCCCACGGCCAGCACCACCATCACCAGCGTTGGCATCAACCAGGCGAGCCCCTGCTCCGCCATCGGCAGACGCTGGGTCCAGGCCGGTAACACATCACTAAACGCAGAGGCTTTAATCCCGTCCAGCACACCAAACGCAAGGCTGATGAACATCGCCGGTGCAATCACGCGGGACGAATTATGCCACCACGAACGGGTGAAGCTCAACACGACCAGGGCGATACACGGCGGGTAGATCATGGTCAGCACCGGAATGGAGATTTGAATCAGGTGGCTCAGCCCCAGATTCGATACCGCCATCGAGAAGATACCGAGGATAAACACCAGCGTGCGATAAGAGAGCGGCAGGTACTGGGCGAAGAACTCTGCGCAGGCGCAGGTCAGGCCAACCGCCGTTACCAGGCAGGCAATAAAGATAAGCGCCGCCAGCAGGAAACTCCCGGCACCACCAAAGGTGTGAGCAACATAAGCGTGCAGGATCGCCGCACCGTTTGCCGACTGATCCACCAGCGAGGAGCTGTCTGAACCCAGACGGAACAGCGCCAGGTAGAGCAGCGTCAGGCCCACACCGGCCATCAGGCCCGCCCAGACGGTATAACGGGTCAGCAGGCGCGCTTCGGTCACCCCGCGCGAACGGGCGGCGTTAACAATAACAATCCCGAAGACCATGGCACCCAGGGTGTCCATCGTCAGGTAGCCATTGACGAAGCCATTAGAGAAGGCCGCGTTCTGGTAGGCATCCATCGCATGGCTGATTGGGCCTGCCGGCCAGACAATCGCCGCCACGGAGAGAATAATCAGCGCAATGATTTTCAATGGCGCCAGGAAGTTGCCGACGGTATCGAGCAGTTTACCCGGATAGAGCGACACCAGAATCACCAGCGCAAAGTAGATAACGCTGTAGATAAGCAAAGGCAGAGTACCTTCACCAGTCAGCGGGGCAATGCCCACTTCAAACGACACGGTAGCCGTACGCGGTGTGGCAAACAGCGGGCCAACGGCGAGGTAACACACCGTCGCCAGCAGAACGCCTGCCACTTTGCCGATAGGGGTGCTGAGGCTGTCCACGCCACCGCCCACTTTCGCCAGTGCAACGACGGTTAGCACCGGCAGGCCAACGGCGGTAATCAAAAAGCCAATGGAAGCAGTCCAGACGTGCTCGCCTGCCTGCAAACCGACCATTGGAGGGAAAATGATATTGCCCGCGCCGACGAAGAGCGCAAAGGTCATAAAGCCCAGAGCAACGATATCGCGTGGTTTTAAATGATGGGTCATAAACGTTTACTGCCTGTGGATGTGGTGATGCAAATGTTGAAATTTTCGCCTTGCCCTGCGGAACATTACAGCGGCAAGAGCCTGAAAATGAAGCGGGAAATACTTCCCACTTCGCGTGGCGGAGAATAGTTTTTCGATTTACCACGCAAATACAGTGGGTCTGACGACCCACGGGGCGCAATTTAAACGCTTATAACGTTTAAAGGCAATAAGGGATCTCAAAACCAGATGGATATGCCAGATCTAAAAAAAACACCAGAGGATGCTGCTGTATATAAGAAAAACGAATGGCTAATCATGCGAACAAAAAATCAGCTAACCCACATTCATCGGGTGAATAGATACCTGGAGAGAGAAAAAAAGAGAGGATCTGACAGATGTGGAAAGAAAAGCTGACACCTCCGTGTCAGCTTGCGTTCTTCACCACCAGTCGTTCGGGTAGGGTAAAGCTAAATCGGGTGCCTTTGCCGGGCGTACTTTCGATTTCCAGCTTGCTGTCGTGATGATTAACCGCATGCTTAACAATCGCCAGTCCCAGTCCGCTACCGCCCGTCTGACGAGAGCGGGCCTTGTCGACTCGGTAAAAACGTTCCGTCAGGCGCGGGATGTGCTCAGCGGAAATCCCCGGTCCATTATCCACCACGCTGAACTGCACGCCCTGCGCCACGCGCTGCCAGCCCACGGTAATGTGGGTGCCAGCCGGTGTATGGTTTACGGCGTTGTAGACCAGGTTTGAGATAGCACTGCGCAGCTGTTCTTCGTTGCCCAGCACTTTGACGGTGTTATCGACCACAAATTCCAGCTCGTGCTTTTTGTGGCTTAACGTCTGAGCTTCCCGTTCGACCACCCGCAGCATCATAGGCACATCAATCATTTCATTCGGTGGCGTGATGGGTGCAGCTTCAATTTTTGAGAGCGTCAGCAGCTGCTTGACCAGGCCTTCCATACGCGAAGTCTGCTCCCGCATGGTGTGCAGCGCTTTCTCGCGCGGCAGCCCTTCCAGCGTCTGCTCCTGCATCATCTCCAGATAGCCCTGCAACACCGTGAGCGGCGTGCGCAGCTCGTGGCTGACGTTAGCAAAGAAATTACGTCGCGCCCCTTCAAGCTGGTGCATTTGCGTCACATCACGCGCCACCATCAACAGCTGCTGCTCACTGTAGGGCATCATACGCATTTCAAGATGACGACCGTTGTTGAGCACCAGATTCAGCGGCCTGTCAAAGTTTTTCGCTTTGTAGTAACGGGTGAATTCCGGGTAACGCAGCAGGTTGAGGATGTTTTGTCCGTTATCGTCCGGCCAGCGCAAATGAAGCAACTGCTGCGCGAGGCCGTTACACCAGAAAATCGCCCCTTCCTCCGTGGTGAGCACCACCGCATCCGGCAGTGATTCCGCACCGCTGCGAAAACGTTTGATCAGATTGCCCAGCTCACGACGACGCTTTTTATTACGCATCTGCATCTGGTGCAGACCATACAGCAGGGGTTCCCAACTTCCGGTGCCTGGCGGCGGAGTCATACTTTTATCGACCCATAACCACCAGGAAAGACGCATTAAATTCCAGAAATGCCAGGCCAGCAATCCCGTTACTGCCGCCAGTAAAAACCACGGCAGGTAACCAAAGAAGACGCCGAGCAGTGCAGCGGGTAGACAACATAGGATGAGTTCGAGTACCAGCCTTTTCCATGACAGCCGTTCCAGCACGCGTCACACTCCTGTCAGATTTCAGAAACGGGTTGAGAATCGATAACCCGTGCCGCGAACTGTTTGTACCATACGATCGTGACCGCTGTGTTCCAGGGCCTTACGCAGACGGCGAATGTGAACATCGACCGTTCTGTCTTCAACATACACATTGGTTCCCCAGACGTGATTCAGAAGCTGTTCGCGGCTGTAGACACGTTCCGGGTGTGTCATGAAGAAGTGCAACAGCTTAAACTCCGTCGGCCCCATGTCCAGGGGATTTTCACCGGTCATCACGCGGTGAGAGCTGGGATCGAGGCTCAGCCCCTGCATTTCAATCACTTCTTCAACCGCCATCGGCGAGATGCGACGCATGACCGCTTTGATACGCGCGACCAGCTCTTTAGGAGAGAAAGGCTTGGTAATGTAGTCGTCAGCACCCGTTTCGAGGCCGCGGACACGATCTTCTTCTTCACCGCGTGCCGTCAGCATCATCACCGGGATTTCACGGGTCATGGCTTCACGTTTGAGGTGTTTAATGAACTGGATACCCGAACCGCCAGGCAACATCCAGTCCAGCAAAATGAGGTCGGGCCAGGGTTCATTGAGCTGGTTCACCGCGCTGTCATAATCTTCCGCTTCGACAGGTTGAAAGCCGTTTTGCTCAAGCACGAAGCAAACCATCTCACGAATGGGTGCTTCATCTTCTACGACCAGAATGCGTCTTGCCATAATTTACCCTGTTTAATTAAAGTCATCAGTCAACCGCGGCGCCAGTATGCGTCACTTTTGTGACAGATTTATGAAACAAATGACCAACAGATGACTCATAATTTTGCTTTATGACAGCAGCGAGGTTGCATTCGCTGTCTGCTCCCAGGTCCTTGAATGTTATAATACTGTTTACGCTTTTTTGCCACGGAACCGCTATGCGCATCATTCATACTTCGGACTGGCACCTCGGTCAGAACTTTTACAGCAAAAGCCGGGCCGCTGAACACGACGCCTTCCTCACCTGGCTGCTGGCAACAGCAGAAGAACATCAGGTCGACGCGATTATCGTCGCGGGCGACATCTTTGATACCGGCTCGCCCCCGAGCTACGCGCGCGAACTTTATAACCAGTTTGTGGTGAAGCTCCAGAGCACGGGCTGCCATCTGGTGGTGCTGGCGGGCAACCACGACTCGGTTGCCACGCTCAATGAATCGAAAGATATTCTGGCCTGGCTGAAAACCACCGTGGTCGCCAGCGCAGGCACGGCTCCTTTCATTCTCCCGCTGCGCGACGGCTCCCCCGGCGCGGTCTTCTGCCCGGTGCCGTTTCTGCGCCCGCGCGACATTGTGACCAGCCAGGCGGGGCTTTCCGGGCAGGAAAAGCAGCAGCATCTGTTGGGCGCCATCACTGACTATTATCAGCAGCAGTATGACGCTGCCTGCGAGATGCGCGGTGACAGCCCTCTCCCGATTATCGCCAGCGGCCATCTCACCACCGTGGGAGCCAGCAAAAGCGATGCGGTGCGCGAGATTTACATCGGCACCCTGGATGCCTTCCCGGCACAGAACTTCCCCCCTGCCGATTACATTGCCCTGGGCCATATCCATCGCCCGCAAAAAATTGGCGGCCAGGAGCATATCCGCTACTGCGGTTCCCCCATTGCCCTGAGCTTTGATGAAACGGGCAAGGGCAAATATGTCAATCTGGTGACATTTGCTGAGGGAAAACTGGCCGAAGTGACAGCGCTGGAGGTGCCGGTTATCCAGCCGTTAGGGGTGATTAAAGGCGATCTGGCGGCAATTGAAGCGCAACTGGAACAGTGGCGAGAGCATGACGTCGCACGCCCGGTCTGGCTGGACATTGAAATTGCCACCGACGAATATCTGAGCGATATGCAGCGTAAAATCCAGCTACTCACCGCCGAACTGCCGGTTGAAGTCTTGCTGGTTCGCCGCAGTCGGGAACAGCGTGAGCGCATTCTTGCCAGCGAACGACGTGAAACGCTGAGCGAGCTGAAAGTGGAAGATGTCTTTGCCCGTCGCCTGGCGCAGGAAGCACTCGATGAAGACCAACAGGCTCGTTTACAGGCACTGTTTTTAGAAACGCTGCACGGCCTGCACCAGGAGCATGACGCATGAAAATTCTTAGCCTGCGCCTGAGAAACCTCAACTCCCTGAAAGGGGAATGGAAAATTGATTTCACCGCTGAGCCGTTTGCCAGCAACGGATTGTTTGCCATCACTGGCGCAACCGGGGCGGGTAAAACCACCCTACTGGATGCGATTTGCCTCGCGCTTTACCATGAAACCCCGCGTCTGAATAACGTCTCGCAGTCGCAAAACGATCTGATGACCCGCGACACCGCCGATTGCCTGGCGGAAGTGGAGTTTGAAGTCAAAGGTGTTGCTTATCGCGCCTTCTGGAGCCAGACCCGCGCCCGCAACCAGCCGGACGGCAACCTGCAGGTGCCGCGTGTCGAACTCGCACTCTGCGCGGACGGTAAAATTCTTGCCGATAAAGTCAAAGATAAACTCGAATTAACCGCCTCATTGACCGGCCTGGATTACGGGCGTTTTACCCGCTCCATGCTGCTCTCTCAGGGGCAATTTGCGGCCTTTCTTAACGCCAAACCCAAAGAGCGTGCAGAACTGCTGGAAGAGCTTACCGGCACCGAAATCTACGGCCAGATTTCTGCCGACGTGTTTGAAAAGCATAAAGTTGCCAAAACAGAGCTGGAGAAATGCCAGGCGCAGGCCGAGGGCGTTGTCCTGCTCAATGACGAACAACGCGATGCGCTTAACACAAGTTTGCAGGCACTTACTGACGAGGAGCAGCGACTGCTTGGCGGGCAACAGGCAGCACAGATTCAGTTGAACTGGCTGAATCGCCAGCAGGAATTGCACAGCGCCCTGCAACATGCGCAGGTCACTCACCAGCGCGCCGTGCAGGCCCTGGCAGATGCAGAACCAGAGCTTGTGCGGCTCAGTCGGGCTCAGCCCGCGATAGCGCTGCGCCCGCTGTGGGAACGCGTGCAGGAGCAGCGTACCCAGTGGCAGACCAGCCATCGTCAGAATGAAGAAGTAAATACTCGCTTACATGCCAGCCGCACCCTGCGTGCGCGCATTCGGGCCAGCGCCCTGCATCAGCATGAGCAACTGATGGCCTCGCAGATAACCCTTAAAAGCTGGCTTACCGACAACGCCCGTTTTCAGCACTGGCAAAGCGAACTGGCTGGCTGGCGCGCCATGCTCAACCAGCAGGAAGACGATAAAAAACCCTGGCAGGCGCTGCAAACGCGTATCGAACAAAATGAGCTGAAATTGCGCAGCCTGATGAGCGTTTCACTGGAGATGACGGCCGAAGAGGTCGCTGCCGCAATGGCGTTGAGCGCTCAGCATCGTCCGTTACGCCAGCAGCTACACACCCTGCATGCCCGTTTTGCGCCGTTGCAAAAACACCTCACCCAGCGCAAGCAAAGCCTTCTGGAGCTGGATGCTGAGCGCAAAAAACGCGAGGAAGAACTCAAGCTAAAGCGCGAGCAGTATAAAGAGAAGAATACGCTGCTGACGGAAATTCGCAGCGTCTGCGAGCTAGAAGATCGTATCCGCAGTCTGGAAAGCGAACGCGCCCGCCTTCAGCCTGACAGCCCTTGCCCGCTTTGCGGCTCAACCACACATCCGGCAATCGCTGAATATCAGGCCATCGTACCGGGGGTGAATCAGGCCCGACGCGATGCGCTGGATCTTGAAGTCCGCAAGATGAAAGAGGACGGCGTTGCCCTTAGCGAGCGTCTGAAGGGGCTGGCGGAGCGGCATGAAAGGGAGACGCGTGAAGCCCAAATGCTGCAACAGGATGATGTTGTGCTGCACGAGGAGTGGGCCACACTATGCAAAGCGCTGAATATCACGCTGGCACCGGAGCACGATATCACTAGCTGGCAGGCTGCGCAGGATGCTTACGAACATCAGTTGTACCAGCTCAGCCAGCGCCAGACGTTACAGAGCCAAATCAACGAACTACGGTTGCAGGTGGAGCAGTATCAGCAGGCCGCTGATACCCGCCGCGCGCATCTCGCCGCCCTGCTGGAGCCGCTCGGGCTAACGCTGCCGCCAGAAGGTGAAGAAGCCGCCTGGCTGGCCGCACGCACGCAGGAATCGACGCAGTGGCAGGAAAAACACGCAGCCTTTACCGCGCTGCACGATAACCTTGCCCGCCTCTCACCGATTATCGATACGCTCCCGGATGAGCCTGCCATTGAGGCTGAAAAACAGGTCGCGCTGGATAACTGGCAGCAGGTGCATAACGACTGCGTGTCGCTGCAAAGCCAGTGGCAAACCCTGCAACAGCAGCTTGCTCAGGAAACGGAACGCCTGACGGCGCTGGAGAAACAGTTTGCCGGGGCGCTGGCAGAGAGCGCGTTTGTCGACCAGCAGGCGTTTCTGGATGCACTGCTGGAAGACGGCGAACGGCTGCGCCTGGAGCAACTCCGTCAGCGGCTGGAGAGCGAAAGCCAGCAGGCACACACGCTGGTCGCCAGTGCTGAGCAGGCGCTGAAGACACACACCGCAGAGCCTCCCGCCTCAATTGACGAACAAAGTTCGGCGCAGAAGAGCCAGGCGTCCCTTGCCGCACTGGCTGGCGCGATCCGCGAAAATACCACCCGCCAGGGCGAGTTCCGCCAGCAGCTCAAGCAGGATGCGGATAACCGCCAGCGTCTTCAGGCCCTGATGCTGGAGATGGAGCGCGTTGCGGTACGCTGCGATGACTGGGGCCACCTTTCCCAGCTCATTGGCTCCAGAGACGGTGACAAGTTCCGTAAATTCGCCCAGGGCTTAACCCTCGATAACCTGGTGTGGCTTGCCAACAATCAGCTCAACCGCCTGCACGGGCGCTACTTGCTCAAGCGCAAGGCCAGTGAAGCGCTGGAGCTGGAGGTGGTCGATACCTGGCAGGCAGATACGGTGCGCGATACGCGTACGCTCTCGGGGGGTGAAAGCTTCCTCGTCAGCCTTGCGCTGGCGCTGGCGCTGTCAGATCTGGTCAGTCATAAAACCCGTATCGATTCACTGTTCCTCGACGAAGGCTTTGGCACGCTGGACAGTGAAACGCTGGACACGGCTCTTGATGCCCTCGATGCGCTGAACGCCACCGGAAAAACCATTGGTGTGATAAGCCACGTTGAGGCCATGAAGGAGCGTATTCCAGTGCAAATAAAAGTCAGGAAGATTAACGGGCTGGGGTACAGCAAGCTCGATAAAGCCTTCGCGGTCGAACCCTAAAAAAATGCCCGGCTATCGCATGTGTGATAGCCGGGCATTATTGGTCGTTTTACGCCTGCGGCCACAGCCAGGCGGCACCGCGCACACCGCTGGAATCACCGTGCAGCGCTTTACGAACGGGGGTTTCGAACTCGCCGCCAAAGACCCAGTTTTTCACCAGCCCTGGCACGGTTTTATAGAGACGCTCGACGTTGCTCATGCCGCCGCCGAGTACGATCACATCCGGATCAAGAATATTCACCACATGGGCCAGAGATTTCGCCAGGCGCAGTTCGTAGCGGCTTAATGCCAGTTCAGCAACCGGGTCTTGTTCCTCCACCAGGCGAATAATTTCATTCCCTTTGAGCGTTTTGCCGCTCAAACGCTGGTAGTCAGTGCCAAAGCCAGTGCCGGAAATAAAAGTCTCGATACACCCCTGTTTGCCGCAATAACACGGCACTTCCGCGCGGTAACGTAGCTCGTCTTCGTCCATCCACGGCAGCGGGTTATGGCCCCACTCCCCGGCGGTGCCATTACCGCCAATATGTGAACGCCCACCGAACGCCAAACCCGAGCCACAACCGGTGCCAATAATGACCGCAAAGACGGTTTGCGCCCCCGCTGCGGCACCGTCTACCGCTTCAGAGACGGCCAGGCAGTTGGCATCATTGGCCAGCCGGACTTCGCGATTTAAGCGCTGGCTCAAATCTTTATCGAAGGGTTTGCCGTTGAGCCAGGTCGAATTGGCGTTTTTCACCACCCCGGTATAAGGCGAAATTGAGCCTGGGATCCCCATGCCCACCGTTCCGGTCTGGCCGGTCTCTTTTTCGGTGAGGTCCACAAGAGAAGCAATCAATTCAATGGTTTGATGATAATCACGCGGTGTTGCCTGACGATGGCGAAACAGCTCTTCACCGCCGTCGCTGAGTGCGATTATCTCTGTTTTCGTGCCACCTAAATCAATACCAATACGCACATAATGCTCCTCATAGTTGGACAACCATTCACATGCAAGCGCGGCGACAATTGGTTATCATGCCCGCTGCATTTAACGACAAGGCCGTGGAAAAAATCATGCTGTGGTTTAAAAATTTAATGGTATACCGTCTCAGCCGCGATGTTGCGTTGCAGGCGGAAGAGATGGAAAAACAGCTTGCCCCACTATCGTTTACCCCGTGCGGTAGTCAGGATATGGCGAAAACCGGGTGGGTTCCACCGATGGGTTCACACAGTGATGCGCTGACCCACACTGCCAACGGTCAGATTATTATTTGCGCCCGCAAAGAAGAGAAAATTCTGCCCTCCCCAGTAGTGAAACAAGCGCTGGAAGCCAAAATTTCCCGCCTTGAAGCCGATCAGGGTCGCAAACTGAAAAAAACTGAAAAAGATTCGCTGAAAGACGAAGTGCTGCACTCCCTGCTGCCACGTGCGTTCAGCCGTTTCAGCCAGACCATGATGTGGATTGATACGGTCAACGGGCTGATTATGGTCGACAGCGCAAGCGCGAAAAAATCCGAAGATACGCTGGCCCTGCTGCGTAAAAGCCTCGGCTCACTGCCGGTGGTTCCGCTGACGCTGGAAAACCCCATCGAATTGACCCTGACCGAGTGGGTACGTTCAGGAACGGTGGCTCAGGGATTCCAGTTGCTGGATGAAGCAGAGCTGAAGGCCATGCTCGAAGACGGCGGCGTGATCCGCTGTAAGAAACAAGAGCTGGTCAGCGACGAAATCGCCGTGCACATCGAAGCCGGCAAAGTGGTGACGAAACTGGCGCTCGACTGGCAGCAGCGCGTGCAGTTCATGGTCTGTGACGACGGTTCTGTTAAGCGTCTGAAATTTGGTGATGAAATCCGTGATCAGAACCAGGATATTGACCGTGATGACGTGGCCCAGCGTTTTGATGCCGACTTTATTCTGATGACCGGTGAGCTGTCGACGCTGATTCACAGTCTGGTGGAAGGGCTAGGCGGCGAAGCCCAGCGCTAGTCCTGCTGTATTGCCCGATGACGCTTCGCTTATCGGGCCTACAAGTACATCGCTTTTTTGTAGGCCGGGTAAGCGCAACGCCACCCGGCAAGACACTTAAAGATAACGGCAGAGATAGGAAGACGGCTCTGCAACCTGCAGATTGAATTCGCTGTTACCCGGCACGTTGAAGACATCGCCCGCCGCGTAGGTTTTCCACTCTGTTTCGCCCGGCAGCAGAACATTCAGTGCTCCGCTCACCACCGTCATCTCTTCTGGCTGTGCGGTACCAAAGGTGTATTCCCCTTCAGCCATCACGCCAACGCTGGCACGGCCAGTGCTGCTGCTGGTAAAACCAATGGATTTCACTTTACCGGAAAAGTATTCGTTACTCTGAAGCATGAACTGGCCCTTTATCTATCAAGAATATGTATGGAAAAACACTATAGAGGCCAGACTTCGTTCCTGTCACGCAAAATTGGCCTACACCAGCAGTTCCGACGCCAGCCGCGCCACCAGCACGTTAGAGAGTAATACTGGTACATCGAGAGATTTCTGGAGTAAATCCCGGTGCCATTGATGAAATCCGAGGCAATCAAGCATTAAAACATCTGCCCCCTGGTCAATCAGCGTTTTTCCTGCCGCCACCAGTTCGTATTCCGTCGCCTGGAACGGGTGCGCCAGCGCGTAATAGGGTTCATTTTCCAGCAGGTTCCACTTTTGCTGTTGCTGATCCATCAGTTCAGGAATAGGCACAATGACGCCGACCTGGTGACCGTCCACAATGGACGCAACCAGCGGTGGGATAATACGCTGCGGTTCTATGAGAATGGCGTTTCGCGCACTCAGGCCTCGAATCGGCGCGGTACTCATCAGTAAGATGACGTCATAGCCCTGATTATCAAGCACTTCGATAACGCTCTGTAAATCACGCTCCACTTTCTCACGCGAAATGCTCACGATGCTGTCATCACGAAGTCTTGTGGGCATGGGGGTTTGCCCCGGCTCAATGTGGTAATCGTCCTGTACCTCGTAGGGATCCATCTTGCCGAGCAAACTGACATGGGTTATCTGCTGTTCAGAAATATGTTCGGTCAGCAGGGGTAAGATCTCTTTTACAGGCACCACACCCACGGTGAGGATCGCCAGGGTCGCACTCATTCTTTTTCCGCCTTGCAACACTGCTTGTTTATTCACGCTTCGACGCTACCTGATCGTCGCCAGCTCGGCGTCCAGACAGGTTTACATCGGGTAACCACACATCTTCCAGTTTCCGGTAGTTTCCAGAATGAACTAATAAGTTTTGATTATTATCGGTCATCAACAACTTCGCCAGGGCGAAAAACGTGATGTAAGTCGCTTTTTATGCTTTTCAGGGCAACAGGAACAGCCGACCTCAAAGGTCAGCTTTTATCGGGATCCTCGTAGCGAATTTTCGCGTCCAGGGCTTCCTGCTCGGTGGGGTGTTCGCTGATCAACGCATCAGGTTTCGGATGATCGGCGCGGAGTTGATACCAGGTGACAGTCTGCCCGGCAGCGCCTTTTTCTACGGCGACAACGCGGGCTTCTCGAGGATAAGGAGGTTTACTGGCCATGACTTTTCCTTTTTCTATCGTCAGGCCTTAAGTATAGACAATCGTTTCGCTAGCTCGCGCAGGCCACACGCAGAGCATTCTGAATTTCTGCCAGCACTTCATCCAGACTTGCGGCGGCGTCCACCACATGGTGCGCGGTTTCACGGTAGAGCGCATCGCGTCCGGCCAAAATTTCACCGACTTCTTCGCGAATGGGTTTGCCGGTCAGCGTCGGGCGCTGGCTCTCTTTCGGATAGGCTTCAAGGCGGTCCACCAGCACGGAAACCGGCGCGCAAAGGTAAATCACCAGCCCCTGCTCACGCATAAATTTGCGATTATATTCGCTCAAAATGATGCCACCGCCGGTCGCTACCACGTGGGACGGTGAGGTTACTGCTTCCAGCGCCTGAGTTTCACGTGCGCGAAAGCCGTGCCAGCCCTCTTTGCTGACCAGCTGCGCAACGGTCATTTGTGCCTGTTCCTGCAACCAGTGGTCGGTATCGACAAACTGGCGTGCCTGTAACTCAGATAACGCGTGACCAACGGTGGTTTTACCGCAGCCGCGTGCGCCGATTAAAAAGATGGGTAGCGTCATGAACTGGTGTTCCCTCAGATATCGCAAGGTGCAAATGAAAAATGAATGTGTGTTAACTCACCCTGCCAGGTGTCGAGCGGCCGTAAATAAATCATTACACGTGAAAAGATAATTCGCATCCCGCTTCGACTAACTCCAGAAACGACGCCCAATTTGAGTGTAAAGATTTTAATGCAACCCGTGTAGCGATAACCTTACTTAAAGTAGTGTTCGTTGACAAGCCCACAGGCGCGCTTAGCGTAACATATTCATATGACAGATGATGGCAGAACTACTTTCCCTGATTTCCCTGCCGACGCGCGCTTTCCAGCAACCATTTATCGAGCTGGGCGGCAAACTGCTGGCGATCGCGCTGGGAGAGGCTGTCAGGCCCGCCGGTCTGAATACCGCTCGCCCGCAGCGTGTCCATAAAATCACGCATCGTCAGGCGCTCACGGATCGTCGCCTCGGTATAACGCTCACCGCGCGGGTTCAGGGCGTCGCCGCCATTGGCAATCACTTCGGCGGCCAGAGGAATATCGGCGGTGATCACCAGATCGCCTGCTTCACACAGGCGCACAATTTCGTTATCAGCCACATCAAACCCCGCAGCGACCCGCACCGAGCGGATAAATCGCGACGGCGGAACGCGGATATTCTGGTTTGCCACCAGCGTTAACGACGTTTGCGTGCGCTCGGCAGCACGAAACAGAATCTCTTTAATCACGTTCGGACAGGCGTCCGCATCAACCCAAATTGCCATAATGACCTCTCAACACGTTGCGCACATTGTCGCGTTAAAAGCGGGTCAGGCAAAGTACAACGTTAAGGTTTAGCCCTGCACGACCGTCATGCGTTAAGCTATAGCCCACAAACACAACCAGCGGAGAGACAGACGTGATGGAGAAAAAAATCGGTTTTATCGGCTGCGGCAATATGGGCAAAGCGATTCTGGGCGGGCTGATTGCCAGCGGTCAGGTGCAGCCTGGGCAGATCTGGGTCTACACCCCGTCACCAGAGAAAGTCGCCGCGCTGCACGATGAATATGGCATCAATGCCGCGCAGAGCGCACAGGAAGTGGCGCAGGTCGCCGATATCGTCTTCGGTGCGGTGAAACCGAACATTATGATTAAAGTCCTGAGCGATGTGGCCTCCAGCCTGAATAAAGATACGCTGGTTGTCTCTATCGCGGCAGGCGTGACGTTAGACCAACTGGCACGCGCGCTGGGTCACGACCGCAAAATTATCCGCACCATGCCAAACACCCCGTCGCTGGTGAATGCCGGCATGACGTCCGTCACCGCCAACGCGCTGGTGACCGAAGAAGACATTGCCGACGTGCTGGGCATTTTCCGCAGTTTCGGTGCTGCTGAAGTGGTCTACGAATCGATGATCCACCCGGTGGTCGGCGTGAGCGGTTCAGCCCCGGCCTATGTGTTTATGTTTATCGAAGCCATGGCCGATGCCGCCGTGCTGGGCGGCATGCCGCGTGCGCAGGCCTACCGTTTTGCCGCTCAGGCGGTAATGGGCTCGGCCAAAATGGTGCTGGAAACCGGCAAGCACCCCGGCGAGCTAAAAGACATGGTCTGCTCGCCGGGTGGCACCACCATTGAAGCGGTGAAAGTCCTGGAAGAAAAAGGCTTCCGCGCGGCAGTCATCGACGCCATTCAGGCCTGTATGGCAAAGTCTGACGCCCTGAGCAAATAAGCTTAGCGCCACCGGTGAAGCCTCCGGTGGCGTGTCCCCCTCCCGTCAGGCCAGCATTTCGCTGGCAGCCTGCAGACTCAGCGGCTGCTGCATTTTCATCAACAGCGCCGCCGTTTGCGTATATTCCCCGCTGCTCAACACCGCTTTCAGCTTCCCTTCTTCGCCATACAGCACCGCAAAGCGCTTGCTGTCGAACGACCCTAGCATCTTGATGCTGTCCCAGTCCGGCGCATAGCCGAGGTACTCGAAGCGCGTGCCAAAATGGGTGGTCCAGAAGAACGGCACCTGATCGAACCTGCGCTTTTCACCCAGCATATTAAACGCTGCCAGATGTCCCTGCTGCTGGGCCACGCGCCAGTGTTCAATGCGCCGACGCCCCTCAGGCGCAGGATAGCTGGCGATATCACCGACCGCCCATACGTCCGGGGCGGCGTTCAGGGTTTCATCCACGGTCAGGCTGCCATCGTCTTCGCGATGAAGATCATGGGCCAGATCGGTGAACGGACGCACCCCGGTGGCAAACACCACTACGTGCGCAGGGAGCGTCCGGCCATTTTTAAGCCGCACGCTCTGCACCTGCCCGTTCCCCTCCAGTGCGGCGGGCTCCCCGGTGACGAACTTCACACCGTTTTGTTTATGCAATTCCAGAAAACGGCGTCCCATCTCTTCGCCGAACTGCGGAACGAACGGCAGCGCATGGCGAGAGACAACGGTCACCTCGATATCCTGATTACGCAGCGCCGCCGCCAGCTCCATTGCGATAAAACTGTTGCCGATAATCACCAGTTGCTGCTCGCGCTCTACGTCATTGAGCAGTTGCTGAGCCTGGTGGATATCGCGCAGCACATGCACCCCTGTCAGGTGATTGCCGTCGATGTCGGGCCACACGGGCTGGCCCCCGGTCGCCAACAGTAACTTATCGAAATGCAGCTCTCGCCCACTGGCAAAAGTTATCTGGTGCTCACGGCTGTTCACATCAGTGACTTCCTCGCGCAGGCTTTCAACGCCGGGCTGGTGGTAAAAATTCTCGTCAAGCATGTGCGGTACATCGCCGATTTTCATTTTTCCAGCAGGCACAAATTTGCTCAATGCGGTGCGGTCATAAGGTGCGCCGTCCTCTTTATCGACCAGCACCAGTCGACCGGAATAGCCCGCATCGCGCAGCGTTACCGCCGCCGCGCTGCCTGCCGCTCCGGTGCCAATAATGACGGTAGTCTGCGGTTTGTCGCCACGGATCTGCGGAAAGCTGGCGGGCGACATAGGGCGTGGGTTAACCAGCACGCGATTTTGCTCGATCAGTACCGGGTACTGTTTCAGGTTCGTCAGGGCGAGCGGCTCAAGCCATTGTCCATTTTTGATGTCGAATTCAGCTTTATGCCACGGGCAAATCAGCCGTCCTTCGCACACCGCCCCCTGCTCCAGCGGAGCACCTGCATGAGGACATTTGCTTTGAAACGCCCGCACCTGGCTCAGGGTCCGAATCAGGATCAATGCGGTACCAGCCACCTCAAATTTCACCGGCTGGTTTTCTGGTAACTTATTGAGTTCAGTAACAAATTCATAGTTCATAACATTGCTCTCGTGTCAGTGTTGGAGAAACGGTCGTCACGCCAGACAGCGCACACCACGAGGAAAAATAAAGACACACAAAGGCTAATGATGACGCTTTAAGCCTGGCAGAGAATGGGCGTTGAGCAACAGGGCAGGAGTATTCAGGCCGCCACTTCAGTACGGTTGCGCCCGGCTTTTTTGGCTTTGTAGAGCGCCAGATCCGCCGATTTTAACCATTCGCGATAGTGCGCCATTTCATCGGTCAACGGGGCGACGCCGACGCTGATGTGCAGCTCAAGCTGCGGTGCACTGGCCAGGCGGAACGAGGTAAGACGATCATGCACACGCGTCATGGCGGCAATGGCGCTGTCGGACGCCGTTCCCCCCATGATCACGGCAAATTCATCGCCGCCAAAGCGACCGATCACATCGCTGCCGCGCAGGCTCAGCTGGAGATGACGGGTGATCGCAATGATCGCTTCGTCGCCGACGTCGTGGCCCCAGGTATCGTTGATCGTTTTGAAATGATCCACATCGATGAGCAGTAGCGTGGCACCGCGCTGATGACGACGGCAGTTATCGAACTCATCCCGCAGGAGCGTTTCCCAATGACGTCGGTTGTAGACGCCGGTCATGCCGTCGCGGATGCTCATCACCTGGAGACGCCGTTTATGCTCTTCCATCCGCGTGGCGGCACGGTATTTCACCCAGGAAAACAGCAGCGGGTAAATCAGTAACACCGGCACGGTCAGCCAGATGGTCAACGGCGGGCTCACTGGATCAAAGGCGATGCCGGTAAGCTGAAGCGTCACCAGGCTTGAAACCAGCGTCAGAATTGCCCCGGCGATACACAGGCGCGGCCCCCCGGCCCCCATGGTGGTAATAAACACCATCATGGCCAGCGCCAGCGAGGGCATTAGGTTAACGCCCGTCAGCGCAATCCAGATGCCAGCCAGTATTGCGTCGGCTTTCAGATTATGGGTTTCACTGGCCAGCGGATCGCTGGATCGCGAGGCAAGTTGCCAGGCCAGATGTGGCCAGACGAAGGTCCAGAGGACGAGTAATACCCACCAGCCGCCCGCAATCGGCTTAGAGACCATCTCTGCGGCGAGCGGAAAGAACAAGCAGGCCAGTCCGGCGGCGCGAGGCAACCTTTCCCGCTGCGCGAACTGAAGACCGTCGCTGTAGTGGTCTTCATCGCTCAGATAAGAGTTCCTCTCCTTGTTCGAATCCTCTGGGGTATAAAAATTATTATCATTCATCATCTTTGGGAACATTCTGAAACAATTTCCCAAATTATAGAGAGGGGATGTGCGGAGAAAGTATGAAATTTCGGGTGAGCTGAGAAGACCGCTCACCCGTTTGGCTTAGCTGGCTTTCTTCAGACAGCCACTCATAAATTTACTGCGATCCTCGCCTTTAAGAGATTGCTGAGTGGCTTGTGAATTGCACTCTCGCATCTTTTGCTGCTGCGGTGTCAGGCTCTTTTGGCCCGGTTCCGTTTTGGTGTTTTTCAGGCAGTCGCTCATGTAGCTCTTGCGGGCATCGCCGGTGAGCGTCTGGGCTTTCGCCTGTTGATTGCAGAGGGTCATACGTTGTTGTTGCGGGGTAAGGGTTTTCTCGGCAGCGCTGAGCGCCGTAACGAACACAAGACCAAACAGGAGCGTTACCAGTAATGTTATTTTCATAGCACCATCCTTCTTGAAGTGTTGCTTCTTAAGGATGGTCTTTACTGGTGAAAAAACCACCCGACGAGAGAAATTCCCGTCGGGCAGATTTTTATTTCAGGCCGAGCGCGTCTTTCATGGTGAAGAACAGGTCGGTCTGGTCGGTCAGGCCAACGACGTTCGCCGCGTGCGGACCGTAAGCAGCCAGACGAATCTGCGTGCCGGTATGTTCCATGGACTCTTCTTCAGAGTTGCCATAGGTCATCGCCATCACGGTGCCGTCTTTGGTGTTCAGCAACTGGCTCAGACCAGGCGCTTTGGTTTCTGGTGGGATAATCTGGCTGGCGTGGGCGTGGTCCGCCGTCACAATGACCAGGGTGTTGCCGTCTTTTTTGGCGAAGGCCAGTGCTTTTTGCACGGCTTCGTCCAGATCAACGGTTTCACCAATCTGGCCGCACGGGTTTGCTGCGTGGTCCTGCTTATCAATGGACGCCCCTTCAACCTGCAGGAAGAAGCCTTTCTCATTTTTGCTCAGCAGCTCCAGCGCCTTGTCAGTCATCTGTGCCAGCGTCGGCACGCTGTCAGTACGCTTCGCATTCGGGGTACAGGTCACCGCAGGTTTATCAAGGTTGCCGTGCAGGGTGGCTTTCGGGCCTTCCCAGCGCACCGGCATGTTGCCTTCAGAGAACAGACCCAGCAGCGGTTTATCCTGGTTTGCTACGGTGATTGCAGAGAGGCTGGAGGCATCGCTCACCAGCTGGTAGCCGCGCGCCTGCGCCTGCTCGCGCAGGGTTTTCCCTTTCCACTCACCGGCGGTTGCCGCTTCGCTGAAGGTTTTAGCACCGCCACCCAGCGTCACGTCAGCGCGGGCATTCAGCAGCTGCTCGGAGATTGAACCTTTACCGCCTTTTTCCAGGGCGTTAGAGGCACATTTTTCACTGGTTACGCTTGGGCCGTAGCATTTACGTGAGGTGACGTGAGAAATCAGCGCAGCAGGCGTTGCATCCTGCAGTTCTGCGGTAGAGACGTTCCCGGTCGCCAGGCCAGCGGCCTTCGCCATTTCCAGAATCGTCATGTGATCTTTTTCGTGGATATCCACGCCCAGGGCACCGTTGTAGGTTTTCACCCCGGTAGACCATGCGGTTGCAGAGGCCGCAGAGTCGGTAACGTAGTCCGGTTTGCCCGTTTTCTTATCGAGCGCATAGTGGGTGTATTGACCCGTCAGCGGCAGGGCATCAATACCCTTGAAGTAACCGCCCGCGCCTTCGGCGTAATTTCGTGCGGCGGTAATTTCGGAATCACCCATCCCGTCGCCAATCAACAAGATGATATTTTTGGCTGGCTTGTCATTCAGAGAGGCGCGAATAGCGTCAGTCTGATCGCCGCTTAAACGACGGGCGCCACCTTGCGAGGTAATATCACCCTGAGCAGCACGATTTTCCAGTACTGTCGTTGAGGGAGTAGCAGCATAAATAATAGGGGTAAACAGCATGGGGAATAAGGCGATGAATAATGCGCTCTGTTTCAATTTATTTTCTCCGTGTATAAATACTTAAAAGAAATAAAAAACAGAGCGACTATAGGCACCACGCGTGACAGTCAGATGACAACCTGACTTATCTCAAAGACCTAGGTGCGTGGGTGCCGTAAAAGCTTTTTTATATACTGTTGCAGTAACTCCGTGTCGTGCAACGAGACGTCAGAGTCAGGGGTGACATCGTCAAGCGCGCCTTCAATGCTCTGAATTAGCGCCTGCTGCTCTGGCTGGGCCATCTGACGCAGCAACGCGGTAACGACGATCTCCAGCGCTTCCACCTGCGCAACCAGCTCTTTGGATTCCTCTTCCTTCTCCGCAAGTTTTACTAATAATTCAGCAATGAGGTTTTTCATAGCGCTATTTCCTTATGAAGTATCCGCTGACGTTATCACTCTCATTAGTAGTTGCAAAGTGGATGCATCTATTATTTTTATCGAAAATTTGACCTGTGCAAAATCGCTATATCAAAACAATTTCAACGAAACGTTTCTCTGCCCTTAACGCAAACTAATTAACAAGTTAGAAAAGGATAATTTCAGGAAGAATATATTCTTTATATAAATAAAACTTATCGAAGGACCGGGATAAATTATCCCGGTCTGTTAGTCTGATTAACGTTTTGCTTTGCGTAATGCGGCAGCCAGTTGCCAGATATTGCACAACACCACCAGCGCCGTCGCGACAAAGACCCAACGGAACCCGGCCATCGCAGACACCGATGCGCCCATCAGCGGCCCCACCACGTTCCCAAGGTACATAAACGACTGGTTATAGCCAAAAATGCGCCCGGTCACCTGATCGCTGGAGTATTTGAGCAACAAGGTTTGTACCGCCGGCAACATCGCGCCATCGGCAAAACCGAGCAGGAAACGCAGGATCCCGAGCTGCAACGGCGAGGTGACAAACGACATGGCAAAGAACAGAACGACGGCGCAGATAAGGGTGCCCATCAGAATACGCGCCGTCCCAATGCGATCGCCGAGCTTACCAAGCCGGGGGGCCGACATGAGTGCTGAGACGCCAGGGATCGCCGCAATCAGCCCGCTGAGAAAGGCGATGTTATTGCTGTCCGGGGTCATCGACTGGATAAACAGCGCCAGAATCGGCCCCACTGAGCCGTTACACAGCTGAATCACCATGGTGGTGACAAACAGGCTGATAACCAGTCCCGGATACGGCAGCGTGGAGAAAACCGCTTTGCCGCTTAACCGCTGCGCCTTACTGATTTTCGGGCGCGCACCCTCTTTAATCAAAAACAGGGTCACCAGGAAGCTCACCACCAGCAAAATGGCGGTGATGAAAAAGACCGTGCGCAGGCCAAAATGGTCGGCCAGGAATCCGCCCATCAGAGGGCCGCCAATCACGCCGCTAATCTGGGCGGTGGAAAGCGTACTGAGCGCCCAGCCGCTGCGCTCCCGGGGCGCTTGCGACGCCACCAGCGCCATCGCATTGGGAATATACCCGGACGTCAGTCCCATCACGCCGCGCAGGATAAGCAGTTGCCAGACATTGGTCGCGAACGCCTGCAGCAGGATGGCAACAGCCATACCGAGTGAGGCGCGCAGCAGCATCAGCTTGCGCCCTTTGCGGTCTGCCAGGCTGCCCCATAGCGGCGACACAATGGCAGAGACCATAAAGGTGATGCTGAACGTCAGCCCTGACCACATCGACAGCGCCTCATGCGAGGTCACGCCAAGCTGGGCAACATAAAGCGGTAAGAACGGTAAAATTTGGCTGATCGCAAGGCCGGTGAAAAAGCAGCCGAACCAGACGGAGATAAGATTGACCTTCCAGGATTCCATAAACAGCAACAATATTTCAGTTTTTGGCAAATTAGAAACAGAGTAACAAGAAGCCGGGGAAGAGTACGTACCACTGGTGCGTTTACGGGTATTTCAGTGTTTTATCTCCCGGGTTTTGCGACGGCCGGGAGCAGTAAACAAAAACATGAATAATAACCGCCGTTTATGCTTTAGCGGCAAAGACCGAAACCGCGCATTCCCAGATGAAAGTGGTTGGCATGGGCAGCATTGTACTCCGGCCCCAGACCGTTACCGTAATAACCGCAGCTTGCACTCAACATCGCGCGCAGCCAGGGTTGCGTCGCCGCGTTCGGCCAGCCGCGCAGTACGGTCACCACATCACCGTTAGACAAATGAAACCCGCTGATATCCAGCGCGTCGGCAGTGGCATGCTCGCTACGTCGCCCTTCGGCGCGATTGTAGATATTGCGGCAGGCGAAGCTACCAAGATGATCAATGCGGGTCAGCGTGTGCTGCGTATACGCCTCGGTGAGCGGGCGCGCCTGCTGGGTAACAAACAGTGCGGAACTGAGCGCCAGCGGGCAACTGGCTAAAAAGCTGCTGCTCAGTTTGACCGGGCCAAAATCGCGAACCCGGACAACGTTAGTCAGCGGGCAGTCGCCCTGGCTGTCGGCAACGGCCGTTGAGGAGATCAACTGCTGTTGATTCGCTTCCTCCAGCAACGCCCGACACTGAGGCGGGTCGAGTCGGCGTAATTTGAACTGGGTGATGCGTCCAGGCGGATCGCTTAACTGGAGCGGCGCAAACGGGTTGTAATACGACGGCAAATAGCGATAACCGACGCCCCCCGCCAGCAACAAAATGCAGACTACAATCAGGCTTTTCCCTTTCACACATCCCCTCCATTTATCACTGAAAACAGTATGGCAGAGTGATATGGTATGTGCTTTCTGATTGATGTGAGTGAAAGATGTGATGGCAAAACTGCGGGTAGGTGTCGTGTTTGGCGGTAAGTCGGCTGAACATGAAGTGTCGCTGCAATCGGCGAAAAATATTGTCGATGCAATGGATAAGTCGCGTTTCGAGGTGCTGCTGCTTGGGATCGACAAGCAGGGGCAATGGCATATCAATGACGCAAATAATTACCTGCAAAACGCCAGCGACCCGGCGCATATTGCCCTTAATCCCTCCGAAGAAAGCGTGTCGCTGGTGCCTGGCCAGACGACCGAACAGCTCATCAATGCCCACAGCGGCTCGCCGTTTGCCCAGGTCGATGTCATCTTCCCGATCGTGCACGGCACGCAGGGGGAAGACGGTACGTTGCAGGGGTTGCTGCGCATGGCAAACCTGCCGTTCGTCGGCTCTGACGTACTGGGATCGGCCGCCTGCATGGACAAAGATGTCACCAAGCGTCTGCTGCGTGATGCCGGGCTTGCCATCGCGCCTTTTGTCACGCTGACGCGCAGTAATCGCGATCGTCTTTCCTTTGCGGACATTCAGGCCAAACTGGGGCTACCGCTGTTTGTTAAGCCTGCCAATCAGGGCTCGTCCGTGGGCGTCAGCAAGGTTACCAGCGAAGCGCAGTACATTGCCGCGGTCAACCTGGCCTTTGCGTTTGACCATAAAGTGGTGGTCGAGACCGGCATTCAGGGCCGTGAAATTGAATGTGCGGTGCTGGGCAATGATGACCCACAGGCCAGCACCTGCGGTGAGATTGTGCTGAACAGCGAGTTTTACGCCTACGACACCAAATACATTGATGATAATGGCGCGCAGGTGGTGGTGCCGGCGAACATTGCCCCTGAGGTGAATGACCGTATTCGTGATATTGCCGTTCAGGCTTATCAAACGCTGGGTTGTGCGGGGATGGCGCGTGTGGATGTGTTCCTGACGCCAGACAATAACGTTATCATCAACGAAATCAATACGCTGCCTGGTTTTACCAATATCAGTATGTATCCGAAATTGTGGCAGGCGAGCGGTCTCGGCTATACCGATTTGATCACTCGCCTGATTGAACTGGCACTGGCGCGCCATCAGGCCGACAGCGCGCTCAAAAGCTCAATGAACGGCTAGTCCAGCGGCTTCTCTTCCTTTTTCGCCGTCTCCTCAGCATCTTCTTCAGGACGACGGCGAATAATCAATCCGGCTAACCAAAAGCTGATCACCCAGGTCACCAGGCCCACGGCATATTCCTGCCAGCCTTTGGCTTCAAACCCTAAAAGCCCCACCACTCCATTCAGAATAAAAATCAAACCAATCGCGAACGCATAGTAATGCCAGTCACGGCGTATTTTAGCGGGTAGCTTCATGACAACTCCGGCAATAAAAAAAATATCGTCGCACATTACCGCTTTGCCGTCTGTGGCGTGTACGGAAATTCTGAAATGTTAATCAGGTAATCAAAACATTACGGAAATGTGAGCACTCACAAAATTTACTCAACTGGAAACCTTCCCGCAATGAAATTATCACCATTCCGATGTTGACAATTTTAATGTGCTGTCAAAATGACAAGGTAACACAGGCTTCGGGCCAGTAAATTGAATCAAGCGGAGGTCTCTATGGCTGACTTTACAATGTCGAAACCCTTCACGGGTAAGAAAACACGCGACGCCTCCACGCCAGGTAATATCGCTTATGCGGTGTTTGTGCTGCTCTGCTTCTGGGCGGGTGCGCAACTGCTTAATCTGTTAGTCCATGCGCCGGGTGTGTTTGAACACCTGATGCAAGTGCAGGATGCCAGCCGACCCCAGGTGGAAATCGGCTTTGGCGTTGGCACCATTTTTGGCCTGGTGCCCTTCATCGTGGGTAGCGCGATATTAGGCGTGATTGGCCTTTTCCTGCGTTGGCGACGTCATCACTGACCGGCCATACACTGCGCCCGACGATCGTCGACGCGCTTCGCAAACCATGCGGTTGTGAGGTTGCGGGTGATTTTCGGGCTCTCCAACTGGATCCCCGGCAGCATTTCCCTCGGTAAGGTTTTCCCGGTTTTCTGTTCCGCCAGTCGATACACATTCTGGTACAGCGAGGTCTTTTCAAACGCCAGACTATCGCCCGTCGCCAGCTGGCGATGAATATCACGGTCGCTCATCCCTAACTTCGCGCCCAGCTTTCTGACCGCCAACTCGGTACTCCCCGCCTCGCTGCTGTTATACAAAATCACATCACCATCCAGCGCCAGTTTGACGCCCGTCGCTTTACTGACCGCGTTCTGGAACGCCGCGTTACGGCTGGCGTACCAACCGGCGTTAAAATCAGCAAAGCGGAAAATCGGTGCGCTGTAGTTGGCCGGATAATTAAGCAGGTGATACGTCCCGAACCACAGGCCGCCGCGACGGGTAAAGACCTCCTGACGCACGGTGCCGGACATCGTCCAGGGGTAACCTTTGGTGTGCTTTTCAGCGAAGGCGACGCTGATTTGCATCGGCCCGCCGGTGTGCACCGGGTTGTAGGATCCAAACAAGGTCTGCCCCATCGGCACCGTACCGATAAAATCGTCGAAAATCTCACTCAGCTGCTTTTCGGTACGAACGTTATCGAGCCGCTCGCTATAGCTTTTGCCGTTCGGCGATTCGATCTTCAGGGCGGTATGCACCAGAACCTGCGGGATATGTAAGCGGGCTGCCCGCCGGTCAATCTCTTTCCAGGCAATCTTGTTCAGCCCGGCCACGCCCGGATCGGCCTGATAATTCGACTCCTGCTGCGCGACCGCCAGCACCGAGCAGATGTTTTCGAGCGTAGGGTCGAGTCCCTGACTGGAGAAGGTCGTCGCGAGATCTTTCGCCCATTCGTCCCGGTCTTTGACGCTTGCCGGCATTTTTTGGCGGACGATGCTCGCCACATCCTGCGGCTTTTGTGCCTCAGAGACGGCCGACGAACCGGGGCTTTTTGTCGCCGTTGTCGTTTTGTTCGTGCTACAGCCAGCGAGAATACATCCCGCCAGCAGGGTCATTGTGGTCGCGAGAAGACGCGGCGCGCAAACTGACATAGTGTTCCTTGCGTTAGCTAAAGTGGTTGGTCATTTGCGAAACCGGCTGCCCATCCAGCTCATGTTCGAAACTGCGCAAACGTTTATAGATAGACATTAATTCAACCAGCGTGGTCCAGGAAGCGATCAGGTACTGGAACGAACTGCGTACCTGCTCAAAGACGTTGGTAATCTGGCGCATCAAACCAAAAGTAATCGCCCCAGCCGCGATGGTCGGGAACAGCACAATCAGGCCGAACACGACGTCAACCTGCAGATACAAGATACGGGCAATGTTGAAATACATATAGTGGAAATAAAGGCGGAAGTAGTTGCGGCGCACGGCGGCAAACAGTTCGCGCATCGTGTTCGGTTTGGCTCTTTCCACATCATCTTCACCGTAGACCAGCTCTTTACGGTACGCGGCTTCCACACGCTGGTTTTTGAACTCCAGCCCAGGCAGTTTGATCCCTACCGCCGCCAGCAAGAAGGTGCCCAACAGTGACCAGGCGATCGCGGCAATGACCAGACCGTAAGGAATATGGCCGACAAGGGGCAGCTCAGGCACATGCGGCGAGAGCGCCACCAGCACCGGTAAGAAAGCAATTAAGGTCATGACCGCGTTAATGAAACTCACGCCCATATCTTCAAGCGTGGTGGCGAAGCGCATGGTGTCTTCCTGCACACGCTGGGCGGCCCCTTCGACATGACGAAGCTGCTGCCAGTGCGCCATGTAGTATTCGTTCATTGCTGTGCGCCAGCGGAAGACATAGTGACTCACGAAGAAGTTGTTCAGTACCGCCACGGTGACGGCAATCAACGCGATCCATAGAAAGGTGCCAATCTCGCTATACAACTGGCTGATACTGACTTTATTCGGCGCGCTCAGGGCCGTCTGAATAAGGTCGTAGAACGGTGCGTACCAGGCGTTGATGGCGACGTTCACTTCCACCAAAAACCAGGTGACGAAAATGATCAGCGCGGTACCCAGAATCGACCACCGCTGCCAGCGGTGCGGCGAAATGAAAAACCAGGTAAGCGCAAAGATGCCAGTACATAACGCGTAATAAGCATAAAAAAGCAGAAAGTCGAGCGACCAGAAACGGGCGGCGCTAATAGGCACATCCGTGGATCCTCCCGTGAGATGCAGCAACCAGGCTTCACCGCCTGCCTGCCAGAAAATCACGGCGATCATTGCCCAAATAAAAGCCGAGAGAAAAAACAATTTCGGCGTTGGGAAAAAAGACTTAAACATAATGCTCTCCTGCTCTTTCTTATTTTTGCATTGCTCACGCGACGACGACACTCACTCCGGGCATTAAACATACCCGGAGTCAGCATATTAAAGATGGATAATCAGACTTGAGCGTAGCGCCTTAGTTCGTGTGCCACTCGTTAAGAATTGTTTCGACGGATTTCACGAGAACCGGATTTCCAGGAACAGTAAGCGTGCGCCAGACCTCGTTATAATGAGCGATGAGGGTTTCGGCCTGCGCTGCCGGACGGTGGGCAGTAGTGTGCGCATCGCCTGCCACAGTAATGGCATATCCCCGACTGGCGCCGTTTTTCAGGGTCGTATCAACGCAATAATCGGTCGCACATCCACACATCACGAACCCGGTGATGCCATGCTCATGCAGGACGTCCGCCAGGCGCGTTTGGTAGAAGCTGTCGCAGGCCGTTTTAGTGACGTAAAGCGCACCGGCTGGTTGATAGAGTTCAGGAAGTAACTGGAACCCGTCACTGCCCTCTTCCAGCCCACCGTCTTCAATGTGCTGAATAAAAATCACCGTGTCCGCAGCCTGCGTCAGGCTGTTTATCTGCTCCACACATTGCTCACGCTGAATTCGCGGGGTCGCAAACACCCCTTGCTGCATATCCACAACCATGACCACGCGTTTGTCTGACATAATGCCCTCCCGTCCGAATTATTCTGTGCCAAAACAAAGGGTATCACAGGCCTTTGCCACGTTGATGTTCAGGAAAAAAGTTCATGTTTACGCATCGTTACGTATTTTCCAGAAATGATGCCTTTTTCGGTGCTTTGCAATACGCTGCCAGGTAGTATAAATACGCACTATCCACCTCTTTCTTATACGGATGCTTTCGTTGAAACGTTGTTTGTTTTTCTCCGCCATGCTGTATGCCTTCACGCTGACGTCAGCCCATGCTGCGCAGACGTCGCCCGATCCGGCTTTTGCGTCCGATATCGTTGATCGTTACGCCAATCATATTTTTTATGGTAGTGGTGCAACCGGCATGGCTCTGGTGGCCATCGACGGTAACCAGCGTGTATTCAGAAGCTTTGGCGAGACGCGTCCGGGCACCAACGTTCGCCCGCAGCTTGATTCTGTTATTCGCATCGCGTCGCTCTCAAAATTGATGACCAGTGAAATGCTGGTCAAAATGTTTGATCAGGGCTTTGTCAAACTGAACGATCCGTTGAGCAAATATGCACCTCCCGGTGCGGTCGTGCCGACCTGGCAGGGCTCTCCCATTACGCTGTTGAACCTGGCAACGCACACCAGCGCGTTACCGCGTGAACAGCCAGGTGGAGCAGCGCACCGTGATGTGTTTGTCTGGCCCACTCAGCAGCAGCGCTGGAACTGGCTCTCAACGGCAAAACTGAAAACGGGGCCTGGTACGCAGGCCGCTTACTCCAATCTGGCGTTTGATCTGCTGGCAGATGCGCTGGCGAGAGCGGCGGGCAAACCCTATCCCCAGCTTTTTGAAGAGCAAATCACGCGCCCGCTGGGTATGAAGGACACCACCTTCACGCCATCGCCGGATCAATGTAAGCGTTTGATGGTGGCCGAAAAAGGGGCGAGCCCATGTAACAACACGCTGGCCGCCATTGGCAGTGGTGGGGTGTATTCGACACCAGGGGATATGATGCGCTGGATGCAGCAGTTCCTGTCCTCTGACTTCTACCATCGTAATAATCAGGCTGACCGTATGCAGACCCTGATTTATCAGCGCAGTCAGTTGACCCGCGTCATTGGCATGGACGTACCGGGTAAAGCAGATGCCTTAGGCATGGGCTGGGTTTATATGGCGCCGAAAGATGGGCACCCTGGTATTATCCAGAAAACGGGCGGCGGCGGCGGTTTCATCACCTATATGGCGATGATCCCACAGAGCAACGTGGGCGTCTTTGTCGTCGTCACCCGCTCACCGTTAACGAAGTTTACGAATATGAGTAATGGCGTGAACGATCTGGTCAGTGAAATGAGCGGTAACAAACCGATAATTGTGCCTGCATCCTAAGCCAGCACTAGCGGGTTAATAATCGAAAGGCAAGCGGTTAATTTTTAACAGCTTGCCTTTATGCATTTCGATGTAATCACCTTTGCGTAATGCCGAGAGCACTTCCGCAATCACCGAACGAGAAATCCCTGTCCGGCGCTGAATATAGTGCATAACCCCTACCCGCAAACGTAAATTCTCGTCCCACTCCGACATGGTTAGCAGCGTTGAACGAATCTGATCGTAAGAGCTACTGCCAATGAGTTGGTTGTTGCGCATCTCTGCCAGTCGATGCCACCAGGTCAGCCAGGAAAATGCTTCACGCCACAGCTGATTTTCATCCAGCAGGGTAATCACCTGACGGGAAGATAAATAATAACCAGTGCAAATACTTTGTGTGGTGTAAATATACTCTACAGAAGGTTCAAGAATGCCAGCGCTAAGCCCATCAATAAATGGTGCTTGAGCAATGCCCAAAAGAATATCGTTATTTTTCCGGCTAATAGCTATTTCACCTTCGCAAAGTATGAGGGTTGTATCGCCTGGATTTATATCGGAAAAAGAGAGAAGTGTATTTTCTGGCAGTTCAAAATTCGTGCCATAGGGGGATAAGCATTTATTTAAAGAATGGAATTCCGCAAGCGGCTTTTCTAATGAAATCATTAACGCTCCCTGTAAATAAAATTCCCGCCAATCCGTAGCGGGAATTTGATAGGAATAAAATAGCAGGGAAGTAAACTTCCCTGCTAGTCTTTATTACCAGGTGTATTTCACGCCCACTTTAACACCCCAATCCTGCTCGACGTCACCGCCGCCCAGGTAGGTTGCACCAGTAGAAGCACTGAAGTTTTTGGTGAAGCTGAACTGCGTACCCAGGCCAACACGAACTGCTGAACCTTTAGTGCCATTATCGATAGAATCACCGTTCACGCGTGCTGTGTTTTTAGCATCGTCATAGACGTAAGCCAGGTTAATGGACGGCGTCAGAGCCTGATCGCTGCCGTAGGTGAAGGTATAACCTGCATCCACGCCCAGCTCGTAACGCAGGCTGTCGTAATTCTGATCGCCCACGGCCATTTTGTTGCTCAGACGGTAGCTATCACCGGACTGGAACAGGCCAGAAACCGCAGCGTACGGGTTAACATAACCTTTGTCGTTAATTTTCCAGTCGTAGCCGGCTTTCAGACCGAAGCCCCATGCATTGGTAGTGACATCACCATCAACGTACTGACCATTTGACATGGTGGCAGACAGATCGTTGCTGAAACGGCTGTAGCTCAGGCTTCCATCCAGGAACACATTGCTGTTGAAACGTGCTGAAGAGTAGATATAGGCAGACTGGCTGTCCTGATCCACTTTACCGGAACGATCGGTGACATCACCTTTGGCAAAACCAGCTGCCGCACCGACGATCCATTTCGCGTCGTTACCATCAATTAAGGTATCAACACCGACCATAATACCGCTGATGCTCTGATCGTAATTGATCACGCCGTTATCGCCGTCGAAGCTACCACCGAAGTAGTTAACCCAGGCTCCACCGTTGTCTGCAAGACCGTGACGGCTGTTGTTCAGACGGGTAGACAGTGTGTCTTGTTGCAGGTTCCAGATGCTGTTGTTTGCAGAAGGGGCACTCAGCGCCATGTTTGCATAGTCGGTCAGCTCACGCTGGCGCATCACAACGGTGTTACCTTTCTGCTGGGCTTCGTAAGTGTATGCACCGAGGTCAGCTTTGTTGGCAGCACTGAAGGTTGCAGTGGTGTTTGCATCGTTGACGTAGATCAGCTCTTTACCTTTATAGTCAGCGATTGCACCCTCACCCGTTGAGTCATTGATACGGACTTTGTAGTTACCAGCAGCGGCAATAAAGTAGTCATTCTTGTCGTACGCGCTGAATTCCTGGTCGGCATTATTAACATTACCGTTACCATTGACGGTCAGGTGACCATCAGAATTCATTGCGATAACACCATAACCATAAGTAGCATCCGCTTTATGTACGGTATTGGTGTGACCATTCACCAGGTCAGCATCTAACACATAGTCGCTGCTATTAATGTTGAATACGCCACCGTTGTTCAGGTTAATGGTATTTGCACCAAAAGCGACTGCCTCATAGGCACCTGCACCCAAACTGAATTCACCAGAGTTGGAGACGGTAAGGGTGTTTGCATACAGATAAGCGGTTTCGTTCGTCAGATCGACTTTACTGTAGCTGTCGACAGTCAGGTGATCGGTAGCCACTTGTCCACCTGAACTCAGATTCAACGCTGATCTATTAGTCAGGGTAATAGAATCGGCTTTCAGTGTAGAACCGTTTGCCACATCGACATGTGAACGATTATTCACAGTCAGAGTGTCAATATTTGAATCGTTAACGGTATTCCATTGTGATCCGTTATTCAGACTCACGTCGAATACACCACTCTGGAAGGTTTTGTTGTCAACAACATTACCCCATTTATCTACCGTAGAACGTGGCTCAATGCTGTTAGTCGCAACGTCATACATAGTCGCAGGTGCGATAGCGTCGTAGCCAAATACTGCCGCGCCGGTCCACTTGCTGCCATTGTCCAGATTAACATTCAGTTCATCAACGTTCAGGCTATCTTCAATCCAGCCACCGTTGGTATTCAGGAAACCATCACCGAGGGAATCATGACCATTTGGATAGAAGTTAGCGTTCCAGGTGCTATTGAAAACAACATCGCCTCGCAGCGTTGAATTGTTGAAATTCACGTTGTTTTTCATTGCGTAATTTGAAGCAGAGCTGTCATTGAAAGACAGTGCTACATCGTTTTTACCGCCATTGCCAGTGTAATCACTCGGCTCTGCGGTGCTACCGTAAAAACCAGTGTTCTCCAGTGGATCATAGGAACCAGAGGTCACAGTGGAATTGGTCACATTAATATTGTTATCCCAGGTGAGGGCTTCGGAAGTGTAATTCGTATTGGTGGTATCGCCCTGAGACAAAGCAATACCCGCAACGCGGGAGTTACCGCTAATATTAATATTGCTTTCAACATCCAGCGTTACCGCAGTTCCCAGGTAAGCGTAGTCTGCGGTGCGTAAATCGGTTGATGTGGTTACCTCACCATTCAAATATCTGTCGGTGAAATAGAAATATTCGTAATCATCATCAATGGTGGAGTTTTCAACATTCAGCGTGAATACATCACCATCATTCCATCTGTAATCAACGTCAGTTCCTGTCGTCCAGCCATAGCCGTCTTTGTCGTAGACTTTCTGAGACGTTACCATGCCGTGAATCGTTGAATTTTTAACGTTCAGCGTATTATCTGAGCCATCGATATAATCATTATTCAGGTAGTAAGTAGAGACAACACCATTGACGACATCGCCATTAAAGTTCTGGTCAAAAGCGCCATCAACAGTATTGTTGTAAATATAACCATGATATGAAATGTAGTTGGTTTTATCTGAATTTTCCCAGTCATTCCAACTAAACGGCGTGGTCACATCATCAATATATTCAAAGGTATTGTATGTCGCCGCATTTGCCTGAGAAGCGATTGCCAAAGTGCAGGCTAATGCCAGTTGAGATACTACAAGTTTCTTTTTCCAGGAGTGCATTTGTCATCCCTCCTCAGGGACATTCTTGTTGATCCATCAATTATTAATACATCAAATACAATCAAGTTTAATTGCGGGGAAAATTATGCCGCACATAAACCAAATGGTTCAATTAAAGTTCACGTAAAGTCCGAATTCAGACATATTAACCATGAATATAATTAAATTTAAAACATCAATCACAACATTTTGATTAATAAATAAAAAATAAAATAAAAGTATCAAAATAAAATAAATGACATATTGTAAATATCAATATTTATAAAACGATTAACTTTATTTTTTAATACAATTCAAATTACGAATAACAAATGCATGAATAATTCAATAATGAAATATAATTTCCCCTCAGCCAGACTCACATATCTTCATATGCAAATCCTTCGAGCAGGCTCGCAGTTAAGGGCGATTTTGGTAAAACACCCCCGCCTCTTTTCGGATACACTGTCCCCACTATTCCTAAGACTTCAGGCAAATTATGACCGATTTAATCACCCGCCCGCGCCGCCTGCGCAAATCAGCCTCGCTTCGCGCCATGTTTGAAGAGACAACGCTCAGCCTGAACGACCTGGTGTTGCCTATCTTTGTTGAAGAAGAGATCGACGATTACAAAGCGATTACCGCCATGCCGGGCGTGATGCGTATCCCCGAGAAGCACCTTGCGCGTGAGATTGAGCGCATCGCCAACGCGGGTATCCGCTCCGTCATGACCTTTGGTATCTCTCACCATACGGACGCGACCGGAAGCGATGCCTGGCAGGAAAACGGTCTGGTGGCACGTATGTCACGGATTGCCAAAGATGCCGTGCCGGAGATGATCGTCATGTCCGACACCTGTTTTTGTGAATACACCTCGCACGGCCATTGCGGCGTCCTGTGCGACCACGGCGTCGACAACGATGCCACCCTGCTCAACCTCGGCAAACAAGCCGTAGTGGCCGCCGCCGCCGGGGCTGACTTTATTGCCCCTTCGGCGGCAATGGACGGCCAGGTGCAGGCCATTCGTCAGGCGCTGGATGCTGCGGGCTTTACTGACACCGCCATCATGTCTTACTCGACCAAATTCGCTTCCTCTTTCTACGGCCCGTTCCGCGAAGCAGCCGGCACCGCCCTGAAAGGCGATCGCAAAACCTACCAGATGAACCCGATGAACCGTCGTGAAGCCATTCGCGAATCGCTGATTGATGAAGCCCAGGGCGCTGATTGCCTGATGGTGAAACCCGCAGGCGCTTATCTCGATATCCTGCGTGATATTCGTGAGCGCACCACGCTGCCGCTGGGTGCCTATCAGGTCAGCGGCGAGTACGCGATGATCAAATTCGCCGCCCAGGCAGGTGCTATTGATGAAGATAAAGTGATCCTCGAAAGCCTCGGCGCTATCAAACGCGCGGGTGCCGATTTGATCTTCAGCTACTTCGCGCTGGACCTCGCGGAACGTAAGATTTTGTAAGCCCTCAGGCCCGGCGGTGCTTGCCGGGCCTCTCTTTGTGAGCAATAAGATTGTTATTTATTCACAAAGGTGAAATGTAAGTGTCATCTGGAGCTTCTACTGTCATCGCAAGACGGCAGGAGGAGCCACCATGTTTAGTCTCGATAGTGTTCTTGATGACCTCTGGCCACAGGCCAAACCCGCACCCTGGCAAAAAAATCTGCTCAGACGCCTGTTATACGAAAAAGAGTTTCAGCAGTTTGCCGCCAGCCACCCGCACCTCAAAGGTCTGGATATGGTTGAGCAGGTCCTAGAGCATCTGCAGATCCGCTGCACCATCCCCGCCCACGACATCGAACAAATCCCTGAGCAAGGCCCACTGGTGATTGTCTCCAACCACCCGACAGGAACCCTGGACGGACTGGCGTTGCTGTATGCGGTTTCCCGCGTGCGCCGTGATGTCAAAGTGGTGACAAACCGCATGCTCAGCCACCTCGAGCCGCTAAGTTCATTGTTTATCCCCGTGGACAACATGGGCGGTCGCACGCGTAAAGCGTCGCTGCAGCAGATGGAAAGCCAACTGCAAAGCGGCGGCGTGTTGATTTTCTTCCCGGCAGGCGAAGTCTCACGTCTGACCCGTAAAGGCATCCGCGACGGCAAATGGCACCCAGGCTTTGTCAAACTGGCGAAAAAATTCCGCACACCGCTGTTGCCTATGTGGATCAACGCCCGCAACAGCCCGCTGTTCTACGGCGCAGCCCTGCTTTCCGACACGCTGCCGATGCTGCTGCTCATGCAGCAGATGTTCCGCCGCCAGGGTACACAGCTGCCGATCACCATCGGCCAACGTATTCCATGGGACAGCTGGCAATCTCCTTCTCTTTCTGCGCGCGACGTGGCCGATAAATGCCGCAAGCACGTCCGCCGACTGGGCAAGAAAGTGCCGGGAATCTTTAAAACCGAGTGCGCCATCGCCCGCCCGGAAGACAGAGCCACATTGCGTCGTGAGCTGAACAAGGCCGAATGCCTGGGGCGCACCGCAGATGGCAAAATAATTTATCTCTGGGAGCGTAAAGGTGAAGAGGATGTCCCGCTGCTGCGTGAGCTGGGCCGTCTACGCGAAATCGCTTTCCGCGCCGTCGGTGAAGGTAGCGGCAAACGACGCGACACCGATAAATACGACGATGACTACCTGCATCTGATCCTCTGGGATGAAACGGATCTGGAAATCGTCGGCGCGTACCGCTTTATGCCTACCGCACGCCAGATTGAAAAACGCGGTCCCGAAGGCCTTTACAGCCATAGTCTGTTCCATTATGACCAACGGATGTCCGAAGTCCTTGAGCATGGCATCGAGCTTGGGCGCAGCTTTATCCAGCCGCGCTACTGGGGGCGTCGTGGCCTCGATTATTTATGGTCCGGCATTGGGGCCTATCTGGCTCGTTACCCGCAATATCGCTACCTGTTTGGTCCGGTGTCGATTTCCGGCGGTTTCCCGCCTGCCGCGCGCGATTTGCTGGTGGCCTTCTATCGCCTGTGGTTCCCGGCAAGCTGGCCGCTGGCCGAATCCCGCCGCCCGTGGCCTGCCACGCTCCCGGACGTGCTGGCACAATTTACCGGCGACGATTACACCGAAGACTTAACGCGCCTGAAATCAATGCTGGGCAACCTCGGCTGCGCGATCCCACCACTCTATAAGCAGTACTCCGAGTTGTGCGAACCCGGCGGCGTACAGTTTATCGACTTTGGCTGCGATCCGGACTTTAACAACTGCGTCGATGGCCTGGTTCTGGTCGATTTGACCCGCCTGAAAGCCAACCGCTATGAGCGCTATATTGCAGCACATCTGGACAACACGACGGCCGCCTGAGGGTGGCCCAGTGCCCCCAATCCAGGGGGTAAATATTGCAATTTTGTTACATTGGTAACATATCGCTGACCTGAACATTGCCAGCACCGAACCAGACGGCATCATAAAGCTTTTCGCTTGCGAGAGTGCGTTATGGTACGTGTGGTTCTGGTGGATGATCATGTGGTGGTGCGTTCCGGGTTTGCTCAATTGCTGGGGCTGGAAGAGGATCTCAGCGTCGGCGGGCAATTCAGTACCGCCGCCGAAGCCTGGCCTGCACTGCTCAAGGATGATGTCGACGTCGCCGTGCTGGATGTCGCCATGCCGGATGAAAACGGCCTCAGCCTGCTCAAACGCCTGCGCCAGCAGCGCCCGGAATTCCGCGCCATTATTCTTAGCATCTACGACACCCCCGCCTTTGTACAAAGTGCCCTTGATGCAGGTGCCAGCGGCTATCTGACAAAACGCTGCGGCCCGGAAGAGCTGGTGCGCGCGGTCCGCTCCGTTGGGCTGGGCGGCCACTATCTCTGTGCCGACGCCCTCAAAGCCCTGCGCGGCGGCACGCAGCCGGTCAAAGTTCTCTCTACGCTTACGCCGCGTGAGCGTGAAGTGTTTGATTTGCTGGTAAAAGGCGACAGCGTTAAAGAGATAGCGTTCAAGCTCGAACTGAGCCACAAAACCGTCCATGTTCACCGGGCCAACGTGCTCGGCAAGCTCAACTGCGCAAGCACCATTGAGCTTGTGCATTTTGCTCTCAACAACAATTTGCTGGCGAACCCCTGATGTCGCGATCCCTGCGCCATGGGGTGATATCACTGTTTATTATTCTGGCCTGGGGGCCGGGCTGGCTGATGCTCTGGACGCTCAGCTTCTACCTGACCCACAACGGCCAACAGGCGGTGTTGTTTCTGCCCCACGGTGTCTATCTGGCCCTGCTGATACTGCTTTCCCGGCGGTTCTGGCCCGCGCTACTGCTGCCGCAACTGGCGCTGATTATCTGGCTCTGGAGCGAGCAACTGGTCAACGGCCTGAATATGCTGGCGGCCCCCTTGCTCACCGTGATTCCGGCCCTGCTCGCCCAACACTACTGGCATCGTTTTCCTTTGTACTGGCAACGGCTGAGTTTACTGCTCACCGCCGTCACCGCTACAGCACTGCTGCACACCCTGCTGCTGGCCCCGTTTTTACATAGCCCGATGCTGCTCGCGGGGCTGGCGTCCTTTACCGGCGGCGTGCTGCTCACGCCCTTCGCCTATTTGATTTTCGAGTTTCTGCGCCAGCAGCATCGCCACCACCTGCTGGGGCTCGACACCGTCGCCCCGCCGCTTCGCACCTCACTCGTCATCTGGTGCAGCCTCTTTTTCATCATTGGGATCGGCACGCAAATGGTGCTGTCACCACAAATCGAACGCCTGCTGCTGATTGTGGTCTTCTTGCCCAACGTGGTTATGGCGTGGAAATTTGGCTGGCAAGGTGGCGTGATGTCGGGCCTGCTCGGCAGCATGCTCATCACCATTGCCCGTCAGGTCGGCGTGGGGTTTAGCGACCTGCTGGAGCTGGAGATTTTTCTCGCCACCCAGGCGTTGCTGGGGATTGGGCTGGGGATTGCCATCAGCCGCCAGCAGCATCTGGCGCTCAATCTGGACCACTATCGCCGCCGCCTCGAAGGGGAGTTGCGCGCACGCCAGGCGCTGGCGGAAAAACTCATCCACACGGAAGAGGACACGCGCAAAAGCCTCGCCCGCGAACTGCACGATGAAATTGGGCAGAACATTACCGCCATTCAAATTCAGTCGCAGCTGGTCAAACGGGCGGGCGACACACCCCAGACGCTTGAGGCTGCCGACCAGATCAACGCCCTGGCCCGCCGCATCCATCACTCCACCCGGCAGCTACTGCGCCAGCTGCGCCCGCCGGTGCTCGATGAACTCTCGCTGCGGGAAGCACTGCACCATCTGGTGAACGAGTTTGCCTTTGCCGAACGCGGTATTGCCTGCCATTTTGATTACCGCCTGACGGCACCGCCCGCCAGCGAAACCCTGATCTTCACCCTCTACCGGTTACTGCAGGAGCTGCTTAACAACGTCTGCAAACACGCCAGTGCAAGCGAGGTACGCATCAACCTCAGTGAGCAAAATGGTCACTTATCGCTGGAAGTGCACGACAACGGCATCGGTATCGCCGCCGAGAAAATGCCTGGCTTTGGCATTCAGGGCATGCGCGAACGCGTTCATGCTCTTGGCGGTGAACTGACCCTCGAATCCCGCCAGGGAACGCGTGTAACTGTTAACTTGCCCACAATTTTGCAACAAACACCGCACTGACCAGGAAAAAGTCTTAGCCACCTGGGGAGTTTCTCTCATCCGCTTTCGTCTGCGCTTTCCTATAGTCAGCGCAACTGGAGACCGCTATGCATGCCATCTCGCCCGCTGACATTGACCACCGCTACCGGACGTTACGCTCACGTCTTCTGCTCTCCATGGTGGTGGGTTACGCCGCGTTTTACCTCACGCGCAAAAGCGTGAACTACGTGCTTCCGGCGTTGCAAAGCGATTTAGGGCTGGATAAAGGCGACATCGGCCTGCTGGGTTCACTGTTTTACCTGAGCTACGGGCTGTCGAAATTCGCCGCCGGGCTCTGGCACGACAGCCACGGCCAGCGCGCGTTTATGGGCTGCGGCCTTTTTGCCACCGGATTACTGAACGTGGTGTTTGCCTTCGGTGATTCATTGCCGTTACTGCTGGTGGTCTGGACGTTAAACGGCTTTTTCCAGGGCTGGGGCTGGCCACCCTGCGCACGGCTGCTGACCCACTGGTATTCGCGCAACGAGCGCGGCTTCTGGTGGGGCTGCTGGAACATGTCTATCAACATCGGCGGGGCCATTATTCCGCTGATATGTGCCTTCGCCGCCCACTGGTGGGGCTGGCAGGCCGCGATGCTGACACCGGGGATTATCAGCATGGCACTGGGCGTGTGGTTAACGATGCAACTGCGGGGGACACCGCAGGAAGAGGGATTACCGAGCGTGGGCGAATGGCGGCACGATCCGCTGGAACTGCGCCAGGAGCAACAAAGCCCGCCCATGGGATTATGGCAGATGCTGCGCGAGACCGTGCTGCGTAACCCGATGATTTGGCTGCTGGGTTTCTCCTACGTGCTGGTCTATTTGATTCGCATTGCGCTGAACGACTGGGGCAACCTCTGGCTGTCGGAAAGCCACGGCGTCAACTTACTGAGCGCCAACGCCACGGTGATGCTGTTTGAGATTGGCGGCCTGCTGGGGGCGTTGTTTGCCGGATGGGGCTCTGACCTGCTGTTTAGCGGGCAGCGCGCACCGATGATTTTGCTCTTTACCCTGGGGCTTATCGTCTCCGTCGCCGCACTCTGGCTCGCGCCCGTGCACCATTACGCCCTGCTGGCGATGTGCTTTTTCACGGTGGGATTTTTCGTTTTCGGTCCGCAAATGTTGATTGGCCTCGCCGCCGTCGAATGCGGGCACAAAGCGGCGGCAGGTTCGATTACCGGTTTTCTCGGCGTCTTCGCTTACCTGGGGGCGGCGCTGGCGGGCTGGCCGCTGTCACAGATTATCGAACACTACGGCTGGTCGGGGATGTTCAGTTTGCTCTCCGTCGCCGCCGTACTGATGGGTTTATTACTGATGCCGCTTTTGATGGCGGGCATTGCAACATCACGCAGTCCTGGCACCTCGTAAGAAGGATAAAATAATGAAAGTGACTCTACTCTCTACCCTGGTCGCAACCGGTCTTGCCCTCTCCGCTTTTAGCGGTGTCGCGAAAGCAGAAGGCCGCCTGGTGGTCTACTGCAGCGCCACCAACGAAATGTGCGAAACCGAAACGCAGGCGTTTGGCGAGAAGTACAACGTGAAGACCTCGTTCATTCGTAACGGCTCCGGCAGCACGCTGGCGAAAATCGACGCTGAGAAGAAAAATCCGCAGGCGGACGTCTGGTACGGCGGCACCCTGGACCCGCAGTCCCAGGCCGGGGAAATGGGGCTGTTACAGGCTTACAAGTCACCCAATCTTGAGCAGGTCATGGAAAAATTCCGCGATCCGGCAAAAGTGAAAGGCAACCTCTCTTCCGCCGTCTACGTCGGCATTCTGGGCTTTGGTGTGAACACCCAGCGCCTGAAAGAGAAAAACCTGCCGGTGCCGCAATGCTGGAAAGACCTGACCAAACCGGAGTACAAAGGCGAGATCCAGATTGCCGATCCACAAAGCTCCGGCACTGCGTACACCGCGCTTGCGACCTTCGTCCAGCTGTGGGGCGAAGATCAGGCCTTTGATTACCTCAAACAACTCAACACCAACGTCTCGCAATACACCAAATCCGGTATTGCCCCGGCGCGCAACGCCGCCCGTGGCGAAACGGCGATTGGCATTGGCTTCCTGCATGATTACTCGCTGGAAAAAGAGCAAGGCGCACCGCTGGAGCTTATCTCCCCTTGCGAAGGCACCGGCTATGAAATCGGCGGCATCAGTATCCTCAAAGGGGCGCGCAATCTGGATAACGCGAAGCTGTTCGTGGACTGGGCGCTCTCTAAAGAAGCCCAGGAACTGGCGTGGAAAAAAGGCAAATCCTACCAAATCCTGACCAACACCACGGCGGAGACCTCGCCGAACTCCCTGAAGCTCGATGACCTGAAGCTAATCAGCTACGACATGGACAAATACGGCTCCACGGATGTCCGTAAAGCGCTGATTAACAAATGGGTTAGCGATGTGAAGATGGGTCAATAAACCCACATCCGCAGCATTTGCCGGGTGCAGGCGTGATGGCCTCACCCGGCCTACAACACCGGAACGCTTATGTCACACACACTCACTCTCCATCCCGCCAAAAAACGGGATGCGGTCTTCCTTTGGGTTTTGCTCGGCTGGCTTGCCTTTGCGCTGCTGCCAAGCTGGAGCCTGGATTACGGCCTGACCGACTCAACGTCCGATGAAATCGTCGCCGCCTACGGCTGGTCGCACGTCAACATTAGCTGGCTGTGGTACCTGCTCCCGAGCGTGCTCGTATTACGCCCGCTCAGTGAAGCTCAGCGTGAACAGCGCAGCCGTCACTACTTCGATGCCGCCTGGGCACTGATGTGTATTGCGTTTGTGGCGATTAGCGCCACGGTAGAAGGCCGCGGTCTGGGCTATGCCAGCATCGTGCTGTTCGTGGCGTTAGGTGCCATCATGACGCTGGCGCTGACCCGCCTGGAGTGGCTGGGGGGCGACCGCTTCGTCATTGGTTCACTGATTACCATAGTGGCGCTGATTAGCATCTTTATCGTCTGGCCGAGCATCGCCATCTTTATTCCGATGTTCACCACCGACAGCGGCGAATTTGCCCCGCTGGCGTTTATGAGCGTGCTCGCGCAGGCGCACATTATTCAGGTGATCCTCAACTCCATCTGGCTGGCCATCGCCGTGGGCGTCGGCTGCACCTTCTTCGGCCTGGTGCTGGCGATTTACACCACCCGTATTGCTAAGCGCAGCGCCATTATTGGCCGCGTGTTTTCCATTCTGCCCATCGTTACCCCGCCATTCGTGGTGGGTTTAGGCGTCACCCTGATGATGGGGCGTTCTGGTTATGTGACCGAACTGATGGTCGACTGGTTCGGGCTGACCAACACTAACTGGTTGTACGGCTTCACCGGCATCTGGCTGGCGCAGGTGCTGGCCTTCACCCCGATGGCCTTTATGATCCTCGACGGGGCCATCAAAACCATTCACCCCTCGCTGGAAGAAGCCTCTTACACGCTGCGTGCCAGCCGCTGGCAGACTTTTAACGGCGTCTTTGTGCCGTTGCTGAAACCGGCATTGGCAAACGCGTTTTTGATTGTGGTGGTGCAGTCGCTGGCGGACTTCAGTAACCCGCTGGTGCTCGGCGGCAACTTCGACGTGCTGGCAACGCAGATCTATTTCTATATCACCGGCTCGCAGCTTGATTATCAGGCCGCCAGCACGCTGGGCGCGTTCCTGCTGCTCTTCTCACTGCTGGTGTTCTGCGTGCAGTACATGTGGATCGGCAAACGCTCTTACGTCACGGTGTCCGGGAAATCGTACCGGGGCGATGTGCAACCGCTACCGGTCACCCTGGTGTGGAGCGTGATCGCCATTCTGGCGGTATGGATTGCCTTTAACGCCCTGCTCTACGGCAGCATTTTCTACGGCAGTTTCACCGTCAACTGGGGCGTGGATTACACCCTGACGCTGGATAACTTCATCAAGCTGTTCGGCCAGGGCATGAGCGACGGCGCGTGGCCTTCCCTGCTCGACACCCTGCTTTACGCTGGCATTGCCGCACCGATCACCGCGGCGTTTGGCCTGCTGATCGCCTGGATTGTGGTGCGCCAGCAGTTCAAGGGCAAAAAGACCATCGAGTTCACCACCATGCTGTGCTTTGCCGTACCGGGCACCGTGGCGGGCGTCTCTTACATCCTCGCCTTTAACAGCGCCCCCGTGTACATCACTGGCACCGCCGCCATTGTGATCATGTCGATGGTCATGCGTAACGTGCCGGTGGGGATTCGTGCGGGTATCGCAGGCTTGGGTCAGATAGACAAATCACTGGATGAAGCCTCGCTCAGCCTGCGTGCCGGGTCACTGCGCACCATCACGCAGATCCTGCTGCCGCTGCTGCGCCCGGCTATTTTGTCGGCGCTGATTTACAGCTTTGTGCGTGCCATCACCACCGTCAGCGCCATCGTCTTCCTCGTCACCCCGGACACCCGCGTGGCAACGGCCTACATCCTTAACCGCGTGGAAGACGGCGAATACGGCGTGGCGATTGCCTACGGCTCAATCCTTATTGTGGTGATGCTCGCCATCATCTTCATTTTTGACTGGCTGATCGGTGAGGCGCGTATCTCCCGTTCCAAAGCCAAAAACCAGGCGTAACGGAGCATGACCATGACACAAAAACATTTCGTTGAATTGCGTAACGTGAACAAGCAGTTCGGCAATAACACGGTGATTGAGAGCATCAACCTCGCCATTCCGCAGGGCGAGATGGTCAGTTTGCTCGGCCCTTCCGGCTGCGGGAAAACCACCGTGCTGCGTCTGGTGGCGGGGCTGGAAAAACCGACCGGCGGGCAAATTTTCATTGATGGTGAAGATGTCACACACCGTTCCATTCAACAGCGTGATATCTGCATGGTGTTCCAGTCCTACGCCCTCTTCCCGCATATGTCGCTGGGCGAGAACGTGGGTTACGGGTTGAAAATGCTCGGCGTGCCGCGTGCAGAGATCAAAACCCGCGTCAAAGAGGCGCTGGCGATGGTGGATCTGGAGGGGTTTGAAGACCGCTTTGTGGATCAGATTTCCGGCGGCCAACAGCAGCGCGTGGCGCTGGCCCGCGCGCTGATCCTCAAACCTAAAGTGCTGCTGTTCGATGAGCCGCTGAGTAACCTCGATGCCAACCTGCGTCGCAGCATGCGCGATAAAATCCGCGAGTTGCAAAAGCAGTTCAACATTACGTCACTGTACGTTACCCACGACCAGAGCGAAGCCTTTGCGGTTTCCGACACCGTGCTGGTGATGAGCAAAGGCAACATTATGCAAATGGGATCGCCGCAGGATCTTTATCGCCAGCCCGCTTCACGCTTTATGGCGAGCTTTATGGGCGATGCCAACCTGTTCCCGGCCACCTTCGAGCAGAGCTACGTGGACATTTACGGCTACCGTTTGCCGGTTCCTGCACACTTTGCTGCTAAAGGTACTGGCACGGTGGGCGTGCGCCCGGAGGCGATTACGCTGGGTGAACATAGCGAAGAGAGCCAGCGCTGCGTGATCCAGCACGTGGCCTATATGGGGCCGCAGTACGAGGTGATTGTGGAATGGCACGGGCAGCGCATTTTGTTGCAGATCAATGCCACCCGCCTGCAACCAGATGTTGGGGACACTTATTATCTGCAGATTCACCCGTATGGGATGTTTGAACTGGCGGAGAGTGTGTAGTACGGGCGATTGCCGTAGGGTAATACCTGCACGGGCGGTTCCCTGTTGTGCCCGGGTTTTATTTTTGAAGCGACGACATTGCGTAATGGGAATAAAACTGTCGCAGCGATGACTGGGTCCGGCTGAAAATCGACGAAGCGTATCCGTAAGGCCGGGGCGACGCGCATGGATGCGCGGCGAGGGCGGTTTTACAGGGACGTTTCATCCGCCCGTCCCCGATAAGCCTGAAGGCATACGCTGAGTGGACCGCGTCAGCGGCGATTTTCCTGCCGGGAGCCTGGGTCGCCAGGGAGGTGGCGGCGAGCCTCCCTGGCACGTTCACAGGTTCTGTCGCTATAGAGAAGTAAAGAACATAAGGTGAACGGAATGGCCATCAGTGCCGCATGTTTCCCCTCACCCCAGCCCTCTCCCCTAAGAGGAGAGGGGGCAAAGTAGCTCACCCCTGACTCGCCACCAGCCGCAGCCTTGCTCGCCGGGTCGTTAACCGTGGATTGGTGGTAAAAATGACATATAAAATTGGACGCCAGGCCATATTCCCCTCCTTAGTTAAATATAATCCTGGATTTGCCTGAAATTTTCACACTCAAACTAAAGTGCGAAATCATTCTGGTCAACTCATTCTCAGAAATTAAATTTAACATCAGGCAGCTGCCTTAATATTGTGTGACTCAGCCTACAAAACCCATCGCAATAAATTAAAATCAGCAATGTAATCAATCTGTAAATTAAAAAACAATCAGCTGATAAAGATATAAATATAATTAAAGCATCCAATAATAAAATTCGGTGTAAGAAAAGTCGGATTTATTTACCCAACATTCACTACAATATTTTAAGTATCCTGGTTGTGGATGCGTTTTATGCTGCCTGACGGGCGAAAATTTCGCTCTGGTCATTATTTTTACGCACCCGAACCTGGCCACAAAGCGTCCGTATTTCATTGAGATAGCTAATGACTTCGTCATTTTTCACCATTGCGGGGCACGCTGCACCTGGTGCTGACTGTCTGCGGTGCATCCGGTGCCGCTTTTTATGGACAACGCCACCGAAAGCAAATTAACTCAATGATAAATATGAATTTTATTAATCTGGCATCGCCTTTGCAATTAAACCACCACTGTGTTTAATGGCGAGGCAGTAAATGATGACCACAGAATCAACCACACTAAAAAGAACACTCGGCAGCTTCCGTTTATGGGGTATTGCCGTTGGGCTGGTAATTTCCGGCGAATATTTCGGCTGGAGTTACGGCTGGTCGCAGGCAGGCACGATGGGCTTTTTGATTGTCGCCCTGGCGATTGCCGCTATGTATTGTGCGTTTATTTTTAGTTTTACCGAACTGACGACGGCTATCCCGCATGCGGGTGGGCCTTTTGCTTATGCATATCGGGCATTTGGCCCAACCGGTGGATTTATTGCCGGTTTCGCGACATTAATTGAATTTGTTTTTGCGCCTCCGGCGATTGCAATGGCCATTGGCGCTTACCTGAACGTGCAATTTCCTTCACTCGATCCGAAATGGGTGGCCTGCGGTGCATACGTTATCTTTATGACGTTAAATATTCTGGGCGTCGGCATTGCCGCAACGTTTGAATTAATTGTTACCCTGCTGGCAATATTTGAATTGCTGGTCTTTATGGGCGTGGTCGCACCGGGCTTCTCCTGGGACAACTTTACCGCTCACGGCTGGGCAGGTTCTGACAGCTTCAGCGGTCTGGCGCTACCGGGCATGTTTGCCGCCATTCCGTTTGCCATCTGGTTCTTCCTGGCGATTGAAGGCGCATCGATGGCAGCAGAAGAAGCCAAAGATCCGCAGCGCACCATTCCGCGCGCCCTGGGTGGCGGCATCCTGACACTCACCGTTCTGGCGGTCGGCGTGATGATGTTCGCCGGTGGTGTGGGTGACTGGCGTAACCTTTCCAACATCAACGATCCTCTGCCACAGGCAATGAAAGTGGTCGTCGGTGACAGCAGCGGCTGGCTGCATATGCTGGTCTGGCTGGGGCTGTTTGGTCTGGTGGCCTCCTTCCACGGCATCATCATGGGCTACTCTCGCCAGATTTATTCCCTGGCACGTGCGGGCTACCTGCCGGCCAGCCTTGCAAACCTGAACCGCAAAACCCGCACCCCGCATCTGGCGATCCTCGCCGGTGGCGTGGTCGGTATTGCGGCTATCTTCTCCGATTCACTGATTACCATCAGCGGCATGCCGCTCACCGCGTGCATTGTGACGATGTCAGTATTCGGCGCTATTGTTATGTACATCACCTCGATGGCTGCGTTGTTCAAACTGCGCCGCAGCGAACCAAACCTAGAGCGTCCGTTTAAAGCGCCGCTGTTCCCGATTGCGCCAGCTTTTGCTCTGGGTATGGCGGTACTCTGCCTGGTGGCGATGGTCTGGTACAACACGCTGCTGGCGCTGATTTTCGCGCTGATGATGCTGGGCGGTTACATGTGGTTCCGTAAAACGGCTCCGGCCCGTGAACGTGCCGCGCTGGACCCACAGCTGCGTGCACTCTCCTGAGGAGACGGAATGTACAAGACGACTCTGGCGCACCGGGTCTACCGGTTCGCCAGCTTAAAAGAACTGATGGCAAAAGCCTCCCCGGCGCGTTCCGGGGATGTGCTGGCCGGAGTAGCCGCACAGTCGGCTGAAGAGCGGATGGCCGCCAAAATGGCCCTCGCCGATGTCCCTCTGCGTGAAATCCTCGATAACCCGCTAATTCCCTATGAAAGCGATGAAGTCACCCGGCTTATCATCGACACGCACCACGTCGAAGCCTTTCGCGCCATCAGCCACCTGACGGTGGGCGATTTTCGCGACTGGCTGCTGGCAGACGCCACGGACAGCAGGGTGCTTGCCGACGTTGCACCGGCGATCACCCCGGAAATGGCGGCGGCGGTCAGCAAACTGATGCGTAACCAGGACCTGATTCTGGTCGCCAGCAAGTGCAGCGTCATCACCCGTTTTCGTAACACCATCGGCCTGCCCGGCCACCTCAGCGTGCGCCTGCAGCCCAATCATCCGACGGACGACTTAAAAGGCATCGCCGCCAGTATGTTAGACGGCCTGCTGTACGGTGCCGGAGACGCGGTGGTGGGGATTAACCCCGCCAGCGACAGCCTGCCGGTGCTGGACAGGCTGAACCACATGATGGATGACATCATCACCCGTTTCAGCATTCCCACCCAATCCTGCGTGCTGACCCATGTCACCAACACCCTGCAATTGATCGAACGCGGTTCCCCGGTGGATCTTGTGTTCCAGTCGGTGGCGGGCACCGAAGCGGCAAACAGCGGATTTGGCATTAACCTGGCCATGCTTCAGGAAGCGCAGGAGGCGGCACTCAGCCTCAAGCGCGGTACGCTCGGCAACAACGTGATGTATTTCGAAACCGGCCAGGGCAGTTGTCTGTCGGCCAATGCACATTTTGATGTTGACCAGCAAACCTGTGAGGCCCGTGCTTACGCCGTGGCGCGCCACTTTAAGCCGTTGCTGGTTAACACGGTGGTGGGTTTTATCGGGCCGGAATATCTCTATGACGGCAAGCAAATCATCCGCGCCGGGCTGGAAGATCACTTCTGCGGCAAGCTGATGGGGCTGCCGATTGGCTGCGACGTCTGCTACACCAACCACGCAGAAGCCGATCAGGACGACATGGACACCCTGCTCACGCTGCTGTGTAACGCCGGTCTGACCTTCCTCATCGGCGTGCCGGGCGCAGACGACATCATGCTTAATTATCAGAGCACGTCGTTCCATGATGCACTCTACGCCCGTCGCCTGCTGGGGCTGAAGCACGCACCGGAGTTTGCCGACTGGCTGACCCGCATGCAGATAATCGATACGCACGGGCAGCTGCGCCTGACCGGGGCTAACCACCCGCTGCTCAGCGCCCTGCCACAAGGAGCCCCCGCATGAATCCACCTGATGCCTGGACCCTGCTGCGCGAGTTTACCGATGCGCGCATTGCGCTCGGGCGCAGCGGAGCCAGCCTGCCCACACGCGAAGTGCTGAATTTCGGCCTGGCCCATGCGCAGGCCCGTGATGCCATCCACCAGCCGTTTGACAGCGAAACGCTGGCCCGGCAGCTTCAGGCGCTGGGCCTGCAAACCCTGGACGCCCACAGTGCGGCAACCGACAGGCACATTTACCTCAACCGCCCGGATTTGGGGCGCAAGCTGAGTGACGACAGCCGTGCGGATCTCGCCGCCAGCCGCACGCCCGCCCACGATCTGCTGCTGGTAATTGGCGACGGTCTTTCCTCCCACGCGGTGCAGCGCCAGTCCGTCGGGCTGATCACCGCCCTGCTGCCGTATCTGCAAACACTGGGGATTTCACTCGGCCCGGTGGTGCTGGCGCACCAGTCTCGCGTGGCCCTTGGTGATGACATCGGCGAGACGCTCAACAGTAAGGCGGTAGCGATTCTGATTGGTGAACGGCCTGGCTTATCCTCACCGGACAGTTTAGGGGTTTATTTAACGTGGAAACCGGAGCGCAAGCGGCTGGAGTCAGAACGCAACTGCATCTCCAACATCCGCCCGGAAGGGCTGAATTTCGAGGCCGCCGCATTTAAACTTGCCTGGCTGCTGGAACAGGCGTTTTTGCGTCGCCTGACCGGGGTCAGGCTAAAAGATGAGAGTGATAACCCGGCGCTGCATGACCGGGTCAAACCGCGCATCGCCCTGCCCCGTTAATTCCTTCGCACCATTGCCATTCACAAACAAAACCCATAACCATCAGTAATATTTACTGCGGGTTATGCTGCCCCTTTTCTCGCCTTTGTTGCATTTAATATCACCAAATTTCTCACATCTAAATAAAAATGGTCTGTTTAAAAATAATCTCACAATGTTAAATAAATTGTAATGAGACATGTTAAATCAATGTAATCATCGACCTGATTACGAAATTAAGACCCTTCGCAATCGCATTATTTTTCAAGGTAATTAAATACCATCACTTTCTTAATAAAACCTTATTTTCGGAAATACGATCGTGATCACACTTAAATAATTACATACATATCAATAAATTAAATGACATTGATTTCAAATGAGAGCCATATCAACCTATTTCATCCGTAGGTTCATTGACGTTAATGCACACGTGTGCATAAATTACGTCACACCAGCCAAAAAGTTAAAAACTGAAAAGGCAAAATGTTATTCACGGTTATTAACATGGCTAACATTTTTGAGATTGAGAGATATACCCCGTAGCAGATACGTCACCGCTTACGTTACCGCAGAGAAACTATTGCAGCCGGGTGACGACGTATTTGAACCGTTTGAGAAAACAAGTTAAATACAGGTGTATGCATGGAAACGTGTTTTAAAGATCTTTCAGCTAATCAGGATGCAATACGCGACGTGTTGCACACCATGGAGTTAATCCATGATGACGAAACCCTTACCGTTAAACCCCTTACGGGCGGCGTCTCTTCCAACATTTTAAAAGTCAGCGTGGGTGATAACCATTTTTGCCTGAAACAAGCTCTGCCCAAACTAAAAGTGGCGAAAGAGTGGCATGCCCCGCTGGAACGCGTATTTGCAGAAATTGACTGGATGAAAACCGTTGCCCATATCGCACCGGATGCCGTGCCGCATATTCAGGGCGTCGACAGAAGCGCGCTCTGTTTTGTAATGGATTATCTTCCCCTCGAACAATTTGATAACTGGAAATCGCAGCTTTTAAACGGAAATATCGACGGCGACTTTGCCGGATTAATGGGGGAAGTGCTAGGCAATATTCATCAAAAAACCGCCAAAAATAGCGAACTGGCTAAAGTATTTGCCTGGGACGATAATTTCTTCTCGCTGCGTCTTGATCCTTATCTGGGTGAGATTGCCCGCGTCCACCCGAAATATGCAGGCTTTATCCAGTCCGTATTAGAAAGAACGCAGTCAACAAAACTGGCGCTGGTCCACGGTGATATCAGCCCGAAAAATATCTTACGCGGCCCAAATGGCCCGGTGATTCTCGATGCGGAATGCGCCTGGTACGGCGATCCGGCATTTGATCTCGCATTTTGCTTAAACCATTTCTTATTAAAAACCGTTGTCGCCAGCACCGGGGAAGCCCAACAGCAATTAATGCATGCATTCGAACAACTCTATCAACGCTATTTCGAGTGTATTAACTGGGAATCTGTCGACGCCTTTGAAACCCGCGTCGCCACTTTATTACCGTGCCTGATTCTGGCGCGCGTCGACGGCAAATCACCCGTTGAATATTTTACAGAGAATCATGCGCAAAAAGTACGTCGTACCAGCTGCGCATTACTGGAACTTCAATTTACGAAATTGAAAGACGTGACATCATTTTGGAGGAAGGAGAACGGGTTATGAGTCGAATTAAAAGTGTATTAGGTCGTCGCGTGTGGGATTCCCGCGGCTGGCCCACGGTCGAAGTTGAAGTGCATTTGGATAACGGCGTTTTTGGCCGTGGCATGGCGCCCGCAGGTGCCTCCTGCGGAATGCACGAAGCGGTGGAACTGCGTGATGGCGGTAAAGCGCTGTCAGGCAAAGATGTGCAGAAGGCGCTGCTGAACATTAAAAACGAAATCGCCCCTGCGCTTATCGGCACCGACATTAACGATCAGCAGTTGATCGACAGCATTCTGATTGAGCTGGACGGCACCGGCACCTTCTCCCGTCTGGGAGGCAACGCCTCAGTCGCCTGCTCCATGGCGGCCATTTATGCCGCCGCCAACAATGCGCATCTGCCGTTGTGGAAGTACCTGGCGGGCGATAAAAAGGTGGCGATGCCGCTGCCGCAGATCCAGATTTTTGGCGGTGGCGCACACGCCGGACGCCGTATCGATATTCAGGATTTGATGGTGATTGCCAACGGCGCGAAATCCTTCGAAGAGGCGCTGGTGATGACCGCCGAGGTCTACCACAGCGCCGGGCGCATCATGAAACAACGCGGGCATTTGAGCGGCGTGGCGGATGAAGGCGGCTGGTGGCCGGAGTTCAACAGCAACGAGCAGGCGCTGGATACGCTGGTCAAAGCCATTGAAGGCGCAGGTTATATTCCGGGCCAGGACGTCTCCATCGCGCTGGATATCGCCTCCTCAGAATTCGGCAAAGAGGGTCGTTATCGTCTGGCACTGGAATCCACTGAATATGATTCTGACGGCATGTGTGATTTGCTGCTCGGCTGGCTGGATCGTTACCCGATTCTCTCGATTGAAGATCCCTTAGCCGAAGATGACGAAGCGGGATTAATTGCTTTCACCAAAGCCGCAGGTTCTAAAGTGCAGATTGTTGGCGACGATTATTTCGTGACCAATGGCGACAGAGTGAAAGCCGCAGCGAAAACAGGTGCCTGTAACGCCGTCTTATTAAAAGCCAATCAGGCCGGGACGATTACCCAATTGCGTAACGCCTTTACCGAAGCGCAAAAATCCGGGTACGGTTCAATTGTTTCTGCCCGCTCTGGCGAAACCGAAGACAATATTATTGTGCATCTCGCATTAGGGTTAAATGCGGGGCAATTAAAAGTGGGGTCAATGACCCGTTCCGAGCGTACGTCAAAATGGAATGAAGCTATTCGTCTGGAAGACTCCAACGCGCTGGAATATTTTGGTGTAAAAGCCTTGATTCATAAATAACTATTTTAAAGATTTGTGTTTTTATACCTTAAATAATTCGAGTTGCATAAAGGTGGCAAGAGCGTGAGTTCCCAGGAGCTTACTGAAGTAAGTGACTGGGATGAACAAACGCGCCAACACATATGCAGCTTGAAGTATGAAGGGTATATCCGCTTAGCGGAACAGGCGTTATCTCCGGGCCCTACACCTGAATTTTAAATGTCTGTTCTGGTTGTATGAGTTTTTTCAAAAAATTAGTCAATACATAATTGAAGGAGATTCAAATGACCGAGACCAGTGCCCAGGCTTTGCCTGCGGCCAAACATAAAATGCAGGTCAAACCCATTATTCAGGTGGGTGCGGGTAACGCCCTGGAAATATATGACTTCATGGTTTACGGCTATTATGCCCGTTATATTTCCCAGGCTTATTTCCCGTCAGATAATGAGTATGTTTCGTTAATGCTCACGCTGATGACCTTCGCCTTAGGTTTCTTCGCCCGCCCGTTCGGGGCGATTATTCTGGGGGCCTATACCGACCGCCACGGACGCAGAAAAGGGTTGATTATGGCCCTGGCGCTGATGTCCGTGGGGATCCTCTGCGTGGCCCTGACGCCAACCTATGCGTCAATTGGCATGGCCGCACCGGTTATCGTCATACTGGGCCGCTTGCTACAGGGCTTCTCGGCGGGTGCGGAACTCGGTGGTGTGGTGGTGTATCTGGCAGAAATTTCGCCGCCAAACCGTCGCGCCTTCTACACCTGCTGGCAGGTGGGTTCTCAGCAGTTCGCGGTGATGGCCGCATCCCTCATCGGCCTGGTGCTGCTTTACACCCTGAGCACCCAGGAGTTGCATGACTGGGGCTGGCGCATTCCGTTGCTGATCGGCTGTGCGGTGATCCCGTTGATGTTCTGGCTGCGTTCTAACCTGCAGGAAACCGAAGTCTTTGCGAAGAAGAAAACCACGCCAAGCGTGAAAGAGATTTGCTCAAGCCTGGTGTCCGGCTGGCGCATTATCCTGACCTGTATGGGGATGGTGGCGATGGCGACCGTGACCGCACAGACCGTGACCACGTACGCACCGACCTTTATCAAGAGCCTGAACCTGGGCGAACACGTAGGCTTCATCACCCTGTTCTTCGTCGGTCTGTCGATTCTGTTGTGGCTGCCGGTGACCGCCATGATTGCTGACCGCGTGAACAGAAAAACCATGCTGATTGTGGTCACCCTGACCGGGGCCATTACGGCCTGGCCGCTGCTCTCCTGGCTTGCCGCAGACCCGACCGTGTTCAAGTTTGTGGTCTTTGAACTGTGGTTCTCGTTTATGTACGCCTGCTACAGCTCCGTCCAGGTGGCGGCGATGGTGGAACTGGTTCCGGCCCATGCGCGTACCGCGGGTTACTCCTTTGCCCAGGCCGTTGCCGCTGCCGTACTCGGCGGTTTGACCCCGGCCATTTGTACCTGGCTGAACCACACCTTCAGCAGTAACGCGATGGTCGGCGTGTGGCTTGGCTTTAACGCCGTACTCAGCTTGCTGGCGGTATTAACCCTCGACCATAAACAAACGGCAATTAATCAGACCAAACAATTGCATTAATTAATTGCTGACCAAACAGCAGTACATCGATTAAGTTGGTGTACTGCTGCAATAACACTGGAACAGGTAAATTATGAAAATTGTTATTTTAGATGGTGGTGTACTTAATCCTGGCGATCTTTCGTGGGACACACTTCAGCAACTGGGAGAAATAACCGTTTACGACACATCTGAACCCCACCAGGTGGTCGAAAGAATCGGTGATGCTGATATCGCAATAATCAACAAAGTCGTATTAACCGAAAAAGAATTCAGCCAGTGCCCAAACCTGAAATTTATTGGCGTGACGGCAACCGGCTATAACGTGATTGATTTAGCCGCAGCGAAAAATCACGGTGTTGTTATCTCCAACGTGCCCACTTACGGCACCTCCACCGTCGCCCAGTTTACGACCGCATTGATGCTGGAGCTCTGCAACCAGGTTGGCCTGCATGACACCGATGTGCACGCGGGCGGCTGGGGCAAAAAACCGGACTTCTGCTACTGGCTAAAACCGATGCTGGAAGTGGCGGGCAAAAACGTCGGCATCATTGGCTACGGGCGTATCGGTCAGGCTTTTGGCGTGGTCGCGCAGGCGCTGGGCATGAACGTGCTGGCCTATGACGAGTACCAGAATAAAGCGCTGGAGAACGACCGCGTACGCTATGTCGACCTCGATACCCTCTATGCCGAAGCCGATGTCATCAGCCTGCACTGCCTGCTGACGCCAAAAACCCAGGGCATGATCAACGCTGAATCCCTGCGCAAAATGAAGAAATCTGCGCTGCTGCTGAACGCCTCACGCGGCGATCTCGTTAACGAAGCCGACCTTGCGGATGCGCTGAACAACGGCGTGATTGCCGGTGCCGCCGTCGACGTGCTCTCCAAAGAGCCCCCGGTGCCTGAAAACCCGATGCTGAGCGCCAAAAACTGCATCATCACGCCGCACATTGCCTGGGCATCAGTTGAAGCACGTGGACGCATCCTCAATACCACCGTCGACAATGTGAAAGCGTTTATCAGCGGTGAGCCGCAGAACCGCGTGGGCAATTAACAGACTTCACAATCTTACCCAAAAAATTTGAAGAGCAAAAACGATGGAAAACAACCTTATCAAAGCGGCCGACTTGCTGCGCCAGGCCTGGGATAACAACGAAGCGGGTGAACCCATTCGTGACATGGTGGACAGCGCAAATCTCGATACCGCCTACATGATTCAGGATTACAATGACCGCATCTGGCAGGCGCAGGGCCGTCGTCTGGTGGGTCGCAAGCTGGGCCTGACCAACAAAGCGGTACAAAAACAGTTCGGCATTTCCGATCCGTGCTACGGCAACATCTACGCTGACATGGTGCTGGTCGACGGGGCAGTAATCACTAAACCGGTGGTCAGCGACCTGCGCGTCGAGACTGAAATTGCGGTGGTGATGAAGAAAGATCTCACCCAAAAAGAGCACACGATTGTCGATATTATTGATGCCATCGACTACATCCTGCCCGCCTTTGAGGTCTGCGACAGCCGCATCACCGGCTGGAACGTGAAGTCCTGCGACTTTGTGGCCGACAACGCCGCCGCCTGCCTGGTGGTGCTGGGTACCAAACCGGTTTATCTCTCCGACTGCGACATCACCCGCAGCGAAATGGTCACCAAACGCGGCGAAGAGGTGGTGTCACAAGGTAAAGCAACCGCCATTCTCGGCCACCCGCTGCACGCCCTGAAGTGGCTGGCAGATGACCTGGTGCGCATTGGCAAGCCGCTGCGTGCCGGGGAATTTGTGATTACCGGCGCGATTGGCCCGGCCGTCTCCGCGAAACCGGGTGACGCCTTTGATGCAGAAATTACCGGTGTGGGGCTTATCAGCGCCAGCTTTGCCAAATAAAAGGACCTCTCCTGTTAAGTACCCTCACTTAAAGGAATTGTTATGGAACTGCCAAAGAATCATTTTAAGCACGCCATAAAAAACAACACCGTGCAGCTGGGTCTGTGGACCCAGCTCGGGAGCTATATCGCAGCCGAGATGCTCTCCGGCTGCGGTTATGACTTTATCGGCCTCGACGCCGAACATGGCCCCAGTGAATACATCGAGATTTACGCCCAGTTACAGGCCTGCGCCGCGGGTGGCCCCACACAACCCATTGTGCGCGTGCCGAACCACGATATTTCGCTGATTAAACGCTACCTCGATGCGGGGGTGAACACCCTGATGGTGCCGCAGGTGGATACCGTCGAGCAGGCGAAAGCCCTTGTAGCCGCCGTGCGTTATGCCCCCAACGGCATACGTGGCTACTGCGGAGCGCCACGCGCCTCTGGGTTTGGCCGCATCAAGAATTACGCCACCACCTGCGAAGAAGAGATCTGCCTGATTGTGATGCCTGAGACTACCCAGGCACTGGAAAATATTGAAGCCATGGCGGCCATTGACGGCGTTGATGCGTTCTTTATCGGCCCCGGCGATCTGGCGGCAAGTCTGGGCTACATTGGGCAACCGATGCACCCGGAAGTGATTAAAGTGATTGAAGAAACCGGCAGGCGCGTCAAGGCCGCCGGGAAAGCCGTGGGTATTCTCTGTACCGATGAAGCACAAACCCGCCGTTATATCGAACTGGGCTTCCAGATGGTTGCCATCGGGTCGGACCAGGGGTTACTGACCAAAGGCGCGGAACAACTGCTGGCAAAATTCAGATAGTTTCTCGAAGCTTGTATTGGCATTGGATTCACATTTCCGGATGCGCCTTATGGCCCATCCGGTTTTTTTATCTTGCCGGGGGAACAAACGCTTTTGTTGAGCCGCCCAGTACCAGCTGCGGGGTAAAGAGCTGGCTTTCGGTACGGGCGTAAAACAGCTCTGGCGACAGCGGCGTTTCCTGATTCATCAGCCCGTCGATGATGCTGATACAGGCATCGGAAATCTGCTTTTCCGGCAGGGAGATAGAGGTCAGTTTCACCTCCAGCAGGCTTCCCCATGAGACGTCACCGTAGGCCACCAGCGAGAGTGAATCAGGAATAGAGATATTCATTTCTTTGGCGGCAAGCAGGATGCTCATGGCGTAACGCGGACTGCCCAGCACCAGCGCGCTCGGCGGTTGGGCGGCGCGCATGATACGTCTGAAGGCGTCACCGCCAAACTCAGCCTGCGGCGGGCCAACGTAGATGATGTCTTCAAGCGCTTGCTGCTCGGTGGCAGAAAAGTTCTGCAAAAAGCCCTGCAAACGTTCGGCCCCGGTGCTCAGCTGCTGGGCAGAGCCAATGTAGCCAATGCGCGTATGGCCCAGCTCACGCAGGTGCTGCACCGCAAGCGCTATCCCGTAGCGCTCGTCAATGGCGATGACCGGGGTGGTCAGGTTGTCGTGATGACGCAGAAGCTGGACGGCATTGGTGCGCATCACCAGCTCCCGGGTCTCCGGCAGCGGGTTGGCGGTGGGCGCGAAAATGATGCCATCCACCCTTGCAGTCATCAGGCGCAACAGCGCGGCGTGCTCCATCTCGGGCTTGTCGCCGCTGATGCTGAGCATCATCTGCCAGGAACGTTCGGCCGCCACATGGGCAATCGCATTGGTGATGGTGATAAAGAAGTCGTTCTGGATATCAGGAATGACCAGGCCAAAAGCCCCGGTGCTGGCATTACGCAGCGCACGGGCAGCGCTATTGGGGATGTATCCATAGTCGCGAGCCGCCTGCAACACGCTGTCTTTGGTCGCCTGGCTGATGGCAGGATGATCGTTTAAAGCACGTGATACCGTGGTGTGTGATAAGCCTAAAATTGCAGCCAATTTTTTTATTGTCACTGCGTCACCTTTATTTCGTCCTGACCGGGTTCCGCTAATGGATTCGGAAAGCAGGAATTAATTATAATTCTGAATCTATTTTATTGTGGAAATGCCTTAAATATATTGTGCGAAAGCCATAATAACAGGTTCTTATATCTGGCACTATCATTTTACAATGGTAACATTGCTTTGAATTAATTAGACATAGTGCAAATTTATAAATGTTTTAACTTGCCCTGAGATTCTTTTTATTATTAAGCAGAAATGAAGTGGCATAAAAATGGATTTAACCTGTCGATGTTTTGCCTGCTGGTTTAATTCCGCTGGTGCGGTTTTCACGCCGTGGTCCAAAAACCCCTGCGACATTCGTCACACTTTTGTCCAAGGGACTATGCTTTAAGCTGGACCCGATTTTCGCCAGAGGAGTTGTCGATGACCCACACCCACCCACTGTTCCCTCGCCGCCAGCCCCACGCAGATCCAGCGGACTCACGTGTGCTGAACTGGGCGAAAAACACCACGCTTGCCGAGGCCAGAGCGGTGGTGACGCCCGAGAATGAAGCGCAGCTGCAAGAGGCGATTGTCACGTGTCGGGGGAAAGTCCGTATGATGGGTAGCCGCATGTCACCAGGCAGAATGCTGGCAGTCTCGAACCCGGAAGATGTGCTGGTGGATCTCTCCTGCCTGCGCGGGCTGCTGGCGGTGGATGACGACAGCGCGACCTTTGCCGGGGGCACACCGTTGCACGAGGTGTATGAGATTCTGACCTCGATGAATCGCATGCTCAACGCCTCGCCGGGGGTGATTGCAGCACAAACGCTGGCCGGCGCGATATCAACCGGCACCCACGGACAGGGGCTGCAACAAAGTACAATTGCCGACGAAGCGCTCAGCATTCGTTTTATTGATGGCACCGGTCACCTGCATAACATGGACCGCAGTCATCCGTGGTTTGGTGCCGTGCAGCTGGGCCTGGGGGCGCTGGGGGCCATCACGGCGGTGACGCTTCGCACTCGCCCGGCCACCCTGTTCACCTGCTTTAAAGATGCCGTCAGCGCCGATACCCTGGAAAGCGATTTAGCCACGTGGAATGAAACCTGGACCTTTAGCAAAGCCTGGTGGTTCCTCGAAGAGAACAAAGTCCACACCTGGAATGCCCGTGAGGCCAATGACGAGGAGCGCCACGTCTGGCAGCAGAATCACCGGGATCTGGTCACCCTGGACGACACCCGTGACGAAATGAACAAGACGGTGGATAAGACGTTGCAGCATATGCGCAATGACACCCGCATCGTTGATGAGAACGGTAAGCCGTTTCGCACCGTCACCCGCTTTAAGGATTTTTCAGATGTGATTGGTGATGTCTACCAGGTGTTCTGCCGGGGCATTGCCACCCCGCAGATCAATATCGAAATCGGCGTACCGCTGGCGAAAGCGCCGCAAGCCATAACCCGCATCAAACAGTGGTTTGCCGAAACACATCCGCATATGCACTACCCCATTATTTTACGTTGCACAGGTGCGTCCAGTGCCTGGCTCAGCCCGTCATGGGGGGAGCCGACCTGCTTCTTTGGCTTTGTGGTCTATTACGCCGAGGACGGCTCGCTGTCGGAAGAGGGTCTCGAATTTTTACGTGCGGTGGAACCGTTGCTGGCAGATGTTGGGGGCAAACCCCACTGGGGCAAATACTTCGACGCCGGTCTGTATGACTGGCCGACGTGCTACCCGCAGTGGGAAGATTTTCAGGCCGTCCGTCAGGCGTTCGATCCGCGTGGCCTGTTCCTTAACGACTTCATGGCGGAGGTGCTGTCATGAGCTCGTCCACTTTTGCGTGGGTCACCTTGTTGACCCAGCCGGGTTATTTGCCGGGCGTTGAAGCGCTGCATCATTCCCTGCTTAAAAGCGGTAGCCCCTGGCCGCTGGAGGTGATGGTGACGCCGGGTATTGAGACGCCTACCCGTGAACATTTACAGCGGCTGGGCTGCCGGGTGCGCGAGGTGCCGAAGATTGGCCCAAGCCAGGCGCTGGCTCATCGCTACGCTAACGCCCGTTTTGCCGACGTCTGGAGCAAGCTGGCGGTGTGGACGATGACCGACTACGCGCGGGTGGCTTTTCTCGATGCCGACATGCTGGTGGTGAAAAACATGGATGAGGTGTTTGAGCTTCCCCTCCACGAGGGGGTTATTGCCGCCTGCCACGCCTGTCGCTGCAACCCGAATCAGATTGAGAGCTATCCCTTAAGCTGGCAGCCCGCAAACTGCTACTACAGCTGGTGTGAAGATGCGGCGATGACCGCCCATCCCCCCGCCACACTCGACAATTACTTCAATGCCGGTTTTCTGGTGCTGACGCCAGACCAGGCGCTGTACGACCTGATGCTGACGAAAATTGTGGCGATGGCAGACATCAGCACCTATGTGTTTGCGGAGCAGGATTTCCTCAACGATGTGTTTCACGACCGCTGGCTGCCGCTACATTACGGCTACAACGCCCTGAAAACCCTTGAGCTTCAGCACCCGAAAATGTGGGATATGCAGCGGGTGAAGAACATTCATTACATTATTGATAAGCCCTGGGAGAAGCAGCCGGAGCCGGGCGACAAGTGGTATCAGTTGCATAAAATGTGGTGGGAGTATTATCCGCACTGAGCGGTCTGGTCCCCTCACCCTGACCCTCTCCCTGGGGAGAGGGTCAGGGTGAGGGGGAGCATGCGGCTCGTTTGCTCATCCCGCTCCCCTTACCCCAACATCTCAAGATAAATCTTGCGCAATAACCGGGTGATTTCTCCCGGCTTACCGTCGCCAATTTGCTGACCATCCACATTCACCACCGGCCAGACAAAGGTGGTGGCGGAGCTGATAAACACCTCGCTTGCCCGTCTTACCTCTTCTGGCGTGAACAACCGCTCTTCAAACGTGACGCCGTGTTCTTCCCCTAAACGTAACAGCGCCTTACGGGTAATACCGTGCAGAATGTGGTTGCTCAACGGGCGGGTGACGATGGTTTTATCCGCCAGCACGATATAGCAGTTACAGGCGCTGCCTTCGGTAATAAACCCGTCTTCCACCAGAAAGGCGTCGTCAGCACCGTGAGCCTCAGCCCAGGCTTTCGCCATGCAGGGAGCCAGCAATTGCACGGTTTTGATATCCCGGCGCTGCCAGCGAATATCCGGGCAGGTCACGACCCTAATGCCCTTCTCCGCCGCCGGGTGGTCAACCACCGGGCGCGCCTGGGTAAACAGCAGCAGCGTAGCGGGCGTTTGCGCGGGGGGATAATGAAAATCCCGGTCACCGCTGTTACCGCGCGTCAGTTGCAGGTAAATCCCGCCTTCGGTCAACGCGTTCTCTACCAGCAGACGCTGATGAATTTCCCGCAGTTCATTTTCTGATTGCGTCAGATTAAGCCCAAGTTCATGACAGGAGCGCGCCAGCCGCGCATAGTGACCAGCAAAATCCACCAGCTTAGCGTTCACCACCGCAGTGACTTCATACACCGCGTCGGCAAATAAAAATCCCCTGTCGAATACGGAAATTTTTGCTGCCTCCTCCGGCAGATACTCCCCATTCAGATAGACCGTGCGTGACATCTTCCTCTCCTCAAATCGGTACGTCACTAGCCCCACAACGCCGGGACCGGTGGAAAGAGTTCGCTACCGTCGTAGCGCAAACCGTGTTCGCGATCCTTTGCCAGTAGCAGCGGACCATCGAGATCGACCAGCCGTGCCTGTTGGGCCACGACCACCGCCGGGGCCATCGACAGCGAGGTGCTGACCATGCAGCCCACCATCACCTGCAACCCCAGCCGCGTGGCCTCATCGCGCACGCGCAGGGCTTCGGTCAGACCACCGGTTTTATCCAGCTTGATGTTGACCATCTCATAGCATCCGGCAATCGCCGCCAGCGACGCGACATCGTGGCACGACTCATCGGCGCACAGCGGCACCGGATGCGGCAACGTCGCCAGCACCGCGTCCTGCCCCGCAGGCAGCGGCTGCTCAATCAACGACACGCCAAGGCGCGCCAGCTCAGGGGCCTGGCGCAGGTACATTGCCTCGTCCCAGCCTTCGTTGGCATCCACTATGATTCTGGCGCGTGGTGCCCCTGCACGCACGGCGGCCACCCTGGCAATATCCAGGTCATCGGCAAGCTTAAGTTTAAGCAATGGACGCCAGCTGTTCTCCTCGGCCATCAACTGCATGTGCTCCGGGGTATTGAGGGACAGCGTAAACGCCGTTTGCAGGTTACGCGGCGCGGCCTGTGCTACCCGTTGCCAGATGGTCTGCCCGCTGGCTTTACACGCCAGATCCCAGAACGCGCAGTCCAGCGCATTACGTGCCGCACCGGCAGGTAATGCATGTTGTAACTGCGCCTGCGTCATGCCTGCCGCCAGTGCACTGCGTAGCGATTCAATCTCGGCCATCACGCTGTCGACCGACTCACCGTAACGCGCGTAGGGCAAACACTCCCCCCTGCCGGTAAAGCCGTTGTGCTGTAACGTGACCGTCACCACGTCAGCCTGGGTGCGACTGCCACGGGCGATAATAAACGCCTGACGCAACGGCCAGCGTTCATGGGCAAGGGTAAGTTCCATTACAGCGCCGCCAGCGCATCAACGATCGCACCCACGCCCTGGCGGAACGGGTCGACCACGGGCAAACCGTGGCGGCTTTCCAGTTCCGCCATCAGCGCCAGCGCATCGGCTTCACTGAGTGCGGAGGTGTTGAGGGAGATGCCGACAAAGCGGGCATCCGGGTTGGTCAGTTGCGCCATCTTAAGGTTCAGCGCCATGCAGTCACTGATGTCCGGGACGGGGTAGTCCACGCCGCGCATGTGGCTGCGGGTGGGTTCGTGGCAAAGAATGAGCGCGTCAGGTTGCGCCCCGTGAATCAGACCGGTTGTCACCCCGGCAAATGAGGGGTGAAATAAAGACCCCTGCCCTTCGATGATGTCCCAGTGGTCATCGGCATTCGCCGGTGCCAGGGTTTCGACCGCCCCGGAGACGAAGTCCGAGACCACCGCATCCACGCTTACGCCTGCGCCGCTGATTAAAATGCCGGTCTGCCCGGTCGCGCGGAAGGTCGCTTTACCGCCGCGCGCCAGGATCTCTTTTTCAATCGCCAGCGCGGTGTACATTTTGCCGCAGGAGCAGTCGGTACCCACCGGCAGCAGGCGTTTACCGCTGCGCTTACGGCCACTGGCGACCGGATATGTCTCAACCGGGTGGCGCACATCGAACAGATTACGCCCCAGCTTTTGTGCAAGCGCTTTTAGCTCCGGTACGTCGGCCAGTTTATTATGCAAACCCGCCGCCAGATCCAGACCGTTTTCCAGCGCCGCGCTCAGAATGGAAATCCACTCTTTTGAAATAATGCCGCCACGGTTTGCCACGCCCACAACCAGTGTTTTCGCCCCGGCGCTAACGGCTGTCTCAATATCCATATCGGTGAGGTGGCAATCGGCGTGACAATTCGCCATGCGATATTGCCCGACACAATATTCCGGGTGCCACTGTTTAATTCCGTCGGCCACTTTCGCCGCCAGCTGATCGTGAGCATCACCCAAAAAAAGCAGATAGGGCTTCTGAATATTCATTATTTATCCCCCTCAGGATAAGGACGAAATTAATTAACGAAGAAATAACATTTCGAATAAATAACATTTAAAAGAAAAATTCGACTGACTGGTTATGCAGAATATCAAGGGTTTTACTCTTGTCAACCTCACCAATTACAGGCATCTTTTGCCATCTTTAAGGCAATAATGTAGTTTTTTATCCTTATAAAGCATTTAAATAAAACCGTTGTGAAAATATTAATCTTAAAATCACCATGCTGCTTGCATGGGTACGCAAAAAATATTTATCACAATGTGATCTCACCACTATTCATGCACCAACAGCGAGCAGCGCACTCTTTTAGAACACCAAAACGGTGCTATTACCGACCATAAATCTATAAGAATAATGGATGAGCGTATTTTAATTATTGGATGTAAGGTAATTCTCAATATTGATGAAATATGTCTCTGCAAATAAACACTGCAAATCATAAAACTGACTCATCAATTCATATTAATAATTTCTACCTGGATGCGCCGGAATATCTGGCTACGCAGTATTTGGTGATTAAAACATTCTCAATTAACTGACGGACGGTGAGGTAACAATGAAGAGTATTTGTGGGAAAGTCTCTTTGCTGGCAGTGCTGATTTCCGGGCTGGCTGGTGTACACAGTGCAACGGCGGCAGAGATCAAAATCGGCGTGGTGCTGCCCTTAAGTGGTGCACTGAGCGGCTACGGCCAGCCTTCACAAAAAGGTCTGGAGCTTATCCAGAGCATTACGCCCACCCTGAAAAACGGCGACACCATCAAGCTTATCGTGATTGATGATAAGAGTGACAAAGTCGAAGCCGCGAACGCCATGCAGCGCCTGGTCTCCAGCGACAAAGTGGATGCCGTGATCGGCGAAGTGACCTCCGGCAATACCCTGGCGATGGTAAAAATCGCCGATGACAGCAAAACCCCGCTGGTCTCCTCCACGGCAACCAACGACCGCGTCACCCGTAACCACCCGTACGTCAGCCGCGTGTGCTTCTCCGACAGCTTCCAGGGTGTGGTTGGCGCGAACCTCGCCTCCCGCGACCTGAACGCCAAAACCGCCGCCATCGTGTTTGACAGCAGCAATGACTACTCCGTGGGCCTCGCCAAAGCGTTCCGCGCACAGTTCCTGAAAAACGGCGGCACCATTCCTATCGAAGTGCAGGCACCGTCAGGCAGCAAAGACTTTAAAGCCCAGCTCTCCAGCGTGAAAGCCAAAAACGTCGACATGATCTACATGCCGATTTACTACACCGAAGGCGCACTGATTGCGGTGCAGGCGCAACAGCTGGGGTTAAGCAAACCGGTGGTGGGTGGCGATGGCCTGGCGGCAGACCCGGTCTTCTTCGAAGTGGGTAAAGACGCGGTTAATGGCTACATGACCACCGACTACTACTCACCAAACGCCAAAGAGCAAACCCCGGCGGGCGAGACCTTTATTAAAGCCTGGGAAGAGAAATACAAAACCCCGACCCACACCTGGGGGGCGATGGCCGCCGATGCCTATAACGTGATCGTCAACGCCATGAACCAGTGTACAGACGCTAAAGACCGCGTCTGCGTGAACGAGAAAATCCGCGCCACCAAAGATTTCACCGGCGTGACCGGTACGCTGACCCTGAAAGATGGCGATGCGGTACGCAGTGCGGTGATCAACGAAGTGAAAGATGGGCAACTGGCCTTTAAAACCGTGGTCAATCCATAGTCTGTAGAAGAGGTTAACGTATTAATGGATGGCGCCATTTTTCTCCAGCAGGTCGTCAACGGCATGAGTCTGGGCGGCATGTACGCCCTGATCGCCATTGGCTACACCATGGTGTATGGGGTCCTGCGCCTGATCAACTTCGCTCACGCGGACGTGATGATGGTCGGCGCCTTTGCGACTCTGTTTCTGTTTTCTTCCATTGGGCTGCCCTTCGGGGCAGCTATTTTTCTGACGCTGGGTTTATGCGGCCTGCTCGGCATGTTCATCGACCGCGTGGCCTATCGCCCCCTGCGCCAGGCCTCCAAAATCTCCATGCTGATCACCGCCATCGGCGTCAGCTTCTTTCTGGAAAACCTGTTTAACGTCCTGTTCGGCGGCAGTTCGCGCTTCTTTTCTTCTCCGGCGTGGTTCAACAACACGCTGACCTTTGGGCAAATCATCATCACCAACGTGGCATGGGTGGTACCGCTTATCACCGTTCTGCTGTTGCTGGCTATTCTCTGGTTGCTCTACCGCACCCGCTACGGCATGGCGATCCGCGCCGTGGCCTTCGATGTGAATACCGTGCGGCTGATGGGCATTGATGCTAACCGGATTATCTCGCTGGTGTTTGCGCTCGGCAGTAGCCTTGCCGCACTTGGCGGGGTGTTTTACGCCATCAGCTACCCCACGATTGACCCGCTGATGGGGGTACTTATCGGCCTGAAAGCCTTTGCGGCGGCGGTGCTGGGTGGGATCGGTAGCGTCACCGGTGCGGTACTCGGGGGCTTTATCCTTGGCTTTACCGAAGTGGTGGCCGTGGCCCTTTACCCGGAGCTTGGAGGCTACAAAGATGCCTTCGCCTTTATGTTTTTGATTCTGGTCTTGCTGTTCCGCCCGGTGGGCATTATGGGTGACGAACGTCTGGAAAGGAGCCGCTTCTAATGTTTACTGCTTCCACCACTCTCGGCGCTCAGGGGCGAAATCTGGCGATCGTTATTCTCGCCGTGGCGCTGCTCGTCGGGATCAATCTGGTCTTCAACGACTACATTATTCGGGTCATCAGCACCGTCTTTGTATTTATGATCCTCGCGGTCAGCTACAACCTGATTAACGGCGTAACCGGGCAGCTCTCGCTGGAACCCAACGGCTTCGTGGCCGTGGGGGCGTACGTGACGGCGATTTTGATTCTCTCCTCTGAGAGCAAAATGGACATGTACGAAATGACGGCACCCAGCCCCTTCATCCTGATGCTGCACGCCAGCTTCCTGCCCGCCTTGCTGATTAGCGGCCTGTGCGCTGCGGTGCTGGCCGTGTGTCTCGCCTTCCCGGTGTTTCGGGTACGCGGAGATTATCTGGCAATCGTCACACTGGGCTTCGGTTTTATTATCAAGATCCTCGCCATCAACAACCCGCAAATCACCAACGGCGCGATTGGGCTTAACGACATTCCTCAACAGCCCCATCTGCTGTTCTGGTGTGGCATCACCGCCCTGCTGGCAACTGGCATGATCCTGCAACTGGTGTGGTCCAAATACGGACGCATGATGAAGGCCATTCGCGACGACGAAGATGCCGCCATCGCGATGGGCGTCAACACGTTCAGAATCAAGACCTGTGCATTTGCCACCAGCGCCTTCTTTGAAGGGATTGGCGGCGGTCTGCTGGCCTCGCTGCTGACCACCATTTCACCGAACCTGTTCGACTTTATGCTCACTTTCCAGCTGCTGATCATCATCGTGCTGGGCGGGCTGGGCAGCACCACGGGCGCGCTGTTGGGCACCATCGTGGTGGTCGGCAGCGGCGAGTGGTTACGCTTCCTCGACCAGCCGTTGTCGATGTTTGGTTACGACCTGGGCGCGTATCCAGGGCTGCGCATGGTGGTCTTCTCCCTGCTGCTGCTGCTGATCATGCTGTTTGCGCGTGAAGGGCTGCTCGGTAAGAAAGAGCTCTGGCAGGTTCGTTTGCGGAGGCAGCGCCATGACGTCAAATAACGCCATTCTGGAGGTGCAGGATGTGGTGATGCAGTTCGGCGGGCTGCGCGCCATCGACAACGTCAGTTTCCACGTTGATGAGGCCGAGATCTTCGGCCTGATTGGCCCCAACGGTGCCGGGAAAACCACGCTGTTTAACGTCATCACCGCCAATTACAAGCCCACCAGCGGCAACGTGATGCTGGACGGGAAGTCGGTGAAAGGGCTGAAGCCTAACAAAGTGGTGAACGCGGGAATTGCGCGCACCTTCCAGAACATCCGCCTGTTTAACTCCATGACGGTGCTGGAGAATGTGATGGTTGGTCTCGACCACGCCAGCCACTACTCGTTGCTGGAGGCCGCGCTGCACATTGGCCGCTACTACCCGGCAGAACGGGCTGCGCGGGCCAAAGCCATGGCGCTGCTCGAGTACATCGGCATTGCCCAGTTCGCGGACATGCAGGCCACCAATCTTAGCTACGGCAACCAGCGCAAAGTCGAAATCGCCCGCGCACTGGCGACCGGGCCGAAGCTGCTGCTGCTCGACGAACCTGCCGCCGGGATGAACCCGAAAGAGACCGAAGATCTGGCCAGCCTGATTTTCCGCATGCGTCAGGACTACCAGTTGAGCGTGCTGCTCATCGAGCATGATATGCCCTTTGTTAACGCGCTGTGCGAGCGGGTCATGGTGCTGGAGTACGGCAAGCCGCTGTTCAGCGGGCTGATGTCCGAAGCGATTCAACATCCGGAGGTGATCTCCGCCTACCTGGGGGACGTGAATTATGCTTAGCGCCCGCGAGCTGAAAGTGTTTTATGGCGTCATTCAGGGGCTGAAGGGCGTGGACATTGAGATTAACGACCGGGAGATCGTCACGCTGATTGGCAGTAACGGCGCGGGGAAAACCTCCACCCTGAACGGCATCATCAACATGGTGCGTTCGACCGGAACGGTGCGTTTTCTCAATGAAGATATCTCCCGCAGCCAGACGCACCACATCGTGCGTAAAGGGCTGGCGCTGGTGCCGGAAGGCCGCAAGATCTTCACCAATCTGACCATCGAAGAGAACCTGCGGATGGGGGCGTATAACAATCTCGCCAGGTTTACTCCTCTGCGCGATCGGATGTTCAGCCTGTTCCCGCGCCTAAAGGAGCGGCGTAAGCAAATGGCCGGCACCATGAGCGGCGGTGAGCAGCAGATGCTGGCTATCGCCCGGGCGCTGATGAGCGAACCGGCGCTGCTGATGCTCGATGAACCGAGCCTCGGACTGGCACCGAAAATCGTCGGCGAGCTGTTCGGGATTATTCGCCAGCTCCGCGAGGAGAACATCACGATTTTGCTGGTGGAGCAGAATGCCACGGCAGCGCTGAACATTGCCGACCGGGCGTATGTGCTGGAAAACGGCAAGATTGTGTTGACGGGTGCGGCGCAGGATGTGCTGGCCAATCCGGACGTGAAGAAGATGTATCTGGGGGGATAGGTGTTGTCGGTGGCCCTCACCATCCTCTCCAAAAGAGAGAGGAAGCCCGGTAATCTGACGTTTTACAGCCATAACACTGTGCAATGAGAATACAAAAATAGCAGCGGTGACTGGGTCCGGCTGAAAATCGACGAAGCGTATCCGCAAGGCCGGGGCGACGCG
>CAUSEC010000019.1:0-111450 GCA_963530515.1 uncultured Enterobacteriaceae bacterium | reverse complement strand
CTTTAAGCCATCTTAAATGACTCTGAGGTGTCTGTTAAACCCGTGGCGATTCAGAAGATCAAGCGAAATTCACATCTTATAATTCTTGATAATACTGAAACTATGGCATGGAGTGATGCTGATATTCAAGCCTTAGCAACCCAAATTAATGACTTATCCCGCCATATCGGACGAGTAATTTTGACATCCCGTCGTAGGGAACATATTGAAGCATTACCAATTCAGACAGAAAACTGGAATGATATTGAAGGTGCAGAGTTTTTACGTAAAAGAGCTCGAACATTAAATTGTACGACTATTATCCAAGCAGGTGATTCAACATTAAAGAGATACTCGCGTACACTAATAAATAAGCCAATTGCATTGGAAGTATTTGTTCAGGCTGCATCATCTCCAGGTACCAGCCTTGATAGCGCTTTCCAACGCGTACAACGCATGCAGCGGCAGGATTTAGGGCAATTTTTGTATGATGATGCATGGGCGCGCCTGTCTCCTGAACTAAGACATGTTCTACTATTAATGAGTCGTATCGGGGATATTCATGATCAGTATCTGATGCAACTATGTTGCCAAAAGGCTAATGTTTCTGTTGCAGCTGCAAGTGAAGCGATCGAGGAGAGCCGTGGCATTGGGAATATTTCCCGTTATGAAGGCACACTGCAAATTACTTTCAGTTCAGAATTTTACAACTATTGCATAGAACGTTCTGAATTAGTTGATGGAAAACAATTACCAGCTGAAGATGATGTTGTCTGGGTTAAGAGACGTTATGCTGAATTTATTGTTAGCGCAAGTAGTCAAGTTCATGATCGACACGCACGTGCGTATCGAGTTCCTTCAGCCAGAGCCGCTTGGAAAAGTTTTCAGGAAGGACACACTGACGACGCCATTGAATATTATGAAGCAGCTGTATTAGAAGACCCTGACAATGGCTGGTTATATGATAGATTTGCCTACGCTCTAATGAAATCTAAACGATATGAGCCAGCGCTGGAGAAAGCACGACGTGCTATTGCTCTTTTGCCAGATGACCCTGAAGCAATGTTTACAAAGGGTATGATTGAAGGAAGAATAGGTCAATTAGAGGAAGCATTAATAAGCCTTCATGAGGCGTCACGGAAAGGTAAACCCACTCATCTGTGTGAACTACAAAAAGCCTATGCTTATGTGTATTCAACGGAAAGGAACACTGGAGAAGCAAGAGCATGTATTGATAGAGCCAAAAAAAACTCCGCAAAGGACAGATTCCCTTCAAAATTTAACATCGAAATTTACCGTTTTGAGAGAAGGTGGCTAAGTTAGAAACCAAAATTAACTTAACTCTCATGGACGAGAGTTACTAGGTGGGTTGATCTCTGCATTAAATTTCGTCCGAAAATTAGCATCAGTATTAATGTTTTATTCCAATAAAAAAAATATTCATCATGGTTAACCCCCTGACATCTTCGATTTAGCAGCCATAGAGGTATTATATAAATATTGGTAAATATTTTATGATTCGCTCTGACTTGTTAGTAACCGATGTTCCGGTCACTGAAATTAACTCTACTGTATTCGTGACTGCTCTGATGATTCAAAATAATTTGGTGAGCAAGCATTCTTTTTTCTCAAGAATCTAAATATATTAGGATTTATCTTCGGCGCATTACCCTTCCCGAAGTCTTTATTTATACTTTACACCGTCACCCCCAACCCATAAGGCCCACCCCGTGCTCCCCACCATCCTCATTACCCTTGTCGCCATCATCCACATCTACATCCTCGTCCTGGAAATGTTTTTGTGGAACACAAAAACAGGCCGTAAAGCCTTTAACCTCACCCCCGAATTTGCACGGTAGACACGCGTGTTGGCGGCAAATCAGGGGCTGTATAACGGTTTTCTGGCGGCGGGTTTGTTGTGGGGGCTATGGCTGGGTGAAAGCGGTGTTCAGGTGTGCGTCTTTTTCTTAGCGTGCGTGCTGGTGGCTGGCGTGTTTGGTGCGGTAACGGCAAGTCGGAAGATTTTGTATGTGCAGGCGCTTCCGGCACTGCTCGCTTTAATCGCCCTTCTGCTGAAATAAAAACGGAACCGGCATCCCCGCCTGCCCCGTCTTTTCCTTCATGCTCCCCCGTCACTGACTGCACCAGCGCCAGGGGAGTCTTACGACTTACAAACCGTTACTGGCCTGTACCAGTTCGTTATAGGATTTTAAAACCCGCATCGGCGAACCTTCGACCATCCAGCCGCTGCCGCCTTCCATCATCATCTTATCGCCACGGCTGTAGGGTGTTTTGTCCCGAATACGGCGCATCAGACCCTTACTGTCTTTCAGGAAGGTCTCGGCGCGGCTCAGAACAATCGACCAGCCGATCGGCTTATCTTGCTCACTGGCGGTAGACGACGTGGCTTCTGCCACCAGCGCGCCATAGGCGTCAATCGCTTTGGTGACGTCATTAATATTCGGCGACTCAACGTCAAACAGCGTGGTCAGGTCTTTTCCCTGGCTGACCAATGCCAGTCGATAGTAAACGAGATGCCGTCCCTCGGTTTTCTCAATCTCAGCAAGCTGCGCGGCGTTAAGAGCGTTCGACTCTTTCTCCAGTTCCACACCGTACACGTCGCTGGCGTTCATAAAGGCTTTGAACGCTTTCATAAGCGGCTGGTGCATCTCCTTGCCCTTCGCAAAGCCATCATCTTTGTAGTCTTCCTGGCTGTAATACTGATTCGCCTGCAAAACCAAAGGCGTCAGCGTCGTCAGTTCAGCAAGATATTTTGCCCCCGCGTCATCCAGAGCGGGCAAGGCAGGCTTCGCCTTCACGGCCTGGTTGATGGCTTTGGCACAACTTTCCACTTTATAGGCCTGGATCTGGCCGAGGGTGTTGACCTTACGCTCTTTACCCGTCGGCCCCGTTGCCACGTTATCAATCCAGCTGACATAGCGCTCTGCACTGTCGCGCACGCTGCCATCCGCGGTGTTGAAGCATTCGATGTAGTGGTTCACCTTGGCGGTGAGCAGCGCGGTCGGGTCTTCTACAACGGGTGTTGCACCTGGTGCCGCAGCAGGTTTGGCACCCGGTGCCGCAGCCGGTTTTTCTTTGGTGGCGTCGTTGTTGTCGCAGGCGGCCAGCGGCAAACACAGTACGGCTGCCACCATTGCAGGTATCACATTTCTGGTCGCTTTTTTAAACACGGTTATTCCTTGTGAGGGTCAATATGTAAAACAGTTGTGGCCCAACCCTGGCAGTAACGGCGCAGGGTTGAGTCAGCGGTTAGGCTTCTTGTTGTTGCGTCACCGTCTCAGGCTGCTGGGGTAGCGCCCGCACCGTCTGATGGCGATGCCAGTACCAGGCCAGCACCTCTTTGAAGCGGTCGATCTCTTTCTTCAGGCCCGGCAGTGCGATTTTGCTGCGCTTTTTGCCCTGGGCGTTCGGTTGCACATGTTGCAGATGCAGGGTATCCCGACCAAAGTTGCGCAGCACGTTGATGTTCTTGACGTTATCCCACTCCAGCAGCTCGCCCGTTTTCGGCGCCACAATGCCCTGCCAGGTGATTTCGATTTGCGAACCGTCTTTCAGCGTAAAGGGCACGTTGGGGAAATACTTCAGCACCAGCGCGGTTTCGGCTTCGCCCGTAGGCTGGTAGCGCCAGGCCAGGCTCTCTTCATGATTGGATGAGAAATCACGTTCGTATTTATGCCACAACTGCTGTTCGATGCTGTCGGCAACGGGCATCAAATCGACCCAGCTCTCCGTCGGCCGTTCTGCGGCCATCGCGGCGTAGGCGGTCTCTTCGACGTTAAAGCCCACGTTGCGCATCCTTTCAGTCAGCGGCGGGTGCGAATCAAAGGGATGCGGCACATTCTGTTCACGCATCAGGCTGATGAAATCGGCTGACTCCACATGCGCAGGCAGACCGGCGGCGATAGCGTGGCGGATCCCCAGTTCATTCTCATGCAGTGCGTTGTTTTCAAAAAGGTTTCGCTCAATCTCATAGCGATAACTGGCATAGGCTGAAATCTTGATCAGCGATTCGATGATCGCGGCAGGTGAAATGAGCGCGGAGGCATTGCGGTCGGCCACAAACTCACGTTCACGGCTGTTGCGCTGCCAGGCCAGCTCAAACAGCATGCGGTACAGATAAAGCGGATAGTAGACAATCAGCGTCGCCACGTTCTCGCTCATCAGCGCGGTGTAAAGGTCGAAACGGTGCAGCTTTGGCCCCAGTAACGCGCCGGACGCCGTGTCCCCTTCGTGCAGGTGGGTGAGTTCGTGCACCATCACGCCATCCGCCTGCGCGAGACTCAACTGACGCAATAAAGGAATGCTCACGTACAGTTTGCGCCCGGTTAGCAGCGTGTCATTCACGCGCAGCGGGGCTTCGGTGACGTAGAAGTTGGTGTCGATTCCGGCAATCACATGATCCGGTGGCGTGGTGCCCACTTTCGCCGCCAGCGCATCAATTCGTGACCACAGCTCAGGGGCGGCCTCGCGACTCACCACTTCGCCTTCGATGCTCTCTTCAGGCGGCAGCTTTTTGAAGATGCCTTTGATGATGTAGTAGATACCGCCCAGCACCATCAGCCCTACGATGATGACCAGTTTCGGATAGTAGGTTTGCGTGAAGAAGGCGGTGCCCCAGAAGGAGAGCCAGACCAGCATCGCCCCCTGCACAATGACTTCCAGTGAACCCGCGAGCATCAGGAACGGACGCGCCAGTCTCAGGCTTAACAACTGGCTACTGCGATCTTTAAAGGCCAGGGCGCTCAGCAACACAATCATCAGCAGCACCACGACGCCAGCAAGCAGCGTCCAGATGGCGATTTTGTCTATCAGGTAGAACTGAGAGAGTTCAGAACCCGGCGCGCAGACAGCATTTTGATAGTCGAGCAGATCCTCGGCAACCGGGCCACAGACGCTTGATGGCGGGTTTTGTTGCAAAAACTCAGCGAGCTTATCGGCATCCTGATGTTGTTTCTGCGCATCCTGAATAAAGAATTGTGTGTATTCCTGATTAAGTGATTGCTTGCCGTATTCCGCAAAACCTAATGTGATGGCGGGTATAAGAAACAGGGTTAACAGAAGCCAGAAGAAAACCTTCGTATAACCCATTTTTAATTCCGTTATATTTTTCAACGTTATTAACTCATCCAATGTATTTAATGAAAAGAACTGCGCTCATGGAAATATCCAGATGCCGTGTTCTGTTCCCGTGAAAGCGCAAACGCACTCTTTGTAAGTTTACACTATCTTACAAACAGTCTTCCCGGACTGTAAACCTACCTTTGTTAGTAATGGAAATAGCAAATCGCTGGAGTAGTCATTTCCGCCTGGGATGAATTTATCGGTTGCTACATTGAATTTCTAGACTCATAAATCCGCATAAAAACATTAAATATTAATTAGTTACCAATGCAACCAGGAGATAGTTCAGCGACTGAATTATAAGTTTTACAATCAGAATAAAAGCTGCAACACCACTCTTTCTCACAATAGGATAATTCGCATTTTTGAATCACAATGCTTTCAATCCACATATACGCAGATGCACTTTATCTTTTTTCATCCTTATTTGTGTGGTTTTTATCTGGATTATTCTGTCTTGCTGAATCGTTATTTAGGCTCTACGCTAATTCCCCTGCGTTTTAAAAAATGGACATAACAACATGAGGAGTTCGCCATGAAACTTAAGAAATTATCCACGCTTTCAGCCGCACTATTCTTTACCGCAGCACTGGGCTGCACTGTGAATGTGGCATCCGCCGCCGAGGCTCAGTCGACGGCAAAAACCGCCGCCGCAGTGCAAACTGTTTCACTTCTGGACGGCAAACAAACCTTCACATTGCAAGGCTATGAGGCTCAGCCTGTTCCTGGCGGCGCGCCTGGCACCATGTACGTCAACAAAGAGGCTAAGCGTGTGCTGATCGTGGGTGAAGATGACATTCCACTTGCGGCCCGTGGTGGCAGTGAAGATGATTTTCTTACTGGCCTGAAATCCATCAAAGATCAGCAGAAGCAGTCTTCTCCCTCTTATAAGGTTGTGAGCGAAAAAACCGAGAACGTGAAGGGGCTGAAGGTGTATCACATTGAGGCCACCAGCAATATGGACGGGAACGATGTGTTGCAGGCGACCTTGCTGGCCGTCGCCAACAAGAAATTTACGGTCATTCAGGTGATTTCGAATCCTAAAGATAAGGCGGGGCACCAGGCCACGGTGAATAATATTCTGGGGAAATAAATTTGGGGGATCAGGTGCCTGGTGTCCCCTCACCCTAGCCCTCTCCCCAAAGGGGCGAGGGAACCGATCGAGCGGTCTGTAAGAGTGAATGCGTTTCTTATGCCCACGAGTCTAAAAATAGGCGCAGGCCCCGCCTTTCTCCCTCTCCCACTGGGAGAGGGCCGGGGTGAGGGTGCAACAGACCGCTCTACCGCACCACCGTCACATCACTGTACGTAAACCGCTTCGCACCACCCTTATCCTGATAACCAAAGCGAATAAACACCCGCAGGTCTTCAAAATACGCGTAGTCGCCGTTGGCTTCTCTGCCATCACCCAGATCCTGTTTACAAATGAACTCAAGGTAGCGACCGGGGAAGTTAGGGTGAATATCGGCGGCGTTGTGCCACTCTTTTCCGGCAACACACGTCTGGCTAAGGGTTTTCTCAATGCCGGGCTTGTCCTGGTTGGTTATCTGGCTGCGTGAGGTGTAGGTCTTACCCGGTTGCAGCGGGAGCGTGATGTCGTTCTCGAGCGTTTTGCTGACCCACGGCGCTTCAGACATGGTTTCCCATTTCTTCACATCCACGATGTTGAACAGGCGCTGGTACTGTGAATAGAACGCGAAGTTGCCAATGCCCATTTTCGTGATGGTTAACACTGTGCCGTCCGGCTGGGCGTCGACTTTTGCCGTCATCGTCAGCCCGTCTTGTTCCGGCCCACTTTGCGTAAAGCTGATTGAACGGAAAGCTGGCTTTTGCTGCACATCGGCGAAGGTTTTACCGATAACGTCAGTCAGCTGCGCCGGGAACGGATAGCGCTGGAGTGCAGCCGGGGTGTTGTGTTCTAAATCCGGGCGCGCAGGTGTGGTGTCGGCCATTTCTTTATTGCGCCAGACGAGCGTCCCCGTGCCGGTGTACTGCGACAGGTCGCTTACCGCGCAGAGCGTTTTTGCGACACCCGCCGAGCCGGGCGACAGTGGCGTTAAGGTGGCGTCTTTCGCGGCCACCGTGTCAGTCACCTGCCCCTGCTCATCCAGTGAGAAGGTCATGAGCGTCGTGCCTTCGGCATTTTCACAGTTAAGCATCACGTCCTGGATTTTTACCGAGTAAGGCGCGCCGTACTTCTCATCGCGCCAGATTTTGTCGAAGTCCGTCGCCAGCCGCGCTTTGAGCATTTTTCCTTTGCGCAGGCTGTTATTGAGATCAATAAACAACGTTTCACCCGGCTTATCCCCGGAAGCGACGCCAGCCCACTTCGGCTGCGGGATGTTCTGTTCGCAGAGGTTCAGCCCAGGCGTGGTCATAAAGAGGCTATCGGCGTCGGGTTCGAACGGGGTGCCTGGCGTGTAACGGTCAATGGAATCGGTGCTGTACACGCGTAAACTTTTACCCGGCTGAGCGTTGATGAACAGCAGCGTCTTCTTGCCGGTCTGGCAATCGGTGTTGAGCCAGATTTCGCTGGTCTGCCCCATCATCGTGGTGATGCGATAAGCGGCGTTGATCCCCTGCCCGATACGCACCGTTGTGGCGGGCAACCACTCGATATTTTTAACCGGTGCAGGCGGCGGCATGTCGATAGCAAAGGCCGGAACGGCGAGTATTAATCCCAGGGTCAGCGCGGCTGTCCGCTTCATGCTAAGTCCGTTGTTCATCATTATCCGAAAGTGGACGTACCATAGCGTAAAACCGCACGGCGATATAACACCAGAAATGAGAGGCTTAGCAAAAGCCAGCGTCGGTTTCCTCTCCTCGCGCCGATTTTAATCCCTTGATTTTGCTGCTACGGTTGTTGGCTTGACTTCGAACCCACGCTGCAGGACACAGGGGAAAACCATGCCGGACGCCATCAAAGATACCGATATCCACACCGTCGCTCAGAAACTCAACGCCCTCGCCCAGACCGGGCTGACTTATTCCAAAGATGTGTTCGACAAGGAGCGGTATGAAACCCTCCGCGAGATTGCCGAGGAGTTGCTTTGCTCACGCTTCGACGTTGATGCCGACACCTTAAACCACGTCTCCGAGTCCGGCTACGCCACGCCGAAAACCGACGTTCGCGCCTTTATTATTCGCGACGGCAAACTGCTGATGGTCAAAGAATCTGACGATGGCAAATGGAGCTTGCCAGGCGGCTGGGCCGATGTGGGCGACACCCCGTCCGCTGCGGTTTGCCGCGAGGTCATTGAAGAAACGGGCCTGGAGGTGAAAGTCACTAAACTGCTGGGCGTGTGGGACCGCAATCTGCACGGTCATCCCCCGCTGCCCTGGCACGTCTATAAACTCATCTTCCTGTGCGAAGAGACCGGCGGCAGCCTGGCGATTAGCCACGAATCCACCGATATCGGTTTCTTCTCGATTAACGACCTGCCGGAACTGTCGCTAACGCGCATCGTGCCGGAAGAACTGATTGTCAGCATGGAGATTGCGACGTCAGATAAACCCACCTGGTTTGATTGAAGAAAGCGTGGGTTTTAATCGAACTCAGGCCCGGTTTTGTCGCGATAAGGCGGGCCTGCTAAACCGACAAAGCATCGGCCAGTGCATCGAGCACGGTTTTATCCCGCCAGTACTGGGTGTGTGACCACGGGTTCCAGCTGGCGAGAACGGCCCCGGCAACGCCTGCGCTGGCATTGACCTGAATATCCATTACCGCGTCTGAGTAAGACTGACCATATTTCGTGCTTTGTTCTTCAAATAATACGCCCAGGGGTTTTAGAGGATAACCGAGCACATCGTCATAATCGAAATAGTTAATCCAGTCGAATTGATAGCCATATTGCCGGTTGTGAACCGCGCGCACATTCTTAAAACCCGAAACAAACACCGGAATATTACAGCCTGTAGAGAACCATGTAGTCAGCGATGTCAGCTGGAGGAAGTCAATATCTGCGGCAGGATGATAGTCCGTCCAGATATCACCTTGCGTTTTTATTGCGTCCTGCCCAGGCTGGCGCGGTAGTCTGGAAACCTGCGCATCCCAGAGATAATTCGATAGAATTTGTGAACCAAGTGACTGAGAAATGATAACCACCGGAACCGTTTTGCCGCACACCTTAAAAATATCAACCAGCGCGTCGCGGATTATATTTTGCGCTTTTACGTATTGCTGCTCAGTGGCCGCGCCGTTAAATCCGGTAAAGGCCGTCGCATCCGAAAAGCCTGAAAGAATGAATTTTCTTAATTTATTCACCGTGGCGTGACGAATTATCCCTGTATCTAACCCACCATCGGTTGCCATTTTTTTCCAGACCTGATCCTCAGCCAGTTGAGTGATGTCGCTATAAAAGATGCCTGCCGGGGGAATATAGATTTTCGCCATTTGACTCACAGGCAGGCGCTCAGCCAGAGCCTGCGTCAACTGCGCAATTTCCTTTCTGAAATCTTCCTCCTCCAGACTTCCCATACCATGCATACACAGTACAGCACGCTCATAAGCCATATCATCCCCCGGATACCCAAACGAAACGACGTAATCTGAGCCTGGCAAAAAACCTTGTAAAAAGCAGGGTAAATGTAAGATTCATGATGCAGACCTCGATTTTTTCTTATGCCGTTATGCGCAAACCCACCCACTCAGGCTCTGTATGCATGCAGGATTATCGTTGTCTGCCCTGGCACCTTCAATCCTTCGAAGAATCATTACTTACACGGTGTTTTTTGCAGGAATTAAAAAGGAGTTCACACAATACATTTCTGGAAGGCTTATTCTCCAGGGCCTCCAGCACCAGGCTCGCCAGCGCTTTTCCGACCTGATCATAGGGTACGTCATACCCCTCAGGACGAGTATCCAAAAACGCGGGGATGTCGCTGCTAAAAACAGCAGCACAGAGTGGGCGTCGAAAGCCCGATGCACCTGAATAAAAACTGGCACCGACGGTCTGAAGATCGGAGATGCAGAGAATGTAATCAGGCGCATCATGGCCCAGTTGATGAAAATATTGCATCGCGTCAAAGCCAGACTTTTCGCTAATTTCACCCCAGAACACCAGCCTTGGGTCACTGCTCATATGCCAGCGTGCTGTTTCCCGCAGCCAGGCTTCATAAACAATTTTGCCTTGCATACTGTCGCTGCCCAAAGTCACTAGCCCTACTCGCATGTGCCCATTTTTTCTGGCGCGGGAAATGACATCCGCGATCACATCTTCAAAATTGAAATCGACGGAACTGTATTTTTTTTGATGAGATTCACTGCGACCAAAAGTAATGAATGGAAATTCTGACTTATTGAGGAACTCTATTCTTTGGTCATTAACTTGCGTTCCCGTTAATATTAACGCATCAATCTTATGACGTGTAATAGCATTATTAATCCAGTCTAACTCCTCTTCTTGCGTGGAAAACAAGTGGATAAAATTATCTATTCCGCTTGCATTCAAATCATATTGCATTTGTGCAGCAATGCGCATGAAAAATGATGCAGTATAAAAGTTATCCGCATCCCCCGGCGGCAACAGCAGAACCGTAGAATAAGATTTCCCACTGCGTAAACTTCGCCCGGCGGCGTTGGCGCTGTAATCGTACTTGATGGCGGCCGCTCTGACTCGCTCCCGTGTTTTCGCACTTACCTCAGGATGGTCATTCAGCGCCCGCGATACCGTAGCAATTGAAATACCGAGGATTTTTGCCAGATCAGTGATGTTCATTGAACTTCCTGTATGGATAAATATGCTGAATTTATTAATAAACACATTTTAATTACTGGAAGTATACCAGAGCATCTTCTTAAAGATAACCGCCTGTGTTAGCCGGGAAGAAAAATGATTGCACGATCACACATTGCAAATCATCCCGCTATCCCTCCTTTCAATAATTAAATTATTCCATTATTTATAAAAAAGACCGTAAACGTTTACGGAATCCACTCAAAAAAGGATATAACATGCGTTATATTGACTCACTAAAGATTGATAACAATCGACTTAAATGGCACTACAATGGCATGGCTTTACAGATCATACCCTGGGGCCAAAATGGACTGCGTGTATTATCAGGTTATGCGCACGACATTGAGCACGCGCCGTTGTCTGCATTGCTGGATGTTAATTCCCCAGTCGCAACATTCATTGAATCGGATAATGAAATCACTATTGTTAACGGGGATATTTCCGCCTGCATAGATATCCAAGGCAGGCTTGAATTCAGAAACAGTGCCGGTAAGGTATTGCTCAAGGAGATGTGGCGGCAACGTGATAACGGCGAACATTTCTGGGCTGCGGGTAATGAGCAGCCGGAAAACATCAGTGCGCTTAAAATTTCCGGTCGCGAATTCAAACCGTTATCAGGCAATGCTTCGAGAATTACCGTTTCCTTTGAATCGGATCCCGACGAACATATTTCCGGTATGGGGCAGTATCAGCAGCCTTTTTTAAATCTGAAAGGTTGCACTGTCGAGTTGGCCCAAAGAAATTCCCAGGCGTCGGTGCCCTTTATGACCTCCAGTCTGGGCTACGGTTTTTTGTGGAATAACCCGGCGATTGGTGACGCCACATTTGCCCGCAATGTCACCCGCTGGACCGCTCAGGCAGCCTCCTTGATTGACTATTGGATCACTGCGGGTTCATCCCCCGCCGAGATTGTGCGCAATTATGCCCGGGTCACCGGAACGCCACCTGAAATGCCTGAGTACGCTTTGGGTTTGTGGCAATCCAAACTGCGTTACCGCACGCAGGATGAACTGTTGAACGTTGCCAGGGAATATCACAAAAGAGGGATCCCGCTCGCGGTTATTGTCGCCGATTTTTTCCATTGGCCGGTTCAGGGCGACTGGAAATTTGACAGCCGGGAGTGGCCAGATCCCCAGGCGATGACCGAAGAACTCAAGGCTATGGGTACGGAATTGATGGTCTCGGTATGGCCGACGGTCGATTACCGCTCAGAGAATTATGCCGAGATGAATGAGAAAGGCTATCTGGTAAACACCCTGAAAGGACTGAATATCAATTTTGATTTTCTCGGCAATTCACGCTTTATCGACGTTACCCACCCCGATGCCAGAAGCTTTATCTGGGATAAATGCCGGCAAAACTATTTTGATAAGGGTGTACGCCTGTTCTGGCTTGATGAAGCAGAACCAGAATATGGGGTATATGATTTCGATAATTTCCGCTATCACATTGGAAATACACTTGAAAAAGGGAATATTTACCCGCTGCATTACACCCAGGCGTTCTATGAAGGCTTAGTCGCGGCCGGTGAAGCGGCCCCGGTCAACCTTGTACGTTGTGCCTGGGCTGGCAGCCAGCGTTATGGCGCTCTGGTGTGGTCCGGCGATATTCACTCCTCCTGGGAATCGATGCGTAACCAGCTTTGCGCAGGACTAAGTATGGGCCTTTCCGGCATCGCCTGGTGGACCACTGATATCGGCGGGTTTCATGGCGGAAATGTTGATGATCCGGCCTTTCATGAACTGCTGATCCGCTGGTTCCAGTGGGCGGTGTTCAGCCCTGTACTTCGCATGCATGGTCATCGTGACCCGATAACAGAACCCGAGGTCCCGTTTCGCGACGGCATTCCCCAGTGCAACACAGGCGCTGGCAATGAACTCTGGAGTTTCGGGGAAAAAACCTGCGCAATCCTCACCCGTTTCAGCCAGCTGCGCCAGAAGCTAAGACCCTATATTAGCGAACTCATGCAGCAAGCCCATCTTACGGGTGAACCCTTAATGCGCCCGATGTTCTACCACTACGGCGCACAGCCCCAGAGCCGGGAACAGGAAGATCAATATCTGTTTGGCCCCGATATTCTCGTCGCGCCGATCATGTCCGCAAAACAGCAGCAGCGTCAGGTCTGGCTACCTGAAGGCGAAGTATGGGTAGACATGAACACGGGCGACGTCTCGTCAGGCGGTCGTTTTGTTAGCGTGCCCACGCCTCTCGACAGTATTCCCGTCTTTATTAAAAAGAACAGTCAGGTGCTGAAAGACCTGAATTTACCCTTCTGATCCTTGAGGTTCATTATGGCTCATATTTCCGATAGTCCGGCATCCAGTGCCGTTAATCACAGCAGTCGCGTTTTAAGCGTGCGGGAAAAAATCAGCTACGGATTTGGCGATGCAGGTGGCACGATTGTTACGGGTTTAATATCGAATTTTCTAACCTTCTTCTATACCGATATTTTTGGGCTGACACCGGCCATGGTAGGAACATTATTTCTGGTCCTGCGTGTTATTGATGCAATTTCGGACCCAGTGATTGGGATCCTCGCCGACAGAAACCGTTCGCCAAAAGGGCAATTTCGCCCTTTCATCCTTTGGACGGCAGTGCCTTTAGGGCTGATTTTATTTTTAACCTTTACGGTCCCGGATATCGGTATTGGCTGGAAGATTCTGTATGCCGTACTGACCTATTTTGGTCTGTCCCTGCTCTATTCACTGAATAATGTTCCCTACTGCGCGCTTATCACAAAGTTAACCACCAACCCGCAGGAGTTAATTTCCTGCCAGTCTTATCGCTTCGTGCTGTGTGGTGCTGCGGGCTTTGTCGTGTCAGTGGGTTTGCCGGTAATGGTTTCATGGTTTGGTCAGGGCGATCAGGCGAAAGGCTATCAATTAGGCGTAGCCGTATTGTCCATCGCCGCGATGGTGATGTTTCTCATCTGCTACGGCGGGGTAAAAGAACGCGTCAATACTCTGGCAACGCACGCGTTTAATTTAAAAGACAGTCTTCGCAGTATTCGTCAAAACGATCAGCTGATTTTAACGTTTTTAATGTCGCTTCTGCTGATCAGCATATTCAACACCAAAGGCGGCGCGGCACTCTATTTTATTACTTATGTTCTTCATGGCGATGCCACCTATACCTCTCTGTTTTTTGGTCTGGCGACATTAGGAGGGGTGACTGGCTCCGTTCTGGTTACCTGTTTTACCCGCCATTTTGAGATTCGTCGAATCTATTTTTACGTCAATGTACTGCTCACCGTTGCGCATTTTTGCGTCTGGTTTGTCCCTGCTGGATATACCACGTTGTGGCTGGTTCTTGTTTTTATTTGCTGCGTGGTATTGGGCTTTTTACTGCCGATGCATTTCACGCTGGTGGCGTTTGCAGACAAGTACGGTGAATGGAAGTCTGGCACACGGGCTTCAGGAATGAGCTTCGCCTTTAATCTCTTTTTTGTGAAGCTTGCCTGGGCTGTTGCCGGCGTTATTATCAGCGTAACGCTGAGTGTTATTTCGTACCATGCCGGGCAGGAAAATCAGACACCCTTGTCTCTTGGCGGGATCACGCTGCTCTCCACGGTAATTCCAGGTATCCTGCATATGATGCTGGCCGCCGTGGTTTATTTTTTCCGGATTGATAACGCGATGGAAGAACATATGCGGTTAGATATTTCTGCCAGAAAATAAGCCGCTTGTTATATCTGAGGCTGATTTATCAGCCTCATTTTCAAAGATGTTTTCTGATGAACGCCTCTCGAATCATGTTCATTCCGCGATCCCCCTCCACGCATTCATCTCGCGAGCATGGCATAATGGTGTGAGTACCGTACGGTGTAGTTATGTTTACGTCTCACTTTTAATCAGTTAAGGGTTCAACATGAAAGTACTGACGCAAGCGCGCCGCGATGCGATCGTGACCGCCGCCGCTGAGGTGTTTCTCGAGATTGGCTACGAGCGTGCCTCGATGGATGAAGTGGCCAGGCGCGCCGGTGGCTCCAAGGCCACACTTTACAAATACTTCGCGTCAAAAGAGGCGCTGTTTGAAACGGTGGTGCGCAATTACAGCGCCCGGTTCCTCACCGAAGCAGCGAGCGGGCTAACGCTACCGGAGAACCAGCACCTTTCACTGGAGCAAAAGCTCACCCGCTTTGGTGAAGATATGTTGCGGGTCGTGACCTGCGACAACCAGGCGTTGCAGATTTACCGCGTGGTGCTGGGTGAAGCCGGGCATTCGGATATCGGTCAATTGTTTCGCGAATCCGGCATCCGCCAGAGCATGGAGGCATTAGCGCAGGAAATGCGCCTGGCGATGGAACGGGGAGAACTGGCGCAGGCGGACCCGATGCTGCGCGCCATCCAGTTTACGACACTGGTTAAAGCGGAAACCGAGGTGCTGTTTTTCCTGCGTGAAATTCCCGATTTCTCTGAGGAAGATGTGAGCAGAATGGTCGCCAATGGCCTGCAACTGTTTCTGAGTGGTGCCGTTCACAAGCCTGAATAGCCCTCTTGTTTCGGCAGGCGTAAAAAAACCGGGTCGTTGCAGCGAACCCGGTTTTTTTGTGCTCTGCCTGGTCAGCTACTGCGGCAATCTGCCGTGCCCGTCGCCACCCACGCCGTTGCGGTCTGCCCTATCTGGCTTGCGAGACGCGCCACCACCTGCTGCCAGGCGTTGAACATCTGCGCAGGGTCGCCAGCAATGGGCTGTGTGAGGTGGCTTTTGCACACCAGCCTCATGGGTTTTCCTTCCCGCTGTACAGACAGGCTCCAGTCTGCGTCCAGACTGACAGCCTTGCCCGGCCAGCTGTCAAAACGACGGACCTGCATCAGTACCCGCACCACGGGTTTACGGTTATCCCGCGCCAGCCCGGCCACATCCACCGTGTTGAGCTGCTGCGTCATCCCCAGAGACAGCGCGGTTTGTAGCTCATCGCCCAGCGGGCTTAGCCAGCGATCGTTGTTCAGCACTACCATGCGACTCTCGCTCTGGCGAACCACCACCTGCTGAGTATCCAACTGGGCCGGAACGCCGACGGGCAACAGATCAATCGCAAAATCAGGCGGCGAAACCGTGCGAGAAACAGGCTCAGCGCTGACCAGCGTGTGGTAACGGACCTGCGGCGAGGTGCAGCCCGCGAGTACAACGGTGATGCCGATTGTCAGTGATAAAAGGGCTTTCATGGCTGCTCTCCTTGCTTGAGTGAACGGGCGTCATCCAGGTCTGCATCCGCCGCGCTGCCCTGGATTAACGCTTCCGGGTGGTTGTCCAGTTGACTGGTCAGGCTGCGGACGGCCCGCAGCGTGCGCGTCGCCTCCTGTAGCGACTGCATGAGCGTCATCATCAGCGGAGAATCTTCCGCCAGCAGGTTTTGCGCGTCCTGGGTGGTGTGCTGTGTTTGTTGCATCAGGCGGTTAGCGGCAGGCAGCGACTGCGTGTTGACCGTGCGCAGCGTTTTATTCAGTTCCACCAGCGTGCGGTTCATGTTGCTACCAATCTCATCGAGCGGCATTTTGTTGATTTTACGGGCGATCCCCGTGAGTTGATCTTGCAGGAGGGTCAGGCCGCCATTCACCGTGGGCAGTTCCACCGGGCGCTTCGTGGCGTCGAAGTTGACACTGGGCGCATCCGGGATGAAATCGAGTGAGATAGACAGTTGCCCCGTCAGCAGGTTGCTCGACGTGGCCTGTGCGCGCAGCCCGTGGGCGATCATCTCACGGGTGAAAATGGCGGTGTTGAGATCAATGTCGCCCGTCGGTTTGGGCAGTTTTTCGAGGACGTTGCCCATTCGTGACGGGTACACGTCAATGCCCACCACGACCGGAAAGCGATACCCCTCGGGGTTATAGTCGAGATCAATGCTGACCACGCGACCAATGCGCACGCTGGAAAACTCCACCGGCGCGCCCACATTCAGCCCATGCAAGCTGTGCTCAAAACGCAACTGAAAACGCACCGGCGGGCCGTCCGCAGGCGCCATCGCGGTCTCCTCGTCCGGTGCCAGCGTGTAACGGGTTTGCTTGTAAAGCACGCCGTGAGCGGGGCTGTCCGGCGTGGAAAACGCAATCCCACCCGCCATGATGGCGGCGACGGTCTGGGTTTTGAGCTGAAAGCCGTCGCTGCCGACGGAAAGATCTACGCCGCTCACGTTCCAGAACCGCGAATCCGCCGTGACCAGCCGGTCATACGGGGCATCAATAAAGATGTTCAGATCGATACCCCTGCCGTCTTTTCGCAGCTGATAAGAGGTTATCCGCCCGACCGGAATACGGCGATAGTAAACCGGCGAGTTGATATCCAGCGAGCCGAGGTCATCGGCCTCCAGCATAAACTGGCTGCCCGCCATGTCGTTGACAATCGCCGGGGGCGTCTCCATGCCCGTGAACCGGTACTGGGTTTCATCCGACTGTCCTCTGTCCACGCCGATGTACGATCCGGACAGCAGCGTATCGATGCCGCTGACGCCGTTCATCCCCACTCGCGGCCTGACCACCCAGAATCGGGTGTCGCTGCGCGCCAGATTCTGCGCACTTTTACCGAGCGTAACCCGCACCAGCACCTGCGCATTATCGGGGCTGAGGGTTATCTCCTTCACCAGCCCGACGGTGACGTCTTTGTATTTTACGGCGGTTTTCCCGGCTTCCAGACCGGCAGCGCTGCGAAACGCAATCACCACTTCTGGCCCGACGGACAGGCGCGCCTGGATAACCATCGTGACCGCAATCACCAGCGCGATAACCGGGAGCAACCAGATGACGGCGTTGCGCCAGCGCCCGTGACGAAAAAGAGGAATGCCCGAGACAGGACGCATCATGACTTATCTTCCCATAATGTTTTTGGTTCAAAACTCAGCGCGCAGAGCATGGTCAGCATCACCACGAGGCCGAAGAAAAAAATCCCGGCCCGGGGTTCAGCCTCACCGAGCGCATGAAACCGGAGCAGGCCACACACCGCGGCCACTACCACCACATCCAGCATCGACCAGCAGCCAATCCACTCCGTCATTCGGTAAAGCCGGGCGCGCTCGCGTCTGGCCCACTGCGTTTTACGGGCCGTTGAAAACAACAGCACACCCAGTGAGAGAAACTTCAGGCAGGGCACCACGACGCTTGCGATAAAGATAATGGCCGCAATGCCCCACGACCCGCTTCGCCAGAAGGCCACCACACCCGAGAGAATGGTGCTGTCACTGCGATGGCCCAGCAGCGTGGTGGACATCACCGGGAACACGCTGGCGGGCACATAGAGGATCATCGCAGTGAGTAACAGCGCCCAGCTCAGGTGTGGCCTTCGCTGCTGGCTAACCTGCAATCGTGTGTGGCAACGCGGGCACCGCCCGCGCGCATCGTGCATCTCGTCGGCACATGCAAGGCCACACAGGGGGCAGCGGCAAAGCTGCATCTGGCGAGCAAAAGGCGCATTAATGACCACGGCCCTGCTCCTCAACCGAAAGCAAATCCCAGAGCGGGCGCAGATCGTGACTATTGATGAGCACAACCAGCACGCAGGAAACGGCCAGCGCCCAACCGCCCGGCCCCACAGAGACGTCGAGTAACGAGGAGAGTTTTATCCCCGCCACCAGAAACCCCAGCACGCCCACTTCCACCATGCTCCAGGGATGCAGCCATTTCAGCGCTTTCATGCTGAAAACAAACGCCGGTGCTGCGCGCCCGAATCGCGCAAAACTCAGCAGCCAGGCCGTGAGGGTTATCTGTAAAAAGGGTGCTACAACCAGCAGGAAAACGGTACCGAGCGCCATGATGAGGTTGCCATCGTCTGCCGCCAGCGCCCATGCCGCATTCCACAACGTGATGTCATTCGTCATGCCGTGAAATCCAACTGACATCACCGGAAAGAGACAGGCCAGCAATAACGTGATGGCCGCCGTCAATATCAGCGGCAACACGTGGGCGGGCACGCGCCGTGGTCCACGCCACAGTACGGCGTAGCAACGCTGGCACAGCGCGATGTCGCCCGGCGCACAGGGCAGTGTCTGGTAAACACTGTCGCAGTGCGGGCAGATGGTCAGATGCGGGAATGTCTTCATAACATCGAATCGCCACGAGGTGATGCACGAGGAAAATGTCAGCCGGGAGAAGTTAAGGCCCCGGCTGAACCTGAGGTCGCGGTGGCTACCTGAACATCTCCGCCAGGTCTTCCGCGCCTTTATCGATGCCCACTTCAGCGGCACTCAGCGAGCCAATGCTGGCAGAAATGTTCATCGCGTTCGGGTACTGGTGAGCAACGTAGGCCTTGAGCAGTTCGTGGCTGTTAGCGTCGTAGATTTCAACGGCGTAATCCACCGAGCCGCTCATCAGCCCCCTGCCGCCTCGCACCGACTGCACGATGTTATAGGGGCCGCCCGCCAGATCGAACTTGGTAAAGGTGCCCACCACCTGCGGCGTGGTGTCGGCCCCCGTCAGCGTGAGCTTCAGGCGCAACGTGTGGGCGGCAGGCGTGCTGACCGTTTTAAAGCGGGTGCTCAATGCTTTGCTGAACGCCTCTTGCATATGGGTAGCAAGGGTCTGGCGGTCGGCCTGCGCCATGTCGTTAAACTGCCCGTCGCGCCCCTGGTAAATCGTCACCGGGTCAATGATGATGCTGTCGTATTTGCGCCAGTCGACCTGAGGTGAATACTGCCACGGCATGCGATCGGCGTTATCCTCGGTGTTCTGCGTAAGTTTTGCCGCCGAGTCGATGCCGCTGTAGCGTACGGGCTCATGCCCGGCACATCCGGCCAGCAGTAAAGCAACCCCGACAACCACCCACCCACTGACCTGCCTTAACGTCTTCATGTCTACATCCTTTCGTTGTGGTTTTGGGCCGCGCCTGGCGCCATGCCCTTCGTAAGAAGCATCAGATTCACACACATGTGAACTGTACGGTTTAGTTTTGATCGCATCACTGAAACCTGTCAACGTAATTGTTCTGTGAAACTATTCAGTTCTGGAATGAATGCTGGTTTGGTAAGGGCGTGACTGAATGGAGGAATAACGTGGCAAGCCAGGTGGGGAAAGATTGAGCGCGGGGCTCATGTTCCCTCTCCGGGTGAGAAAGGGAACGAAAACCTGTCAGAAACTTAGCTGATGTAGTGTGCGGCCAGTTTATCGAGGAAGGTCCACAAGGCGGCATTCATTTCGCTGTAGTCGTGTGTGCGCAGCACGGCCGGGGTATCGACAAAGCGGTATTCGACGGCGCGGCTGAGGTCTTTTTCCGAGTGGGCGATCAGTAATTCCACCACCTCAGGAGTCAACTCCATGTGACACTGAAAACCAAACACCCGGTCGGAGTAGGCCACGATCTGGCGCGGGCAGCCCTCGCTACAGGCAATGATCTGCGCCTGCGCCGTCAGCCCCGGCATGTCGTTATGCCAGTGTCCGACGTCCAGCGTGCGGCCAAAATGGCTGAACAGCGGGTGGCGCTGGCCTGCATCGGTGAGCGTAATGGGGAATTTGCCAATCTCTTTTTCCGGGCTGTGATCGTACTTCGCCCCCAGCGCCTCGCCGATCAGCTGCGAGCCCAGGCAAATGCCGAGCACCACTTTCCCGGCGGCGACAGCAGCGGCAATGACCGCCTGCTCGCCTCTGGCATCGAAATGCGGGCAGGCCGACTGCGGCGTATCCGGGTCCTGTGGCCCGCCCATCACGATCAGAAAATCGATCTCATCTACGCTGGCAGGCAGCGCATCACCGACATAGACCCGTGAATAACTGACGGAGTGCCCCTGCTGCTGTGCCCAGATTTCATAGGCCCCCGGTGCCTCAAAACTCTCATGTACGATGAAATGTACGCGCATCAATAAACTCCAAAAAGTAAGCCGTTCCCGCCGAAGCAGTGCAACAAGGGTGAGTTAAGCGTCCACCCGTAAGATATCTGAAAGCGCCTTTGCCAGCTTTTCCCGCGTGGTCGCATCCAGTACTGAAACCGTGATGCGCAAGCCGTGGCAGACCTGATTAAGGCCAAAAATTTCACCGCCGCGCACCAGCCAGCCGAAGGTGGCGAGCTGCATCACGACCGGGCTGCTGTCTGTTTGCAGTGGCACCCAGACATTCAGGCCGTCGTGCCTGTCGGAAACCGGCACGCCGTGGCGCACCAGTGCATCAACAAGCTGCTGGCGCTGTTGCTGGTAGTAGGCTCTGGCGTGGTTCACGCCCTGCGTCATGCCCGGCGACGTCATGCTCGCCGCGACGATGTCCTGCAGTATATGGCTCACCCAGTTGGTGCCAGGGTTAAGCCGCTGCTGCAAGCGCAGCGCCGTCTCCCGGTCGCTGGCAACAAAAGCGAGACGCAAATCCGGGCCGAGAAATTTAGAAGTCGAGCGGATCAGCGCCCAGCGCCGGGTGCTTGGCGGGAGAGCGTGGTGGTAATCCTCAGTGGACAGCAGTGAGAAGTGGTCGTCGATAATCACCAGCACCTGTGGGTACTGTTCAAGCAAGGCGCGAATCGCCCGGGCGCGCCCGGCGCTGAGGCCCCAGCCGGTGGGGTTATGGGCGCGGGGTGTGATAATCACCGCCTGCACCCCGGAGGCAAGCAGCCTCGCCAGCGCCTCCACCTGCATGCCCTCTTCGTCCATCGACACGCCTGCCGCCACCAGACGGTTATTTTTCAGCGTGCTGATGCTGCTCAAAAAACAGGGGTCTTCCACCGCCACGCGATCGCCCGCAATCAGGTAACTGGAAAGCAACCGCTCGACGGCATCGACGGCACCGTGGGTGAGGTTCAGTTCATAAGGCTGGGTGAGATCCGCATCGAGCCAGCTGCGCCCGGCGGCCTCCAGTTCGCGACTGACGGCAGGTTCACCATACAGACGCGGTTTTATTTTTGCCGTGAATGTCTCTGGCAGCAGTTCTGCCACCACGGAAGCCGACGGGTTGCCGTCCGCAAGGTCCAGCAACGCGATGCCTGGCGTGCCGCCTTCCTGCACCGGCTGTTGCAAAAACTCACGGACAACCGTGCCATTGCGCCCTTTGCTCTCGGCCAGCCCGGCATCGAGCAGGCGCTTATAGGCTGACGCCACCGTGTTACGGTTGACACCAAGCGCCTGTGCCAGGTCGCGCATTGGCGGCAACGCGTCGCCCGGCGCACGCTCGCCAGACTGCACCTGCGCCCGGATCTGTTCAAAAATTTCGCCTGAGGTTTTGCCGCTTATGTTCATTGATCTATGACAAATAAATTATTAGCCTGGGACAATACTAATTCACCACATGAATGAAGTCCAACGCGGGTGACAACGCTCCCCGCCAATGACATTTGAGGATTTCCTGCTACACCTCACGCGCTTTCCTTCCCTGCGGGTCCAGGGTTTAATGACGCTCGCAGAATTTACGCAGGACGCTGAACGCGTGCGGGCGTGTTTCGTCCGCCTGCGTGAACTGCGCGACAGACTGTGCGACATCGCCCCCGGTGGCTACCTGCCCCGTGAACTGTCGATGGGGATGTCCGGTGATTTTGAAATTGCTATCGAAGAAGGCGCAACGGTGGTTCGCGTCGGCCAGGCGATATTCGGCGCGCGCTCCCTGCCGGATGAACACTACTGGCCCGGTGGTGCAACGAAGGAATGAAAATCTTATGACAATCAAGCAAACGCTTCACCTCGCCACGGCGGTGATCACCAATGATGCGGGTCAGTGCCTGCTGGTGCGAAAACGCGGTACGACGCATTTCATGCAGCCCGGTGGCAAAATCGAACCCGGCGAAGCGCCGTTGCAGGCCCTGCAACGTGAACTTGCAGAGGAGCTGAATTTTGATATTCGCGGCCTGAACCCGATTTCTGTTGCCCGTTTCTCCGATATGGCCATCAACGAACCGGACACAGCGCTGCTGGCAGAAGTCTTTATGATCAAGACGACGCAAACGGCGTTTTCCCCCGCCGCAGAAATTGAGGAGATTATCTGGTGGCATGACGGATTGGCCCCCACCAGGCCGCTCGCCCCGCTGACAGAAAACCAGATTTTACCGCTGCTCAGAGCGCGTTAACGGACGGGCTCGATTAACATCCTCTCCCTGTTTAGAGGGAGAGAGATAGCTCAACCCGCTTCCACGTTACAGCGTAAACGTCCCTTCCATCGTCATCACGCTCTTGCCACCGACCCGTACCACGGGCGTGCCGGACGAGGCATCAAACCCGGAATACAGCATACTTGCCCGGCCCATATCCACGCCCTGACTTACGCGCAACGCAAGTGTGCTCTTGCCGTGAAGTGATGCCAGTAGCGCCGTCATTGCCGCCGTCGCGCTGCCGGTTGCCGGATCTTCGGTCATACGCGGCGTGAACATTCGCGCCTGCACATCACACTGCGCATCAGACTGCGTATCCAGCGTGTAGGCATAGACAGAGACCGCACCGTCCAGCGGCAGAATCGCCCGGAAGCCCTGTAAATTCGGAATGCAGCGGCGAAGCGCATCGCGGGAATCCAGCTCCACTATCAGAAACGGCAGCCCCACCGAGGCCACCAGCGGCGGATGAACACGGGTATTAATGTGTTTTGCATCCAGAGATAAACACGCGGCAACCTGCTCCGGGCTGACCTGGGAGCGACAGGAGAGCGCTTCCGGCACCAGCAGCTCGGCCCCAGTGGTTATGCCGTTCTCTTTGAGCAGTTTCACCGGCACCAGCCCGGCATCCTCCTCAAACAGCAAGGTTTCGGGGAGTGTTTCACCGCTTAGCGCGGCATAACTCGCCAGCACAAAGGCCGTCCCTACATTTGGGTGACCGGCAAAGGGAATTTCCCGCGTCGGCGTGAAAATCCGCACCCGCGCGGTGTGTGCAGCGTCCTGGGGCGGCAGCACAAAGGTGGTTTCGCTGTAGCCAAATTCCGCCGCAATCTGCTGCATTTGTTCGCTGCGCATCCCCTCGGCATCCAGCACGACAGCAACCGGGTTGCCAACAAAGGGGGTATCGGTAAATACATCTGCTACCACATAACGTCTTTTCATTTTCTGCCCTGATTCTGCCCTGAAGTGAATGCTGCATGAACGCCGAAACGGCGATGTGGGTAAGGTATTACGTTACACTGTCACCAAGAGCGTCCTGATCGGTAAACCCTCTACGCCACGGAGAGTAAGGCCATTTTTTTGGATAAATCAGTGCACAGTCAATGAATTGCGCATGAATTTAATTCAGGCAGGACGATGTATGTTAAGCGCGTTTATCTGAGGCACAAACGGCTGACATTATCGTTACGAAGTTAGCTATGCGAATTAGTACTGCATAAGCGCACAGGAAGTCACGTTAACGCAATCCATTCAGCATATATCCGGGAATTAAAACGATCGTTCGTGGTTTTAAACTCATAGCACTCGCTTAAATTTATCGGAGGATTAGCTCAGTACGATTAAAAATATCTGACCAGGGCTGAAACGACAATCCCAAAGGTAATAGCAATCAACGGCCTTTTAAAAACCAGCATCACAATAGCAGTGCTCAATAATGCCATCTGAGCGCCCTTGTCGCCTGTAAGAGCCACGGGGGCTAAAATCGCGACGAGAACAGAGCCTGACATGCCCTGAATAAAGGCTTTTATTCTGTTATTAAAAGGAACAAAAGACATAATCCATACACCGCCCCACCGGGTGGCAAGAGTGACCAGGGCCATAATAATTATAATAATCAGTGGTCCCATCCCTACCGTTTCAATGCTCATTTCTTCTCACTCATGATAATTCCAGTGATGCCTCCGGCGAGGGCTCCCGTGATCACATGACTATTTTCTGGTAACCATTTATACGCTATCAGCGATGCACCTGCCGCGACGGCCCAGATAATAAACATTCTCAAGTTTCTTTCCCCTTCGAATACCATAGAAAGGAGAAAACACCCCATTACCATATCAAGACCATAGCTTTTGGGATCTTGTACAGCACGACCGAAATAAAGCCCTGCTATGGTACCGACTACCCAAAAAAGCCATAGCGCAAGACCGCCACCAAAGAGTACTCCCAGTCCCGCTCTTCCCCTGCTAAATGCATGAATGGACATAGCCCAGTTAGCATCAGATGCGACCATCATGATCCCGTAGCGTTTGGCAGGTGTTAAAGAGCGCAACCACGGATATAGAGTGGCCCCCATTAGAAGATGCCTGCCATTAATGGCAAAAACGGTGGCCATTAGCGTTAATACCGGAACGTGAGACGCCCAGAGATCTAACGCGGCAAATTGAGCATAACCGGCAAAAACCAGAAAACTCATTATTGTCGCCGACGTCGGGTCCATCCCTTTTTGCGATGCAGCCAGTCCAAAAGCGGCACCAAAAACAGCGACAAATAGCGAAACCGGAATAAGTTGCCGAAAACCCGACCATATCAATGAATGATTAAGTTGAGATAAATCGGGCTCGTGATACGTCATCTGGGACCTCATGACCTTCCAAACAGTGAAAGCAAACAGGGAGTCACTATGGCAGTGTTGAGTAATCGATAAAAACGCATAATAATTGATTTTATTATTTGATAATCGAATACAAGGCTCAAAGGTGCATTATCAAGATCTCCAGATGGACTGGCTCAAATGTTTTGTTGCGGTAGTCGATGCGGGGTCGCTTTCGGCTGCGGCACCTGAGGTCCATCGTTCGCAGTCTGCGGTCAGCATGCAGCTTAAAAAGCTGGAATCCGCATTAGGGTGTCAGCTTTTACTTCGCGGTCCACGTCAACATCAACTCACGTCTGAAGGACAAAAACTGCTGGGGTATGCCCGACGGATGCTCGACCTTCATGCTGAAACGCAAGCAGCATTTCACGGTAAGGAATTGACAGGGCGAATTCGTCTGGGTGTCCCGGATGACTATGCAGCAAAATACCTTACTCCTGCTTTGAAGAGATTTGCGCCTAACTTTGGGTCAGTCGAGATCGAACTGAGTTGTGAGCAATCAACTGCATTAATTCCCCGCGTTGAGGCTGGCGATCTCGATTTGGCGCTAGTCTCCCGGGAACACCCCAGTCAGGGAGCGTTATTATTTTATGAGCCGATGGTGTGGGTAGGTTCTCCGCAGTTTGAGGTCTGGAGGCGGGATCCATTACCGATTGCGGTTTATGAAAGTACAAGTCTTGCTAAACGTAGTGCTATCAATTCATTAGCGCTCCAGGGACGAAGATATAAGGTGGTGTATAACAGTTCCAGCCTGTCAGGACAGATTACCGCAGTGGAAAGTGGCCTGGCTGTTGCGGTTCTGACTCTGTGCAGCGTGCCAACTCATCTGCAAATTCTTGGCAGTGAACATCTTTTGGGGCCCCTCGAACCTATGGAAGTATCATTGTTCAGAAGTCGTGCCTCTCAGGGCTCTTTTGCTGTGGATAGTTTGTATGATTTGCTGCTCAGGACATTAAGAGTCAGAAAAGTTGAAAGTTGATTTGACTCTCAATGTCCCTCCTTCGCTAAAACGAGACAGTACAGTCTGTCGTTTGGTTTTCTACTGACGCAAGTATCAACACCTTACGATTCCACCAGCCTGGTAGCGAGCAGCCTGCGCTGCTGCCAGGCATACATCGCCACGGCCAGCGTACAGAGTGACAACACTGTCAGCATCACGCCGCCGCCAAATCGGTCCAGCAACAGCCCGCTCAACAGCGGAACGCTCAGGCGTGAAAGGGTAAACAGACTGGCCTGGATGCCGTAATCCACCGCTCTGGTGTCCTCCCGGCTGAACACCATCATCAGCATAAACATCAGCGCGGATAGCCCTCCAATCGCGGCGGCCATCAACGTTGAGATGATCAATAGCATCGTGGCGGAGAATTTGAGCGATACCCCTGCCGCCAGCAATAGCAGAGACAGTGCAGCAAACGCCAGCCAGCCGGGGAGCGCTACACTGGCGTTGTGCCGGTTCAGCCAGCGTGCACCGACCCAACTGACCACGGCCCCGGTCACGCTCCCGCCCACGCCGACCCACATAATGACCTGCTGCACGGGCATACCCGCGTCCAGCAGCAGCGGTTTAAGCCAGAGCCAGCCGCTGCCGAGAAAAGGAAACGCCAGCAGGCAGAGCGGGTACCAGCCCTTTGCGCCCGGCTGGCGGAAAAATCCCATGACCTCGATGCGTCGATATTCACCTGCTGGCGGCTCGGGCAGCAATCTCAGCAGCAGCGCACAAAGCAGCGCCGCGCCGCTCATTAACAGACAGGGCACCGCCCAGCCATAATGCTGCCAGAGCAGCAGCATGATGCCGCTGCCACCCACCGCCCCGGTAAAGAGCGCGACGGCGCGCACGCTGCCTGCGCGTACCTGCTCGCTGCGGTGAAAAAGCGCAATGGCCAGGGCGTTGACCGGCACATCACACCAGGCCAGCAGCAGGCTACAGCACAGCAACAGGGCAAACAGCAGACTTTTGTTTTGTTGCAGGTCGAACTGGCTGAGCAGCGCAAACAACAGCCCCAGCCCCAGCCAGAGCAGACTTCCCCAGCTTTTATAGCGTTGACGAAACACCCGCCCGCGCTCAACCGGCAGCGCCAGCCACAATTTGATCACCGCCGGGAGCCCCGCCAGCTGGAACAGCCCCAGTTCCTGGCCACTCCAGCCCTGCTGATGGAGGATCATCGGCAGGCCGAGCAACAGCCAGGTGGCGGGCAACGTCAGGCTGACGTTAAACCAGAAAAACAGGAACTGGAGTAACGCCCGATTCATGCGTCGTCCCCCCGCCAGGCGCAGTGAACATGAAGAGGTGCCATCGGAAAGGCGTGCTCACCGCGATCCTCCACGCGAAAACCCGCTTCAGCCAGCATGTGCGCCATCTGGTCGTGGTGGAAAACATGCTTCCCGCGCAGGAGTAGCGGCAGGAAAAAGGGCAGCACCTGGCTGACCTGCTGCGGGTCGTCAGCCAGCCGTGCATGCGCGCTGATGAGCACCCCGCCCGGCTTCAGCCGCCGGTACAGCCCGGCCAGCGTCTGCAGCGGAGAGGCAACAAAGTGCAGGAAAGAGGAGCACCAGATAATGTCGAACCGGTCGTCTGAAGCCAGTTCACTGACCGCATTAAAACGATCGCTCACCCCGGCAGCCTGAAGATGGCTTTGTGCAACCCCGGCGGTGAGCGGCAGATCCTGTACCACACCGGTCAGTTGCGGGAAGCGTTGCGCCAGCGCCGCGCTGACCAGCCCCGGCCCACCGCCCATATCGAGCATTCTGGCCGGGCGGTGAAACGGCGCAACCGTCTCCGCTATCGCACAGGCGGTATCGGCCGTCAGCGCCCGCTGTTCCTGGGCGATTTGCGCCCTGGCGGCGGCGGCCCAGGCGGCATCATGCGCCAGTTGCTCACTGTACGCGGGCAGCGGCTGGGTCAGCATGTCGTTAAGCTGCTGGCCGAACCCGCGCAGCGCCTGCAAACGATAGCGCCACGCATCGCCCATATATCGCTCGCCGTCCTGGCAAAGATAAGGACGCACAGCACTGGCGCTGCTGTAATGAAGCGCGGCCCCTTCCTGCTGGCGATCCAGCAAGCGGAAGCTCCAGAGCAGCTCCAGCAGATGAGCGGTCGGCTCGGCATGCCAGCCCAGCGTCTCCGCCAGCTGTTTTGCACTGAGCGGGGTGGCTAAAAGGTCGAACAGATGGTGTTGCAGCGCCAGCTGGACGCTATCGGCCAGTACGCTTTCAGCGGCCAGGCGGTCAATCATGGAGACAGGGAACGTCATAGTTTGTAGCTCACTTTGAGGCCAAATTCACGCGGAGGGCTGTAGATCCGAACGCTGCCATTCAGGTAGCCCACCGCGTCATACTCTTTATCAGTCAGGTTATCGACATACAGCGAGACGTCGAACTCACGCCACATGTATCCCAGGGTGAGATCCCCTACCCCGTAACCGGCCTGACGGTACTGGTTGCCCGCATCCAGAAAACTCTGGCTGACGCCGTGCCACTGCAACAGGCCGTAAGCGCCGCTCGGGTGGTCGTAGCGCAGACCCAGGCTGGCGGTGGCGTCCGGGGCGAAGGTGTTGTGATTGCCCGCATAATCGTTGCTGCCATCACGGTAGCTTTCGAAGCGGGTGTGGTTCAGGCCAAGCGAGCCCTGCAGGCGCAGTTCAGGCAGCAGGTTGTAATCTGCCTCCAGCTCCCAGCCGGTTGAACGTGCCTTTGCCGCATTGCTGATGTACACCACGCCCGCCTGTACGACCTGCTGGACCTGCATATCGTCGATGTCCATTAAATAGACGGCGCTGCTGTAGCGCAGACGGCGGTCATCGGACACCCCTTTGACGCCCAGCTCCCATGCGTGCACCTTTTCCGGGTTATAGCGCCGGTAATCGGTGACAGGTGAAAACAGGTTATAGCCGCCCGCCCGATACCCCTGGCTGTAGCTTGCATAGGTTTGCAGATTGGGATGCCATTGATACTGCACCGCGACCTTCGGCGAGACGTTATGCCAGCTGGCGCTGCGTTTGCCCTCGCCCGTCGGGGAAATTTCGATGTCGCTTCGTTCAATGCGACCACCCAGCGTCATGCTCCACGGGCCGCCCAGCATTTGCGTCCACTCACCGAACAGCGCCTGGGTATTGCCCCGCTGCGCGTTGCGCATTTCAGTGGTCATCAGCGGCAGCTTTTGCACAAAGCGGAAGTCATTGTCATCGCGATCGACATACACCCCGGCCAGCCAGCGGTGGCTGTCGCCCTCGCCCTGCAGACGAAACTCCTGGGAAAGCGTGGTGAGTTGGTTGTCTCGCTGCATATGCAACGTATCCGGCTGTCTGAAATCAGTATCCTGCTGGATGCGGTCGAGAACCTCGGTGCGGGCGCTGATTGACCTAAACTGCCAGCCGTTATCCAGCTGATGACGATAGTCCAGCGAGAGCACGCTGGCCTGTGAGTGGTTCCATGAGTCGGTGCCGCTGCTGACTTTTCTGTCGGTGCTGGCCGCCGGGCCTCACTGAGAGCCGCCGTCATGGTAGCGCTGCTGACTGTAGCGAAGGCGGATATCGTCGGTTTCTGTGGGTGTCCAGCGCAGCACAATACGCGCGTTGTTACGCTCGCGGTCGTCGGCCTTGCCGCCGGTCGCGGTATTATCGACGTAGCCATTTTGCGATTTCCATTCGCCTGCAACGGTGGCATACAGCTTCTCCTCCACCAGCGGCGTGCTGATACTGCCGCGCAGTTGCTGACGCTGGCGGCTGCCTGCAATGGCTGAGAGATCAACACGCTGATTGTCATCCGGCGTGCGGGTCACCACGTTGATCACCCCGACTTCGGCATTACGCCCGTACAGCGAGGATTGCGGCCCACGCAGGATCTCCACGCGTTCAACGTCCAGAAAGTTGTTATCAAACCCCTGCCCGGCCAGCAGCGGTACCCCGTCCTCGCTCAGCAGTACCGCTGAGTTAAATCCGCTGCCGCTCCCGGTGATGCCGCGCACCACCGCCAGATTGGTGCCTGCCTGCCCCCAGGGCTGAAACTCCATGCCCGGCGTCATCGTGGCTAGCTGGCTGACCTCATCCACGCGACGCGCGTCGAGATCTTCACCGTAGACAACGGACAGCGACGCCGGTACCTGCACAGCGGGTAGTGCGGTTTTGGTCGCGGTGACCACTATCTGATTTTCGTTCTGCATGTCAGCGGCGAAGGCCGCCATGCCAGGAGCCGCCAGCAGCAGTCCCCAGTAAGGTCTTGTCATTCTCATCCTCATCGAGTGTCAATAGCGCGAGATCGGCAACTATGGTATCTGTATATGAGAATGGTTATTATCCTCGTTTGTATGCGAGGCGGTGATTTTCGTCTGCGAAACGGAGACGGTGATGATGAAGGCTTTTCAGGGCACACAAAGCTATCGACTGACGGCGGAAGATGCCGAACAACAGGGCAATATCCGTATGCTGCCTGCGACGGTGGGCCACTGCCATTCCCGTTTCAGCCCGGTGGCCGACGGTTTTACCGTTGCCCGCTCCCACTATCAGCCGCTACGGCCATTAATTGAAGAGACCCGCAACCCGCACGATTGCCCGATGCTGGTGCTGACTTTTGGTCTGGTCGGGCGCTCCTCTTTTCACGGGTGCGACGGCAGCGAGACCGTTTTTACCGCAGGCCAGCTTACCGTTACCAGCTTTCACGGCAGCCAGGGAGAACGCCGCTATCTGGCAGGCGAGCAGGTCGGACAGCTGCGGCTTTTGCTGAGCGCCGACAGTGCCACCCGCTATCTTGGGCAGGACGTCAGCAACCGGCTCTTTGCCACCGGTATGGTGGTCAATCATGCTTTTACCCCCTACAGCCGGGCAACGACGCTGCTGCTGGAGCGGCTCGAGCGTGAGGGCGATGACGCGCTGATGTTGCACATCAATGCGCTGAATCTGCTGGCTGAACACCGGCATCTGTTACAAGAGGTGCGGGAGCGACCGCTGCATCCGAGGGACGATCGGCAGCTGGAGCAAGCCCGCGACTGGATGCTCGCGCATCTCAACGAGCCTTTTTCGCTCAGCACGCTGGCGATGGCGGTGGGGCTGAGCGATTACAAGCTTAAGCAGGGGTTTAATCAGCGCTTCAATACCACTCCAGGCCAGATGCTGTTGCAGATGCGTATGGAAAAGGCCCACCAGTTGCTGGAACAGGGCTATCAGGTCGCGCAGGCGGGCTGGCAGGTCGGCTATCGCCATGCAAATAACTTCAGCGTGGCGTTTTATCGCTATTTTGGCCGCCAGCCCAGTGCCGTGGTCGGAAAAAAAACGCTGCTCGATGCAAAGGTGAACACGATTAAGCACCGTTAAGCCCTGCTCCCCCTGAGTTTGTCCTTTAATACTCGCTTTTTGCTGACGTCCGGGGGCTGACGTAAATCAGTGGCATCGCGAGAAGATAGAGCGCGAGCACGGTAAGTCACACAGCACCTGGCAATGTACACTGTGTTGCAAAATAGAGACCTGAAAAACCTAAGGGAGCAAAGACTGAAGCCAGACGGCGCATATGAGTTTGACAACGTTGCACGATGGTAATCGTATGGCCACTGAAGCGTGAAGCTTAGTGCTTCGGCTACATGAGTCAATCTAGAATGTATATGATTGACTGAGATAGAAAAAAAGCTTACAAGGTCTGTGTCTGAATAGAAGTTGCAATACATTTAGCAATACACGTGCTCTCTGTAAATTCTTCTTAAATGTTCTCCATAAAGAATTAAAACATAAAAATGCAAAAAAAATATCATACACCAAAAGTCAAGTGAAAAAATGAAAAAAATCATCGCTGAATTAATTGCTATAACACGAATTCAGAAACGAGTCCCCCATTTAAATTTCGCACCTGAGTATTTTGAAGCTATTGCGACTGAACTTAACAAACGAAAAGAAAAAACAAAAATAAACAGCTTTCAGTGCACAATAAATTATTACCACAAAGTCAACTATTACTATACATACATTTTAGAAAAAGAAATTGATTATTCAACTGATGAGATGCCACAAAAGGAAAGAGATGAACTCATAGAGTTCCTTTACGATGCATATTTAAAGTGCCCATCCACTTATACTGTAGCCTTTGAGTTTGGAGAATTAGACCTCCCTGAAAATTTAAAAAACAAAAATATAAAATTAAGGAGAGTTCGTTCACCGCAACTTGATTTAGGATTGTTCGGCAGCAGACAAAAAACTAAAATAGAGGTAGAGTTTTATGGCGCGGGATTATACTCTCCTTATACCAAAAGCGACTTTCTCAAGGAGTACATTAACGATGTGAACACATTCTTGTTTTTCATAACTGAACAAGGTTTAGTCGCTGCCAAAGAAAACATGAACGACAATCCAGAGGTGGCACTTGGTTTATCTGGAATATACGACAAACATCTTATCAAAAAATATAGCGCCACTATAACGGACAATCACTTCCCGCTCGAATCATTTAGTGAATCCCTTCCGCTTTCCATTTCAAAATACATAAGCTCTTTAGAATTAAAAGCCAATCAACCTGACAATCCCGGAGTGATAATAGAATACATCGGCAATATTATCAGCCATTTAATAGAGGACCAGTCCAGTGAGGCCAAACGTATAAGGATGGCTATAGGGTGGTATATGAATTCATCATATAATGAAGATGACACGATGGCTTTTCTTCAAATCTGCATGGGGCTGGAAGCTATATTTGGAGATGATCAAGATCAAGGTGGCTTAACGAAAATGCTTGCTGACCGATGCGCATATCTTATTGGTAAAAACATAACTCAAAGAAGAAAAATAAAAGAAGCCTTTTGTAAAATTTACACCATACGGTCTAAAATAGTACATGGTGTAATCAACAGACTAAATGAAGAAGATAAACTCATGCGTAATTATGCAAAAGGACTATTACAAGCGGCTTTAAAAAGAGAAATAGGCAATTTAGGATATTAAAAAATAACATTACCCCCTGTAAAACTCGGGTTTTTGATTTTGAGAAATATAATCTTTTCTCATTGTTGGAATTTCATCCACCAATCTCGATGCTCAATTCAAAGCTTTGATCACCTCCTTTTTTATTGCCTCAAGTTAACGTGCTTCTATCCCAGGGAACTGCCTACAGATAGCTAAGGGTAGGCTATCCATAATTGCCCCAACTTCTCCAGCTAATTTTGACAAGGCATAATGAGGGTTCACTCTTTTCGAAAGAAGGCCTCGAGCGCTGAAAAACCGATGGCCTCTTTTGCATAAGAAAACGTGCCCTCGCCCCTGACCTCCTGTGCCGCCTGAACAAAGGCGCCATAGGCGAACCGGGCCATTGAGGCGCCCACACTGATGCGCCGCACGCCGGCCTGAGAGAGTTCATCAACGCTGTAGAGATTTCCGGGCAATCCCATCACCACATTGACCGGTTTTTGCAGCGACGCGCAGAGCGTTTTAATCATCGACAGGCTCTGAATGCCGGGGGCATAGAGAACATCCGCCCCCGCTTTTTCGAACGCCTGAAGCCTCAGGATGGTGTCATCGAGATCGGTCTTACCCCACATGAAATTCTCCGCCCGCGCCGTGATAACAAAGTCAGGATCGTGCATATCGCGTGATTCTGCTGCCGCCGCGATCCGCTCAACCGCGAGACTCAAATCGAAAACAGGCGTCGCTGGCTGGCCGGTGTAATCTTCGAGAGAACAACCTGCCAGCCCGGCCTCCGCCGCCATTCTTATGGTTTGTGCAGCACTCTCCGGGCTGTCTCCGGCCCCTTTTTCGAGATCGGCGGACACGGGCAAAGCAGTCGCTGCGACGAGGGTCCGGCAATGCTGCATGACCTGCTGCCAGGAGACCTGGCCTTCAGCGACGCCTAACGAAAACGCGAGACCTGCGCTCGTTGTGGCAAGGGCGCTGAAGCCCATTTTTTCGAGTATTCTGGCGGTGCCAGCGTCCCATGGGTTAGGAATGACGAAGGTTTTCCCGGATTCGTGAAGAAGACGAAAGGCTCTGCTTTTCTCGCGCATAATGTTCTCATAATGAGTGCGGTGATGAACGTCCCGGTTCAACGATATACAAATACAGCGGCATTGAAAGGGTATTACTCAGTGCAGCCATAGGATGTCTGGATGACAGCACCCGCACCCGGCGGTTATTCCTGGCGTTTGTTGTGCTTTGCGTTTGATGTTGCCAACAGGTATCGCCCAGGATTAAATCGCACGAACAAGACAAGAGGGGTGCCGTCGCCCTCCTCTACCGACTCAGGCCACACGCCGTGCGCCCGGCAGCATTGCCGACGGTGAACGGGTTCTTCTCTAAGGATTGCAACATGACCACCTTTCATCAACTGACCGCCACCCGCCTTGATGGCCAGCCCATCGCGATGGCCGACTACGCGGGCAAACTGGTTCTGGTGGTCAATACCGCCAGCCAGTGTGGTTTCACGCCGCAATACGCAGGCCTTGAAGTGCTCTATAAAAAGTATGCCGCCCTGGGGCTGGTGGTGCTGGGCTTCCCCTGCAATCAGTTCGGTAAACAGGAACCCGGCGGCCCCGATGACATCGCCCGGACCTGCCACATCAACTACGGCGTGAGTTTCCCGATGTTTGAAAAAGTGGAAGTCAACGGCAGCGCCGCTCACCCGGTGTTTCGTTACCTTAAACAGGAATTGCCTGGCGTACTGGGTGGGAGAATCAAATGGAATTTTACGAAGTTCCTGGTCGGGCGCGACGGCAAACCGCTTAAACGTTTTGCGCCCTTCACCACCCCGGAAAAAATGGAAGCCACAATCCTGGCGGCTCTTAAACGCTGAGTGTTTCGGTCACTCGGGCCAGGCACTTTTCGCGCGTGCGTGGCAAGTTCTCTATATCTGTAGGGGTAAAAATTTACGCTTTGGTGCCGATACTTTATGTCTTAATCAATATATGAAGGAACATGTATGTACAGCGTACACCCGTTAATGCGGCCACTTCTCTTTCTCTCTCTCATGCCGTTTAGTTTTGTTCAGGCTGCAGATAAATCATCAGCGACAGATGATGGCACTAACCCTTTGTCAGTCTTCAGAATTCAGGATCGTGTCAATTACATGACATCGATAAACTTCGATAATGGAAAAGTGGCTCAGCAATGGCGATCCGTTGATTGTAAGCAGGGCAAGGCCGAGCTTCTGTACAAGGATTTACTGGATGAAGAGGGATTTACCAAAGCTCGTTATTACGGCAAAAGCTACTTTCGCTATGCACCTGCACAGGATGACAGGCAGATGACGCCTGATGCTGTCCACAAGATTTGCCAGCTTCCGATAAAGGAAGCGCGGTGGGAAAGATTATCAGCCACGTCTACAGCGGGCATTACCGATCTTGTGGATGTCAATAGCATTCAGCGTGAAGGCGATATGTTATCGGTACGCATTGGATATGACATTGCAGATATCATCTGGGAACCCCCGTACGATGCGCCGCTGGTATTAAAAATTGAAAACTACTCATATAACTGTAAAACCCATCAGGGTGATGCTGTCGCGGCAATGAACGTTGACAGTGAGGGACGTGTTACGGACTCACTTATCACTGCGGATATTGTTCGCCGCAAGAGTAGCTTCAATATTGGCCCTGAAAAGGCAAAACTCTTTGAGCAGCTCTGCCAGTTACCCACGGGTAAAACGTTTACTGCCGAAGGGAACTTTGTCCCTGCTACTAATAAAAAAGCATCGACACTGATGGGGCCTGCAATGCCCGACCTCAGTAATAACAACCCTCAATGGCTAAATAAATACCCTCTTTCTTCGGAAATTGAACAGCAGGCACAAGCATTAATTAAACCATCGGCGCTGCCGCGCTTTAAACAAATTCGTTATACCGAAGTCAGCCTGTTCGGGAAGGTCAAAGTCAATCTGGATGTGCAGCCTGATGGTTATATCCGCAAGCTGGAAGATTATAGTGTCTGGACCGTGCAACGTTTAACGCTGGCCAATCAGCTGCAGCTGAAGTTCACTATGTCCATCAGTAATGGGGCTTCACTGATGAGCAAGCTGCAGACGGATCTGCATTTCCCGTTAGTGAAAAATCAGCGATATCAGGCGCAGTGGGACAGTATCGATGTTGACAAGAAAGTGACGGCTGCAACGCTACGGTGCGACGTAACTGGTGAAGGCGACGCAAATAGCATTGCACCTGAATTTAGTGGGAAGTATCTGTCAGTTGAGTGCCATGAAACGAATGGAAAGCTGCCGAAAACCAGTACAAAACTCGCCTGGTTGCAAGAGTTCAACGTCTTTGTGCCTCTCGCGATGCAGGTGGGTGATAAACCTGAAAGTCCAGTTAAACTGGAAAACGTTAGCGTAACACGCTAATCGGCAAGCAGGCTCACTGCTTAATGGCGTGCAGCCGGTGCTAAAACGTACGATGGCATCACAGTGCTTTATAAGGTTGCTTCAGAGAGTCATGGGGCGCTCGCTGTTATTTTCAGCCAGCGCTCTGCATTCCCTTTTTTAATAGGCGCAGCAGTAAGGTATCGTTCAGTTCGGCCCGTTGCAGGTGAAAATCGAATATCTTTCCTCACGACTAAAAAAGTGTCTTCAAATTTCATTGTGTCATCTCGTTTTAGCACATTAGAAAACAGTGTGACGATTGGATTATACATTACTTCCTTCTACTCCTCATTCAACGCGAACAGTGAGTATTCCTCAGAAATATTTCCTTTGTTTCAGAGAAAATACCAGTAATCTACCCTCACTTCCCCGAACGGATGCCACATATAAATTCGTCCTGTAACCACGTGCAGGTCTTCTTTAGCAAGTACCTTTGAAGAAACCAGGTTACCCGAAGGTGCCTTCTTTTTCTGCTACCTCAGACTGTGTATAAGATTCTCCAGTGCCTCAACGGCATCTTTTTTTATTTCAAAAAAAACCAGAGGAATTCACATGCTGTTAAAAAACGTTATTCCGGCCATGATCGTACTGGCACTCTCTGCCGGTATTGCAGGATCTGCATTTGCAGAAAGTACAGGTGAGCATGACGTGCCACAGGCCACTCATGCTCAGTTCTCACCCGCCGGAAAATCATATAACGTTGATTTTGGCGATCAGAAATTCCGTCTCGATTTTACCTCGGCACAGGAAATGCGTTTCACCTCTCCTGACGGAAAAAACACTGCTATCGTCCCCATCACCGTCACCCCAATCGGCAACGATGTTTATATGATCTACTGGTCACGTCGTGCCGGGCAGCACGTGGTTCATGTAGACGATTTCCGCCATGGTGTCGCTTATACCAATATTTTCCTTCCGGATGGTTCCGCATCCCGTCGCAAAGGCACTCTGGTAGAAATTAAAGGGGAATAACGCAGATAATGTGCCGGGCAGCAGTGAATCACTGTCTGCCCGGTATCAACCGAGCAGCACACTTTGCGGATAATTTATTTGACCCACTATGAACAAATCACATTGTTACTCGCTCACCGTCAAAACAAATGCAGCTTCAGAATGCTGGAAGATGAAGGTCTGTTCAGTTCCAGGAGCAGACGTTGCTAAATTCATGTTAAGTTGATGCGCAGGGATCCAGTCAAAAAATAAGTAGAGGTTCATATGTCCTCACAATCTATACAATTAGTTAAAGTCATTGCTGATATAGCTATCGCACTCGAATTTACCGACGAGAACTTAATTAATCCTGATGTAGCCATTGAGATGCAGGAAAGTATTGCAGGAACTCTTCAGTCCCTTGATGAAGTTAATCGAAAATATATAGCGGATGTCTTTGAAAGTATAGCGACTTATTACAATGGAGAGATTGCAGATTATGTCAGGTCTCTACCTGCTAATTATGGCATCAAGTAAGGAGATAAATAATCATTGCGAGGACCGTTCCTCGCTCATAGCAGCCTGTCACGCCTGCTCAAAAAAAAAGACTCAATGTGCGGAATTGGCGCTCAATGTAAATTCCAGAGGTTAATTAAAATATTGTAGAAAATTGATTTAAAGATTTTTTATAAAATGAATAATATTATATGAAACGAGATGGGCGGTAATGTTGAGAGATTTCATCGTTCTGCCCGTCGCGTAATTCTTCAGAAACGAGCCTGCCAATTGTCGCAGCACAAGTAACCGCAGGGTGCATAGATGCAACATATATGCTCTTGCTCTCATCAGTAAAACCAAGAACTGGATAACCATCCTGCGGGACAGGACGTTCTCCTACTGAGTGCTTGATGAGAACTGCCGACTCCGCCCCCGTAAGCGAGCCTCTTATCACAAGTTGTGCAGAAACCGCCGTTTCTTTTACGTTACCGCTTGCAGGGTAATCTTCTGCTGCTAATAAATTCCCGTTACGTGCATGCCGAACCTCAATATCATCACCCGAGATTAGCGTATTGACCACGCGCTGGGGGACTGCAAAAACGTAGTAACATTGCCGGTGATGACAAAATCGGAACTTGAGTGGCTGTACGCTCAGTCAGGGCTGGAATCCCGGTACCACAGGCCAGTACAACACAATCTGCATCCAGTTTACCCCGAGAAGTCAGGACTCCCGTCACCTTACCTTTAGTCATGCAAAAACCCGAAACGGTTGTTTGGGTCTGCAGCACTGCGCCTTTCTCACAGGCCTTTTCCACTAAGATACGTGTCGCCTCAGGAGCATCGATAGCGCCGTCTTTTACAGCATAGCGGGCTTGTTTGGGGGGATTGACTAACGCAGGCTCAAGTTGGGTTATTTCAGCATTATGAAGGAGGCTTTCATCCTTAATTAAGTCCCCGGATGTATCGCCGTACTTTAACGCACCACTCCAGTTAATCTGAAGTTCGGGAATTTTTTCTTCCAGCCTGTGCCAGTCAGCAATTGCGGCGCGCCGGAGAAGCACATCAGTCGCATCATCTTTCACCACACCGGTCAGCCAGCCAAACGCGCTACCTGTTGCACCTGATGCAGGCATATCTTGTTCAACAATGGTGACCTCATATTCAAGGTGGGCAAGATGCCATGCGATAGATGCGCCAGTAATCCCGGCACCGACAACGACGATCCTTTTTTTTCGGCTCACAGTGTCAACTCCTTTTGGGAACATATTCATAACATGATGCAAAAGTAAGCGCTTAAAGACAACTTCGAAGAATTGCAAAATTCGTTGCCACAACTCTTTATGACACCAGCTTTAGAGGATTGTATAACACTCGAAGGTGGCTGTCGGAGTGTAACACGCAGTCACTGAGTAACAGACCGCTTCGTTCCAGCAGCGGAAGTTGCTAACAACAGTCTGAGTTACTTAATGGGGAACAGATCAGTTCAAGTTCAGGTGAATGTCCCCATGGGTGATATGAGGACATTGCTGACGTCGTGATGTGCTCATTAGTGGGAAACAATCACTATCGCTTTGCCTCGCAAGCAATCTTCAGGGCTAACCCTGCCAGTACAGTACCCATAAACCAACGTTGCGCTTTTATCCATGAAGGACGACGTGAAAGAAACCCTGCTATTGAACCTGCAACGAGGACAATAATGGAATTTACCATCAGGCTTATAATGATTTGGACACATCCAAGGGCCAGTGACTGACTTAGAACGCTGCCATGGTCTGGTTGAATAAATTGCGGAAGCAAAGATAAATACATGATGGCAATTTTAGGGTTAGCGATATTAGTAATGAAGCCCATCATAAATAGTTTATTAGGGCCATCAACCGGCATCTCTTTAACGGAGAAAGGGGAGTTTCCACCGGGTCTTACAGCTTGCCAGGCGAGATAGAGAAGGTAAGCGGCTCCGCCAAAACGAAGTAAATCGTAGGCATAAGGAATGGCAAACACAAACGCCGTTATGCCGAATGCGGCACAAAGCATGTAAAAGACAAATCCAAGCGCAACGCCGCCCAGGGAAATAAGCCCAGCGCCTTTTCCCTGACAAATGGAGCGAGAGATTAAATAGATCATGTTTGGGCCAGGAGTTAATACCATTCCTAACGCAACCAGGCCAAACGCAAAGAAATGTACGTAATCAGGCATAACTTATCTCCAGGGAAGGTTATGCCCAGACGCGCGGCTAGCAATGACCCATGCTCCCCGATAGTGATCTATCTTTAAGCGTCAGTAACATGAGCGCATTTATTATTACACAATTTAACAACACTGGGCTCTGCAAATCATAAATATTAATTGCTGCGGCAGTGAGCAGTTTACTCTATTCTCAGGGCCTTATGGTTATGGCCGCCGAAATGGCCTAAATGCCTGTATTTGTCGAATTAACCGGTTACTTAAGTCCCAGATCCTCAGGATTCAGGACTCAGGACACTTCAAGTGTGAGTATGGATTCCAAACTTCCACTGTTCGCTTGCAGCTGACGCCCGGCTCGGTTAACTGACCGCTTCGTGCCAGGAGCAGATATTGATGGACTAGTGGTAAACCCTCATTGTAGTGAGCAACGTGCATCTGGTAGATCCCTATTCGACACGTTTCACATCAGGATGACGCTCTGTTGCTGCTTCATGGAAAATGTCACCCAGCCAGCCCGGTATCTCGTCTTCTGCCATATTGTCCGGGATAGCAATGTCGTAAAGCCGGGAAAATTTTCGTTCTGTCAGATCTGCGCGAAATACCAGCCAGCGCCCCCCTTCACGCTTGACCCCAATATGTCGTCCAAAAACGTTGTAGATCAGCACTATCGGACCCCTTTCAGGAATTGTGTAACTGGGATGGAATATTCAACTCATGATGATTACTTCGTCAACAGATGCAAAATGTCTGCTCCTCGCTCATAGCTGCCGGTCAAATATCGCCCACTCAGCATAAGAAACAACAGTCACCCGCTCTGGTAGCATGAATTGGCGGTGTTTCCAAAGGGTAAATCTACTACTGTGCTGACTTTCTCAAGCATAAATGGTGTGTGACTTTATCCATACCAGATATAGCTACAAAGCCTGCTCGTTCATAGAATGTGAATGCCGATGATGGTGCATTCGTGTTGATAAAATTAAACCAGAGGCCAGCATCCTTTAGTATTTCACTGAGTAAACCACTGCCAACCCTATTTCTTCTCCATCCAGTGTCCACATATAGATGTCGCAGACGTCCGGTGCCAGCTGCTTGCGTAAAAGGATCGATGTTAAGTCCGCACACGCCAACAATTAAACCATCAGTATAAGCCCCAAGCAGTTGTTCTCCGGGCCTATCAAAGCGGTTTTGTCCGCTTCGCCAATTGTTTTCCAGTCGGCGTAGCATGTTCAGTCCTTCATCCATGCTCTGCGATCTTAACTCAGCAAATCCTGTGCTGTTCGGGGTGATGTTTGCGAATTGGATATTCATGAGCCGTTCCAATAATTCCAGTTTGCATACTCTGGAGAGAAAACCTGACGTTCCAGGTTACACGATAAATGACCGCAATGTGCCAAAAGCAGAAGTTGCTAAATTCATGTTAAGTTGATGCGCAGGGATCCAGTCAAAAACTAAGTAGAGGTTCATATGTCTTCACAATCTATACAATTAGTTAAAGTCATTGCTGATATAGCTATCGCACTCGAATTTACCGACGAGAACTTAATTAATCCTGATGTAGCCATTGAGATGCAGGAAAGTATTGCAGGAACTCTTCAGTCCCTTGATGAAGTTAATCGAAAATATATAGCGGATGTCTTTGAAAGTATAGCGACTTATTACAATGGAGAGATTGCAGATTATGTCAGGTCTCTACCTGCTAATTATGGCATCAAGTAAGGAGATAAATAATCATTGCGAGGACCGTTCCTCACTCATAGCAGACCTCGCATTGCTTCAGACGGTCTGCTCAGTACCAAACGTGGTCCCCTCAGGAAATATTGACCCCATGCTCCAGCGTTAAATTTTCCGGTTAATGCGCAATGCGTCCACAACGAGTGAAAAGGCTGGAGAAGGTTGCTTACGGCTGGGGTAATAAAGATAGTAACCCGGAAAAGGCCGACACCACTCTTCAAGCACCCGGATCAGTTTTCCTTCACTGAGATACTCGCCGAACTCCTCTTCAGGCAAAAAAGCAATTCCGAGGCCGGCAAGCGCTGCGTCGACAACGTGTTCCGACGTATTAAACGTCAATTGCCCTTCAACCCGAACATGAAATTTGCCGTTTTCCTGTTCAAATTCCCAGGCATAAATTTTCCCCGATTGAACCATTCGCTCAGTAATACAGCTGTGTTGCATAAGATCGCGTGGCGTCCTGGGGGCGGGACAGCGGGCGAAATACTCAGGGGAAGCTGCCGCCGCCATCCGCAGTTTCGGGCCGATAGGCACGGCAACCATGTCCTTGTCGATGGTATCCCCGAGGCGCACACCGGCATCAAAACGATCTGCCACGATATCCCGGAATCCATGGTTAGCATCGAACTCAATGTGAATATCGGGATATTCCCTCAACAGGGGCGTCAGTCGGGGCAACAGGGTATTTTTTAATACATTTGGCCCACAAGTGATACGCACCGTGCCTGCTGGCTTTTCCCGCAACGCCGTCAACATATCCAGCTCGGCTTCAATTTCATCGATGCGTTGCCCCACGGACTGCAACAGACGTTCACCAGCCGCCGTGGGTGACACACTGCGCGTTGTGCGTGTCAGCAGGCGTATCTTCATGCGCTCCTCAAGCCCGGAAATCGCCTGACTCAGCGCCGGTTGAGTCACGCCCAGCTGCGCGGCCGCCCGCGTAAAGCTGCCTTCGCGCGCCACGGTGATGAAGGAGAGTAAGTCATTGAGATTGCGTCTGGCCATGTGTGTTCTCAGTCTATTTATAAATTTTACTTATAAGGCTATTAAGCATTCATTAGCTAGTTTTACCACTGCATATTGGTAACAATCATGTGATGAAAAAGTCAACGTTAACCTTATTAAAAAATACACACCGCAGAACATTGCTGCTGACGACCGCATTTGCGGGTCTGCTTTCTTTCACGCAGCCCGTTATGGAAACAGACGCGCCCCTGTCGGTGCCAAAGGAACCACGAATGAAAATTCAAATAATTGTTGACGGAAAAACGGCCACCGGAACGCTCTATGACACCCCAACAGGTCGGGATTTTGCGTCATTACTTCCTCTCTCCCTGACACTTGAGGACTATGCCGAAATCGAACGTATCAGTAATCTGCCGCGCAGACTTTCTACTGTTCAGGCTCCGGAAGGCATGACGCCCGAAGCCGGGGATATAACCTTCTATGCCCCCTGGGGCAACCTGGCTATTTTTGTTGAGGGCAGACCTTACGCCCGGTCACTGATTCCGGTAGGCAAAGTGGATTCAGGATTACCCTTACTTAGGCGTAATGGGCCTCTGTCGGTTCAGATCAGGGTCGCTGACTGATCTGCTCTGTCTTAGCCACAGTGCCGCTCTCCCCTACGACCAACCGCAACCCTCAAACCCACGTTTTATCAGCCTACGGCTGAGGGCCAGTATCGCGTTCAACACTGAAAAGAAAGACATAAATGAGTAATCAGACAGACGATAACCGAACAAAAACTACCGACGACAGTAAACATCCTGCGCACTGGGGGGCCGTTTTTGCCATGACACTTTGTGTCTTTGCACTTATTGCCTCCGAATTTATGCCCGTCAGCCTGCTGACCCCAATGGCACAAAGCCTGAAGGTCACTGAAGGCATGGCCGGGCAAGGCATCGCGATTTCCGGGGCATTTGCCGTGGTAACCAGCCTGTTTATTTCCCTGTTGTCAGGCTCGCTCAACCGTAAAACCCTGCTGCTTGGCCTGACATGCCTGATGGCTGTTTCGGGTGCAGTCATCGCCATGGCCCCTGATTACCTGACCTATATGGCGGGCCGGGCAATGATTGGCATCGTGGTCGGTGGATTCTGGTCGATGTCAGCCGCCACGGCGATGCGTCTGGTACCGGTGCATCGCGTTCCGCTGGCGCTGACGATTTTCAACGGCGGCAATGCCCTGGCAACGGTCGTGGCTGCCCCTCTTGGGAGCTGGCTCGGTTCGGTCATTGGATGGCGCGGCGCCTTCTTCTGTCTGGTTCCGGTCGCACTCGTCGCGCTTATCTGGCAACAACTTAGCCTGCCTTCCATGCCCGTCGTCCGTCATAAAGCGAAGTCCGGTAACGTCTTCACGCTGTTTCGCCGCCGGGTTGTAACCCTCGGCATGCTGGGTGTGGGGATCTTCTTTATGGGGCAGTTCACGCTCTTTACCTATATCCGGCCCTTCCTTGAGACCGTCACACGGGTGGATGACTCAGAGGTCACACTTGTCCTGCTGGTTATCGGTATCGCGGGTTTCATCGGTACGACACTGATTGGCCGGGTACTGAAACGTGCTTTTTATCCGACCCTGATGGCAATACCCGTACTGATGGCGCTCACCGCGCTGGCACTGATTCTCTTCGGCAGTCGGCCAGCCATTGTCATTGTGCTGCTGGGAGTGTGGGGGCTGATTTCTACCGCTGCGCCAGTGGGATGGTGGGCGTGGGTTCCACATACTTTCCCGCAAAATGCCGAAGCCGGCGGCGGACTGATGGTCGCGATGGTGCAGCTGTCCATTGCGCTCGGTTCAACCGTCGGAGGGCTGCTTTTTGACCATCACGGCTACCAGAGTACTTTTCTGGCCAGCGCCGGAATGTTGATTATCGCCACCCTACTCATTTTCTTGACCTCACGTGCAGATCCCTCTGCCTGAGACCATTCAATAAACCAGGAGTTATGCCATGACCATTAAAGCTTACGGTGCCAGTGCGGGCACATCACCGCTCGAACCCATGGATATCACCCGTCGTGCGCCTGGCGCGCATGATGTTCAAATTGACATTGCCTTTTGCGGTGTCTGTCACTCAGATATCCACCAGGTACGTTCTGAGTGGGCGGGCACGCTGTACCCCTGTGTGCCAGGACATGAAATTGTTGGCCGCGTAATGGCCGTTGGCGAGCATGTCTCTGATTTTCGAGCCGGGGATCTGGTGGGGGTCGGCTGCATTGTCGACAGCTGTAAACACTGTACCGACTGCGAAGAAGGACTTGAGAATTACTGCGACCATATGACGGGGACATACAACTTCCCGACGCCGGATGCGCCGGGTCATACCCTGGGCGGATATTCGCAGCAAATTGTGGTGCATGAACGCTATGTTCTGCGCGTCAGTCACCCGGAATCGCAGCTGGCCGCAGTCGCCCCCTTACTCTGTGCTGGGATCACAACTTACTCGCCATTGCGCCACTGGAAAGCCGGCCCCGGCAAGAAAGTGGGTGTTGTGGGTATCGGCGGGCTGGGGCATATGGGGATCAAACTGGCACACGCGATGGGGGCGCATGTTGTGGCCTTTACCACCTCAGAGTCCAAACGCGAAGCCGCCAGAGCGCTGGGTGCGGACGAGGTGGTGGTTTCACGCCATGCAGAAGAGATGGCAAACCATGCCAGTAGCTTTGATTTGATCCTCAATACGGTTGCGGCACCGCACAATCTCGATGCATTCACCGCCCTGCTTAAACGCGACGGCACCATGACCCTCGTAGGCGCGCCTGCCACACCACACGATTCGCCAGAAGTCTTCAATCTCATCATGAAGCGTCGGGCGATTGCCGGTTCGATGATTGGCGGTATTCCTGAAACACAGGAAATGCTCAATTTCTGTGCTGAACACAACATTGTCGCCGACATTGAGCTGATCCGTGCCGACGAGATTAACGAAGCCTACGAACGCATGCTCAAAGGCGATGTGCATTACCGCTTTGTTATTGATAACGCCACGCTGGCATCCTGACAGGAGATCACCCATGAGAAAACTGACCTTAGCACTGGGGCTGCTTTTCAGCGCTTTCACCGTCTGCGCTGCTGATATGTCCAGAGGTGCGGATAACTTTTATAAAAGCGAAAGCGTGACGCAACAAAAAATCACCTTCAAAAACCAGTACCAGATGGACGTCGTCGGCAATCTTTTTATGCCGAAAACGATGAAACCTGACAGCAAAAACCCGGCTATCGTGGTGGGTCACCCGATGGGGGCGGTAAAAGAACAAAGTTCAAATCTGTATGCCCAGAAGCTGGCAGAACAAGGTTTTGTCACGCTGGCCATCGATCTGTCGTATTGGGGGGAAAGCGAGGGCAAACCCCGTCATCTGATCGCGCCGGAAATCTATACGGATGACTTCAGCGCAGCCGTGGATTATCTGAGTACACAGACCTTCGTTGACCCGGAGAACATTGGCGTGCTGGGTATCTGCGGTAGCGGAAGTTTTGTTATCAGTGCTGCCAAAATCGATCCGCGCATGAAAGCTGTCGCGACAGTGAGCATGTATGACATGGGATCGGCCTTCCGCAACGGCCTGAACCGTTCCCAGACGGTTGAGCAGCGCAAGGCCTTTATCCAGTCAGCGGCGGAGCAGCGATTCGCCGAGTTTAAAGGTGGGGAAGCCGCGTACATTCCGGGCACAGTGAACAAACTCGATGCGTCGACCCCGGCCATTCAGCGCGAGTTCTTTGATTTCTATCGCACCGAACGCGGCGGCTACACCCCGCAGGGTGAGAAAGAAGAGCTGACGACAAAACCGATGTTGAGCAGTATTGGGAAGTTCATGAACTTCTACCCGTTCAACGATATTGAAACCATTTCACCCCGCCCGATGCTGTTTATCACCGGCGATCAGGCCCATTCCAGAGAATTCAGCGAAGACGCATACAAACGCGCCGGGCAGCCTAAAGAGCTGTATGTCGTAGCTGGCGCAGGACACGTTGATTTATACGATCGTACCGACCTTATCCCCTTCAATAAACTGACAGACTTTTTTCACAAGAACCTGAAGTAACACGTTCAGTTAAGGAGTATCTGACATGAACTACAAGCATCTTGGCCGTACCGGTCTGCAGGTGAGTCGCATTGGTCTCGGTACCATGAATTTCGGTGAGCTGACGGATGAACCGACCAGCTTCAGGATCATGGATGAAGCCGTGGACGCAGGGATCAACTTTTTCGATACCGCTGACGTTTATGGCGGGCCCCAGTCACCGGATATGGCAAAGGGTTACGGCACATCTGAAGAGATCATCGGTAACTGGCTGGCCCGTAGCGGCCAGCGTGACCGTATCGTGCTGGCCACGAAAGTTTACCAGCCGATGGACACGGGCCCGAACGACAAATATCTGTCCGCCTACCATATCCGGCGGGCGTGTGAGGCCAGTCTGAAAAGACTGAAAACGGACCATATTGACCTCTACCAGATGCACCATATCGACCGGAACACTCCCTGGGAGGAAATCTGGCAGGCCATGGAACAGCTGATCCGTGAGGGTAAAATCAGCTACGTGGGCAGCAGTAATTTTGCTGGCTGGGACATCGCGACTGCGCAGTGTAAGGCTGACGCTCGCAACCTGCTGGGTCTGGCATCCGAACAGAGCCTGTACAATCTGACGCAGCGCACGGCTGAACTGGAAGTGATTCCGGCACTGCGTCATTTCGGCATTGGCCTTATCCCATGGAGCCCTGTAGGGATGGGGATGTTAGGCGGTGTATTGCAAAAAATGGCTGCCGGGCGCAGAACGGCTCCCCACATGCAGGAACGCATCAATCATTTGAGACCACAACTTGAAGCCTGGGAAGCACTCTGCGAAGAGATTGGCGAAACCCCGGCCGACGTTGCGCTCGCCTGGTTACTGCAAAACCCGGTGGTCACCACTGTGCTCAGCGGGCCACGGACGGTTGAACAGCTCCGCCAGAATCTCAATGCATTATCTGTAAAACTGTCGGCGCAAACGCTTACAAAACTGGATGCACTCTGGCCTGGGCCGGGTGGAGAGGCTCCAGAAGCTTACGCCTGGTAATGCTGAATGAAGGCTGCCACTACCGACCTTCGGGTCGGTATTCAGGTAACGTCGTTTTCGGCAAACTTAATCCGGATAATCTTCATCGCTTAGCGGATCTTGCGCCAGGCTAGCTGTCCTCTCTGTGCCAGCAACCCATCAATTGCTTGTGATTATTGCGATTTCGCCATAAATGCATTCGGTATTGACTCAAAGTCAAAAGCACCCGCACGCTTTACACTCCTTCCTTCAGTGAAATGCGCATTCAGGTTGTGCCTTCTGACACTGCCATTTTCTGCTGGCACCCACTTTGACAGCCGTGCCAGAAACTCATAAAGGAGAAGATGATGTCTCGTATCATTGTGATTGGTGGCAGCGGCCACGTCGGAACCTATCTTGTACCCATGCTGGTTGAACTGGGCCATCAGGTGGTTAACGTCAGCCGTGGGTCCGCAAGGCCCTATCGTCCTCATTATGCCTGGACCGCAATAGAAAACGTCTGCCTGGATCGTGTGAAGGAAGAAGCAAAAGGCACATTCGGGCAGAAGATTGCTGATTTACGACCTGATATCGTTATCGACATTTCGGGTGGTACGCATCAATAGCCGCATCCCCAGCCTTTCCTCAAGCCGCCTGATGATGTGAGACAATGTAGACTGAGAAATATTTAATCTGGCAGCAGCCCTGGTGAAACTCCGCTCCTGCGCGACGGCCAGGAACGCGAGGTAATCATTAAAATCTTCGCGCATGAATTTTCCATTAAGCGTAAAAACAAACTTATTTTAGACAGTGAAAACTTTCTGACGCAGCAGGTATGAACTTAGCGGTAACAGTCGATTGAATGTGATTCAATGGTGAGAAACGAATGATATCTGTCGAACATTCTGGCGAAATCATGCAAATTATGACCTTGCTTAACTCTGCCCTCTCTAGTTACTTTCTGTTCCGGCGTGTTGCTAATACGTATTCTCTGTTCCAAGGCAACGCCCCTTTGAACTTACCAACGGACGCGGGTGTTGCAAGTTATTTTGATGACTTCGCAGCAGATCCCGTTAAAACGTAACACAATTACGCTGACAGGCGTTTAGCAACTCACAAAAGGTGTTTACATGAAAAAAGGACGTCCAAAATTGATACTGGATCCCTATGAGTGGCTACCAGGGTATGGTGAGTCAAAGGTATCGTTCCGCTCTGCCGGGGTGGATTTAATATTCGATGTGGATTATGAAAAAGAGATTTTCGTTAATCACGAAGACGTTGTACTGGCTTTAAGGCGTGAGATTACGTTCACGTATGCGCGATGTTTCATTCGGGAGCCGTTCCCTGGAGGTTCAATTTTTGAGTTTGAAGGCGCCCAGAGTGAATTTGCGTTAGGAAAGCTGACGGAGTTTACATATTCAGAGTGGCTCAGAGATAGCCTGAAAAAATGGAATATCATGTCGAGTCAGGAACCACCGGCGTTCAGGCATTTCAGCATTCAGTTTTTATCCGAAAATATTACCTTTGATGTGCTGGCAGTGAATGTTTTTTTATCCGATGAGCTGCCGGGCAATTGATTTTTTTATGAGTGTGAACAGATCACAAACCGGAAATTTCACAATTTTAACTACAACCTTTCACATAACCAGATAAACAATGTGGAATTGACGGTTATACTGTTCCACGTTTAATAGTGAATCCGCAATTGTCGGCTGTACCCATTGAAATTTCTATCCATATCTGGAGAAAGCTCACCATGAATACACAGCTCATGAAAGACAATATTCTATCATCCACGCAGCGCTCTGTTCTTTCAGCAGAAACAACAACCTATCATCACCAACTGATAACCCAGACGCCTTCCGTAATCATTCCCGTCAATCCCGATACCCCAATGCTCATACCCTTCAATGGCTACTACACACTTAGCAATGCTGCGGGAGCTTTCTTTGCGGTGGATACCAATATGGTGATCACCCCTGAATCAGCGGAGCCGCGATTTGACCTAACATTGATAGTCTCGCTGGATGGAACACGTGCTACACGCTATGCCTTTACAGGAACGTTTGACGGGATCACCCTGAATCAGGTTTGGGAAGGGACTGGGCTTGTCATCAATCTCACCTTCAGCCGCACCGAAGAGAGCTATGGCCCGGTTGCGTCCTGCACGGGTAATATCACACTGCCCGGTCAGCCCGCGACACCCGTATCAGGATCGACTTACAACAATCCGATTTCTGCTCCTCTTTTTGCGGGTAACTATTATGTTACGACCTCGAATACCACGCCGATCAAGGTCATGAGCATTGGTTCAGAAAATGAGCTTTCCTACGACTACGGGAGCAACAGCGGGCAACTGAGCCCGGTAACGACCTATGCATACAATATGAATATGTATTACTTCACTTTCATGCAAGGCAGCGACTCTGTAAATCTTATTATGGGCACCGCCGCTAATAAGGGTTTTGCCTGTAACAATATGACGACGGGAACCTCGCTGGTAGCCAGGCAGTTGCAGACCATTCCCTGCGCACCGACTGTTCCGATTGAACTGTATGATCTCAGCAACAGTGCACTGGCTGATTTCAGCGGTTATTACCCGATTTCTGGTACTGGCTTTGCCCGGGGGTTTGTCTCCATTCAGGCTCAATATGCCTCACTGCTTGCAAATACGCAGTGGGATCTGACTTATGTCTTGATTAGCGTATCGATCGATGGTGTCTCTTCTCAGGGATATTATTTCAACCCTTTCACCATGAGTTTCGACGGTGAGACGCTGAGCATGCCACAACAGAAAATCAACCTGACATTGACCCGGAAATATACGCCAAAGAACGGTTCTCTGGTTTCAATAAGCGGAACAATTAATAACCAGAATATCAGCGGTTATACCCCGTTTAATCCGGTTCCATTGTCTGTATTCGGGGGCCTGCCAATGACGAACAGTAATAAAGACACGTTGACGGTCAACAACGACAATAGCGTGACTTACAACGGAATCAACATGGACAGCATCATCTATGTTCCGTTGATGTACATTCTGGCATACCCGGCTGAAAATCCGACAGTCGTTATGTCTTTCGGCACCGATGGTACCCACGGAAATACATGCATTGTGACCGTAGATGCTAATACCCAAACGCCGAAAACAACCACGGTTCGGGCTATCCCATCATAGTCTTCTGCCCACATCTGTAATTTAATTACCGGGTTGCGTTTTTAGAGGGGAAAGGCATAGACAGCGTGCGTGAGGGCCAGGTCGCAAATAACATGGGTCGAGGGAATTGGCGGTGATGATCGTTCGCGCCAGTCATTTATTTCGCCACACAACTGTGTCCTGTTTTATTCAGTGAATGCTGCATTGTCTGGCCATTCCCCAATAAAAACCCCATACCCAGGCTCTTTTTAAGCCTGTATGATGAGTGGATACTGGTCTGGCATTTAGCCATTTTGCTTATACGAAATTTAAGCTGGAGTCTCTATCAGTGCATAACCCCCTCTATCTGAAAGTCATCATTGCCATTTTTCTTATTCTTTGGCTCAGCGATTTATTCAGAAAAAAGAAAAAAAAATATTCTGACCCTGCCATCGCAGAAGCCGACGCCAAAGAACGCTATGCATGGCGTTATGTCAGATGGTTTTTTCGAATCATACAAGGGGTACTGGGATTGTATCTCTTCGCAATACTTACTCATTTTTTGCTGACATAGTTGATACATTGACTGTCGCTCCTCGCTGAAAATTGCCGCGCGGGCAAATGATGGCTTAAAACGACAAATTTCATTCGCCGGAGTTTCAGCACAGGTGCCGCCCCGGCACAGGTTAATCACGGCGTAGCTGGTACACGCCGGGCCAGCCAGGCTCCCCAGAACAGGCTGGAAAAGAAGCGAATGGGTTCTTTAAAGCCCGCTTCACTGAGCAGGGTAAAAACAGCTTCTTCCGACTGAGGGGGCTCAGCGCCTTGCAAAATTTTGTTCATTTTAGACTGAAGTTCTTCCGGCCCGGCACCGTTCATTCGCCAGCGATTTGCCCATGCAGCCATCAGCAAGGGTTGCGAAGCGTAAGCACGATAGTTTCCAGCAACGACTAGCGGCGCGCCCGGTTTCAGGCGCAGGGCAATCTGGGCCAGAATATCCTGCTTCGCCCTGTCGCCGGGCAGATGGTGCAAGACGCCAATCATGATGGCGGCATCAAATACGGGTGAATCTTCTAAATCCGCGACCGCACCGAGCACGGTTTCCACCCGGCTTGCCACTCCTGCACTGGCCACATTCGCGCGGGCAAGTTCCAGCATCGGTTGCGAAGGGTCGACGGCGACAAAAGACCAGTGCGGCGCAAGTGTCGCAGAGGCGATGATTTCACCTGCCGTTCCTCCGGCACCCACCACCAACACACGTGCAGTCTTTCCTTCCCCGAGCGCAGCAGAGAGCATGCAGGCGGAAAGCTCATGGCAGGCATCATATCCGGCCAGAGCAATCCGGCTTTGTCGCGCGTATTCCCCTGCACGGGCAGCGTCAAATTTAGCGGCAGAATCTTGGGTCATGGCTTCTCCAGTCAATCGTTTAGGTCATCATAGTGTGTTGAAGTAGAATAAAAGATTCACGGTAATAACGTTCGTAAAAAACATGATTGAAAGTCTGAATATGCCACGAAGATATGATCGCTTAACCGCCTTCCTGCAGGCCTTCCCCCTGCGGGTGGAGCATTGTGATTCGGCCGCTTCGGCGAACCTTCTTATCATCGATACTAATGGATCAGGCGCGCCGAGCCATTTGCTCTACCGTGCCAGAAAGTCTGGCGGTCTGCCCGTCGGGGCAAGGTTATGCGCTGCCGCCAGGGTTGATTTTGGTGGCAGCGCCAATCCACTGGTGGGTGCACTGCCCGACGAGCTGCGTTTTTCCATCGACGAGATGCCGCAATTGCGTGGCCTGGCAGAGTTAATTGTCGCGGAGATCGAGGTTCCCCGTTGCGGTTGTGGAACCGTGCAGACGCGCCTGTGTGAGGTCGTCGTGGTGTTGGCCATACGGCGAGCCATCGCAAGGGGTACCGTTGATGCAGGATTATTAGCGGGGCTTGCCCACCCTAAACTGCATATGAGCCTTGTCGCGATACACGATGATCCTGCACGGAAGTGGCAGATCCCCGACCTCTGCGCTATCTCGGGAATATCCCGCGCGCAGTTCATTGAAATCTTCAAGAAAACCGTCGGTGAACCACCCGGTGCGTATTTGACCGGTTGGCGTTTAGCCTTAGGGGCAGCCCATTTGCGGTCCGGCCGAAGCGTCAAGTCTGTCGCTGCAATGGTTGGCTTTGGCAGTGCCGAGGCCTTTTCTCGCGCCTTTATGCGTAAATTCGGCTACTCACCAGGCAAGTGTAAATTGCGCGCAGAGCATGATGACGTAAGCGAACAAACGCACGCCTGAAGTCTGGCGTGCGTTCTGCTTTGTATTCATTCTCAATATGTGATTTTATATGCTAATTAAATGAATAATTAAACATTAATGGATGGGGTGAATATGTCGGTAGCGACACCTGTTAAAGCACAGTTTGAAGCCTACAATGCTCATGATATTGAAGCGTTTATGTCTTGTTTTGCCGATGAATTTAAAGGGTATCGGATGCCAACCGAAAGCCCAACAACCACTGGCAAATCATCGCTACGTGATTTTTACGTTAACCATCGTTTCAACAATCCAAAACTGAGAGCTGAGCTTATCTCCAGAACCGTGCTGGGAAATAAAGTTTTCGACCACGAATTGATATACGGCTTATCTCCTGAGCCCATTGAGAGTATGGCTGTCTTTGAAGTTGAAGAAGGTCTTATCTCAAAAGCATGGTTCTATTTCCCATAACTGAAACGCGGGCAAAAAAATCCGATGAGGGTCAAGTTACAACGCTTTCTGCGGATCCACTTTATCGTTCATCATAATGAACGTAGCCGCTTTGCTCGCATGCTGATTAATTAATGGCACCAGCCGTTTGAAATGCTCGCTGTCGCAATGCGCATCGAGCGCTGCCCTGTCTGGCCACTCTTCAATAAAAATAAAATGCCCAGGATCCTTTTCGTCCCGATACAAATCATAGGCAATACAGAGAGGTTCTTTCTTCGTTGCCGCGACGAGTTCGCGGTAGAGAGGAAGAACGATGTCGACACATTCGGGTTTAATGAAATCTTCGGCAATCACTTTTAGCATGCGAACTCCTTAAATAAAGTGGGCATTCCTAATGCCTGGTATCAATGCTAATCATAAACGACAAAATGCTGGAGATTGCAACCAAAAACTGTATATTTAAACAGTTGTTTAATTGGCAAGGACATCGAAAATGAGTGACTCAGTCGAAGAGATACGTTTAGAAGTCTGCATGAATCCCGATGCAGAGCAATTACTGCCGATTGAGGAAGGTCTAAATAATTTCAATGACTTAATCACTGGAATGAGTGACCGCCAGCCGTTATCCGTATTAATAAAATCAGCGAAAAATGGTGAAGTGTTGGGGGGAATGCAGGGACGTTCTTCTTTGGGGCTTCTCTTTATTGACCTTTTCTATCTTCCGCCCGCATTACGAAAAATGGGGCTGGGTACTGAAATCCTTCTGCGCTTTGAAGAGGAAGGCAGAAAAAGGGGTTGTACCGCTGCCTTCTTGTACACCATTAGCTTTCAGGCCCCGGACTTCTATAAAAAGCACGGGTGGGAAGAATTCGGACGTATCGACTGCAAACCTGAAGGAACCAGTCGGATATTTATGAAGAAATCCTTATAAACGCTGTTCGCCCAGGGAGGGGAAATTTTGCCTTTATTGCCCTTGCCTGCGCTTCCACTCCTTTACCACGTCGCCCAGATTTTTGGGGATACCATCGCGAATCCAGGCCATGAATTCGCGATCGAAACGGAATTGTTCCCCGCACTGCTCCGTCATGAAACGACGCACGTTTTGCGTGTTTTTATAGTGTTTATCGACAACCGTAGAGGGGGTAAGCACTGCGCTATGCCAGTCAATTTTCAACGTATTAACTCCTGTTTATTCATAAAAATAGCAACCCAGTTCGCAAAGCCCTCAGCAGGATACCGCCGTCTGATAACAGGCTTCCATTTCATCCAGCGCAGCCTGATTTTCTAAACCCCACTGGTACATTTGCTCAATGGGTTCGGCAAAGGTTTTACCTAGTGGGGTCAGGCGGTAATCGACTTTGGGGGGGACCACGTCATACACGTGGCGGGCAATCAGCCCTCGCATCTCCAGCTCTTTCAGCGTCTGGAAAAGCATCTTCCGGGAAATCCCTTGCAGGCTACGTTGTAACTCGCCGGTGCGCGCGCGTTCATCCGGCCAGTGGTACAGCGCATGCAGCACCATCGTGCTCCATTTAACGGAGAAGAGCGCCATCAGACGGCGCGGCGGTGCGTCCGCATAGAAAAAAAGTTTACCCTCAACCCACGCAGGCATCGTGCTGTCCTCTGTTTATGGTCACCAAATGGTGACTACTATCAATATAGAACCTTGTTGACTATAGTCTGCCCCCTTCTGTTAGCCACAACCAGCACATTCCAGAGGTAAGATGAAAATCAACGCATTAGTCGCACTCGACGCCGCACAGCCCTTAACAACAGGCCAGGTTTCGCTGCGTCCGTTACAAAAACAGGATGTCAAAATCGAGATCCTCTATTGCGGCGTGTGCCACTCCGATCTTCATATGGCGCGTAACGAATGGGCGGTGAGCCGCTATCCACTGGTACCGGGGCATGAGATTGTCGGGCGCGTCGTGGAGACGGGGGACGAAGCCACCCGGTTTACACCAGGTGATATCGTCGGTGTGGGCGTGATGGTTGACTCCTGCCGCGAGTGCCATTTCTGCAGGCAGCACGAAGAGCAGTACTGTGAGGCGGGGTTTACCGCGACCTACAACGGCATTGATAAATATACCGGCGACAGCACCTGGGGTGGCTATGCCCAGAACGTGATTGTCAGCCAGGATTTTGTTGTTTCTGTACCGCAAAACCTGCCGCTTGCCGGGGTTGCACCGCTGTTGTGTGCAGGCGTAACAGTCTGGTCGCCGCTGCGCCATTTCAACGTCAAGGCCGGCGATCGTGTGGGCGTTGTCGGACTCGGCGGATTAGGCCATATGGCCGTGAAGCTGGCCAGTGCAATGGGCGCGGAAGTAACGCTCTTTACCACCTCCCCGGAGAAGGGCAACGATGCCCGTCGGCTGGGGGTAAAACGGGTCGTGGTATCGCGCGACGCCGCGCAAATGGCGGCCTGCCAGACCTCGCTGGATTTTATTATCGACTGTGTCGCAGCACCCCACGATCTGGACCCTTATCTGGCAGCGCTGAAAACCAATGGCCGGCTGGTGCTGGTCGGCATTCCTGACCAGCCGCACGCGTCGCCGGATATTACGCCGATGGTGTTTCGCCGTTTAAGCATCAGCGGTTCGTCGATTGGCAGCATTCAGGAAACCCAGGATATGTTGAATTTCTGTGGTGAGCACAATATTACCGCCGATATCGAAATGATCGGCGGCGAGGCTATCGAGGCTGCCTTTACCCGGATGCTTAAGGGTGACGTTAAGTATCGCTTTGTCATTGATATGCAGGCAACGCGCTGGTAACGAGCCATTCCAGGCGGCCATGCCAGGCCGTCTGGTGCCAGAAACCCGCATTGTTCACCGATTGCTATCTGAGGCAGGAAAGATACTTTTCGCCTGAACGGCGCACGATATCATCGGCATTTTCAGTTATGTCTCGTCCATCAAACGCACCGTACAGTTTCATAAATTTCACCTTATCGATGTTGCCGGGGTGAATAGCCCATCACACGTTTAAACGCTTTACCAAATGCGCTTTCTGACTCGTAACCCAAAGCGTTGGCAATCAGTGCGACGGAGCTACGGGTGTTTTTTAGACGATCGCAGGCCAACAACATACGCCAGCGGGTAAGGTATTCCATCGGTGAGGTGCCGACTTTTTCTTTGAAATGTCGGGCAAAGCTTGAGCGCGACATCCCTATATTTTCAGCCAGCGTTTGCAGCGTCCAGTTATGGCCAGGATCGCTGTGCATAATGCTGATGGCTGCGCTCAGTTGCTTATCGGCCAGCGCAAAAAGCCACCCCACACTGGAACGGCTCGCGTCGCAAAGATGTAAACGCAGCGCCTGTATCAACATGGTGTACGCCATCTGCTGGATAATCAACGCACTGCCGGGTTGCGGGTTAAGCACTTCTTTTGTCATGTGTTCAAGCGACCACCTCATCGCCGTTTTATCGACTTCTTTTTTGATATGCACAATCGGCGGCAGTGCGCCCAACAGCATACTGGCGTGATGCCCGCTCAGAACAAAATGCCCCCCCACTACGAAGCATCCATCGGGTCCGCCGCCATCAGCCGTGTTACCCAATTTCTTTTCCGCGCGAAGGGTCGCGAAATCGACAGGCTCAGCGGACAGGCTGGTGGCGAGAGTGAAAGCCGGTCCGGGCGGCAGAAGATAGCAATCCCCGGCAGTGAGCAGCAGATTGTTAGCCATCCCTTCCACGGATAACCAGCATTGACCAGACACCACGGAGTAGCACTTGATGCCCTCATGATAAGGCCAGGCAATCGCCATGTTCTGTGTGAGTGCGAGTCCGCCCGAAGCGTAGCTCTGGGGTTTAAGTAACGATAAGAGTTCTGAGAGCGGATCCATACAACCTCGGGACGATGGGACGATTAATAGCGACTTTTAAGCATAGCGAGTATTAACACGGGTCCCTATAGTGATTGTCAATCGGCGACAAGCCTTTACTGACATAAGGTGATTAACTGTGCGTATTTTTCTTACCGGCGCGACCGGATTTATCGGCTCACACATTACCCGTGAACTCTTTGCTGCAGGACATCAGGTGCTTGGTTTAGTCAGAAGCCCTGAAGGGGCAAAACAACTTGTGGAGACTGGCGCTGAGCCCTGTTTCGGTAATTTAGACGATCTGCAAAGCCTGCAGCGCGGAGCCGCTTTGGCCGATGGCGTGATCCATACGGCTTTTAATCACGATTTCTCTACGTTTGTTGCCAACTGTGAAAATGATCGACGTGTGATTGAAGCACTGGGAGCCGCTCTGGAAGGGACTCAGAAACCCTTGATCATTACCTCGGGCGTTGCGATGGGGGCGACGGGCCATCATACCCTGGCAACAGAAGATAACTTCAATGCCGAAAATCCAAACCCGCGCCGGGCCACGGAATTAGCAGGACTTGCCGTTGCGCAGCGCGGCGTCAGCGTTTCGGTAGTACGCTTGCCGCAGGTTCACGACACCAGTAAACAAGGATTAATTACAGAACTCATCAAACTTGCCCGCCAGAAAGGCGTATCCGGATATGTTGAAGAGGGCCAAAACCGTTGGTCAGCGGTGCATATCAGCGATGTGGCTGAAGTCTATTTACGCGCACTGGAGAAAAATATCCCTGGTAGTCGTTATCATGCGGTAGCCGAAGAAGGGATCCCCCTGCGCAGTCTGGCTGAGGTTATCGGTTATGCTCTGAACGTGCCGGTTAAACGTATCTCAGCGAAAGAGGCAAAAGAGCATTTTGGCTGGATGAGTTTGCTTATTAACCATGATATGTCGGCGTCTGGTACGCTTACCCAGGAACGCCTGGCATGGAAACCTGTTGGCCCAGGGATAATTGAGGATCTTTTAACGATTCACTCTGCCAGCAATAATCCAGCGAAATAAAAAAGCATCACCGTTTCAAGGGACAGTTTTTTGCGCAGACGTTGCGACCATAACGCACAGTCGCAACGTCGGGTTTGTGTCAGCACCGGGCATTGGCTAATCCGTGCTGAGAGGGCCAGGCTGGAGCGTGCGTTTAGCCAGTTTCTTTTCGAGAAGGATGACCATGACAGGAAACCCCGATGCCGATAATGCACAGACCACCAGCAGCTTGTTTATATTTTGCGGGGTTAATCCCTGGTCAGGTAACAATAAGGAAGACAGAAAAAATGCGAGCGTGGTTATCAGAAACATAATGGCCGTCTGTAGGGAAGAAAAACTGGCACGTTGTGCATCCGCAGGATACCGCAGAGCAACCGACGACGCGCAAACAAGTCGGATATATGATGCCCCAAGAAATAAGATAATAAACATCGCTGCATGATGAGAACCCATCGCAGGGATCAGCAGGCTGGCTATAAAGAATAACGTTGAAAGGATTGCCAATGTTAGCGCAGATAAACGCACAGTCAGCAGACCTGTTATTTTTGTAGACAGATAACCTGCAATGCCTCCGCTTAAGAATAATAAAGGCAACTGATTTTGTGCCAGCCCCATATGCTGCGTCATTAATGGCGTCAAAATGGGAATAATCAGCATTGGACTAAATTGTGCCAGCGCCGTACACGTGGCGAAAAGTAAGGTTTGAAAATCTATAGTCCGCTGGGCCTTCACCTTTGCTGAGATCGTATCCTTAGGGATAATAAAGACGATTAACGGTAAAGACAGCAGGCAAAGTGAGCTGATTAACCCAAGCGCGGCATGCCAGCCATAGTGCGTGCATAAAAATAATATCGCGGGCATACCGACGATACTGACCATCGAAAATGAGGCAATCACCGTTGCCAGCATTTTCCCGCGTAAGTTTGCCGGGGCAGCATTGATTAAAATACTCGTCCCTACTCCCATTGTCGTTCCGCCAACCCATCCTGCGAAAAATCGTAGTGCCAGAAGCGTTCCAAAATGCGTGGTGAGCGCAGGCAAAAAGGTGAGTATTCCCAGCAGCGCCATATTCATCAGCAAGAATTGTTTTTTATTAAATCGGTCAATCCAGTAAAAAGCAGCCATACCCGAAAGCACAGCCCCCAGCGTATACATTCCCGAGACATAGCCAGAAAACGATACAGGTACTGAAAACCCGTCTGCCATAAACGCAAAAACAGGCGTTAACGCCATGTATTCCAGGGCATTAGCGAACTGGATAAACGCCATAACAATGGCTATCCGCATGAGGGCTTTTTGATTATATGTTGATGTAGCAAGTGGCATAGCAAGTCACCTGTGGATGAAAGATACCCGAGTGTAATCGCTATCAAAGATGTTCATTAGATGGTAAAAATGGCACTCATTATTATCATAAATGGGATAATCAATGCGTCCGGCTCTGGATTTTAATACCCTGAACGTGTTCATCGCGGTGGTTGAAAGAGAAAGCTTTGTTGGGGCTTCAAAAGTCCTTGAAATGCCAACATCAAATGTCAGTCGTTGTATTTCGCAGTTAGAAGACAAACTGAATCTTCAGCTCATCGAACGCAGCACCCGACACATGAAACTCACCCAGGCGGGGCACCTTCTCTACACCCGCGCGAAGCCATTGCTGGAAGCCCTTGAGCAAACGGAGACCGAATTAACGCTGCGGCAAATGCAACTTAAAGGTCCCTTACGCCTCTGTATCCCCAATGAAATCGGCCCTGCATTGCTGGGATCTGTTATTGCCGATTTTGCCTGCCAGTACCCGGACGTAGAAATAAGCTGCGTCACCAATTTGTCCGGGCTCGAATCCCTGAGAGACGATCTTGATGTCGCCATTATTGTTACCCGTGGTCAGATGGATGACAGTGACTATATTGCCCGTCATCTGGTGACAATCCCCTGCACTGTCGTTGCTGCCCCATCCATTATTGAGCGTTACGGCACCCCTTCTCATATCCAGCAATTTGAAGTATTGCCCTGTATTACAACGGTCAGTGCTCTGAAGGGAGCGCCCTGGCAATTTGTTCATTCAAAGGGGGGATTCGAGACCATTAAGGTTAACGGCCATTACCGGGTAAACAGCGGAGAGATGGCAGGACGCGCGGCGGTGGCCGGTGTAGGTTTTGCTATTTTGTCGAAGCAAGCCTGCCAGCCCTACATTAACGATGGACGGTTAATCGAGGTTGAGTGCGAACAATCGCCTGCGCCATTGCAATTGTTCGCACTGTATTCAGACCGCCGTTACCTGCCCGCGAAAACACGCACGCTCATTGATTTCATGCAGCAAAGATTGCGTGATTCCGCTTATGCAAACGGGGGTTAAAACAGGCTTAACGACAACATAGCCCTGTCAGGGCACGTGTCAGACGTGAATATCAATCGTATTGGTAGTGTTTTTATCATCTTTATTATCAGACGGGTTCGGCGTGTCTTTTTTCTCCGCTTTCTCCGCCTGCTTTTTCAACAGCTGTTCCACTTCAGCCTTCAGGCTTTGAATTTGCTGCTGGATCAATGCGGCTTTTTCTTTCTTCTGTTCCGCCGTCATGCCCTCTTCTGAGGGGATCTTCCCAAGCTTTGCGGTGAGCACCTGAATTTGTCTTGAGATTTTGGCAATTTCCGATCCGCCGTTGGGCGTGGCGTTACTCGAAGTCCCGACAGAGGTATTGGTTTGGATTGAGATAGACATACATTTCCTCCTGAATAAACAGGTATATCGGCTGTAAATGGAAGAAATTTAGTACTATTTCGTTTTTATTCGCATGTTTATAGTCACCCTATTTTTCCCGTTGGTGTCACACCCGCATTCCGTGCTGGTGGATCGTGGGCTTTTCCGAATGAGCCCCGTCGCGTGAAAACTCGCACCTGTAATCTTTTCTGGTGTCACGTTATGCAGAGACGCAGGGAATGGCTGTCTTAAGCTGGTATGTATGCCCCCTGATGCAGATGCTGAGTGAGGGTGGCCTGCTGTGTGCCAGGTGTGGGCGTTTAGTGATTCTAGAAAACTCTATTCTCATGGTTAATTTTGTCGACTACATCACTCGTATAAAAACAGTAAGATTAGATTGTATTAGAAAAGTAGCCCCTCACACCTAAGGGCTACTTTATAATTAATATAAAAACCGAATGAATTTTATTTTAAGTTATATTAACCAACTCAATTTGCTATCGTAGAGGGCTTTACTAGGTAACACTGATAAATGGAAATGTTTGGTATGTGGGTTTTTTCCATTATAGTCTCTCCATTCCCATGGCTGAACATAAGAGCTTATTATTTTTTTGTTCCAGATGATATATTTAATACGTTTGTCTTTACTCTGGACAAGAGCATCCACTATCTTCTGAACATCACATCCATCATTAGGATCATGTGTGATATCCAGAGCAGTAACAACCCCAATATTCCCATCCATCACGTGGGGATTATGGTCAGAATTTGTGGATGCGTGAGCTGTATCCCCAATAGTACCATCGCTAGCTTTGCTGCGGTTTGGTGCTATTTGATTGATCTGCTCTCGCAGTACCTTAAGACTTTCAGCTACTCGCCAAGCCATATTATTTTTCCTCCGGGGTATAACACTCGTTCGAGCTGACCTGTTCTTCTCCAAGGTCTAGATCTTGATGAATGCCGTTAGGGTGTTTCGAATATTGAGAAGACGATAACTTCACTTCTTGTTTTTTCAGGTTTTTTACTTGCAACATATAACTTAGAATTGCATTCCAAAATGCTGAACCCCCGCTCGCCAAAAGGCCCACAGAAAGAATTTTCAGTCCTTGGTTGTTCATATTAGAGAGACTATCAGCGAGAATAGGTTGTGCTAAAAATGCCGTAACAATACCAGCTGAAACAGCTAATAGTTGTAATGCGGATTTTCGACGCCCCTCACTGACTGGGTTCTGCTTCTCTTCATTCAGCCATGGGAAATACCCCTTAATAATTTCCACCAATCTTTCAGATGCTATACTAACTGCTAGTAGCAATCCAATTATAGATTCAAGTTCTGAAGAAATTACCCCATTCATTTACACCTCGCTTTTGCTTTGTTGATTTTAAAAATCCAACATACATGCCCTTTTTAATTACCGCCCATAGTTTCAAAGTAAATATGTGCTCTGCCAGCTCAAGATAACGTTTCCAATGGTATTTGGTTTTAACTCAGAGGTGGATACAAATATGCCATGAGCATTGTTGTTTTTTTGTTAATTGAGTAAGTAGTCAAAGATACAACCCCCATGAAAGCTTGTGAAGTGTTTATATTTCTTACGGTTAGAAATTTAGACTATCCCTGAGAAACTGAGGTTGTACATAGATCTAATTTAGCCGGCAATGCTATAGCAATGGCTTTCATTTCATTCACCAAATTCTTCGCTTGTGAATCGATACTTGCAGATTGTTGTTCTAGAGTTACGGAAGAATTATTTTGAACTAATATTTTTATTAACGATGCGGTTCCAGCTTGATTTTTCATGGCCTCAGCCAATGCCGTGGAATCGTTTTCTTTTGGTTTTTTTTCTGGGGTTGCGTTTTTCACAAGAGTGATCATTTGATCGACAGTAACACCAGGCATCAATATTTCACGCAACCCACTATTGACCCCGCTTTGTAATTTAATTACTCGGGACTGAATAGCTTGAATTGTATTTTTGGCAACAAATGGAGAGTCGTCTGATGAATTTATTAAAAGAATTGTTAATCCTAAATCACCCAATTCAGTAATATTCCTTTGATAACAACGACTAATTTCTGTTGCTTTAGAAAAAACTTCTGACTGATTTTTTGTACTATAATGGCTACCAGCGGCACTTGAAAATGCTGTCACGCCAATACCGGTATTTAGCAACCCTGTAGTCCCTGTCAATGAACCTGCCAACGCTGCAATGGCTCCATAAAAAGTCCCCTCTCCAGAAATAATTGTTGCACGGTCTCTATTAGTTGCCTCATTAGAGTAATAGGCCGATAAGTCATTTAGATTGGCATCTGTAATCGCTATATAATCACAACTAAATTTACTATCTATTATGTTATTGCATTTTTTTGCTGCATCAGACATGCTTTTATATATGGTATTGAATGTATTCTGATCTGACAATGGATAAGGTGATGATGTACAGGCAGTAACGCCCAGCAAAAACATCACTATAATAAAATATTTGTAATGCATGACAACCTCTTCTAGAAATAGTAGTGATTGTATGATTTTAATATGTGAAAAGTAAACATAGTTAAATATTAATTGTTAATTGATTTTTATCCACATAAGTCCTAAAAATTTTTTCACCTCGTGAAACCCCATGATTTTCATTCTAAGTATGCATAAAAAAACACTCCCATACAGTCACAAACGCATAATGTTTAATTCCGTAGAGTATTACTGCACATTATAAACAACAAAAATCGGATATGTATAGCCCTAACGGGTGAATATTTCATGTCGAGGTTTTATTCCCCACGCACAATGGTTAATAACATTTGTGCACTATGTTAGAGTGGCTAAAACTTATCATGTAATATTTGAGATGAGTTGTTTATTTTCATTCAGATGCAGCAGGTATTATTAATCGGGAAGGTTGCTTGATTGTTCAGCTTATAAGCACCCGCGAAATCCGCAAAAATCTCTTTTAGATATACTCTAGTATGTAGATTGGGTGATCCTGAAAGAACAATGTCCACTCCTCTCCCATATGGGACAACTATAATCACATCTCCTAACTCAATGGAGATTGAGCATGACAACATTCCCCTGGAACAAGTGCCGCAATATTGGCCAGAAATGCCCTCTTCAGATTTCTCATAGCAGGGGAATTCGTATCCGTCTTGAGCTGGAAGTAAAAATCCGCGATTTGGCTCTGTTTAACATGGCTCTGGACAGAAAACTTCGGGGCTGTAATCTGGTTAAGCTAAAAGTAGCTGATGTGGCGTATGGGCACTCTGTTTCGAGCAGAGCAACAGTGCTTCAGCAAACAACGTGCAGTCCTGCTCAGTTTGAACTGACTAAGGGAACCAGAGAGGCTGTAGCCACATGGTTCAAAATGGCTCATCTACTTATTTCCCGTCCCCGACGGTTCTTTACGACATATCGCAACCAGGCAATATAACCGTATTTATTTATGGATGAATTGAGTCGCTGGGTTTCAACGGGACTTTGTGCAGTACGCATTCTATGCTCAGAACCAAGCCATATCTGATCTATAAAAAAACGAAGAATCTTCGAGTAATCCAGCTACTGTTAGGTAACAAAAATTCGACAGTACAGTCCGTTATCTTGGTATTGAAGTGGATGATACCCTGGAGATATCTGAGTCTTTTGAAGTCTAATTTATGTGGGCTGCAACAGCAGTCCTGCGTCAGGAGCTGCCGTTGCCGACTAGTTATACTTTATGCAGCTTACGAAACTCTTTATTTCACTAACTTGAATGATTTTGCGCCTTGATTTTTTCAAGTAACTTTAATAGTGGGTTGTCATAATGGTAATATTTTTTTCTTATATTATCTTTAAAGTACTCAGATAATATAGGCTTATCTGCCCTATAAAATATTTCATTTTTTGAATATATTTGGATAGTGTCATTACAGATTGTCACTTCTTCCTCATTTACTGCTACTGATATTAACGAATCATCTTTTTTTCTTTCTTTTGCATCAATAATGACACATATATGAGGTGTAAGTGGGCATACTAATGTTGGTGATCTACTTGGTATAGTAACTGTTGAAATGTCATGATAAAATCCATCACCAAAAATAAATTCTTTTTCTTTACTTAGAAGAAGATAAATTGATGCTTCGTTTTCTATATGGGTTGTGATATTTTCAAGAGCATCTCTCATATTCAGAGCAATCAATCTATCCTTCTCTAGCGCCCGTATCTCTCCCCTAATTTTTTCAGCAATAGCTATACACCCATCCCTATACATTGGGCTTCTTACTGCTAGGGAAACAATTATTTCTATGAGCAATTCATGTTCTTCTGACGAACAAGCATTAGATTTGATAGAGCTTTCACCCTCACATTGAAAGTGCTTAAATCGAATTTCTGATAATAACTTTATTATTGCGTTTGAATTACTGTCTGCTTTATCAAAAAAATATTCGAAATTTTGATCAAAATCCGACCTCTTTTCTGGGTTGTCGCTGAATTTAATTATATGACCATTTTTTATCACTGCTAAGGATTTCGGTTTTACTTCGGTACTTTCTCCCCTTGTATTCATTCTATTAATGAACCCTCTTGAATTTACCCAATATTTAGAAATTGTTTGTGGCCACCAGTGGTGCCTTTCAGTTTTAAGGCTCTTTTCATATTTCATTATTACCCCATTTCTATTTAAAACAAATGGCTTACTCGGGAATTCTAAATCCTAACGACAAACAAAAAAATTAGTGTGATGAAGTTCACTTAACAACTTCGTTATTTATATTTATAACTATATTCTCCGCCCCAAGCGGAATTGTTCGAGGAATTACCTTACCCAGCACTCACTCTGGTGATAATTTTTTCTCTACCGTCTGCTTTTCGCTCCCATCAACCCCTCAGTGTGAAACTCCCCCTTCGGGCCAGCCCCCCCAAAGATGATACTCACCCCTTCACGGTATATTCAGCCGCGCTAAGCACCCCCTAATGCGATGAAACAAACACTGACGCTTGCTGCGCGGGCGGAACGGCGAAGTTACGCTGCATGCGTTTTATCTCCTCTGCCGGTGGCAGACCAAACAGGCGTTTGAACTCGCGATTAAATTGTGACGGGCTTTCATAGCCGACGGCGTAACTCGCGGCGGCGGCGGTGAGTTGCTGGCGCACCATCAGCATCCTCGCCTGGTGAAGGCGCACCGATTTTACATACTGCATCGGCGGCATGCGGGTTATCGCTTTGAAATGGCTGTGAAACGTCGGCACGCTCATTCCGGCTTCCATTGCCAGTTGCGTCAGCGTTAATGGCTCAGCGTAAGTGGCATGGATGCGCTGGAGCACTTTGCCGATTTTGCCAAACTGCCCCTGCAAGGCCAGTGCGGCACGCATGGCCTTGCCCTGTGCTCCTGTCAGTACACGGAAATAGAGCTCACGCACTCGCGCGGGGCCGAGGATCGCCGCCTCAAGCGGATTGTTCAGGGCTTCAAGCAACCGCAGCACGGCGGTTTTTACCCCGTCGTCCATTGGGCTCGACATCATACTTTGCGGCGCGGCGGGAAGATGCGGGACGTCATGCTGTTCAATCTGCAATATCAGTTCAGCGGCAAGCTGAAAATCCAGATGCATATATATCGCCAGCAACGGATGTTCTGCCGACGCGTCGGTTTCCATCACAAACGGCACCGGCACCGAAACCGCCAGGTAGTGTTGTTCGTCATATAAATAGGTCTGCTGACCAAAATAACCGCGTTTACTGCCCTGACAGACAATCACGATCCCCGGATCGTAAAGCACCGGCGTTCTGGCAAGCGGCCTGTCGGAGCGCAAAATGCGCACATCAGGCAGTGCCGTCAGGTTGTACCCCTCTTGTACCGCCAGCGCTTTCAGTAAGGACATCATCTCGGGCATCACAGCACCTCATAAAATCAGGCAATAAAAAGAGAAGATAAGGCCTAAAAATGCAACAAGACTGAGAATACCATGCAACCTTCATTGTTCATGGGAGTTCTTTTATGGCATCTGCAAAAACAATTTTAATCACCGGTGTCAGCAGCGGCTTTGGCCGTGCGCTGGCGCAGGAAGCCCTCGCCGCAGGGCATCGGGTCATGGGTACCGTACGCAGCCACGAAGCAAAACAGGCTTTCGAAGCCCTCAACCCGCAGGCGGCTTTTGGCCGTCTGCTGGATGTCACTGACGTTGAGCGTATTAACGACGTGGTGGCGGACATGGAGTCAGCCATCGGTCCGATTGATGTACTGGTGAACAATGCCGGCTACGGGCATGAAGGCATACTGGAAGAATCTTCGCTCGCCGAGATGCGCCACCAGTTTGAGGTGAATGTGTTTGGTGCCGTGGCGATGATCAAAGCCGTGCTACCCGGCATGCGCCAGCGCCGTCGCGGTCACATTCTGAATATCACCTCAATGGGCAGCTTCATTACCCTGCCCGGCATCAGCTATTACTGCGGCAGCAAATTTGCGCTGGAGGGAATATCCGACACGTTAAGCAAAGAGCTCGCCCCGTTCAACATACGCGTGACGGCCGTCGCACCAGGGTCGTTTCGCACCGACTGGGCCGGGCGCTCTATGGTTCGCAGCGCGCGCAGCATCCCGGACTATGACGCATTATTCGATCCTGTCCGGCAGGCGCGCCTGGAGAAAAGCGGCAAGCAATCCGGCGATCCCGTGAAGGCCGCGCAGGCCATGCTGGCCATTATTGAAAGCCAGAACCCGCCGACCCATTTGTTGCTCGGCAGTGATGCGTTAGCGTTGGTGCGGCAAAAGCTCGCGGCGTTAGGTCAGGAAATCGATCAGTGGGAAGAAATGACCCGCTCAACGGATGGCTGAGCCGTTGCCCCAGCATGGTGCGAATGTTTGCACCATGCACATTCTTCTCGCCCTGGGCGGCAGATTGTCGCCATTTTATGTGCAACCTGCCCACTTCATTGTGTTGCCTCTGCCCCGTTATTTTTGGCATATCTCTTGCTATCCCTCTGATATCGCTATTCGGATAACCACTCAGAGGTTCCACTATGTCAAACAGCAATGATTTTCCCCTCGTCGAAGCGCCCGCCTCCGGGCGCAAGGGCGTATTTTCGATTTCCATGGTTCTGTTCAGCTTCACTTTTTTTACCGGCACGATGTTCGCGGGCGGCAAGCTTGGTGTGTCGTTTTCGATAGTGAATCTGTTGTGGATTGCGGTTATCGGCAACTTTCTGCTGGCCGTGTATGCCGCGTCACTTGGCTGGATTGCCGCGCGCAGCGGGCTGAATACCGTGCTGATGGGGCGTTTTTGCTTCGGTGAAATCGGCAGCAAGCTCGCCGATTTTATCCTTGGCTTCGCCGAACTGGGCTGGTACGCCTGGGGAACAGCGACGGTCGCCATCTCGCTGGTCAAAATTCTTGCCCTGCCCGAGGCGATGACCATCCCGCTGATGATCCTGTCTGGCATCCTGTTCTGCGTCACCGCACTCGTGGGCTATAAGGGGCTGGATGCCTTATCGCGCGTGTCGGTCCCGCTGATGTTTATTTTGCTGGTGGTCTCGATGTACCTCGCCGCCCATCACGCCGGTGGCTGGCAGGCGATGACCCAAATCGAACCCGGTGAAACCATGACCTGGTCGGCAGCCATCACCATGGTGTTCGGCACCTTCGCCAGCGGCGCGACCCAGGCGACAAACTGGACCCGGCTGGCCAACTCCAGCCGTACCGCTATCGTCGCCAGTATGAGCAGCTTCCTTGTCGGCAACGGGCTGATGATTGTTGCCGGGGCCTGGTGCGCCATCGTTTATCAGCAGGCCGATATCGTGGAAGTGCTGATTTTACAGGGGCTGTCCGTCGCCGCAGTGGTGATGCTCTGCCTCAACCTGCTGACGATTCAGGGGCCAACAATCTACAACGTCTCGGCTGCCGCCTGCCATCTGCTGCGCAGCGAACGCCGCCGTACCCTGACCGTGGTTGCCGCAGGCGTCGGAATTTTGCTGGCCATTGGCGGTATGTATGAAATGCTGATCCCTTTCCTGGTGCTGCTGGGCAGCATTATCCCGCCCATCGGCGGCGTGATCCTCGCCGATTACTGGTTCTATCGCGGGGGCCGCTACCCTCTGCTGCACACCGCCCGTTTGCCGCGCTTTAACTGGCTGGGGCTGGGTGCTTACGCCGTGGGTGCCGTAGTGGCGTATCTGTCACCGTGGGTCGCCCCGCTGGTGGGTATTACCGTCTCCGCCCTTCTCTACATCGCCCTGACGCGTCTTAGCAAACGTCAGCCCACTGCGGATTCGGTCGCGGAGCAGTAATCATGAGCCTGACGGTCAGCGAAATCCTCGCGCTTGACGGGCTCTCCGCCCTGCGCCTGCGTGCGGGTCAGCAGGGGTTGCAGCTGGCGGTGCGCTGGTACTACGTAGCGGAAAATGAAAACATCGCCGAATGGATTATGGGCGGGGAGCTGGTGTTCATCACCGGGATTAATCATCCCCGCGATGAAGAGAACCTGATCCATTTGCTGATGGAAGGTAAGCAGCGCGGTATCGCCGGGATGGTTATTCTGACCGGCGACAAATACATTCAGGCTCTCCCGCCACGGCTGATATCGCTTGCCGACGAGCTGGGCATTCCGCTGATTGAACAGCCCTATTTGCTCAAAATGGTGATCGTCACTGAGCGTATCGGCACCGCGCTGGTACGCAGCGAGAATGCCCTGCAGTCACAGCGCGATATTCTGATGCAGCTGTTAACCGGCGATTATCCCGACCTGCAAATCCTGCATCAACGCGCACTCCACCAGCAGCTGGATTTCACCCGCCCGCTGCGGGTGGCGGCGCTGCGCCTTGAGGGAATACAGCGTCTGTTTCGCCAGTTTCCCCCTGAACAGGCCGAAGCCTGGTTACAGCAGGCCCGTCGCACCGTACGCCAGCGCTTGCAGCAGCAGCTTAATCAGTTGGGTAATCCTTTCCCGCTGGTTGAGCGCAGCAATATGTTTCTCTTCCTGCTCCCGGATGAGGAAGGTGAATTTTATGCGCAGAAAAAAGCGTTAGAACAGTGGCTACAGGCGCTGGCAGAAAGCAACGGCGGGCTGTCGCTGCTGTGCGGCCTTTCTGCTCCGGTGCAACAGCTACAGGGGTATCAGCGTGCGCTGTCGCAGGCGCGCCAGGCGCTGGATCTTAGCGATACCCTGCGCCCTGGTCAGCGCATCAGCGACTACCAGCAACTCGGCTTTATCAAACTGCTCTCCGCCGTTAGCGACCCCGCACTGCTGAACGATTTTATGCACGACATCCTCGGCTGCCTGATCGAGCCGGCTCGCAAAAGCCCGTGGCTGTTAATGGAGACTCTGGAAACGCTGCTTCAGGAGAGCGGCAACGTGGTCAGGGCCGCCGAGCGGTTGGGTATTCACCGCAACACGCTGCATCAGCGCATCCAGCGTATTGAAAAGCTGACCAGCTACCCGGTCAGTCATCCGCAATTTCATCTCAACGCCTCGGTCGCTTTAGCTATCTGGCGTATGTCGCAAAACCATTTACGGGAACAACCATGAAAATTATCAACGCACGCCTGCGCCACAAAGACGCGCTTTATACCCTTGAGTTGCAAGAGGGTTTGATCAAAAGCATTACGCCACAATCCGCCCCGCAAACGGCTGACGCCAGTGATATCGACGCCGGGCAAAAGCTGGTTATTCCGCCGTTTGTCGAACCGCATATCCACCTCGATGCCACCCTCACAGCAGGCGAGCCGGAGTGGAACATGAGCGGCACGCTGTTTGAGGGCATCGCCCGCTGGAGCCAGCGAAAAGCGAGCGTTACGGTTGAAGATACGCGCCAGCGCGCGCTGAAAACCATCAACATGCTGCGCGATAATGGCGTGCAGCACGTGCGCACCCATATTGATGTGACCGACCCGTCCCTGACGGCACTTGAAGCCATGTTGAGGGTGAAACAAGAGGCCGCCCATCTTATTGATCTGCAAATCGTGGCCTTCCCGCAGGAGGGCATCGAATCCTTCCCCGGCGGGCGCGAGCTGATGACCCGTGCCATTGAGATGGGCGCTGACGTGGTGGGCGGTATTCCCCACTACGAAAACACCCGCGACAAGGGCGTCAGCTCGCTGGTGTTTTTGATGGATCTGGCCCAGCGCCACGGCTGCCTGGTGGATGTCCATTGCGATGAAATCGACGATCCGCAGTCACGTTTTCTCGAAGTGCTGGCGGAAGAAGCCAGGGTACGCGGCATGGGGGCCCAGGTGACGGCCAGCCATACCTGCGCCATGGGCTCCTACGATAATGCTTATTGCTCGAAGCTGTTCCGCCTGCTCAAAGCATCGGGCATCAACTTTATCTCCTGCCCGACCGAAAGCATTCACCTGCAGGGGCGCTTTGACACCTGGCCGAAACGCCGCGGCGTGACGCGCGTTGCGGAGCTGGATCGTGCCGGAATTAACGTCTGCTTTGCCCAGGACTCCATCCAGGACCCGTGGTATCCGCTGGGCAATGGCAACATCATGCGCATCCTTGATGCCGGGCTGCACATCTGCCATATGCTGGGGTATGAAGATTTGCAGCGCTGCCTCGATCTCATTACCGATAACAGCGCCCGGGCGATGTGCCTGGGCGATAACTACGGTATTGCCGAAGGGCGTCCAGCGAACCTGCTTATCCTGGATGCAGAGAATGACTATGACGCAGTGTGCCGCCAGGCCAAAGTGCTGACCTCTATCCGCCACGGTGAAGTGATTATGCAGCGCCAGCCGGAACAGATGCGCTATTCCCATTGATACAGGGCTATATAACAGGCCGCGTGCTGCGGCCTTTTCTTCCGCGACGTCTCTTCTCTCCACCCTCTATGCCACCCCGCCGAGCCACCGGGCAAACTGTTGTACTGCCTCGTCTTTTCTGTCCCGCAGGAGCAATGAATACACGCCAGTGTTAATCAGCTGATCCGCAAAGGGGGTAACCAGCCTGCCAGTTTCGAGGTGTTTTGCACAAAATAACCGTGGGATAACAACCAGACCCAGCCCATCTTCCGCCGCCTGAATGGCCGCAAAGGTATGATCCAGCGTCAGCGTTTCACCGCCCTCTTTATGATCATCGGCAAAATGCCGGTGCCAGCTTTGCCAGAGATCTTCACGCGCGCGGATCTGGATTTTGATATGGCCTTCGAGCCTGTCAGGAGAGGTCAGCGGCCGGCTTTGCAGGTACGCTTTGCTGCACACGAGCAGGCTCGACTCATTCAAAAAAGGCATCGACTTAAGCCCGCAAAAATGGGCCGGGTCCCGGCGTATTGCCACATCAAAGGGTGAGGAAAAATCGACCGGGCCAGTGCGGGTGGTAACGTCTATCGTGAGATCCGGGTGGATTTCATTCAACATCGACAATCTGGGCATTAACCAGTGCATGGCAAATGTCGGCAGGCACTGGACGGTGAGCCTGCCCGAGGGGGTGTTGTCCGCAAGTGCCTTCTCAGCCTCAGCGAGCTCATCAAGCAAACGGGTTGCCAGGCGGGAAAACGTCTCTCCAGCCTGAGTTAACCGCACTGATTTATGGGCACGATAAAACAGCTGCGTCCCTAGCTGTTCCTCAAGGCTTCGGATGTGTCGGCTGACGGCACCCGTGGTGATACACAGCTCATCGGCCGCAGCACTAAAGCTACTTTTACGCGCTGCGGCTTCAAACGCGGGCAGATGCGGTAAAGAAAGGAATCGTCTCATTGGTTGAGTGTAGATCAACCATTTGCTTCATTAAAGATCGTTTGTCAGCGTCTTAGCCCACCTCTTAGGATAACCGCAGCTTCCCTGTCAGAAGGTCATCGGATGAACACATTCTATACGCTCTGCGCCGGTCGGGCGGGAACCTGCCTTGGCACCATGGTGTTGGCGGGCGCACTGCCGGTTATCCGCCACGAATGGCAGATTGACGCGGCATCGGCAGGCACCCTTCAGACGGTTTTTAGCGTTTCAAACGCCCTCGCCCTTTTTGCTGCCTCCTGGCTGTGCGATTGTCTCGGTGCCCGCAAGGTCTATCTGATTTTCTCGTGGCTGGGCGCGTTTGCTTTACTGCTTTTGGCCTGCTTTGCGCGTTCATATTCGTCAGCATTGCTCATGATAACGTTCGTCGGGCTTACCCAGGGGGGAGCCTATACTCCCGCCCTGCTGCTCGCGATGAGGATGAACGGTGCGCACAAGCGGGGTTATGCCGTTGGCCTGATGCTGGCCGCTGGCTCCTTTGGCTATCTTTTGTCGGTTTTTGTGTCCCTCTGGGGAGCAATGCGCTGGGGCGTATCCTTTGCCTTCGGGATAACGGCCGCTGGTGCACTGGCGGGGGCGATTGCAGGCTCATTTGCCCTGGCCAGGTATCAGGAAAGCGGTAACAGGGCGGTCAAACGCCCTCCTTCACCAACAATCACGCCTTACGCCATCACGGCGCTGCTGTTACTTGTGGGCTATATCGCCCATTGCTGGGAGCTGCTGGGTAGCTGGGCCTGGACGCCCAGTCTGGTTGCCGGGGCGCTGCATAATTTCACTCTGGACCCGATACTCACGGGACTTCTCGTTGCCTCGGTGGTGCACCTGTCCGGCATGTTTTCAACGTTGATTGTCGGGGCGGCCTCCGACTATTTTAACCGCGCATCGGTGCTGATGTTCATGGGGGCGGCCGGGGCCATGAGTTCTGCCATGATGGGCTATTCCCTTCACTGGGGCGCGGGCTGGACGTTGCTGCTGGCCTTCATCGGTAGCTTTTTCATACTCGGTGATTCAGGCGTGTTATCCGCCGCCATCGCTGACCATGTGCCAGCGGAAAATCTCGGGCGCGTCATGGGCCTGCGCTCACTGCTGGGATTTGGCATTGGTTCGGTTGCGCCCTGGTCATTTGGCGTTGTTCTGGACTCAACACGAAGCTGGAGCATGGCCTACATCGTGCTGGCAATGGGCGGGCTGATCGCGTGTCTGTCTGCTGTCTTGCTGAGATTCAGACCGTCGTCTACCAGCGAAGAGTAGTGTACGAACCCGATAAAAAACTCGAAAGCCTGCCATCGTGGCTCACACCAGAGCAATGCGGTTTGCCAGGCAAACCGCATCATACGAACAAACTCAAAATGCATTAAATAAGCGTTCGGCCCAGGGGAATAATATCGCACCACTGTTTTTTATATGACCAGTGTTCCAGATAAATCCCCAGCGAGAACCTGAACACTTTTTGTTTGTCCTGACACAATTCCCTGGCCTTCTGGATATTAGCCCATAACAAAATCGTTCCAAGGTTATACTCAGGGTATGCACTTGAGTAGCCGCCATTAATATCATCGAAATAGATAAAATCTTTAGCCTCTGACTTAAATATGATATCCAGAGCACAGACTTCACCGTTTTTTATCAGTACACAGCCAAATAAAAGATGGTGAAGATTTTTTAACGTATCGCACAAGTCACTATAGCTAAAGCACTCTAGTTTGTTCTGCCATCTGTCCTGAAACAAGGTAATGTAGAACCTCGCAATGTCTTCAATGGCGAAATCATGAACATCTTTAACTTCCCCTCCTTCTCTCAGGAACTTGTTAAGCTCACCGTTCCTTTTTTTCTCTGTCGATTTAGAAAAACTATTTTTAATGTACGTGATTTTATGCTTCAGGCGACCGGAGTGAACTACGTTAAAAAAGTTGCCTTTATGGCCTGGCGATAATCGTTTCGTATTGAAAGGCAGGAAGCCACTTCCTTCCTCCGAGCAAGGAAACAAAACATCATCAAAAACAAGAGGAAACCTTTTGTTCTGTAGTGACAAACGCCCCTTTACTGAGTAACAGGCACCCGAAATTCTGCCCTGCGACATTTTGCAATAAAATTCAAGAACGACGCCGGAGGCTTTGCTTAAAAACTGCAACACATCCGGATGTGTACAGACCGAACCGCCGTAAAGATTATAGGCTAACCTGTAGGTTTCAAAATTTGACCGTTCCCATTTTGAAAAGAATAATTTTATATTTTGTAATTTCATGACCATTCCATAAAGATAAGTTTTATTTTTGTATTAAATGAATAAACCCTACCACTACTTTCTTGATGGAATATTAAAACGTCAGATAACACACACACCTGGCCGTCATCAGCGGCTTAATGCGTTGTCACTAAAAAATATAATCAGTCACGCGACAGGGAGACCCTTTATGGTCTCCCTTGCTATGTCATATTACGAAGGCCGCATGAGTTTTTCTATAAATCATCATTAAACAACATTGATTTTTAACGTGCCGACTTCTGCTTCCTGATTTTTATTATCACTGCCACAACACTGACGTAAAACACCGGCACAAAGAATACCGATAAGAGCGTACCGGTAATCATTCCTCCAAACACGCCCGTCCCGATAGCATGCTGCGTGGTTGCACTGGCCCCGGTTGCAACCATCAGCGGGACGACGCCCAGGGTGAAGGCCAGCGACGTCATCACAATCGGGCGCAAACGCATTTTCGCCGCCTTGATCGTGGCAAGAACAATGTTCTCCCCCTGCGAGTGAAGCTGTTTAGCAAACTCGATGATCAAAATGGCATTTTTAGCTGAGAGGCCAATAATAGTAATCAGACCCACTTTAAAGAAAACGTCATTCGACAAATCCCGCGTGATAACCGCCACCACCGCCCCCAGAATGCCTAACGGAACAACCATCATCACGGAGAGTGGAATCGACCAGCTTTCATAAAGTGCTGCCAGTACCAGGAACACCACCAGTAACGAGAGCGCGACCAGCATGGGAGCTTGTGATCCAGACTGCTGTTCCTGTAATGACTCCCCCGTCCATTCAATGGCAAAACCGGCTGGCAGCGCGCTGGCTAACTTCTCCATTTCTGCCATCGCCTCACCTGTGGAGTAGCCCTGAGCCGCCGACCCGGTAATACGCATCGCGGGATACCCCTGATAGCGATTGAGCTGCAAAGGCGACGTTTGCCAGCTGGCATGAACAAACTCAGACAAAGGAACGGCACCGCCGGTTTTGTTGCGCACATACATGGATAAAATATCCTGCACACTCATACGATAGCGCGCATCTGCCTGAACAATCACCTGCTGCAAACGGCCCTCATTGGGGAAATCATTCACATACGTTGAGCCCATCGCGCCCGACAACGTCTGGTTGATGTCACTGAAGGAAACGCCCATCGTTTCCGCTTTCTGACGGTCAATCGTCAGGCCAATGCTCGGACCATCCGGCATACCGTCAAGGTAAACGCCGCTGACGACCTTGCTCTTCCCGGCGAGATTTAACAGCGTGTTGAGTGCCTCTTGCAGCGCGGTGTTTCCCTTCCCGGCTCTGTCTTCTAAGCGCAAGCTAAACCCGGACGAGGTGCCCAGCTCTGAAATGGGCGGAGGCAAAAGACTCATTACCGTCGCATCCGCCACGTGGCTCATGGCGTTTTGAGCGTATGCCGCCTCTTCTTGCGCAGACGTGCCACTGCGTTCATTCCAGTCTTTAAGGACGGTAAACGCGAGCGCGGCATTGGTTCCAGAACCCGAGAAACTGAACCCCAGAATTGACAGGTTATGATTAACATCGGGCCGTTTGGCTAACGCACTCTCAAATTGTTTCACCACGCCCTCGGTGCGTTCGGTTGTTGCATCCGCAGGCAGTTGCAGCATGGTCATAAAGTAGCCCTGATCTTCTTCGGGAAGAAAAGAGGAAGGCAGGTTTTTAAACGCGACAAACAGCGCGAGGCAGAGGCTGGCATAAAGCAGCATCATCCTGCCCATTTTGGTTAACGCTTTTTGCACACCCGTCTCATATTTCGCGGTGAGGCGCTCAAAACCACGATTAAACTGTCGGAAGAACCACGCTTTTTTATGCCCTTCGGGTGGCAATGGCTTTAACAATGTCGCGCATAAAGCAGGTGTCAGGCTTAAGGCCAAAAATGCAGAGAAAAGGATAGATACCGCCATGGCGAGGGTAAACTGCCGATAAATCACCCCAACCGAACCGGACGCTAATCCCATCGGAATAAATACGGCCGTAAGCACCAGCGTGATGCCCACAACGGCCCCGGTAATTTCCTGCATGGCTTTTATGGTGGCATCGCGGGGTGACAACCCTTCTTCCGCCATTAATCGTTCGACGTTCTCGACGACAACAATCGCGTCATCAACAATGATGCCAATCGCCAGCACCATGCCGAACATCGTCAGCACATTAATGGAATACCCGGCGACCATCATGACGGCAAATGTGCCCAGCAAAGCAACGGGCGCCACAATGGCGGGAATAAAGGTGTAGCGTACATTTTGCAAAAACAGATACATCACAATGAAGACAAGTATCATGGCTTCAATAAACGTATGAATCACCTTCTCGATAGACACTTTCACGAAGGGGGCGGTATCAAACGGAATGGAATAGACCATGCCTTCCGGCATGGCTTTTGATAATTCCGCCATCCGCTCTTGCACCGCCGTAGAGGTCTTAACCGCGTTCGCACCCGGAGAAAGCTGGATAGCCAGAGCGGTTGAAGGTTGCCCATTTTCGCGGGTTGCAAAAGAGTAACTTTGCAGGCCAACGTCTATCTGAGCAACGTCCCCCATTAATACCTTAGAGCCGTCGATATTGGCCTTGAGGACAATATCGCGAAATTCCTCAGGCGTGCCCAACTGCCCGCTAACCGTGAGCGGAAAAGCCGACCGCTGGCCTGCAATAGCCGGGGAATCCCCCACTTTGCCGGGGGCTATCTGGGCGTTTTGTTGAGTAATGGCAGTCACAACGTCGCTGACGGTGAGGTGGTAAGAAACCAGTTTTGCCGTATCCAGCCAGATACGCATGGCTTTTTCTGATCCGAACGACTGAACCTTGCCCACCCCCTCAATTCTGCGCAGCTCTTCTGTGATATTTCGCGCCATATAATCACTCAGGTCAGCTTCGCTAAACGTACCCGCCGTGGAGCGCAGGCCCACAATCATCAGAAAACCTGCTGACGCGGCTTCTACATTGATCCCGTTCTGGCGAACCGCCTGGGGTAAACGCGGTTCAACAATTTTGATCTGATTCTGAACATCCACCTGAGCAAGCTTAATGTCTTTTCCAGGCTTAAAGGTCACGGTGATCGTCGCGGAACCCGACACATCGCTGGATGATTCAAAATAGAGCAGATCGTCAACCCCGGAAAGCTCACGTTCAATCAAAGAGACAACAGAATCATTCAAGGTTTGCGGTGTTGCGCCCGGATAGCTCACCGAAATTGACAAGCTCGGCGGCGCCACCGAAGGATATTGTGCGACCGGTAATTGAGGAATCGCAATTAATCCAAAAAGAATGATAAATAAAGCAATCACCCAGGCAAAGATCGGGCGCTGTATAAAAAACTGCGACATCAGGATGTCCTTTCATTAAAAATAAAGAGATCGTTTTTCTCAGGTTTTATTTCAGCCATTACTGTTCACTGATATCCCGTCCTGAAGTTTATCCTGACCCTCTATCACAATATTCTCACCCGCTTTAAGACCACCTTTAACAATAAAATGCTGGCCCGTCTGTTCCCCAAGCTGAATCTTTTTCTGGTATGCAATGCCTTTGCTGTCGACATACCAGGCAAAGACTTCCCCCTGCTTGCGCTGCACCGATTCAACCGGAATCAGTAATCCATTTTTATTCACGGTTTGGGTGATTTTGAGGCGTACATACATTCCAGGAATCAATTTTTTGCCTGGGTTAGGGGTGACCGCTCTTAACACAACGTCTCCGGTTTCATTATTGACATTGATACCTGAGAACAAAATATTCGGCTTAACGCCATAGGACTGCCCATTATCATCAAGCAGGGTCAGCACCCTGTTTTGTGCCGACGCATCCTGCATGAGCTTATTCACTTCCGCTGCCGGTAATCTGGCATCAATGTACACCTCGTTGATTTGTTGAACGGTCGCCAGCGCCTGGCTATTACCGGCACTCACCAGTGCGCCTTCGGTGACGAATTCCTGATCGATACGGCCATCAATCGGCGCTCTTACCGTCGTGTACGCCAGTGAGAGTTTTTTTCTGTTCAGCGCGGCTGTCGCCTCTGCAACGCTGGCTGCAGCCTGTGTGGCATTGGCCTTTGCGTCATCAATATCCTGACGACTGACTGCCCCGGAAGACTGAAGTTGGGAGAGGCGTGTTGCACGGAGCTGGAGCTGATGAAAGGCAGCCTGCGCTTTGGTAAGTGCCGCTGTAGCCATTTCGACATCCGCCTTAAAAGGTGCTTCATCGATTTGAAATAAAGGCTGGTTGGCACGCACCTCCGAACCCTGAGTGAAGAGTCGGGATTTGATGATGCCCCCCACCTGAGGCCTGATCTCCGCCGTTCTGTTGGCGCTTATGCGCGCAGGCCAGGTCTGTTCTAAAATGATATCGGTCGGCTGAAGTGTCATCGTCCGAACAGGTTGCTGCGCAGGCTGATCGGTGAGCGCATCCTGGGGACTCGTATCACACCCGGTGGACAATGCCACAGCGGCGGCAATTAATAAGACATAAACTTTATTACTCATAAAAAACCTATCCGGGTCAAAGCAAGCGATGCATAATAAAAATGCAAATTAACCCATGATGTTTAAGATTTGTTGCCCGTTTTGTGGAGATCAGATGGAGAGTAAAAATATAATTTTTATTCTTAACAAAACGGTTTTTTTCGACCAGGATAGGCAGTTATGAATAAGATACCGCTCGTTTTAGTTGTTGAAGATGATGCTGAGATTGCAGATATTGTTATCGCTTATCTGCGTCGCGATGGCCTGGACGCTATCCATGCCAATACCGGCGCACTGGCGATTAATTATCACGCTCAACATGCACCTTCACTGATCGTTCTTGATATCCGTATGCCTGGAATGGACGGATGGAGCGTGCTGACGGAAATCCGTAAAAAAAGCAACACGCCCATTATTATGTTAACGGCCAATGATGATGACGCCGACAAATTATCCGCACTCAGAATTGGTGCTGATGATTATGTTGTAAAACCTTTTAATCCTGCAGAACTGGTGGCAAGAATACGCGCAGTTTTACGCCGAACGCTGTTCAATGATGCCCCCGTCAAACCCTCGTCTTATAAAACGGATTACCTTGAGGTCCAGTTAGATGAGCACCGAGTTATTCTCTCAGGCACGGAAAAAGATATTGGTCATGAACTGACAACCACCGAATTCAAACTGCTGCTTCATATGATTAAACAGCCCCGCAAGGTGTTCAGCCGTCAGGAACTCATGGAGGCCTGTTTTACAGAAAGAGATGCCCTTGAGCGAACCGTTGATAGCCATATCAGTAAATTACGTAAAAAACTCGAAATGGCGGGTCTGCCGGGTGTTCCTGAAAGCGTAAGAGGTTTTGGTTACAGGCTAGGAAAATAGATGAGACAGTCAAAACTTAACAGTGCACTGGCTATTTTGATGTTGAAAGTGACCCTCTATTCAACGGCAATTTCATTTTTTGTCTACTTCATTACCACATGGATATTAGTCAACTGGCTGGGCCAGAAAGATCTTTATGATGACTACACCATGACCGGTTATGACTGGCTTCAATTAGCACTGGGATTATTTTTTTCTCTTTTTGCGTCTCTTCTTGTGGCATTTAAGTTTTCAAAACATCTGCTCTATCCGCTGATTTCACTGGCTGATACCACCCGAAAAATCGCCAGCGGTACGCTGAGTGCAAGAGCCAATGTCGGTGAGGTTAAAATAAAAGAAGCCGCAGCACTGATCAGTGATTTCAATATCATGGCGGAACGGCTGGAAACGACTTCCGGCGAAATAAAAACGTGGAATGCCGCTATTGCGCATGAGTTAAGAACACCGATAACCATCCTTCATGGCCGCCTGCAGGGGCTGGCTGACGGTTTGTTCCAGCCTGAACCGGCGTTGTTTGCGAATTTACTCAAGCAAACTGATGGATTAATGCGCTTAATTGAAGATCTCCGCACAATAAGCCTGGCCGACAGTGGCTACCTGACCCTGCGTAAGGAAATCGTCGACCTTAGCCAGGAGATCACGGCGGTGACGGAGATCATCACCCCTTCACTGAAAGAACGAAAAATCACCCCTGTCTTACGCCTGGACGATATTTATTTGTCCGGTGATGCCATGAGAATTCGTCAGGCTATGCTGGCGTTAATGGACAATACGCGTCGATACGCCGTATCCGGGATCGTGATGATTGCCTGTTATGCGGAGAACGATAACGCCATTATCACGATTGAAGATGAAGGCCCCGGCGTGCCTGATTCACTCGTCGATTCCTTGTTCGAACCCTTTAAACGGGCTGAAGATTCCCGCTCCAGGGAACATGGGGGTTCAGGGCTGGGCCTTGCGGTGGTGAATTCTATTGTTCACGCGCATCAGGGATCCATTGTCTATTTCCCTGGCAAGTTAGGTGGTGCCGGGTTCAAAATATCGCTGCCGTTTCAGTAGACAGGCGACTAATTAAATAGGCAACGATTTGGTAGCCATTTCGTTATCAGATATGACTTCCGTTCCTCGCTAAAAAAAGCTCGAATTTTCCTTCATCATTTGCCCAGCTTTGACAGCATCTCCGGGCGCATAAACTTATTGATGACCAGCATAAACAACAGCGACGGCACCAGCAGAATCAGCGCAGTAATGGACGAGACCTGATAGTTCCCCGACATGCTGGCGTTGTACAAGAGCAGCGGTAGTGTGGAGATATCCGGTGCGCCGACGAAAAAGGTACCGGTGAATTCATCCAGCGATTCGAGGAAGACAAAAATACTGGCGGCAATAATGCCCGGTGCGGCCTGCGGCAGCACAATATGCCAGAAGGTGTAAACCGGCCCGGCACCGAGGTTACGCGACGCCCTCGCCAGCAACGGGTCTACGGCGGAAAAGGCCGCCACGCAGATCCATACCGAGTACATCAGGCCGTGCATGCTGTGCACCAGCACCACGCCGGCAATGGTACCGTTCAGACCCCACTGATAGAAAAGCCGGGCGATATTCATGTACACCGTCAGGTTCGGAAACGCCTGTGGAATCAAAAACAGCAGCATGAACAGCACCCGCAGCGGCATGCCTCGCCGTGAAAGCGCATAGCCTGCGGGCACGGAAATCAACAGGCACACCACCACCGACAGCAGCGCAATCAGTACGCTGGTGAGCATCGAGCCGGAAACATCGCTGTAGGGGCTGAACACCTGATACCAGTATTTCAGGCCCCACTGGCTCGGCAGCGTATGGGGGAAAAACCAGCTCTCCGCCACCGTCCAGATAAGCAGGTTCAGCAGCGGGCCAAACATCACCAGCAGCATAAAAATCAACAGCAGCGTCTGCAGCGGCAGACTCACACTCAGTTTCCGCCGCCCTTTCGCCAGCCAGGTTTCCGGCAATGTCATACTGACCTCTTTCATCATTCGCCTCCCTTCTGTTGCAGGCTATGGCGCAGGTAGAACCACGACAGCGCACCGCAAATCAGCAGTGACACCACGCCCAGCGCATTGGCTACCGCATAGTCGCCGTAGGAGTTGACGCGAAACGCCATGTCCACGGTCATCATCGTCGGCGTGCCGACGCCAATCATCAGCGGCACGGAGAGCACCGACATCATGGTTACGGTCGAGAGCACCAGTGCTACCCCGATAGCAGGCAGCACCTGGGGCAGAATAATGTCGAACAGAATGCGCGGACGCGAGGCCCCAAGATTGCGCGCGGCGAGGATTTGCGACTGCTCAAGCGACGCCATCGCGCCGCAGATGAGCAGCGTGGCGAACGCCAGTTGTTTCCAGACAAAGGTAATGATTATCCCTTTCCAGCCCAGCCAGGAGACAGTCTCCATGGGCGTAAACAGATCGGTTGCCACCAGCGCGTTGTTCATCAGGCCGTTTTTGGCCAGAAAGGTGCGCATCATCTGTGCGGCGACAATAAAAGGAATAAACAGCGGCAAGCGGTACAAAAAGCCCAGCATGCGCACAATTGGCCGACAGGGTGACAAGGTGATCACCGCCGAGAGCGTGATGGATATTACCGCCAGCAGCGCCACGGAAGTCAGCACAATCACTACCGTAAAGATGATATCGCTGGAATAGAGCGCATAGATCTTAGTGAAATGTGCCAGGGTCAGCTGCCGCGCATCGTTGGTAAACGCGGCAACCAGCGAGAACCCCAGCGGGTACAAAAAGAGCACGGCTATCATCAGCGCGGCGGGTGCTACCAGTAACAGATATTTCAGCGAACGGCGCATAGCAAACCTGGTGTCAGCAAAAAGAAAAGCTCAGGGCGGCGTCCTGCCGCGCCTGAGCATCAATGGTAGTTAATTGGCGACCTGGCTTTCGTAGCCCTCTTTTATGTCGTCAAAGTAAGGGGCTATCGGGAAGCTTTTGCCGTAATCGGCCAGCGCTTTCGGGGAAATTTCCGCGAACAGCTTCTGCCAGGTTGCCGGATCCAGCTTCGGCTTCACGTGCTCCGCATCGATGCCTGGGTACCAGTTAAACTGTTTTACGATCCCCTGAGCCTGCACGTCCGGGCTGGTTGCCAGCTCGATAAACTCACGCGCCAGCTGCGGGTTTGCCGCTTTCGCCGGGGTCACGTAGTACATCGGTTGCCCTGGCATCCCTGGCGACAGCAGCGCCAGTTTGATTGACGGCGGCAGTTTGCCCTGGTCTTTCCAGCTGTAGAACATGTCCACCCATACCGGCCCCATGGTTATCTCGCCACGGCTGAGCATATCGAGGGTTCCGGCATTGCCTGGCGTAAAGGTCACGTTCTTATTGAAGGCCTTGAGTTTCTCGTACGCCTGGCCCCAGTTTTTCTCCACACCTTTATCGTACGGCAGTGCCGACAGACGCTGGGCATCCGTACCGTAGGCGTACATCCAGCCCACCACGAAGCTCACGCCGGACATGCCGTTTTTGATGCCGTTATAGCCGAAAGCCTGCGGGTTTTTCTGCGCCCAGCTCACCAGCTCATCGTAAGACGCCGGAGGTGTTTTGATGGCGTCGCTGTTCCATGCGATAGCGGTCTGGCTTAAGAACATCGGCATCACGTAGCCGTCGACGTTCACGCCGAGCGCATTTTTGGCGTTATCCGCACTCACCATGCTGCCGGTGCTAATCTGCTGGCGATATTTCTCCAGCAGCCCCTTTTCCACCAGCTCGCCACCGGCTTTCTGATGTACGACCGCCACATCAATATCCCAGGTCTTCGCGCCACTCTCTTTTTGCGCGCTCAGTTTCTCGATGATTTTATTGGAGCCAGCATCCCCAGGCCCCGTCCCCACCACCTGCACTTTCACGCCCGGATGTGCCGCTTCAAACTTCGGCCCCAGCCAGGTTTTCACATAATCCACCATATTCTGATCGCCTGCTGTGGCAACGTTCAGGATGGTGTCGGCCTGTGCGCCGTAGCTCAGAAACAATGCAGTCACTACCGCAGCTTTCGTTTTAGTAAACATGGTCTATCCCCAAAATGAACACGATGAAGTCAACTTGCTTGAGACGATGGAAAAATATGTAACGCGCTGGACGGAACGTGCAGTCGTACGGATGACTGCGGCGGCCAGCACTGGGTTGAATCCGCCAGCAATACGCGGTCACGGCAGCGCACGCTGTGGCGGTACAAATTGCCGAGGAACGCACTTTGCTCCACCACGCCATTAAGGGTTATCCCCTCGTCCGGTGCGTGGGTGGTTAATGCACAAAGTGCGGCATCGGCGCTACGAAAATAAAGGGTGCAGTCACGGAAATCATCAGCGGAATATTCCCCTTGGGCGTTCAGGGAAATATCCTCTGCGGCAAAGAAGTCGTTGACGTTAATTTTATTGTCCGCCCCCATAAAATCAGCAACGAATGGCGTTGCCGGACGCTGATAAATATCTTCCGGCGTGCCTATTTGCTCTATCCGGCCATTATTTAACACCGCAATACGGTCGGCCATGACCAGCGCTTCCTGCTGATCGTGGGTCACTATTAATGAGGTAAACCCGAGGCGTTTTTGCAGGGATTTAATTTCATGGCGCACGTTGAGACGCACTTTGGCATCCAGGTTCGACAGGGGTTCATCCAGTACCAACACGTCCGGCTCAATAGCCAGCGCCCGCGCCAGCGCAACACGCTGCCGCTGCCCGCCGGAAAGCTCCGTCACCTTCACATCCGCCAGCCCGACCAGATTGACGATGCTGAGCAGCTCCGTGACGCGGCGGTCAATATCGTCACGACGCCATTTACGCAGTTTCAGTCCATAGCCAATATTGCGCGCCACCGTCAGATGCGGCCACAGCGCGTAGCTTTGAAATACCATGGTGATATTGCGCTGCTCCGGCGCACTGTGGGTAATATCACGACGGGCAACGGTAATCTGCCCGGTTTTAACCGGAATAAAACCGCAAAGGGCATTGAGAAGCGTTGTTTTGCCGCAGCCGGATGGCCCCAACAGGGCAATCATCTCGCCTTTCTCGACGTGCAGATCGATATTATGCAGCACAACCTTTTCGCCATAGCTAATTTTAAGACCAGCTACCTGTAAATAACTCATTTTCATTACCCAAAAATCGCTGCGTTGATTTTTTTACTGCAATGAACACGTGTTCATTCGAATGTAAAAAAAATGCAATGTTGACTCGACATTATGTGAGCCTACTTTGTCGGGTATTTGTGACAATTTAATTAAGCGTCAAGAATTTTTGGTGAGGGAAAATGAAAATAGATGTTCTGGGCTGCGGGAGCGCCTTCTCCCGCGAACAAAATACCTCTGCGCTGCGGGTCATCGATGACGTTAACCGCCAGTGGTTGATTGACTGCGGCCCCACAATTCCCCGGACATTGTGGCAGCGCGGGGGCGATGTCAATGATATCGACGCCGTCTATTTTACCCACGTCCACCCGGATCACTGTACCGGGCTCACGGCGCTGTTGAACTACTGGCACAGCTTCTCGCGCCAGAAAGCCCTGATTATTTACAGCCAGCCGCAGCAGCGCCCCGTGCTGATGCAACTGGCCGTACTTGCCAACTGGCCGCAGACCTCTCTGTGTTTCGATCTCGACTGGCGCGACACTAACGACGTATGGACGTGGCATGACTGGCGTATCCAGACCGCTGAAACCCGGCATGAACTCACCAACCGCGCCATTCGTATCACTCATGGCGAGCAGACGCTGTTTTACAGCGGCGACGGCCGCCCGACACCAGCGTCAGTGGCGCTTATGCAGGGTGCCGGTCTCGCTTTCCAGGAGTGCGCGTCGCTGACCGCCCTCAGCGAGGATGCGTCCCACGGTGATTTTCCTTCCTGTCTGGCGCTGTTTCAGCAACTGAACCTGCCGGCGCTGGGGCTCTATCACTGTAACGATGTGATACTGCATGACCTTAAGAAAGCCTGCCTGCCGTGGAACGGGTTGTTCGTCAGCCATGACGGCCTGCAATGTGCGCTCAGCTCACCCGAGAATGCCGCTGAGGAACGTCCGGCATGAGTTCCCCCCGTAAACAGAGCGTCACCGCTCAGGATGTGGCCCACCGGGCGGGCGTCTCGCGGGCAGTGGTCTCGCGCGCGCTGAGCAACAACGGCAGTATTTCCCCCGACACCCGCGAGCGGGTCCTGCGTGCAGCAGAAGAGCTCGGTTATCAGGTTAACTTTCTCGCGCAGGGGCTTAACCGCAGCCGTAGTCATCTGATTGGGGTGATTGTCTCGCGTATCAGCGACCCGTTTCGCAGCAGCCTGCTGGACGCCCTGCTCAGCGAGATCCAGCGCTGTGGTTTTCAGGCGCTGGTAAGTGAGATTCGTAGCGAAAAGGATCTTGCCCGCACGCTGCGCCGCTTCGCCCAGTTTCGCGTGTCCGGGGTGATTGTGACCTCAGGTCAGCCCCCGGAATCGCTGGTGAACGAGTGCGTGTCGCAGCAGATCCCGGTGGTGGGCATCAACCGCCAGCCGGATATCCCCTTCGTTGATTACGTCAGCTCTGACAATGTCTACGGCGCTACGCTTGCCGCCGGGCAACTGGTGCGCAACGGCTGTCGCCGCTTTGGCTGGCTCAATACGGCGAACTCCACCTGGGCCGGACGCATGCGCGGCGATGCGTTTTATCAGGCGCTACAGACCTTTGGTGTGGACACCACCCACAATTTGCAGGCGATCATTGCCCCGGCCGAAGGCTATGACGGCGGGTTTCAGGCCGCCGACGGGATTGATGAGACGCTTGAGGGTATCTTCTGCGCCAATGCGCAGCTCGCCTGCGGTTTTCTTGACGGAATGCGCCAGCGGGGCAGACACAGCCCGGATGATTTTCAGCTTATTGGTTTTGACAATACGCCACAAACGGCGCAATACAGTTACCAGCTCACCACCCTGCATCAGGACGTCGCGGAGATTTCCCGCCAGGCCTTAACCCGCCTGCTGGAACGCGCTGACGATCCGTTACAACCCTCGCGAACCACCTGGGTGGATGTGCAACTTATTTCCCGGCGCACGTCGCCATCACCTCAATAAGAGCAGGCCATGACGGAAGAACAGCAGCAGTCTTTATGTGCATTGATTCGCCAGTTGGGCGTAGAAGCGCAGGCATTACGTAATGCCGGGTTAAAAGTGGATAAAAAGGCCCGCCAGGATTTTGTTTCACACGCCGATCTGTATGTCGAAAAAGAGATCAAAAACTGGCTGAGCGCCCACTGTCCGCAGGACGGTTTTCTCGGGGAAGAGAGCGGCCTGCAGGCCGGTGAGCACGGCACCTGGGTGCTGGACCCTATCGACGGGACGACCAACTATATTCAGGGGATGGATTACTGGTGTATCTCGCTGGCTTACGTTCGCGAAAACGTCACGGAGCTGGGGATTGTTTACGCCCCGGATCGTAATGAATTTTTCTTCGCTCGCCGTGGCGCAGGAACCTTTCTTAATGACCAGCGCCTGACGCTGCGCGAGCCGGACCCCGAAACGGTGATAATCGGCATGGGACGCTCCAGCCGCGCGCCGGTCGAAAACTATACCCGCACTCTGGCCCGCGTGCTTAATGCCGGGATCGAATATCGCCGTTTTGGTGCCGGTGCGCTGATGCTCGCTCATGTGGCAACCGGGCAGGTGCATGCCTATTACGAGGAACACATGAACAGCTGGGATGCGCTGGCCGGGATGTTGATCATTGTTGAAGCGGGCGGCGCCAGCAATGCGTTTCTCGCTGACAACGGCCTGGTCAACGGCAATCTGGTGCTGGCCGGGTGCATGGATGTGCAGGCGCGTCTTTCCGCCCTGCTGGTGACGCCGTAAGCGTTCGGCAGTGAGTCGGGGTTTTGCTAATCCCATCGATGTTGTTTAATGCGGGCAGGCCCGACAGCATTTGGCCTTGATCAGACACATGGAGCACGGCGTTATGGATATCACTCTCTGTTCAGCCCGGCCTGAGCATTACTCTTCATTACGCGCCATTGAGTTAGCGGCGTTTGAAACCCTTCGTGAAGCCGGTGCAGTCACCGGTCAGGCTGTCGCAAACAGCCTGAAAGATTTTGCTGATTTCAGCCGCGACGGTTTGCTGCTTACCGCGTTGACGCCAGATTCTCTGCCCGTTGGGTTTATCGCAGGCCAGTTCGAAAACCAATGGCTGCACATTACTGAAATGGATGTGCATCCACACTGGCAGCGTCGTGGGATCGGCAGCGCGTTGATGCAGGCGCTGCTCTTTGCCGGTCAGCAACGTGGCCTGACCGGCGCCACGCTGACAACAGATAATATGGCCGCTTTTAATGCCAGATTTTACGCCACGCTGGGTTTTGAAATCGTGGACGGTCCCTCGTGCCCTCCACACCTGTTAAGCCAGAAAGCGGAGGAAGTCGAGCGGGGCTTTAACCCGGCACGACGCGTCGCAATGTGGCTGAATTTTTAAAGCCGCGCGAATGTCGCAATCTTCATCAACGCCAGCCTTTCAGTATCAGCCTGCAGGCAGCCGCTGCCGGGCTCAGCTCAGCGTGAAATCCGTCTGCAATGGCTGACAGCACGCCCTGATCGCGCATCGCAGCCAGTGATGGGCAGGATCGCTGTTTTTCCTGATGTGCCAGAGCTGCTCGAAGTTGAAGCCAGGGATCTCAAGTGGCGGCTCAAAGCGGCAGATGGCGTCGTGGCAGGCTTCAGGCGCCACCGTGCGGCTGGCGATGGTCAATACCAGATCCGTTCCCACGAGCAAATTTACGGCAGCGCTCCAGTGCGGAAGTGCAATACACACGTGGCGGCTCAGCCCTTTTGCGATCAGGGCTTTTTCGATTTCATCAACGGCATCGGGTTTCGCCCCTGGCTGCACGTGAGGTTTCGCCAGCCACTCGTCAAGCGTCAGCGTTCCGCTCGCGGGCAGAAAGCGTCTGTCGGCAAGGCAAACAAAGGTTTCGGGAAAAAGTGTCTCCGTCTGCAGTTCTCCCCCCGCGCCGGGAAAGACACCCAACGCCAAATCCACCTCCCCTTCGTCTACCTGTGCCAGCATCCTGTCCCGGCTGGCCTGGCTGATGGCCAGATCCACACCCGGTGCCTTTTCGCGAAGGTGCATAACCAAAGGCGGCAGCACAATCCGGGCGGCGTAATCCGACATCGCAATTCTGAAACGTCTTTTTGCCGTCGAGGGGTCGAATTGCGCGGGTGCGAGTAAGTTATTCAGGCCCGCCAGCGACGTTTCCAGCAAAGGCAGAAGCATATGGGCTCTGGCCGAAAGCGTCATTTTGCCCTTCTTGCGTATCAGCAAAGGGTCCTGAAAGTGATCGCGCAACAGCGACAGAGAGTGGCTGACTGCCGGCTGGCTGCGATGGAGCCTGAGCGCCGCACGGGTGACGTGCTTCTCGGTGAGCAGCGCGTGTAACGTCAGGAGCAGGTTAAGATCGATTTTCCTGAGTTCATCCATTTCATGCATGTCCTGTATGCGAATTACTGATTTCAATAAATATAACGGATAGTGAAAGATACCTCTATCGCCCCCCTTAACCGCTGAGGTATCACATGTTCATTAAAGCGCTTGTCGCCACACTCATCCCAACGGCCATTGCGTTTATCGCCGGTGCCCTGCTGCCTTTTCAGGTGTCGAGTAATGCGGCAGTCGGAAAAGCGCTGGGCCATCCTCTTTGGGGCGCGCTGGTTTCACTGGCGGTGAGTACGCTGGTACTGCTGCCCCTGCTGTGGATTTTAAAGGTACCAGCCCCTCGCCTGAGCAATGCGCTTGAGGGGCCATGGTGGCTGTGGATTGGCGGCATTTTTGGCGCAGTCTATGTGCTCAGCGCCACCGCCTTAACGCCGAAGCTCGGTGCCGCAGGCTTTATTGTTCTGGTGGTCGCGGGGCAGATGATTGCCTCAATACTTGTCGATCGGTTTGGTTTGATGGGCCTGGCCCCCCGTCCCGTCACCGTCGCCCGACTGGCAGGTGTGATGTTCATTGTTGCCGGGGCGGTTCTGGTCCAGTACGCCGGAAATAGCGGACGCTGAAGGCTCCTCACCGCCGCCCTGGGAATATTTACCCCGGACAGTAAAATTCGATTCTGATGCCGCTGGGTTCATAACACATCATGTGCATGGACGGCCCTTCTCTGATTAATGCTGGCTCAAATTCAATTTCAATGTGATTTTCTTTTAATACATCCAGAAGCTGATATAACGCCTCTTTGCTTTTCACCCGCAGCGCTAAGTGATGAAGCCCGATATTCTTTTTACGATCAAACTTAACGGGTTCCTCTGTTTGCGTTTTCCAGAGAGTTATCGTCAGTACATCATCTTTCACAAAGATGGCTGGATAATCCTCGCGTCGTCTAACCTCCTCCCAGCCCAGGAGTTGGGTGAAGAACGCAGCACTTTCTTCAAGTTTTGATACGGCTAAACCAATATGTTGCACACCGCTGGTCACTGGCATTTTTTCTCTCCTGTTGCTTTCATCAGGACGTTTATCAACGTTAATTCGTCTGGCGAACATGTCTGTCAAGAAAGTCACGAATGTCGAGACCGATTTCTTTTGCATGGGTCTCAAGCGCGAAATGGCCGGTATCAAAGAAATGGATGGCTGCATTCGGCAGATCGCGTTTCCATGCTTCGGCCCCCTCGGCCAGGAAAAACGGGTCATTTTTACCCCATACGGCCAGCAACGGCGGTTGATATTCGCGGAAATAGCGCTGGAAGACAGGATACATCTGCACATTTGAGGCGTAATCCAGTAGCAGGTCGAGCTGAATTTCCGCATTACCAGGCTGCAAAATCTGCATGCCTTCCAGCGTGTAGCCATCAGGCGAAACCAGGCTCTCATCAGAAACCCCTTCAAGATACTGCCATTTGATTGCGGCAGGCGTCGGAAATTCGCGCAAGGCATCCCGGTTCTCGGGCGTAGGTTCACGCCAGTATGTCTGGATAGGTGCCCAGGCGTCTCCCAGCCCTTCTTCATAAGCGTTGCCATTCTGGGAAATGAGGGCCGTGACGCGTTGCGGATGCGCTACCGCCAGACGCCAGCCGACAGGGGCACCATAGTCGTGAACCATCAGCGCATAACTGTCGAGGTGCAGTGCCTCGGTGAACTGACCGATGGTCTCTGCAAGCTGACTGAAGGTGTAAGCATATTCGCCTCTTCCCGGCGCTTCGGTAAAACCAAAAGCCGGCAAATCTGGCGCGATCAGATGATATCTATCCGCCAGTTGAGAAATAAGATCGCGAAACATGAAAGATGAGCCCGCAAAGCCGTGCAGCATAAGCAGCGTCGGCGATGCCGGATCGCCCGCCTCACGGTAGAAAACCTTAACCTTGCCGGTTTGTTGATAGCGGTAATGAATCTTTGCAGAAGGTGCGCCAGATGCCTCATCTGATGCAGCAAAACGGGATGGGGACGATGCCATAACAACCTCTTTGTAACCATTAAATTGTGTGTTTGAAGGTTACACATAAATTTGGTAACCTGTCAAAATTAATTTATCGGTTACGGATTTTTATGGAGAGTAAACAAAACATGTCTCAGCCTCTCTTCCTCGCGGATAACCTGGCGCTGGATTTCATCAACACCGAGTACGGGACGGGTGACGCAAGAACGGATTGTTTTGCAGACGATCGTAGCGTTACAAACTGGCTCGCCACGGTGGGTCTTGTGGAAAAAGACGCAGCGTCTCCGCCCGGATTACTCACGCAAGCCCGCCAGCTCAGACATGCGGCAAGAGAAGTTGTCTATGCTGCGATGAACGCCGTGGCGGTTGATTTGCGTGTGATTAACCAGACGCTTGAGGAAGGAAACCCTCTGACAACGCTGGTGTGGAATGAAGATACGCAGCACTATCAAGTCAATGTTCAGCCGAACGGCCATAGCGCTCAGAGCCTTCTCTGGCCTGTTGCCGATGCGCTGGTAAAACTGGTTACCGGCGATAAATTTGAATTCGTGCGTCAGTGTGAAGCACATGACTGTATTTTACTTTTCCACGATCTGAGCAAATCCCATCGCCGCCGCTGGTGCAGCATGGCAACCTGTGGCAATCGCATGAAGGTCGCGGCCTTCAGAAACAGGACGAGATCGTAGCGTTTAGCACTTGACCCAGGAGAACGATCGTTCCACTATCCTCTTATGAATAAAAACACGACTCATACCCGAGAAAAAATTCTCGCGACCGCCGAGCAGCTCATATATGAGAACGGCATTCATGCCACCGGTATGGATCTGCTGGTGAAAACCTCTGGCGTAGCCCGGAAAAGTATTTATCGCTATTTCGCCAACAAAGACGAGGTTGCCGCTGCCGCGCTGAATGCACGCGATGTACGCTGGATGGAATGGTTCAGGACCGAATGCGACAAAGCAGAGACACCCGAAGGGCGTATCCTGAATATTTTCACCGTCCTCAAAAGCTGGTTTGAGTCAGAGGGATATCGCGGGTGCGCGTTTATTAATACGGCCGGTGAAGTGGGCGACAGCGCCGATCCTGTTCGCCAGATTGCCAAACTGCATAAGCAAAAATTACTGGATTACACGCGCGAGCTTACCGGGCAACTGAATATCGAGCAGTCTTCATCCCTGGCCAGGAAATTGCTGATACTGGTGGAAGGTGCGATTACCCTGTCACGTGTGATGGGCGATTACAGTGCCGCCGACGACGCAAGGGATATTGCTGAGTTACTGCTTAAGCAGGTCTCACATCAGACGTCTTAAGGTGAATGCTGCATTCACTTCCTGAAACGTCTCCCATGACTCACATGCCGGGGACGTTTTCTATTACTCCGGTATCATCTCTCTTCTTTTTAATTGTCGGCCACTCCTAAGCAGGCCGACATCGTTGCGCCCGTTTATCTACAATCCGGTTTTTGAATAACCGACGTCTTTAATTCCCTTTCTGATTATGTGTCATTAAAGCGCGATGACATTTCATTTTTGCCTTGCACCTGCTGTTTGCGATGAATGTCATCAATGCTTCATCTCACTGTCCGTGGTTATTCATACTTCGCATTTCCAGACCGCCTGTAACACGGCTTTCTTTATTTTTTACCCTCATTTGAATAAGTCTCTTGACGAGGTAGAACGATCGTTCTACCATTGATTCATGGACAAGAAGTAACACCTCTGGCCAGACAGTTATGACGCAGATAGCAGTATTTCGCCGGGTCAGATGAGACTCGCAAATATATTGCACGCTTCGCATAATTGCCTTTGCGGGACAGTGGCTGAAGCTTAATGTCTGAATATCTCTCCCCCTCTTGCAGGGGGCTCAAAATATACAGGAGTCATAACATGTCCCATTCAGAAATACGTCCGCCCCTCCCTCCTTTCACTCGCGAATCAGCTATTGAGAAAGTGCGTCTTGCTGAAGATGGCTGGAACAGTCGTGATGCTCAAAAGGTTTCACTGGCGTACTCGCTGGACACGCAATGGCGTAACCGTGCTGAATTCGCCACCAACCGTGAACAAGCTGAAGCGTTCCTCGCACGCAAGTGGAATAAAGAACTTGAGTACCGTTTGATTAAAGAGTTGTGGGCATTTACTGATAACCGCATTGCCGTTCGTTATGCCTATGAATGGCGTGATGATGCCGGTAACTGGTTCCGTTCTTACGGCAATGAGAACTGGGAGTTTGGCGAGGACGGGCTGATGCATCACCGTTATGCCTGTATCAATGATATGCCGATTAAAGAGAGCGACCGTAAATTCCACTGGCCGCTGGGACGCCGTCCGGATGACCATCCGGGTCTGTCGGAGCTGGGTCTTTAATCCAGACGATTATTGCACGAGAGGCCCCTGACGCCGGTTCAGGTCAGGGCTTTCTCCTCGGCGGCCCGTGTCCTGAACCTGCCGTTTGAGTAACAGATTTTCCATTTTCATTGCATACATGTGCGCCAGGGGCCGGGATACAGGTGGTAGACCGCTCATATATATAGCGCACTATTTAATATCGCGAAAAATAAACAGGGTATCATTATGAATATCAAATCAGCGTTACTGACGGCCTCAATGGCAGCCGTTTCCATCACCAGTTTTGCCGGTACACCGCAGCCTGAACATCATGTTCAGCAGTTCCTCAATGTGCTTAACGGCAGTGGCGGTAAACCTATTGAGCAATTGTCTCCAGTGGCGGCGCGCCAGGTGCTGATTGATGCCCAGAAAGGTGCAAAGTTACCGGCTGCTGACGTCAGTGTAAGAACGATCAATGTTGACGGTGGAAAAATCACCCTCAACATTGTTAAGCCTGAGAATGCGCAAGGAACCCTGCCCGTTTTCATGTTCTTCCACGGTGGCGGCTGGATTCTGGGCGATTTCCAGACGCATGAGCGCCTTGTGCGTGATTTGGTCAGTGCATCGGGGGCAGCGGCGGTGTTTGTCAACTACACGCCATCACCGGAAGCGCATTTCCCTGTTGCGATTAACCAGGCCTATGCAGCGACCCGCTGGGTGGCCGAGCATGGAAGTGAAATTGGCGTCGATGGAAAACGTCTGGCGCTGGTCGGTAACAGTGTTGGCGGTAACATGGTTGCAGCTGTAGCACTCCAGGCTAAACAGCATCATTCTCCGGCGATCCGCTACAACGTCATGCTCTGGCCCGTAACTGACGCGCATTTTGATACCGATTCCTATAACCAGTATGAAAATGGGTACTTCCTGTCACGCAATATGATGAAGTGGTTCTGGGATGCATATACGACCAAAGAGAGCGATCGCAATAACATTCTTGCCTCTCCACTTCGCGCGACGCGTGAACAACTTCAGGGGCTGCCACCGACGCTTATCCAGACGGCGGAACTTGATGTGCTGCGCGATGAAGGTGAGGCGTTTGGCCGCAAACTCGACGCTGCCGGTGTCGATGTGACGGTTACCCGTTACAACGGGCTCATCCATGACTACGGTTTGCTGAATGCTCTGAGTGACGTCCCTGCCGTGCGGACGGCTCTGGGTCAGGCGGCTTATGAACTGAAAGAACACCTGAAATAAAGAATAAATGCTCAGCCAGTGCAGCCGGCTGAGCAGTATTTTCCCTACTGCCTGCTCGTCATGGTTATTTCCTGGCGGGCAGCGAAAATTAAACACCCAGGCTGTTAAGTTTCTTATTTAGCTTCACCAAATTGTCATAATACTCGCCGCTGGGTTCAATTCTTTCAAGCTCAAAATCCACCATCTGCCTGAAGGAACGTCCTTTCTTATTCACCGGATTAGGATCAGCACCGTGGTCGAGCAGGAAAAACACCTTATCAAACTCACTTCTTAAAAACGCTTTCATAATTGGCGTTTGGCCTAAAACATCCCGTGTATTGATATCGGCTCCCCGCGCGATTAACAGCGCCAGCGTTGAATTATTCGTTGACTTAATCGTCGAGAAAATAAGGGCTTCATGATACAGCTTATCTTTAGCATTAGGATCCAGCCCGCCATCCAGCATGGCTTTTAACCAGATGTCCCTGTCACCTTTGGCGGTGATTTCAGCCGGGCTTCCCGGCATATTCATTTGCGGCTGTAAGGGGTCGGCACCTGCGCGAACCAAATCCGTGATGATCTGCAATCGTTCAGGCGGGTTATTATTGTAAAACGACTCATTCATTGTGAAAAACAACAGCGTCAGCTCCTCGCCGCCCGGAGTATTAAGATCAGTCTCTTTTGCCAGGCGCAGAATGGCCTCGCGATCTGCCGACTGAATCGCTTTCGCTAACACCAGTTGCGAACCCGTAAAATGTTTTTCCGGTTCTATCTTTTTCAGATCATTGCATGCCGTTAACACAATAAATAATAAAGAAAGCATAATTATTGATGCACGTTGCTTTATGCTAACCCTGCACTTAACCATGCTGTTATCCTCATCCTTTTGCATTTCGATACTGTCAGATCCGGAAAAAATCGCTCTCTGAATAAGTGCCAGCCGTTCGTTTATGAACCGCTATCGATGCCAATATATTTAGTAAAAAACGAGAGAGGCAGGTTGCCAGCCCTCTCCCATTACTCATGCAGACGGCGTCGAAAATTAAACGCCCAGGCTGTTAAGTTTCTTTTCTATTTTCAACAAATTATCGTAATAGTCAGTCCCTTCCTTAACTTGACTAATTTTTCTTTCTAACATCTGTCGGAAGGAGCGCCCTTGCTTATTAACCGGATTAGGATCCGCACCGTGGTCGAGCAGGAAAAACACCTTATCAAATTCAGAGCTAAAAAAAGCCTCAACCAGTGGTGTTTCTCCCAGGGAGTTTCGTGTATTGATATCGGCTCCCCGCGCGATTAACAGCGCTAGCGTTGAATTATTTGTTGACTTAATCGTCGAGAAAATAAGAGCTTCATGATACAGCTTATCTTTAGCATTAGGATCCAACCCGCCATCCAGCATGGCTTTTAACCAGATGTCCCTGTCACCTTTGGCGGTGATTTCAGCCGGGCTTCCCGGCATATTCATTTGCGGCTGTAAGGGGTCGGCACCTGCGCGAACCAAATCCGTGATGATCTGCAATCGTTCAGGCGGGTTATTATTGTAAAACGACTCATTCATTGCGAAAAACAACAGCGTCAGCTCCTCGCCGCCCGGAGTATTAAGATCTGTCTCTTTCGCCAGACGGAGAATGGCCTCGCGATCTGCCGACTGAATCGCTTTCGCTAACACCAGCTGCGAACCCGTAAAATGTTTTTCCGGTTCTATCTTTTTCATATCATTACACGCCGATAAAAAAACAATCAGAAAAGAAAAAAGTATCGCGGAGGCGATTTTTTTCGCGCTAGATCCTGCTTTTAATAATTCCAATATCCTCATCCTTCTGCGCTTCGATACAGTCAATGACCTGCGTCATGCCGTGTCGGTCAAACATACTTCCCGTCCCGCCGTTCAGTACGGTGTGGTGACCAATTGCATCAGGAAACATATTTGAAACACCGGCTTTCGCGGCAAACAGAGAGGTATCAAATTTAGCGTCCACGAGGTCTGACAAACTCACTTCCTGAATTTTGGTCAGCAACTCTCCCTTAACCCGATACGCGGAGATGGCAGAACCATCTCCGCGAAGCAGACCACCGTATTTTTCCACCGTGCCGCTTTTCAGCCCTGCGGCATTGAATGTCCAGGTGGATTTACCACTGGCGATTCCGGCAGCCGAAGCCAGCCCTCCGCCCAGGGAGTGACCTGCGATATCTACCTTTTTGGTTGTCTCAGCAAGTTTACTGCCTATATCAACCGCATTCTTGTAGTACGGTGAATTCAGGCCCACTCCCTGTGCAGCATTGTTCGCCCAGTCAGCCATTTTCTCTGGCCGGGTCCCTCGGAAAACCACAGTTGGGCTCATATCACTGCCAAATACATACTCATCCGGGGCATAAACGCGGGCGATAAAATCCGGATCGATGGGGCCATCCGTAAGCATCTGTGGCCTAAGACCGAATGCAGATAACGCTTGCCCATCATTACTGATATCAATCCACCCTTCCGGCACATCTGGCATGGTCTCCAGGGATTTTATCGTCTGCCCGGCACGGCCATAAACATTCTGCGCGAGCTTTGCCTTTTCGACCGCCACATTATTTTCAGCGAGCCGCCCGGCCGCACTCTGCGCATCGGGATAAATACTCCGCTGCCCTTTGCCGATGAGATTTTTTCTCTCCTGCCAGCGCTCGGCTTTCGTCAGCGGGTGCACCGGTTCACTTATTCTGCGCGCACGACCGCTGCCTGAGCTCGGCTCTTCTCCGCGCATCGCCGTACGCGTGCGGGTTAATTGCCCGGAAGGGATGTCTGTTGGAGGGGGACGTTTTCCGAAGCTGCTCACCATATCTTCATAGCGGCGGACAATCTGGCTAACAGGGTAATTGACGGATAAGTCCGTACCAAAAAGTTGCAACTCCCCCTCCGCATTTATGAAGAACAATGCGGTTACTGGCGACCATAAACGGTAGCTTTCATCGATAGCCACCATAGTCCCACGCTCCAGATCAACGGTGGCAAGCGTGCGGATATCCCGGGACTGATAAGGATTTGTGCCTGTCGGTGCGCCCGGCATGTCCTGCTGATTTAACATGGCGCTCACCGAAGACGGCGGCAGCGTTCTAATCCTTTGTACGGCGAGCTGAGGATGGATAATGAGTGGAAATTTCCAGGGCGCGACTTTTTCTTCAAATATGTAGGTTAAGGACATGTAACTCGACATTGTATCGACTCCCGGCTCACGTCACTCCATATACTGATATCCATGTGTTCTCCTGAACGGTGATACCTACCCGACGGGCGAGTTGTCTTCACAATAACTGGCAACCTCCTGCCCTTTTCGAGGAAAAATTATATAAAGTCCTGGAGAAAATGACAGGATATACGCAAAAAATGTATCGAATGACGCACGGAATTATCGAGCTGTACTGGCACACAATGCCCGTTACAGGAGAATACAGAATGCGCATTTAATCGCATCCCGCCTCTTAGGCTCTTCCTCATCGCCTCTGTTTTTACGCTTCACTGATGAGGAAAGAAATGTGTTTTCAGGCCAATTCTATATTGAATGGATCAGAACGCATTCTGATTGATGCCGTGCGGGGAAATAAAGAATTATCAGGCTTGATGGGGATTAACATAAAGGCCGGGCAGTGAATCTACCCGGCCTTCAGGGTTTAGAACGTTTCCCAGTTGCTGTCGCTGGCAGCCGGTGCCGCCGTGGCCATCGCGACACGTGGAGCGGCGGTCGGTTTACCGGGCTTGCTTTGCAGCAACGTGTTGTGACCGTTTACGCGGAACACCGCGACGGCCTGGCGCAGCTGCTCGGCCTGCTCTTCCAGTGCAGCAGAGGCCGCAGCGGATTCCTGCACCAGCGAGGCGTTCTGCTGGGTCACGCTGTCCATTTGCGACACGGCGAGGCTGACCTGCTCAATCCCTTTACTCTGCTCATCCGACGCGGAGGCAATCTCCCCCATGATGTCGGTGACGCGGGTAACCGCATTGACGATCTCTTTCATCGTGTCGCCCGCTTCGGCCACCAGCGTAGTGCCGGAGTTGACGCGGTTTACGGAGTTTTCAATCAGCGTTTTGATCTCTTTGGCGGCCTGGGCGCTGCGGCTGGCAAGCGTGCGCACTTCCCCTGCAACTACTGCAAACCCACGCCCCTGCTCACCGGCGCGTGCTGCTTCCACGGCGGCGTTCAGCGCCAGGATGTTGGTCTGGAAAGCGATGCCGTCAATCACGCTGGTTATCTGCGCTATCTGTTGGGAACTGCTGGAGATTTCGCTCATGGTGCGCACCACGTCGCTCACCACCTGCCCACCACGTGCTGCCGTGTCGGAGGCATTTTTCGCCAGATGCGACGCCTGGCGTGCGTTGTCAGTGTTCTGTTTCACCGTGGCGGTCAGTTGCTCCATGCTGGCAGCGGTCTCTTCCAGCGAGGCGGCCTGCTGCTCGGTACGCGAGGAGAGATCGTTGTTGCCGGTGGAGATTTCACTTGCGCCGGTGTAAATCGAATCCGAACTGTTACGCACTGCGCCCACGGTATGCACCAGTGACAGCTGCATTTCGTGCAACCCTGCCGCCAGCTGGCTCATCTCGTTACGGCCTTCGGAGGAGATGGATTGGGTTAAATCACCACCGGCGATGGCGCGAATGTGGCCCATCACGCTGTGCAGCGGTTTGAGCAACAGGTGTTGCAGACCCAGCCAGATAACGGTCAATACCGCAATCACCGCCAGCAAAATCACGCCCAGCGTCCACTGCATGCTGGTAAAGCTGCTCTGGTTTTCACGGGCTGCCGCTTGCAGGAAGGAGCCGTTCTCAGCGCGCCATTTAGCGTAGCTGGCGTCCATATCATCCTGCGCCTGCTGGGCGTCAAGGTTACCGTAGGCTTCGTAGTTGTTGGCGCGCAAGAAGGTGATCGACTGCTGAAGCACGTCATGCATTTTGCCGATGTTCTGCGAGACTTCGTCGGCTAAGGCTGCGTCCTGGCCTGCCACGCGCGGTGTGCTTTTGTAATTATTAAAGTAGCCTTCCGCCTTACCGAGTGAATCAGAGGCGGTGGTCAGCAATTTATCGATACTCGCCAGAGAGGCCGGGTCGCGTTGGTTTTTCAGAAAGCGGATGGCGACACGGGTAACCGTGACGCGCGTTTTGATCAGCGTGTTGACGCTGTCACCCAGATTTTCCTGCTGCGCGCTGAGCACACCGGTGTTCTGGAAATTTACTCTGTCATTATTGACCGCAGAGTAAAAAAGTCCCCCGGTGACCAGTTGAAGAAGACAAAAAACCGACAGTGCGATAATGATGCCGGTAATAACCCGAATATTTTTGAGCATAGCCTTAGTCCGTGGGAGAGTAGATATTGCTCAATATATATCGTCACGGCAGGCATTAACTTTACGATAACTTTTTTAGAACAAACTGGAACGATTTGGCTCCATTTACTCCCCACTACATCGCATGGTGGGGGCAGCGGCACGCCTGGCGTCCAGGCGGCAATAACCGGTCAAAACCAGGCGCTGCCGGAATCGACAGCGGTGTGTTTACTGCGGCTCCGTAAAACGCGCACTGCCACTCATCCCGGCGATCAGGCCGCTGGCGGGGCCAGTGACTTTACCAATCAGGGTGATTGTCTGGCTGCTTTCGTCAATGCGCGCGCCGGTACGCAGCAATTGCGCCTGCAACGGCACGCCGGTTTCATCCGGCACAAAGGTAAACGTCTGTTTCGCCTTCAGGCCGGAGAGCCAGCGGGACGGTGCCAACAGGTAGATTTCCAGATGGCTGTTATCCACCACTTCCAGCAGCGGCATCCCCTGACCGAGGAATTCGGACACCTGTGCCTTGCGGGTCACCACCTGGCCATCAAAGGGTGCCACCACCCGGCAACGGGCAGTCTGGATCTGGTAAACCTGACTTTCGGCCGCCGCCTGCGCCAGTTTGGCCTCAGACAGCCCAACGGCGGATCGTCCGACTGATTTCATTTCCGCCAGTTGACGATTCTGATTCAGCTCCTGCTGAGCAGCGCGCATGGCAGCCTGCGAGGCCGCAAGCTGAGCCTGATACGCCGAGCAGTCAAAACGCACCAGCAGATCGCCTTTTTTAAAGGATTCACCTTCGCGATACGGCATCTCAACGATGCGCGCATTCAGTTCGCTGGAGAGCGTGGCCTGATCGACCGCGCGCAGTACCCCGCGCGCTTCACGCCCTGCCGCCGCTTCAGGTTGAGCGGCGGTCGCTGGCGGGTCGAGCTGAAGTTCGTCCTGCGCCTTCGTGGCCTCCGCTGCCGTCACCGATAGCGGGGTTGCCAGCGCGAACGCCAGTAACAGGTTTAACGTCTGACGTTTCACTTTGTTGCTCCTGCGGTTTGCTCCGTCACGGCGCCGCTTTCCCGGTGTTTTTCCGGGTTCCGTTCGCCCTGAAGCAGCTGCAATTTATGTGGGTACGATACTGAAACACCTTTTATCAAAAAATATTTCGGAACAGAAGAACAAATGTTGCAGCGTTTTTAAATCTATAAAACACAATTGTTAGGTTCCGCTCATCGATACAGCAAATACATACTTCTGGCGTATCATGCTGGTTTATACATTTTATTCTGACAGGGAAACGCGCCATGAACCCACGGCGGGTGTTAATTATTGAAGATGATGCAGATGCAGCGGGCGTGCTGGATGCGTATCTGCGACGGGAGCATTACTCGGTGGCCATTTCCGGGGACGGTCGCGCCGGGCTGGACGTGGCCCGACAGTGGAAGCCGGACATTATTCTGCTGGATGTGATGCTGCCCTCAATGAACGGTACCGAAGTGCTGGCGGCGCTGCGACGTGACGGCCAGACGCCGGTGATTATGATCACCGCCATGGGCGACCTGCCCGATAAAATAGGCGCCCTGCGCTATGGGGCGGATGATTACATCGTCAAACCCTATGATCCGCGCGAAGTGGTGGCGCGGGTGCAGGCCGTGCTGCGGCGCTATCAGCAACAGAGCGAGCCGCAAGAGATCCTGCGCTGGCAAGGGCTGGAGGTGGATACGGCTTCCCTGACGGCGGTTATTCTTCGCGATAACCAGAAGCCCTTATTGCTGGATCTGACACCCACCGAATTCGCTCTGCTTGCGCTTCTGATGCGCTCCCCGGTGCGGGCGCACACCCGGCTGTCGTTACTCGAACAGTGCCTCCCCGACAGCGATGCGCTGGAGCGGGTCGTGGACACCCATATTTATAATCTGCGTAAAAAGCTGGAAGCAGCCGGGATAACCGACGTCCTGCTCAACGTGCGCGGCGTAGGTTACAGGTTCAGACAGCCATGAAAACCGCCACCGACCAATCCCTCTGGCGCTGGATATGCATCCGCATTTCGATTTTCTCGATTTGCTCGGTGTTTGTGTTTGTGGCCTCCATCTGGCTGCGCTACGCCCTGCAGGCTATCTGGCTGAAGCAGCAAATGCCTGCTGCCGTACGCGAGGAATATGCGCTGATCAAAGCCCATCCCCCGGCAGATCCCACCCGTTTTCACCAGATTATCGACCAGTGGTGGGGACTGAGTTACACCGACCCCAATATCGCGTCGGAAGACTGGCTGACCATCGGTGTGCTGCTCCTGATACTGATCCCCTGTCTGGTGTTCTGGGGGCTGAAAACCGTGCGCCCGCTGGCGGTGCAGTTCAGTCGCCTGACCACCGCCGCTCGCGCCGTGGCCCGAGGGGATTTTACGGCCCAGGCACAGCCACTCGGTAACGCCCCGGCGGAGATGACCTCTTTTGTGCATGATTTTAACCATATGACCCGGCAACTGGCCCGTTATGAGCGCGAGTTGCGGGCCTCTCATGTGGCAATGGCCCATGAGATACGCTCGCCGCTGACCGCCGCCATGGGGCGTTTGCAGGGGATGATGGACGGCGTATTTACCCCGGACCCGGCCCAGCTGGCGATGGTCATGAAGCAGCTCCAGTCCCTGAATCAACTGGCGGACGGATTACAGCTGCTGTCGCTGGCCGACGCCGACCGCCTGGTGCTGGACGTGCATCACTTTAATCTAACGGATTTGCTCAAAGAGCGGATGGCGTGGATCCACACTCGCGCCCAACAAGCGGGGCTTGAGATGACGCTGGACGCAGACACTCAGTGCCCGTTAGTGGCAGATGCCGGCAAAATCGGCCAGGTGATTACCCTTATCCTTGAAAATACGCTGTCGTATGCCAGCGAAGGCAAAGCCCTCAGTATCCGCGTCACAAGGCAGGCCGGACAAGTTGACATCCGTTTTCGCGATGCCGGCCCCGGCGTCTCTGCCGATTTTCTTGCCTCCATGTTTGAACGTTTTACTCGCGCGGAAACGTCACGTGCACGCCACTCTGGCGGCAGCGGGCTGGGATTGTCGATTGCCAGAGCCATTTGCCATGCCCACCACGGGGAGATTAGCGCGGCCCTCCCCGCGGAAGGCGGTCTGGAAATCACCGTTCGCTTACCCGCTGACGGCTGTGAACTGCGCCCGGATCCCCCGCATTGACACACTCTTGATAATTCCTGCAAAGAATCTGGACAACCTGGCGGTGAAATAGCGTTATCACAGCCAGGACACTTCACCATGACAGACACGCTCACCGCAGGATTGCGGCATTTGCTGCACTTCTTTATGCAAAAAGGCCACAAATCGTGGCTGCTTTTCGCGTTGATACTCGCTTTCAGCCCGCTGTTTATCGCCATTATTCTGCACAGTTGTCGCGAGCAGACACCGGACGATACGGCATCGCCCCGCCCCGTCAAATATATGATTGTACCGCCACCTTCGTCGCAGGATGCCCAGCAGCGCGTGGGGGAGATTCACGCCCACGATGACGTCGCGCTCGGTTTTCGCACCAGCGGGCGGATGATTTCACGTACGGTGGATGTGGGTTCACGGGTGCAGGCCGGGCAGGTGCTCGCCACCCTGGAAAGTGAAACCACGCAGAATCAGCTATTGTCTGCCAGGGCCGATCTCGACAGCGCCAAAGCCGCTGAACAGGTGGCCGCGTTAAATTTGCGACGCATGAAACAGCTGATGCCTTCCGGTGCTATCTCCCTCTCCTCGCTCGACAGCGCGCAGGCCGAGTGGCAGTCGGCGGCCGCCAAACGAAAAAGCGCGCAAGCCAGCCTGAAAATTGCTGACGAAAATGTCAGCTGGTCGCAGCTTATCGCCCCCACATCGGGTGTTATCACCGCCGTTAGCGCTTCAGTCGGTCAGGTGGTCAGCGCCGGTGAAAGTGTGGCCACGCTGGCAGCCGGGAGCTCCCGTGATGCGGTGTTTGATGTGGCCTCGCCGGATGAAATGACGCAGAACAAACATCAACCTTTTACCGTGTCGCTGCTGTCTACGGCGTCCGTCAACGCTCAGGCTATTTTCCGCGACATCAGCCCGCAGGCCGACAGTAAAACCCGTACCTGGCGGGTTCGGCTGACCTTGATTTCTCCCCCGCCTGCATTCGCATTGGGTGCCAGTGTGCAGGCGGCTTTTTCCCGACATGAACCGCCGACGATGTCGCTACCCGCGTCGGCGCTCACCCGCCTGGCGGGCCAACCGGCGGTGTTTATTCTCGACAGCGCGCGCATGCAGCTCGCACTGCAACCGGTGACGCTGGCCGGGTTTTCGCCTACGCATATTTTCGTCTCGCAGGGGGTACAGCCCGGCAATAAAGTGGTGATTGCGGGGGTGTCTACGCTGCGGGCCGGAGAAAAAGTCACCGCCGGAGAAGACACCGAATGAATCGCTCGTCCCTTTCCTCCTGGGCCATCGCCCATCAGCAGCTGATGGTGTTTTTTATGCTGCTGATAGTGGCCGTCGGCGTGAAAAGCTACGACATGCTGTCGCGTAATGAAGACCCGAATTTCACCATCAAAACGGCGGTGGTGTCGGCGCAGTGGCCCGGTGCCAGCATCAAAGACACGCTGAACTTTGTGACCGATCCGCTGGAAAAAAAGCTCCAGGAGATCCCCTGGCTGGACTATGTGGAGAGCGAAACCCGTGGCGGTCGGGCGGTGATTTTTGTCAATCTTCGTGATGATACGCCCCCCGCGCAGGTCAGCGGCATCTGGTATCAGCTGCGTAAGAAAATGCAGGATATCGCGCCTGCCCTGCCATCCGGGGCGACGGGGCCGTGGGTGAATGACGAGTTTGATGACACCTTCGGCACGATTTACGCCTTCACCCGCGACGGTTTTTCTCCCCGCGCGCTGCGTGACCGTGTGGAGACGATTCGCCGTGACCTGATGTCGCTCCCGGATATCGGCAAGATCCAGCTATTGGGCGAGCAGGAAGAACAGGTGGTTATCGCCTTCTCGCCGCAAAAAATGGCCGGGCTGGGGGTGACGCTCCAGCAGGTCGCCGCCGCCCTGCAGGCACAAAATGCCATCGCCCCGTCGGGCACGGCGCGCACGGAGAAAGAGAACATTGCCCTGCGGGTCAGCGGCGCGTTTACGTCGGAAGAGAGCCTGAAAACCGTCACCCTGCACGTGGGCGATCGCTATATTCCTCTGACCGACATCGCCACACTCAGCCGGGAACCCGCCGAACCGCCGACGCCGCTTTTTCGCGTCAACGGTCAGGCGGCCATCGGGCTTGCGGTATCCATGGCCCCCACCGGCAACATGCTGCGCTTTGGTCAGGCGCTGAACGCCAGAATGGAGAACATCCGCCACACCCTGCCGCACGGCATTGAGATGGTCCGGGTGGCGGATCAATCCGAGGTGGTGAAGCGCGCCGTGGACGAGTTTGTGCAGGTGCTGATGGAAGCCATAGTGATCGTGATGGCCGTGTCGTTTGTCTCGCTGGGGTTACGGGCGGGACTGGTGGTGGCCGCCGCCATTCCGCTGGTGCTGGCGCTGACTTTTACCCTGATGCTGGCAAGCGGCATTGGCCTGCAGCGTATTTCGCTGGGGGCATTGATCATCGCCCTTGGTTTGCTGGTGGATGATGCGATGATCGCCGTGGAAGCAATGGTCGGTCGGCTTGAGGCGGGAGAGAGTAAAATCAAAGCCGCCAGCTATGCCTTAAGCACCACCGCGCTGCCGATGTTAACCGGTACGCTGGTGATGATTGCCGGGTTTATCCCCGTTGGTTTTGCTGCCTCCAGCGCGGGGGAGTATTGCTTCACGCTGTTTGCCGTGGTGCTGATGGCGCTGGTCTGCTCGTGGATCGTGGCGGTGGCCTTCTCGCCGCTGGTCGGGGTGTGGATCCTGCCGAACGTGCAGAAACAGCACAACCCGCCGCCGTCACGCATCAAGCGGGGCTATATCCGGTTGCTGAACGTCCTCATGCGCCGCCGGGGACTGACGCTGACCGCCGCCCTGCTCCTGCTGATGCTGTCTTTCGCCGCCACCACGCTATTACAGGGCGGATTCTTTCCGCCGTCCGATCGCCCGGAGCTGCTGGTCAACCTGACCCTGCCGGGAAACGCCTCGCAAACGGAGACCGCACGTCAGACTCAGCGGCTGGAGCAGGCGCTTCGCGGTAACCCGAACATTGCCCACTTTTCATCATACGTGGGCAGCGGGGCCATCCGCTTTTACCTGCCGATGGACGTGGCGCTGGAGAACGAAAATATCGCCCAACTGGTGGTGGTGGCAAAGGATCTGGCATCGCGAAGCCAGTTACAGCAGCAAATCAGCGATATTCTTGCCCGCCAGTTCGCCGACATTGTTGCCCGCGTCTATCCGCTGGAACTGGGGCCGCCCGTGGGCTGGCCGGTGAAGTACCGGGTGAGCGGGCCGGATTATGAAAAGGTTCAGCAGTTCGCCCGCACGCTGGCGACCCGGATGGCGCATAACCCGGACACCCGCGACGTCAACCTGAGCGCAGGTGAACCCGAGCGGGCGATCACCCTGAAGGTCAATCAGACCGCCGCACGCGCCGCAGGCATTTCATCCCAGGGCCTTGCTGAAGAGCTGAATACCCTGTGGACGGGCATGCCGGTGACCGCCATCCGCGATCGTAACCGGCTGGTGGAGGTGACGCTACGGGCCAACGATGAGGCGCGCCAGGATCTGCGCAGTTTCGCTTCGCTTTTCCTCACCGCCGACGACGGGCGAAAAATCCCGCTCAGCGAAATTGCCACTCCCGAATGGGGTGTGGATGACCCGCTTATCTGGCGACGCCAGCGCCTGCCCGTTATCACCGTGCAGACGGATATCGCCCCGGGATTACAGGCTGAAACCGTTTCTGCCGCCCTTTTGCCCACGGTCAATGCGCTGCGGGCAACCCTGCCCCAGGGCTACCAGATTGAGGAAGGTGGCACGGTGGCCGAATCGGAAAAAGGCAACAACTCGGTGTTTAGCGTGCTGCCTTTTTCTCTGGCGCTGACGCTGGTGCTGCTGATGATCCAGTTAAAACGCTTTTCCCGCGTCCTGCTGGCGCTGTTTATGGCTCCCTTCTGCCTGCCGGGCATTGTGCTGCTGATGTTACCTACTGCCACGCCAATGGGTTTTGCCGCCATTCTGGGGATGATTGCGCTGGCTGGCATGATAGTCCGCAATGCCGTGATTCTGATTAGCGAGGTGGACAACAACACACGCAGCGGCCTGCCCCGCGACACGGCCATCATCACGGCAGCCGGGCACCGGGCAAGGCCGATACTGCTCACCGCTTGCGCAGCGGTGCTCGGCATGCTGCCGATTGCCGGTCAGGCTTTCTGGGCGCCCATGGCGTTTGTGATTATCGGCGGGCTGCTGGCTGCCACGCTGGTGACGCTGACGCTGTTGCCCGTCTCCCTGAGTCTGGTGATGCAGCGCGAAGAAAAAGCGATACGCTGAGAGCAACGCGGTGGACAAATGCCCGCCGCGCGCCCTTTTCCTATGCCCTTGTAGATATTCACGTTATTGATCCCGGCAGATCTCTTCAGGCTCTGGAGTGTTACCCACATGGTTATCCCCCGTTTCTGTGGATAACCCTGTTAAAGGGAGCTTCAATCGAAAACGTTTGCCTGGCATCGGGCCACGTTAAATCGGCATGTTACCCCCATTCGCTCAGCGTCGGATGCGCAGATATCAGCACCGATCTTTTTTTGCCGAAAATACAGTCGATTAATCAGGATGCGGAAACCCGCGCTTGCAAACGGAGGGAAATCCGAAATAATACTGTATATAAATACAGTAAATGTGAGTAACGCCTTATGCGATTTATGTCTGCCAGCCCGAGTGAGTGTCCGGTGCTTTCACCGCTGTTTGTTGAGCATGTGCCCTGTGGTTTCCCAAGCCCGGCCCAGGATTACATCGAAGAACGGCTCGATCTGAATAAGATGCTGATAAGCCATCCCAGCGCCACTTATTTTGTGAAAGTCAGCGGTGATTCCATGGTGGAAGCGGGCATTTTCGACGGCGATATGCTGGTGGTGGATCGTTCCCTGAAGCCTGAACACGGCGACATTGTGATTGCCGCCGTCGACGGTGAATTTACGGTGAAAGAGCTGCGCACCCGTTCCGGCCTGCAGCTTATGCCGCGCAATGCCCGCTATCGCCCTATCATTATTCATAGCGAAGAGGCGCTGGAGATCTTCGGCGTGGTCACCTTTACCATCAAAGCGCATAAATAAAATGTTCGCGCTGATTGATGCCAATAACTTTTACTGCACCTGCGAGTCGATATTTCGCCCTGATTTAAAAGGCAAAGCGATCGTGGTGGTGTCGAATAACGATGGCTGCATCATTTCGCGTTCCGCAGAGGCGAAGGCGCTAAATATCCCGATGGGCGCGCCCTACTTTAAAATCAAAGAAGAACTGCGCCGCCAGGGTGTCACCGTGTTCAGCTCAAATTATGCGCTGTATGCCGATATGAGCCACCGCATGATGACCACGCTGGAAGATATCGGCCCACGGCTGGATATTTACTCCATTGACGAAGCCTTTATGGATTTAACCGGCGTCGATAACTGCCTGTCGTTTACCGATTTTGGTCATGAGATACGAAACGCCGTCCTGATGAATACCGGGTTGCGGGTGGGGGTTGGCATCGCCCCCACCAAAACCCTGGCGAAGCTGGCCAACTTTGCCGCAAAAAAATGGCCTCGGGCACATGGGGTGGTCGATATTTCCCTGCGCGAACGCCAGCGAAAACTCCTGCCGTTGGTGCCCATTGAGGAAGTCTGGGGCGTCGGGCGGCGGATCAGCAAAAAGCTGCGGGAGATGGGCATTGAAAACGCGCTGCAACTGGCCGACTGCTCGACCTGGGTGATTCGTAAGCACTTTAATGTGGTGCTGGAACGCACCGTCCGCGAGCTACGGGGAGAGAAGTGTCTCGCCCTGGAAGAACTGACGCCCACGAAGCAGCAGATTATTTGCAGCCGCTCTTTTGGCCACCGAATCACCCTGTATGAAGAGATGCACCAGGCCATTTGTTCCTATGCTGAGCGGGCGGCTGAGAAATTACGCATCGAGCGACAATATTGCCGCCAGGTCAGTATTTTTATGCGCTCCAGCCCACACGCCCCTGACGAACCTTATTACAGTAACCAGATATCCATGATGTGCATGACGCCCACGCAGGATACGCGAGATATTATTCTGATGAGCGGTACCCTGCTCACGCAAATATGGAAAGCAGGCTACCGATATATGAAAGCCGGGGTGATGCTGAGTGACTTTTATAGCCAGGGCGTTGCCCAGCCCGATTTGTTTGATGAACTGACCCCACGGGCAAATAGCGCGGCACTGATGTCCGTGGTCGATACCCTGAATAAATCAGGAAAGCGAAAAGTCTGGTTTGCCGGGCAAGGGATCCAAAAAAGCTGGTCGATGAAACGGGAGATGCTCTCTCCCGCCTGGACCACCCGCTACAGTGATTTGCCGGTGGTGAAATAGCCGCGTTTAGCGACTACGTTTGGCGTGGCGCTCCCAGTTTTCCTGTTTCGCCTGTTCGGATTTACGCAGGGCCACATAACAGGCACCGCTGCCCCCCTGGTGTTCCTTCGCCACACAAAACGCCTGCACGTCATCAAATTCCGGCAGCCAGCGGGCAAGATAACTGCGAATAATGTTGGCATGAGAGCGGTCTTCACGACCTTTACCATGAATAATCAACACGTTGCGTAAACCATCCTGATTCGCCTGGTGCATAAAGCTAAAAAGCAGCTGGCGGCACTGCTCAACGGGCTGGCGCAATAAACTGAGGCTGGCCTGCTGGCTGTATTTACCTGAGCGGAGCTTATCAATCACACCCTGCTGAAGGCCCTCGCGCTGAAACTCAAGCGGTGTGCCCAATGGCAGAACATCAAGAAACCCGGTGGTCAGAAAATTATCGAGCTGCAGCGTGTCGATGTGTGTCGGCGTACGGGCTTTGCGCCCCGGCTGCCAGTGGATATCGGCACAGCGCTTCAGCGGCTGGACATCCTCCATGGCGTCAAGGAACAACGATTTGTCGTCAGGGTTCATGGTCAGTCCTCTCGCTACATCTGAGGGGATACTATAGCGGGCACATCAAGGCGTCACAATGGCTGAGGTGATCTGGGCAAGCGGGATAACCGTTGAATAAAATTTCGTCTATATTGGAATATATTTTCCTGAAACACATTAGCCACACTAATAATAATTGTTTATCTTCACTTAACTAAAACTTTACCCCCGTTAATATTCTAAATTTTAGTTAAATTATCGTGAAATCAATCACCAATTCGACTGGAATTTAATTTTAGGCACGCTATAACTATATTATTCACGTAAGGATGAAACCCAAAAAATAATCGAATGGATGCGCTGCTGTGTGTACTGTAGAGCCTGACGATGTCGGCAGTCTCTATTTTTTTTATTTATATTTGACAAACAATATATCATCTATTAAATAACCGACCTGCTTTTATTTGTATTATATTTACTCGCTGAATATCTGAGGATATATGCAGTCCATGCTCCCTTTTGAGGTATAGTTCCCCCCGAACGATCGTGCTAGGGAAGGTGCGAATAAGCAGGTCATTTCTTCCCAAGCTGACTCGCTGATTAA
>CAUSEC010000018.1:0-118710 GCA_963530515.1 uncultured Enterobacteriaceae bacterium | reverse complement strand
GCTGCCCGATGGCGCTGGGCTTATCGGGCCTACGGGCGGAATGCGCTGCCCGATGACGCTGCGCTTAACGGGCCTGTGGGCGGAATGCGCTGCCCGATGGCGCTATGCTTATCGGGCCTACGGGGCAATGTGCTGCCCGATGACGCTGCGCTTAACGGGCCTACGGGGCAATGCGCTGCCCGATGGCGCTGGGCTTATCGGGCCTACGGGGCAATGCGCTGCCCGGTTGAATCTGTAGGCCGGATAAGGCGTCAGCCGCCATCCGGCGCTTAACCTGGTCACGCCACCTCTTCGTACTCGGCGTCGTTCACCTGTTGTTCGAGTGTCTGGCGAATCTCACCCAGCGCTTTCTCCTGCTGACGGAAATAACTTTCCTGATCCGTAAGCGTGGACACCAGCTGCCATGACTCCTCTTTTTCCAGCGTGTTCAGCTCTTCAATCAGGCTGGCGATATGCTGTTTGACGTCCTGGATACGCTGGCGCAGGCGCTGCAAATCGTTCAGGCGATCGCTCGCCATCAGCGGCTCCAGCCCTTTTTGCAGACGGGTGAGGATTGACCGGATAGCAACGAGATCGCCACGCTGGCGGGCCTGATTCAGCTCCACCATGATGCCGTGGGCTTCGTCTTTAAAGCCGTCGTCCACCAGATCCGGGTGGCACAATTTACTGGCCTGGCGCCACAGCCGTTTCAGCTCGGAACGCTCATCCGCTGACATCTTCTGCTCAAAGCCGAAGCGTTTTTCCGCGTCGTGCTGCTGCTCCTGATACTCCTCGTACTCCTGACGCGCTTCATCCCGGGCCTGGCGGGCCGGTTCATCTTCACGGGTCAGCCCCTGTTCCAGCTCCTGCGCTTCGGCGAGCAGGGAGTTTATCAGCGCGTTTTGCTGTTGAAGATGCTTACGGGCCTCGGCGGCCTGCGAGGATTGCGGCGGGAAACTTTGCCAGCGGCGGGTCAGGGTGACCAGCACTTCCACCGCCTGAGCCAGATACTGCTGGCAGCGCAGGTAGTCGGCTTCGCGGCTGCGCGCTTCGGCTTCCTGACGACGCACGGCGGCTTCGGCCAGAATTTTGCGCAGACGTAAAATCTGCGTCATCAGCGGCCCGAGGCGCGTGAGATAGAGATCGTTGAAATCATCCAGCAGCTGAATGCGGGTGTTGCGCTTATCGATAAGCTCGCGCAGCTGTTCTTCCAGCGCTTTAAGCTCCAGCTTGCTGGCCGCTACCTGCGGATCCTGCCAGTACACCACCGAGCGCTGATTTTGCAGCCAGTGGGTGATGGCGCGCAGGGCGTCGCTGTAGTTCTTCTCTTCAAGCGCCCACACGATATACGCCAGCTCACCGTCCGTCGCTTCGGTTTTCAATAACGGAAGCTGACTGAGGATGATGCCGTCATCTTCCAGTTCAATCGCGTATTTAATGATCTCAAGCCGTTTGATGGGTTTGTTCATGGCGTTTCGCTAAGGCGCTTAAGTGATTCAGTTAATGGTAGTTGTGATTTTTAAAGATGAAATACGCTCATTGTCTTAGACAGATGAAATAGCCAGCGAGCGCGGGCAGATTAACATGTGTCCGTGTGCGCTGATATGGCTGAAATCATAATACAGGCGACAGGTTACAGTGCGTTAGTATTCGTGGAAGAAATACCTCCCCGGTGTGTTTTTTATTCATCCCCCGTTCATTACATATTCACCGCATGAAGTGATTTAGCTCTCATATTTCCATGAAACCGGTTGCATAGACATTTGACCAGGTTAGCATGAAACCGGTTTCACTCAGTTACATGACACACTTCCGATAAAAAAAGGTAGATAAAACATGGCTGTTATCCGGGATTACAACAAATTAGCAAGCGACATCCTGCGGGAGGTTGGGGGAGAGGCAAACATCAACAGCTTCTCCCGCTGTGCCACCCGCCTGCGTCTGGTTTTGAACGACACGCCTGAGGATGCAAAACGTCTGGTGCAGGGTTTACCGGGTGTTATTGCGGTCGTAGAAAGCGGTGGGCAATTTCAGGTTGTGATCGGAACGCATGTGGCGGATGTGTTTAATGCCATGTCGGGTCTGGTCAAAGAGACCGGGTCTGCGCCTGCGGCCCAGAAGAAAACGCGCTGGCTGGACGCGGTGATTGCCACCATGTCGGCGGTGTTTGCCCCGATTGTGTATATTCTGGCGGCGGCCGGTATCCTGCAGGGGCTGCTGATTGTTCTCGGCCTGATTGATGCCGACATCAAAACCACCGGTACCTTTGCGGTGCTGAACTTTATGTCCTGGACGCCGTTTGCCTTTCTGCCGGTGTTTATCGCCATCACGGCGGCGCGTCATTTCAAGTGCAACCCGTTTATTGCCGTACTGTGCTGCTGTGCGCTCATTAGCCCTGACTGGGCGGCACTGGCAGGGCGCATTGCAGGCGGGGAAAGCATCAATTTCCTTTTCTTCCCGCTGTCGAAAACGGTCTATACCTCATCCGTTTTACCGCCGCTGTTCCTGGTGTGGGCGCTCTCCTGGTTTGAGCGTCGCGTTGAGAAACTGATGCCGGAGGTGGTCAGCCCGCTGTTTACTCCGCTGGTTTGCTTCGTGGTGATTGTGCCGCTGACGCTCATCGTGATTGGCCCGATTACCACCTGGGCGGCGATGGGTGTGGCCAACGGCTACAACGCGCTGTTCCATGCGGCCCCTGCAGTGGCAGCGGCAGTGATTGGCGGCGTGTGGCAGATTATCGTTATCTTCGGCGTGCACTGGGGCATTACGCCGGTGATCATGGCGAACTTTGATACCCAGGGTTACGACTCCTTCCAGGCCTACCAGACCATTGCGGTTATCGGCCAGATGGCAGCGGTGTTCGGCGTGTTCCTGAAAACCCGTAACACCCAATTGAAAGCCACGTCGATGTCTGCCGGTATCACCGCGATTTTCGGTATCACCGAACCGGCGATTTACGGCGTGACCCTGCGCTTTAAAAAGCCGTTTATTTGTGGCTGTATCGGCGGGGCGATCGGTGCCGTGGTGGCGAGCCTGTTCGGCAGTCTGTACTACGCCTATGCCGCGCTGCCGGGCCTGTTCACGCTGGTGAATGCCATCAGCCCGGATGCGCCGATGTCGTTTATCGGTGAGCTGGTGGGTGCCGGTACGGCGATTGTGTTGACCATCGTGATGGTGCAGTTCGTGGGCTTTGAAGACCCGGCGAACGAAGAAGACGTGAAGCCTGCGGAGCCAGTAAAAGCTCAGGCGACGCCAAATACGGTGACGGTGAGTGGCGTTGAGATGCTCAGCCCGCTGAAAGGCGAAGTGATTGCGCTGGAAAGTGTGGCCGATGAAGCCTTTGCCGGAAAAGCGCTGGGTGATGGCATTGCTATCAAGCCGGAAGAAGGACGCGTGGTGGCCCCTTGTGATGCCACGGTCGCAACCCTTATCGATTCACATCATGCCATTGGGTTATTGTGCGATAATGGCGCTGAGTTATTGATCCATGTCGGGTTAAATACCGTCAACTTGCAGGGACAGCATTTCCGTCCGCTGGTGAAAGAAGGGGATGTGGTCAAAGCGGGCACCCCTCTTCTTGAATTCGATAAAGCCAGCATTGAGCGTGAAGGGTACGACCTGACCACCCCGGTTCTGGTGGTGAACAGTGAGGACTTTACGCTGACGAAGCACCAGCTTCAGGGCGCAATCGGTATGGGGTCGCCGCTGATGTCTCTCGCATAAAGAGGCACGGGCACACGATCATGGTGTCATGAAGTCTTGCCGCAGGAGGTGGCGGGCTTCACGAGTGAAATCTTTCGCCGTGTATTTACGCATCGGGTCTGCCTGCGGGCAGGCTTGCTGCGTTGTGAGCCACCCTTTGATTGAGGTTTGATATGGTAACGATACTGGATGTCGCCAGACTGGCGGGCGTGTCGAAAGCGACAGTATCGCGCGCGCTGAATGGAAAGGTGTTCGTGCGGGAAGAGGTGAAGGCCAGAATCATGCAGGCCATTGCTGACACCGGGTATCGACCTAACCTGCTGGCGCGCAATCTTGCCAATAGCAAAACCAATTCAGTGGGGCTGGTCATCACTAACGGGCTGTATAACGGCCCGTTCTTCTCCAGCATGATTTACCATGCCGCAACCTGCAGTGAGAGCCACAGCCGACAGCTGGTGCTCGCGGACGGTAAACACAGTGCCCAGGACGAGCGCAACGCGATTGATTTACTCCTTGAGCTTCGCTGCGAAGCCATCATGATCTACCCCAAATACCTGACGGTCAGTGAGCTGGATGACATCATTGACGGTAACCAGACCCCTATCGTTGTTATTAATCGGGAACTTATCAGGAACCGGAATCAGTGCGTCTTTATTGACCACCGGCGGAGTAGTGAAGAGATGGTGGCGCACCTGCTCGCGCAGGGACATACCCAGATTGCGTTTGTGGCGGGCATTTGTGGCTCACCGACCGGAGAGCGGCGCTTGCGGGGTTATCGCGATGCGCTACGCAAAGCGGGCATCAGCCCGGATCCGAATCTGGTGATTCGCGGGGCCTGGAGCACCGAAAGCGGTTATGAAGCCGGTCGCCAGCTGCTCGCGCAAAATATCCCCTTCACCTGCGTGCTGGCCGCCAATGACGACATGGCTATTGGCCTTGCCAAGGCGTTTTCGGAAGCGGGCAAGTCGCTGCCGGGCGACATCTCGCTGGCCGGGTTCGATGATTCTGTGATTGGTAAGTATTACACCCCCTCATTGACAACGATGCACGTCCCGATGGACGACATGATCCGTGACGCGGTCGAAATACTGTTGAACCCAAATGAGGAGCGTGTCTTCTCACATCTGGGAACGCTGGTTAACCGGGATTCCGTAGCCCGGCGCGTGACGGAGTGAACAATCACACGTCATAAGGCAAAGCCTGATGTTGTATTCAAGAGCGCATTTTGTGGTTGGCTGGGTAGCCACCATTGCGTGTTGTTTTATGTATATTTCCTACATCCCGCTGATTCTGGATAACTTAAACGGCCTGAAAACCAACCCCTTACAGCCATTAGCCGCTGCCGTGAATTGCGTGCTCTGGGTGACCTACGGGCTGTTAAGCGAACGTAAAAACTGGCCGATTGTGATAGCGAACTCGCCGGGGATTGTGCTGGGTTTGATTACCTTTAGTACCGGGTTGTAGCTGCCCGCTGAAAATAATAAAGCCGCCATGCGTCACCCGCTGGCGGCTTTTTTATGGCTGGTCGGCCATCTTCTCAAGCTGCTGACAGGCGATGCGGTTAACCTCGATAAATGCCTGCCAGCTGTACTGCTGCTGGTAGTTGAGCCGGTATTGCTTGTCGACCTGGCAGACCAGCGGGCGGGTGTCGTAGATGGTGCACAGCCGGGTCTGGTCATCGTAGTGACGGCAAGCGCCGTCACCCCGGTCAAGAAATTGCGTTTCTGGCGCGAGTGAAACCAGGCGGCAGCAGGCGCCGCACTGGTTGCAGGGAAACGCAGGGGAGAGCGTCATAGCGAATCCAGCCAGCTTCTGACCGAATCCGTGTTGCCCGCCTCGAACGGCAGGGCGATGTTGCGCCGCTCCACCTCATCACGCAGCAAAAGCCCGCGCTCCACTTCGCTGTTCACCGCCGCAAGTTGCAGTGAGAAGGCCGCTAATTCGCTGGCGTTCATCGCAAATTCCAGCGAGGCCAGCTCAAGGATAAAGCGGTCCAGCTCGGCGTTAACCTTGCGGTAGTAGTCCACTGCGTGCTGATACTTGTCTTTGAACTTATCCAGAAACGCCCACAGTTTTTGCATCATGGGGCTGTATTCCAGGAAATAGTTCATTACCACCGTCAGCAGACCGGTGGTCAGCGCGCCGCAAAATGCCGCCAGCTCAGGGCCGAAGGGGAAGACCATGATTTTAGCCAGCGCTTCGTTGATGACCACACCCGCCGCCACCGCAACGCCTGCGGCAAGCAGCTTGCTCACTGCTTTTGCCAGCTCACCCCGAGTGAGGTTCTGCGGGTTGAAGACCATGATTTTGAACGCCTGGGTGAGGTTGTTCCACATCTCACGGATCAGGCGCACCATCATCTTCTGGGTGGTGAACATGATGTTGAACAGCGTGGTGGTGACGCTTGAGAGAATGCCGCCAATCGCGCCGTCTCTGAAGGCCTCCAGAAAGGTTCTGAACTTCGCACACATGCGCGCCCAGATGGCCTTTAGCGCATCGCCCATCTCGCTGAGCAGGTCGCTGGCAACAAAGTTCGCCCGGTGACGCGCCACCATCTCTGGCAGGCGATCGCGAAATTCAAACCACACTTCGGCGAGCACCAGCCCGAGCATCTGGCGGGTGCCCATCTTCAGGCCGTTTAACGCGGAGGCACGCGCCACGCTGTTGGCAAATTTACTGCCGCCGTAGTAAGCCTTGTTGATGGTGTCTTCGTACTGCTTGCGCGCTTTCTCGTCGGCGTCGCGCATGCGGTCGAAGTCGGCGCTGGCTTTGTTCTCAAGCGACGCGAGGCGCTTTTCTTCCTGTACCGTGAGCGACGGCTGGCTACGCAGCGCCGCAATTTCCTGCTGGGTCGCCTGGTAGTCCTTGCTCAGCTTTTCCACAAACGCGTCCATGGTTTTGGCGTTTTTGGCTTTGTTGAGCGTTTCGTTGGTGTGGGTCAGGTTGCTGCGATGGTTTGCCGCATCCGGCCCGTTCACCTCTGCCAGCACGCGACCTGCATCATCGTGGATCTCTTTGGCAGACTGGATGTGGTCGAGGTTGGTCTTCGCATCAGGCGCAAAGGTCTTGCCGGTGTAGGTGTCCGTCAGGGTGCCTGCTTCCCGTTTCGCTTTGCCTTCGCGGTTGGTGGCGATGTAGTCCTTGTGGTGGTGGTACTCCGTCGAGTTGTATTCGCCGCGCTGCTCGTACTTCTCCCGCTCAGCGTCAGTGGCGTAAATGTTTTTGCGGGCGTTATGAATGGTGTCGACGTCGCCGCCGACCTTATCTTCAAACAGCAAAAAATCGAGCCCAAAGGAGGTGGTGAGGCTTCTCACCACCGTCTGATGCAGCTCCTCACCCCAGTCGAACGTGTTGGTTGCGCTTGTCATTGGCGGTTCCGGTTCAGGCAAATTTGCGGGAGGAGAACTCGGAATCTGCATCACGCAGGGCGTTGTCCAGTGCCGTCGTGTTCAGCACGTTAATGCCGTTTTCGTCAGTTTTAAGCTGGATCACGCCGTCTTTGATGACCGCTTTATTTCTGGCGTCGGTGACCGGTTTAAACAGCGGAGTGGTGATCACGCTGGTCATGATGGCGGCCAGCATGTAGCCGTTCTGGATGAGCGCCACGCACTCATCGGTCTCTTTTTCGCTGATGTGACCGGCATGACGCGCCATGATTTTGGCGTGCATGGCTTTCAGCGGTGTCAGATAGCGGGTGGTGAAGGTGCCGTGCATCCGCTCAAGCGACTGGTAAATGGAATCTACGTATTTATTGACGCGAGTCAGATGTTCTTCAGCCTTGTCCATTTTATCGATGGCATCGTTAATCTGGCGTGAGGCTTCTCTGGCGTTTTCCAGTGCCTTAGTGGCATGAGAATCGTAGGCCCAGCCTGCAATCAGGATAAGCGGTGCGACTACCGCGCCGCCGAGCACCATCGCACCGCCCGCCATTCCCCAGCCGCCCGCAGCCAGCGAACCGCCGCCGATGGCCGCCATGGTGGCGTTGTATGCCGCGGCCCCGGAGAGGGTTGCAATTGAGGTACCGGTTGAAGCGGCGGCAAAGGCCATCACGCCGCTGTAAACCGCAAAGCCAGCTGCGGCACCGGTTGCTCCTGCACCCACAACGGTGCCGAGGTATTCGGTGGCGGAGATGGCCAGACGCTCAATGCTGTTGAGCTTGTGTGCCGGGATCTTTAACTCGATTTCCTGATGGTTCGTTTGCGAAATGGCTTTCAGCAGCTCTTTAGCGAGGGTGTGGAACTCTTTAAATTCGCTGCCGATTTGCAGCTCTTTCTTACCGAGCTTTTCCAGTCTGGCGGAGGAGGCGTCATTCGCCTCATCAAAGCTCTCTTTACGGTTTTTGTAGCGGCGCTCAGCGCGGTTATGGATATCTTCTGCTTCAGATTTTTTCTGATAGCCGTCATAGGCTTTCTTGCCGCCCAGCGCGCTTGCGATGGCTGCGCCACCAAGAATGATCAACGGTAATGCCATGTTACGTCTCCCGATAGTCTAGAAAGAGGATTCCGGTTCCTGTGCGCTTTGCGGCGCAGCCACCGTGGTGATGTAGTGTTGCAGTGTGTGAACCACTTTGGCTTTCAGCCATGCAGGTTCCAGCACGTCGATATTGGGTAGCCAGTAAAAAATCAGCGGTATAATTTGGTTTTCATGAGACGCCTGGCAGGTGAGGGTGATGCCCTTTTTATCTTCATGAATGATTTGCTGCGACGGTAATAAGTCCCGGCGTTTGAGATACACGGACACGTTATGGTTAACGAATAATGTGACCGTGAAATTATCTTCACTCAGCCAGGGATCAGGGGATTTCTCGAGCAGGGCCAGCGTATTTTCATTCGCACTGAAGGTCTGCGGTTTACTCTCGAACCAGCTTATTTGGCTGAGGGCGAAGGATTTTAACTTGCTGTTTTCCGTCGCCTGTAAATACCAGATATTCTTTTTGTTCAGCAGTTGGTAGGGGTGAATCGTGCGATTCTTTCCTTTATAGGTGAGCTGGCAGACGCTGCGTTTCTGAATGGCTTTTTCGATGATGCCCAGATAGCGGCGCATGTCCGTTGCGACGGTGTGCTCGGCGTTGTTGCCACCAATAATGATGTTCTTTTCTGCCAGCCTGCCGTCGAGCTTTTGCCAGAAATCGATGCCGCGATCCGGGAAAACGCTGTCGGCATCAAGCAGGTTGGCCAGCGAGTGATGAAGACTGCGACCTGCGCGGTTCGCCATGCTTTCAATCAGGCGGTACTGACCGTCACCACAATGTTCGACGATGGGGGTCAGCGTATTGAGGTCCCGGTACACGGTACGCTCGGTAATATTGAATTTCTTCATTAACGTCTGGCGGTCAACAACGCCATGCAGATGCAGGGCAATCAAAATATCAACCAGTCGCTCCGCCGAGCGGCTTTTTCCTGAAGTAGCCATCGCTGTTCCCTGTTATCCCATCAACCTTGCCACCACTATGGACGGTGACACTGACAGCGTATGTCAGTCAGTCATAACAAAAATGCCTTTACAGACAATATATAACGGCGCATTTAAGTAAAACCTTAATGGTTATATGTTCTTAGGAGGGCGCGGTTATGGCGTGGAGGCATAAAAGCTCAGAGGAGATAAGCGCTGCCGCCAGAGGAGCCATTTGCAAAGTCATGCCAACTGTGCAGAAAAACGCCATCTGAAGTGCTGATTCATGGGCCAGGTAACAGATTTCACCTTCACTTGAAGATTACTTTCTATTTCAGGTCATATTAAAGGTGAGGTTCTTACATGGTTATTTTTAAGGATAAGACTATGCCAACAGTAATTGATAAAGCACTGGACTTCATTGGCGGCATGAATACATCTGCGTCAACGCCGCATTCCATGGATGAGAGCACCGCGAAGGGGATGTTTAAGTATCTGAAAGATCTCGGTGTGCCAGCGAGCTCCGCAGACGTTATGGCACGGGGAGCGCAGGAAGGGTGGCACCCGGAGTTCACAAAAAAAGTGGCCGGCTGGGCGGATAAAATCGAGTCCGCAGACCGGGTGGTGATTAAAAATCCTGAATTCTTCACATCGTATATGCGAGAAGAACTGCGCGCGCTGGTGAACGTTGAGTACGACCCGGCGAGTTGAGCCACCAGGACGCTTCATGTGAATAAGGGCGTCCAGTTCGCTGGGTTGTGCATCTCACCTTTTGCCTGATGGCAACAAAAAAGCCACTCAATTGAGTGGCTTAATTATATGATTTTAAAGCTAAAATTTGGTGGCCCCTGCTGGACTTGAACCAGCGACCAAGCGATTATGAGTCGCCTGCTCTAACCACTGAGCTAAGGGGCCGTGGCGGAGGATTATAAAGTAACTTCCCTGGGCAATCCAGCGTCAATCACCCGGCTGCTTGTTTTATAAACAGCGCAATTTCAATCCTTTATACTAGAGTTTGATCTCATCATTCTGGAGATGGATATGATCCTCGACATTCTGGAGCCTGGGCTGCGCGTGGTTTTCTGCGGCATCAATCCTGGTAAGTCATCTGCACACACGGGTTTTCATTTTGCGCACCCGGGCAATCGCTTTTGGAAAGTCATTCACCAGGCGGGATTTACCGAGCAACAGCTTCGCCCCGAAGAAGAACAGCGTCTGTTAGATACCCGATGTGGCATTACCATGCTGGTTGAACGCCCGACCGTGCAGGCCACGGAAGTCGATTTGCATGAACTGCGTAACGGTGGGCGTGAATTGATTAAGAAGATAGAAGACTATCAACCTGCTGCACTGGCTATTTTAGGTAAGAACGCATTTGAGCAGGCATTCAGTATCCGGGGGGCTGCATGGGGTAAGCAGGTAATGACTATTGGCGTTACGCAGGTGTGGGTGCTACCTAACCCCAGTGGATTGAACAGAGCGACGCTGGATAAATTAGTGGAGGCTTATCGGGAACTGGATGAGGCACTGGTGATGAGGGGATTATAGTTAACTTATAGCCCGCTTTTTTTGTAAGGTTTTTTATAGTTTTGTTCTGACTGACGCTGAAAATCACTACCTGTTTTTAGGGGGCAGGGCCGGTAGCGTTGAAAGATGAAGCCTTGAGTGATAAAAACAGCGTATTGATGTGATGAATATGTTTGAAAATTTTTCAATTCATTGGTGTTTCATCCTTAATCGGCAATGCCTGTAACTCATTGAAACAGAATAAGTTAAAATTTGAGCTATGTTTAGATAATTATCATGAATGGTTTTTGACTGATTGATAGTTTTTAACTTATGTAAATCTGTTTCATACCTAGTTACATTTATAGTCGGCTGAAGCCGCGGAAGACGCAATCAGGAAGATATCCACACGCTTTTCATGATTTTCTCTCCTACCTTCCTACTCACAACAAAATGCCAAAGATAGCGAATTTGTCTTTGTTAAACGTTAGCAAGCTAATCATTTAGCTGCTTTGCATTTGCACGTATTGAGCACTCTGGTAGCTAAAATCAGGGGCGGTAGCGTGTCTGATTTATTATCTCTGCCCAGCTCCGCGCTGGATGAGAAGCACGGCAGGCTACAGCTCCGCTTCTGTTATTTTTTTCTGTACGAGAAAATGTATTAGCAAGACGCACTGTTTACTGCCTTTTATTATTGTTGCACCTCTCAAAGCTTTAATTTTGGTAATGTTTCAACTTAAAAATCATTCCAATGATGAAAATGCGTGTAACCGAGAACACCCACTATGCTTTTGAATCGGTGGATATTTGTTCTCGTATTGAATTGAATCGGGTATTTAATCTGCACCAACCCGATGCGTCATGCATCGGGCCGAAGAACGTCATGCGAAAGATAGATTTCAGAACTGGATTACACAGAATTATCAGGAACGTAATTGATGCATATTCTCTTGTTTGGAAAAAATGGTCAGGTTGGTTGGGAATTACAGCGCTCATTGGCTCCACTCGGTCATTTAACCGCGCTGGATTTTGATTCAAGTGATTATTGCGGTGACTTCAGTAACCCTGCGGGTGTCGCTGAAACGGTCCGTAAGCTAAAACCAGACGTCATCGTTAATGCTGCGGCGCATACTGCTGTTGATAAGGCCGAAAGCGAACGTGAATTTGCAGAGTTGCTTAATGCCGCCAGTGTTGACGCTATCGTACAGGAAGCTGAAGCGCTGGGTGCTTTGCTGGTACATTACTCCACGGATTACGTATTTGATGGTAGCGGCGAGACACCCTGGCTTGAAACTGACCGCACGGCTCCACTTAACGTTTATGGTGAGACCAAATTAGCGGGTGAGAAGGCTGCCGCGCGTTGCACGCGTCACCTTATTTTCCGCACGAGCTGGGTTTATGCCGCGCGTGGTGCCAATTTCGCAAAAACCATGCTGCGCTTTGGCAAAGAGCGTAACGAAATGTCGATAATCAACGATCAGGTTGGTGCGCCGACGGGGGCGGAACTTCTGGCCGATTGTACTGCGCATGCTATTAAAACTGAACTCACGAAACCAGAGGTTGCTGGCCTTTATCATCTTATCGCTTCTGGTACGACTACATGGTTCGATTACGCCCAGTTGGTGTTTGATAAAGCGAGAGCGGCGGGTATTGAATTGGCTGTCACACAGGTTAATGCCGTACCTACAAGCGCATTTCCAACGCCTGCAAAGCGTCCTCATAATTCACGCCTTAACACCAATAAGTTTCAGCACACTTTTAATTTGACGCTACCGCACTGGACTGTCGGCGTCGAGCGCATGCTGACTGAAATACTTGGGAAATAATAAAAGATATTTTAAGTGTAAATGTTGGGGCGGTATTCCCACTTTTAAAATAAAAATATTCACTCTGATTTTTCATTGATTCGAATAAAGGACTACAACCATGCGTAAAGGCATTATTCTTGCCGGAGGTTCTGGAACCCGGCTTTATCCTGTCACTATGGCGGTCAGTAAACAGCTATTGCCCATTTATGACAAACCAATGATTTATTACCCATTAAGTACGTTGATGCTGGCGGGTATTCGCGACATTCTGATCATTAGTACTCCGCAAGATACACCGCGTTTCGAACAGTTATTAGGGGATGGCAGCCAATGGGGGCTGAATCTGCAATATAAAGTACAACCCAGCCCTGATGGTCTTGCACAAGCCTTTATTATTGGCGAAGATTTTATTGGCAATGATGATTGTGCGCTGGTTCTGGGCGATAATATTTTCTACGGTCATGAACTGCAAAAACAATTGGCAAGTGCGACATCCAGGCAGTCTGGTGCAACCGTCTTTGCCTATCATGTCCATGATCCTGAACGTTACGGTGTCGTCGAATTTGACGAGCAAGGCACCGCAATTTCGTTAGAAGAAAAACCCCTCAAGCCAAAAAGCAACTATGCGGTAACGGGCCTCTATTTCTATGACAATAGTGTTGTCGAAATAGCAAAAAGCCTGAAGCCTTCTCCACGAAATGAGCTGGAGATTACCGACATTAACCGTATTTATCTCGAGAAAGGAGAATTGTCGGTTGCTATGATGGGGCGAGGTTTTGCCTGGCTCGACACTGGCACGCATCAGAGCCTAAATGAAGCAAGCAACTTTATCGAGACTATTGAAACGCGGCAGGGACTGAAAGTTGCGTGTCCAGAAGAGATTGCTTATCGCTTGAAATTTATCGACTCTGAACAAGTAAGAAAATTGGCCACTCCGCTGATTAAAAATGATTATGGCCAATATTTATTAAGAATGGTGAGCTAATTTCCGCTATTAAGCTGCTTATCAAGCGCCTTCAGGCTTAAGCTTTCTATTCCGCTAAATTCAGGCGAGATTGCTTTCGCTGTAGGTGTGTGAAGCGAGGAAATAGCAGCAACTTAACGTTTTGTGCGGTCATGGCACTTACAATGTTAAGCCCCCGGCAGTGTATGCTGGGGGGACTGATCGTTTTTATGGCCAGGATGCTTTAGTCGAAATATGGGCTAAACCATGGCATCCTGGTGGCTATCAGTGTTCAGTTATGAGGAAATACGGTGCTTCGTCATTTTCTCTTCCCCATCAGTTATCATGACGTCCTTACACATCATTGATTCCGCAGTGCATTGCGTGAAGTCTTCGCATTTTTCCCCTGTATCGACCTCCATCTCTGTCAGTCATAACCCCAGCCAGTTTATTGCGCGCAAAAAAAACGCCACCGCAGAGGGTGGCGTTTCGTACTCGCTACTAAGCGATTAGTCGTCCAGGAAGCTACGCAGCACTTCAGAGCGGCTAGGGTGGCGCAGTTTACGCAGGGCCTTCGCTTCGATCTGACGGATACGTTCACGGGTAACGTCGAACTGTTTACCCACTTCTTCCAGCGTGTGGTCGGTATTCATGTCGATACCGAAACGCATACGCAGAACTTTTGCTTCACGGGCGGTCAGGCCAGCCAGCACGTCGTGCGTTGCAGCACGCAGGCTCTCGGTCGTGGCAGAATCCAGCGGCAGTTCGAGGGTGGTATCCTCGATGAAATCACCCAGATGCGAATCTTCATCATCGCCGATCGGCGTTTCCATGGAGATTGGCTCTTTGGCAATTTTCAGCACTTTACGGATTTTGTCTTCCGGCATCAGCATGCGCTCAGCCAGTTCTTCCGGCGTCGGCTCGCGACCCATTTCTTGCAGCATCTGGCGAGAAATACGGTTGAGTTTGTTGATGGTCTCAATCATATGCACCGGAATACGGATGGTGCGCGCCTGGTCTGCGATAGAACGGGTGATCGCCTGACGGATCCACCAGGTTGCATAGGTGGAGAACTTGTAACCGCGACGGTATTCAAACTTATCTACCGCTTTCATCAGACCGATGTTGCCTTCCTGAATCAGATCCAGGAACTGCAGACCACGGTTGGTGTATTTCTTGGCGATAGAGATAACCAGACGCAAGTTCGCTTCAACCATCTCTTTCTTCGCGCGGCGGGCTTTCGCTTCACCGATGGACATACGACGGTTGATGTCTTTAACCTGCTCGATGGTCAGGCCGGTCTCTTCTTCAATCTGATGCAGTTTCTGCAGGCCGCGATGTACGTCGTCCTTCACGTCGTGCAGTTTTTCAGACCACGGCTTGTTCATCGCGATAGCCGCGTTGAACCAGGTTTCGCTGGTTTCGTTGCCGGTGAAGAGGGTGATGAAGTTCTTCTTCGGCATTTTGCACTGCTCAACGCACAGCTTCATGATGATGCGTTCCTGGGTGCGTACGCGATCCATCATCACGCGCATGCTGTTCACCAGGTAGTCGAACTGTTTTGGCACCAGGCGGAACTGTTTGAATACCTCAGACAGTTTCAGGATCTCTTCCTGAGCGGCGGCATGGCTGCGGCCTTTCGCTTTAATGGTGTCACGCGTCACTTCGTACTGGGTACGCAGCTCGGCAAACTTCTCACGCGCCAGCTCTGGGTCGATGCTGTTGTCATCGTCCGCGGTGTCGTCGTCGCTCTCTTCCTCATCTTCGTCTTCGTCATCATCCATCTCTTCCTGAGACAGTTCAGAACCGACGTGAGTGGCGGTAGGTGCCATATCTTCTTCAGCGTTGGGGTCGACAAAACCCGTGATCAGGTCGGACAGGCGCGCTTCTTCTGCTTCAACGCGATCGTACTGCTCCAGCAGATAGGTGATCGCTTCCGGGTACTCGGCAACGGAGCACTGAACCTGGTTGATCCCGTCTTCGATGCGTTTTGCGATGTCAATTTCGCCTTCGCGGGTCAACAGTTCAACGGTACCCATTTCGCGCATGTACATGCGGACCGGGTCAGTGGTACGCCCGATTTCAGATTCCACGCTGGACAGTACCTGTGCAGCAGCTTCTTCCGCATCTTCGTCAGTGTTGTTGGAGGTTTCAGCCAGCAACAGATCATCGGCATCCGGTGCTTCTTCCATCACCTGAATGCCCATGTCATTGATCATTTGGATGATATCTTCGATTTGATCTGAATCGACGATATCTTCCGGCAGATGGTCATTGACCTCGGCATAGGTCAGATAGCCTTGCTCCTTACCACGTTGGACAAGAAGTTTCAGCTGTGACTGCGGGTTTTGCTCCATAAGACGGTATCCACACTTAATTCAAGAGGGTTGGTGTCGGTTAGCGAAATGAAACCGCCAACTTGGTGTAACGAGGGCTTACTTATATTTTTGCCGCTGCCTCTCAGTGCGGCTGTCGGGCGCTTCCCGAACGATTATCGGCACTTAAGCCGTTGAATTTATTTCTTTGCCAGTTCCTGGTTTAATTGCCAGAGTTCCCGGCGTTCTTCGCTGCTTAAACCGTGTGTGCGGTCGCGGGCTATCAACTCTTCCTGCCGCCGTTCAAGCATCGAATCAAACATATGGTTGAGCGCATCGGTGAACGTTTTTTCTGCAATGTCCTTATCTGCTATATCGTCCCACGTGGCCAGTTTTTCAAGGGTCGCGGCTTCTTTTGTGCCACGATACTGCTCCAGCAGTTGTCCGGTGGTCAGCCCCGGTTGTGACAAACAAGTGTTGACCAGTTCTGCAAATAAGCCAAGTCCGGGCATTTTTGAATCATCCAGACCGGTCAGCGGTGGCACCAGGGGTGCGAGTTCCGGGCTCTGCACCAGCAGTCCTATCAGTATACGCATGGTTGTGCGTTTTAGCTGAGGACCGGGGCGCGGCGCGGTGTTTTCCGCCTGTTTTGGCATTAAACGATCAAGCTGCGCATCATCGAAAATGCCAATCTTGTTGCCCAACAGCTGGCGCAACTGAATGCGCAGTGTTTCACCCGGTACCTGGGTGATTAAGGGCAGCGCCAGCGCAGCGAGCTGCGTGGTGCCATCCGGTGTTGTCAGATCCGCTTGTGGCAGCAGGCTGTTGAACAAAAACGTGGAGAGCGGCAGGGCCTGCTCCATCCGCGCTTCGAACGCCGCTTTGCCTTCTTTACGCACCAGCGTATCGGGATCTTCGCCATCGGGCAGAAACATAAAGCGCAACTGCCGGCCATCGTTCATGTACGGCAGTGCCGTTTCCAGCGCACGCCATGCGGCGTCACGACCCGCGCGATCGCCGTCATAACAACAAATGACGTTTTTGGTCGCCCGGAACAGCAGCTGGATATGATCCGCTGTTGTCGAGGTGCCCAGTGATGCAACGGCATAGTTAATGTCGTATTGCGCCAGTGCGACCACGTCCATATAGCCTTCAACAACTAACAGTCGCTGAGGTTCATCGCTCGCCTGCTGCGCTTCATAAAGACCGTACAGCTGGCGGCCTTTATGGAAAATGTCCGTTTCCGGTGAGTTGAGGTATTTTGGTGTGTCGTTACCCAGAACGCGTCCACCAAAACCAATCACCCGACCCCGTTTATCGCGGATGGGAAACATCACCCTTTCGCGAAAACGATCGTAACTGCGTCCCTGATCGTTGGTGACTAGCATGCCCGCATCAATCAGAGATTGACGATTTTCCTGATTTCCACCAAAACGCTTTAAAACGTTGTCCCAGCCGGGAGGGGCGTAACCAATCGCAAAACGGGCAATGACATCGCTGCTTAAACCACGCCTTTCCAGATACTGGCGCGCCGGTTCAGCCGCAGAATTCGTCAGGGATTGCTGATAAAACGCATTCAGACCTTCCATCAACTGATAGAGACTTTGCCGCTGGTGGCGCTCTATCTGACTGGGTCCGCTGCCTGCTTCATAGGGCACTTCAAGATTATGCATGGCCGCCAGTTCTTCGACGGTCTCCACGAACTCGAGCTTGTCGTAGTTCATGAGAAAATCGATCGCGTTGCCGTGCGCCCCACAGCCGAAGCAGTGATAAAACTGTTTTTCACCGTTCACGGTGAAGGAAGGACTTTTTTCGTTATGGAATGGACAGCAAGCGTGCCAGTTCTTGCCCTGCTTTTTCAGTTTCACACGCGCATCGATCAGATCGATGATGTCGGTGCGAGCCAGCAGGTCATTGATAAAAACACGTGGGATTCGTCCAGCCATATGCCCCATTCATTTTTAGCAATTCATAAACGAAAATAAGCCGCGCATTCCTTTCGGAAGCACGGCCTTTCAACTACAACTCGGTCTGTTCTGAGGGCTTAAACCCTCAAGAAATTAGTACAGACGAGTACGGCGTGCGTTTTCGCGAGCCAGTTTCTTCGCGTGACGTTTCACAGCGGAAGCTTTAGCGCGCTTACGTTCGGTCGTTGGTTTTTCATAAAACTCACGACGACGAACTTCAGCCAGAACACCTGCTTTCTCGCATGAACGTTTGAAGCGACGCAGTGCTACGTCGAACGGCTCGTTTTCACGTACTTTAATTACCGGCATGTAACTCTCACCTTTAATAAATTCGGTTTGCCGCTGGCATCAACGCCAGCTTATTTCAAAATGGTGCGGAATTTTACTTCAACAGCTGCTGCTTTGTAAAGCACCACTACCGTTTTTGAAAGGGACTTTTGTAAGGGAGACGAGTATACACGAAGTCCCGTCAAGGGGAGAGTAAAGTTTTACAACAAGGCCCATTGGACCTACACTGCGCGGCATTAAAGCGAGGTAAAAATAGCCATGCGTGTACTGGGCATTGAAACATCCTGCGATGAAACTGGCATCGCGATTTACGACGACGAAAAAGGTCTCATCGCCAACCAACTGTATAGTCAGGTAAAACTGCACGCTGACTACGGCGGTGTGGTGCCGGAACTGGCTTCCCGCGATCATGTTCGCAAAACCGTGCCGCTGATTCAGGCCGCCATCAAAGAAGCCGGTCTGACGGCAAAAGAGATTGATGCTGTGGCTTACACCGCAGGCCCTGGGCTTGTTGGTGCGCTGCTGGTTGGGGCGACGGTCGGACGTTCACTGGCCTTTGCCTGGAACGTGCCAGCGATTCCGGTGCACCACATGGAAGGCCATCTGCTGGCGCCGATGCTGGAAGAGAATCCTCCTGAATTTCCGTTTGTGGCGCTGCTGGTATCGGGTGGACATACCCAGCTTATTAGCGTGACCGGTATCGGTGAATATGAGCTGCTGGGCGAATCGATTGATGATGCCGCCGGTGAAGCCTTTGATAAAACGGCAAAACTGTTAGGGCTGGATTATCCTGGCGGCCCAATGCTGTCAAAACTGGCCTCTCAGGGCGAAGAGGGTCACTTTGTTTTCCCGCGCCCAATGACCGACCGCCCTGGGCTGGATTTCAGCTTCTCTGGCCTCAAGACCTTCGCGGCAAACACCATTCGCAATAACGGCAATGATGACCAGACGCGTGCCAACATCGCCCGAGCGTTCGAGGATGCGGTGGTCGATACGCTGATGATCAAGTGCAAACGCGCGCTGGATCAGACCGGTTTTTCCCGCCTGGTGATGGCCGGTGGCGTCAGCGCGAACCGCACGCTGCGTGCGAAACTGGCAGAAATGATGAAAAAACGCCGTGGTGAAGTGTTCTATGCACGACCGGAGTTTTGTACCGATAATGGGGCGATGATTGCCTACGCCGGTATGGTGCGCCTGAAAGTGGGGGAACCCGCGGGACTGGGTGTGACGGTGCGTCCACGCTGGCCGCTGTCGGAATTGCCTGCTGCTTAAATAAAAGCCCGGTAGCAAACCGGGCTTTTATACTGAATCTTACTTATCCAGCTCTTTTTTCTTCTTCAGCTTTTGCCAGATTTTTGTTTCCTGACGTCGCCACAGGCGCTGAATATTGTCGTGATGGCGAATCAGAATCAGGCAGGAGAGCATCGCCACTGGAAAGGTGAACTGCGGCTTAAACCACCACACGTAGAACGGGGCGATTAACGCACTGACAATCGCTCCCAGCGACGAATAGCCGCTTAAGAGCACCGTTAAAAGCCAGGTTCCTGCCATTACGCCCGTTAAATCCCAGCCGATAGGGGCAATCGCACCAAATGCGGTTGCGACGCCTTTGCCGCCCTGAAAACGGAAGAAAACAGGCCAGATGTGGCCAAGACAGGCTGCGATGGCAATTAGCCCCAGCCAGAAAGGCGTGACGCCCAGAGCATAGGCGCCCCAGACCGGTAACATACCTTTCAGCACGTCAAAAATCAGTACCGTTACGGCTGCTCCTTTGCCGCCAATTCTTAAAACGTTGGTCGCTCCGGGATTACCGGAACCACTTTCGCGGGGGTCAGGCAGACCTGCGATGCGGCAGACCAGAATGGCGCTGGATATTGAGCCACAAAGGTACGCGAGGAGAATCATTCCAGGCGCGATTGCACTCATAACGCTGTTCCATTGTGAAAATGTCGTTTTATTTTCTGCATCAGTGGATAATACGCACAATTTGTGGAAAGTGGTATCCAGGTAAGTCAAAAAGCAGGCGGGGCGTGATGGACATTGTATTTATAGAGCAACTTTCGGTAATCACCACCATCGGTGTGTATGACTGGGAACAGACCATCGAACAAAAGCTGGTGTTCGATATCGAAATGGCGTGGGACAACCGTCAGGCGGCAAAAAGCGACGATGTGAGCGATTGCCTGAGCTACGCCGACATTGCTGAAACGGTCATTGGCCATGTTGAAGGCGCGCGTTTTGCCCTGGTGGAACGCGTGGCGGAAGAGGTCGCTGAGCTGTTGCTGAGTCGCTTTAATTCTCCATGGGTGCGCATTAAATTGAGCAAGCCTGGAGCGGTTGCGCGAGCCGCCAACGTTGGCGTAATCATTGAGCGTGGCAATAATCCGAAAAAAATTATTTAAATTCATAATAGTTAAACCAACCGCTAGTCTTCTGGTCATACGTGATGACCGTTTGCGGCTTCCCGGTGGGGGAGCCGTTTTTTATGTTTAGGGGTATGTGATGAGCGATATGCACTCGCTGTTGATAGCGGCAATTTTGGGTGTTGTCGAAGGACTGACGGAGTTTTTGCCGGTCTCCAGTACGGGCCACATGATTATTGTGGGGCACCTGCTGGGGTTTGAGGGAGAGACGGCAAATACCTTTGAAGTAGTGATTCAGCTAGGATCGATTCTGGCCGTGGTGGTGATGTTCTGGCGGCGTCTGTTCGGGTTGATTGGCATTCATTTTGGCCGACAGCCTCACGAAGGTACGGGGAAAGGGCGTCTTACGCTTGGTCATATACTGTTGGGGATGATTCCGGCAGTGGTGCTGGGCCTGGTGTTTCATGACACCATTAAATCGCTGTTCAACCCGATTAACGTAATGTACGCGCTGGTGGTTGGTGGTTTCCTGCTAATTGCTGCCGAAGTGCTGAAGCCGAAAGTACCGCGTGCGGAAGGTCTCGATGACATGACCTACCGCCAGGCCTTTATGATTGGTTGCTTCCAGTGTCTGGCGCTCTGGCCGGGCTTCTCACGTTCGGGGGCGACCATTTCCGGTGGGATGCTGATGGGCGTAAGCCGTTACGCGGCGTCGGAGTTCTCGTTCCTGCTGGCGGTGCCGATGATGATGGGTGCCACCGCGCTGGATCTCTACAAGAGCATGAAATTCCTCACCGTGGGTGATATCCCGATGTTTGCCGTCGGTTTTGTCATGGCCTTCCTTGTGGCGCTGGTGGCGATTAAAACCTTCCTTCAGCTGATCAAGCGTATCTCGTTCATTCCTTTTGCGATCTACCGCTTTATCGTCGCAGCCGCGGTCTACATGGTCTTCATGTAACGCGTGTGCCCTCAGTCTTTGGGCTGAGGGCAGCGATATTCCTTCCAGCTCGCGACCGCATCAATGCGACGACGCGTCAGCTCTTCCCGCACCTCACTCCCTTTAAAACCTGCCTCGATAACGGCTTTAGTCGGCACGCTGCGGGCGATTTCCCAGGCTTCACGTAACAGACGCCCCTGCGGATAGTCGCAGGCTTCAAAGCCCGCGCGGCCACGCACGTCTGCTTCGCTGGTCAGCGCGACTTGCTCCACACGTTCCGGCTTGCGCCAGGCGTCGATGGAATCGAACAGCTTGATGATGGTTTTAGGCTGCAGGATCGGGAAGGTATGGATCAGGTCGTGGAATTCCGCCACGAGCTTCGCCAGGTCACGAATATCGTTAGGCACGCGGAAACGCTGACAGACCCTTTCAACCAGCTTCACACCTGCCGGGCCGTGTCCATGATGACGAGGCCAGAGTTCGGGCGGGGTCAGCCCTTTGCCCAGATCGTGGCAAAGGGTGGCAAAACGGACGTCAACGTCCGGGCTAAGCATAGCGGCCATGGAGACGGTCATCAGGGTATGTACGCCAGTGTCAATTTCCGGGTGCCATTTTGCCGGCGCCGGGATGCCGAACAGCACATCGACTTCCGGGAAAAGGACTTTCAGCGCACCGCAGTCGCGCAGCACCTGGAAGAAGACCTGGGGATTATGGCTTCTGAGGGCGTTTTCCATCTCTTTCCAGACACGTTCAGGCGTCAGGTGAGCCAGCTCGCCTGCGGCCGTCATCTCGCGCATCAGCGTCATGGTTTCGTCGGCAATACGGAAACTCAGGTGTGCATAGCGAGCGGCAAACCGCGCTACGCGAAGGACGCGGAGAGGATCTTCAGCAAAAGCCGGGGAGACATGGCGCAGCAGGCGGTTGCGTAAATCCTGTTGCCCGCCGTAGGGGTCGATGATATTGCCGTCATTGTCCTGGGCGAGTGCGTTGACGGTCAGATCGCGACGCAGCAAATCTTGTTCAAGGGTGACGTCCGGTGCGGCATAGCAGGTAAAACCGGTATAACCGAACCCGGATTTTCGCTCTGTGCGGGCGAGGGCATATTCTTCGCGGCTTTCGGGATGGAGGAACACGGGAAAATCACGGCCTACCTGCTGGTAGCCCGCGTCGAGCATCTGCGCGGGCGTCGCACCAACGACCACCCAATCTTTGTCTTTAACCGGCAGCCCTAATAACGCATCACGTACTGCACCGCCGACCAGATAACTCTTCACGCCGTCTCGCTCCTCACGCCGTCTGACTTTTTACATGAACCTGCCCCGAAGTTGAGACAGGTTCTCATTTTAGCCGACAGATAATACGTAAGAGTGTAGAAGATGGCTAATTCGCTTAGTTCATCCAGCGATCTTTACGCTTGCGACTTGGGATCATGTGCGGGAGCACCAGGCCGAGGAACAGGCCAACACCCAGCACGCCACCGCCATACATAAACCATTGCATGATGATGGTGCGTTGTTTGTCATCCAGCTGCAGGTTGGCGGCGCTGACTTTCTTCTGGGCCACAATCAGCTCGTTTTTAAGCTTCTGATTTTCGGCTTTCAGCTCGTTGATAGCGCTGTCGCTGCCGGCGACTTTCTGCTGCATCTCCGCCGTGCGCTGGTTCCAGGTGTTGTCGATGTTGTTGAGTTTTTCGGTCAGCGTTTTGACCTGATTTTCGAGATCGGGCACGCGGGTACGCAGACTTGGCTGCGTGTTCAACTCTTTAAGAGGGATCCAGACCGTACGGCCCGTGTTATCGCGCACCTGGGCGTAATTGCTGTCGTTGTTGGTTTGCAGCAATTCCACCTCTTCGCCTGCATTCAGGGTGCCGAGCAGACGGTAATTATCACCCGGGCCACTGCGTACCCAGGTATTCAGTTCATCAGAAACGTAACGTTTTTCTTCGGCGTGAGCCAGGGTGGAAACGCTAAGCGCAAATAAGGTTAATCCAATCAGGCGTAATTTAAGCATCAGGTAGTCGTTATTATCTTTAAACGTGAACGGTAATAATGCCAACAGTCTGACGACAGCTGGCAGGCGGCATCAATCAGAATCTTCCAGGTCGAACAGAACGCATAAATGAACATTTGAACCTGTAAGATCGCGCATTGCATGGCAATCTGACACAAAATACTATCTACTGACAAACATCTGGCGCGTTAGTTCGCCGAAATTTCCACTGATGTGACATAACGATAAGTGCAAAGCCATGGCTCAGGAAATCGAATTAAAGTTTTACGTTCACCCCGATAGCGTCGACACGCTTCGTAATCACCTTCATACCCTCACTACCGAACATGTGGCGGCTACGCAGCTTTTAAATATCTATTACGAAACGCCGGATAACTGGCTGCGTCGTCACGATATGGGGCTGCGCATCCGTGGGTTCGACGGCAAATACGAAATGACGATGAAAATCGCTGGCCGTATGGTGGGTGGGCTACATCAGCGTCCGGAATATAACATTTCGCTGGAAAAACCCGAACTGGAACTGTCACAGTTTCCGCAAGAAGTCTGGCCGGAAGGGCATTTGCCGGACTCTCTGAGCGCACAGGTGCAGCCGCTGTTCAGCACCGATTTTTATCGGGAGAAGTGGCTGGTTAACGTCGGTGAAAGCCGCATTGAGATTGGCCTCGATCTGGGGGATGTGAAAGCGGGCGAGCATGCAGAGCCGATTTGCGAAATGGAGCTTGAACTGCTGAGCGGCGATCCCGCCGATATCCTCAAACTTGCCCGCCAGTTGGTCACCTTTTCCGGTTTACGCCAGGGCAGCCTGAGCAAGGCCGCGCGAGGATACCACCTGGCGCAAGGGAACCCGGTACGCCAGCGCCGCCCACTCGGTATTGTGAGCGTCCCCGCTAAAGCCTCCGTTGAGCTTGGCTTTGCGACAGCCCTGGAAACCGCACTTTCCCACTGGCAATACCATGAAGAACTTTGGGTGCGTGGCGACAGCCGTGCCAAAGCGGATGTGCAGCTCGCCATTAGTCTGATTCGCCATACGCTGATGCTTTTCGGCGGCATCGTGCCACGTAAGGCCAGCGCACATCTGCGCGATCTGCTGACCCAGGCTGAAGCGACGCTCACGTCTGACGTGTCCGCAGCGACCGCGGCCTGGAGTGCTGAAGCCTCCAGCGCAAAATTGCTGCTGACCGAGTGGCTGGTCGGCCAGGGCTGGCGCTTATTCCTTGATGAGAAAGCGCAGGCGAAGTTTGCCGACTCGTTCAAACGCTTTGCTGATACTCACCTGTCACGCAGCGCATCCGAACTGAAGAAAACCTTCGCTCATCCGCTGGGTGACAGCTACCGCGATCAGCTCCCGCGTCTGGCCAGAGATATCGACAGCGTGCTGGTGCTGGCAGGCTATTACGATGCCGCCCTTGCCAATGCCTGGATTGAGAACTGGCAGGGGCTGCAGCACGCTATCATCACGCGTCAGCATATCGAGATCGAACATTTTCGCAATGAAGCCATCTGCCAGCTGCCGTTCTGGCTGCACAGCGGAAAACGCTAACCCGGTGAAGGACACCCCCTCATGATGCCGCAATCCTCACAGTTACAGCAGCACTGGCAGACCGTACAAACGCGTCTGCCAGAATCGTTTAGCGAGAAACCGCTTAGCGAACAGGCGAAGTCAGTGCTCACATTTAGTGATTTCGTTCAGGACAGCCTGATTGCGCATCCTGACTGGCTGGCTGAGCTGGAAAGCGCGGCACCGCAGGCCGATGAGTGGCAGAGCTATGCCGATGCTTTGCATCAGGCGCTGGAAACGGTGACTGATGAGGCGTCTTTAATGCGTGCGCTGCGTCTGTTCCGCCGACGCACAATGGTGCGCATTGCCTGGGCGCAGTCGCTGTCGCTGGTGGCCGAACAGGATACCTTGCAGCAGCTCAGCGTACTGGCGGAAACTTTGATTGTTGCCGCCCGTGACTGGCTGTATGCCGCCTGTTGTAAAGAGTGGGGCACGCCCTGCAATCAGCAGGGGGAGGCGCAGCCGCTGCTGATTCTTGGCATGGGGAAGCTGGGCGGCGGGGAGCTTAATTTCTCTTCCGATATCGACCTGATTTTTGCCTGGCCGGAAAACGGCGCCACGCGTGGTGGACGTCGGGAGCTCGACAACGCGCAGTTCTTTACCCGTCTGGGGCAGCGCCTGATCAAAGTCCTGGATCAGCCGACTCAGGACGGCTTTGTCTACCGCGTGGATATGCGCCTGCGACCGTTTGGTGAAAGCGGGCCGCTGGTACTCAGTTTTGCGGCGCTGGAGGATTACTACCAGGAGCAGGGGCGCGACTGGGAACGCTATGCGATGGTCAAAGCGCGCATCATGGGCGACAAAGATGACGTCTATGCCGGCGAGCTTCGCGCCATGCTGCGGCCGTTCGTCTTCCGTCGCTACATCGATTTCAGCGTTATTCAGTCGCTGCGCAACATGAAAGGGATGATCGCCCGCGAGGTGCGTCGCCGTGGTCTGGTCGACAACATTAAGCTCGGGGCGGGCGGTATTCGTGAGATTGAATTTATCGTTCAGGTCTTCCAGCTGATTCGTGGCGGGCGTGAGCCGTCGCTGCAATCCCGCTCGCTGTTACCCACGCTTGAAGCCATTGAGCAGCTTGGGTTATTACCTGGCGATGACGCGCCGACGCTGCGGGACGCCTATCTTTTTCTGCGCCGCCTGGAAAACCTGCTGCAAAGCATCAACGATGAGCAGACGCAAACTCTGCCTGGCGATGAACTGAACCGTGCTCGTCTGGCCTGGGGCATGGGAATGGCCGACTGGGAGGCGTTAACCGCAACCCTGGCCCGGCAGATGGCGGGCGTGCGGCAGATTTTTAATGCGCTGATTGGCGAAGACGATGCCACTGAAGCGCAGGACGATGCGCTACCGGAGCATTGGCGCGAGCTGTGGCAGGACGCATTGCAGGAAGACGACACGACGCCTGCGCTGGCACACTTGTCTGATGACGATCGCCACCGTGTGCTGGCGCTGGTGGCTGATTTTCGTAAAGAGCTGGATAAACGCACCATCGGCCCGCGCGGCCGCCAGGTGCTTGACCACCTGATGCCGCATCTGCTGAGCGATGTCTGCTCGCGTGATGACGCGCCCGTCCCGCTGTCTCGCATCACGCCGCTGCTCATTGGCATTGTCACCCGCACCACCTATCTCGAGCTGCTCAGTGAATTCCCCGGCGCGCGTAAGCACCTGATTTCGCTTTGTGCGGCTTCGCCGATGGTGGCCGGTAAACTGGCGCGTTACCCGCTGCTGCTGGATGAACTGCTCGACCCGAACACGCTCTACCAGCCAACGGCGATGGATGCCTATCGCGATGAGCTGCGCCAGTATCTGCTGCGTGTGCCGGATGACGACGAAGAGCAGCAGCTCGAAGCGCTGCGTCAGTTTAAACAGGCGCAGATGCTGCGTGTGGCAGCGGCAGACATCGCTGGCACGCTGCCGGTGATGAAAGTGAGCGATCACTTAACCTGGCTGGCAGAGGCCATGATTGATGCCGTTGTTCAGCAGGCGTGGGCCCTGATGGTGTCGCGATATGGGCAGCCAAAACATCTGCACGACCGCCAGGGTCGCGGTTTTGCTGTGGTCGGTTACGGCAAGTTGGGTGGCTGGGAGCTGGGCTACAGTTCCGATCTCGATTTGATTTTCCTGCATGACTGCCCGGTGGATGTGATGACCGACGGCGAGCGCGAAATTGACGGTCGCCAGTTCTATTTGCGTCTGGCGCAGCGCGTGATGCATCTGTTCAGCACGCGTACGTCGTCGGGGATTCTGTACGAAGTGGACGCCCGCCTGCGCCCGTCCGGTGCGGCGGGCATGCTGGTGACCTCGACGGAATCTTTTGCTGATTATCAACAAAATGAAGCCTGGACCTGGGAACATCAGGCGCTGGTGCGCGCCCGCGTGGTGTATGGCGATCCGCAACTGACCGTTCAGTTCGATGCTATTCGCCGCGATATCATGATGAACGTGCGCGATGGCAGCACGTTACAAACCGATGTCCGTGAAATGCGCGAGAAGATGCGTGCGCATCTGGGCAATAAACACCGCGAGCGTTTCGATATCAAAGCCGATGAAGGCGGTATCACCGACATCGAATTTATCACCCAGTACCTGGTGCTGCGTTTCGCCCATGAGAAACCGAAGCTGACGCGCTGGTCCGATAATGTGCGCATCCTCGAACTGCTGGCGCAAAACGACATCATGGATGAGCAGGAAGCGCGCGCGCTGACGCTGGCGTACACCACGCTGCGCGATGAATTACACCATCTGGCGTTACAGGAATTGCCAGGCCATGTGCCGGAGTCCTGTTTTGTTGCGGAGCGGGCGATGGTGCGCGCCTGCTGGAACAAGTGGCTGGTGGAGCCGTGCGCGAAAGCCTAAGTGTGATATTATCGCGCGCAAATTTTGTATCTCTCAGGAGACAGGAATGAAAGTAACGCTGCCAGAGTTTAATCAAGCAGGTGTGCTGGTTGTCGGCGATGTGATGCTGGATCGCTACTGGTACGGCCCAACCAGCCGTATTTCCCCGGAAGCGCCGGTACCGGTGGTGAAAGTCGATACGATTGAGGAGCGCCCTGGCGGTGCTGCGAACGTGGCGATGAACATCGCGTCTCTCGGCGCAAATGCGCGCTTGGTCGGATTAACGGGTATTGATGATGCAGCACGTGCGCTGAGCAAAGCACTGGCCGACGTTAACGTAAAATGCGACTTCGTTTCTGTTCCGACCCATCCGACCATCACCAAGCTGCGCGTTCTGTCGCGCAACCAGCAGCTGATCCGTCTCGACTTTGAAGAAGGTTTTGAGGGTGTGGATCCGCAGCCGATGCACGACCGCATCAGCCATGCGCTCGGCAGCATTGGCGCGCTGGTGCTTTCTGACTACGCCAAAGGGGCGCTGGTCAGCGTTCAACAGATGATCCAACTGGCGCGAAAAGCCAATGTGCCGGTACTGATTGACCCGAAAGGCACTGACTTCGAACGTTATCGCGGTGCCACCTTACTGACGCCCAATCTCTCTGAGTTTGAAGCGGTGGCCGGGAAGTGCAAAAGCGAAGCTGAAATTGTTGAGCGCGGTATGGCGGTGATTGCCAGTTTCGAGCTGTCGGCGTTGCTGGTCACGCGTTCTGAACAGGGCATGACACTGCTGCAACCGGGCAAAGCCCCGCTGCATATGCCGACTCAGGCGCAGGAAGTTTACGATGTGACCGGTGCCGGTGATACCGTGATCGGCGTGCTGGCGGCGACGCTTGCGGCGGGTAACTCCCTGGAAGAAGCCTGTTATTTCGCCAACGCGGCGGCAGGCGTGGTCGTGGGCAAATTGGGGACCTCCACCGTTTCACCTATCGAACTGGAAAATGCGGTACGCGGGCGCTCAGAAACCGGTTTTGGTGTGATGACCGAAGAAGAGCTGCGTGATGCCGTGGTTGCTGCGCGTAAGCGTGGTGAGAAAGTGGTAATGACCAACGGCGTGTTCGACATTCTGCATGCAGGCCACGTCTCTTATCTGGCCAATGCCCGTAAGCTCGGTGACCGCCTGATTGTGGCGGTGAACAGCGATGCCTCCACCAAACGTCTGAAGGGCGAAACCCGCCCGGTGAACCCGCTTGAACAGCGCATGATTGTGCTGGGTGCGCTGGAAGCCGTCGACTGGGTGGTCTCGTTTGAAGAAGATACGCCACAGCGACTGATTGCGGGCGTGTTACCGGATCTGCTGGTCAAAGGCGGTGACTACAAGCCGGAGGATATCGCCGGGAGCGAAGAGGTGTGGGCCAACGGCGGTGATGTGCTGGTGCTGAACTTCGAAGACGGTTGCTCAACCACCAATATCATCAAAAAAATCCAGAAAGACAGCGATAAGTAATCGCAGTGTTACGTGCCGGATGGCGGTGTAAACACCTTATCCGGCCTACGTAAGGAGTTACAGCTGTAGGCCTGATAAGGCGCGTTAGCGCCGTCATCAGGCCGGTTTACCGGTTACTCTGCAGGCGCGATGCGCTCTACTTTTGTTTCATGTTCTGACTGAACAACCGCCACGGGCAGTTCACTGCTTTCGACCTGTTTCAACGGCTCAGCCATCGCGGCCAGCGACCCACCTGAAATGCCAATCTCTTTGAGTAACGAATCAATCAGCGGTGCCTGGGTGCGATAAGACAGAGCGGCCGATAACGCCTGTTCTGCCAGATTGCCGCCGTTAACCGTGCCTGCCGTTGCGCCACCCGCTGCGCCACTACGGTTCAAGCCATCGACCTGAACAATTTTAATGCCATCAATGGCTTTCATTGGCTCAACGGATTTTTCAATCACTGCCGGCAGAGCCTGCAACAGCGCCAGCTTGAACTTGAGGCTGGTCTGCTCATCGGAAAGCACGTTAATGGCGTCGTTCAGTGCGCGCTGGGCTTCGGCCTCCGCCAGCCCTTTTTTCCTTGAGGCTTCTGCCAGTTCCACAATGGCGGCGGCCTGCAACTCTGCGGCTTCTTTCTCGGCCTTGGCACGAACCGTCAGCTCAACCGCTTTGGTTTCTGCATCCTGGGCCGCGGCTATCAGCGCAACCTGTTTCGCACGATCGGCTTCTGCCGTCTGGCGCGTGGTTTCTACGTTCTGCTGTGCGCGAACCGCTTCGGCCAGCGCATCGTTAGCACGGGCTTCCGCCTGAGACTGCTGCTCGGATTTGGCGGCAATGGCGATGGATTTCGTCTGGTTGGCGATTTCCGTTACCTGCTGCTGTTCGATCTCTTTAATACGGACTTCTCGCTCAGCCTCGACTTTTCTGGAACGCACCGCCTGCTCGCGTTCGATTTCCGCTTCCTGAATCTGGCGCTCGGCAAGAATGCGCGTTTGTTCTGCTTCACGACGACGCTCCGCTTCAAAAGCGGTGATTTTTGCGTTCTGCTCGGCGGTGCGGGTTTTCACCTGCTGCTCCTGCTCAAGCGTCATAAAGGATTCCTGCTGTTCGATTTCCAGCTTGCGGGACAGAGCATCGCGGTTTTTCTCGCGCACGGCGACTTCCACGTCCTGCTCCACTTCATTTCGCTCGCGACGACGGCGCTCTGTTTCTTGCGTCAGCTTGGTCAAACCCTCGGCGTCAAAGGCGTTGTTCGGATTGAAGTGCTCTTTGGAGGTCTGGTTGAAGTTGGTCAGCGAGACGCTCTCCAGCTCCAGGCCGTTTTTGGTTAAGTCTTCCGCCACCGTGTTCTGCACGCCCTGTACGAAGTTTTCGCGGGTGTCCTGCAGCTCATGCATGGTCATTTGCGCGGCGGTCGCACGCAGGGCATCCACAAATTTATCTTCAATGAGCATGCGTAAATCTTCCGGCGACAGGGTGCGCTGGCCCAGGGTTTGCGCGGCGGTGGCAATGCCTTCAACCGACGGCTTTACCCGCACGAAGAAGGCGACCACGACATCAACACGCATACGATCTTTGGTGATCAGGCTGTCGGCGGTAGAACGACTTACTTCTAATTTGAGGGTGTTCATGTTGATAGGAATAATTTCGTGGAAGATGGGCATCACGATTGCGCCGCCGCTCATCACCACTTTCTGCCCACCCAGCCCGGTTCTTACAAAGGCCTGTTCGGCAGAGGCGCGGCGATAAAGACGGGCAAAAATAATCCCGATGATCAGCAGGATTAAAACCACAGCAATGGCATAAGTCATCCATGAGGGTAAGAAATTAAACATATTTTCCATCATTCATCCTTTTGATTATTACAATACATTTGGCCAGGGGTTAAGTTCTGCCAAATAACGGCTTGCCGATAGTCGACAAATAATAAGCACCTTATCGCCCTTATTAAATTCTTTGCCCTCTTCTGGCTCCAGCAGCAAATAATGCAGCTGACCAAATTTATCTTTAAATTTCCCTTCGCAGGGATGTTGGGCAGTCGCATGTTGACCGGTAATAATGGCCATCTTGCCAATAAACTCATCTTCGGTAATGGCGCTGGTTTCGTCCCCCGGCAGCCAGCGCCCCAGTACTCTTCCGAGATAGTGAGTGCAAACACCGGCAAACAGCAGGCAGACCGGTGCCAGCAGCAGATTAGGCAGGGAGAAATGGAGCAGTGAGACGCTGAGTTGCTGTAACAAAATGCCGGCCAGACCAAAGCACCCGGCAATCAGGCAGAGAACAACCAGTGCAGGCACACGTCCAAAATTGAGGTAGTGGAAGAATTGATTCAGATGACCTGAGGCCACGCCGTCATAATCACCCAAATGGGAATCGATAAAACCGGAAATAACATTTCCAAGGAACAGCGAGATAATTTCTACCACACCGATAAGTGCAACAAACGCGATCGCAAAAAGGTAAGGGGAGTAGTACTCAGGAAAAATATCCATATATTCTCCTTGGGTTATTAATATTTAAGCCAGTCAAAATCCTCTTTTGTTACGCGGGTGATAATATCACAGATGGCAGGATAGTATGAATGTATCTCATTACCAAATATCGTAGGCGTATTCAATGTGTAAGCCGTTGAGCTTTGAGTACGCCTGCGACGGAGCAGAAAGGAAAGCGGGCGGATCAGGCGTTCGCGTCTGGCGCGTCAACCGGGGGAATAGCCGGGGCTGGTTTCACTTCTGCAGTGGTGCTGCGGTTTTCCAGCTCGCTCAGACGCTGTTCCAGCAGGGCCAGCTTTTCACGCGTGCGCAAGAGCACCTGCGTTTGCACATCAAACTCTTCCCGGCTCACCAGGTCCAGACGCGTCAGCTGTGACTGCAAAGTCTGACGGATTTTCTTTTCCACATCTTCCCCGAACTCACGAATGCCTTTTGGCATAGATTCGTGAACCTGACGCGCAATCTGTTCAATTTTTTTCGGGTCAATCATTTTGTGTTCCCTGTTCGGATAAGTTCTGACAATGATTGTAGTGTGATATGCGGCGGTGATAAACCAGATTTGTTTGAAGGTTATGCGTTGCCGAAGGTATTCAATAGCGTTATAGTTATCGCGCTTATTCTCAGGGCGGGGCGAAATTCCCCACCGGCGGTAAATCAGCGTGACGCTGAAAGCCCGCGAGCGCTTTGGGTGAAAACTCAAAGGTCAGCAGATCCGGTGTAATTCCGGGGCCGACGGTTAGAGTCCGGATGGGAGAGAGTAACGATTCAGTTGGGCCTGGAGGCCCGCTCGCGTTATTTTTTTATACTCCTAAGACTGCCCTGATTCTGGTAACCATAACTTTATTGAGGTCTTTTACCATGAATCAGACGCTGCTTTCTTCTTTTGGCACGCCATTCGAACGTATTGAAAATGCTTTAACTGCACTGCGCGAAGGTCGCGGGGTGATGGTTCTCGACGATGAAGATCGCGAGAATGAAGGCGACATGATTTTTGCCGCTGAAACCATGACCGTTGAACAAATGGCGCTGACTATTCGCCACGGTAGCGGCATTGTTTGCCTTTGCCTGACCGAAGATCGCCGTAAACAGCTCGACTTGCCAATGATGGTCGAGAACAACACCAGCGCGTATGGCACCGGTTTTACCGTAACCATCGAAGCGGCTGCTGGCGTGACCACCGGCGTGTCTGCCGCTGACCGCCTCACCACCGTGCGTGCGGCGATTGCCGATGGCGCAAAACCTTCCGACCTGAACCGTCCTGGCCACGTATTCCCACTGCGCGCGCAGCCTGGCGGCGTGCTGACCCGCGGCGGCCACACTGAAGCGACTATCGATCTGGTGACGCTGGCAGGTTTCAAACCGGCGGGTGTGCTGTGTGAACTGACCAACGATGACGGCTCAATGGGCCGTGCGCCTGAGTGCATCGAATTTGCCCGTAAGCACGATATGGCGGTTGTGACTATCGAAGACCTGGTCGCGTATCGCCAGGAGCATGAGCGTAAAGCCAGCTAAGCGATAGCCTGTGCGTAAAAAAATCCGAAGCCGGGAAGCCGACTTCGGATTTTTTGTTTTTACGTTCCGCGTTTAGCCTCTTTTCAGCTTAATTCCCCATGCAATGCTCATGATTATCAAAATGACAAAGCACAGTCCGAATGCAAGTAAGCAGGATTGCGCCATGTTCATGAACTTCCATGATGGAATCAGGTACCAGCCTTCTGCCTGGACATACATGTCGACAAACCATTGTTGGACGCTGTTCAGCGTTGCCCCTTCAGGCACAACCGGTGCGTCGTACCCGCAGTCGCCAGTCGGTTTGAACCATTCAGGTGCCCAGGACGCCAACGGCAGATCGAAAGGAAACGCTGGATCGGTGGAGCAGCCCTGAACGCCAAAAAGTGAATCCGGGTCAGGGTTGTGAACGGCATGATGGATATCGTTGAGCTTGAGCGAAAATTTGATACCCATGATGCTGCCATAGAAAGCAGCAACGCACCCAATCAACTTCAATACGATGTTTTTGGGGTTAATCGCTGCGATCAGGCCACCGAACACCATGACAAACATGGCGAAACGGATATAAACGCACTGCTCGCAGGGCGCCATGTAGAGATAGATCTGGAAAAATGAGTGCGCAAGAATAATCAGCCCGCCCATTGCAACGGACATCATCAGCCAGATAAAGCGCCCTTCCTGCCATCGCACCAGTGTATCAACAGGTGTGACTCTCAAATCATTCAGAAGTCCTTTCAGAAACCTCATACAAGTTGTCCTTACTTGCTGGCCAGCTCTTTAACGAGGTCTGCCATACCGTCAATGGATTTTATACTTTTGGTATAAATGAGGTATTTACCGTTAACCACATAGGCTGGCACGCCCTGAATTTTGGCGACATCGTAGGAAGCCTTCCATGTCACCAGCGTTTCCTGGACCTGCGGTTCTTTCAGTGCTGCATCAAAATCAGCACGTGTCATGCCCACGGAATCCAGGCCGGTTTGGATAAACGCATCGGGATCTTTACCGTCAGACCAGCGCTCTTTTTTGTCGTGGTACGCGGCATAGTAAGCAAATTTGGCTTTTTTAAATGACGATTTATCATCAAAAAGAGACAGCCCTGCAGCCTTATCTTTCGCAATTAAAACGGCAAAGACTTCACTGGCCTGTTTGCCATATTCGCCTTTTGTTTCCAGATGAAAGGGAATAAAAGTAACCACATCCGCTGTCTTTTTCACGACGTCAGCTGTGACTGCTTTATCGTATTTGTAGCAAAAGGGGCAGGCATAACTGAAAACTTTAATTAATGTCTTGTCAGCATTTGGAATCGGTTTTTCCAAAACCATATAATCGCTGCCTTCAATGGATGCTGATACGGCAAGCGGTGTTGCTAGCAGGGCGGCGACCAATACCCCTTTAAATAATGACGTAATCCATTTTAATGACATAATTTATCCTTAATGTTTCATTAAATTTGAGTCAAAAAATCATCAAAGCTTGAACATGTTTTCTGGGCGCACAAGTAAAGCGCGATAATGCGTTTGGTTGGCCTTGTCCGACAACACATCTATTTCAACTTTTACTTCTTTCGTTTTGTAGTCGATTTCGTTGAGCTTACCGACAGTAGGTTTGCCGACGTCAAAGAGATGAATTGAACCACCAAAACCAAACATGGTGTCGCGGTCTTTCTGATATTCGACAATGGAGGTAATTGGGCTATACCAGTCATAGCCACGTTCTTTTCCATATTCCCAAACCTGCTGAATCGTCATGTTTTTCTCGTCGATTTTATATTCGACAAAACGGGAGTATTTCATAGTGGGCAACGCTGGCTGCTCAAGGCCACGGCCATCGCCGTTATCGAACACAGTCAGGGTTCCTTTACTGGAAAGCCAGGCAGTATGCTGGGTGTAAACAAAATCAAAGTCGGAGTTTTCACATTTGCCGTTTTCAGCACACTGAAGTGGTTTTCCCTCTGCGGAGACTGGTTTCAGCAGCTTGCTGGCAAGTTTTTCATTCCAGCCTTTTGACGGCGCAATTATCCATTTCACTTCTTTGTTACGGGCAATTTTCACTACACCCTGGTGGCGGAAAGAAAGAATGATGGCATCGTCTTTAGGATCCCAGGCAATCGAGTTGACGTGAGCCCAGTTACGGCCCGGTCCTACGCCCAGCGCATCACCATAGGGGGTATCGGGCTCAAGCTTAGCCTGTTTACCCGCGTGGTCGAGATCGACGTTGACGCAAACGGCACCCGCATCCAGCGCACCGAGCAGGCTGTCGCGTAACGGATCAAGAATTTTATTGAGATCCCAGACATCGACCACGCGGCCAGCTTTATCCACTTCAATAATATGGTCGCGAATGGTGTGAACGTGCAGTCCATCTTCACGCTTGTAGTTGCGTTTGCCTACGCGTAGCAGCACGGTACCTTTTGCTGTTTCTACGGATTCATGTGTGGCATCCAAATATCCGCGTGGCAATTTATGGTCGACCATCACCTGGCCGAGCATGTCAAATTCATACCAGTGCTGGCCTTGCACTGCGGTGTAGGTACCACGCGGTGTTTCGCGGATCCCCATCAGATAGCCGCGTTTGTTAATGTTGTAATCGTGCCCGTCGTAGAGTGCTTTTTGCTCCAGCCACCAACGGTATTCCCCTTGGGTATCAACAACAAAAGTAAAGGGGGCAATGTCAAAGGCGAGGGCACCGCCAGCCGGGCCCGCATCTAAAATGCCGGCATTTTTATCTTTCTCGCCATGCCAGTGGAGATCGGAACCCTGGGATGTGAAGGTGTGGGTGTTGACCATATACAGGCGATCTTCAAAGCCTTTTGCGACCTTAACAACTTTAGTTTGCTGCAAATCGGTCAGACTGCGGTTGTCCACATAATGATTGACGATGGCCGAGGTAATTATTTCGTAATCATCTTTTAACTGTTTTCCGTTTTCAGTGTATTCAACGGTGACTTTGTTTTTGTGTTTTTGATAAAGCCCAAAAATGGGAATGGCATCGTAATTTTTAAGTGACTGAGGCCCGACCGGGTAACTAACAGGAACACCCTTTTCGCCTTTGCCGTGTACGGTAACTTTAACATTGGATATCTGGTGGCCATCCAGTTCAACCAACGCTGTTAAAGGGGCATTTCCATAGGGGTCAACAACGATTGCGCCTAGTTTTCCAGCGGGTTGTGCGGGCTTAAATCCTGCGGCATCAGCGGTAATAGCAGAAAAACTGAGGGTGATTGCAATTGCACTTGCAGTAAGCGTTTTTCTATATCGGGAAAGCATTGTCTATCTCCTTATAGAACCAAATATCTTTGAACATCAAAACCGAAAAATACCCATAAACATCCATGAAATGTTTAGATGAACGTTTAATAACGGAGTTTATCTGCCATGATGTTAAATGTTGTATTAATTTGTTGTCCTTAAGTTGCTTTGTTTTTATAGGATATTTTTCCTCCTCATCGTTACAGTATCCCGGTGATTCATTTTTGAAAATTATCACTTCTTAATATTGATGTTTTAAATGTATACTTATAAAGTGGTATTTGATGATATGGGGTAAATTTCTGCAGGTAAATAAAGAGTAGCGAAGTTTGTGATCTCTTTCTATCAAACTTTATTTGCAGGCTAAGAGAATAACTTTCATGGATGTTTATTATTTTTTTGGTTTATATTTATAAGGCGGATTATATGTTTATTTCATGGTACTGGATCGTTTTAATTGCTGTTGTATTGTTTGGGTACATTCATTCCCTTAAACGTTCCGGTCAAGCCTGTCGTCATGACAGAGATGCTTTGCTCGAAGCCTGGCAGCGCCTGACGCGAAAAAAAGAATCTGCTGCCGGAAGTGAAAAACCCGAAGTGAGCGAATCCACGCAGCAGAAAGAAGAGTAGGGCAAGTCTGTTATCACCGACCCCGCCAGGACCCTTAGCCAAAGCCCATTGACTGCAGTGCCACCAGGCTAAGGCCCATGACTGACATCCCGCACAACACGCCGTAGCTGGGATTGTTGTTCGGGTCGATCTCTTTTGCCAGCGGCATCAGTTCATCGACGGACAGCGCGACCATGATCCCCGCGACCGCTGCCATAATTGCAGCCATCACCACCGGGGAAACCAGACTGCCCAGAATCAACCAGGCCAGGACGCCACCCAGAATTTCCGCCAGCCCTGAGATACCCGCCCAGAAAATGGCGGTGCGTTTTGACCCCGTTGCGGCGTAAACGGGGCCAGCCACCGCAAGTCCTTCAGGAATATTGTGCAAAGCAACCGCCAGCGCAATGCCGAACCCCAGTTCAAGGTCATTACTTGCTGTTACGAAGGTGGCAATGCCTTCAGGAAAATTGTGCAGGCTGATGCCGAGCGTCAGCAGGATCGCGGTACGCTGAATATTGCGCGGTACCGAGCGCGACTCACCGCTGCCCTGCATTAAATCCTGCGGGTGTGCATGGGGGAGAATGCGGTCCAGAGCGAAGTAGCCCAGTAGGCCAACAACGAACATACCATAGCCCAACAGGGGCGACATGCCTGGTGTGGCAAGCGAAGCAGGTAGCATCTCCATGAGTGAGATAAGCAGCATGATCCCGGCAGCAAATCCCAACGAAAACGCCAGTACGCGGTTTGACGGTTTCTGGCCCATCACGCCCAGAATGGCACCAATAAAAGTCGCGGCGCCAGCTAATAACGTCAGAATCAGCGGTGCTGACATGTATCACTCCTTATGATAATGATTCGCAACAATGCTAAATATTCATACATCTCAACGCGAGGCCACCCTGACACCTTTACGCAATTCTTACATTCAAAAATTCTGAATATCTCCATCATGCTTATCTGAGTTCATCGCCTGCTAAAAAAGCGTAATGTGTTGTTATCAAATTGACACACTCAATAAGGATATCATCATGTCTGCACCTCGTATGCCAGCACTGTTTTTGGGCCACGGCAGCCCGATGAATGTTCTGGAAGATAACGTTTATACCCGCGCCTGGGCTCACCTTGGCGACACGCTGCCGCGTCCAAAAGCTATTGTGGTGGTCTCTGCCCACTGGTTTACCCGTGGTACCGGGGTGACGGCAATGGAAGCACCGAAGACCATTCATGACTTCGGCGGTTTCCCGCAGGCGCTGTACGATACGCATTATCCGGCTCCGGGCTCACCGGAACTTGCTCAGCAACTGGTTGAGCTTCTTGCACCTGTGCCGGTAGGGCTTGATAAAGAGGCCTGGGGCTTTGACCACGGCTCCTGGGGCGTGTTGATTAAGATGTACCCGAACGCGGATATCCCGATGGTGCAACTGAGCGTGGACAGCACCAAACCAGCGGCCTGGCATCTGGAAATCGGCCGCAAACTGGCGAGTCTGCGTGATGAAGGCATCATGCTGGTGGCGAGCGGGAACGTGGTACACAACCTGCGTACAGCCCGCTGGCACGGCGACAACTCTCCCTACCCGTGGGCGACCTCTTTCAATGATTTCGTGAAAGAGAATCTGACGTGGAAAGGGCCGACCGAGCAGCATCCGCTGGTGAACTACATGGATCACGAAGGCGGTTCTCTGTCTAACCCGACAGCGGATCACTTCCTGCCACTGCTGTACGTGCTGGGTGCATGGGATGGTGAAGAGCCGATTTCCATTCCCGTCGACGGCATCGAAATGGGCAGCTTAAGTATGCTGTCAGTTCAGGTAGGCTAAGCCAATAAAAAGCCCGATGGCGTAAGCACATCGGGCTTGATTCAGCGTTGATTACTCAACAAAGATATGCGGATAGAAACGAGACAGATCCTGCGTGATCAGCGCTCTGTCTTCGCGAATACCAATACCGGCAGGCTGATCGTTGATGAGCCAACTGCCAATCAGCACATAGCTGTCGCCGTATTTCGGCAACTGACAGAACTGCTGAACAATCATGCCTTCTTCACCGTAAGGGCCTTCCACTTCTTCCACGGTTTTACCGTTTTCGATAATGGAGACGTTCGCGCCTTCACGAGAGAAGATCGGTTTGATGACGTATTTGTCCATTTCTGGATGCGCGTCTTCGGCAAAGTAAGCCGGAAGCAGGTTCGGGTGATCCGGGAACATTTCCCACAGCATGGGCAGCAGCGCTTTGTTGGAGATGATGCTCTTCCAGGCTGGTTCCAGCCAGCGAACGCCGGCATCTTCCAGCTTGGTCGAGAAGACCTCGCGCAGCATGTATTCCCAGGGGTAGAGCTTAAACAGATTGCTGATCACCTGATCCTGCAAGTCTGAAAACTGGCCTCTTTCGCCCAGACCAATATCTTCAATGTAGAGAAACTCTGTGGCGACGTCCGCTTCCGCGGCGCAATCCTGCAGATACTGCACGGTACCACGATCTTCCACCGTGTCGCGGCAGCAGGCAAAATGCAGCAGGTTAAAACCATGCTGTTCACGCAGCTCGCCGAAACGCTCAATGAGCTTTTCCTGCAGACTGTTGAATTGATCGCTGCCTTCCGGCAACTGGCCTGCATTGGCTTGATCTTCCAGCCAGATCCACTGGAAAAAAGCGGCTTCGTACAAAGAGGTTGGCGTATCGGCGTTATTTTCCAGCAACTTAGGTTCACCGGTGCCATCCCACGCCAGATCGAGGCGAGAATAGAGTGAGGGTTGCTGGGTTTTCCAGGACTGACGCACAAACGCCCAGGTGTGTTTCGGGATGCGGAACTTCGCCAGCAGTTCGTCACTGGCGATGACTTTTTCCACAACCTTCAGGCACATCTGATGCAGTTCGGCAGTCACGTCTTCGAGCTTTTCAACCTGCGCGAGAGTGAGCTTGTAGTAGGCATCTTCACACCAGTACGGTTCGCCATACATGGTGTGAAAATTGAAACCAAATTCTGTGGCTTTCTCACGCCAGTTCGGGCGCTCGGTAATGCTGATTCTTTCCATGCTGATTAGCCGCCCATTGAGCGAGTAGAGGTACCGCTGGCGCTGCTACGCTGCATGGTGTTTTGTTTTGCCACGGAGTCACCAAAGCCACCGCGTGTTACGGTTGATGTGGTGGCAGGTTTTGGTGCCATGGCAGTCTTAGAGACGGTAGCGGTTCGGCCTGGCTGGGCTGCACCGTAACTCTTTCCGCCAGCATCTGTGTATTGGCCATAGGCTGGGCTTGCCGGGTTACGAGAACTGAACAGTGGTTGCTGAGCATAACCTGCACCGCCGCCCATCATTCGTCCCATCATGTAGCCCGCCATCAATGGCATCCACATGCTGCCACCGGCTTGCTGTGCCTGCGCCTGGTTTTCAGGGGCAACGCCTGCTTGTGCCGGGGCCTGCTGGCACTGGCCTTCACCAAATTCAGCTACGCAGTCTTCACGGCTGGCGTATTTTGGCGCGGTGCGTTCAGCTTCTTTCAAGGCATTGTTGTACGTCGTTGTACATTCGGCACTCTTGCCTGGATTGGCGCTGGAGCAGTCGTCGGCATTTTGATACATCGATACTGTTTCATCGTTCTGCTCGCAGCCTGCCAGCATAAAAACGGCAGTAATGGCAAAGGCAACGGGCGTCAGGTGACGCGCGCCCCAGCTCTTGCGAAACATCGCGTGATTAATGCTCTTTGTCCGTTTCATATTTGTCTTCCGAGACCCAAAGGTATGTATAAAAGGTCAGGATAGAGGATGAGTGTCTGAAAATGAAGCAGGATGCGGGCGGGAAGGGGGGATCTTTACGTTGCCTTACGTAAAAACGGGGGCTGTGTGCCCCCGTTTTATTACATCAATGACTTAGCGGGTTGTACGTGCAGCAGCGGGTTTCGCTGTTACTGCCTGGTTACCGTTTGCCATGTTGTTCACGCGCGCTTCCTGATCCGGGTTTTCCGGCGCAACGCTTTCAGGCGTTGTTGGGATAACTTTACCCAGCGTGTTGTTCAGTGCTACCAGATCCTGCTCGTTCAACGTACCCAGCGCGGATTTGATATTCAGCTGGTTGATAAGGTAGGTATAGCGAGCGCTGGACAGCTGTTGCTTCGCGTTGTACAGCGTCGTGGTTGCGTCCAGAACGTCAACAATGGTACGGGTACCCACAGAGTAACCCGCTTCCATCGCATCCAGAGAGCTTTGGGCAGAAACCACGGCTTGTTTGTATGCATTGATGCTGCTGATCGACGCGTTCACGTTGTTAAACGAAGAACGCACGGTCTGTACAACACTGCGGTGCGCGCTTTCAAGCTGCTCGCTGGCACCGACAAAGTTGTACTGCGCTTGTTTAACCTGAGAGTTGACCATGCCGCCCTGATACAGCGGCAGGGAGAAGCTCAGACCCACTTTGTTCTGACCGACTTTGCTGTCGTCATACTGGGAAGTGTTGGTACGCGAGCCGCTGTAAGAGGTGTTGGACACTGCGGTAGACGCCGTCAGATCCAGTGTCGGCAGATGGCCGTCCTGCGCCTGGCGAATTTGCTCACGCGCCAGATCCTGTGACAAACGAGCCTGCAACAGCGTCAGGTTGCGGGATTCTGCTTCTTTCAGCAGCGCATTCACCGCGCCTGGTTTGTCGGTTTTGAAACCATCAACATTCAGCGAGGCCAGTTCCGGGTAGTAGTTACCGGTGACCTGACGCAGTGATTCGACGGCGTTGTCCAGGTTGTTACGCGCGGTCACTTCGTTTGCCAGCACGGTATCGTACTGTGAACGGGCGTTTTGCACGTCAGTTATCGCCACCAGGCCAACGTTGAAGCGCTGGGTGGTTTGATCCAATTGGCGATAAATAGCTTGTTTCTGCGCTTCGGTATAAGACAAGGAATCAATCGCGCTCAGGACGTTAAAGTAGGCCGTCGCGGTATTGAGAATCAACGTCTGCTGATCGGTCTGCCAGGTCACATCCTGGATGCCGGCGGTTTTTTCCTGTAACGTCAGGGCACGCCATTTAGACATATCAAACAGGGTTTGAGTCAGTTGCAAAGAAGCACTGGTGGCATTTGAGTTAACGCCGTTGCTATCGCGATAACCGTTGCCATAGTTGTAGTCTGCACCCAAACCCAACTGTGGCAGTAACGGGCTGCGTGCTTCGTTGATTTTCTCGAAAGCAGCATCGCGATCCGCGCCAGATTTACGCAGATCCGGGTTGCTTGTACGCGCCTGCTGATAAACCTGCAACAGGTTCTCTGCCTGGCTCATAGCGCTGAAACCCGTCAGGCTCAGGCCGATTAGGATGGGGAGCAATTTCTTCATTTGCATTCCTTGTTGTGAAGCATGAATAGCGCTGATCTTAATTCGGAAATAATCGCCGATTCTAACAGAGTCTGCCATCGCTTAAGATTGGCGTTACGTGCCATCCGGCGGAAATTTGCTCCAATCTATCACATAGCACTTGAAACGACAGTCAAACAGATTTGAAATCCACGAAATCACCTTTGTTACGAACAGGATACCCGCATGAGCAAGCCGACGACGCCCGCAGTGACTTTCTCTAAAAATGATGTAGAAATTATTGCACGGGAAACGCTCTATAGCGGTTTTTTTTCGCTTGAACTCTACCGTTTTCGCCACCGTTTGTTTAATGGCGAAATGAGCGGTGAAGTCCGACGTGAAATTTTTGAACGCGGGCATGCTTCAGTCTTGCTACCCTTTGACCCAGTACGTGATGAAGTGGTACTGATTGAACAGATTCGAATCGCCGCTATCGATACCAGCGAGAGCCCCTGGTTGATGGAGCTGGTGGCGGGCATGATTGAAGAAGGCGAAACGGTCGAAGATGTTGCTCGTCGGGAAGCGCAAGAAGAGGCAGGTATTGCCGTTGGGCGCATGAAGAAGGTGCTGAGCTATCTTGCAAGCCCTGGCGGAACCAGCGAGCGGTTAACCATCCAGGTGGGTGAAGTGGATGCCACGCAGGCTAAAGGTATACATGGTCTGGTGGATGAAAACGAAGACATTCGTGTTCATGTGGTGAGTCGGGAACAGGCTTATCAGTGGGTAGAAGAGGGGTTAATCGACAACGCGGCGTCTGTCATCGCCCTGCAATGGCTGCAACTGCATTATGAGAGCTTACGAAAAGAGTGGAAAAAATGAAGCGTTATACACCTGACTTCCCTGAAATGATGCGCCTGTGCGAAACCAATTTCGCGCAGTTGCGTCGCCTGTTGCCGCGTAATGATGAGGCAGGCGAAACGGTGAGCTATCAGGTGACGAATGCGCAATACCGGTTAACGATTGTCGAATCCACCCGCTACACTACGCTTGTGGAAATCAAACAAACCGTGCCCGCCGTAAGCTACTGGAGCCTGCCGTCAATGACGGTTCGTTTGTATCATGACGCGATGGTGGCCGAAGTGTGTTCGAGTCAGCAGATCTTTCGTTTTAAGGCGCGTTATGATTACCCGAATAAAAAGTTGCATCAACGCGACGAAAAGCATCAAATTAATCAGTTTCTGGCCGACTGGCTACGTTACTGTTTAGCACATGGAGCAATGGCGATTCCGGTTTGTTAGCGTAGTGGAACCTAAGGACACCATTTGGAAAGCCTGTTAAACCTGAATCTGGTTGATGAGTCCAGAGTCAGGATATTACAAATTACTGATACTCATCTGTTTGCCGAAAAGCACGAAACGTTGTTAGGTGTGAATACCTGGGAAAGCTATCAGGCCGTACTGGATGCCATTCAGGCCCAGCAGCATGATTGTGATTTGATTGTCGCCACGGGCGACCTGGCGCAAGATCAAACGGCTGCGGCTTATCAGCACTTCGCTGAGGGTATCGCAAGATTTGCTGTGCCCTGCGTTTGGCTACCCGGCAATCATGATTTCCAGCCTGCGATGTACAATGCGCTTCACGAAGCGGGTATTTCTCCGGCCAAGCGCGTTTTTGTTGGCGATCACTGGCAGATTCTCTTACTGGATAGCCAGGTGTTTGGCGTACCTCATGGTGAGCTTAGTGAGTTCCAGCTCGACTGGCTGGAGAAAAAGCTGACGGACGCTCCCGAGCGCCATACCTTACTGCTTTTACATCATCACCCTCTGCCTTCCGGATGTGGCTGGCTCGATCAGCACAGTCTGCGTAATGCCGCCGAGCTGGATAACGTGCTGGCGCGCTACCCCAACGTCAAAAATATGTTGTGTGGGCACATCCATCAGGAACTGGATCTCGACTGGAATGGCCGCCGTATGCTGGCGACGCCATCGACCTGCGTTCAGTTTAAACCGCACTGTGCCAACTTCACGCTGGACACCATCGCCCCCGGCTGGCGCTGGCTTGAGTTGCATGCGGATGGCAGCATGCACACGGAAGTTTGTCGTTTGCAGAGCGCCAAATTTAACCCTGATACCGCATCAGAAGGCTACTGATGGCCACGCTCCTGTATTTGCATGGGTTTAACAGCTCACCACGTTCCGCAAAGGCAACGCAGTTTGGAGACTGGCTGGCAAAAAATTACCCCGACATCAACGTCGTGGTCCCACAATTGCCACCCTATCCTGGTGAGGCAGCTGAGTTACTGGAGTTGCTGGTGCTGGAAAACGGCGGGCAACCCTTGGGTATTGTGGGGTCGTCTCTGGGCGGCTATTACGCCACCTGGCTGTCGCAATGTTTTACCCTGCCAGCCGTCGTCGTCAATCCGGCGGTTCGCCCGTTTGAATTGCTGGCGGATTTTCTTGGCAACAACGAGAACCCCTACACGGGGCAGCAATATGTGCTAGAGTCACGCCATATTTACGATCTCAAAGTGATGCAGGTCGACCCGCTGGAATCACCGGATTTAATCTGGCTTCTACAACAAACGGGCGATGAAGTGCTGGATTACCGTCAGGCCGTGGCGTATTACGATGCGTGTCGCCAGACGGTAGAAGAAGGCGGTAACCATGCTTTTGTAGGCTTTGAGAATCATTTCACACAGATTGTCGATTTCCTTGGGCTTCGTTGAGCCAACAGGGAAATGACCCGATCACTATCTACGAACACACCATGACGCAATCCTATAACGCTGATGCCATAGAGGTACTCACCGGGCTTGAGCCGGTTCGCCGCCGTCCGGGGATGTATACCGATACCACCCGTCCTAACCACCTCGGTCAGGAAGTTATTGATAACAGCGTGGACGAAGCGCTGGCAGGCCACGCCAAACGCGTGGATGTCATTCTGCACGCCGATCAATCGCTGGAAGTCATTGATGACGGTCGCGGCATGCCGGTGGACATTCACCCGGAAGAGGGCGTGCCTGCGGTTGAGCTGATCCTGTGTCGTTTGCATGCAGGCGGTAAGTTCTCCAACAAGAACTACCAGTTCTCCGGCGGTCTGCACGGGGTGGGTATTTCCGTGGTGAATGCGCTCTCGCGTCGCGTTGAGGTTAACGTCAAGCGTGACGGGCAAATCTATAACATCGCGTTTGAGAATGGCGACAAAGTCCAGGATCTGAGCGTTGTTGGCACCTGCGGGAAACGTAACACGGGCACCAGCGTTCACTTCTGGCCCGATGAGCAATTCTTCGACAGCCCACGTTTCTCCGTCTCTCGCCTTTCCCACCTGCTCAAAGCCAAAGCGGTACTGTGCCCGGGTGTGGAGATTACCTTCAAAGATGAAGTGAATAACACCGAGCAGCGCTGGTGCTATCAGGACGGCCTGACCGATTACCTGATGGAAGCTGTTAATGGCCTGCCGACGCTGCCGCAGAAGCCTTTTGTTGGCAATTTTGCCGCCGAGACGGAAGCCGTTGATTGGGCCTTGCTCTGGCTGCCGGAAGGCGGCGAGCTGCTGACGGAAAGCTACGTGAACCTGATTCCGACCATGCAGGGCGGTACACACGTGAATGGCTTGCGCCAGGGGCTTCTGGATGCGATGCGTGAGTTCTGCGAATACCGCAACATTTTGCCGCGCGGCGTGAAGCTGTCGGCGGAAGACATCTGGGAACGCTGCGCTTACGTGCTGTCGGTGAAAATGCAGGATCCGCAGTTTGCCGGTCAGACCAAAGAACGTTTGTCCTCGCGCCAGTGCGCGGCCTTTGTCTCTGGCGTCGTCAAAGATGCCTTTAGCCTGTGGCTGAACCAGAACGTGCAGGCCGCAGAAATGCTGGCCGAAATGGCAATTTCCAGCGCCCAGCGCCGTATGCGCGCGGCCAAGAAAGTGGTACGTAAAAAACTGACCAGCGGCCCGGCACTGCCTGGCAAGCTGGCGGACTGTACCGCGCAGGATCTCAACCGCACCGAGCTTTTCCTGGTGGAAGGGGACTCCGCAGGCGGATCCGCCAAGCAGGCGCGCGATCGTGAATATCAGGCGATCATGCCGCTCAAGGGTAAGATCCTGAATACCTGGGAAGTCTCTTCCGATGAAGTGCTGGCCTCGCAGGAAGTGCATGATATTTCCGTGGCGATCGGCATGGATCCTGACAGTGCGGACTTAAGCCAGCTGCGTTATGGCAAAGTGTGTATCCTCGCGGATGCCGACTCGGATGGCCTGCACATTGCCACGCTGCTCTGCGCGCTCTTTGTGAAGCATTTCCGTGCGCTGGTGAAAAATGGCCATGTGTATGTCGCGTTGCCGCCGCTTTACCGTATCGATCTTGGTAAAGAGGTCTATTACGCCCTGACGGAAGAAGAAAAAACCGGCGTACTGGAACAGCTCAAGCGTAAGAAGGGCAAACCGAACGTTCAGCGCTTTAAAGGGCTGGGTGAAATGAACCCGCTGCAGCTGCGTGAAACCACGCTTGATCCTAACACTCGCCGCCTGGTTCAGCTGATTATCAGTGACGAAGACGAGCAGCAGACCAACGCCGTGATGGACATGCTGCTCGCCAAGAAACGCTCTGAAGACAGGCGTAACTGGCTGCAAGATAAAGGTGATATGGCGGACATCGAAGCCTGATCCCACTCAACGCTTCAGGCCAAAAGTCTGGAGCGTTTTTTTCTTGTTTTCCCCTGACCTCCCGCTTGTATTGATTCCCCTCATAGCTTCGCCTGCTGATATTCATACCAGAATTCGATTGCTTAATTCTCACCACGGTTTTATGGTATTCAAATTAACTACTAGTATGGTAGATGGTTTTCACTTTCGAATCGAGGTTGTTGTATGCAGATGACAATGCGGTGGTTTGGGCCAAAAGAGGACAAGGTCTCTCTGGAATACATCCGCCAGGTGCCCGGCGTGGAAGGGGTTGTGGGCGCGCTTTACGATGTGCCAGTCGGCGAATTGTGGCCCGTTGAGAAGATTGAAGCGCTGGTCGGTCAGGCCCATGCCGCCGGGCTGAAGATGGAAGTCATTGAAAGCGTGAATATTCATGACGACATCAAAATTGGCCTGCCCAGCCGCGATCGCTACATCGACAACTACAAGCAAACCATCCGCAATCTTGCTCGCGTTGGCGTGAAGGTCATCTGTTATAACTTCATGCCGGTCTTTGACTGGATGAAGACCGACATGAACTATGTTCTGCCCGACGGCTCCCTGACCATGGCGTTTGAGAAGAAGGGCATCGACAAGAGCCTGGAAGAAGTGGTGAGCGAGGTGCTCAGCAACGCCAACGGTTTTGCGCTGCCGGGCTGGGAGCCAGAACGTCTGGCGCAGGTGCAGGAACTTTTTGCCAGCTACAAAGATGTGGATGATGAAAAGCTGCGTGAAAATCTGGTCTATTTCCTGAAGGCCGTGATCCCGGTCTGCGAGGAAGTCGGAATCAAGATGGCGATTCACCCGGACGATCCGCCGTACTCTATTTTCGGCCTGCCACGGGTGGTCAAAAACCGCCAGGATCTGGACTGGCTGTGCAACGCCGTGGATTCCGAGGCCAATGGGATCACCCTGTGCACCGGATCTATTGCAGAAGATCCCGACAACAACGTCTATGAGATCCTCGCCGAGTTTACCCGCCGTAAGCGCATTCACTTCGCCCATGTGCGCAATATTAAGTTAATCAAAGATAAAGATTTTTATGAGTCTGCGCACCCGTCGCAGTACGGTTCGCTGGACATGTACAAAGTGATGCAGGCCCTGCACGACAACGGTTTTGACGGCTACATTCGCCCGGATCATGGTCGCTTTATCTGGGGAGAAACGGGCCGCCCGGGCTACGGTTTGTACGATCGCGCGCTGGGCGTGACCTACCTGATTGGCCTCTGGGAAGCGCTGCAAAAACGTTAATCATCATCCCTGGCTGGCGACGCACTGTCGCCAGCACTATTCCGTGACTTCTGACTTATCCCTGTCTACCCCCTCTCTACTCCTCTTGTCGTACAGTGCCTTTTGTCATTCACATTGCACACTTAAAGTAGTATTTTGTATGCAATATAACGTTTCTCCCGACACTCACTCCTACGAGGATGAAACATGCAACGCATTGTTATACCAACGAATTACGTTCACGTTCGCACCACGCCCTTATGGACAAATACCACTGCACCGGCCTCCATCTGGCAACGCCATCTTGATGTAGGTACGCGACAGGGGGTATACCCGCGCCTGAGCGTGATGCAGGGCACCATCCGTTATTACGGCTATGCCGATGAAACCAGCCCGGAGCCTTTAGAAACCTTAACGATTGAAGCCGGGCAGTTCGGTGTTTTCCCGGCAGAAAAATGGCATCGCATTGAAGCCTTATCTGACGATACGGTGTTCAACGTTGATTTTTGGGTCGATCCTAAAATTTTGATTGAAGGGTGAGGGAGAGAAAATGACCACTGAAAACCTGGGCTATTCCTTAGCGGTAACACACCGCAGCAGCAGCGAAACCCATGAAAAAATCTGGCTCAAACCGATGGCGCTATACGTGCCGGACGTTGCCGTCGGCGCGGTCAGCGAGCTGGTGGCACAATTTGCCGATGCCAACGAAAACGACTTTGTCCTGACCGTGACCAACAACAATAACGGCGTGTCCGTCGACAAAGACAACCTCACGCTGGCACACCTGAACGATCCGACCTTTGCCGCCGATGCCGTGAAAGAGTTGATTAACATTGTTCGCGGTTATGACTCGGACGAAGAGACCAACGTCTGCGGCTGGTTGCCTCCCGCTGACGAGCCTGGCCAGCCGCCGCTGACCAGGCAATGTGAGCCGTGTTACAGACGTTGCAGGCGCAGCGCAATCCAGGGTTTGCCCGGTAGCTCCAGCTTGTCACCTGCATGTATAACCTCTTTCACCGGCGTAAGGGTCATATTCCAGGTATCGATGATGTCGACCTTCCACGTAGAATCCGGCGGCAGCATGGTCATCATTTTGTAGCCAGGGCAGTAGTCGCCAAAGTAGAACAGCCCCCAGCGCTCGTGACTCATGCCCATTGAGGTGTCCCAGTGGCTTCCCCAGGGCAAAGGCGACAGGCGTTTTGCTTCTCCTTCTTCGAGGATCTGGCGTAAAAACGCAATGCGCGGCACGCTCTCACCTTTGAGCTTGCCACCGTGCGACCACCAGATGATTTCATCGTCACTCAGCCAGGTTTCGCCATGCGTCACGTAGCCGCCCAGGCAGACGCCGTGCCAGAACTGCGCCACCATCTTCTGCCCGGTAATATTCCCCCAGCCAAGATCCACATTCCCTTCGTAGCAGCACTCGTCGATCACCACCGGTTTCTTAAAGGTTTCGCGCCACTCAGGTACGAAGTGCAGATCGTGGTGCTGAATGCTGGCATGGGTCAGGGCAGTATTGTGATGATCGTACCAGTGTGCACTGGAGCGGTAGTGGATCGGCGGATTGTGCCAGTTGTGGATCGACATCAAATGGTGTGACGGATCTTCGCGTTTGATCTGCGCGATGGCCGCGTCCCAGAAGGACATCGGTTTGGCTTTCAGCAGATCAAATTCATTCGCCAGTGACCACCAGATATTTTTAAACGAGGCCAGCCGGGCCACGAGGTAGCGAAGATAACGCGTATCTACCTCGGGGGGCATCGTCGCGAAGCCCCAGCGATCGTAAGGATGGAAAATGATCAGATCCACTTCGACGTTCAGTGCGGCCAGGGTGTCTATTTGTTTTTCCAGCCCGGCAAAAAACGCGACGTCGAAACGGCTGTAGTCAAAGCCTTCGTCAATATTACCGGGGAAGGGGAAACGGGCCGGCTCCGCGAGGTTATAGCGATAATGTTTGGGAAACACGCACATGCGGATTTTGTTAAACGGGCTCTGTTCCAGCGAAGCCAGCGTGTCGGCTTGTACCGCTTCAGACTGGTAATTCCACACGTAAGCCGTGGTGCCAAACGGGTACCATGCCTCGCCGTTGGCATAGCGAAAATGCCATTCGCCATCCCGAACAACCGGGCCTTTTTCGCCTTCCGACGCATGGCAGACAAATTCGCCTGTCACTCCCTGCAATTCTGGAATGTTTGACGCGACTTCATAACGCCAGGTTCCAGGAACATCCGGCATAAAGCGCAGCACAAACTGACCGTTATCGTTATAAAACCCCCAGACCGTTCGGTTATCGCTGCCAGTGCTGAAGGTGGCGCTGACCCAGGATTCAGTAAAATGGCAGGAGGTATCGCTGACCGTGAACGCGCGTTCAAAGCGGCCCCATTGTGGAACTCCAGGCGTCGACATAGGGTTTCCTTTTATGATTTGAATAAATATTCAATATGGATTTTTTATTCAAAATAGAAAAGTTACCCTTAACATTCCACTGTTTTAATAAAGCATTGCGGAGTCGATCACAAATAAGCACGTTTTAAAGCAAATTCCCGTTGGCAGTCGGTCAGCGTCCTCTCTCAGAGGCGAGTAGATGCCCCCACTTCCCCGATACTGCTGATATGCTGAGTCGATTTAATTATTTTAAATACAGCAAGTTAGAGAATCTCTTCCCGCTTAACTATCGCGTATTAACGGATAAATGAAGAACGGTAAATTGTGATACGGGTAACAATGTCCGCTTCATGCGCTTGCATGAAAAGCGCGGGTCGCCTTAGGCTGATTATGAATACTAATTCGTTATTGAATATATATTCAATTAAAAGGTGAGCCATGAACCCGCAACATAAACTGAGCATCAAAGAGAAGATTTGCTACGGCCTGGGGGATTCGTCCGCGAATATCTTCCTCGGGATGACCATGATGTTTTTGCCTTATTTCTACACGGATGTACTTGGCATTTCAGCGGCGGCGATGGGGATACTGTTCATCGTGGCGAGGCTGGTGGATGCATTTTATGATCCGCTGATTGGGAATTTTGCCGACCGCACCCGCACGCGGCATGGCTCGTATCGTCCCTTCCTGCTTTATCTTGCTATTCCTTATGGCGTTTCTTGTTTACTGGTCTTTCTGGCACCTGACTTTTCCCCCACCGGAAAACTGGTTTACGCCACGGCGACCTATCTGTTTTTGATTTTGATGTACGCTTCAACGGTGGTGCCTTATGTGGCGCTGCTCACCACTCTGACCTCTGATCCAATGGATCGCCTGAGCGCCAACTCCTGGCGATTCCCGCTGGCAAAAATGGCGTTTTTGATTTGCTCAACCGTGGTGCCAATGTTTGTCGCCTGGTATGGCAAAACCAACGAAGCCCAGGCCTACATGATGGCGATGAGCTTCATTGCGCTGCTGGCGACCGCCTTTATGTTGCTCTGTTTCTGGGGAACAAAAGAACGCTACCAGGTCAAATTAGACAGCGAACAAGTACCGTTCTTCAAACAGTTACGCGTGATGTTGAAAGCGAAACCGGTGGTGGTGTTTTACATCTTCAAAATCACCAGCTCCATTGCCTTTGTGATTAAAGGCAGCGTCACTATCTATTTTGTGAAGTATTTCCTTGAGCGAGGTGATGGCTTTGTCTCCGGTCTGCTGTCTGCGACCGCCATTGCCGGGATTGTTGCGCCAATGATTGCGATTCAGCTGATTAAGCGCGGCATCCTGTCAAAACTCGGTACGCTGAAGTTTGCCCAACTCGGCGGCGGCGTGGCGGCCTTATGTCTCTACTTTGTCAATCCTGGGCAGATTGGTCTCGCCTGCGCGTTGCTGGTAGTGTCGGTGCTGCTGGCGGAAATTGGGGCCATTACCGCATGGGCGCTGCCGTCCGATTGTGCAGACTATTGTGAAGCGCGCTCCGGGATCAAAATGTCCGGCGTGGTGGCAGCCGGTACGTTGTTCTCGATGAAAGTGGGACTGGCGCTGGCGGGTGGGATGGTCGGTTTTGTGCTCGCCGCCAGCGGTTACAAAGCAGGCCAGGCGATCACGGCAGAAACCATGAGCGCAATTTTGTTCCTGATTGCGGGCGTTCCGGCCATTTTCCACGGCATCAGCTTAGGGCTGCTGATGATGTTCAAGCTTGATGATCAGCCCGACGCAAACCTGGCCTGTTCTGTGGCGAAGTGATCAAACCCCACCGCATGGCGGTAAAGGTTGCCCTGCGGTGCTTTCACGGACAGTTAACGATTAAACGCCGATGTGTGATTTTTGCGATAACGCAGCGGCGTCTCGCCAATCCCTTTCTTAAAGGCGCTGATAAAGTAGGTCACATCGGAAAATCCACTTTCACCGGCAATCTCACGGATGCTTTGCGCACTGTGCAGCAACAACTCGCAGGCTTTACGCAGGCGCAGGGTGTTCAGGTACTGGTGAATCGGCTCGCCGGTTTCAAAATGAAAGCGCCGGGAAATGTAGCTGCGCGACTTACCCAAATCTTCCGCCAGCTTGTCCAGACTGAATTTCTGCTGATAATTTTCCTCAAGCCAGAACATCACCGGGGTGGCGATTCCTGCCTGAGTCTCCGGCATTTTCTCCTGTTCTTGCGGCAGCATACTGAGCAGGGTGAGCAGCAGGCAGGCCACCTGTTCGGCGGTCAGGCGCGCCTGAGCAGCCATCCGGGCATAGTCACTAAACAGGTGATCGATATGCGGGTGAATGGCAGCGGCGTCCATCACCACTGCCGCACCGCCACGCGCGCAAAGCCGCTGTAAGCGCTGCTGGTTATGGGGAAAATCCCGGAACAGTTTCAACACGGCGTGCTGATCGACATGAATAATGGTGCGCCGATAGTTGTCCTGGGCCTGCTCGTCGACCATCACTTTATGCAGCGTAAAGGGCGGAAAGAAAAAGAGTCTGCCGGGGCGCATGGTGTACTGGCGATTATCGACAATCACCACGCCGAACCCTTCTTCGACGTACAGCACCTCCAGGCATTGATGCCAGTGATGGTAGCGCACCGTATTGGCGAACAGACGACTGAACGACACCACCGCATCGTTAAGGGTGATCAGCTCCAGACGTTCTGCATGCCAGTTGTCGCTCATGGTGCAATAGATCTCAATTTTTATCCCGTTAGCCAAGGTTATAAACCACCATTTTAAATTTTCTCAACAGGGGGTTTAAACAAAGCTCAGCGGTGTGACCGGGGTAACATTTCTGCACAGGGTCGATTCACTATCCTTTAGCAACTTAACAGGGGAGCGAGCCGATGCCAGGGTCCGAAGGAAAAAAATCAATTTCATTGTCTTCCCGTCAGGATGTCGTGGCGGAACTGACGAGGATGCTGAACGCGCTGGATAAGCAATTTCCGGCGGGCAGTGCGGGTTTTTCGCTGGGTGAGACCTGTGCGCATTACGGGGCAAAGATTGCGGAGATGGAAGGGCTGTCGCGGGCGATGTGGGGCCTGTTTCCGCTGCTGGCAGGCGGGGAAACCACGCCACTTGCCGATAAATACATCTCGGCACTTAAGCAAGGCACCGACCCTGAAAGCCACGGCTACTGGGGGCAGACCGGCCCGTACGATCAGCGTTTGGTTGAGATGGCGGCCTGGGGGCTGGGACTCGCCTTGTTGCAGGAGGACGCCCTCAGGGGGTTTAGTCCACGCGAGCGCGACAATCTCTATCACTGGCTGAATCAAATCACCGACGCGCAGATGCCGGACAGCAACTGGAACTACTTCGCGATCCTCGTGCAACTGGGCTTTAAGCGCGCCGGGCTGCCCTGGGAGCAGCAGGCTATCGACCAGCGTTTTAATCTGATGGACGCCTACTATCTGGGGGACGGCTGGTATTCCGACGGCCCTGGTCGCCCGAAAGATTATTACATCTCAATGGCCTTTCATTTTTACGGCCTGATTTACGCCACCCTCAACGGAGAAGACGATCCGGTGCGGGCTTCAGCACTGCGCGAACGTGCGGTGCGGTTTGCCGATGACTTTATTTATATGTCGGCGGCAGGCGGTGAATCCATCCCCTTCGGGCGCAGCCTGACCTATCGGTTTGCGATGGTTGCATTCTGGAGTGCGGTGGCCTGGTCTGAGCTGCCGGTGCTCACACCTGGCGTCGTGAAAGGCATCATTTTGCGCCACCTGCGCGGGTGGCAATCGCTGCCAATTTTCGATCGTGACGGCATTCTCACGCTTGGCTTTGCCTACCCGAACCTGGCGATGTGCGAGGACTACAACTCGCCCGGCTCGCCTTACTGGGCGCTGAAAGTGTTCCTGATACTGGCCCTGCCGGAGCAGCATCCTTTCTGGCAAGCCGAAGAGGCACCGTTGCCAACGCTGGCACCGCTTCGCGTTATCCCGCATGCCCAGCAGATTCTGGTGCACACGGCGGACTCCCGCCACGTCTACATGCTGACCTCCGGGCAACGTGAGCTGAACAATTACGTCAACACCGAAGCGAAATACACCAAATTTGCCTACTCCAGCCGCTTTGGTTTCACCATTGAGCGTGGACGCTACGGCATCAAACATGCGGCCTGCGATTCCATGTTATTGCTGAGCGAAGGGGATAACTACTTTCGCGGACGCCGGGAGTGTGAAGAGGTGGTGGTGCAGGATGACCACATTTTTTCACGCTGGTCACCGTGGCGTGATGTGCAGGTAAAAACCTGGCTGATTCCTTGCGGCGACTGGCATCTGCGGGTGCATCACATTCACACGGCGCGTGAACTGCACAGCGTGGAGGGCGGCTTTGCGGTGATGAAAGCCGATCCGCAGCCGCTGTTAAAGGATTCGCACAAGGGCTGCTGCGTGGTGGCCGAAAACGGGGTAAGTGCGATTGTCTGCCTCTCCCCGCAGCAGCAGCGCGAGGCCGACTGCGTGGTGACGCCGCCAAACAGCAGCGTGATGTTCGCGGAGTGTGCGGCTATCCCGATGTTGCAGACAACGCTGCCCGCTGGGGAGCACTGGCTGGCCTGCGCCGTTCAGGCCAGCATCAGCCAGCATGATTTTAATGCCGCGATACCGGAATTAACGATTAAACCTGACCATATTCAGGTTAATACCCAAGAGCAAAATACAATAATAACTTTCGCGCGATAACCCGCGCTGCCAGAACAATAACAGAAATATTTTCGTCATTCGCACTCTCTGAACGCTACACGATTTGTCGAGGATAGTATGGAAAAATCAGCCATCAATACCCGGACTGAATATTACAAAATCAGTTCGTTTATCTTTCTCTACTTTTTTACCTGGTCAGCCAGTATTGGTTTATTAGCTATCTGGCTCGGGCAAAAAGCGAACCTGAGTGGTACGGTTATCGGTACGGTATTTGCCGTTAACGGGATATTCTCGGTTATTCTCAAGCCGATATACGGTTATATTCTCGATAAAATCGGGATGAGCAAATACCTGCTCTATTTTGTGGTGTTAATGTCCGCATTAATGGCTCCGTTCTTTATTTATGTCTATCAGCCATTATTGCTGTCAAACACCCTGCTCGGGATTATTGTCGGGGCCATTTATTTAAGCTTCGCCTGGTATGCCGGGGTAGCTGCCTGTGAATCCTACAGCGACCGCTACAGCCGCTTAAACAGCATGGAGTTTGGGCAGATCCGCATGTGGGGCTCGCTGGGCTGGGCGGTGGCGTCGTCGTTCTCCGGTCTGCTGTTTAACATCTCGCCCTCCTGGAATTTTATTATGGGTAGCGTGGCGTCGGTGGTGATGTTCATTGTGCTGCTGAGCCTGAAAGTGAACGTCAATGCGGCTAACGCCAGCGATGTGCTGACTAAAGAGAAGATTGTTCCGGCGGATGTCTACGCGCTGCTTTGTAACCGCAAATTCTGGGCTTTTTGCCTGTATGTCGCCGGTGTGGCGTGGATGATGTTTATCGCTGAGCAGCAGTTCTCCCGCTACTTCGTCACCTTCTTCGATGATGTTCATCAGGGGAACGCGGTGTTCGGTTACCTTGGCACCGTGCAGTCCGGGATGGAGTTCATCATGTATATGGTGATCCCGCTGGTGGTGAATTATATCGGCGCGAAACGCGGGCTGCTAATTGTGGGCGTGGTGGTCGGTGCACGGCTGATTATTTCTGGCCTTTGTGATTCACACTTATTAATTTCGGTACTGAAGCCATTATACGGTCTGGAAATCTGCCTGCTGCTGGTCTCGGTCTTTAAATATATCGCTGAGCATTTTGATAAGCGCGTTAATGCCACGATGTATTTGCTGGGATATCAGGCAATGTTATATGTCGGTAATGTGGTGGTCTCGTCACCTGCGGGTTTGTTATATGACCGCATCGGCTTTGAAAATACTTACATTATTATGGGGGCGACGGCCCTGACCTTTACCTTGATATCTGCATGGACATTATCCGCCTGCCAGAGCAAATGGCGGCAGCGTGCGCCGCTGGATATCGCGGGCAATTCTCTTTCGCGTTAACACCGGGTATTTATTTTCAAAAGAAGGAACCGAAATATGTTAAGTAAAATCGTTGAGGAACCGTTACGTGAGTGTCCTGGCGCGCCGTTTAATCGGCAGGCATTTTCAGATGAGCTGGACAGCGCGCGTTTACACACCCTCGAACTGATTCGTCGTCATTTAACGCAATTCGGTGAGAAGTTTCCCGCTGAAACCTGTGTAAAGGGCTACTACCCGCTGACGGAAAACGTGGAGTGGACCACCAGTTTCTGGACCGGGCAGCTTTGGCTTGCGTGGGAGATGACCGGCGATGATACCTTCCGGGCGCTGGCGGAAAAAAATGTCCGCTCTTTTGGCCTGCGCATTGCGGGGCGTCATGACACCAATACCCACGATCTGGGGTTTCTCTACACGCTCTCCTGCGTGTCGGCCTGGCGGCTGACCGGCAGCCGTGATGCACGCAGTTTTGCATTGCAGGCGGCAGAAGCCCTGCTGGAACGTTTTCACCCCAAAGCGCAGATCATTCAGGCGTGGGGCGATTTGAGTGACCCGGAACAGGCCGGGCGCATGATCATCGACTGCAACATGAACCTGCCGCTGCTCTACTGGGCGAGCGAACAGACCGGCGACCCGCGTTTTGCGACGGCCGCGCAGGCGCACGTGAATCAGGCCGCGACCTATCTGATTCGCGAGGATGCGTCCACCTTCCACACCTACTATATGGATGTGAAAACCGGCGAGCCGCGCTATGGCAATACTCAACAGGGCTATGCCGATGACTCCTGCTGGTCGCGCGGGCAGGCGTGGGGGATTTACGGTTTCCTGCTGAGCTTCATCTATACCGGCGATAAAGAGATGGTCGCGCTCTCCAAAAGGCTGGCAAATTACTTCCTGAACCGCCTGCCGGATGACGCCGTTTGCCACTGGGATCTGGCACTGGTCGGCACTGATGCGCTGCGGGACTCTTCCTCTGCGGCGATTGCGGTGTGTGGATTGCTCGAATTGATCAAGCACTTACCGGTGACCGACCCCGATCGCGAACGCTATCAACAGTGGGCAATGCGCATTATGTCGTCGTTGGGCAAACACTACCTGGCAGGGACGAATGAGCCGACCAACGGGCTGCTGAAGCACTCGGTGTACCATCTTGCCAGTGATAAAGGGGTGGATGAATGCTGTAGCTGGGGGGATTACTTTTACGTCGAGGCGCTGATGCGGTTTAGTCAGAGCTGGAAGCTGTACTGGTAACGCAGTTTTTACCCTCTCCCGCGGGAGAGGGCTGAACGGCGGGGATTAAACCCCTTGCTCCAGAATGCGAATATGGGTCTCAAGGACGTTGCCTTTTACCGCTTCGCTCCAGGCTTTCATGTGCGCTGTGGCAAGGTGCGCTTCAAGATGGGCGACCGTTTCCCACTGCTCAACCATCACGATGGAATCCGGTGCGGCGGTCTGAAAACTTACCCCTGCGGCGTGATCGACCCACGGCGCGTAGCCATGGCAGCCTTCTTCCTGCAGCACGGTCGGGATAATTTTCGCAAACTGGTCAAGAACCGCCTGGCGATGGTGCTGCCCTGGGCGGGTACGAATTTCAGCAATCACTGTCAACATGGTTAACTCCTTCTAAGTCCAGTCTCTCAGTTAACCAAAAATTTGCCCAAGATGCTTGCGATATTCCTCAATGTAACGCGGTACGTCCGGCATTTTAATCACGTCATTGACGATAAAGGTCGGCAGCGATTCCATGCCTAAGAACTGGTTGGCTTTGTGGAACGGCAGGTAGACGCCGTCTACGCCCACGCCATGGAAGAACTGGTCTTCATCATTAAACGCGTCAAGCGGCGCGTTCCAGGTCAGTGAGAGCATATATTTTTTGCCCTGAATCAGACCGCCGGAGCCGTATTTTTTGGATGCATCTGAACGGCTGCGTCCGTCGCTGGCGTACAGCGCGCCGTGCCCTTCGGTAAAGATATCATCCATGTATTTTTTGACGGTCCATGGCGCGCCCATCCACCAGCCTGGCATCTGCCAGATAACCACATCGGCCCACAGGAAGTTCTGCACTTCTTCTTTGATGTCGTAGTCGCCGTCGGTACGCACGGCTTTGACCTGGTGCCCTGCATCACGCAGGAAGCTTTCAGCAACGGAGGTCAGGGTGTCATTCAACTGACCTTTAGAGTGGGCAAACTGTTTTGCGCCATTGATAATCAGGATATTGCTCATGGGTGTGGTGTCCTCAGCGAAACGTCATTGGCGGCAATTCTATCCCGAACCGACCTTTGACGAACCAGGCAAAACGTGCAAAGACTTTTGCGTTTTGAGCAATAATCATCCCAGACGGATCTCGGCGGTAAACCCTCCATCGGTGCCGTTTTTGAATATCGCCGTCATGTGGTGCATCTGGGCGATACGCTTAACAATGGATAATCCCAGCCCGCTGCCCGTTTCGCTCTGGCCTGGCGGGCGGTAAAAACGCTCGCCGATGCGGGCAAGTGCTTCCTCGCTGATGCCCGGCCCGTTGTCACACACAAGAACAGCATGCGCATCCAGCGTCACCGTCACCACGCTGCCCGCCGGGCTGTAGCGCACGGCGTTATCCAGCAAATTACGCACCAGCAGGCTGAGCAGCAGCGGCTGCCCGGTGCGGGTCACATCCTGCGCGTGGATATCCAGTCGCACATCCACACCCGCCTGCCGGGCGGTGTGGTAGATGTCCATCACCGCCGATTGCAGCAGCGATTCAAGCGCCACTGGCTGCACATCTTCAAGGCTTTCCAGGGAGTCGAGGCGTGAAAGGGTGAGCAGTTGATCAACCAGACGAGACGCGCGATCGATGCCGGCGTGAAGCTGATGCAGCGCTTTTTCCCGTGCGGGCGGATCGTCCTGCGACAGCTGCGCCACCTCGGTTTGCACTTTCAATGCGGTTAACGGACTGCGCAGCTCATGGGCGGCGTCGGAGGTAAAGCGCCGTTCGCGCAGCATCATGCTTTGGGTGCGGGCAAACAGCTGGTTAAGGGCGTCCACCAGCGGGCGGACTTCGTTGGGCACGCCGGTGTTATCCAGCGGCACGGCGCTGTCCGGGGCGCGTACCCGCAGCGACTGGGCCAGCCGTCGCAAAGGGCGCAATTCACGACTGAGTAACACTATCAGCAGGATAAGCATCAGCGGCAGCGCCACCAGCCAGGGGGTAAGCTGCGAGGTGATGATATCCACCGCCATCTCTTTGCGATAATCCCACTCCTGGCCGACGGCAATCCGGTGTTGCCCGTCAGCGGAGGTGAGCCACAAGAAGCGCCATTCGTCATCGTCATCCTTCAGGCGGCCATTTTCAAAACCGTCACGGCGATATTTCCACGGGATCTGCTCACCGTTTTCGCCATCGTGGAGTACGCGTTTGCCGTCGAGGGAAAAAATGGCAAAGGCCAGGGCGTCATCATCCAGATGACCCTTCTTCACTTTGCGCACCGGGGGCGTGGTGCGCTGCACCTGGCTAAGCTCATCAATGCTCATGGTGCTGAGCCGTTTGGCGAACAGCATTTGTTGGGTGTCGAAGAGTTCATCCAGCCTGTCGCGGGTTTGCTGCCAGGCGACCAGGCTTGCACTGCTCCAGGCCACTGCCGCCAGCAGTAAAAACAGCAGCGTCAGGCGCAGGCGCAGGCTGGATATTTTAGGCCATTTCATGCGTCACCCAGGGTGTAGCCGATACCGTGAACGGTGCGAATAAACTCGCTGCCGAGTTTGCGGCGCAGGTGGTGTACGTGAACCTCGACGGCGTTGCTGGAGACATCGTCATCCCAGCTATATATCTTCTCTTCGATCAGTTTGCGCGGCAGGACGCGACCGGTATTGCGCAGCAGCAGTTCCAGCAGCGCGAACTCTTTCGGCTTGAGGGTCAGCGGCTCACCGGCCAGCGTGGCGACGAGACTGCCAGAGTCAAGGGTGACGTTACCGTGGCGAAGCTCGCTGCGCGTCTGGCCGTGGCTGCGCCGTACCAGCGCTTCCAGTCTGGCCGCCACTTCAATCAACGCAAAGGGCTTGCACAGGTAGTCGTCCGCGCCCAGGCGTAGCCCTTCAACGCGCTGGTCGAGCGCATCGCGGGCGGTGAGGATCAGCACCGGCTCGCTGTGGCCTTTATCACGCCACTCACGCAGGATTTCAAGCCCGTCGATACCCGGCAACGTGAGATCCAGCACCACCGCATCGTAAGGCGCGCTGTAGAGCGCCTGCTTGCCCAGCAACCCGTCGGTGAACCAGTCGGGGCTGAACCCCAATTTGCTCAACCCGGCTTTGATGCCGTCGCCAATCAGTTTGTCATCTTCAATCAGTAACACGCGCATGTGACATCCCTTTTTATCTCGCCCGCCAGCAAGTAAACATGCTGTTTCAGGGGGCTGTACAGAAAAAAGATTTCTTTTTTTGCCTTAAGAAGTTATTAAGAACTGGCAGGTTTAATGTGGACGAACCGACTAATAAAGGGAGAGAAAAGATGAAAAAAATTGCAGCGATGACCGCGATAGTGATGATGTGTTCCGCCCCCGTGTTTGCGGCGAATCAAAGCCAGGCAATGAACCAGAGCGGGGGATTTACCGGGCCTGGCGGCGGTACTACGACCGTCGAAAGTGCAAAATCCATGCGTGACGATGCCTGGGTTACCCTGCGGGGGAATATCGTCGAGCGCCTGTCGGATGATGTCTATACCTTCAAAGATGCCTCCGGCACGATTAACGTCGACATTGACCATAAACGCTGGAATGGCGTGACCGTGGGGCCGCAGGATCTCGTGGAAATCCAGGGCGAAGTGGACAAAGACTGGAACTCGGTCGAAATCGACGTGAAGCAAGTGACGAAGGTCAGCCAGTAAGGCCCAGTGAATCATCTGCCCTGACAGACGTTGCCCATAAAACAGGATGATGCCATAGTATGTAATGACAAATGTATTTACGTATGTGGAGGCAAATTTATGGGCACTATCAATCTGCGTATTGATGATGAATTAAAAGCACGTTCTTATGCTGCGCTGGAAAAACTTGGCGTCACACCCTCGGACGTGCTTCGTCAGACTCTGGAGTACGTTGCTGATAATGGGCGTCTGCCTTTCAGCCAACGGGTATTAAGTGATGAAGATATTGAATTACTGGAGGTTGTTCGAGAGCGACTTCGTGATCCTAAACCCGTGCGTGTGACCCTGGATGATCTGTAATGGCTTATCTACTGGAGTTTGATGAAAGGGCGCTAAAGGAGTGGCGCAAATTGGGGGCAACCGTCCGCGAACAGTTAAAAAAGTAATTGGCTCAGGTGTTAATCGCACCAAGGATTGAAGCCAACAAACTCAGAGGGATGCCTGACTGTTACAAGCTAAAACTGCGTGCTTCAGGTTATCGCCTGGTCTACCAGGTACAGGATGAGCGAATCGTGGTTTTTGTCGTTGCTGTGGGTAAACGCGAGCGAGCGCAGACCTATGAAGAAGCCTTGCAACGATTGCCATGACCTCCATGAAAAATCGAAACCTCTCCGCGTTTTATATTCTCTTCACTATGCCTCAATGCTCTATATAGGTTAGTATCTGCGGCAATATTGCCGCCGAAAAGGCGGGCGCACACGTTGAGGAATCACGATTAATGAGCGATATGGCAGAGCGCCTTGCGCTGCATGAATTCACGGAAAACGCCTATCTGAACTACTCCATGTACGTCATCATGGACAGGGCGTTGCCGTTTATTGGTGATGGCCTGAAACCTGTACAGCGTCGCATCGTGTACGCGATGTCTGAGCTGGGGCTGAGTGCCAGCGCCAAATTCAAAAAATCCGCCCGTACCGTCGGTGACGTACTGGGTAAATACCATCCGCACGGCGACAGCGCCTGCTACGAAGCCATGGTATTGATGGCACAGCCGTTCTCCTACCGCTACCCGCTGGTGGATGGTCAGGGTAACTGGGGCGCACCGGACGATCCCAAGTCCTTCGCCGCCATGCGTTATACCGAATCCCGTCTGTCCAAATACGCTGACGTCCTGCTGGGCGAGCTGGGACAAGGCACGGTGGACTGGGTGCCGAACTTTGATGGCACCATGCAGGAGCCGAAAATGCTGCCTGCGCGCCTGCCGAACATCCTGCTGAACGGTACCACCGGTATTGCGGTAGGGATGGCAACAGACATTCCTCCCCATAACCTGCGTGAAGTGGCAAAAGCGGCCATCACGCTTATCGAGCAGCCAAAAACCACCCTCGATCAACTGCTGGATATCGTCCAGGGGCCGGATTACCCGACCGAAGCCGAAATCATTACCCCGCGTGCAGAAATTCGTAAGATTTATGAGAATGGGCGTGGTTCCGTGCGCATGCGCGCGGTGTGGAAGAAAGAAGACGGCGCGGTGGTCATTACCGCACTGCCGCACCAGGTTTCCGGGGCCAAAGTGCTGGAGCAGATTGCGGCGCAAATGCGCAACAAAAAGCTGCCGATGGTTGACGACCTGCGTGACGAATCGGATCACGAAAACCCGACGCGTCTGGTTATCGTGCCACGTTCCAACCGTGTGGACATGGAACCGGTGATGAACCACCTGTTTGCCACCACCGATCTGGAAAAGAGCTACCGCGTTAACCTGAATATGATCGGTCTTGATGGTCGCCCGTCGGTGAAAAACCTGCTGGAGATCCTCACCGAGTGGCTGGCGTTCCGTCGCGACACGGTGCGCCGTCGTCTGAGCTATCGTCTGGAGAAAGTGCTCAAGCGCCTGCATATCCTCGAAGGTTTGCTGGTGGCGTTTCTTAATATCGACGAAGTCATCCATATCATTCGTACCGAGGACGAGCCGAAGCCGGTTCTGATGTCGCGTTTTGATATCAGTGAAACCCAGGCCGAAGCGATCCTTGAGCTGAAATTACGCCACCTTGCCAAGCTCGAAGAGATGAAAATTCGCGGCGAGCAGGATGAGCTGGCGAAAGAGCGTGACCATTTGCAGGGGATCCTCGCCTCCGAGCGCAAAATGAGTAACCTGCTGAAGAAAGAGCTGCAGGCCGATTCTGATGCCTTCGGTGACGATCGCCGTTCTCCGCTGAAAGAGCGCGAAGAAGCGAAGGCCATGAACGAACACGACATGCTGCCGTCCGAGCCTGTCACCATTGTGCTGTCGCAAATGGGCTGGGTGCGTAGCGCCAAAGGCCATGATATCGATGCCCAGGGCTTAAGTTTTAAATCGGGCGACAGCTGGAAAGCGTCGGCGAAAGGGAAGAGCAATCAGCCGGTGGTGTTTATTGACTCGACCGGACGCAGCTACGCCATTGACCCGATTACGCTGCCGTCTGCCCGTGGGCAGGGTGAGCCGCTGACCGGCAAATTGACGCTTCCGCCGGGCGCGACCATTGAACATATGGTCATGACCAACGATGACCAGAAATTGTTGATGGCCAGCGATGCCGGTTATGGCTTCGTGTGTACCTTCAGCGATCTGGTGGCCCGCAACCGTGCCGGTAAAACCCTGATCAGCCTGCCGGATAACTCACGGGTCATGCCGCCGCTGGAAATTGAAAACGACGCCGATATGCTGCTGGCTATCACTCAGGCAGGGCGTATGTTGATGTTCCCGGTCAGCGACCTGCCGCAGTTGTCCAAAGGTAAAGGCAACAAAATCATCGGTATCCCATCAGCGGAAGCAGCAAAAGGCGAAGATGGCCTGGCGCATCTTTACCTGCTACCGCCGCAAAGCACGCTGCTCATTCACGTCGGCAAGCGCAAAATCAAATTGCGCCCGGAAGAGTTGCAAAAAGTGCAGGGTGAACGTGGGCGTCGTGGCACCCTGATGCGTGGGCTGCAACGTATTGATCGCGTTGAAATTGACGCACCTGCCCGCGGCGAAACCGGTAATAGCGAAGAGTAATTCGCGTATTTCTTGCCCCCCTCGTTCTGATGGGGGGTATCACTAATTTTTCCTGTAAAAGCGTTGTTTATTCGAGGATTGCGATTAACAATATGTTTTTTACGGACCCGCATCTGACCTGGCCTTGTGAGTTGATGGCTAACGTTTCATGCACATAGGGATGGGTTTTCGAGGTAGCTATGCTATTTATTATTCGCGCAATCATCGTCGTTATTTATTCCATTCTGGTCTGTGTATTTGGTTGCCTGTACTGCTTACTGAGTCCGCGTAATCCGAAGCATGTGGCTACTTTTGGGCATCTGTTTGGTCGCCTGGCACCGGTGCTTGGGCTGAAAGTAGAAAAACGTTTCCCGGCCAATTATTCCCAACATAGCAAGGCGATTTACATCGCCAACCACCAAAATAACTACGATATGGTCACCGCATCGAATATCGTACAGCCGCCGACTGTCACCGTCGGCAAAAAGAGCCTGCTGTGGGTGCCCTTTTTCGGTCTGTTGTACTGGCTGACCGGCAACCTGCTGATCGACCGTAATAACCGCGCCAAAGCACACGGCACTATCGCGCAGGTGGTGAAGCATATTCAGAAACGTAACATCTCCGTCTGGATGTTCCCGGAGGGCACGCGCAGCCGTGGTCGCGGGTTATTGCCGTTTAAAACCGGTGCGTTCCATGCCGCCATTGCGGCGGGTGTTCCTGTCATTCCTGTCTGTGTTTCCACGACGTCGAATAAAATTAACCTTAACCGTCTTAAAAACGGTCTGGCGATTGTCGAAATGCTGCCGCCGATCGATACCAGCAGCTATGGTAAAGATCAGATTCGTGAGCTGGCCGCGCATTGCCACGACGTCATGGCGAAGAAGATTGCCGAATTAGATAAAGAAGTGGCGGAACGCGAAGCTACGGGTCGGGTTTAATTCCCCGCTGTTTTTATGTCGGGAAATGACTTCCCGCACGGTTTATTCAGTTTCACACGGAGCAACTATGTCACTCAGTCGGCGTCAATTTATTCAGGCATCTGGTGCGGCACTTTGCGCCAGCGCGATGCCGCTGAGGGCGAACGCCGCCGGGCAGCAGCAACCCCCGCTGCCCATTCCGCCGTTGCTGGAATCCCGCCGTGGTCAGCCGCTGTTCCTGACGCTACAGCGTACTCACTGGTCCTTTTCTACCGGTACGCGAGCCCAGGTCTGGGGCATTAACGGGCGCTATCTTGGCCCGACGATCCGCGTATGGAGCGGCGACGACGTCAAACTGATTTACAGCAACCGTCTCGCGGATAACGTCGCCATGACGGTGAGCGGTTTGCAGGTACCCGGCCCGCTGATTGGCGGGGCGGCCAGAATGATGACACCGAACAATGATTGGGCGCCGGTGCTGCCGATTCGCCAGAGTGCAGCCACGTTGTGGTACCACGCCAACACGCCAAACCGCACGGCTCAGCAGGTCTACAACGGTCTTGCCGGAATGTGGTTAATTGAGGACGAGGTGAGCAAGTCTCTGCCTATTCCGAATCATTACGGTGTGGATGATTTCCCGGTCATTATTCAGGACAAGCGCCTGGATAACTTCGGTACCCCGGAATACAGCGAACCGGGCAGCGGTGGCTTTGTGGGCGATACGCTGATGGTCAACGGTGCGCAAAGCCCGTTTGTTGAGGTGTCGCGCGGTTGGGTGCGTTTGCGCCTGCTGAATGCCTCCAACTCGCGCCGCTATTTATTACAGATGAGCGATGGCCGTGCGCTGCACGTAATTTCTGGCGATCAGGGTTTTCTGCCGGTACCGGTTTCGATTAAACAACTGGCGCTGGCACCGGGTGAGCGGCGGGAAATCCTGGTCGATATGACCAATGGCGATGAGGTCTCTCTGACTTGTGGTGAAGCGGCGGGCATTGTCGATCGCCTGCGCGGTTTTTTCGAACCCTCGAGCATTCTTATCTCCACGCTGGTGCTGACGTTGCGCCCCACCGGGCTGCTGCCGCTGGTGACCGATACGCTGCCGCTGCGCCTGCTGCCTGCGGACATCATGACCGGTACGCCGATCCGCAGCCGCGATATTACGCTCGGCAGCGATCCTGGTATTAACGGCCAGCTGTGGGACCCTCAACGCCTCGATATCACGGCGCAACAAGGCACATGGGAACGCTGGACGGTGCGAGCGGACATGCCGCAGTCGTTCCACATCGAAGGTGTGATGTTCCAGGTGCGTAACGTGAACGGCGCGATGCCTTTTGCTGAAGATCGCGGCTGGAAAGATACGGTCTGGGTCGACGGGCAGGTTGAGCTGCTGGTTTATTATGGTCAGCCGTCATGGCCCCATTTCCCGTTCCAGTACGGTAGCCAGACGCTGGAGATGGCCGACAGAGGGACAATGGGGCAACTGCTGGTGAACCCGGCGCCGTAATACCCCTCACCCCGGCCCTCTCCCTGAGGGAGAGGGAGAAAACCTTACTCCCGGCCCGCTCGATCGGTTCCCTCGCCCCTTTGGGGAGAGGGCCAGGGTGAGGGGAGAAACCCCACAGTTAATCCTTCATTTCATCTATTGATCCGGCGTATAATCCCCGCCCTTTGATTATTTTTTTGCCACTTTTTTGGAAGCAAGATGAGCGCAATATCCCTGATCCAGCCGGATCGAGACCTCTTTTCCTGGCCCCAGTACTGGGCGGCCTGCTTTGGTCCGGCTCCGTTTTTACCCATGTCCCGTAGTGAAATGGACCAACTTGGCTGGGATAGCTGCGACATCATTCTGGTCACTGGCGATGCCTATGTTGACCACCCGAGTTTTGGCATGGCGATTTGCGGCCGAATGCTGGAAGCCCAGGGCTTTCGCGTGGGCATCATTGCTCAGCCGGACTGGAACAGCAAAGACGACTTTATGCGTCTGGGTAAGCCGAACCTGTTCTTCGGCGTGACCGCAGGCAACATGGACTCGATGATCAACCGTTATACGGCCGATCGTAAGCTGCGCCATGACGATGCCTACACGCCGGATAACGTGGCGGGGAAGCGGCCTGACCGCGCTACCCTGGCCTACACTCAACGCTGCAAAGAAGCCTGGAAAGATGTGCCCGTTATTCTGGGCGGCATTGAAGCCAGCCTGCGTCGTACCGCGCACTATGACTACTGGTCGGATACCGTGCGCCGTTCCGTGCTGGTGGATTCGAAAGCCGACATGCTGATGTTTGGTAATGGCGAACGCCCGCTGGTGGAAGTGGCGCACCGTCTGTCGCAGGGCGAACCTATTTCGCAGATCCGCGATGTGCGTAACACCGCGATCATGGTGAAAGAAGCGCTGCCGGGCTGGAGCGGTGTGGATTCCCGCATCATTGATATGCCGGGTAAAATCGATCCGATCCCGCATCCGTACGGCGACGATCTGCCGTGCGCAGATAACAAACCTGTCGAGCCGAAAAAGGCCGAAGCGAAAGCCGTTGTTGTGCAACCGCCGCGTCCAAAACCATGGGAAAAAACCTACGTGCTGCTGCCTTCCTTCGAGAAGGTCAAAGGCGACAAAGTGCTGTACGCCCATGCGTCACGCATTCTGCACCACGAAACGAACCCCGGTTGTGCGCGTGCGCTGATGCAAAAGCATGGCGATCGCTATATTTGGGTTAACCCGCCTGCGATCCCCCTCTCAACCGAAGAGATGGACAGCGTGTTTGCCCTGCCGTACAAACGTGTACCGCATCCGGCCTATGGCAACGCCCGCATTCCGGCGTACGAAATGATCCGCTTCTCGATCAACATCATGCGCGGCTGTTTCGGCGGTTGCTCCTTCTGTTCCATTACAGAGCATGAAGGGCGCATTATTCAGAGTCGCTCTGAAGATTCGATCGTTAATGAGATCGAAGCGATTCGCGACACGGTTCCCGGCTTTACCGGCATTATCTCCGATCTGGGTGGCCCGACGGCCAACATGTATATGCTGCGCTGTAAATCGCCGCGTGCGGAGCAAACCTGCCGCCGCCTGTCGTGCGTTTACCCGAGCATTTGCGAACACATGGACACCAACCATGAGCCGACGATCAATCTTTATCGTCGTGCCCGCGATCTGAAAGGTATCAAGAAGATCCTGATCGCTTCCGGTGTCCGTTATGACATCGCCGTGGAAGATCCGCGCTATATCAAAGAGCTGGCGACGCACCACGTGGGCGGTTATCTGAAGATTGCCCCGGAACACACCGAAGAAGGCCCGCTGTCGAAGATGATGAAGCCGGGCATGGGCAGCTATGACCGCTTCAAAGAGTTGTTCGATACCTACTCAAAACAGGCCGGTAAAGAGCAGTATCTGATCCCTTACTTTATCTCTGCGCACCCGGGTACGCGTGATGAAGACATGGTGAACCTGGCATTGTGGCTCAAACAGCGTCGCTTCCGTCTGGATCAGGTGCAGAACTTCTATCCGTCGCCGCTCGCCAACTCCACGACCATGTACTACACCGGCAAAAACCCGCTCAGCAAGATTGGTTATAAGAGTGAGGATGTGGTGGTGCCAAAAGGCGACAAACAGCGCCGCCTGCATAAAGCCCTGCTGCGCTACCACGATCCGGCAAACTGGCCGCTGATTCGTCAGGCGCTGGAAGAGATGGGTAAAAAGCACCTGATTGGCTCGCGTCGTGATTGCCTGGTGCCTTCACCGACCCTCGACGAAATGCGTGAGGCGCGCCGTCAGAACCGCAACACCCGTCCGGCACTGACCAAGCACACGCCGATTGTGCATCAGCGTTCGAACGGAACTGCGAAGAGTGGTGCGGCGAAGAAGGGTGATGCGAAAAACAGTGTGGTCAGAAGCGAAAGCGCAAAGAAAGCGGTGAAGCGTAAGGCGGGTTAACTGCGGTCTGATGCCCTCACCCTAACCCTCTCCCACGGGGAGAGGGGACTGTCCGGAGCTGGTATTGCTCCCTCTCCATCAGGGAGAGGGCTGGGGTGAGGGTGAACTGGCGACACTCTTCTCCGCCGCTTTATCGCTCTGCGCTTCCTTAACCCGCTCGAGGTTATAGGCTTTCATCCCTTCGTACAGGCTGCTCGTTTCATTGACGATATCGTCAATCAACCAGCGGCCATTCTCATCGACCAGCACCAGCGTCTGCGTCACGGTTTCTGGCCCGTCGCTGAACGGGCGAAAACGCACCACCGCATCCACATGCTGCGCGTCATGCGTGACGATATCTACCTGCTCCAGCACCAGATTATCGTAGTCCTGGCAGTTGCACACCGGATCGTAATTCAGATAACCCACGTCACCTTCAGCGGTGAGTTTCTGATCTTCCGCGACTTCTTTCATCAGCCGCGTGGAAACCACCTGATCCTGGCCGGAGGCGTCGAACACCACGCCAGGCGCGTTATTCGTATAGTGCTGGTAGAGCAGTTCCACGCTGCGCTGCGGGGATTGCCCTAACGCTGAAAAACTGCAAGCAATGAGCATTACCAAACATTTTTGCATAGAGGCTTCTTTTTCTGGGGTACGGTGCTCAGAGTAGCATTGCCTTTAGGCGGGCGTAAGCCTCTGCGTGAGAAGCTTCAGGGAGTGGAAGAGGGCAAAAGGATTCTGGCCCGGCGGTGACGCCGGGCAGACAGGCGAAATCAGTACAACCCCAGCATTTTCCACCAGACGAGGCCAATGGTCATAAACACGGCCTGATTGAAAAGACTGATTAAGAACCCGGTTCGCCACCAGGTCCCTGTTGGCACGTAGCCCGCGCCAAACAGAATCGGGCCACGGGCGTGGGTGTACTGCGTGAGCGAGCAGTAAAGGCTGCTGGTAAATGCCAGCATGAGCGCCATCGGCGCGGCAGGAATATTCAGGTGGATGCCGACGCCGAGGAAGACGGCATAGAGCGCGGCGATTTGTGCATTCCCGCTGGCGAAGAAATAGTGGGTATAGAAGTAGGCGGCGTTGAGGAGCAGCAGCACAATGACCCAGCTGGTGTCGCCCATCGCAGCACCGATACTTTCACCAATCACCCCGCCAAACCAGGTGGTGAAGCCAAGTTTTTTCAGCTGGTTAGCCATCATCAGCAGTGCGGCAAACCAAATCAGCGTGTCCCATGCCCCTTTTTCGCTTTTCACATCTTCCCAGCTCAGGACACCGGAAAGTAACAGCACCGAGAGGCCGACGAAGGATGCGGTTGTCGGGTCCACTCCCAGTGTGTCACCGAAGATCCACAGTATTAGCAGGAGCAGGACTGTGCCTAGCATCAACCATTCACCCCGGCTCATTTTTCCCATCAGTGCCAGCTCGCGCTGCGCCAGGACGGGAGCGTCAGGGGTGTGTTTGATTTCGGGACGCGTTATCCAGTAGACCAGCACGGGTACGAGCAGCAATGACACCACGCAGGGGGCCAGTGCGGCGATAAACCAGCTCCCCCAGGTGAGTGTGATGCCCGCGTTAGCCGCCAGCTTCACCGCCAGCAGGTTGCCGGTATAGCCGGTCATAAACAGCGCGGCAGTGACATCGTTAACGTTGCCAATGCAGGTAATCAGGAAGGTGCCTATTTTGCTGCGCGATTCGTCTTCAGGATGGGAGTTAAAGCTCCGGGCCAGCGAGTCGGCAATCGGATAAATAACCCCACCGCAGCGTGCGGTGTTACTTGGCATCGCAGGGGAGAGGATTAAATCGGCAAACGCCAGTCCGTACGCCAGCCCCAGCGTACGTTTGCCGAGCAGACGGATCATTTGCAGCGCGATACGACGGCCCAGCCCGGTTTTGATAAAACCACGGGCAATCATAAAGGCGACGACGATAAGCCAGATAAGCGAACTGTTTAACTCGCTCAGTGCCGTGAGAATAGCGCCATTGGCGGTTTTATCTCCGGCGGCGTAGGTGAGGGCGAACAGGGTAATGCCGATGAGGCCGACCGCGCCAATCGGTAGCACTTTGGCGACAATGGAGGCAATGGTCGCGACAAAGACAATGGCGGAATGCCACGCTTCGGGGCTGAGCCCTTCCGGTGGAGCAGCCTGCCAGAGACCGGTTGCGATAACAACGATAATGATTAATGGAAGCCAACGGACTCCCGAGGCGGTTTTTTCGGCCATAACGTTATCCCCTAACAGCGTGTCGATAAACATCGCGCAAACAATAATCAATATGAGTGATTATGCGATTGCAAATACATTATGCTGCGCCATAAATGTGAACAAATACACACTAAAGTAAGGGATTAATTTTTACCGCAGATTTCTGAGCCCGGAGCACAAAAAAGCCCGGCGTGAGTGCCGGGCGTGTGCGCAGGACGATGGAGGTTAGCCGCCGAAATGATCCGGGTCCGGGCCCAGGCGCTTGCCCTGGTCCAGTTTCGCAATTTCGCCCAGTTCGTCTTTGTCCAGGCGGAAATCCCAGACGTCAAAGTTTTCGGCGATACGCGAGGGGGTGACGGATTTGGGGATCACCACCAGTCCGCTGTCGAGGTGCCAGCGAATGACGATTTGGGCCGCGGTTTTACCGTACTTATCTGCAAGATCACGGATAATTTTCTGATCAAACACCCCTTCACCACCCTGAGCAAGCGGGCTCCAGGACTCCGTCTGGATTTTATGGGTCGCATTCCAGGCATGCAGCTGGCGCTGCTGAAGTAGCGGGTGCAGTTCAATCTGGTTGATAACCGGGGTCACGTTGGTTTCATCAATCAGCTTTTGCAGATGATGAATCTGGAAGTTACAGACGCCAATGCTTTTCACCAGCCCTTGCTGTTGCAGTTCGATCATACCCTGCCAGGCGTCGACATAGTGATCGATAGCCGGAACCGGCCAGTGCATCAGCCAGAGATCCACATAATCCAGCTGCAGCTTCTCAAGGCTCTCCTGCAATGCTTCACGGGGACGTTTCTGATCGTCATTCCACAGTTTCGTGGTGATAAACAGTTCGTCACGTGGGACGCCTGCGCTTTTCAACGCATCGCCAACACCGTCTTCATTTTTGTACGCGGTCGCGGTATCGATGGAGCGATAACCCACTTCCAGCGCTTTGTGAATGGCGGAAACCACTTCCTCATTACCCGCTTTCCACACGCCGAGACCCAGCTGCGGCATCAGGTTGCCATCAGCAAGTTTAATCACGGTTGGATGTGTCATGCATGCCTCCTCTATGAACTTACCGGGACTGATCCCGGTAAGGTTATGAGCATTAAGTCTGGACGAAAAGTCCAAAAACGAAAGGCGAGGGTGTAAAAAGCTTAGCGTGCCGCTTCGTAAATGCGACGGCTAACGTCCAGGGTAATATCCTGATGTTCGCCAAGTTTTGTCATCCCGTGTTCTTCAAGTTTCGCGAGCAGCGCCGGAATGGAGCTGCCGTCAAGACCGTAGCCGGACAGGCGCGTCGGCACGCCCATTTGCTCGAAGAAACCGCGAGTGGCTTCGATAGCCGCATCGATACGCGCGTCGTCGGCGCCTTCGGTAATGTTCCACACGCGCTCTGCGTATTGCAGCAGTTTCTCGCGTTTGGTGTCGCGTTTTTCATTCCACAGTGCAGGCAGTACCACCGCCAGCGTCTGGGCGTGATCCAGACCGTGCATAGCGGTCAGTTCATGACCCAGCATGTGGGTTGCCCAGTCCTGCGGCACGCCCGCGCCAATCAGGCCGTTCAGCGCCTGAGTGGCCGCCCACATCACGTTGGCACGCACGTCGTAGTTTTCCGGTTCCTGCAGCGCTTTCGGGCCGTCTTCAACCAGGGTCAACAGAATGCCTTCGGCGAAACGATCCTGAATTTTGCCATTCACCGGGTAAGTCACGTATTGCTCAACGGTATGCACAAAGGCATCCACCACGCCATTCGCGACCTGGCGCGGTGGCAGGGTGTAGGTGTAAACGGGGTCAAGTACGGCGAAGACCGGTTGAACGTGCTCGTTCATGAAGGCTTGTTTATCACCGGTAGTTTTACGCGAGATAACCGCGCCTTTGTTGGATTCAGAGCCGGTCGCAGGCAGCGTCAGCACGGAGCCCATCGGAATAGCGCTGCTGATTTTGCTGCCACCGGTTTGCAGAATTTCCCACGGATCCACGCCGTCTGCGTAATGCGCCGCAGCGGCGATAAATTTGGTGCCATCCAGCACTGAACCGCCACCCACTGCCAGCAGGAAGGTGATGTTCTCATCTTTGGCGATTTTTACCGCTTTCATCAGCGTTTCATAGGACGGGTTCGGTTCAATGCCGCTGAACTCACGCACATCCAGACCTTCCAGCGCGCTGTAAACCTGATCCAGAACGCCGTTTTTCTTCACGCTACCACCGCCGTAGGTGATAAGAACGCGTGCGTCAGCAGGGATTTGTTCACGCAGGTCGGCGATAGCGCCGTTGCCAAACAGAATGCGGGTGGGGGTATGAAGATTGAAGTTATTCATTGCTCGTTCCCTTATGTGGGTAAAAAAACCGGAGGCGCAGAAAGCGGCCTGATGGTGCACATTGTGAACAGCAAGGGCCATCCTCTCAATGCACATTCCTGCCGATGTCTTGCCCATTTCTACGCGGCACTGGAGAAAGTGGGTAAAACTGCGCACACTGTCAGTGTCGGGAATGCTACCTGGAGCGAGAAAAAATGAACCGTGAAGAGATTTGTTTGCAGTTAACTGAACAAATTAACGCATTGAAAGTTAATGAAAATAAGTTGAGTGAACTGCTACCGGATGTCCGCCTGCTGTACGGTACCCAGCCTGGCACCCGCACACCAGTGATGTATCAACCAGGCATCGTTTTTCTCTTTTCGGGGCATAAAATTGGTTATATCAATGAGCGCGTGTTTCGTTACGACACCAACGAATATCTGCTCCTGACAGTACCTTTACCCTTTGAATGTGAAACCTTCGCGACAGAGGCGGTCCCGCTGGCGGGGATTCGTCTGAATGTGGATATTCTCCAGTTGCAGGAACTGCTGATGGACATTGGTGAGGACGAGCTGTTTCGCCCGTCAATGGCCTCAAGCGGGATTAACTCCGCCACGCTGTCCGATGAAATTCTCTGCGCGATTGAGCGCCTGCTGGACGTCATGGACAGGCCGCTGGATGCCCGCATTCTCGGCAAGCAGATCATCCGCGAAATTCTTTACCATGTGCTGCTCGGGCCAGGCGGCGGGGCGCTGCTGGCGCTGGTCAGCCGCCAGACCCATTTCAGCCTGATTAGCCGCGTGCTCAAGCGCATTGAAAGCCAGTACACGGAAAACCTGAGTGTCGATCAGCTGGCGTCAGAAGCGAACATGAGCGTTTCGGCGTTTCACCACAACTTCAAGTCCGTGACCAGCACATCCCCATTGCAGTACCTGAAGTCTTTCCGCCTGCACAAGGCGCGGATGCTGATGATTCACGATGGCATGAAAGCCAGTGCCGCAGCCATTCGCGTCGGGTATGAAAGTCCTTCGCAGTTTAGCCGGGAGTTTAAACGCTATTTTGGCGTGACGCCGGGAGAGGATGCGGCGCGGATCCGCATGATGCAGGGAGCGTAATATTCCCTCTCCACCGGGAGAGGGAACGCGAAAGCATCAGGCGCTGCAGTACTTCTTCTTGATCACCACCGCGACCGTACCGACCAGACCGGCAACCAGCAGGAACACCGGCAGGATCATCAGGAAGGTCATCACCTGGTCTTCATGGCGTTTGACGAACGGGATCATGCTGATGGCGTAGCCGAGGGAGGTAATAATGCCAACCCACAGCAGCGCGCTCAGCCAGTTGAAAATCTGGAAGCGGCGGTTTGATAACCCGGAGATACCCGCCATCGTTGGCAGCAGCGTGCGGATAAACGCCAGGAAACGGCCTGCCAGCAGCGCCAGCAATCCGTGTCTGTCGAACATGCAGGTCGCGCGCTGATGGTATTTTTCCGGTAACTGCGCCAGCCAGCTTTTCACCACGCGGGTATTGCCCAGCCAGCGCCCTTGCAGGTAGCTCAGCCAGCAACCGAGGCTTGCTGCTGAGGTCAGGATCAGCACGGTCGAAATGTAGTCCATGCAGCCGCGCGCGATTAACGCCCCCGCCAGCAGAAGCAAACTATCTCCGGGTAAGAAGGAGGCAGGAAGCAATCCATTTTCTAAAAAGAGGGTGGCAAACATCACGAAGTAGACGACGCCAACAACATGTGGATTCGCCAGCGCTGCAAAGTCGTGTTGCCAGAGCGCAGCGATAATGTCTTGAATTACAGCCATGGACTTTCCTGTGGTACCGCATAGAAGGGGCTATTGTACGCGTTTATTGCCCGAAACACCTTGATCCCGGGCGCAATTAATACAGAGTATTCTGCTGGCGTAATCAGAATTTTAAACCAGCATCCACAATCTACACGATACGCTGGAAGCCTGCTGCTAAATCATCAATTAAATCATCAACGTTCTCTAAACCAATATGCAGGCGGATAAGCGTGCCGCTGAAATCCACTTCGGCGTCAGGGCGAATGGCTGCAATCTGTTCCGGCTGGTTGGCCAGAATCAACGATTCAAAACCGCCCCACGAATAGGCCATGGCAAACAGCGCGAAGTTATCGAGGTATTCCGCCAGCTCTTTGTCGTTAAGGCGCTTGTTCAGAACAAAAGAGAAGAGGCCGCTGCTGCCGTTAAAATCACGCTTCCAGAACTCATGGCCTTTGCAGCCAGGCAGAGCCGGGTGATTCACATGGGCCACCTGCGGATGTGACGCCAGCCATTCGGCGACTTTCACACTGCTTTCATGGTGCTGGCGCAAACGCACACCCAGTGTACGCAGGCCACGGCTGGTCATGTAGGCGGTATCAGCATCGACCATCTGCCCCATCAGATACGCATTTTCACGCAGTTGAGCCCAACAGCGCGCGTTAGAGACCGCCGTACCTATCATGCCGTCTGAGTGGCCAATCAGGTATTTGGTGGCGGCCTGAATCGAAATATCAATATCGAACTCCAGCGCCTTAAACAGAATGCCCGCCGCCCAGGTGTTGTCGATCATGATGATGGCATCTGGCGCAACGCGTCTGACGGCTTGCACAATCGCCGGGACGTCATGGACTTCCATGGTGATGGAGCCTGGGGATTCCAGGAACACCACTTTGGTATTGGGCTGGATAAGCTCCGCGATGCCAGCGCCAATCAGCGGGTCGAACCAGCTGGTGGAGACCCCCAGTTTAGCGAGAATTTTGGTACTGAAATCCTGGGTAGGCTCATAGGCGGTATTGGTGACGAGGATATGGTCGCCCTGTTCAACGAACGCCAGAATCGTATTGGCGACGGCAGCCGCCCCACAGGGAAACAGCGCGCAGCCAGCGCCACCTTCCAGCTCGCACATTGCTTCCTGCAATGAGAAGTGGGTCAGGGTGCCGCGACGGCCATAAAACAGCTCGCCTTTAGCGCGGTTGCGGGTGGCGTGTTTTTTGGCTTCTACCGTGTCGAAGACCAACGAAGACGCGCGTTGAATCACACTGTTAACCGAGCCCTGGGTATATTTTTTGCTGCGCCCTGCGTTGACCAGAGCGGTATCTATCTTCTTCGCCGTCATGTTCGCCTAACCTGTTTTTATACGTCTGGATGTCCAGACTACCATGAATGTTAAATGATGCACGGTCGGCCCGGATATAAAGCATAAAATTTTCTGAATAAACGCCACCGGAACTTTTTTACTGCGTAAGCGCAAAGAAAAAGAGGGGATATTCATGCAGTATGTAAATACTAATGAGAACTACTATCAATTCGACGTCGTTTTGATATTATTACGCTCAGATTTTGTGACATGCGTCCTGGAGATACACAGTGGGTAATAATTTGATGCAGACGGATCTTTCCGTTTGGGGCATGTATCAACATGCCGACATCGTCGTTAAGATTGTGATGATCGGGTTAATTCTGGCATCTGTCGTTACATGGGCCATTTTCTTTAGCAAGAGTGTGGAATTAATTGCGCAGAAGCGTCGCCTTAAGCGCGAGCAGCAGCTGCTCTCTGACGTTCGTTCTCTGGATCAAGCCAGCGACGTCTCTTCCTCATTCCATGCCCGTAGCCTGAGCACTCAGTTAATTAACGAAGCGCAAAATGAACTGGAGTTATCCGCAGGTAGCGAAGATAACGAAGGGATTAAAGAGCGCACCGGTTTCCGTCTTGAGCGTCGTGTCGCTGCAACGGGTCGTCATATGGGTCGTGGTAATGGTTACCTCGCGACTATCGGCGCAATCTCCCCGTTCGTCGGCCTGTTTGGTACCGTTTGGGGCATCATGAACAGCTTCATCGGTATTGCCCAGACGCAGACCACTAACCTTGCTGTCGTGGCACCCGGTATCGCAGAAGCCCTGCTGGCAACGGCGATTGGCCTGATTGCCGCTATCCCGGCGGTGGTTATCTATAACATCTTTGCCCGTATGATCGGCAGCTACAAAGCGACGCTCGGCGATGTTGCCGCTCAGGTACTGCTGCTGCAAAGCCGCGACCTGGATCTGGCTGCCAGCGCGTCTGCAAAACCCGTCCATACCGCCCAGAAATTACGAGTAGGTTGATGCCCCATGGCAATGCGTCTTAATGAAGATCTGGACGATAATGGCGAAATGCACGAAATCAACGTTACGCCGTTTATCGACGTGATGTTGGTTCTGCTGATTATCTTTATGGTGGCGGCTCCGCTTGCCACGGTAGATGTCAAAGTGAATCTACCGGCCTCTTCGAGCCAGCCGCAGCCACGTCCGGAAAAACCGGTTTATCTGTCCGTTAAAGCCGACAACACCATGTTTATCGGAAATGATCCGGTGACGGATGAAACGATGGTGACCGAACTGAATGCGCTGACAGAAGGGAAGAAAGACACCACCATTTTCTTCCGCGCGGATAAGACAGTCGACTATGAAACCATGATGAAAGTGATGGATACGCTGCACCAGGCGGGCTATCTCAAAATTGGTCTGGTCGGTGAAGAAGTCGCCGCAGCGAAGTAATTTCGTTCTTCGTTCGATATAAAGGCTGGCCTGGTGCCAGCCTTTTTGTTTGCATTTTTCCCGCCACGTTAATGCCATAATTTCAGTGTGGCTAAATGTGTTCTTAAGCGATATTTAATTTAGACGTGGGGAATATCTATTTCCGGGGTATTTACAGGGGAATAAGCAGCGGGTGGGCGTTATTATTTTTTACCGGGGTTTGCTGAGGGTAATTCAGTTGCACCGTCCTGCGGGGCTGGGGTTTCTTCCAGAGCCACGGTGGTGACGACGGCGGTACGGTACTCTTCATCGGCGAGCTTACGGCTGATGCGCAGCGTCGCGGTCTCGCGGCCGAGAATATACTGATAGTTGGCTTCCAGCCGGGCCATTATTTTTTCCAGCAGTTCAGGACGGGATTCAATGATGGCGTTGATGGCGGCACCGTATATCTCCTCCTTAACCTGAATAGCATAGATTTCACGACGGTTTTGCCATTTCAGGCGTACCAGAGCCGCAGGAATGGATACCAGCTCATGAGCAATTCGCTGGATGGTGGCATTCTTGCTTTGAACCAATGCTTCGATATTTTGCTTTAAGATAAATTCGTCACTTTTATGGCTATCTAAAACCAAATAAACGTCATTATCTTCAACCTCTTTCACGTTACTCATCCCCAAGTTTATAAAACAAAGGCATATCTTTTTCGCGGGTTATGAGATTAAGCCAAATTTCATTACCTGCTTCATTAATTTCTTTGGTCTTGTCGGCAATAATTTGACTTAATGCCTGAGCATCAATCTCACCCTCAGCCTGCAAATCATTAAGCAGCCTGGCGAAGGTGTCGATTTTAATCACGCGATATAATCGGTCTTTTATATGACGGTCACGCTCTTCAAGTAACATATTTCTTGATTGCCCGGTACGCGTGACATTGGCTAATATGTCGGTGGCGTAATCAGAGAGCGTTCTTTTTCCCTGAGTTAAATTACTGTCTTTTTCTGCTTCATTGGGTTCCGGTTCAGCAGCGGAAATGTGAAAGCGAGCCGGGACAAGATTCTCGGGCAGCATTTCTAATGTCCTTTAATATCAACAGGGTGGGATAAGGCCGGGCGTGAGGTTCGTTGACAATATCATGGCGCACTTTTAAAATCAAAAAAAATGGAGCCTGCACATGAACAGTATTTTTTATTCTGTTGTTGCTTTATTGCTGTTAACCGGCGGTGTGCTTTTATTGATGCGCGATAAGAATAAGCCACTGCCAGGCGGTGAATCACAATTGCCGTCACCGCTAAGTAATCCGTTATCGAAAGAGGAAGGTGAAGACCATTTCTCAATGCTAATGAATGCCATTACGCCCGTTTGGTACTGGCGCGTTAACCATGAATATATCGATTTTCTCCATGCCACCATTAAACGAATGAACATGGCGGAGTTAAATAGTGTTCCTGGGTTATTTGAGGCGCAGCGTCGTTGCAGCGATCTCAATTCTGCGGTGTACAAGTATTACGACAATATAAAAAAACGCTGCCTGAATGGCGAAAAAGTGCTGCACTCGGATTTGGATGTACTGAACCTTCGCCAGTGTTTCCGCGAGTTCAGTATGGAAGCCTATCCCGAGCTCGTGGTGCTGGTGTGGCCGGAGTACAAACGCCCGGAGGTCACTCCGGCTGACGTGTAGTTAATGGGTTGGTAAATCGTTGTAATAGCGTTGGTGCAGTGTTGCATTTCTGCTGGCAGGCTGCGGTATACTGAGCGCCGGTTATGTCATCTGAAAGGACACTATGGAACGATTTCTTGAAAACGCAATGTATGCCTCGCGCTGGTTGCTCGCCCCGGTTTACTTTGGTCTGTCGCTTGGGCTGCTTGCCCTGACGGTTAAATTTTTTCAGGAGATTTTTCACATTCTGCCCAATATTTTTAATCTGGCAGAAGCAGATCTTATCCTGACATTACTCTCGCTGGTGGACATGACGCTGGTGGGGGGATTACTGGTGATGGTGATGTTCTCCGGCTATGAGAACTTTGTCTCCCAACTCGACATTTCGCCTGAGAAAGAGAAGCTGAGCTGGCTGGGGAAAATGGATGCCACCTCACTGAAAAACAAAGTGGCGGCGTCGATCGTGGCCATCTCATCTATCCATCTGTTGCGTGTGTTTATGGATGCCAAAAACGTACCGGATAACAAACTGATGTGGTACGTGATTATCCACCTGACGTTTGTGCTCTCGGCGTTTGTGATGGGGTATCTGGATAAACTTTCGCGCGATAAGCATTAAGAAGAAGGGAGCCTGAGCTCCCTTTTTTACTGTTTATCAGTTTGTAGGCCGGATAAGGCGTTAGCCGCCATCCGGCATTAGCGCCTCAAAAAATTTGACCCGATCACTGCTTATCTGAAGACGCCTGCCAGAGATTCAGCTCCCCGTCTGCCACATGCTTGTCGATTTGCGCCAGCTCATCTGCCGTAAAGGTCAGATTATTCAACGCCAGCACGTTCTCTTCCAGCTGTTCCGGGCGCGATGCGCCAACCAACACAGACGTCACACGGTTGTCTTTCAGCAACCAGCTTAACGCCATCTGCGCCATGGTCTGCCCGCGGGCCGCCGCCATCTCATTGAGCAACTTAAGGCTGCTGAGGTTCTCGTCGGTCAGCATTTTCTCCGTCAGACCCCGCACCTTCTTGCCTTCTTTTTGCATTCTTGAACCATCCGGGATCCCGTTCAGGTATTTTCCGGTTAGCAACCCCTGCGCCAGCGGGGTGAAGGCGATGCAGCCCACGCCATTGTCTTCGAGCGTATCCAGCAGGCCAGTTTTATCGACCCAGCGGTTAAGCAGGTTATAGGAGGGCTGATGAATCAATAACGGAATTTTCCATTCACGCAGCAGGTCTACCATCGTCTGGGTACGTGGCGTGGAGTATGAGGAGATCCCAACATACAGCGCCTTGCCGCTCTGCACGGCCTGCGCAAGCGCGGCGGCAGTTTCTTCCATCGGCGTGTTTTCATCTACGCGGTGGGAATAGAAGATATCAACGTAGTCCAGCCCCATGCGCGCGAGGCTTTGATCCAGGCTTGCGAGTAAGTACTTACGTGATCCGCCGGAGCCGTAGGGGCCTGGCCACATATCGTAACCCGCCTTGGTTGAGATAATCAGTTCATCCCGATACGCGGCGAAATCTTCGCGCAGCAGGCGGCCAAAGTTTTCTTCGGCGCTGCCCGGAGGCGGCCCGTAGTTGTTGGCTAAGTCAAAGTGAGTGATGCCTAAATCAAAGGCTTTGCGCAGGAGGGCGCGTTGGGATTCAAGGGCGTGGACATGACCAAAACTGTGCCACAAGCCGAGTGAGAATGCGGGAAGGCGCAGACCACTTTTGCCGCAGTAACGATACTGCATCTGTTCATAGCGTGCAGGGTTAGCTGACCAGGGCATGATGTCTCCTTTCTTGTAGGTTTATATTCGAAACAGCGTTTCTATTCTATCTTGTCATTCTCGTACAACAATACTTTGCCGTTATACATAGGGGATTTTTTGGGCAAGAAGCGAACCCGTATGCTTTGCTTAGTAAGGCTTAAACTCCAGGAGAAACCGTATGACACGCCTGACAGCGAAAGACTTTCCGCAAGAACTGCTCGACTACTATGACCATTATGCGCACGGCAAAATGTCCAAGCGTGAGTTTTTAAACCTGGCCGGAAAGTACGCGGTAGGCGGCATGACGGCGCTGGCATTGTTCAATCTTCTAAAGCCAAACTACGCGCTGGCCACCCAGGTGGAGTTCACCGATCCCGATATCCTGGCTGAATATATCACCTATCCATCGCCCAATGGGCACGGCAACGTGCGTGGTTACCTGGTGAAGCCAGCGAAGGCGACGGGAAAAGTGCCCGCCGTGGTGGTGGTTCACGAAAACCGTGGGCTTAATCCCTACATTGAAGATGTGGCGCGACGTGTGGCCAAAGCGGGGTACATTGCGCTGGCACCGGATGGGCTGAGTTCAGTAGGCGGTTATCCGGGGAATGATGACGCCGGGCGTGAGTTGCAGCAAAAAGTCGACCCGACGAAGCTGATGAACGACTTTTTTGCCGCCATTGAGTTTATGCAAGCCCATCCCGGTGCGACGGGGAAAACCGGGATCACCGGGTTTTGCTACGGTGGCGGCGTGGCCAATGCGGCGGCAGTGGCCTATCCCGAACTGGCCTGTGCGGTGCCCTTTTATGGTCGCCAGCCGCCTGCGGCAGAGGTTGCCCGCATCAAAGCCCCCGTCCTGTTGCATTACGCGGAGCTGGACACGCGCATCACCGAAGGCTGGCCTGCCTATGAAGAGGCACTGAAAGCCAACAACAAGGTCTATCAGGGTTGGGTGTATCCCGGTGTTAATCACGGCTTTCATAACGACTCGACGCCGCGCTATGACAAAGCGGCGGCTGAGCTGGCATGGGACCGTACGCTGGCCTGGTTTAAAACGTACCTGCACCAGGACGTTTCCTGACTAAAGGAAACTCAGGTGTATAATTTCGGCGTGTCACAATCAACCTGGTGCAATGTGCTGACTTAACGCAGTTTTACGAGAATCTCTAAAGTCATTCCAGGTTTATTGCAGCGGCCTTCCGGCACGCCTGAAAATATTGCGTTCGATCCCCTTTGTTCTCAGCATTTCGAAAGCCGAGAACGAAGGGGAATTTGCCTCCCTCGCTCCCTTCTTTCTGAGAAAATTCTTATGCCTGAGTGATGAAAAGGAATAGTGAGCGAAACGTTTCTTCGTTGTGAATATTTGGCGCTCCGTTCAGGAGAAAATAAGGCCCTGCCGGGCATCATTTCTGCGAATATTCCTGGGTATTATGGCGTTGTTTTTAGTGTGCTGGCTGCCAGGCCGCGCCGCGACTGGATTTGATCGTTTTTCAACCGGATGTCAAAGAAGGCGGAAAGCAGTAGCGTCACCCACTGTAAACTGGAATGTTTAGGGTGAGTGAAGGGGTGTTTAATCCTGCTAAATTATTATTTAATGTGCTTCTTTAATACCTCTATAGTATTAATTTAATATTTTTTTGGTGTGTGTTTTATATAATAATGAAGTGGCTTTGCGTTGAGTTTTTTTATTATTTTTAGCTGAGAATTGTTCGGTTTTATAAATTAATTATGAGGTTTTTATTTTTCAATTTATTTACATTGTGAAAAGCATTGCAGTTATTCATTTTTTCTAAGTAATAATATGCAGTAAATAAATTCCTCAATAAGATAAATAGGTTACATGTAGTTTCATGTCGGTACTATCTCTTCCGGATGAATGATAAATTGCTCCAATAGTTTACAAAATTTCATTCTGAGCATTTTTTCATCCTATAAACAGAAAGGTTTCTTTCTGCCTGTTTTGTGATCAACTTTTTTACTTTGATCCATACAATTTCTCTAAACCTTGCCGATAACCGAGGTAAGTCTCACCTCCGGGTGGGAATGTACCTTCACTGCAAGGAAATAAATATGCGTATGCTTCAAAACTTTACTATCCGAATCGTCATGCTGGTGATCCTGGGCATTTTTGGCCTGCTGTGGTCCGGCGTCGGTTTGTATAGCGTTTTTTCACTGTCAAAAGTGGCCGAGGGCAATGAAGTTGATCGCCAGCTCGTGTCCCAGATGACTTTACTCAGCCAGGGCAACGATCAGTACTTCCGTTTCGTCACGCGCTTAGGTCGTGTGATGGAAACCAAATCAGCAGGCGGCACCGTGGACTTCGCGCCGGTTCAACAAGCTCTCGACGGGATGTCAAAGAAGCTTGCTGAATTTAAAGCGATTTCTCCGGGGCCAATGGATCCGAAAGTGTCCGAACAGGTGATCAGCACCTGGCAGGCACTGCTGGATCAGGGTGTGACCCCGCAAATGCAGGCCGCCCAGCAAGGTACGGTAGAAGCGTATCGCCAGCAGGCGAATAACGTGACGCCGGGGTTAAGCCGTGCGTTTGGTGTGGGGGCTGACAGCTTTAATAAAGCCGCCAGCGACAGACTCGAAACCACACGTGTGATGGTTGACGGCCAGACCACGGTGACCCGTACCATTATTATTGCGGCGATGGTGCTCGGGATCCTGATCCTGCTGTTTACCGATCGCTATCTGGTCACCATGCTGGTTCGTCCGCTGGATGCCATTCGTGAGCACTTTACAAAAATGGCGCAGGGCGATCTCAGCCAGCCGATTCAGGATTTCGGTCGCAACTGTGTGGGGCGCGTTGTGCCTTTACTGCGTGCCATGCAGGACAGCCTGCGTGATGCGGTGAGCACCATTCGTCAGGGCAGCGATAATATCTGGCGCGGGGCGACGGAAATTTCCAGCGGGAATAACGACCTCTCTTCCCGTACCGAAGAGCAGGCCGCTGCGCTGGAAGAAACCGCTGCCAGCATGGAGCAGTTAACCGCAACGGTGAAACTGAACGCCGAAAACGCCAGCCAGGCAAGCGATCTGGCGGAAGTAGCCTCCAGTACGGCAAGCAAAGGTGGCGCGCTGGTTGATGAAGTGATCAGCACCATGGCGGGCATCTCAGACAGCTCGAAGAAAATTGCTGAAATCACCACCGTGATTAACAGCATTGCCTTCCAGACCAACATTCTTGCCCTTAACGCGGCGGTAGAAGCAGCACGTGCAGGCGAGCAGGGGCGTGGCTTTGCGGTGGTGGCCGGTGAAGTGCGTAACCTGGCGAGCCGCAGTGCGGGTGCCGCCAAAGAGATCGAAACGCTGATCGCCGACTCCGTTACCCGTGTGAATAAAGGTGCGAAGCTGGTCAACGACACCGGCACCACGATGGAAGGCATTCTGCGTGCGGTTACTGAAGTGACAACCATCATGAAACAGATTGCGTCCGCGTCTGCCGAGCAGAGCAAAGGCATCTCTCAGGTGGGTGTCGCGATTTCTCAGATGGATAACGTCACCCAGCAGAACGCCACGCTGGTAGAAGAAGTGTCTACCGCAGCGGCCGCGCTGGAGCGTCAGACCGAAGAACTGCAACGTTCTGTTCAACAGTTCCGTTTGTCCGCTGACGATCGCCAGACGGTTGTGACGCCAGCACCGCTGAAAACACCTGCGCTGCGTTCTTCTCCAAAAAGCAGCACGGCCTCTTCGGATGAATGGGTGGCTTTCTAAATAAGACTATCACCGCTCAAAATATCGCTATATAATTTTTTATATAGCGATTGAGGGCGGAAGAATGGAAAACCATTTTGGTAAAGGGTTAATGGCGGGGCTGAAAGCCACCCAGGCGGACAGCGCAAAAAGCGTCTCGCATTTTTGTGCGGATTATAAACGTGGGTTTGTGCTGGGCTTTTCTCACCGCATGTTTGAACGCACCGGCGATCGGCAGCTCAGTGCGTGGGAAGCCGGGGTACTGACCCGCCGCTACGGGCTGGACAAAGAGATGGTCATGGATTTTTTCCGTGAGAGCAACTCGAGTACCGTGGTGCGTTTCTTTATGGCGGGCTACCGTCAGGATCAATAGCAGAACCTGTTCTGCTATTTTCCACCTTCACCCCTCGCATCGGCCTCGGTGCGCCTCTCTCTCCATAGATCATTCTCAGCCTGCTAAACGTATTCCTATTTCCATACTAAAAGCATGGAAATGCCGTGCAGGTTGCATTCTTGTGAAATAAATCCGGGCAAAATTAACCCCTTCTTAAAACAGGGATAATTATAAATGTCCGGAGAGAATACCCTTCTTACCTCACACGGCATTAACCGCCGCGACTTTATGAAGCTTTGTACCGCACTGGCGGCCACGATGGGACTCAGTGGCAATGCGGCTGCGGAAATAGCGCAGGCCATCGGTCAGAAGCAACGGCCTCCCGTCATCTGGATTGGTGCCCAGGAGTGTACCGGCTGCACGGAATCACTGCTGCGCGCGACCCATCCTACCGTCGAAAATCTGCTGCTGGAGACCATCTCGCTGGAGTACCACGAAGTACTCAGCGCGGCCTTTGGTCACCAGGTGGAAGAGAACAAGCACCATGCACTGGAGGCTTACAAAGGCCAGTATGTGCTGGTGGTTGACGGTTCGGTGCCCATGAAGGATGACGGCATTTACTGCATGGTGGCGGGCGAGCCTATCATCAACCACATTCGCAAGGCGGCGGAACATGCGGCGGCGATTATCGCCATAGGTTCTTGCTCTGCATGGGGGGGCGTCGCGGCCGCAGGTGTCAACCCGACGGGGGCTGTGGGCCTGCAAGAGGTTCTTCCGGGCAAGACCGTGATAAACATTCCGGGCTGCCCGCCGAACCCGCACAACTTCCTCGCCACCGTGGCGCACATTATTACCTTCGGCAAACCGCCGAAGCTTGACGCGAAAAACCGCCCGCTATTTGCCTACGGTCGCCTGATTCACGAGCATTGCGAACGCCGCCCTCACTTTGATGCCGGGCGCTTTGCCAGAGAGTTTGGTGATGACGGGCACCGTGAAGGGTGGTGCCTCTATCATCTGGGCTGCAAAGGCCCGGAAACCTGGGGCAACTGCTCGACGCTGCAATTTTGTGATGTCGGCGGCGTCTGGCCGGTCGCCATTGGCCACCCGTGCTACGGCTGCAATGAAGAGGGCGTTGGCTTTCACAAAGGCATTCATCAACTGGCCCATGTTGAAAACCCCACTCCCCCTGCTGAAAAACCGCCGGTGAACGGCAAAGAGGGCGGCACGATTTCAGCCTCTGCGGTGGGGTTGCTGGGCGGTGTTGTTGGTCTCATGGCGGGTGTCGGGGCGATGACGGTGCGTGAGCTTGGGCGCCAGCAAAAGAAAAATAACGCTGACTCACAGGGAGAGTGACGGTGAACAGACGTAACTTTCTGAAGGTGGCGTCCGGTGGGGCGCTACTGGCAGGCGGCGCCGGGCCGGTGGTTGCCGCCGTGCATAACCGCCCGCCGATTCCCGGTGCGCTGGGCATGTTGTACGACTCAACGCTGTGCGTGGGTTGCCAGGCCTGCGTCACCCGCTGCCAGGATATCAACTTCCCGGCACGCAACCCGCAGGGCGAGCAAACCTGGTCGAATAACAGCAAACTCACCCCTTACACCAATAACGTCATTCAGGTCTGGCGCAGCGGTAACGCGCAGCACAAAGACCTGCCCACCGACGGCTACGCCTACATCAAAAAGCAGTGTATGCACTGCGTTGATCCTAACTGCGTCTCCGTCTGCCCGGTCTCGGCGCTGAGAAAAGACGCTAAAACCGGCATCGTGCATTACAACCCGGACGTCTGCACCGGCTGTCGTTACTGCATGGTGGCCTGCCCCTATAACGTGCCGAAATACGATTACAACAATCCCTTCGGTGCGCTGCACAAATGCGAGTTATGTAACCAGAAGGGCGTCGAGCGGCTGGATAAAGGCGGGTTGCCCGGCTGCGTGGAAGTGTGCCCGACGGGGGCTGTGATCTACGGCACCCGCGAAGCCCTGATGAGCGAGGCGAAAAAGCGGCTGGCGCTCACGCCGGGCAGCGAATACGGCTATCCGCGCCAGACCTTTGACGCGCGAGACCTGAACGTCCGCGACGTTCCTCACTACTACCCGCACCTTTACGGTGAGCATGAAGGCGGCGGCACCCAGGTGCTGGTGCTGGCGGGAGTGCCCTACACCCGCCTCGGCCTGCCGGAATTGGATGCCCTCTCCACCGGGGCTCGCTCGGAAAACATTCAGCACACGGTTTATAAAGGGATGATGTTGCCGCTGGCAGTGCTCGCAGGATTAAGCGCGCTGGTGTATCGCCATACCCGCAGTGATGACCATAAAAAAGGGGATGATGATGCATCATGATCCGCAGCCAGTCGGCGGGAAATTACTCAGCAAATCGGTCTATATCTTTGGGCCGTTGATCGTCCTGTGTGGGCTCTTGATCGTTAAACGCCTGGTCTTCGGGCTGGGATCGGTATCGGCGCTGAATGGCGGCTATCCGTGGGGGATCTGGATTGCATTCGATCTCTTAATCGGCACCGGTTTTGCCTGCGGCGGCTGGGCGCTGGCATGGATGGTGTACGCCTTTAACCGTGGGGAATACCATCCGCTGGTGCGGCCTGCGCTGCTCGCCAGCCTGTTTGGCTATTCACTGGGGGGATTGTCGATAACCGTTGACGTGGGGCGCTACTGGAACCTGCCGTATTTCTATATTCCGGGTCATTTCAACGTCAACTCGGTGCTGTTTGAAACCGCCGTCTGCATGACGATTTACATTGGCGTGATGGCACTGGAATTCGCCCCTGCGCTGCTCGAACGCCTGGGCTGGAAGGTGTCACTCAAGCGGCTCAACAAGGTGATGTTTTTTATCATCGCGCTCGGTGCGCTGCTGCCGACGATGCACCAGTCGTCAATGGGATCGCTGATGATTGCCGCAGGGCACAAAGTGCACCCGCTCTGGCAAAGCTACGAAATGCTACCGCTCTTCTCGCTGCTCACCGCCTTTATGATGGGTTTTTCCATTCTCATTTTTGAAGGATCGCTGTTACAAGCGGGGCTAAAAGGCAACGGCCCGGATGAGCGCCCGCTGTTCACCAAACTCACCACCACATTGAGCATGCTGCTGGCGCTGTTCCTGGTGGCGCGTTTTGGTGAGCTTATCTGGCGCGATAAACTGCCGCTGGCCTTTGCCGGAGACCGCTACAGCCTGACGTTCTGGGCTGAAGTGCTGTTACTGGTCTTCCCGCTGGTGGTGTTCCGGGTGGCGAAACTGCGCACCGATGCGCGTTTTCTGTTTACCGGAGCGGTCAGCATGCTGCTGGGCTGTGCGCTGTGGCGCCTGTCCTACTCCTTACTGGCCTTTAATCCGGGCGACGGTTACCACTACTTCCCGACGGCTGAAGAGCTGCTGATTTCTATCGGCTTTGTGGCGATAGAGATTTGCGCGTACATCCTGCTCATCCGCGTATTACCCATTATTCCTCCTTTAAAACAACTACAAAGCCATGAGGCAAGCAAAGCATGAGTCAACGTATCACCATCGATCCGGTGACCCGTATTGAGGGTCATTTACGCATAGATTGCGAAATTGAAAACGGCGTGGTTTCCCGGGCCTGGGCCTCGGGCACCATGTGGCGCGGAATGGAAGAGATTGTGAAAGGGCGTGACCCGCGTGATGCGTGGATGATCGTGCAGCGTATTTGCGGCGTTTGCACCACCACCCACGCGATTTCCTCCGTGCGTGCCGCAGAAAGCGCGCTGAACATCAACGTGCCGCTCAATGCGCAGTACATCCGCAATATTATTCTGGCGGCCCATACCACCCACGACCACATCGTGCATTTTTATCAACTCTCCGCGCTCGACTGGGTGGACATTACCTCTGCCCTTGACGCTGACCCGGAGAAAGCCTCGGCATTGCTTAAAGGCATTTCGAGCTGGTCGCTCAACAGCGCCGAAGAACTGAGCAAAGTGCAGCAGAAAATCAAAGCGCTGGTGGCAAGCGGTCAACTGGGGATTTTTGCCAATGGCTACTGGGGGCACCCGGCGATGAAGCTGCCGCCAGAAATCAACCTGATTGCGGTGGCGCATTATCTTCAGGCGCTGGAGTGCCAGCGTGATGCCAACCGCGTCGTTGCGCTGCTCGGCGGTAAAACGCCGCACATTCAAAACCTGGCGGTGGGCGGTGTAGCCAACCCGATTAACCTCGACGGGCTGGGCGTGCTCAACCTTGAGCGCCTGATGTACATCAAATCCTTTATTGACCGCATGGAGGACTTTGTTGAGCAGGTTTACAAGGTGGACACGGCGGTGATCGCTGCTTTCTACCCGGAGTGGCTGAGTCGGGGCAGAGGGGCGGTGAATTACCTGAGTGCGCCGGAATTTCCGACTGATGAGCAGAATGGCAGATTTCTGTTTCCTGGCGGCTACATTGCGAACGGCGACCTTTCGACCTGGCGGGAGATAACCTCTCACAGCGATGACTACCTGATCAAAGGTATTCAGGAAAGTGCTAAACATGCCTGGTACAAAGATGAAGCACCGCAGGCTCCGTGGGAAGGAACGACGGTGCCGGACTACACCGGCTGGCAGGACGAGGGTAAATACAGTTGGGTGAAATCGCCGACCTTCTATGGCAAAACCGTGGAAGTGGGGCCACTGGCAAACCTGCTCAACAAGCTCGCCGCGAAGCGCGAGTCGACCTGGACGAAGCTCAACGAGATCATCGCTATTTACCAAAAACTCACCGGTAAAACGATTGGCGTGGAGCAACTGCATTCGACCCTGGGCCGCATCATCGGGCGCACCGTGCATGCCTGCGAGTTACAATATATTCTCCAGCATCAGTACAGCGCGCTGATTGCCAACATCGGCAAGGGCGACCACGTGACATTCGTGAAGCCGGATATCCCGGCGACCGGTGAGTTCAAAGGCGTCGGTTTTCTGGAAGCGCCGCGCGGCATGCTCTCACACTGGATGGTGATTAAAGACGGCAAAATTGGCAACTACCAGGCGGTGGTTCCCTCGACCTGGAACGCCGGGCCGCGTAATGCGAATGAAGAAATGGGGCCGTATGAGCAGTCGCTGGTGGGCACACCGGTGGCCGATCCACAAAAACCGCTGGAAGTGGTGCGCACCATCCACTCTTTCGACCCCTGCATGGCCTGTGCGGTGCATGTGGTCGATGCGGACGGCAACGACGTGGTGTCGGTGAAGGTGTTGTGATGAGCATACTGGTGCTGGGTGTGGGTAATATTTTACTCACCGACGAAGGAATTGGCGTGCGGGTGATTGAAGCCCTCGAGCAGCGTTATGCGCTGCCTGCGGGCGTTGACGTTCTGGACGGCGGCACGGCAGGCATGGAGCTGATGGAGGCAATGGCTAACCGCTCGCATCTCATCATTGTGGATGCGGTGGTGTCGCGTAAAAGCGAACCCGGCGCACTGTTGATTCTGCGCGACGAGGAAGTCCCCACCTTGTTCAACAATAAAATCTCGCCTCATCAACTCGGGCTGTCGGATGTGTTATCGGCGCTGCGCTTTACCGATGAATTCCCCGCCAGCATTACGCTGGTGGGCGTTATTCCGCAGTCGCTGGAACCGCACATTGGCTTAACGCCCGTGGTACAGGCAAGCCTCGAACCTGCTCTGGAGGCGGTACTGCATGCACTGGCGTTTGCGGGCGTAACGGCGACGCTGCGGGAGGTGACACATGCATGAGGTCATGGGTTTTGACGCTTCCCCCCACGCGAGGGTTCAGGCGGCGTTTGAGCACATTGCGCGCGAGCAGATGCAGGGTTTGCCTTTTCTCCACCCGTCGATGCCGGTGCTTGTTCCGCCGTTTTCGTTGTTTGAGGGGCAATGGGTCGGCTGCGTGCTGACGCCATGGACACTGAGCCTCACTCTTTTTCCTGGCCCTGAGCAGGCGTGGCCGCGACGTGTCGTGGGCGAGAAGATCGGCCTGAAAATGCCCTATGGCGAAATGGCGTTTACCGTGGGCGAGCTGGATGGACTGTCTCAGTATTGCGCCTGCTCGCTGATGTCGCCGCTGGCCCCTGAGTTAACGCCTGAGCAGGGAAAGCATCTGGCCCAGGACTGCCTGCGGATGGTGCTCTCTCTGCCAGTACGCGACCCACAACTCAGCCGTCGCGCGCTGTTTGCCCGGCTGCAGGGAGCCGAACATGCATGAACTCTCGCTGTGCCAGAACCTGGTCGAGATTCTGGAGCAGCAGGCGCGGGCGCACGATGCGAAACGCGTCACCGGCGTCTGGCTCGAACTGGGCGCACAGGCCTGTGTGGAAGAAAGCGCCCTGCGGTTCAGTTTCGGCATTGCCTGCCAGGGCTCGCGGGCAGAGGGCTGCCAGCTTCATCTGACCGTGCGTGCGTCGTGCGCCTGGTGCTGGAACTGCAATCAGTCTGTCGAACTCACGCAAGAGGGTATTTGCCCGCACTGCCAGAGCCCGTCCGTTCAGCGGGAAATCAATAACGAGATGCAAATTAAAAGCATCGAAATTCAGCAGGAGTAGCTATGTGCATTGGCGTGCCCGGCCAGATTGTTGGCGTGGGCGAAAGCATTCATCATCTGGCGCAGGTTGACGTCTGCGGCGTGCGGCGCGAGGTCAATATTATGCTGGTCTGTGAAGGGGAGCCCGCGTTACTGCTGGGGCAGTGGGTGCTGGTGCACGTGGGGTTCGCCATGAGCGTGATTGATGAAGAGGAAGCTTACGCAACACTTGCTGCGCTGGCGGAGCTGGATCTGGAATTTACGCAACCTCAGCGCTGAACGGTATCGGGCTTCGCGTCCGTCACCATCTGGGTGACCAGGGATAGATTGCCGATTCTGGCTTCGCCCGCCCGGTAAAACTTACTTTTATCGATGAGCAGCAGTGACTGATGTGCCCGCTTAAGCAGTTGGGCTTTAAAGCGGGCATTGCTGTTGGTCGAATCCCACATCTCGCCTGTCGCATCGACCCCCTCGCAGGAAAAAATAAACAGGTCAATGTCCATCGATTTGAGCATGACGGGGAGTGCGGCGTTCACGTAGCAGCGGGACTTGCGGTCCAGCTCGCCACCGGAACAGACAAGATTGATGTTCTCGCGCCTCGCCATCTCCTGGCAGACCGGCACGCTGTTGGTAAACACCGTCAGCGGGATGTCCGGCAACTGTTTTGCGAGATGAAAACAGGTCGAGCTGGCGTCCAGCGCCAGGATCATGCCGCTTTCAATCCAGTTGAGCGCATGGCGGGCAATGTCGGCTTTGTCGGCATAATGGCTTTTCAGGCGGTTATAAAACGGCTCGCCGATGTCGTTTTGCGCATTGTGCAGGCGGCGGGCGCGGCCGTGTCGACGAATGATTTTCCCCTGGGTTTGCAGCGATTTCAGATCCCGGCGAATGGTCTCCAGGCTTACCCCAAGCTGCCCGGCCAGGGCTTCCGTCGTCAACGTTTCGTGTTCTGCGAGAAGCTGTAACAGCGCCTGCTGACGAGCGGTTTTCATTGTGCAAGCGTCTCCCTGGGGGGGATCGACAGCACCGTGTTTCCGACGGCAGCGCCGTTTTTGCCCGAGTGTTTGATTTGATACATCGCCAGATCGGCGCGTTTGAGGGCGTTAACGAAATCATCCTTCGCATGCACTTCATCAATACCAATCGATGCGCCCACCATGCCATCGCCATTATCGAGCGCAAAGGGCATCAGTGCGGCATGCAGGCAGTTATGGGCGGCGCTGTTAATCAGCAGGCTGTTGAGAGCAAACGGCAGCAGCAACACAAACTCATCACCGCCCAAACGCCCAACCACAGTGCCTTCCGGGCAGGCCTCGCGCAGGCGCAGACTCAACTGAATCAGTAATTCATCGCCGCTGCGGTGCCCTAAGGTGTCGTTCACCACTTTGAAGTCGTCGAGGTCGATAAACGCGATGCACAGCGGCCCGGCCTGCTTTAACTCATCAAAATGTTTAAGCAGGGCATGACGGTTGGCCAGGCCCGTTAGCGGGTCATGGTTTGCCAGCAGCGCGAGCTGTTCTTCGTACTGCTTTTCTTTGGTCATGTCGATGTGGGTGCCGGTCACTTTTAGCGGCTTGCCGTCTTCATCCCACTGGCTGACCCGGCCCCTGTCCAGCACCCAGGTGACGGTGCCGTTTTTGTGCTGCATACGGTGCAGTGCTTCATAAAACGGGGTTTTTCCCTCGATATGGCCATAGAACGCGTCCAGCACGCGCTCCCGGTCATCCGGGTGAAGATGTTCTCGCCAGACCTCGAAACGTGCACTCAGCTCTTTGGGCTGATAGCCCAGCATCGAACCCCAGCGGCGGTTAAAAATAATCAGCTTTCCGCTTGGGATATCGAGTTGCCATAAACACAGGCCGGTGCCGTCCAGCGCCGCGCTGAGCTTGCTACGGGCGTCACGCGCTATCCGCACCAGGCGTGCGTTATGCTTTTTCAGATTCAAAATCTGCTGTTTAAGCGCGTTTTCAGACATTTGCCGTGGTTATGAGTAAATAAAAGGCATTCTTACCAGTTATTTCGGGGTTGTAAATATGGTGTGAAAAAAACAGTCAAAACGAGGGGGAAGGGGGAAATTCCCGGGCGTAAATCCACCCGGGAGAAACGGCTTAGCCGTTGCGTTTGTCTTCAGTATTGGTGTCGAAATCGCTGGCATCATGGCGCTCATGCAGCTGATCCGCTGGTTCGCCAAAGGTGCGGTTGACCTTACGTCCGCGGATCACCGCAGGGCGTGCTGCCACTTCTTTCGCCCAGCGCAGCACGTGAGTGTAGCCACTGGCTTCCAGGAAGGTGTCAGCATCGTAGACGTTGCCCAGCACCACGTTGCCGTACCACGGCCAGATAGCCATGTCGGCAATCGTATATTCGTCGCCCGCCACGAATTTATGCGTCGCCAGTTGTTTGTCGAGCACGTCCAGCTGACGCTTGGCTTCCATGGTGAAGCGGTTAATGGCGTACTCAATCTTCACCGGAGCGTAATGGTAGAAGTGGCCAAAACCGCCGCCGAGGAACGGGGCAGAGCCCTGCAGCCAGAACAGCCAGTTCAGGGTTTCGGTGCGTGCAGCAAGATCTTTTGGCAGGAAGTGACCAAATTTCTCTGCGAGGTACAGCAGGATGTTGCCGGATTCAAACACACGGGTCGGCGGGGTGGTGGAGTGGTCACTCAGCGCCGGAATTTTGGAATTCGGGTTCACGTCCACAAAGCCGCTGGAGAACTGATCGCCTTCGCCAATACGAATTAACCAGGCGTCGTATTCTGCCTCTTTCACGCCTTTCGCCAGCAGCTCTTCGAGCAGAATGGTGACCTTCTGGCCATTCGGTGTGCCCAGTGAATAAAGCTGAAGCGGGTGCTTACCAACCGGTAATGCTTTCTCATGCGTTGCGCCGGAAATCGGGCGGTTGATATTGGCGAATGCGCCGCCGCCGGACTTATCCCACGTCCAGACTTTCGGGGGCTGATAGTTAGTGTCTGACATGTTGACCTGCCTTTTCGTTAAGGTGTTGAAGCAGTGTAGCAGCCGTCTGGCGGGGTGTGATTTACCCCGCCCGTTATACAGAGTGGGCCATCAGGCCAGAATGCGTGCAGCCCAGGCGCTGATGTCATCGCCGCTGCCCAGATCCGCCTGCACCAGGCCATTGACCATAAAGGTCGGGGAGACGTGGATACCGTTCTGGCGGGCATATTTGCAGTGCCATTTGATTTCCGTTTGTAATTCCGGGCGCGCAAAGGCCTCACCCAGCGTCACACCGCTGTAGTTCTCAATGCGTTCAATAATCTGCTGCGGCGTGGCGTCCATATTCGGGCCGCTGCAGTGGTCGGTAAACTCAAATTCTTCCCGATGGTCAGCAACCGCCTGCATCACTTTATGTGCGGCATCGCGCCCGTTGGGTAGCGTGGAGGCCGCGAGAATGCAGCGCACAATCACGCCGGAGAACAGATGCCAGGGCTGAGATTGCAGGCGAATTTTTACCGTCACCTTGTCTTCGCCCACGTATTTTAGCAGCGCATCCAGCTTGTTAAATGCGCGAACGGAGAACGGGCAGGTGGGTTCCAGAAAAACTTCGAAAGTGCGTGGGCCGTGACCCCAGACCAGCGGCTCGGCATGTAACGGTTGGCTCATGTTCACTCCTGATGTTTAGCGCGATGTTGCGGCAAATGTGAGGGTTGCGATGACAAAAGAGAATATCAGGATGTGTTTTAGTGAGGCACTGGAATTCATAAATTTGTCTTTGATGGAGGCTAAACCGCCCAAAAAGCCAACCCTGTGGGCTCGCGTTAACGCGGCTGAGTGATGCCTCAGGTGACATCGCTGACGGAATAGATTGATTTGCTAAACCGGTTTAATTAGATTTTAGCCCATACATTCTATTGGGAGAAAACCATGTCAGCTCAAGTCTGGTGTCTGGGTGACGCCGTCGTGGATCTGTTGCCAGAAGGAAACGGGCGCTTACTGCAATGCGCGGGCGGCGCCCCGGCCAATGTGGCCGTCGGCATTGCGAGACTGGGAGGGAAAAGCGGGTTTATCGGCCGGGTTGGCCTCGATCCGTTTGGCCGCTTTATGCAGGCCACGCTCAGTGAGGAAGCGGTGAATACCGACTTCATGCGCTTTGACCCGGCGCAGCGCACCTCCACGGTGGTGGTGGCGCTGGACGATGAAGGCGAACGCTCGTTCACGTTTATGGTGCGCCCCAGCGCCGATCTCTTTTTGCAGGCCGAGGATTTGCCAACGTTTCAGCAGGGAGACTGGCTGCACAGCTGCTCTATTGCCCTGAGCGCCGAACCTTCGCGCACCACGGCGTTGCTTGCCATGAAGCGCATGCGTGAAGCCGGGGGATTGGTCAGTTTTGACCCCAATATTCGCGCCGATCTCTGGCAGGATCCGCAGGTGCTGCACCGGTGTCTGGTGTTTGCCTTTGAGCTGGCCGATGTGGTGAAACTCTCCGAAGAAGAGCTGGCCTTTATGACCGCCTCCACCGATCTGCATACCGGTATGAAGAGGCTGGCAAAGCGTTTTGCTATCAAACTGCTGCTGGTTACCCAGGGGAAAGCCGGCGTGCTGGCGCTGTTCCAGGGCGACATTTTCCATTACCCCAGCAAACCGGTTATCAGCGTGGATACTACCGGTGCCGGTGATGCCTTTGTGGCCGGGCTGCTGTGGCAACTGGCGCAGACGGGCCTCCCCAACAGTGAGCCGGAACTGGCGTCCTGCCTGAAGAGCGCACAACATTGCGGTGCGCTGGCGACCACGGCGAAAGGGGCCATGACCGCGCTGCCCCGCCTTGAGGCGTTGATGGCTATGGCGGGCTGATTTATCCCTCGATTTGCGACCCTCCTCACATTCACTAAACCGGTTTAGCAAATTTGTTTGCGCGTTGAAATTAACCTTGATTATGATTCGCGACTAAACCGGTTTAGCAAAATGTTCAGCACTCTTACCTCTTTCATAGGGACGCAAAAACAATGAGAAAAAGCACGCTCGCTATCACGCTGGGTTTGTTAATGGGATCGGGATCTGCGCTGGCGGCAGATGCAGGGATGGGCAGCATAGAAGCACGTCTTGCCGCGCTGGAACAGCGTCTGCAGGCCGCAGAACAACGGGCCACTAATGCAGAAAAACGCGCTCAGGCCGCAGAGTTACAGGCCAAAAACCTGGCCACTGAGCAGCAGAAAACGCAAACCGCAACGGCGGACGTGGTGCAACGAACGGCGCAACTGGAGCAGAAATCCACGCAGGAAGGCGGGTTTGAGTTCCACGGTTATGCCCGTTCAGGCTTGCTGATGAGCGACTCGGCGGCTAAAACCCAGGGCGGGCCAGGGATGACGCCTGCGGGTGAAACCGGGGGGCACGTAGGCCGACTGGGTAACGAGCCGGATACCTACGTCGAGATGAACCTGGAGCATAAACAGACGCTCGCCAGCGGGGCCACTACCCGCTTTAAAGTGATGCTGGCAGACGGGCAGCGCAGCTATAACGACTGGACGGCATCGAGCAGCGATCTGAACCTGCGCCAGGCCTTCACAGAACTGGGGCATCTGCCGACGTTCACCGGCGCGTTTAAAGATTCCACGGTCTGGGCCGGTAAGCGCTTTGATCGCGATAATTTCGATATTCACTGGCTCGACTCGGACGTGGTGTTCCTCGCCGGGACCGGGGCGGGCGTCTATGACATGAAATGGAGCGACAACGCGCGCAGTAACTTTTCTCTTTATGGCCGTACCTTTGGCGACATCGAGAACAGCGAAAACAATGCCCAGAACTACATCCTGACGCTGAACAACTACTTTGGTCCGGTGCAGGCAATGGTCAGCGGCATGCGGGCGAAGGATAACGACGACCGTCTCGATCTTGACGGCAATAAAGTCAAAAGCGATGCGGCGAATACCGGCGTTCATGCTCTGTTAGGCCTGCACAATGAGAGCTTCTATGGCCTGCGCGAGGGGATGTCGAAAACGGCACTGCTTTACGGCCACGGTCTGGGGGCCGAGGTGAAAGTGGTGGGCTCGGATGGTGCGCTGTTGCCGGAAGCCGACACCTGGCGTCTGGCGACCTACGGCATGACGCCGCTGGGCGGTGGCTGGCATATTGCGCCGGCGGTACTGGCGCAGAGCAGCAAAGACCGCTACGTGAAAGGCGACAGCTACGAGTGGGCGACCTTCAACATGCGCCTGATTCAGGAACTGACGCAAAACTTCGAGATGCAATATGAAGGCAGCTATCAGTACATGGATCTCAAACCAGAGGGCTACAACAGCCGTAACGCGGTAAACGGTAGCTTCTACAAACTGACCGTTGCGCCAACGCTGAAGGCGGGCGATGTCGGTGAGTTCCTCAAACGTCCTGAACTGCGTCTTTTCGCCTCCTGGATGGACTGGGATCACAAGCTGGACAACTATGCCAGCGATGATGCGATGGGCAGCAACGGCTTTAAATCTGGCGGCGAGTGGACCTTCGGCGTGCAGATGGAAACCTGGTTCTGATGATCAAGCCCCGGTAAGGGGCTTTTTACGCGCTAATTATTATAAATTTCTATAAAACAGAGGCTTATATGGACTTCGAACAGATTTCCCGGTCGCTATTACCGCTGCTGGGCGGCAAGGACAATATCGTCAGTGCAGCGCATTGCGCCACGCGCCTGCGGCTGGTGCTGGCGGAAGATGCCAAAGCGGACACCACCGCGATTGGCAAAATCGACGGCGTGAAAGGCTGCTTCCGCAACGCCGGGCAGCTACAGGTGATTTTCGGTACCGGCGTGGTGAACAAAGTCTATGCCGCGTTTATTCAGGAAGCGGGCATTGGCGAGACGAGCAAAGCAGAAGCGGCTGCGATTGCCGCCCGCAAACTGAATCCGTTCCAGCGCGTGGCCCGTTTGTTGTCCAACATTTTTGTGCCTATTATTCCGGCCATCGTGGCGTCGGGGTTGTTGATGGGGCTGCTCGGCATGGTGAAAACCTACGGCTGGGTGAACCCGGAAAATGCGCTGTACATCATGCTGGATATGTTCAGCTCGGCGGCGTTTATTATTCTGCCGATCCTGATTGGCTTCACCGCCGCGCGGGAATTTGGCGGTAACCCTTATCTGGGGGCGACGCTGGGCGGCATTCTGACCCATCCGGCGCTGACTAATGCCTGGGGCGTGGCGGCCGGGTTCCATACCATGAACTTCTTTGGTATCGACGTGGCGATGATCGGCTATCAGGGCACGGTTTTCCCGGTGTTACTTGCCGTGTGGTTTATGAGCATCATTGAGAAACAGCTGCGCCGGATTATCCCTGACGCGCTGGATCTGATTCTGACGCCGTTTTTGACCGTCATCATCACAGGTTTTGTCGCGCTGTTGATCATCGGCCCGGCGGGCCGTGCGCTGGGTGATGGCATCTCCTTTGTGCTCAGCACGCTTATTACCCATGCGGGCTGGCTGGCAGGGCTGCTGTTTGGCGGGCTTTACTCGGTGATTGTTATCACCGGCGTGCATCACAGTTTCCATGCCATCGAAGCCGGGTTACTCGGCAATCCGTCGATTGGCGTGAACTTCCTGCTGCCCATCTGGGCGATGGCTAACGTGGCGCAGGGCGGGGCGTGTCTGGCGGTATGGTTCAAAACCAAAGATGCCAAAATCAAAGCCATTACGCTGCCGTCGGCGTTTTCTGCGGTGCTCGGTATTACGGAAGCGGCGATTTTTGGTATCAACCTGCGCTTTGTGAAGCCGTTTATTGCTGCGCTGATCGGCGGTGCGGTGGGTGGGGCCTGGGTGGTTTCCGTTCACGTCTACATGACCGCCGTTGGCCTGACGGGCATTCCGGGCATGGCGATTGTGCAGGCCAGCTCGCTGCTGAATTACGCTATCGGGATGGTGATTGCCTTCAGCGTCGCCTTTATTATCTCTTACCTGCTTAAATACAAAACGGACTCCGAATAATGACTTCATCGACCCTGTTGCCGGAGATTTTACTGTCAGTGCTCAAAGGCCAGCCGAGAGCACTGCGGGACAGCCACTATCCGGCATGGCACCTGGCTCCGGCGACGGGGCTGTTGAATGACCCTAACGGCTTTATTCATTTCCAGGGGCGGTTTCATCTGTTCTATCAGTGGAATCCGCTCGGCTGCCAGCACAATCACAAATGCTGGGGGCACTGGAGTTCCGCGGATTTGCTGCACTGGCAGCATGAGCCGTTAGCCCTGATGCCCGTCGATGAGTACGACCGCAGCGGCTGCTATTCCGGCAGCGCGGTCGACAATCATGGCGAGCTGACGCTGTGTTATACCGGCAACGTGAAGTTTGCAGACGGCGGGCGCACGGCCTGGCAGTGCCTGGCGGTGCAGAACGCCGAAGGCGGCTTTGACAAGCTGGGGCCGGTGATAGCACTGCCGGAAGGCTACACCGGGCACGTGAGAGATCCGAAAGTCTGGCAGCACGAAAACCAATGGTACATGGTGTTGGGTGCGCAGAACCAGGCGCTACAGGGCAAGGTGCTACTGTTGCGCTCTGATGATTTGCACCAGTGGCAGTTGCTTGGTGAGCTGGCGGGAAGCGGTCTCGGCGGATTAGGTGACGCAGGGTATATGTGGGAGTGCCCGGATTTGTTCACCCTGGGGGCGGAAACCTTCCTGATTTGCTGCCCGCAAGGGGTGGCACGCGAGGAACACCGGTTCCTCAATACCCATCCGAGTGCATACCTGAGCGGCACTTTCTCCCATGAACAGGCGAGCTTTGTTCACGGGGAACTGCACGAACTCGACGCCGGATTCGAGTTTTACGCCCCGCAAACCACCTTAAGCGCCGACGGTCGCCGCCTGCTGGTGGGCTGGATGGGCGTGCCGGATGGCGAAGAGATGCGCCAGCCGACGGTGGCGCAGGATTGGATCCATCAAATGACCTGCGTGCGCGAGCTGACCTCCCGCAACGGCAAGCTGTATCAACAGCCGGTGCGAGAGCTTCAGGCGCTGCGTGAAGAAGCGCACCAGTTTGCCGGCCGGGCGGAAAACGCACCGCTGATTGACGCCCAGCGTCTGGAACTGGTCATTGAAAGCGAAGGCGAGCTGACGCTGAACTTTGGCGATACCTTGATTTTGCACTGGCATAAAAATCAGCTGCGTCTCGACCGCCGAAGCCTGGAAAACGGCCAGTGGCTTTCGCGATTCTGGCAGGGGGAAGCCACCAGGCTGCAGATCCTTTGTGACCACTCCAGCGTGGAGATCTTCATTAATGACGGTGCTGGCGTAATGAGCAGCCGCTACTTCCCGTCACATCCTGCACAATTAACCGTGGGGGGAAGCGGAGAACTGCGGGCGCAATACTGGTCGTTACGCCCTTGCATGGTAGAATAAGAGCTTGTTTCATTAACCGATGTATTGTCGTGAGAAAAACAAAACGCGTTACCATCACTGATATCGCCGCGCTGGCGGGCGTTTCAAAAGCCACCGCCAGCCTGGTACTCAATGGACGAGGTAAAGAGTTACGCGTGGCGCAAGAAACCCGTCAGCGTGTGCTTTCGCTTGCTCAGCAGCACCACTATCAGCCGAGTATCCATGCCCGGCTGTTGCGTGAGGATCGCAGCCACACGCTTGGACTGGTGGTCCCTGAAATCACCAACCACGGGTTTGCCGCCTTTTCTCATGAACTGGAAAACCTGTGTCGTGAGGCAGGCTTACAGCTTCTCATCTCCTGTACGGATGAAAACGCCAGCCAGGAATCGGTGGTGGTGAACAATCTGGTCTCCCGCCAGGTCGACGGGCTGATTGTGGCCTCCAGCATGCTCAATGATGCCGATTACCTGAAACTCAGCGAGCAACTGCCCGTGGTGCTGTTTGACCGTTACATGAACAGCACAGCGCTGCCGCTGGTCGTTACCGATGCGGTGACGCCAACCGCCGATCTGGTTGAACGTCTGGCACGCGCCAACCCGGATGAAATCTACTTTTTAGGCGGGCAACCGCGACTCTCCCCCACAAAAGATCGTCTGGCGGGCTTTACACAAGGTCTGGAGAGGGCGGGCGTGACGCTGCGACCTGAATGGATAATCCACGGCAATTACCACCCGAGCAGCGGCTACGAAATGTTTGCTGCCCTCTGCGCTAAACTGGGACGCCCGCCGAAAGCCCTGTTTACGGCAGCATGCGGGCTGCTTGAAGGGGTGCTGCGTTATATGAGCCAGCACCATTTACTGGAAAGCGATATTCAGATTGCCAGCTTCGACGATCACTATCTTTATGATTCGCTGTCGCTGAGCATTGATACCGTCGAGCAGAATATCCCGCGCCTGGCGTACGACTGCTTCGACCTCATCACTCAGTTGATTGATGGTAATGAGCCGGGCGAGCAGCAGCGCATTCTGCCTGCGACCCTGCGTCTGCGTAATGCAGAGCTGAAAAAGGCCAATTCCGCGCACGCTGGCTGATTTAGCCACATCACCCATCAACAGCCACGTAAAGGGTTGCTTCCTTTACGTGGTTTTATTCCGCGCTACCACGCACCATGCAAATAATCCCTTTCACCAGCTCGTCTTTCGCCTGTTGTGCGCTGATTTTGTTCATCACCACGGCCCAGGACAGCCCTTCGGCCGCGCCGAGCATCGCCCATAGTGCGGGTGCTTCCAGCGTTTTGTTGCAGAAAGGGCTGAACAACATCCGGCATTTTTCGGTGAAGGTGGTGGCGTACTCTGCGCGAAGTTGCTCAAGCTCCGGCGTGCCGCTGAGTGCGGCAATAACGGTCGGCATTTCACGCCCGGATAACAACACACACTCAATGTAAGCGTCGGCAATCACCGCCGCGAGCTTCTCAAGCTCAGGTTCCGTTTGGCTTATCTGTGCATCCATGCGTGCCGTCGAGCGAAGATCGTATTCCCGATAAAGTGCGGCGAACAGACCCGAACGGCTGGTGAAATGGTCATAAACCACCGGCTTTGTTATCCCGGCTAGCTCAGCGAGATGGCCCAGCGTCAACGCCTCGGTGCCCTCTTCACGCACAATCTGCCAGGCCACATCGACCAGTTGAACATAGCGTTCTTCGCGGGACAGACGCTGGCGGGTGGGCTGATTGGTCATCAAACAGATTCTCCATTGACATGCTTATATACCAAAGGTAACTTACTAAGGGTAACTTACCTTTGGTATATAGAGTACGTTTGCTTACGCCATCCCGCAACCAGGAGTCGCCAGATGCATGCATTAATCGTAGTTTCTCACCCGGATACACACTCTCTGACCCACAGCGTGGCTGCTGCTGTGGCGAAAGGGATTACCGCCAGTTCGCAGCATAGCGCTGACATTGTCGACCTGACCGCCGAAGGCTTTAACCCGACCTTCACTGCACAAGACTTCGCCGCATTCAAACTCACCGATCCAGTGCCTGCGGAGATTGTGGCAGAGCAGGCGAGAATTGATAAGGCCGACGCGCTGGTGCTCGTCTTCCCGGTCTACTGGTGGTCGATGCCCGCGCTGCTGAAAGGCTGGATTGACCGCGTCTTCACCAACGGCTGGGCCTATGAAGAGACCGCCGAAGGTGAGGTCGTGAAAAAACTCGGCCATCTGCCGGTGCACATTATTGGCCTCGGTGCCGCCAGCCAAGGCGCATACGACCGTCACGGTTTTACCGACGCCTTTAATGCGCAAATCGCCCACGGCATTTTTGATTATTGCGGCGCGCAGGTCAAAGCCTCCGAGCTGCTGTTGCTGCCGGAACTGGGAAGCGCAGAGGCGTATCTGGATAAGGGACGGACAATAGGGGAGAAGGTGTTTGACTGAGGGAATTGATGACCCGCGCTGGCTGCGCACGGCGGAGGGATTAACGCCGCTCTAAGTAAAAACTGCCGCCCGCAGCGCAGGCGGCAGTGACTATCAGAACAAGACCGAGTAGTTCAGGCCGAAGGTACGACCGCGGCCTTTGTAGGTGTAGAGGTTCTCAGCGCCGTAGGTGGGGCTGTAAAGGCCCGGTGCGCGCTGTCCCCAGGCAGTGGTGTAATCTTCGTCCAGCAGGTTTTCTACGCTGAAGCTCAGCTTGCCGACAGGCAGGAGATAGCTGCCCAACAGGTCTACGGTGTTGTAACCGTCGATGTGCTTACCAGCTTCGTCTGAGAGATCAAACGTCTGCGTGCTTTGCACTCGCAATGTCCAGTCGCCCGGCGCCCATGTCACCCATGCGCTCATTTTGGACGGGCTGGCGCTGTCGACCGTCAGCTTTTCCCATTTTCCGTCGACGCGGGTCTGCGACTTGATGGCGTTGAAGTTCGCGCCGGTGCTCCATTCGCTGTCGGTAAAGAAGTAATCCACCTGACCTTCCACACCGTAAATACGACGCTCGTCATCTTCAATATTGATGGTCATGTCGGTTTTGTTGATGTTGATGGTTTTGTCAGAGAGCGAGTAGTAACCCGCAATCTGGGTGCGCAGATTATCCCCGGTGTAGCGCCAGCCCAGCTCGTACGCATCGACTTTAATACCGTCGAGCTTAGAGTCGTTAACGTTGACGCTATTGACCAGTCGGTAGTGGCCGTTTTGCAGTTGATAAGTGCCTGAGCCGTAGTATTTCGCCAGATCCGGGATTTCAAAGCCCTGGGAGAAGTTAAACCACAGCTGCTGGCGGTCGGTCAGATGACCCAAAATCCCGGCGTTGAACAGCAGGTTGTTGTAATCGGTTTTTCCGCCCGGAACGGCGTCGGCGGAGGTGGCCCGGCCGGTGGCGATGGCCTGCTGCTGCGCGTAGCCGATGAAGTCATCAACCCGGTTTTCCGTGTACTGGTAGCGCACACCGCCGCTTAAAGTAATGGCGGAGATGTCGTAACTGCTTTGCAGGAACGGCGCGAGGTTGGTGATGCTGTAGCCCGGATAGCGGCCGACGTTATACGCGTTATCCAGCTTCATGCCACCGCTGGCTGCCGCTTTGTTGAGGTCGAAGAACTGCTGGTTGGCGTCGAAGGTTTCATGCTCGGCATCCACGCCCCATGTCAGCGTCAAATCATCCAGCGGTTTGCTGTTGACGGTGAGTTTGCCGCCGTAGAAATCGGTTTTTTGCTGCGATGCGCCAATGCTGGTCACCCGGCCGCCGGAAAGGGTCGGGAAGGGGTAAAACGTCAGGCTCTCATCGCGATAGTAAATCTGCGCGACCAGATCCTGGCCCCAGACATCGCTGTTGGAATATTGCAGGTTGATGAGATGGCGCTCGGTGCCCGGAATACGGTCGGAGTCGAGATTGTTCTTGTTGTATGCATTACCGGAACCGGTTACCGCGGAGAAGTTCTCGCCAAGGTACAGACCATGTTTACCGTCGGACTGGCTTTTGTAGTACTGGGTGGTGAGCTGCAACTGCTGATGATCGTCGATATTCAGCGTGCCGGTGCCCATCACGTCCAGACGGTCGGAATACTGCAGGCCGGTCTGGGTGTTATCGATGTTCACCTCGTCACCTTTGCCGTCATACCAGCCGCCAAAGCGCTGGTAAGCGACCGACAGGCGACCGGAGGCGTTGTCGTTGCCGCCACTGACCGCCGCCGCAATGTTCTCATCATTATCGTTATGGCTGTTAAAGCCCGTCTTCATGCCGGTCTGTAACTCAACTTCGGTTTCCGGCTGGCCTTTTTTGGTGACGATATTGATTAAACCACCGGTACTGCCGCCACCGTACAGGGAAGTGGCGCCAGAGATGACTTCAATGCGGGAGATGTTAAACGGATCGATCGAATCCAGCTGGCGGCTGTCGCTGCGTGAGGAGTTCAAACGTACGCCGTCGACCATGACCATCATCGAACGACCACGCATGTTCATGCCGTAGTTGGTGCGCCCCTGACTGCTGACGTCCATGCCGGGAATCAGCTGCGCCAGTACTTCTTTGAGCTCTTTACCGCCCTGGACCTGCTGCTCAATGTCAGCCTGATCGATAACCCAGGTGGTTTGTGCCATGTCGGTAATGCTGTGATTCGCGCGGCTGGCGGCAACGACCAGTGTCTCTTCTTTTTGACCTTCCGCCGAGGCATGCGCGGATAACATCATCAGTAAACAAGGGCTTAGTGCCCAAAAACGACGAGCTTTCATTATTGTGGTCATCCTGAACTATCAGATTTTCGGCGGCGTAGAGTCTCCCAAACCGCAAGAACATCACCCTCTCAGGTGATAGTGATTATCAAGATGATATGGATAATCGTTAACATGTAAACAGTTTGTGTAAAAAAGTATTACTTCAATTCAATGATTTTATTGTGGTTTTTTTGTGTTGCATGGTTTTCTGCAACAAATCAGCGCAGGCAGCAACGTGAGGGGGAGTGGCAATTTAAGAATCTGAAAAAATAAGCAATAACGTTTTAAGGTTCGGTACGTGTTTACTATCAGGGTTTAATTTCTTTATAAATCAGTTTGTTATTATTCATTTTGCTTTCTTCGTGTTGCCCCCCCTTCGCTGAAATTCCTTAATGCTGCGTAGCAACAGTCGCTATGATAATTGTTATGTTATAACATAACAAAAAAACGGACGCGTAAGCGGATAAAACAAACCTGAAGTGAGAGTGTGAAAAATGGCGAACGCTTTAATTCAACAGAAATCAGATACCAGATTGCCCGTCACCGTACTGTCCGGTTTTCTCGGGGCGGGAAAAACAACGCTGCTGAACCATATCCTGAATAACCGTGATGGCCGACGGGTTGCGGTTATCGTCAACGATATGTCAGAGGTCAACATTGATGCTGCGCTGGTGCGCGATGGCGGGGCGGAACTCTCCCGCACGGATGAAAAACTGGTTGAGATGAGCAACGGCTGACGGACCTCAAAAAATCAGTGCTGTTGCTCAGTGCGCCGGACGGCATCGCACTGACCAGCGGACAGCATCTGCAGGTACATCACCCTGGATGCTAATGGGATCGAATCTGCCACGCTTGGTGAGTACAGGACGAAGGCCGGGCATTACGGGCGAAAAGATAAGGCCAGTGAGCCAAAAGATTTTCCGAACGTGGCGCCTGAAACCACAGAACTTTCCAGTAACTTCAATTTTTCCTGACAGGGAGTCACAACATGATTATCAGTCCTCCGTTTCTGAGAGATAAAGATGCCACTCAGTCTGACGCCGACTGGGTTGAAGCAATGATGCCTGTCAATTCCCGTCGGGGATATCCTCTCAATGCATCAGAGTCCTGGCATGGGGGCATCCATATATCGCATACGGATGCAGGTACAACACCGGAGAAAGTGAGGGCAATCGCTGACGGGACGGTGGTATCGTTCCGCAAGCCCTCCCCGCCAGATAAAAGAGACCAGTTCCCACTGAAGTATGCTCCTAATAGGGGAACGGATGATGGCTATGTTTTATTGAAACATGAGACAGAAATTGGTTACGGAGAGGACGGTAAGGTGGTTTTTTACTCTCTGTATATGCATCTGAAGTTTCTGGAAACAGAGATAAAAGCTGACGCCAAAATCTACCGTAAAGATCCGCTAGGCTCCTCCGGAATGACAGACGGACAGAATGAATTTCACTTCCAGATTTTTTGCGACGATGACAACATCAAAAAACTGACAGGCAGAAAAACGAAGGAGCTGGATGTTTCGAAAGACGGTCGCACCGATGCGGTTTACGGTGATATCCATTTTTATCTGCCAGCAGGAACAAAGTTTTATGACAAGGCGCCGGAAGATAACAGCACTTCCATCACCGGACTTTCTGAACTCTATACCAGCAATACTCCACTGTATGCCAGCATGACTCTGGCACAAGGCAGCTGTACGATGGTGACCCGGCAAAAAAATACGCAAATTGACGGGATGTATGATCTGCAGGGCGAGCCGCTGGTTAACGCCGATGGTGAAGATTACGAATACAATCTTTATAAAATATCGATGCGGAATTATAAGGAGAGCCCAAGTGCCGGGTTTGAGTTGCTTCGTTTTGGGCGGGTTATCAATACCGAACATGAGACTCTGGTGCCAGCAGATGCCCCACTGTGGATGACGGTCAATTACCCGGGGGGGAAAGGGGTGGTCAATCTGGCTGATCCCAATATTAAAAAGTTCAGTGACGCGGATTTTCCCCACTGGACAGGCTGGCAACTGATTGATGATGACACGGATTCCAATAGCCAGTGCAATTCGACAGCGATCGCTGCACTGAATGAAAATGTCGACTATGGCAATCAATGCGGCAAGTTGATATGCCATTTCCCATTTGAGTGGGAAAAAAGCACCGTAGATGCTCGGTTCTCGTGGCTAAAAATTGGCAGTGATAAGCATGATCCGATGTCTGAGGAGAATTATGCGAAGTTTAAGGCTCACGCTGAAGCGCTGTGTTTTGATTCTGGTTCTTTTGCATCGGGGCATTTATGGCACTTTGAGCCAAAGGCATTTATTCGGCAATTTAAAAAATGTGGCTGGCTTGATAGTGAAGTAATTGAAAAGGTAATGGTCGCAAATACAAGTAAGAAAAATAAAAATGCACTTGATAATATTAGGGGGGGTACATTATGGTACTATGTTGATATAAATAACGTGATGCGGAAATATAATTTTTCTGATGCAAATAGAATTTGTCATTTTTTAGGGCAAGGGGCGGTAGAATCAGGGTATTTATTGTCTATGCAAGAATTCAGCCAACAGCAGGTTGTGGTAGATGGGGTTCAGAAAGGCGGTAAAATCATAGAGGCATCAACATATAACGAGACAACTGATCTTGGTCATTGGTATGGAGTCCTGGAAACCGAGAAAGATAATTATTTCGCTGGAAAAAAATACAATTCACGTGGGGGGTATATTACAGGTTCCTATAGTTGGATAAATGGTAATTGCGGAGACGTAGATGCACAAAAATTTAGAGGTAGAGGCTTTAAAATGTTAACAGGTCTTGATACATATTCAGGTTATTGGGTGTATCGAGGTTGGTTATCAAGCAGGGATTTTGATAAATATTGGTGGGATGATCAAGAATACAAAAAGAAAAATGCTACTGGTATGAAAAAACGACCCCCAAATATAATTTCACCTCATAAGGTAACGGAAAACGCATACAACTGCATAGACACTGGCGGGTTTTTTATAGCATGTTTTAAATCTAAAGTACTTAAAGTTATGGATGAAGACAAATTTGGTAAGCCTGATGATGACAGCATTATTTTAAAGGTAACTAAAGGCATTAATGGCGCAGATAAAGGGATAGCAGAAAGGAAAATAGCTACTAAAAAAGCGAAAGAGGTGATTGATGATGAGGTTTAAAGCTAATCCAATTATATTTATGATGCTCGGTACTATGGCTTTTAGTTCTTGGGGGGCATATTACAATACCATTGAAGTTGATGGCGTAAGCGTAAATCTTGATAAAAATAAAGTTGGTTATTTGAGTATTCGTGATCAAAAATCAAATGCGAACTATTCCTGTAAGTTAGATAACTGGAATGATTCACTACTCTCTGGAGCTGGAGGTATATCTTTAACTAGTGATTATGTAGGCGTACTTATTGCATCAGGTAATAAATATTTATATGTTAATGATATTATGAATTGTAAAGGGAAACCTATCACTATTCATTCCATTCCATACTTTGATGAGGATATTTCTTCTATTATAGATGTTAATTTTGAAAAAAAATTAGTTCTGGCATCAGTTGTGGTTGATGTTCACCTCCGATCATATCAAGCGATTATCTCCAAGTTTAACGGGACTAAAAATCTTTTGGTAGGAAAAGGTTTTTGGAGTGATTCAAAAAATGAACCAGATGGTAATAGTTTGTTTTTCCCCGGGAATGACATATATCTTGGGAAGATATCGGTTAATGGAAAGTACATTGCTCCAAATGATTTAGATTGTAATGTGAATTCATTTCCTGGTGTTTGGGATATTGAAAGAAAAATGAAAGTCGTGTTCTTGGAAGATAAAGATGATGCGGTAATTGATCATAAATGCAAAGTGCTTTTTTCTGGTGATAAAACGCTGAATGAGCTAGGTGGAAAGCTCATCAATATGAAATGATTTTTTTAAAAAGCTATTTGTTATTAGTGCATTTGTAAGCATCCCGGTAAACCGGACCATTCACTTTTAGAGATCTTCCGGCATATTGATTATGTTCCCGGAGGAGCGCAACGCACGATTCACCGAGCACCAGATTATCGCCGTTCTGAAGTCCGTCGAAGCCGGGCGCACCGTTAAGTATGTCTGCCGCGAGGCCGGGATCTCTGAGGCCTCGTACTACAACTGGAAAGCGAAGTTCGGCGGCATGGAATCCTCTGATATCAAAAAGATGAAGGATCTTGAGGATGAAAACCACCGGCTGAAACAGATGTTTGCGGACCTGAGTCTCGAGTGCCGCGCCCTGAAAGACGTTATTGAAAAAAAGCTTTAAAACCAGCGATCAAACGTGAGCTGGTCAGCTATCTGACCGCGCAATTTGCCATGAGCTTACGCCAGGCATGAAGGACATTGTCGCTGAGAAGGACGGTATTTCGTTATCAGCCGGATACTCGACGTGATGAGCCGGTGATTATGGCGCTGACCGTGGCGGCTGAACGCTATCCGCGATACGGATTTAAAAAGCTTTTTCAGGTGCTGCGCAGTTAGGGCAATACATGGAACCATAAAAGAGTTCACCGTATTTACTGCCTGCTGAAACTGAATTTTCGCCGTAAGGGAAAACAGCACACTGCCAGTGCGTAATCCGGCTCCGCTGGTGACGCCAGAGGCGATGAACCAGATCTGGTCCATCGATTTTATGCATGATGCGCTGGTGTGCGGCAGATGCTTCCGGACCTTCAACGTGGTGGATGATTTTAACCGCGAAACACTGGCGATCGAAATTGACCTGAATATCCCGGCGCAGCGGGTCGTAAGAATGCTGGACAGGATCGTGGCAAACCGCGGATATCCGCTGAAAATACGGATGGATACCCGTACCAGACTCCCGGAGTCTGCTTCAGTGTTTAACACGCAGCAATTAACTAAACAGAAACTACTATGGACGACTTAACCCTGCGTTATTACGACGCTGAAATGCGCTACCTGCTGGAAGCAGGCGAGGAGTTCGCTCGCGCTCACCCCGAGCAGGCGGCAATGCTCAATCTCGATAAAGCGGGTGCGCGCGACCCGTATGTGGAGCGTCTGTTCGAAGGCTTTGCCTTTCTGATGGGCCGCCTGCGCGAAAAGCTGGATGATGACCTGCCGGAGCTGACCGAAGGGCTGGTCAGCCTGTTATGGCCGCATTAAGGCAAAAATCACCCTGACCACCTCAACCCGGCTGCTTGCCGTGCCTCCGCTGGGCGAAGGGCCTTTGTGGCTCGGCATGAACGGCGTGCTGGGGGCAGAGGAGGGTGGCCCCGGGGACGATATCCCGAAGACCTTTACGACGGAGTTGGGCTATTACACGGGGCTGGAGCCCGCAATATTACAACAAGGAAACCAACGTGTTACGTACAAGTTTAATTAAATCCGCGTGCTTCCTGCTGCCATTCAGCCTGACGGGCTGTGGCCTGACACAAAGTATTGCCGATAGCACGAAATCGGCTTATACCGTTATTTTTCACAAGAAGATCAAGGTGCTGCATCTGGATTTCACGGCCCGTGAAGCGCTTAACACCGATGCCCGCGACCTGGGTGTTTGTGCCTCAGTCCGAGCCGCAGGTGAAGGTGGACGTCCTGGCAGCCATGCCGATACCGGTAAAAAAATGGAAACCTTTCGCAGCCGGAATGTGCACGATGCTGGCACTCGGGGCGATGGGGCTCTGGCTCTGGCAGAACATCGAACCGACGCCGCCAGGCCTTGTTCCGGTGGTTGCAAATGAAGCGTCGTTTACGGCACTTGAACAGCTTTCGCCATTGTGGCGGCAGGAATATGGCTTTGCCCTCGCCGCCAGCGCCGCGCCTGAAGAAGCAGAGAAGCTGAAAGCACTCTGGCAGCAGTCAATCAGAGGGAATGCGCTGCCAGTAGAATCCCTCTCCGGCTGGCATCAGGGTATGGATGGACTGCAGGCACTCACCCAACAACTGAACGCGCTTGATGAGCGGAAAGGCAAATATCTGACGGGCTCAGAACTGAAGTCTATGGTGTTTACGATAACGCAAAATTTTGGGCGAACCCTGCCGGTTGAAGAGCGTTTGTATCAATTAAGCCAGACCGGAACGGGGCCTGCGCAGACATTGCAAACAGATATCTATCTGAATCAATTGCTGAATCGCTATGCGCTCATAAAAGAGCAAGCGGCAAAGGCGGTTGTTTTAAGCGGCGAATAATCGAAACAAGGATTCGTTGCCATAGCCATGAAATCAAGGAGTAACAGTAAGTTATCTATACGCTTCGGTTCCGAATGAACTACTGTTTTGTGCCTAAAAAGGGGGGCTGATGTGTAGTATTGAATTTCTTGTTATTGCACCTGTACGACAAAGGGTTATTACCATGGTGTTAAGAGCGCGATTGAAAATATGGGAGAGGGATGATGGAAGCCGGGAAAGTTGAAAATATAGCTGACAGAATTGCGGACATTATTTTATCGCCAGACACCATAAAGGGTCTGATAAATGGTGCTTTAACTGTGCCTCTCGACCTTGGATATCTTGCCCACGAAGCTCCTGAAGTTACGAGATACTGCGTCCATATGATTATGACCTGATATATTTTTCTCATAGAGCCTGCGGTAAAGCCATTCGTGGATGCGATCCATATTGCCGCTACCCACGGACAACCCGAATTTGACAAAATAATAAATATTATTGGAGAGAAATTATATGTCCTTCAATAAAGTTTCACGCAGCTTGTTGGACATGCTGCTGTTTGCCATCGTAAATATCTGGGATATCGCCCAATCGGTTATTTTTGTCGGTGGTGTTATTGTTTGCATCATGTTGCCTGTTTTTTGGCCCATGAAATTTGTCTATATGGCTTTATGGCTCATTGCAGCCTATGTCATATCAAAGTTCGTCGATCGTTTAGACGAGTATCGTAAAAAGGGTAAAAATATAAACTAGGGAAATCGTATGTCAAATCCAGCTTATTTGTGGCTCACCGATGAAAATGGGTCTCCGATTGTCGGTGGTTCCATAGTGCTCGGGTTATCTGTAAAGGGGTTACGCTCAAGCTTCGTTATGAAACAATCCAGTGGAAATATACAGATGGGAACATCCTCTTTAAAGATGGCTGGAACGAGCGATCCACCGCGTAGCTGGATATTGATTATAAAAGGTCCGAACTTTCGGGTTTTATTTCTTTCAGCAGACTATATTGCGTACACTATCAAACTCGCACTAATCATAGCATCCAGACGATCTCTACGGAACCAGCGAGCGACTCTGGTGCCGGGAGAAGGAGAGCGTCCCTGAAGGCGTCTGGTGGCCTCTGAAGAGAAAGGAACTTTTGGAAGGAAGAAGGGCAGGATCGTTGAGCTGCTGCTCAAATCCCCATGCTGATATGGCTGCTGTTTTACACTTTTTATATTAGGGCATTTAGATGACGAGCAGGAAATCAGCTTCGCCTGCCCGCTCAGCTTTACGCAGACATTCTCTCAACTGCCCGTTATCGGCGCTCAGGCCATAATCATATTGCCGTACATAACGTGTTTTGATGGTTTCTGGCTGCCGGAGGAGAGATAAGGGCGGTAACTACTGATAAACCAATAATTTGTTGACTCAGAAAGCAAAAAACCCCGCCGAAGCGAGGGTTATAAATGAGTGGTGCCCGGACTCGGAATCGAACCAAGGATTCGTTTCTATAGCCACGAAATCACCGAATAACAGTAAGTTACCTTTACGCTTCGATTCCGAATGTACCACTATTTTGTACCACCATCAATACATCCAGCATTCGGCGGTTTCGGAAAACCCTCTTGATGCTTCGCCACGACCTTCCCTGTAGTGTTATCAAGACGATACTGAGCAATGGTTCCATCTACAATATGCTGGATAACTGCCTGTACTGTGGCGAAGGGGACGTTGAACCATTCTTTAGGTGTGTAAATCTGTCCATTATGGCTTTTTAGCGTAATATTTAGGCGACGGGCAGCAAGGAAACCATGTACCAGAGCTTCAAGCTTCTGTGCATTTAAATTAAAACATTGGCTGGTGGCGACAATTCTGACTGGTGCCAAAAGAAAAGTACGGTCTTTCTCCGCATTTTTGATTCGCTGTTCTACTGTTGTTTCGGTAAAGCCGATTTTGTACAGATTGGGTTTATAAGGTGAGAGCACAGGATCATTACTCTTAGTCGCAAGCACATATACCAAGCCCGATGGAATTGATTTATCAGATGGAAGCAATTTCTGGCCATTGAGTTGTACTTTACGCCCTTCCTTATCTCTTACTAAACCATGGGTTAATGATTGATAGAGCATATTCATTTCGGTGCCGTTCTCAAACACTAGGTGTAAGCGGGCATTATAACTGCTGTATTCACTTAGGCGCTCGCCAGCACTATGAACGTATCCAGCCACACCGTTAAGAACAAAAAAGTCACCTTCGACAATTTTCAATTTGTGCGTAAAACGTTCCAGGCTAAAAATGCCATCTTTTAAGCCTATACGAAGTTTATGAAAAAGAGGCTCGAACCGTTCAAAATCGGGGCAGGGTTGACGCTGGGCAATTTCATCAGGTTGTTCTTTTTTGTCAGCAGAAACGTGCTTCATGCTAAAGATGTCAGGTTCTTCGAAATTAAGTAAATCGTCGTCGTCGTCTGCAAAGATATCTTCCAGCGAGGTAACAAGCTCAGATTTGTTGACGTAAACGGTTGGTTCAGGTTCTGCAGATACGTTGGTTTGTATATATCCGGGTCTGTTAGACTCCAGTAAATCATAGAAATCCATGGATTTTAATTGTGCACATAAGTCAGGATTTTCTTTGATACTACGTAAACGTCTTGCGAAGCGTTTTTCATCAAGAGATGCTGTGCTGTCTTCAGTTGGTAGCCGCCCATACCGTTCGTAGTAAGCGACGATTTCTGAGAACTGGCTACCATGCAGATTAACCGGACCCGATTTGGGCTTTAACGGTTGCACATCAAGCAGATCGAACTCATCATCCTCAGAAAGGATGTCATTCAATGTCGACTTGCTGGACAGGTGATTGGTCGATAAACGGATCATCTTACTGCCCCTGAGTTGCCATCTGCTGCTGTTTCATCTTACGTATAAACGCTAAAGCTTCTGCATATCGCACTTCAATGGGGTCACTTGAGTTTAATGATGGCTCATGCCCTTGCTCTTTTTTGAATTGCTTAATCTTAGGCCAAAGGATAACCGCTTCCTCTTCAGAAACCTGTGCTTTACTGGCACTTACAGCCTCCTGAATTGTCTTAAGCATAGGTGCAGTAACCGATTTGGAGAGGATCTCGTAAGCGCCATGAAATGGATTAACTGAATCAATCAGGTCTATATCAAGGCTGTCGATGCAAAGGAATTTTTCCCCTATTTTAAGGAACTGTTTTCCCACGACACTTGAGCTGGATTCCCCTTCAGTCCCCCCCCCCATGTCAATTACAGCATCCGGTGGCAGGTCTTTACCTTCGAACAATCCACCTTGTTGAGTGATCAGCATGCTTTGCAGGATACCTTGTCTTATTTGTTCCTGTTCTTCTTCCGTCAGGTCAGGGTAAAGAGTCTGAATCACTGCAGGCAAAGCCACCTGGGTGATAGTTTCAGGAGGTGTGGTTTCACTGATTGCTTCTTTGACCGTTTGTTCATTGGCCATTAAAGTGGCCATAATCTCGTTTTTGTCGCCATTGAGGATGTCGAGTACCTTCTGAGAGACCGGTGAGCTGGTTGTATCATCGACTAATAAAGTATTAGGCGGCAGCGTTTGCCCATCCCATTGCGAGCGAGGTTTGAACTGGATACTGGGAGCTAGAATCTGCTCCATCAGTAACGAGGTCGTAATTGCCTTTAGCATATTATTTACCGATGACTTCACATCATCATCCTGGGCATCGGGTTGAGCAATCAGATTGGTGAACTGAGCATGCTCTTTGCCAACACAATCACGTGTGGCACGGCCAATGATCTGCACAATCTCTGTCAACGAGCTGCGGTAACCGATTGTCAAAACATGTTCGCAGTAAGGCCAGTCAAAACCTTCTTTAGCCATACCCAGTGCGATGATAATGTCAATGTCATCAGCAGTTTTGATATTCCTTAGGTAGGTCTGCACTTTGGGTCTTTCAATGGGATTGTCATCCACCAGATTTGCCAGCTTAAGCAAACGACCATCTTTTCCCTCTATATGGTAAATACCCGTAACTGTATCGCGTTTTAACACACTCCCCAGGACATCCAGGATGGCATCTACTTCCCCATGCTTGTCCTTAGTTGATTCACCGGAGTTAACGTTAGGAATATGAATAATGGTTTTCTTACTGGCGTCCAGAACTGAGGGTAAGGCATCAATATACTGGCCTTGATAAAAATGATAGCCAATACCTAGGGATTTCAGATATTGATATCCATTAAGCTGCTCGTAGTAGGTGTAGGTCACCTTAGTAAATAATGCTTCGTCTTCAGATAACAGAATCGGTACTGTATCCCCACGAAAGTAGGAACCCGTCATGGCAACGATATGTGCACTTGATTTTTTCATCAGGTCGTCGATAAGGCCGCCCAAGCGGTTATCACCATCAGCAGAGACGTGGTGAAATTCATCAATTGCTACCAGGCAATTATCGAAGTCGGTCACTGATAATTTTTCAAAAGCAAAGCGTAAGGTGGCGTGGGTACATACCAGAATCTTGTCGTCGCCCGTCATAAAACGACGAAAAGCATTGACCTTACCAGCATCACCACCATCAACGCACAGGTTGTTTTCAGGTTTAACTATCCAGTCTGCAAAGAAGCCGTGTTCGGTGAGTTTGGTGTCCTGAAACGAGCCACCGATAGACTTTTCCGGAACAGCAGCAATCACCCTACGTAAACCCTGATTTACCAGTTTATCCAGCCCCAGAAACATCAGTGCACGAGATTTTCCACAGGCTGGCGGTGCCTTAATTAAAAGATACTTACTATCCCGTTCAGCAAAAGCTCGGGCCTGCATTTCACGCATTCCCATAGGATTCAGATTGGAACTTTGGCCTGTTTGACCATACTCAACATTCAATAGGTTATTCATTTTTAGCCCTTAAATTTCATGTGTGCCGTAACCCATCACGAGTTCAAACTGTTGGAGCAAGTATTATCAGTTCTGAATCAATGCTTCATAACGAGCCAGCAGGCAGCTTAAACGATCGGCAGCATCTTTAAAGGGGCGTTCCCGGTAAAGTCGGTCAACTGCTTTATCTAGCGCTTGGTGTGCAGCAAGTAACTCCGGTGGCATCTTATCTGGGTCATAAAGCTCAGCCAGGGTCTGACCCGGGAACTCTTCACGAGTCAGAATGACCTCTTCAGCCAGTCGTTCGATCTCTTTGCGCTGTGTATCAGTCACATTTGACCAAGGAAAGGTGTTGTAGACCACAGATGCTGAATAGCTATAGTCACTTTTCATGCGGCCGGCGACTAATCTCATCCAATCGTTATGTGCGAGTGAGGAAAGGATGCCAAATTCGTACATTGTCCCGTCGGGAACAATGTAATTTCTATTGGTAGAAATTACATCAGAATTAAATTTTCCTATTGGCACATAAATGCGGCGTTCTGTAGAAACAGCTGGTACAAGGATAAAATTCTCGGGGTTATTTAAGTCCCGGAACTGATGTGGTCTATCAGCAAGTTTTTGAGCTCCCTTATCAGGACTTTTTCTGCGTGTTGCCGCTACTAGCTGAATCCGATGAGATACATGGTGCATAGTGGACAGTTCATCATTTGTTATACCTACCAACCACAAGCACCAGCGCTCCTTGCCGTTCAAAAATTCATCAGCTCCTAATACCTTTTTAATCCATCTCTCTGCTTGCGGATCATTCCTGATTAATTCGTCTCGCTCATCACGATTTAGCAACAAGTGGCCGCCATCATTAGGTTTATTACCGAATAATAAAGGAGGAACACCTTTCACTAATGGCTTATTTCTGGGAATAACTAAGGCGTTATTACCTTCAATCAAGTAGGGGCTAATATTGCTTACCTGTTTGCTATGCCACTCCTCACCCATTTGTTGAAATAATGTACGTGTTTTGGCTCGAGCTGAGAGCCCGACTATGATCACATGGACTGCTGCTTTATCACGAGCGTTATTTGCCCAAGGGAATGTCGGGTATGCAAAATGGATATTAAGCCCTAAAGCTAATATAGATGGCCAAAGTGTAGCAACTTGTTCTCCTTGGCAAATTGAATTAGTTGCTACTAATGCCAGTTCTGAACGTGTATTTTGGATATAATGAGCACCTTTCCAGAACCAGCAGGCAACAAAGTCGAGACTACCCAATGCTTTGAATCCATTGAATACGGACTTCATATCGGCACGTTGCTGTTCAGCTCGTCCGACTGTGCCTAAAAACGGTGGGTTGCCAATGATATAGACCTCATCCTCTACCTTCTTGGGACAAACTTGGCTCCAGTCGAGTTGTAAACTATTGCCGCTATGGATGTTGCCGCTTTCACGTAGTGGTAATGCTGGAGGTGCAAAGTGAATCGCCACGGGTTTAACAGACACCTCAGAGTCATTTAAGATGGCTTAAAG
>CAUSEC010000017.1:0-119328 GCA_963530515.1 uncultured Enterobacteriaceae bacterium | reverse complement strand
AAAACCAGTATTATCAACGGCTCGGAAGTGTCTAGATTATCCGTGGCGATTCATTCAGATGTACTATTTCGAATGATTTTAGCGGCCACACGCAAAATACAAAAAAGACCTCGTCGTGTCACCATAAGACATCGGTAAGAGGTGGGTCGACGGTAGAATGTGATGCAGAGGTTCTAAAATCGAGTACTCAACCATCCAGGCCTTGTGGCAAAACGCTTAACCGGCCTAGATGGTGGATCCCTCTTACTGTTTCTGCATGAGGATTGCCCCATTTACTTAATCAAACTAACCCCCAATCTCCATCACGCCTTCCGGCGTCCTCAGCCACCTCGGTGCTTTCATCCTGTCGCTAAAGTATCCCACCAGTTAAAACAGCAGAGCCCCGAACAATCTTCGCTGTGGAGCAGTGAGCGAGTTCTGCATCGTCAACAGCCTGAATTTTAGGCACCAGCGATAGGACGCATCGCTCTCAGGAGCAAATTCCGTTAACTGAATAAGGACAGGTCATTAATAGAAAAAAATCCCGCAGACGCTGGAGGATTATGTGTAATGGATTGCCAGCTAAAGAATGTGGCTGTACCACGTAACGCTGATATGCTCCAAAAAACGGATGTTCTGAATATGCTTGTAACCATCTAACTACAATCATTGAAAGGAAAATCATGAGCGAGTCAACACCAGAATTGCCCGCTAAACAAGACGAAATGGAAAAGCAGGCCGATGCCTTGTTGAAAATGATACTTGCGGCCAAACGCGAAATAGAAAATGGGCATGGCATTTCACTGGAGGAAGCTCAAAAGCTTTTGAGCGAGCACAGAACGTAAATCAAGATGAACATGAACGGAGTCGGTAAAACAGATTTCTCCAGGTCTGAAAAATGCCGGGTGGCGCTTCGCTTACCCGGCCTACAGGATCGATCCTCTGACTTTTAAATCATGGGAATCGACAAACCGCCTGAACTAACTCACCCCCTCAATCTCCACTACTCCCTCCGCTGTCCTCATCCATCTCGGTGCTTTCAGTCTGTCGCTAAAATAGCCCACCAGCTCAAACAGCAAATCTTCAAACACTCTCTTTTGCTGTTCAGTCAGCGAGTTCTGCATCGTCAGTTGCGCGAGTTCTTCACAGTAGCGGCATAGCGCATCGGTCTCGGGGTTGAATTCCGGCAAGCGTGTCGGCCACGAATCAATCGTCAAATATTCCCGCAGGTGCTCCGGCACAGGTTCATACAGCGTTTGTTTCAATATAGAGAGACAAGCGGACAGGCGACCACAAAGGGCGAGCTTTTCAGTGGGATCGTCAGACTCGACCAGTACCTCAACAAAGCGTTCGCAGTTGTCGGCCAGTTCGGTGAAATCGGTGGCGTGGTTAAAGGGCAGGGTTAATAAAGCGTGTACAGGGGTTAGGGTAGTAGCCATATTGGCAGCCTCGATAAGTGTTTTTTGAATTCCACCGACAGAGGTTCCAATCTCATGGCGATGGACTGAGCGAGGTTGGAACTACCGGCCTTATCGAAACCGGCGCATCTTGCGATGCCCCCGCCCAGCCCACCATTGAGGTGTAGCAAAGCGTACGACACAAACAGACTTCGTGTCATCGATAAGGTTGTCCGGGGTTCCAATCCCGACGCCTGATTTTGCAGGCGCGGCGAAAAGATACAATGATATCAACGACGTGACAAGCCGCATTCCCGGAAGCAGGCTCGCAAAATCGCAACGCAACAAACTCCCGCTTTTGCATTCCACGGCAAATCACGCTAATTAATATTCCCGAAAAATATAACGTATTCGAAATCCATTAATAACATCACGCCCAAGAAAATATATCCACAGCACTAAATACACGACCAGTCCGTTTAATAAACCCATCCCCCCGCAACACAATCCCTCCATAATCTGACCGTGATCAAAAACCAATTCCCTTTATCACGCTACAAATACAACATATTCCACCACACACCTTTCTATTTCTAATTCTCAACTTAGCTTAGTCAAAAGCGCTTAATATATTTATTACCAATTAGTCTTTTTAATCGCATCAGATTTATTACTAGAGTGGTTTTCCGGACAATTTTGAAGGAAAACAACCATGACCGCATCAGGCAACATTGCCCGTCTCAATACGGATTTACTGGATATTCGCCCCGTCGCGGGCAACATCGGCGCAGAAGTGCGCAATATTTCGCTCTCGGCGGAACTCGATGATGAGCATATTCAGCAAATAGAAAATGCACTCGTAAAATATAAGGTTTTATTCTTCCGCAAACAGAGTCATTTAACGGATGAGGCCCATCAGGCCTTTGGTGCGCGTCTGGGTAAAATCGTGGCGCACCCCACGGTTCCCGCGCCTGCGGGCACCAAACTGTTCGAACTGGATGCCTCAAAAGGCGGTGGCAGGGCGGACTCCTGGCACACTGACGTCACCTTTGTGGACGCCTTCCCGAAAATATCCATTCTGCGCGGCGTCACTATCCCGGAATATGGCGGCGACACCGTCTGGGCCAATACCGTATTAGCCTACGAACAACTGCCGGAATCCTTAAAACAATTCGTTGGCTCGCTGCGTGCGGTTCACAGTAATAACTACGACTACGGAGCAGAACGTATTGTCACCGAAGAACATCGCATCAATCACCATAAAAAAGTCTTCGTCTCATCGGTATATGAAGCCGAACACCCGGTGGTGCATGTTCACCCGGTTACGGGCGAGCGGGCGTTATTACTCGGCCACTTTGTGAAGAAAATCGTTGGCTTTAGCAGCCGCGAATCGGCGCAGCTTTTTGAATTACTGCAAAACCGCATTATCCGCCTCGAAAATACCGTGCGCTGGAACTGGCAGCAGGACGACGTGGTAATTTGGGATAACCGCAGCACCCAGCATTACGCCGTCAACGACTACGGCGACCAGCCGCGCCTCGTGCGCCGCGTCACCATCGAAGGCGAGCAGGCCGTGGCCATTGACGGCAGCCGCAGCCGCACCGTCGCCCGCCCGCAGGATGCCGCCAACGGCTCCGGCACTGAAAACCAGGACAGGAAAGTGAACTATGCAGCGTCGTGATTTACTCAAAGCCATGGCGGCGTTCGGGGTCTACAGCATGATCCCGGCCATCGCGCGTGGCGCAAACGTGGCGCGCAAGTACGACGGCGTCACGCTTAACGTCTCCACCTTCAGCACCGCCTGGCCGCAGTTGATTCGCCAGTGGCTGCCGGAGTTTGAAGCCCTGACCGGGGCAAAAGTGCAGCTCGATACCCCCGCGTTCCCGGTCTACAACCAGCGCGCCGACCTCGAACTGTCGACGCGCGGGTCGGCCTATGACGTAGTCAACGTCACCTTTATCTACACTAGCCGCTGGATCAACGCCGGCTGGCTGACGCCGCTCGATGAGTACATCACCAACCCGAACCTGACCCCGGCAGACTGGGGATTGCAGGACTTTTTGCCCGCCACCCTGGCGGCAGAAACCGGGCGCGACGGCAAGCTGTACGGCATTCCGTATGTGGTGGAAGCCATGCTGGCGGGGTCGTCGCGTTACGATCTCATCCAGCAGGCTGGGCTGGAGTTCCCGAAAACCACCGACGAGCTGGTGAAGGTGTTGCAGGCGGTGAACAAGAAAGAGCGCGTGGCAGGGTATGTGACCGACAACCACTACGGCTGGACCTTTATTCCCTATCTGCAGGCCTTCGGCGGCAACGTGTTCCGCACGCCGCCGGACGATCTCTTCCCGACGCTGGATACGCCGGAAGCGGTGCAGGCGGCGGACTATTTTGCTCGCTTAATTCGCGATTTTGGCCCGAACGGCGGCATCACCTATACCGCCGACCAGTCGTTGCAGGCGCTGAAGCAGGGCAAGGTGAACTTCTCCGATGCCAGCCAGACCTACCTGGCGCAGCTTGGCAATGCGCAGACATCGCGCACCCTGAAAACGGCGCACTTCGGGCCGATGGTCAGCGGGCCGAAAGGGGCATTCCCTGGCATGGCAACCCACGCGCTGGGCATTCCGGCCGGGTCGAAGAACAAAGAGGCGGCCTGGGCGTTTATTCAGTGGTCGCTGTCGAAACAGATGACCGCCCGTGCGCTGGCCGCCGGATACGGTTCGCCGACCCGTCGCAGCGATCTCGACTCGCAGGAATTTCGCAGCAAACAGGTCATCAACGGTGTCGATCTGGCGCAGTTGTCCATCGATGCCATCGACCAGGCAGGCAAGGGCGGTTACATGAAGTACCGCACCGTCGAGTTCTACCCGCAGGTGGATCAGCAACTGAACAAGGCCATTGCGCTGATTGCCTCCGGGCAGCTTTCCGCGAAAGAGGCGATGGCCCAGGCGCAGGCGGGAACCATCGCCGATCTTAAACGCGCCGGAGCAAAAATCTAAGATGGTCGAGATGGCTAAAGTCAAAAGCTGGCGACACCGCCAGCGCACTGCCTGGCTGCTGGGGTTATCGCCGTCGCTCGCCGTGCTGACGCTGTTAACCCTGGTCCCGGCTGCGGCGTTGCTGATAACCAGCCTGACGCCGTTCAGCCTCACCAACCCGGAGGCGACCTTCACCTTCAGCAACCCGCTGGTGAATTACCAGCAGTTGCTGCATGACGACCGCTTTCTCAACTCGCTGGTCACCCAGGTGAAGCTGTCGGTGGTGAGCGTGGTGTTCCAGGTGTTGATTGGCCTGCTGCTGGCGATGCTGCTGAATGGCCCGTCGCGGCTGCTCAACGGCGTGCGCACGCTGCTGCTGATCCCGATGGTGCTGCCGCCGATCATCGTTGCGCTTATCTGGAAAATCATCTACACGCCGGACATCAGCCCGCTGCATCAGGTGCTGGACCGCTTTGATATGCCGCTGGACTCGCTCATCGCCAACCCGAGCACCGCGCTGTGGGCGATTGTGGTGGCGGACGTCTGGCAGTGGTTCCCCTTCACCATGCTGATGGTGCTGGCGGCGCTGCAAATGGTGCCCAACGAACCGCGGGAAGCGGCGAGTCTCGACGGCGCATCGTCGTTCAACATTTTCCGCTACATCGTCTTTCCGCACCTCAAACCGGTGCTGGCGGTGTGCATTCTCTTTCGCCTGATCGACAGCTTCAAAGCCTTTCCGCTGATCTACATCCTCACAGACGGCGGGCCGGGGTCGGTCACCGAAGTCACCAACTACTACGGCTTCATCCAGGCCTTTAACTTCTCCTGGTGGGGATACGGCAGCGCCATTGCGGTCGTGATCCTGGTCGGGGTGTTCATTTTAAGCTGGCTGATTGGCCGCGCGGGGTGGAACGATGACAGTGCAACAAACTGACGAACGCCGGGTGGCGGCGTATGCCCCCGTGCGGCGTAAAACCTGGCGCTTCAAAGGAAAGCGCACGCTGGCGGCGTTACTGCTGCTCATACTGTTCCTAGCCCCGTTCTTATGGATGGTGATTATGTCGTTGCGCCCGTCGCTGGACGCCTTCGAACTGACGCTGTTCTTCACGCCGACGCTGGAGGCCTATCGCCAGTTGATCGCCGGGAATTTTTTGCAGCCCTTTGGCAACAGCCTGATGGTCAGCGTGCTCTCGACGGTCTTCTCGCTGCTGCTGGGGGTGCCTGCCGCCTGGGTGCTCACCCGCTGGCGCTTTCGCGCTCGCCGCTACGTGGCGCTGTGGATCCTGGTCACACGCATGGCACCGCCCATCGCCTTTACCATTCCGTTCTTCCTTGCCTGGCGCTGGCTCGGCCTGCAGGACACGATCATTGGCCTGGCGATTGTCTACCTCACCTTTAACCTGGCAATTGTTATCTGGCTGATGCAGACGTTTTTCTCCGCCGTGCCGGTGGCGCTGGAAGAGGCGGCGTGGATGGACGGTTGCTCGCTGTGGGGCAGCTTCTGGCGCGTGTCGCTGCCGCTGGTGAAACCCGGCCTCGCGGCGACCGCCATTCTCTGTTTCATCTTCTCGTGGAACGACTTTTTCTACGCGCTCATCCTCACCCGCACCAACGCCATTACGGCCCCGGTCGCCATTGTGAACTTCCTGCAATACGAAGGGTGGGAGTGGAGCAAAATCGCCGCCAGCGGCACCCTGGTGATGCTTCCGGTGGTGGCCTTTACGCTGCTGGTGCGCCGCTATCTGGTACACGGCCTCACCGCCGGTGGACTTAAGGATTAATCATGGCAACGCTGACTCTAAACAACATCGCAAAGACCTTTAACGGGCAGACCATTATTCCCGGTCTTGATTTGACCATTCACCACGGCGAGTTTATTGCGCTGGTGGGGCCGTCTGGCTGCGGAAAATCCACCCTGTTGCGGATGATTGCCGGGCTGGAGAGCATCGACGGCGGCGAACTGGTGCTCGACGGCGAGGTGATTAACGATCTCTCGCCGCAGGATCGCAACATGGCGATGGTCTTCCAGAACTACGCGCTTTATCCGCATATGACGGTGGCGGAGAACCTCGGTTTTTCGCTCAAAATGCAGCGCGTAGACAAAGCGAAGATCGATAAGCAGGTGCAGCAGGCGGCAGAAACCTTAGGCCTGACGCCGCTGCTGGCGCGTAAACCGTCGCAGCTTTCCGGCGGGCAGCGCCAGCGCGTGGCGATGGGCAGGGCGATTTTGCGTCATCCGCGCCTGTTCCTGTTCGATGAACCCCTCTCCAACCTCGACGCCAAGCTGCGCGTGGAACTGCGCACGGAAATTAAAGCCCTGCATCAGCGGCTCAACACCACCATGATTTACGTCACCCACGACCAGATTGAAGCCATGACCATGGCCGACCGCATCGTGGTGCTGCGTGACGGGCACATTGAGCAGGTGGGCACGCCGCTGGAGCTGTACGACCGCCCGGCGAACGCCTTTGTGGCCAGCTTTATCGGTTCGCCGTCGATGAACCTGTTCACCGGGCGCGTTGACAGGCAGGGCGTGGTGCTCACCGACGACGGCATCGCATTGCCGGTCGAGCAGAGCAACGGGCTGGACGTGGGGCAACGGGTGATTTACGGCGTGCGCCCGCAGCACTTTGTGCTGACGCCGGGTTCCGCCATTGATGCGCAGGTCAACGTGGTGGAGCCGACCGGATCGGAAACCCAGATTTTGCTCAACATCGGGCAGAAAAAAGTGACCACGCTGTTCCATCAGCGCGTCACCACGCAGCCGGGCGAAACCCTGAAAATTGCCCCGGACGCCCGCCATGCCCACCTGTTTGATGCCGACAGCGGCGTGCGACTGAATTAACCCAGAGGGATGTGATGAGCAGGAAAGTGATTGTGTTTGGCGTCGATGGGCTCATGATGCCGCTGATTCAGAAATTTGCCGCCGAGGGCGTGCTGCCTCACATCAGCCGGATGCTGGCAGAGGGGGCGGCGACCGAGCTGCTGCCGTACATTTCCGCCTGGGGCGATGTGAACTGGGCGAGCTTTATCTCCGGCCAGGCACCGGGCACCGCCTGGCGCGGGCAGGCGCAACCGGCGGACTATGCGGGGACGCAGCCGCTGCTGAAAAAACTGGAAGAGAAGGGGCTGCGCGCCGCCCTGGTGCACTTCCCGGAAAGTGTGGCCTCGCCGGAGCCGCATTTCACGCTGTCGCCGTACTGGTCGGCGGCGGAACCCTGTCCGTACACCTTTGCCACGCCCGCAATATTTACCACCGACCATGTGCGTTTCGACGCGCCGCCGAAAACGCGCCAGCAGACACTCGGCTGGCCGCCGTCTTCGCCTCTGGCCTATCACGATAAGGGCTTGTGGCAGCCGCTGGTGCAGAACGAAAAGGGCGATTATCGGCTGACAATCCACTCAGCACACACTGATAACGTGACGTTGTCACTGAATGCGCGTACGCTGACGCTGAGTGCAGCGGATGATGACGTGACGCTAAAACCGGGGCTGTGGAGCGACTGGTTGCCGCTGGGCGAAGCCGCTGAAGGGGGAAACGTCCGTTTCTGGCTGGCAAGCCTGGCGCCGCATATTGAACTGATTCAGAGTGAAATCACTTACCCGAAGCGCATTGCCTCTGACGAAAAACTGGCTAAGACGCTTATCGATGAACTCGGGCCGTTTTACAGCCAGTGGGCGGTGAAAGCCTCCCCGGATGAGCCGTACCTTGCCTCCACATTGCAGGATGCGAAAAACCAGTCGCTGTGGCTGGCTGAAAGTTCTGTGCGCTTAACCCATCAGCACGGCTTCTCACTATGGGCGGCGGTGCACCACCTGATTGATGAATCCCACCACCTTTGCCTCGGGCAATATGACCCGAGTTCACCGTTTTACGACCCGAAGCAGGCACCGCGTTTTGAAGCGGTGATCCGCGAATGTTACCAGGTGCTGGACCGCTCCATCGGGCGCATTCTGGCGCAGGCAGACAGCGACACCACGCTGCTGCTGGCCTCGGATCACGGTGCGGTACCGAACCACTTTATGTGCGACGTAAACCGCTACCTGGCAAAACACGGGCTGGTGGTGCTGGACGCCGCCGGGTTACCCGTGGTCAGCAAAAGCCAGGTCTGGCTGAAGGACGAGCGAGGCGGGCTTGAGATTTACATCAACCAGCACGGTATTGTGCCTCAGGAGGAATACGCTCAGGTTCAGGAGACGGTGCTGCACCTGCTGCGCAACTGGTCGATTACCCATAACGGCAAAACCCATCGCGCCGTGGCCTGGGCGCTGCGCAAAGAAGATGCTGCCAGCGCGGGCTACTGGGGAGAATTTGCCGGAGACGTGCTGTTCACCTACAACAGCGGCTTTGTGTGGGGCACCAGCGTCACCGGGGAGGACATCTGTCCGGTGGTGGCACCGGGGGCAAATCACGGTCCGCAAAAGCCAACGGCGGAGACGGCGCACACCTCCAATTACGGCGTGCTGCTGGGCTGGGGCGCGGGCATTCGCAAGGGTTACTACCACGATCGCCATAAATATGGGCCGTACCGGATGGCCGATGCCGGAGCCACCATTGCTTACCTGCTCGGTGCCGATCGCGATACCCTCGACGGCGCTATAATGCAGGCATTGCTGGCGTCCGAAGAGAGTGAGAAATGACTGAACATCGTTATACCCGTTACGGGAGTTTAGACGACAAGGTAGTGGTCATAACCGGTGGGGCCAGCGGCATTGGCGCGGATCTGGTGCGAGCCTTCAGCCAGCAGGCGAGCCGGGTGCATTTTCTCGACATTGATGCGCAGGCCGGAGAGGCGGTTGCGCAGGAGACCGGGGCCAGCTTTCATGAGATGGATATCCGCGACATCGCCGCGCTGCGCAGGGTGATTGAGGACGTTGCCGGGCAGGAAGGGCGCATTGACGTGCTGATTAACAACGCCGCCCGTGACGACCGCACCGACACGTTAGCCATTGAGCCGGACGGCTGGCGAGAAAGCCTGGCGGTGAATCTCGATCACCAGTTTTTCGCCAGTCAGGCGGTGGCAGCGCTAATGAAAGAAGGTCACGGTGGGGCGATTATCCTCACCAGTTCCACCTCGTTTATGAAAGGGCGGCCGGGTATGGCGGGTTACACCACCTCAAAAGCCGCAATAGTGGGGCTGAACCAGACCCTGGCGCGGGAGCTGGGGCCGTTTGGGATCAGGGTGAACTGCATTGTGCCAGGGGCGATTTCGACGCCGCGCCAGCAGGCGTTGTGGCGCACACCGGAGTCGGAAAAAGAGATTCAGGCCATGCAGTCGCTGGACATTGTGCTGGAAGGGCGCGACGTGGCGGCCATGGCGCTGTTTGTGGCCTCCGATGATGCGCGCGGCCTGACGGGGGCGCAGTTTTTTGTCGATGCGGGGATCAGGCTGGTGTAGGTAAGGTGCGGCCATTCCCCTCACCCCGGCCCTCTCCCCAAAGGGGCGAGGGTGAAAAACGCGCCGGGCTCAACGCAGTGCAATTCATTTTGGTACGAACACCCAAGGGGCGAGGGTGAAAAACACGCCGGGCTCAACGCTGTGCAATTCATGGCTCAGCGGGCTATGTGATCCCCATACAAGCCTACGGGCACGATCGGTTCCCTCGCCCCTTTGGGGAGAGGGTTAGGGTGAGGGTGAAAAACACGCCGGGCTCAACGCTGTGCAATTCATGGCTCTGAGGGCTGAGTGATCCCCATACAAGCCTACGGGCACGATCGGTTCCCTCTCCCCTGGGGAGAGGGCTAGGGTGAGGGGAAAAAACCGCTCAAATTAACAATGTAGCTCCCCATTTAATCCCTCATTCATTGCCAGCCCCACACCCAGGCTTTTTACAATCAATAAGATACGCACTACACTTATCAACAGTTTAACCAATGGATGGCGAAGATGACGACGTTGAAAGTGAATAATTTCTTTTTTATTGTGTTGCTGTTATTGGTCAGCATGGCCTTTTTCAGCCTGATCCAACCCTATTATTCCGCCATTATTTGGGCCGTAATTTTAGCGCTTATTTTTTACCCACTGCGTATTAAGCTCAGTGTATTACTGCGCGGGCGTGACGGTGTGGCCTCTTTACTTACCGTACTGCTGATATGCGTGATTGTGTTTATTCCACTCATGATGGTGATTTCATCATTAATCGTTGAACTCAATGCGCTCTATCAGCGTTTACAAAATAACGCCACCGATCTGCCGCAATTATTGAGTGATGGCATCGCACATTTGCCTGACTGGGCAAGAAGTTATCTGCGCGATAACGACTTTGACTCCGTCAGCACCATCCGGGAAAAAATCTCCAGCCTGGCATTAGGCGCAGGGCGTTATCTCGCGGGCAGCGCAGTGGTCATCGGGAAAAATACCCTTGGGCTGACCATTGGTTTTTGTATGATGGTTTATCTGCTGTTCTTTTTACTCAAAGACGGTTCAAAACTGGTACGTAAAATATTCGTCGCCATTCCGCTGACCGACAAAATTAAACGCCGCCTGTTCCATAAATTTGCCGGTGTTTCCCGCGCGACGGTGAAAGGCACGCTGGTGGTGGCCATTGTGCAGGGCGCTCTAGGCGGCGCGGCGTTCTGGTTTGCGGGCTTTAACGGCAGCCTGCTGTGGTCGGCGCTGATGGCCTTTATGTCGCTGATTCCGGCGGTGGGCACGGCGATAATCTGGATCCCGGCGGTGATTTTCCTCTTCTCCACTGGAGAAACGGGCACCGCTATCGCGATGACGTTCTATTTTGTTGTTGTGGTCGGCCTTGCGGACAATATTCTTCGCCCGCTGCTGGTCGGGAAAGATACCCGCATGCCGGATTATTTAATCCTGCTCACCACGCTTGGTGGCCTGCAGTTCTTCGGTATTAATGGTTTTGTGCTGGGGCCATTAATTGCAGGGCTTTTTATTTCGTCCTGGAATTTACTGGCGGAAGAACGGGCGATGGCAGAAAAAGCCGGAGAGTAATCAGACTTATTCTTAAACTGCCCTCTGGAAAACAGAGGGCAGGATTAAAATACCCGATAAGCACTTGTTTTTGGCGTAAAGAATTGCAAATCGCTTGTGAGTAAAATCTCATTAGTGTTAAATATGAGGCGTGTTTGCTACTGAGGACAATCGTTCCGCCACGATGAGAAGCAAGGCGCGGAAATTGTAATTTTATGGATAATCTGTTCAGAACCTTTATTTCTGGTCGTTCCCTCCAACTCTCCTTTACCTGCCTGCTGTGCGGTGAACAACACTGGCGCAACGCGCTGTAGTCTCCTTCTCTCTGCCTGTTTTTACTTTTTATTTTTGGCTTCCCCGCGCGGGTAAGTCTTGCTGTATTTATTCTCAAGCAGGAGAAGAATCATGTTTTACTGGATATTATTAGCACTGGCCATCGTGGCTGAAATTACTGGCACCCTGTCGATGAAATGGGCAACGGAATCTGGCGGCAACGCGGGATTCATTTTAATGCTGGTGATGATCGCCATCTCCTATATTTTCCTGTCGTTCGCGGTTAAAAAGATTGCCCTCGGCGTGGCTTACGCATTGTGGGAGGGGATTGGTATCCTGCTGATTACCCTGTTCAGTGTGGCCATCTTTGGCGAAACGCTCACCGTTATGAAGGTGGCCGGACTGGCAACGCTGGTCTGCGGGATCGTTCTGATTAAATCCGGGACCCGCACGGTGAAAGCAGCGAAGCAGGAGCATTCAAATGCAACAGTTTGAATGGATTCACGCCGCCTGGCTGGCGCTGGCGATTATCCTCGAAATTATCGGCAATATTTTACTGAAATTCTCCTCAGGTTTTCGCCATAAGCTGTACGGTGTCGGGTCATTACTGGCGGTGCTTGGCGCGTTCAGTGCGCTGTCGCAGGCGGTAAAAGGCATTGATTTATCCGTGGCCTACGCCCTGTGGGGTGGTTTTGGTATCGCCGCGACCCTTGCCGCAGGCTGGATCCTGTTCGGCCAGCGGCTGAATAAAAAAGGCTGGGCCGGGCTGGTGCTGTTAATTCTGGGCATGATTTTAATAAAACTCGCCTGATGCGTTCGCTGCCGCAATGAGTGGCAGCGAATTTTCTCTTCTGTATTACGCTTAAGCTAACGAAAAACAAACGATTACTTTTATTCGGCCAGGATATGAGGGATGGAGAATGTTGAACCCGTTTAGCTGGCGTAATATTCCGCGCGCAAAAACACTGTTCGTCATGGTCTTTATGGCGGGTATTGGCTTAATTGTTTCCATTGTTGCCCTGCTGTACCTGTCTTTGCATCTCATCAGCACCAAAACCAATGAAATTGATGAACACCGCACGGCATTATCGGTGCAGGGGGCGATTCAGACCTCGGTGAATCGGGTGAAATCTCTGGTCATTGATAACGCCGTCTGGGATGACGCGGTGCGTGAAGTGTATCGCCCGCAGCTGGATGCCCAGTGGCTTTACCACACCTGGGGGGCCGGGTTCAAAGTCAATAATCTCTATGATGGCACCTTCGTGCTGGATGAAAACTTCAATGTGGTGTGGGGATCGTTTCGTAGCACGCCGTTTAATGAACACTCACTCGACTTTTTTGGCCGCGGCCTGCAGGCCCTGATTCGTAACAATGCCGCCGGGCTTGAAGAGAACAATCAGATTTACGCCGGGATCACCCGCACCCGGGAAGGGGTGGCCTTTATTGGCATCAGTATTATTCGCCCGATGATCGGCCAGTTACAAAATGTGGGCGACATGCGCCGCTATCTGGTGATCACCCGCCACCTCAACAAACAAATTCTCAATGATTTGGGTGATACCTTCCAGATATCCGGCCTGGCCTTTACAGCAGAAAAACCGGATCTCTCCAGCGTGCCGCTGGAAAGCTCGGCAGGTGAAGTGCTGGGCTGGCTGAACTGGAACCCGCGCCTGCCGGGTGCTGAAGCAGCCAACGCCGCGGCGGATAACATTCGCCAGATTGCCATGTTAGCCTCAGGGCTGATTTTGCTGTTTATCGTGCTCAGCAGCGCCGGGCTGTATAAGCTGGCGAAAGGGGAGAAAATTGCCCGCCGCATTGCCTTTACCGACTGGCTCAGCCGCTTGCCTAACCGCCGCGCACTGATTGAAAAACTCGATAACTTAAGCGCGATGGGTGACACCAACCGCATCAGCGTGGTGTTTATCGATCTTGATGGCTTCAAGGACGTCAACGATATCTACGGGCATGACGTCGGCGACCGGTTGATTGTCACCGTCGCCCAGATCCTGAGTGAAAAAGTACCTACGGATGGCACCCTGGTGCGCATGGGGGGCGATGAATTTGCCATGACCATCAGCGGCCCCTGGGCAGAAGAAAAAGCCGCTGATTTTGCAGCAAAAGCGCTGGAAGCACTGAACAAACCGATCAAAGTCAGCAAACGAACGATTCACATCGGGGCCAGCATCGGGATCGCCAGTGGAACGCTGATGACCACCTCCAGCTCCGAGCTTTTCCGCCGCGCCGACATCGCCATGTACCACTCAAAAAGCACCGGCAAAGGCCGCGTCACCCACTATGATGCCGAGCTTAACAGCGTGCGCGAGCGGCAACTGATGATCGAGAATGATATTCGCAGTGGTCTGGATGCCGACGAGTTCGACGTCTGGTATCAGCCGATTGTCGATGCCCGCAGTCTGGCCATGACGGGCGTCGAGGCGCTGGTGCGCTGGCCGCGTCGCCCCAGTGGCGAGCTTAAACCCGACGAGTTTATTCCCATTGCCGAAACCAGCGGGCTGATTTATGCCCTGGGTCAGTTTGTGCTGCGCCGCGCCTGTAACGATCTGCAACCGTTCAGCGACCTCAAGCTGTCGGTCAATATCTCTCCGGCACAGTTCCGTGATCCGGATTTCGAGTCGAAAGTGGCCAGCGCGCTGGAGAGCACCCGCTTCCCGGCGGCGCGCCTGCAGCTGGAAGTGACCGAAACCTACGTACTGGAAAACCCGGAACGTGCGCATTCTGCGGTCACTAACCTCAAAGCGCTGGGAACGGCGGTGGCGCTGGATGATTTTGGCACCGGCTATTCGAGTATTGGTTATCTGCGCCGCTTCCATTTTGAAACCATCAAAATCGACAAATCACTGGCCGGGCTGGTGGATGACGATGAGCAAGCCTCGGCGCTGGTCAGCGGGACTATCCGTATCGCCAGTGCGCTGGGCATGCTGGTGGTGGCTGAAGGGGTGGAAAACGAAAAACAGATGAAGTTGCTACGCCTCGCCGGGTGCGATCAGCTACAGGGCTATTTCTTCAGTGAGCCGATGCCGCTGGCGCACATTTTAACGCTGCGCCAGCAGCAAAAGCAGGGGTAGGTTACTGCGAGAGTGCTTCGAGCTTGTCACGAAAACCGGTGACGGAGATGGCGCGGTTGTCGGCGCGCCAGCGATCTTTCGCCGCCGGGGCCGAGCTTTGTACCGCTATCAACTGCCAGCCTTCCGGGGTTTTGAGCATCAGCGGCGAGCCGCTGTCACCGGGCAGGGTATCGCACTGGTGCGACAGCACGCTGTTCTGCGCCCAGCCGGTCACCACACAGTCGTGGTGTGTATACAGCGTATCCAGATGGTCAACCGGGTAACCTGACTGGGTAACTTTGCGGTCTGCCGCTTTCAGCGCCTCAGTCAATGCGTCTTTGTCCCCCACAAAAATAGGCAGCGGCGTAATGCCGGAGGGCGGGTTGCGCAGAATTATCAGGCCGAAATCCCAGGAGGCGGCGGAGGCGGGCACAATCCAGCCATCACCGTCGGCCTTAAGCCGTTTACCCAGCGATGAATCCACACGACCTTCAATGCCGTGGATCTCATAGCGCCAGCTGCCTTTTTGCGACACAAAACGCAGAGCGATGGCTTTGTCTGGTTTACCGTGCGGCGGCGTCAACAGGCAGTGTCCGGCGGTAAGGGCCAGATGAGGGGAAATCAGGGTGGCGGTACACAGATTGCCGCTCGCTGTTTCCAGCTGGCCGATGGCATCCCACGGCGATCGCGTGGGCGCAGAGACGGGGACTCTGTCATCCTGACCAAAAAACAGGGTTTTCACATCACGGGCGCTGATGGCGTTTTCGTCGCCATCATCAGCATGACCGTTCGCGGAGAAAAGAAAAATCGATCCCAGTAATAGCACAGCGGTTTTTCGCATATCTCACTCTGGTGGGGTAATTATGTTTTTTAAAAGTAACCCTGGTACTTAACTATAGACGGGACGGTTAAAAAGTGGGAGTAAAATCAGCGTGCTACATCAGGAAAGATAGAACCGGAAGGCGATGAGCGCGCAGATAATCAACATCAGCAAAATAAACTCAAAACGGTAACGTCGCAGCATACGCCCTCCAGAGAAAAACGGCGCTTTACCCGAAGGTTCAGCGCCGATGTCAGACTCTACCTTGCTATCAGGCAGGTGTTACACGGTAACTTATGCAGCTGGCTGAGCAGCAGGTTTAGCAGCAACGTGTTTCACGTGTTTTTTGTGGTGCTTAGTGGTTTTAGCCGCTTGTGCTTTCTGTTCTACAGCCGGTTTAGCGGCGTGTTTCACGTGTTTTTTATGATGCTTGGTGGTTTTAGCCGCCTGCGCTTTCTGCTCTACAGCCGGTTTAGTGGCCGCTTTTTTGTGATGTTTTTTCACTTTGGCAGCCTGCGCTTTCTGTACTGCGGCTTTCTTATGCTTGTGAACTTTTTTCACTGGCGCTTTCGCAGCCGGTGCAGCAGTTGTCGCAGTTGCGGTGGTTGCAGCCGGTGCCACGGTGGTGGTAGCAGTGTCAGCAGCGAAAGCAACAGAAGACAGACCCATTGCAGCGGCAACAACCAGAGCTAATACTTTTTTCATTCTGATATCCTCGAATTTGGTTTTTCATTCAACCCCACTGCGGGGCCGTTGAAAACACTATATCCCTGTAAACACAACCCTTCCGTGAGTCATTGGTTTCAGCGTGTAACGGGATGTACAAAACGAGGAGTGGCGGCATTTTTCCCCTCACCCCGGCCCTCTCCCCAAAGGGGCGAGGGGGAAAAGCGAGCTGCCTGCGAGCGTGGCAAGAGGGAAAAGCGTGAAACCGTAGGCCGGATAAGGCGTTAGCCGTCATCCGGCGCTGAGAGGCTTACAAATACCGCGTTGTTAAATGCTCACGGAAGTAGCGGCTGTTCAGGGCTTCCCCCGTGGCCTGCTCAATCAACTGTGAGGTGGAGAAACGGCTGCCGTGCTGCCAGATGTTCTGGCGCAGCCAGTCAAACAGGGCGGAGAAATCGCCGTTGGCGACGGCGTTATCCAGTCCCGGTAATGCGGTGCGGGCAGCATTGAACAGTTGCGCGGCATACATGGCACCCAGCGTGTAAGACGGGAAGTAGCCAAAACCGCCGTCCGTCCAGTGGATGTCCTGCATACAACCATTCTGATAGTTGCCCTCGGTAGACAAGCCCAGCCATGCCTGCATTTTCTCATTCCACAGGCCGGGAATGTCGTCCACCTCGATATCACCGTCGATCAGCGCCCGTTCAATCTCATAGCGCAGAATCACGTGCGCCGGGTAGCTGACTTCGTCGGCATCTACACGAATAAAGCCCGGCTTCACGCGCTGGTTCCAGGCGATAAAGTTACTTTCCTCGAACGCAGGCTGCGCACCAAAGCGCTGCACAATGGCAGGCAGAAGCTGTTTCAGGAACGCATCGCTGCGGCCAAGCTGCATTTCAAAAAAGAGACTCTGGGATTCATGAATCGCCGTTGAACGTGCCAGTGACACCGGCTGCCCCAGCCACTGGCGCGGCAGGTTTTGCTCATAACGGGCATGCCCGGTTTCGTGGACCACGCCGAACAGCGCGCTGAGCAGTTCGTTTTCATCGTAGCGGGTAGTGATGCGCACATCTTCCGGCACGCCGCCGCAGAACGGATGGGCGCTGACGTCCAGTCGTCCGGCGTTAAAATCAAAGCCCAACAGAGTCATGGCTTCTAAACCCAGCTCGCGCTGGGTGGCGGTCGGGAAGGGGCCTTGCGGGACAATCAAGGATTCGCGGGACTGCTTTTCAACCACGTTTGCCAGCAGATCCGGCAGCCAGGCTTTCAGGTCGGCAAAGAGTACATCCAGCTGTGCGCTGGTCATGTCCGGTTCGAAGATGTCGAGCAGCGCGTCGTAAGGGGAGCATCCTTTCGCGTCGGCGCGAATGTGTGCTTCCTGGCGGCTCAGCTTGACCACCTCTTTCAGGTTGGCGCTAAAGCCAGCCCAGTCATTAGCCGGGCGTTGGGTGCGCCAGGCGTGCTCGCACCGGCTGCCTGCCAGCGATTTGGCTTCGACCAGGCTTTCAGGCAGCAAGGCGGCCTGCTGATAATGACGGGTCATCTCACGCAGGTTGGCCTGCTCCACATCATTGAGATCTTCGGCTAATGCATTGTGCAGCCACTCGCCGACGCGTTTGTCGGTCAGGATCTGATGCTGCAGCACCCCAAGCTCGGCCAGCGCTTCACCGCGAGCGGTGCTGCCGCCCGGTGGCATCATGGCGAACATGTCCCATCCGGCGATGGCGGAGAGGTGGGAAAATTTACTCAGGCGACTGAAGGTGCGGGTAAGGGATTCATAATTTTCATTTTTCTTCATGCGTACCAGCTTCTGTGAGGGAGTGGATGGAAAGGCCAGTCAGCAAGGATAGCAAAAAAACAGCCCGATTCCCCCTCTCTATCCTGGCGGGAACCGGGCCGGTTGTTTGTGTTCGCGGCGCGCGTAATTAACGGTCAGGCGGCGGAAAAGCGAAACACGCTCACCAGTTTATTCATTGAGCTGGCCTGCTCATTGAGCATGCTTGAGGCGGCAACCGACTCTTCGACCAGCGCCGCATTCTGTTGTGTGGTGGTATCAATCTGGCCGATGGCAATATGGATTTGGTGAATACCGTCGCTCTGTTCATTACTGGCCTGTTCAATCTCTTTTAAAATGTGCGTTACGCTGTCGACGTTCACCACCATTTCATCCATCCGGGTATTCACTTCTTTTACCATCGCCAGTCCGCGTACGGTTTGTTCGTTCGCGTTGAGGATCAACGCACGAATATCTTTCGATGAGGTAGTGGTTTTCTGCGCAAGATTACGCACTTCCTGAGCCACCACCGCAAATCCCCGGCCATGTTCTCCGGCACGTGCCGCTTCGACGGCGGCATTTAGCGCCAGAATATTGGTCTGGAAGGCGATGGAATCAATCAGGTTAATAATGTCGGACATTTTTTCCGCTGAACCGCTGATGTTCTGAATTTCAGTGGTCAATGACGCCATCAGCTTGCCGTTATTTTTCGCGGTGGAACTGGCCATCTCAGACAACTGCACGGCATTGACGGTGTTATCCGTTGTATTTTTTACCGTGGCGGAAATTTGTTCCATGGAGGCTGCGGTTTCTTCGATGGAGCTGGCTTGTTCTTCCGTTCGGGCAGACAGATCACGCGTGCCCGACATAATCTGGGTGGCGCCGGTGGCAATATTTTCTGCGCCAGAGCGAATATCTGTGACGATCCGTCTGAGTTCTTCCTGCATATTATGAATAGCGCGGGCAAGCAGGCCGGTTTCATCCCGTGAGGTAATTTTGATGTCTTCGCCGAGATCGCCGCTGGCAATTCGGCTGGCTGCTTCGACCGCCTGATTCAGTGGCGAAACAATGGCGGCAGAAATCATTACTGACAAGATAATCCCGATGGCAAGACACAGTATAAACAGCCCTGACATCACCAGCCGGCTCGCCGAGAAGTCGCTCAGGAAGTCATCATAAGATGTTTGCATTTCATCGCGCTGTAATTCGATGAACGCATTGATTGCTTCAGTGTAATTAATTTCTGCACGCTTGGTTGTTGTGACATATTCGGCTATTGCCGCGTCGCGGGAGGTGGCGAGTTTAGTAATGACATTTCCCCGTGACTGGGTGTATTCCTGGCGCAGGGCCTTTATTTTAGTCAGTTGGGTCTGGGATTGTTCATCGTCTGCGGCATCGTTGAGGGTGACGTACAACTCGTTGATTTTATTTGTTCTGCTCTCGATTTGATGCTTGAGCTTTTCTATTTCTTCAGGGCGAGTATCAATAAGTATGTTGAGCAGATCAATAGAGGAGTTGTTGGCATCGCGTATCAGATTATTTCCCAGTGCGGTGGTCGGATAATCTGCTGTCACTATTTTAGAGATTTTATCTTTAGCTTCATTAAGACGGTAAAACGAGTTGACGGACATCAGGAGCATTAACACTAATATTATCCCAAAGGAGATCATCAGTTTTTTTCTTATGCTCAAACCTGTCATTTGGTCGCTAATTTTGTTTTTCATTTCCTTTCCTTAGTGAGGTCAATCATTTTGTCTGTGCATAGCTTCTGTCGACTGATCTGGTATCGGCAGGGAAAAGTAAATAATTAGAGATTGATCGATTAAAACTTTCGTAAAGTTAATTGTGATAGCTTTTTGGCTATCAATGGCGATGTATTGATCGATCCGGTAGAAATAACCATCAGCCATCCAGTTTTTTTGTTGAATTAAGCGAAATATGATTCAGCATAATTGATTTACTTTTAACAACATTGCCCGCTTATTCATTTTTCGCATGTTGAGAATTTCACTTAAATTTAAAAAACCGTGTTTTAAGATGCAGGGGAAATGCATTTTAGGGAGGGGGAAGGAGGTTGTTGTAATACCTGGGAGGTAGTGAATGTGATCGGTCCTGAACCAAAAACCTGGCGTCAGGACTTTTTCAATGGGTCTTCTGGAAAAAAGATTTCGGTGTTGACGGCCTTTGCGCCAGCTTACTTTACGAGGCGGGCAACAAAAGGCAGATTGCGGTATTTTCCTTCCCACGGCATGCCATAGCCAATCAGCAGATCGTCGTTTTCCATTTCCAGGGCGTAGTACTGTTTCACCGGGATGGTGACGCGGCCTGGTTTTACAAACAGTACGGCAACGGAGACCGACGCCGGGGAATAATGATGCGAAATGTGTTCCACCAGGCGCTTCATTGTGCCGCCGGATTCAATGGCATCATCAATGAGAATGACGTGCTTGTTGTGAATATTGATGTTCTGGTGGTAGACAATTTCCGATGCATTATTGCGATCGCCCGGTGTGTGCGGGCAGGAAATCGTGTCCATCTGCACATCGAAAGCGAGCTGACGGGTGAGATCGGCGGTAAAGAAGGTGCCGCCTGGCACAACGGTTACCACTACCGCGTCGCTAAAATCCTGATTAATGGCTCTCGCGACCTCGCTGACGCCGCGGGCAATCGCTTCAGTGGACAGAATAATGTCCCCAACCGGGTGCGTGTTCATGGTGTTTCCTGGAATGTTTGAACAAAAGAGGGTTCAAACCTATCATAAACGAGCATCATGGCAAATGAATATGCATCAAAAGCTGCATTAATAAACATTATCTATCATGATCGGGCATGCTATTTTCCCGATAAGGTCGTGCGCCAGAGCGCATCGCGGGCGATATTTTTCATTTTGACTTCGCACATGATGTCGAAACCGGTAAAGGAGAGCGCCCAGTCGTTGAGGGTGGGATTGAAATAGAAATCAGAATGCGCCCGCAGTTTGCTCTTAGGTACGCCCAGTGTTGCCTGATCAGGAAAACCGGCTACGGGGATCACTCCTTCCTGCGACATCGAGTAGTGCAAGACAGGGCGCACGCCACGCCAGGCCTCCAGAATCCGGGCAATGCGCGGATCGCCCGGCTCAATAAAGACGTTCTCTTTTACCCAGTGGTGATGGATATCGAGCACAATCGGGCAGAGCTCGCCCGCCTGCAACACGTCGTTCAGCGAGCAGGATATTTCATCATTCTCCACCGTCAGCATCAGCCTCGCTTCAGGGCTGAGCTGGCCAAACGCCTGCCTGAAACCCGCAATGCCCGCTTTACCATTCATGTGGATGTTGATTTTAAAGTCCTGAAAGGTTCGGCCATAGCCCATATGAACGGCACAGAGCGCGTGATACTCCACATCTTCCAGCGCACGCTCCACCACCTGCGGGTTGTCTGAGGCGAGCACCGAGTACTGACCAGGATGAAAAGAGAGACGGATGTCGTGGGCGCGGGCAAATTCGCCGCACTGCCTGAACAGCGGGAGAAGGTCGCTCAACAGTGCCTGGTATCGCACGCGGGCTTCCGGCACGGTAAAAAGGGGCAGGAGATCGCTGCCAATGCGCATCATCCGAAGAGCGGGCGGCTGAGTGGCGAGCTGCGCCAGGGTGAGGTAAAGATGGCGTAAATTGGTCATCGACAGGTCGCGTAACAGCGCGGTTTTCTCTTCGCTTCCCAGACTCAGAAAGCGGGTGCGCGTTGTCGATTTGAAAGGAAAAGGTTGTTTGAATTCTGCATCCAGAAACTTACACGCAAAGCCTAATTTCATGCATCCCCCGTTATTAAACGCCTTTGAGTGTAGCAGGTGCTGATAAATGCATTGATAGCATCAATAGTCAGAAGGGCGAATATGAAGAATGACGATAACGGCCACAACCAGGACGGGTTTCTTAGCGAAGAGTCATCCGGCAAACCATAATAAAGAAGTCTTAGCTTCAGAACGCAAATCAGCCACGCGGTGTAATCTATGAATCCGTTTGTTTGGGTTATGTTTGCTCTGATGGCGCTTGATGCAGTAAGAGAGTTGATTGGTGCATCGTCAGTGATGGGGATGTTCTAGTCTGTCAGGCCCGGAGCAACATCCGCCCCGCAGTCACGGGGCTTCCGTTGACACCGTTTAATGTAAACGGCGATGGATGTGTTTGCCCACAATCAGCGCCACCACCAGCATTGACGCGATAAACGCGCCAACCCCGTTCCAGCCGTAGTTATGCCAGAACACGCCCCCCAGCGTACCCGCAATGCTCGAACCGAGATAATAACTGAACAGGTACAGTGACGATGCCTGGCCTTTGGCGCGCCGCGCGCGTGGGCCAATCCAGCTGCTGGCGACCGAGTGGGAGGCAAAGAATCCAGCCGTAAACAGCAGCATGCCCGCAAAAATGACCCAAAGGGAGGAAATCAGCGTCAGTAATAAACCGGTGAGCATAATGGCGATGGAGCCAATCATCACCGGACCACGACCGTATTTTGCCGTCATGGCACCCGCTTTGGGCGAACTCCACGTCCCGGTCAGATAAGCCACGGAAAGCAGGCCCACGATAGCCTGGCTCAGCATCCAGGGCGATGCCATCAGGCGATAGCCAATGTAGTTAAACAGCGTCACGAAAGATCCCATCAGCAGGAAACCTTCGAGGAACAACAGCGGCAGACCGCGATCGCGCCAGTGCAGACGGAAATTAATCATCAGTGTGCGCGGGCGTAGCGAAGAAGGGCGGAAATGGCGCGATTCCGGCAGGATGCGCCAGAACATCAGGGCGGAGGCCAGCGCGAAACAGCCAATGGCAGCGAGTGCAATGCGCCAGTTAAAGAAGTCGGTGAAGACCCCGCTCAGCAGGCGGCCGCTCATTCCGCCAATCGAGTTCCCGCTGATGTACAACCCCATGGAGAAGGCCACGAAGCTTGGGTGGATCTCTTCGCTAAGATAGGTCATCGCGACTGCCGCGACGCCGCTCAGCGAAAGCCCCAGCAGGGCGCGCATCACCAGAATGCCGTGCCAGCTGGTCATCATGGTGGACAACAGCGTGCAGCAGGAGGCGAGTAACAGCGCCGTCACCATCACTTTTTTGCGCCCGATGGCATCAGACAACGGGCCGGTAAAGAGCAGGCCAATCGCCAGCATGGCGGTAGAAATGGACAGGGAGATACTGCTGCTGGCGGGAGAGATCCCAAACTCTTGCGACAGCACCGGCAGGATGGGCTGCACGCAGTAGAGCAGCGCAAAGGTTGCCAGTCCGGCCGAGAAGAGGGCCAGGGTGACGCGCATAAATTGGGGAGTACCACGTTTAATGTATTGGGTCGGTAATGCACGGGCGGTGTCGTCGGCACCACTGACAGGGAGGGTATCGACGGTTGATGTACGGCTCACTTTTTGTCCTTAAATGGGTATCCCGATAAGACGGGGATAACATTAAGGGTATGAAACACAAAATATTCTGTCTAATATATTAATAGTCTCAATTGATATGTTTAAAATATGAATATTGAACTTCGTCATCTGCGCTATTTCATTGCGGTCGCAGAAGAACTCCACTTCGGGCATGCGGCAGCGCGGCTGAATATTTCTCAGCCGCCGCTCAGCCAGCAAATTCAGATTCTGGAACAACAGATAGGCGCCCGATTACTGGCCCGTACCAACCGTAGCGTGACCCTGACGCCCGCCGGGCGACAGTTTCTCGCCGACAGCCGCCAGATTTTAAGCCAGGTGGAGGAGGCGGCCGCCCGCGCAGCGCGTCTGCATCAGGGGGAAACGGGGGAGCTGCGTATCGGCTTTACCTCATCAGCCCCCTTTATCAAAGCCGTTTCCGATACCCTCTCGTCCTTTCGCCAGCGCTACCCGGATGTGCATATTCAGACGCGGGAAATCAACACCCGTGAACAGATAGCGCCGCTCAATGACGGTGGGCTGGAGCTGGGGTTAATGCGTAACACCTTGCTGCCGGAAACGCTGGCCTGGGAAGTGATCCTGCGTGAACCGCTGCTGGCGATGATTCATCGCGACCACCCGCTGGCTGCCAAACCCGGCGTGTCGCTGGTGGAGCTGGCGCGTGAGCCCTTTGTCTTTTTCGACCCGCATGTCGGCACCGGGCTGTATGACGAGATTCTGGGAATGTTGCGACGCTATAACCTGACGCCGACCATCACTCAGGAGGTGGGGGAAGCGATGACCATTGTCGGACTGGTGGCTGCCGGGCTGGGCGTATCGATTTTGCCCGCTTCATTTCGCCGCGTGCAGCTCGATGAGATTCGCTGGGTACCGATCGTCGAAGAAGATGCGGTTTCGGAAATGTGGCTGGTGTGGGCAAAACACCGTGAACAGGGAACGGCGGCACAGCGTTTCAAACAAAAACTCATTACGGCAGTGAATGGGTAAAAAACGTGCAGATTGGCCCTGTAAAATGTGCTGTAAATCACAAGGCTACGTAAATATTTGACGGCGAGTGTTGAAGTGCTTCACCATATCAAAAAGTTTATTTCGAGCTCAAAAATAAAGGGAGTCTTAGGTGGTTGCTGATAGTCAGCCTGGTCACATTGATCAAATTAAGCAGACCAACGCAGGGGCAGTGTATCGCCTTATTGATCAGCTTGGCCCGGTGTCGCGCATCGATCTCTCCCGACTGGCCCAGCTTGCGCCCGCCAGTATTACCAAGATTGTGCGCGAAATGCTCGAAGCACACCTGGTGCAGGAAACCGAAATCCAGGAGCCTGGCAGCCGTGGGCGCCCGGCCGTCGGGCTGATGGTGGAGACCGAAGCCTGGCACTATCTCTCTTTACGCATCAGTCGCGGGGAGATTTATCTCTCGCTGCGCGATCTGAGCAGCAAGCTGGTGGTTGAGGAGCAGCGTGAACTGCCCCTTTCCGATGAAATCCCGCTGCTTGAGCGCATCATTGCGCATATCGACACCTTCTTTACCCGCCATACCCAGAAGCTGGAACGTCTGACCGCCATTGCCATTACGCTGCCGGGCATTATTGATACCGAGAACGGCATTGTGCATCGCATGCCGTTCTATGAAGACGTGAAAGACATGCCACTGGGTGAAGCGCTGGAAAAGCACACCGGTGTGCCGGTGTACGTTCAGCACGACATCAGTGCCTGGACCATGGCAGAAGCGCTGTTCGGGGCTTCGCGCGGGGCGCGTGACGTGATTCAGGTGGTTATCGATCATAACGTCGGTGCCGGTGTCATTACCGATGGCCGCCTGCTGCACGCGGGCAGCAGTAGCCTGGTGGAGATTGGGCACACCCAGGTGGACCCGTACGGCAAGCGCTGTTACTGCGGTAACCACGGCTGTCTGGAGACCATCGCCAGCGTAGAAAGCGTGCTGGAACTGGCGCAACTGCGCATGAGCCAGTCCATGAGTTCGATGCTGCACCAGCAGCCTTTGACCGTTGAGTCTCTGTGTGACGCCGCCCGGCAGGGCGATCTGCTGGCGAAAGATATCATCAGCGGTGTCGGGGCGAACGTCGGGCGTATTCTGGCCATCATGGTGAATTTATTCAATCCACAAAAGATTCTTATCGGTTCGCCGCTGAGTAAAGCGGCAGACATCCTCTTTCCCGCCATTGCCGACTGTATCCGCCAGCAGGCGCTTCCGGCCTACAGCAAACATATTGCCGTTGAAAGCACGCAATTTACCAACCAGGGCACCATGGCAGGGGCGGCGCTGGTCAAAGACGCGATGTATAACGGCTCGCTGCTAATCAGATTGTTACAGGGTTAACATTTTTTCACTGTTGTCATAAAGATTGCGCTATCTCAAGCCGGGCTAAATGTGCCTGACGTAGACTTTCGCCACTGAATTATTTTCCTGATTTATATTTTCGTGGCAAAACGGTGGAGTTAGCGATGCTTAAGCGTTTCTTTGTAACGGGTACTGATACCTCTGTCGGAAAGACAGTTGTGTCCCGCGCACTGCTTCAGGCGCTGGCGGCCAGTGGCAGAACCGTCGCGGGTTACAAGCCGGTCGCTAAAGGGAGTAAAGAGACGCCAGAGGGGCTGCGCAATAAAGATGCGATGGTCCTGCAGAGCGTGTCGTCCATAGAGTTACCTTATTCAGCAGTCAATCCCATCGCGCTGAGTGAAGACGAAAGCAGCGTTGCCCATAGTTTTCCTATTAATTACACCATGCTGTCTAACGGCCTGGCGCACCTGTGCGACCGGGTTGATCATGTGGTGGTGGAAGGGACAGGGGGCTGGCGCAGTCTGATGAACGATCTGCGTCCGCTTTCTGAATGGGTCGTGCAGGAGCAGATGGCGGTAGTGATGGTGGTGGGTATTCAGGAAGGCTGTATTAACCATGCCCTGTTGACCGCTCAGGCTATTGCCAGCGACGGGCTGCCGTTAATTGGCTGGGTAGCGAACCGCATTAACCCCGGCCTTGCGCATTACGCAGAAATCATCAATGTGCTGAGCCGCAAACTGCCCGCGCCGCTGGTGGGTGAGTTACCGTATTTGCCTCGCGCCGAGCAACGCGAGCTGTCGCAGTACATTAATCTGACAATGGCAAACGGCATGCTGGTGGCCGAGCGTATTCTGGCCTGAGTATTTTCCAGCCCCTCTACCTCACAGGAAGAGGGGCCAGCGTCGCGTTAATTATCAGGCATCACTATGAATATTCAGCTCGCGGCGGGTGCGCCCGGAACTTAAGTATTCAGCAATATAATCCTGCGAAATCTCCCCGTTGTAGCGCCCGCCTTCATCCACAATCGGCATCCAGCTGGTGTTACTTTCATACAATCTCGACAGCACAATACGCAGGTTGTCTTCGGCTTTCCCGGTGATGCGGAACGGGTGAAGCAGGTCTGCACAACTGTTTTGCGCCCCGCGTGCTTCACGGCGTTTCACAAAGCCCAACGGCTTACCTTCGCCGTCCACCACGGTAATGGCGCGAATATCGTTATCGTCCATCATGGCAAAGGCGTCGGCGGCGGAGGTGGTTTCCCGCACGGTGAGGGTCGGCTGCTTGTCGGTAACATCCCCCGCGGAGACCAGCAGCAGGCGTTTGAGCGTGCGATCCTGGCCCACAAACGAGCCCACAAATTCGTTCGCCGGTTTGGCTAACAGCTCATCCGGGCTGGCACACTGCACGATACGCCCCTGGCGGAACACCGCAATACGGTCGCCGAGCTTCAGCGCTTCATCGATATCGTGACTGACCAGCATGACGGTTTTTTTCAGCGCACGCTGCATCTCAAGGAACTGGTTTTGAATCACTTCACGGTTAATCGGGTCGACCGCGCCGAAGGGTTCATCCATCAGCAGCACCGGCGGATCCGCCGCAAGGGCACGAATCACCCCGATACGTTGCTGCTGACCGCCGGACATTTCGCGCGGGTAGCGGCTGAGGAATTTTTTTGAGTCCATCGCCACCATGTCCATCAACTCTTCAGCACGCGTTTTACATTTGGCTTTGTCCCAGCCCAGCATGCGCGGCACAACGGTGATGTTCTCCTCGATGGTCATGTTCGGGAACAAACCTATCTGCTGGATGACGTAGCCAATGTTGCGGCGCAGGGTGACGATATCCATGTCGCTGGTGTCTTTGTCGTTAATCAGGATCTTGCCGCTGCTCGGCATAATCAGGCGGTTGATCATCTTCAGGGTGGTGGTTTTACCGCACCCGGATGGCCCCAACAGCACACACATTTCGCCTTCCGGCACGTTGAGGTTGACGTTGTCGACAGCGTTCATCGCCTGGCCGTTTTTCTGCTTAAATTGCTTGGTCAGATTTTCCAGTTTAATCATTATCGAATCCCCTTCGGTGTCAGAACCACCTGTAAACGGTGCAGTAACCAGTCAAGTACGATGGCCAGCAAACAAATCATCAGTGCACCGGCAATCAACATACGAATGTCGCTGCCGCCGATGCCGTTAAGTAACAGCAGCCCAAGGCCGCCTGCGCCAATCACGGCGGCAATCGCCATCACGCCAATGTTCATCACCACGGCGGTACGAATACCCCCGAAAATCACCGGCAGCGCCATCGGGATTTCTACCCAGCGCAGACGCTGCCAGAAAGTCATGCCGATACCACGACCGGCTTCACGCAGGCCTGGCGGCAGGCTGTCGAGTGCGGTGTGGGTGTTACGCACAATCGGCAGCAGTGAGTACAGGAACACGGCGGTGATAGCGGGCAGGGCGCCAATCCCTTGTCCTACCAGAGAAAACACCGGGATCATCAGGCCGAACAGGGCAATGGACGGAATGGTCAGCACCAGGGTTGCCAGTCCCAGAACCGGGGTGGCCAGCCATTTGTGGCGCACAATCAGAATGCCCAGCGGAACGCCGATAACAATCGCCATCCCCACGGCGAGCAGCACCAGCCAAAGATGCTGGAAGGTCAGGTTCGCCAGGTAGCCCCAGTTATCCATCATGTAGTGAAGTGTTTCCATGGGCTCTCCTTACAGCAGTTTCTTGTCGCGCAGAAAATCTCGCGCCACCTGCTGCGGCGTTTGATGGTCAATATCGACTTTCGCGTTGAGGTTGATGATGACGTCATTGTTCAGCTGACTGGAGAGCGTGTTTAGCGCCTCTTCAAGCCCCGGATTGGCCTCCAGCGTGTCTTTACGCACAACGGGCGTCACGGCGTAGCTTGGGAAGAAGCCTTTATCATCTTCCAGTACTTTCAGGTCGAAGCCTTTGATGCGCCCGTCGGTGGTGTAAATCAGCCCGGCATCCACAAATCCATCGCGCACGGCGTTGTAGACCAGGCCAGGGTCCATCTGGCGAATTTGCGGTCGGTCCAGTTCGAGGTTATAGGCCTGCTGGAAGGGCTTCATGCCGTCGCTGCGCCCGGCAAATTCCAGATCCAGACCCAGCAGCCAGTTATGTTTCGGGTCGGTTTTACGGATCTGTTCAATCTTTGCCACCATGTCGGACATGGTATTGATGTGCTCTGCTTCTGCGCGTTTACGCTGCATGGCAAAGGCGTAGGTATTGTTCATGTCCGCCGGTTTTAACCACACCAGACCGTGCTTCGCGTCGAGACGTTTCACCGTTTCGTAAGACTGCTCTGGCGTCATGCGCTCTTTGATGTGGTTAAAGATGATGAGGGATGTCCCGGTGTATTCCCAGGTCATATCAATCTGCTTGTTGATCATCGCGTTTCGGGAAATCACCGTGGCAATGTTGGTCTGCGGCTGAACCTGAAAGCCTTTCTTTTGCAGATATTGCACGGTAATCGCCGACAAAATGTGCTGCTCGGTAAAGCTCTTGGTCGCCAGAATCAGCGGGGCAGCCTGGGCGCTGGCGGTAAAGAGCAGCGCGGCACTCAGGGTACCCAACAGGCGGGAAAACAGTGTCATAACATCATCCTTATTATTGTTATCAGGCCGTGTGCGGGCTCAGGAAACGTCCCAGCGCGGCCAGCAGCGTGTCCAGAATGAGTGCGAACAGCGCGGTGGCGGCAGCCCCCAGAATCAGCGTCGGGAAGTCGTTGAGGTAAATGCCGGGGAAGATCAGCTCGCCGTAACTGCTGGCACCAATCAGGAAGGCCAGCGGGGCGGTCCCGACGTTGATGGCGGTGGCGATGCGCACGCCGGAGAGGATAACCGGCAGCGCGTTGGGCAACTCAACCTGAAACAGACGCTGCCATTTAGTCATCCCGATCCCGTTCGCCGCTTCCAGCAGCGAGGCCGGAACGGAACACAACCCGGCGTAAGTGTTACGCACAATCGGCAGCAACGAGGCGAGGAACAGGGCGATAATCGCCGGGGTGTCACCGATACCAATCACCACCATCGCCAGTGCCAGCACCGCCAGCGGCGGCAGGGTGTTACCGACGTTGAAGATTTGCATCACATACTCAGCCACGCCGCGTGCAGCCGGGCGGCTTAAGGCAATCCCGCTGGGGATACCAATGAGCAGGGCAAAGAACATCGAGCTGAACACCAGAATCAGGTGCTGTTGCCCGAGATAAACCAAATCGACCTGACGAGCTTTGATCGTGTCCAGACCAATACCCCAGACCAGAAGCGCCAGTACGGCAGCGATAGCCGCAATAAAAAGCAGGGCGCGTGAGAGTGCGGAAGTGTGCATTGCAGTGTGTCTCCCTGGGTGCATGCGTTATTGCAACGACCTGTTGCGTGTTGTTATGCCATGTGCGGCAGGGTCTTTTTGCTATAGCAAGCACCTGGGAAGGATTCCAGTTTTCGGGGTTTCTTTTAAGATGCGGATTTTGCTGAGGATTTGCGTAATGCCAGGCACGGTAACGGCTTGCGGGGTACGTAAAGAATTGTCTTAAAAGTAACGACCATCAGTGACACTGTCACCAATGGCCGTTACAGAGGGCTGAAAAAAATCAGCGGTAGAGCTGTTTTTGCGCCACTGGCATGACTAAACGTGACTGCCAGTCTGCCAGGGTGTGTTGTGCCAGAATGCCAAGCGATTGCCAGAATGGATGCTGTGCTTCGTTGACAAACACCTCGAGAAAACGACCAGACCAGGGCAACAGATGCCAGGCCAGCAATTCATTGCAGGCGGTGGTGTTCTGGTTTTCAGCCAGCCATGCTGCCAGCATCAGCAGAGTGCCGAAATGGTCTTCCGGTACGTTCTGCTCGGTTTCAAAGGCTATCTGGTTATCGCGCATCCACTGGCGCAGGGCGAGCGTCGAGTCACCAAACAGCACGCTCTCTTTGTCCAGCCAGACGGATCCCCAGGGTGGCGCAGGTAAGGCCCACGGGCCGATGAACAACCGCTGCCAGGCCGCTTCGAGGGGTTCTTCGGACGGAACCATAAAGGCCTGGGCCAGCGGTGTTAACGTCTCCTGCGCCAGCGGCCACTGGGATTGCCAGTCGCCGCTCTGGAAGGCTTCGATAACCGGTTTAACCTGTTCGCTGTCCGGTGGGAACGCAAACAGGGCCCCGAGGATCCGGGCGCTGAACGCAAAATCGTCGCGATATAAGGTATCCGACATGCACACTCCTTTTTGAAAAAATTAACCTGCAACGGCCATCCCGACCGTCATATGTAAACCGTAGAACAGGCCACGGCCAATCAGTTCACCGACCACCACCAGCGTCACCCCCGCCAGCAGGCTCGTGACACGCGGTTGCTTGCGCATTGCCAGCGGGCAAATCCAGCAGCCCAGACCAGCGATCAGCAGCACCATCCGCCACACCTGTAAACTGCCGTAGTCCGGCACCAGCGCGCTCGCCTGTACCACCGAACTGTGCACCGTGGCGAGACTCATCCCTTGCAGAATGACCAACGCCAGGCTTGCCAGCAGGGCCGCCACGCTCAGTGAGGCAAAGGTCGCACCGTTAAACGGCGTGCCCGCCACGCGCAGTAGCAGGGCCGCCAGCAGTGGACCACCGAGCAGCATCGTCAGGAAGAAGCCGACCGTGGTGTACGCCGAGTGCCAGGTCGGCACGGTATCAATCTGGTAGACACGGGTCATCGCCCACACAAACACCACGCCCAGCACCATGCTGACCACCAGCCAGATTTTTCCCAGCGCGGCCGGCATCTTGCCGAGCATGCTCACCAGCCACCAGAAACCACCGACGGCGAAAAAGACCGAGCCTGCGGCGATTTCATTACTCAGCGCTGACCCGCCCACCCGGTTCAGCGAGTTGAAGGCGCGCATTGGTGAACCCAGGTGCAGCATCGAGGCGATAAACCCGATGCCCATCAGCACCCACAAAAAGAACATGCTGCGGGTGATGCGTTGCTGGGTTGCCGCGTCATCTTTTGCCGCCAGCCAGGCCAGCCCCATGACGATTAACCCGCCCGCCACGCACTGCCCGAGCACGGTAAACAACACCAGCGGCCATTCATGCCATCCGTTACCCATCTCACACCTCCCGTGGGTTTGCCAGGTAGCCGGTGGTATCCCCGGTCGGGCGGCTGTTGGCGTTAGGTTTAATCACAATGCACGGTTTGGTGAAGCGTGCAGCCGGCAGCGGCGCAACCGCCGCCAGTTCTCCGTGTTTTTTACGCAGTTCGTCTATCGGGCCAAAATCCAGCGCGCGCAGCGGGCAGGATTCCACACAGATGGGCTTGTGCCCGTCTGCGACGCGGCTGTAGCAGCCGTCGCATTTGGTCATGTGGCCCTTTTGCGCGTTGTACTGCGGCGCACCGTACGGGCAGGCCATGTGGCAATAGCGGCAGCCGATGCAGATGTCTTCGTTCACGACCACAAAGCCGTCTTCGCGCTTGTGCATGGCCCCGCTCGGGCAGACTTTGGTACAGGCCGGGTCCTCACAGTGGTTGCAGGCAATCGACAGGTAGTAGGCGAACACGTTCTGGTGCCAGACGCCGTTGTCTTCCTGCCAGTCGCCACCGGCGTACTCGTAAATGCGACGGAAACTGACGTCCGGGGTTAAGTCTTTGTAATCTTTACAGGCCAGCTCACAGGTTTTGCAGCCGGTGCAGCGGGCGGAATCAATAAAAAATCCGTATTGGGTGGTCATCGGCTACTCCTTAAACCTTCTCAATTTCAACCAGATTGGTGTGCTGCGGGTTGCCTTTTGCCAGCGGCGAAGGACGGTGAGTGGTCAGCGTGTTCATGCAGCCACCGTGGTCAACACGATCGCCGGTCATGTTGGCATCGTGCCAGGCACCCTGGCCCATGGCGCTGACGCCGGGCATGATGCGCGGCGTGACTTTAGCCACAATGCGCACTTCACCGCGCCCGTTAAACACACGCACGTTATCGCCATCGGCAATGCCGCGTTTTTGCGCATCAATCGGGTTGAGCCACACTTCCTGGCGACAGGCGGCTTCGAGTATGTCGATGTTGCCGTAGCTGGAGTGGGTACGGGATTTGTAGTGGAAGCCGTACATCTGTAGCGGGAATTTGCTGCGCGCCGGGTCGTCCCAGCCCTCAAAGGTGGAGGCGTAGACCGGCAGGGCGCTGATCACCTCATCTTTTTGCAGCTCCCAGGTGCTGGCAATGTTCGCCAGGCGGCTGGAGTAGATTTCGATTTTTCCTGACGGCGTTTTCAGCGGGTTAGCCGCCGGATCGTCACGGAATTTCTTATAGGCCACAAAGTGTCCGTTCGGATCTTTGCGTTTGTAGATGCCCATTTTTTTCAGTGCGTCGTAAGACGGCAGCTGGGAGTCTTTTGCCACCATTTTGGCGTAAAGATACTGCAGCCACTGTTCCTGGGTGCGGCCTTCGGTGAATTTCTGGTAGATATCCGGCCCGAGGCGGCGGGCGATTTCGCTGGTTATCCAGTAAATCGGCTTGCGTTCAAATTTCGGCGTGGTGATGGGCTGGAGGAAGATCAGGTAGCCCATGTTCCCGGCGTAATCGTTCGGGATAATATCTTCCTGCTCAACGGTCATCAGGTCTGGCAGCAGGATGTCAGCGTATTTCGCCGAAGAGGTCATGAAGTTCTCAATGACCACAATCATTTCGCACTTAGAGTCGTCCTGCAGAATGTCGTGGGTGCGGTTGATGTCCCCGTGCTGGTTGGTAATGGTGTTGCCCGCGTAGTTCCAGATGAACTTAATGGGCACGTCGAGCTTGTCTTTCCCCTGTACCCCGTCACGCAGGGCGGTCATTTCCGGGCCACGGGCGATGGCGTCGGTCCAGGTGAAGCAGGAGATTTTGGTTTTGACCGGGTTTTCCGGCATCGGCATACGTTCGATGGTTATCGTGTACGTCGATTCGCGTGCACCGCTGTTGCCGCCGTTAATCCCCACGTTACCGGTCAGGATCGGCAGCATGGCGATGGCGCGAGAAGATTGTTCGCCGTTGGCCTGGCGCTGCGGTCCTCACCCCTGGCAGATATACGCCGGTTTGGCGGTGCCGATTTCACGCGCCAGTTTAATGATGCGATCGGCAGGGATACCGGTAATGGCAGAGGCCCACTGCGGGGTTTTAGCGATGCCGTCATCACCCTGGCCGAGAATATAGGCTTTGTAGTGACCGTTCGCGGGCGCATCCGCCGGCAGCGTTTTTTCGTCGTAACCGACGCAGTATTTGTCGAGGAAGGGCTGGTCGACCAGATTTTCATTGATCAACACCCAGGCGAGCCCGGCAACCAGTGCGGCATCGGTGCCCGGGCGAATGGGGATCCACTCGTCTTCACGCCCGGCGGCGGTGTCGGTATAACGCGGGTCGATAACAATCATGCGTGCGTTCGAACGCTCACGGGCCTGCTCAAGGAAGTAAGTGATGCCGCCACCGCTCATGCGGGTTTCAGCCGGGTTGTTGCCAAACATCACCACCAGTTTTGTGTTTTCAATATCGGAGGTGCTGTTACCGTCGTTCGAGCCGTAGGTGTAGGGCATCGCGTAGGCGATTTGCGCCGTACTGTAGGTGCCGTACTGACCAAGGAAGCCGCCGTAGAGGCTCATCAGACGCGCAATAATAGACGCCGACGGGGAGGAGCGGGTGATGTTGCCGCCCACGATACCGGAGGAGTAGTTAATGTAGACCGCTTCGTTACCGTATTTCGCCACGGTGTTTTTCAGGCTGGTGGCAAGGGTGTCGAGGGCTTCATCCCAGGAAATGCGTTCAAACTTGCCTTCCCCGCGTTTGCCCACGCGTTTCATCGGATAGTTGAGACGGTCCGGGTGGTTAATGCGGCGGCGAATAGAGCGTCCGCGCAGACACGCACGCACCTGGTGGTTGCCGTAGACATCGTCCCCGGTGTTATCCGTTTCGACCCAGGTCACTGTGTCATCGCTGACGTGGAACCGCAGTGCGCAGCGGCTCCCGCAGTTGACGGAACAGGCCCCCCAGACAATTTTATCGTCGGCGGGGCGCATGGCATTTTGCACGGCGGCAGCCGCCGTACGCATGCCAAATGGAAGAGAAAAACTGCTTGCGGCCAGCGCAAGAGACCCCAGCGCGGTACTTTTGACGAGCGTTCGCCGGCTGATGCCAGCCGTGTGTTCATCGTTGGACATAGCTCACTCCACTATAAGTCATATCAAAAAGTAATAACGTACCGGGACTAATGCCTGGCTAATTATGGCTTTATGCTACTTAATTAGGAGTAGAGAAATATTAATGGGGATCAATAAGACGAGTAATCCCCATTATTTTTATAGGGCAATGTAATTATTGTGATGCGGGTTGGGTACTGCCTGGTTGCGCAGTTTCATTTTCCGGTGACTGGCCTGTGCCATTACGGCTATATAGAATCTTCCATGTATCGTTAGCACAATGACCGACCACCTGCGCCTGCGAATCGCTATTTTGATCGTTAGGTTCAATCGTCAGGCTAAAGCCCGACTCGGGAACACCATTGTTGATAATCTTTTGTTGTATATCACTTTTTACTCGTTCGCAGGAGTCGGGTGCGGCAAATGCCGAGGCCGACAATGTGAACAAAATGGTTCCAAACCAGAGTGAGTATCGCATATCAAACTCCTTATTTTGTTTACCTGCAAAAAGCGTAGCAGGTGATATGTAAGGTTAAGGTAAATCTCAGATTAATAGCATCTGGCACGGCATTGGATCTATTTCGTTATATATTAGTTTATACAGCGAGGGTATTTTCACACAAAAACTGCGCGAGTTTGTCGATATTATTTTTCCGCTTCGTCTCTGCGGGCCAGACCAGATAATACCCGTCGCCGGTTTTTACCGTTTCCGGGTACGGCATGACCAGCAGCTGCTGGGCGCGTGCCGCCTGGCTTAGCAGCAGATCGCCGATGGCCACACCGTGCCCGCCCATCGCAGCCGCCATGCCCTGTTCAAGGGTATCGAAGACTTTACCGCCCGTCAGACTGAGGGTGGGATATAACCCGGTTCCGGCAAGCCAGCGCCGCCAGTCGCGGCGATCGCGGGAGGGGTGAATGAGCTCGCAGGCAGCGAGGTCGTCCTGTGCTTTTGCCAGCAGACCGGGGGCGCAAATCGGCACCAGCCATTCATCAAATAAATGCAAACAACGGGTTCCCGGCCCGTACTGACCGTTACCCAGCAGGATGGCGCAATCAAAGGGCTCCCGGGTGAAATCCACATTATCGACGTCCATCCACACGCTGGAAATATTCACTTCTGGCGTGCTGTGCTGCTCGTGAAATGTTGCCATCACGTCGAGTAACCAGCGCATCGTGAGCGTGGAAGGTGCTTTGAGCCTAAGCTGCTGATGGTGGCTGCGCAAATGCTGGCAGGCGGCTTCCAGCTGAGAAAACCCTTGCTGCAAATCCCCCGCCAGCATACTGCCCGCATCGGTAAGGCTGACTTTAGGCCCGTTACGGGTAAACAGCTGGCAGCCAAACCAGGCTTCCAGCGTGCGGATATGGCGGCTGACAGCCCCTGGGGTCACATTGAGTAAATCTGCGGCCTGGCTAAAAGAGTTGTGCTGAGCTGCAACGGAAAAAGCGCGCAGTGCGTACAGATGAGGGAGGGTTTTGAGCATTCAGCGACATCCTGTTTTGAGTTTTACTCACAATGAAAAACAGTTTAACTCGTTTTTCTGACCAGCAGATTTTTTTCATACTCAGCACATTGTTATCGTTGTGGAAGACATCATGCAAAGCCTGAATGTTGCGCTGCTGAGTGCTTATATCCTCTCCATTTTAACCCTGTTGTTCACGCCGGGGCCGGTTGTGATGCTGGTGACAGGCACGGCGGCCGTCTCGGGCTACGGTCGGGCTTTTCTGACAACGCTTGGCACCAATCTGGCCTCGCTGGTGTTGATTGCGGTTGCGGTGCTGATGCTGAGCGGCGTGGTGACGCTGAACGCCGGGTATCTGTCGCTGCTGGGTCTGGCCGGATCGCTGTTCATCGGCTGGGGGGCAATTCAAACCCTGCGCGAGTTGCGCCAGAGCGCTGTTGTCGAACAACCGGGTAGGGTGGTGACGGGCGGTTTTCGGCGCGGTTTCATTACCGGCGTCGCCAATCCCAAAGACATCCTGTTTTTTGTCTCCTTTTTCCCGCAGTTTATCGGCGTCAGTCACGATTTTACGACCAGCATCGTTACCCTTTCGCTGGTGTGGATCCTCTTCGATTTCGTGGTGCTGACCAGCTACATTCTGGCCGTGAAACGGTTTTTACCCGTAGGGCAGAGTCGCCGCTTTACCGCCGGTTCGGCACTGGTTTTACTGGCCATCGCGGTGGGGGGGATTAGCTGGAATCTGGCGGGCGTGCACGCGCTGTTCTTCGGCTGAAACGAAATTGTCATTGCCAGAGATGTTAAATGTTTTGCTAATATAGGCGTAACGCATCGCGAAATCTGGGTGAACCTATTGAATAAGCAAATGATACTCATCGCACTGGCCGTGCTTGTCGCGGGATGTGATGACAAAAAGGGACCTGTATCCTTTACGCCGGAGATGGCCAGTTTTTCCAATGAATTTGATTTTGATCCCCTGCGCGGGCCGGTGAAAGATTTCAGCCAGACGCTGCTCAACGAAAAAGGCGAAGTATCCAAACGGGTGAGCGGCACACTCTCGAAAGAGGGGTGTTTTGATACGCTGGAGCTGCACGATGTGGAAAATAACACTGGCGTAGAGCTGGTGCTGAACGCCAATTATTATCTGGATGCTGAAACGCAGGAAAAACGCCTGCGTTTGCAGGGGAAATGCCAGCTGGCGGAATACCCGAGTGCTGGCCTGACCTGGGACACGGACGATCGGGGTTTTATTTCGGTGGCGCGTGGCAAAGATGTAGAGGTGACCTACCGCTATGACAGCGAAGGTTACCCGCTGGGCAAATCCACTTCATCGAAAGAGGCGCATTTGTCCGTCTCGTCGACGCCATCACGGGATCAGCGCAAGAAGCTCGATTACACCGCCGTCAGCGTATTGAACGACAAACCGCTGAGCAATGTGAAACAGACCTGCGATTATGACCGGCATGATAATCCGGTTGCCTGCCAGTTGTTGATCGTTGACGAGAGTGTGACGCCGAACGTCGAGCACAAGTACAGCATCAAAAATACCATCGAGTACTACTGATGCCTGACCCGCCGCGTTACTGCGCGGTGGGTTTTAACAGCGTGCTACCCGTCGTTTTGTGCTCAGCCAGATACTGTTGCTGGAAAATACACATCCGAATTGTGTTTCGGTACTCACCGTTAATAAAGAACTCGTGAATCAACTCACCTTCCACCATAAAGCCCAGCTTACGGTAGATATGGATAGCCTTTTCATTCTCTTTGTCGACAATCAGATACAGCTTGTACAGATTGAGCACCATGAAACCGTAATCCATCGCCAGTTTCGCGGCTTTTGAGGCCAGGCCTTTACCCTGATACTCCGGCGAAATGATTATCTGAAATTCGGCACGGCGATGCACATGGTTGATTTCAACCAGTTCAACCAGACCCGCTTTCTCGTCACCACATTCAATGACAAAGCGACGTTCACTTTGATCGTGAATGTGTTTGTCGTACAGGTCTGACAGTTCAACAAAGGCTTCGTAAGGTTCTTCAAACCAGTAACGCATGACGCTGGCGTTATTATCGAGCTGGTGGACGAAGCGCAAATCCTCGCGTTCAAGCGGACGTAGTTTGACCTGTAAGGTATCAGTCATGGGGAAATCCTTTTGGTACAACGAAGAAGAAGGGCGTCGGGTGACGCCCTGAACTGCGGAAATTAAGGCGTAATCTGACGGCCAGTGCGGCGGTCAAGGCAGCGAAGGGTGTTCGGCTCCCAGTAGGCGTTAACGTTGGCGCTTTTGTGGCAGTTATCCTGCGCATCAAAGGCCACGTCGGTCTTATCCCACTCTTTTTCCACGCGCTTGTTCACTTTGTGGCGCAGGTTACGGGTGTCGTCCCACTGCTCTTTTTCCATTGAAGCCTGCTGACGCGACTGCGCGCTGTCGCCGGATTCAATGATCAATTTGTCGGTTTTCGCAGAAGCACTGGCGGTGTACATAACGGCACCCAGCACCAGCATCGCCGTCAGGCAAAGGCGTTTGCCCAGTGTGATGTTCATGATGATTTCCTTCATTGAGAGTGACGCAACGTCCATGCATCAAGTGTAATTGATTCATCCAGCCATGGGTAGCAGATGGGAAGTCCCATTCTTAGTGGATTATCCGTTAAGATAGTTCAACCTGTGCTTAATGAAAAACAATCTCGATGCTGAAAACCACCTTCCTTTTTTTCCTCACCGCCCTGTGCGAAATCATCGGTTGCTTCCTTCCCTGGCTGTGGCTTAAACGCGGTGCGACGCCGTTACTGCTGATTCCTGCCGCCGTTGCGCTGGCGCTATTTGTCTGGCTGCTGACGCTGCATCCTGCTGCCAGTGGGCGAGTTTATGCGGCCTACGGCGGCGTGTATGTTTGCACTGCGCTGCTGTGGTTGCGCGTGGTCGATGGCGTCAGGCTCAGTCTGTATGACTGGCTGGGGGCCGCCGTGGCACTTTGCGGCATGCTGATCATTGTTGCAGGTTGGGGCCGTACTGGATGAGACGTTAATTTTTTGTGATCGAAAGCGGCTTTTTCGATCATCATACTTGTATGGTAGTAGCTCTGTTGCGTAAATTCTCTGCATCAAGACACATGATGTAAGGAATAACGCATGAAGATCGTAGGGGCCGAAGTTTTTGTGACCTGTCCGGGTCGTAACTTTGTCACATTAAAAATCACCACCGATGACGGTATCGTTGGCCTGGGCGATGCCACCCTGAACGGACGCGAGCTGTCCGTGGCGTCGTATCTGAAAGATCACCTTTGCCCGCAGTTGATTGGTCGCGATGCCCACCGCATCGAAGACATCTGGCAGTTCTTCTATAAAGGCGCGTACTGGCGTCGTGGCCCGGTCACCATGTCCGCGATTTCTGCGGTCGACATGGCACTCTGGGACATCAAAGCGAAAGCCGCCAACATGCCGCTGTACCAGCTGCTGGGTGGCGCCTCCCGCGAAGGGGTGATGGTTTACTGCCACACCACCGGTCATACCATTGATGATGTGCTGGAAGATTATGCGCGTCATAAAGAGATGGGCTTCAAGGCGATTCGCGTGCAGTGTGGCGTGCCGGGCATGAAAACCACCTACGGCATGGCGAAAGGCAAGGGCCTGGCCTACGAGCCAGCCACCAAGGGTCAGTGGCCGGAAGAACAGCTGTGGTCCACTGAAAAATACCTCGATTTCACGCCAAAACTGTTTGATGCAGTGCGCAGTCAGTTCGGTTTCAACGAGCACATGCTGCACGACATGCATCACCGTCTGACACCTATCGAAGCCGCGCGCTTTGGTAAGAGCATCGAAGAGTATCGTCTGTTCTGGATGGAAGACCCGACGCCCGCTGAGAACCAGGAGTGCTTCCGCCTGATTCGCCAGCACACCGTGACGCCAATCGCCGTCGGTGAAGTCTTCAACAGCATCTGGGACTGCAAGCAGCTTATTGAAGAGCAGCTTATTGACTACATCCGTACCACCATCACCCATGCGGGCGGCATCACCGGTATGCGCCGTATCGCGGACTTTGCGTCGCTCTATCAGGTGCGCACTGGCTCGCACGGTCCGTCCGATTTGTCACCGATTTGCCACGCCGCCGCACTGCATTTTGACCTGTGGGTGCCAAACTTTGGTGTGCAGGAGTACATGGGCTATTCCGAGCAAATGCTCGACGTTTTCCCGCACAGCTGGCGCTTTGATAACGGCTACATGCACCCTGGCGACAAGCCGGGTCTGGGCATCGAATTTGACGAAAAACTGGCCGCGAAATACCCCTACGACCCCGCGTATCTGCCGGTCGCTCGTCTGGAAGATGGCACGTTGTGGAACTGGTAACAGAGGTAAAAATAATGAAAAGCATCGTTATACAACAACCGAATCAGTTAGTTATCGAAGAGCGTGCACTGCCAGAACCCGCAACCGGAGAAGTGCGTGTCAAAGTGCAGCTTGCCGGTATCTGTGGCTCTGACAGCCACATTTATCGCGGGCATAACCCGTTTGCGAAATATCCGCGCGTGATTGGTCATGAATTCTACGGCCTGATTGATGCGGTGGGCGAGGGTGTATCCCCTGAACGTCTGGGGCAGCGTGTTTCTGTGGACCCGGTGATTAGCTGCGGTCATTGCTACCCATGCTCCATCGGCAAGCCAAACGTCTGTACCTCTCTGGTGGTGTTAGGCGTGCACCGTGACGGCGGTTTCAGTCAGTACGCCGTGGTACCGGAGCGTAATGCGTTTGTTATTCCTGAATCCATTCCCGATGAAAATGCCGTGATGGTGGAACCCTTTACCATCGCCGCCAACGTCACTGGTCAGGTAAGTCCGACTGAAAACGACATTGCGCTGATCTATGGCGCAGGGCCGATGGGCCTGGTCACGTTGCAGGCGTTGAAAGGCGTTTACAAGGTGAAGCAGGTCATCGTGGCTGATCGAATCGACGAGCGTCTTGAGATGGCACAGCGTAGCGGTGCTGACTGGGTCATCAACAACAGCGAGCAGACTCTGCAATCCGCACTGGAAGCGAAGGGCATCAAGCCGACGATTATCGTCGATGCGGCCTGTCATCCTTCTATTTTGCAGGAGGCGATAACCCTGGCCTCTCCGGCAGCACGTATTGCCATCATGGGCTTCTCCAGTGACCCGTGCCAGATAGTGCAGCAGGGGATCACCGGCAAAGAGCTTTCCATTTTCTCCTCGCGTCTGAACGCGAATAAGTTCCCTGTTGTGATTGACTGGCTGGAGCGTGGCCTTATCGATCCGACGAAGTTAGTGACGCATAAATTTGACTATCAACATGTCGCAGACGCGATTGAACTGTTCGAAAAAGATCAGCGCAAATGCTGCAAGGTCTTGCTGACGTTCAATTAATTACAATGAAAATGCGGTGAAGCGGTACGCATCTTACTCTTTTTGAGATAGCCATTATGACGCAAGTAAAACCTGAAAGAACGACCTCTGATCTGGTGAAAGCTGCAGTATCCGGCTGGCTGGGTACGGCGCTGGAGTTTATGGATTTCCAGCTCTACTCCCTTGGGGCGGCGCTGGTCTTCCATGAGATCTTCTTCCCTGAACAATCCGCCGCAATGGCGCTCATCCTCGCAATGGGGACCTACGGTGCGGGTTACGTTGCCCGTATTATCGGTGCCTTCTTCTTCGGCCGTATGGGTGACAGCATTGGCCGTAAGAAGGTGCTGTTTATTACTATTACGATGATGGGGATCTGTACCACCCTGATTGGCGTACTGCCCACTTATGCGCAAATCGGTATCTTCGCACCGGTTCTGCTGGTGACGTTGCGTATCGTGCAGGGGCTGGGCGCGGGGGCCGAAATCTCCGGTGCCGGTACCATGCTGGCGGAATATGCACCGAAAGGTAAGCGCGGGATTATCTCTTCGCTGGTGGCGATGGGAACCAACTGCGGCACCCTGAGCGCCACGGCAATCTGGGCAGTGATGTTCTTCGCCCTGAGCCGTGAAGAGCTGATTGCCTGGGGCTGGCGTGTCCCGTTCCTGGCAAGCGTCGTGGTGATGATCTTTGCCATCTGGCTGCGTATGAACCTGAAAGAAAGCCCGGTTTTCGAGCAGGTTAATGAAGGTGAGCATGCGGCGGTTAAAGCGCAACCTGAGAAAGCCGGCCTTGGCGCGATGTTCACCAGCAAGTCATTCTGGCTGGCAACGGGTCTGCGTTTTGGTCAGGCAGGCAACTCCGGTCTGATTCAGACCTTCCTGGCAGGCTACCTGGTTCAAACGTTGTTGTTTGAAAAACGCATTCCAACCGATGCGCTGATGATCAGTTCCGTGATTGGTTTCCTGACTATTCCGTTCCTGGGCTGGCTCTCCGATAAAATTGGCCGTCGTATTCCGTACATCATCATGTGTATTTCCGCCATTATTCTGGCGTACCCGATGCTGTCGATTATCGTCGATAAGAGCTACAGCCCTGGCGTCATCATGTTGTCTATCATCGTGATTCATAACTTTGCAGTCCTGGGTCTGTTTGCGCTGGAAAACATCACCATGGCTGAGATGTTTGGCTCGCGTAACCGCTTCACTCGCATGGCGATTTCAAAAGAGGCGGGGGGACTGGTGGCAGTGGGCTTTGGTCCGGTACTGGCGGGTATCTTCTGTAATATGACCGGTTCCTGGTGGCCGATCGTGGTGATGCTGATTAGCTACTCTGTCATCGGTCTGCTTTCAGCACTGCTGATGCCAGAAGTGCGCGATCGTGACCTGAATCTGCTGGAAGATGCGGCTGAACCACAACCCACGGTTTCTCCTTCAGCCTCACGTCATTTTGTTTAATTCCTGATCCCAAAACAGAGTGGAGAGACAATCCACGTTAAGGGGTGAATTACGCAACATTTAGTTACCATTCTAGTTGGTGTAGTCAACAAAAGCTGCCGCAAATCAAAGTCTGGTTTGCGGCAGTCATTAATCTAATGAACCACTGTTTCATTTAACAAGACGAGTCTCTCCATGGAAAACAGACTGTTAACGGCGAAAGCCACGTTACCCACTTACGATCGTAGCAAACTGGTTCCCCGTATTGTGCATTTAGGATTTGGTGCATTTCACCGTGCCCATCAGTCCGTGTACGCCGATATTCTGGCCGCAGAACACGGCAGCGACTGGGGCTACTGTGAAGTCAATCTGATTGGCGGCGAGCAGCAAATTGCCGACCTGAAAGCGCAGGATAACCTTTATACCGTGGCGGAAATGTCGGCCGATGCCTGGACGGCGCGTGTCGTCGGTGTGGCCACCCGCGCGCTGCATGCGCAGGTTGATGGTCTGGAAACCGTGCTGGCGGCCATGTGTGAGCCGCAGGTGGCGATCGTCTCCCTGACCATCACCGAAAAAGGCTACGGTCATTCACCGGCCACCGGGCAACTGAACCTCGACACACCGTTCATCGCGGCGGATTTGCAAAACCCGCATCAGCCGAAATCGGCGGCAGGCGTGATTGTTGAGGCCCTGGCGCGCCGTAAAGCTGCCGGGCTTGCGCCGTTCACCGTGATGTCCTGCGACAACATGCCGGAAAACGGTCATGTCACCCGCAACGTCATTAGCGCGTTTGCCCGCGCGGTAAACGCTGAGCTGGCCGACTGGATCGACGCGAACGTGACCTTCCCGTCAACCATGGTTGACCGTATCGTGCCAGCGGTCACCGCTGACACGCTGGACAAAATCGAACAGATTACCGGTGTACGCGACCCGGCAGGGGTGGCCTGTGAGCCGTTCCGCCAGTGGGTGATTGAAGATAACTTTGTGGCCGGTCGCCCCGAGTGGGAAAAAGCCGGTGCGGAGCTGGTTGCGGACGTGGTGCCGTTTGAAGAGATGAAGCTGCGCATGCTCAACGGCAGCCACTCCTTCCTCGCGTATCTGGGCTATCTCGCCGGGTATCAGCACATTAACGAGTGCATGGAGGATGACAACTATCGCCGTGCCGCCCATACGATAATGCTGGCTGAACAGGCGCCGACGCTGAAAGTGAAAGGCGTGGATCTGGCGCATTACGCCGACCTGCTGATCGCCCGCTACAGCAATACCGCGCTGCGTCACCGTACCTGGCAGATTGCGATGGACGGTAGCCAGAAGTTGCCGCAACGTATGCTGGATTCCGTGCGTTGGCACCTTGTGCATCACCATGAATTCCGTCTGCTGGCGCTGGGGATTGCGGGCTGGATGCGTTATGTCGGCGGCGTGGACGAGCAAGGGCAGGCGATTGAAGTGAGCGATCCGCTGCTAGCCGTGATTCAGCAAGCGGTAAACAGCAGTGCAGAAGGTGAAGCACGCGTGAAAGCGCTGCTGGGGATTGAGGCGATCTTTGGTGCCGAATTACCGCTGGACGCGACCTTTGTTCAGCAGGTGCTTGCGGCTTATCAGGCTTTACTGGCCAACGGCGCGAAAGCCACGGTTGCGCAGTATATTTCGACCTTCTGAGTCATGAATGCCGCCGTCCGGCGGCATTCTCACCATTAGTGCAGGCCGAGGCGAATCAGTTCAACCGGTTCGAATTGGCCTTCACAACCTTCTACTTCCACCGTTTTGCTCCGGCGTACCTGACCTGCATTCAGGCCATTCCCGTGGATAGCAACGATTTTGCCGGTACGGCCCGTGCCATTAATCATGACGCGGGTGCCGGTGGTAATAGCATTACGGTTACGATCATAAGTCATCATGGTGGTTTCTCCTTTTATCATCCGCAAAACATGCCGGGGCAGAAGGCGTCCCCGAAACGGACGCCCTTATAAATACGCTTTTAGCGGGATGATTTTTTGTTTTTGATCAACGTCACACTTTTTAGTGGGTTAAAACAGCACGACGTTTCAAAAAAGGAGAGGAACGAAAAGGGTTAGTCTTCGCTGAACCAGTCGCGGTTTTCCTGACTGATTAATTTCACCGAACCGCTGATTTCCTGCAAATGCTGGGTCATGGCTTTTTCCACCGCATCCGCATCGCGCTTTTCCAGCGCCACAAAAATATCATTGTGCTGACGCAACAGCATTTCCGGTGGGGAGACGTGATCGAGGCTCATGTAACGCACGCGGTCGATGGTGGCTTTGATGTTTTCGATGGTGTCCCAGGCAAGCTGGCAATCGGCAATCAGCGCCAGTTTCTGGTGAAACTCATCGTCGAGCTGGAAGAAATCATCAAGCTGCTTACGCTCGATGGCAATGCGCTGTTGATTCAGGTTTTGCTCCAGTTGATAGCAATGGCTGTCGGTAATCATGCCTGCGGCACGACGGGCGACGGCGCACTCAATCGCCTGGCGGACGAAACAGCCGTTGCGCACCTGCGTCAGGGAGATTTTATTCACGTAGCTGCCGCGCTGCGGACGAATCTGAATCAAACCGTTTTCCGCGAGCTTAATAAAGGCTTCGCGGACGGGCTGACGGGAGACGTCAAAACGCACCGACACCTCTTTCTCGGAAAGCGGCGTGCCCGGCGGGATCAGGCAATGAACAATATCCTGACGCAAAATGCGGTAGATCTGCTGGTTGACGGGCTGTGTCGGATTAAGCTGGGTTTCAACGGTCATTCGTGCTTACTTTTTATGAGGTTAACCTGAGTACCATACCACTTATTTGCTGCCGTTCCCATACCCGGCCCGCAGGCCGGGTGGAGAAAATTAGCCTTCGCGATGTACGCTTAAACCCGCGTAAGTCTGGCTGACGGGCATCATTTCCAGGGTGTTGATGTTGACGTGTTTTGGCAGGTTGGCGACCCACCAGACCGCTTCAGTCACATCTTCTGCGGAGAGGGCGTTAGTGTTCTCGTAGGTTTTGCCGGCTTTGTCGTCGTCGCCCTTGAAACGGACGTTAGAGAACTCGGTGCCGCCCACAAGGCCGGGCTCAAGATTGGTCACGCGAATGGCGGTGCCGTTCAGGTCAGTGCGCAGGTTCAGGCTGAACTGGCGGACAAAGGCTTTGGTCGCACCGTAGACGTTGCCGCCCGCGTAAGGCCAGCTCCCCGCGGTCGAGCCGATATTAATGATATGGCCACGGTTGCGCTCAACCATGCCAGGCAACACGGCGCGGGTCATGTAGACCAGACCTTTGTTGTTGGTATCGATCATCGTTTCCCAGTCATCGATGCTGGCTTTATGCGCCGGTTCCAGACCGAGCGCCAGCCCGGCATTGTTGACCAGCACATCAATGTTCTGCCATTCGGCTGGCAGATTGGCGAGCATCTCTTCAATGGCCGCACGGTTACGCACATCCACTTGTGCGGTGTAGAGGTTGTCGCCCAGTTCATCTTTCAGCTCTTGCAGACGTTCCTGGCGGCGACCGGTAGCAATGACCCTGTGCCCGTTTTGTAAGAAACGACGCGTAATGCTCTCACCAAAACCCGCCGTTGCTCCGGTAACTAAAATAATCATCTCACTGTTCCTCAACGCTTTTTATGTTGTACTACCCTAGCATGCCCAACTGCACAGGGTTAGCCCTGATTTGTTGCAGTATTGTGTTTTCTTCATCATTCTATGTTGCCAGCGTAAGATGCGGGCAAGATTTTTATCCCAGCCTGGTACATCTTTGCGATAACGCAAGCGGATGGCTGGTCTGCAGTGACTAACCGTATTCAGGAGTAGAATATGTCGGTAACACATCCTTTCTCAGGCATCAGCGCGCTGCCGTATCAGGCTCCTCCGTTCGATCTGATTCATCAGGATCACTACCGTCCGGCCTTCGATGAGGGCGTCGCGCAAAAACGCGCCGATGTGGAGGCCATCACCAGCAACACGGATCCTGCGGATTTTGCCAATACCATTCTGGCGCTGGAGCGTAGCGGGGCAATCCTGACCCGGGTCACTAACGTCTTTTTCGCCATGACCTCCGCGCATACCAACGAATTTTTACAGCAGCTTGACGAAGAATTTGCCACCGAGCTTGCCCTGCTGGCGAATGACATTTACCTCAATGACGCGCTTTTTGCCCGCATTGATGCGGTCTGGCAGAGCCGGGCATCTGCCGGGCTTGATGCCGAATCGCTGCGGCTGGTTGAGGTCGTCTGGCAGAAATTCATGCTGGCGGGAGCGACCCTCAGTGCCGAAGACAAACAGGCTCTCAAAGCACTGAACACGGAGGCGGCGGGGCTGACCAGCCAGTTTAACCAGCGCTTACTGGCCGCCGATAAAACCGGTGGGCTGGTGGTGGATTACGTTCATCAGTTGGGCGGGTTGAGCGAAGAGGCGATCGCGACGGCGGCAGCGGCGGCAAAAGAGAAGGGGCTGACGGACCGCTGGCTTCTCACGTTGCTTAACACCACCCAGCAGCCCTTACTGGCGTCTTTACGTGAGCGCCAGACCCGCGAAAATTTGTTCCGCGCCAGCACCCAGCGCACGTCCAAAAATGATGCTTATGACACCCGAAGCATCGTATTACGCCTGGCAACACTCCGCGCGCAGCAGGCTCAGTTGCTGGGTTTCCCGGACTACGCGAGCTGGAAAATCGCTGACCAGATGGCGGGTACCCCGCAGGCGGCTTTCGACTTTATGCGCGGGATTGCACTGGCTGCACGCTTTCGGGCGGAGCGTGAGCTGGCCGACATCCAGAAGGTCATTGACGATCAGCAGGGCGGATTTACCGCGCAGGCGTGGGACTGGTCGTGGTATGCCGAACAGGTCAGACTGGCGAAATTCGATGTCGATGATGCGCAAATCGCGCCCTATTTTGCCCTCGAAAATACCCTGATCGACGGCGTGTTTTACTGCGCCAGCCAGCTGTTCGGCATTCGTTTTGTTGAGCGCTTCGACATCCCGGTTTATCACCCGGACGTGCGCGTCTGGGAAATATTCGACGCCGATGGTAAGGGTATGGCGCTGTTTTACGGCGATTTCTTTGCCCGCGACTCGAAAAGCGGCGGCGCCTGGATGGGCAACTTTGTTGAGCAATCCTCGCTCACCGATGCACTGCCGGTCATTTACAACGTCTGCAATTACCAGAAACCGGCTGCCGGGCAGGTGGCACTGCTCTCCTGGGACGACGTGGTGACGTTGTTCCATGAGTTCGGTCATACGCTGCACGGTCTGTTTGCCAGCCAGCGTTACGCCACGCTATCAGGCACTAACACACCGCGTGACTTTGTGGAATTTCCGTCGCAAATCAACGAGCACTGGGCCAGTCATCCCGAGGTGTTCACCCGCTACGCGCGCCACTATCAGAACGGTGAGCCGATGCCGGAAGGCCTGCGCGACAAAATGTTGCGCAGCACCCGCTTTAATAAAGGCTACGACATGACGGAGCTGCTCAGTGCTGCACTGCTGGACATGAACTGGCACAGCCTGCGTGCGGATGAACAGGTTGATGATGTCGATGCCTTTGAAGCCGGGGCCATTCGCCGTGAATCCCTCGACATTGACGCCGTGCCACCGCGCTACCGCAGCAGCTACTTTGCTCATATTTTCGGCGGCGGTTACGCGGCGGGCTATTACGCCTATTTGTGGACGCAAATGCTGGCCGACGATGGCTATCAGTGGTTTGTCGATAACGGTGGATTGACGCGTGAAAACGGACAGATCTTCCGCGACGCGATTTTATCTCGCGGCAACAGCACTGATTTGGCTGAACTTTATCGCCAGTGGCGTGGGCACGATCCGCTGATAGAACCGATGCTGGTGAATCGTGGGCTGAGCGAATAAGCGTGGATTGAGCATAAAAAAAGAACCGGACGTGATGTCCGGTTTTTTTCTGGCTTAATGAAAACCACACTGCGTTACTGCAAATGCAGGATATATCCTGGCAATTTGAAAAATTAAATAAGCCAATTCCGAAGGGGGTATGCTACAAAAAGTTTTGCGCATTAACATTAGGTACTCTTAATGAATAGCGAGCAACAGATCTACGCGGCGATTAACAAGGCGCTCAGCGAAGCACCGCCGCGCGCAAAACTGGCTGAAATGCATCTTCAACTCATTAAATACGCTGATCAGTTAAATCACCTGCCCAGAGAAGCTGTCTGCGATGGCATTGGTGTTAATCAGTCCTTCAGAACCGTGGTGGCGAAAATGTTTAAAATCGTCGGTCGACTCAAAGCGGCGGGGTTGGATACCACCCGGATTTGAGCGTTCGAAAAGGGTACGAAGAATGTCGGGGTAAACGTTGAGAGAAGAGTGCGGCCACGCTTCCAAAGTTAAATGCGGCTAAAACGGAGAATCTGAATTCGTTAACCGTAGGGTAAAGAAAAAGCAGTTTATCGGTGCCTCGTTGAATGTTGCACGCGGGAGGGTTGGATTTATGTCGACATGATATTCTGACTTAATCTAAATTGCAGTCGTTTATTGTTTTAATGATTATTTTCTGGAATAGTTACCTTATCTGAAACCTTTCTGAAAAGAATATATTTTCCTCGGCATGCGATAAGGTCTTATTATTACTTAATAACCTTGTGCATTAGTGGGTTTTAATGAGTATTTTCTCAAATTGTAATGATCACTGATCCTCGTCATTACCTTCGTATTTACCCGTACTACACTATGACTAAAGCAAGAATGAATTAAAGAACGGAAGATGGGAGGGGAATTGATGAGATGGATCCTTTATAAGAAAAAATGGCATCGTTTAACAACCATTATCCCTGGCTGCGAATATCGACTGGCTATTCCAGAAGAACGTGCAGCCGTCACCGTGGATCGTAACGTGTTGGGACGGGTTGTACGGGCTCATTATGGTTTGAACACACACAGCGCATAACGTTAATGATGTAAACTTTAAAGCTCTGGCCCTGGCCGGAGCTTTTTATTTACAGGTCATCGCGTGAAGACAGGATGTTTCTTTAATGAAAAATCAGGCTGCCGAAAATATTCTTTCACTGTATGAGCGTCATGCTGGGGCTTTCGCCGAGCGTCGTTCGCGCTCGCTGTTTGAAAAAGCGTGGCTCGATAAATTCATACGGCTGCTATCGCCCACCGGGCACATTCTGGACATGGGATGCGGTAACGGGCAGCCCGTCGCCGACTATTTTATTCAACAGGGTTACAACCTGACGGGCATTGACGGGGCGGCGGCCATGATTGCACGTGCGCAGCAGGCTTTTCCCCGACAGCGCTGGTTACATCAGGATATGCGCACACTCGCGCTGGGTGAAACGTTTGAGGGTCTGATTGCCTGGGACAGCTTTTTTCACCTCAGCCAGGATGACCAGCGGGCAATGTTTGCCGTATTCGCTGCCCACAGCCACTCAGGCAGCGTCTTGATGTTTACCAGCGGGTCTGGCGATGGGATTGCGATGGGGGAATTTGAAGGCGAACCCCTCTTCCATGCAAGCCTTGCCCCTGATGAATATCGCGCATTGCTGGGCATGCATGATTTTGATGTGAAGGATGTGGTGTTTGAAGACCCCGATTGTGGCGGGCATTCCATCTGGCTTTGCCAGCGGCGCTAACGGTGACTGAATGCGATACGGCAAGTTTTAGCGTGTTGTTTATTAGTTCGGGCAATGGTTTTTTCTTACCGACACTGGACGTTGCCAGGGGCTGTGCTAAATTTTTTTTCGGGTAGGTAACGAGGAGAAGAATACGTATGAAATTCAATGACGAGCGCACGGGACTCATTGGATTGGCCATTGGTGCGGCAGTCATCGGTTTGATATCGACCGGTAAAGCCATTAGCCGGGACAGTATCATTGAAGAGATTCAGCGTCAGGGCAGAAGCAGGGGTGACGGCGTTGAAGAGGAGGTATTCACTATGGCGGCAAATCTGGTGATGAAGGGGAAGTAATTCAGGCACAGAAATAAACAGCATACAACGTCGGGGGATGTTGAGGGGCGTCACACAACGATACTGCAATCGACGGTGGCCGCACGAAACATCACGCCGTTTAAGATTCATTGAAGATGCACTGCGTAGAGTGTTTTCGATCCGCGAATCTCCTCACCAGAGCGGGATGGCGAAAAGACCAAAACACAAATCTATCCATGCAAGCATTTGACCGTCAGTTCACTGGCGGTTTTTTTTCGTCTGAAAAGGCGGATAGCAGGCAAAAGAAAGGCCCCTTACGCATTCACGTAAGGGGCCTTCATGGTGGGGGATTATCGCCGTTCATTAGTCATCCCATTTATGGCTAAAATAAGCAGCGAGGAAACCAGAAAATAAGATAATTCCCAGTACTGCCATAAAAACGTGCATATTTCCTAACATGATGTCTCTCCTGATAATAATTAATACCTGCCTTACTGATGTTAATCGTAGCCGCGACAAGAGAGATAGTACCCTGTTGAACCTAAACAAAAGCTGAATTATGTGAACTATTTACCGGATACGGTAAATTTTTGCCGATATTGCCCGGGCGTCAGTGCGTAATGCTGCTGGAAATGATGACGTAAAGACGCCGCATTATTAAAGCCCGCCTGTCCGGCAATCAGATCAATCCCCATTTTTGACTGCGTCAGTAATTCCTTCGCCCGATTAAGACGTTCCTGAAGGATCCAACGGGCGGGCGTTGTGCCCGTTGATTCTTCAAAGCGGCGCAAAAACGTGCGAGGACTCATGCCGACCCTTGCGGCCAGCGAGGCCACCGTATGCGGAGCGGTCAACTGCTGATGCAGGTAATCGAATAACTTACCCAAAGACTGACTCTCCCGGGAACGTGCGACCGGGCGGGAGACCTGTTGGGTCTGCGCGCCGTCACGGTGGGGCTGGACCACCAGTCTGCGGGCAACGTTATTGGCAATCTCACGACCAAAATCTTCGCGCACAATATGCAGACATAAATCGATGCCCGCCGCACTGCCTGCGGAGGTCATCACATTGCTCTCATCGTAATAAAGTGCGTCTTCCAGCACCTCGATCTGCGGGTACTGCTGTTGCAATTGTTGCGTATAGCGCCAGTGGGTGGTGGCTTTGCGCCCGTTGAGCAACCCGGCGGCGGCCAGCACAAAGACGCCGGAACAGATAGACACAATGCGACAGCCGCGCTGATGCGCCAATTTCAGCGCCTCGCACAATGCCTCTGGCACTGGCGTCTGCGCCCCGCGCCAGCCGGGTACCACGACAGTATTCGCCTCAGCCAGAAGCTCAAGGCCACCTTCCGTCATGATGCGAATGCCCCCGGTTGCCCGCAGAATTCCCTCATCGACCGCCGCAACGCGAAACTGATACCAGTTGTCTCCAAGCTCCGGTCGGGGCAGACCGAAAATCTCCACGGCCACGCCAAATTCAAAGGTACACAGGCCGTCATACGCCAGCGCGACAACGGTGTGTGAAGAAGGGGAGGATCCTGAAATTGTCATTATTTTGCGGTTTTCTGTCATGACGCTATGCAGTCAGCGGGTGGGGTATTCATTACAGTAGTGTTAACACAAACCCGGAGAAAACACGATGAGCACGGTAACTGACTTTCCAGCGGCATCCCCTGAAGAAGCCGTCGGCCATTTTATGCGCCGCCTGAGCGTCGAGACAGATTGCGCAGATGTGCACTACGCCCTTAACCATGAGGAACAGGATTTTGTCTTACTGCATGTGGTGGGCAGCAGCGAGGCGTTTGCCCGTCGGCACGTGCCCGGTGCGCTGCATCTGCCGCATCGGGAGATGACCGCGGAACGCATGGCGCAATGGCCAAAAGAGACGGTTTTTGTCGTCTATTGCGCAGGCCCGCACTGTAACGGCGCCGACCGCGCCGCGCTCAAACTGGCCCGGATGGGGCGAGCGGTCAAAATCATGCTCGGCGGCATCACCGGCTGGGAAGATGAAGGCTTTACTTTTGCGGCAAGTTGAAAAAAATTCATGTGCCGTGAAAAATTCTCGTTTGCCCGCATAGCAAGGATATGACATTTTATTTGGACATTTAGCCGTCCAGATGGCTAAAAATTCAAATAATGAACTATCACGCCGGGTAACTACTTTACCCGGCGCGCAAGGAGAACACCATGCAACGCCAACAGGCCCCATATCGCGCTGACGTCGTCGGCAGCTTTTTACGCCCGGACAGCATCAAACATGCCCGCCAGCAGTTCGCGCAGGGTGATATTACCGCCGAACAGCTTCGTGTCGTGGAAGATGAAGCCATTCGTGATGTGGTCAAGGCGCAGTGCGAGTGCGGTCTGCACGTGGTAACCGACGGTGAGTTTCGTCGCGCCTGGTGGCATTTCGACTTCTTTGACGGCCTGCAGGGCGTCGAGCGTTATGAATCCGAGCAGGGCATTCAGTTTAACGGCGTACAGACCAAAGCCCACAGTGTGCGCGTCACCGGCAAACTGGGCTTTGGCACGCACCCGATGCTGGAGGATTTCCGTTATCTGAAGAGCATCAGTGGTGATGCCCAGCCGAAGATGACCATCCCCAGCCCGAGCGTGCTGCATTTCCGTGGCGGGCGCAAAGGCATCGATGCCAGTGTTTACCCGGATCTGGATGTCTATTTCGACGATCTCGCCACCACCTGGCGCGATGCGATTCACGCCTTCTACGCAGCCGGTTGCCGTTATCTGCAACTTGATGACACCGTCTGGGCTTACCTCTGTTCCGACGATCAGCGCCGCCAGATTGCTGAGCGTGGTGAAGATGCGGACGAACTGGCACGCATTTATGCCCGCGTGTTGAACAAAGCGCTGGAAGGCAAACCGGACGATCTGACCATCGGCCTGCACGTGTGTCGCGGCAACTTCCGTTCCACCTGGATTTCTGAAGGCGGTTACGAGCCGGTGGCAGAAGTGCTGTTTGGCACCGTTAATGTGGACGCGTTTTTCCTCGAGTACGACAACGACCGTTCCGGCGACTTCGCCCCGCTGCGCTTTGTGCGCCCGGGCAAACAGCAGGTCGTGCTGGGTCTCATCACCACCAAAAATGGGGAGCTGGAAAACCCGGAAGGGATCAAAGCCCGCCTGCAGGAAGCCGCACAGTACGTCGATATCAGTCAGATTTGCCTGAGCCCGCAGTGTGGTTTTGCCTCAACGGAAGAGGGCAATTCCCTGACACCTGCCGAGCAATGGGATAAAGTACGCCTCGTGACCCAAATTGCAGAGCAGGTCTGGTAAGCCAGACTCGCCCGGTAGCACTCTTTTTAAACGGACATGCAGGGACAACCTTGCCTGTCCGTTTTGTCGTTCCCTGGTCACGGCGGACACATAATCATAATAAGGAACAGCGTGATGAACATGTTTAAACCGATGGCCAGGGGTGTGCAGTGAGTCCTCAGCGTGCGCTTCATTCGTCTTCTTTCCGTCACCTCTTTTCTGCCCGCCTGCTGACCGTTCTGGGCAACGGTATCGCGCCTATCGCCCTGGCGTATGCGGTTCTGGATATCGGCGGCTCGGCGGCCGATCTGGGCGTGGTTGTTGCCGCTCGTTCACTGTTCAACGTTGCCTTTTTATTGCTCGGCGGCGTGCTGGCAGACCGATATTCCCGAAGCCTTGTGATGGTGTCTTCCTCGCTTGCGGCAGCGGTCTCACAGGGCGTGGTGGCGTGGGTGGTGCTGGACGGCAGTGCAACCATTCCTCTGCTCGCTATTCTTGGCGCGCTGAACGGTGCGGCGGCAGGCATTGCGTTGCCCGCTTCGTCCGCGATGGTGCCGCAAACGGTCCCGGTACATAACCTGCGTGAAGCCAATGCGCTTATCCAGCTTGGGGTGTACGGCGGCACGGTGATTGGCGCATCGATGGGGGGCTTACTGACCAGTGCTATTGGCCCCGGTTGGGGGCTGGCGATTGACGCGCTGGGTTTTGCCGCTGCCGCGCCGCTCTATCAGCGCATTCGCGTCAATGCGATGCAGACAGAGAAATCGACGTCAAACATTTTGCAGGACCTGCGCGAGGGCTGGAAAGAATTTATCGCCCGCAGCTGGGTCTGGGCGATAGTGGCGCAATTCACCATTATTAATGCGGCGTTTACCGGTGTGGTGATGGTGCTCGGGCCGATTGTGGCAGACAGCACCTTCGGACGTACCGGGTGGGGGTTTATCGTTGCGGCGCAAAGCATTGGCCTGATTGTCGGATCGTTAGTCGCCCTGCGCTGGCGGCCCCGGCGCGACCTGCTGGTGGGCGTCATTCTGGTGGCGCTCTGCGCGATCCCTATGGTTATCCTCGGATTCTATCCGTCAACGCCACTGTTGATGGTCGCGTTCTTTATGGCCGGTTTAGGCTTCGGTCAGTTTGGCGTGGTCTGGGCGCAGTCGCTGCAAACCCACATCCCGGCGCAAAAACTGGCTCGGGTATATGCTTACGATGCGATGGGATCGTTTGTGGCGATCCCGGTAGGGGAAATTGCCGCCGGGCCACTCGCACTCCAGTTTGGTAGCCCGACGGTGCTGCTGGCCTGCGCTGTCGCGGTAGTGCTGGCGACACTGGTGACCTGTGTTACACCGTCGATCCGCCAGCTGGACAACCGCGTTCAGCTGCGCGCACATTCCTAGTGCGTCAGCTCACCTGTAACTGACCCAACGGCTTTGCCTGGATGCCGCGAATTAATGCCCACCAGGCAAAGAAGGTCACCAGAATCATAATGATAAACAGCGACCAGCCGGGCAGTGACGAGAGAATAATCCCGGTCATCATCGGGTTCATCGCCGCCCCTAACCACCCCAGAGCCTGTGCGGAGAAGTAGCTGGCTTTCATGCCCGGTGGCGCAATGTTGTCGATCAGCATATATTCCCCCGGCGCATAAATGATTTCACCGACGGTGAAGACGGCAGCGGACAAGCCCCAGAACCACAGGTTGCCGCCAGACAGCATAAAGCCGACCAGCCCAAGCATAAAACAGACGGTCCCGGCACCCATCAATGGGCGCAGGTTCGTGGCGTTCAGGCGTCGACCCACTGCATATTGCAACGTGACTACCATCGCGGCGTTAACGGGCAAGACGACGGCAACCACCTTTTCCGCCACTTCATTGTCCGCGACCGACATCAGATACTGAGAAATACAGGACGCAAAGGAACCGGCAACAAAAGACGCCAGAAAACCAGAAAAGGTAAACCAGCGCAGTGCCCGGTCCCGTAACAGCACCGACGGTGACCAGGCCACGCTGTTCTCTTCACTGGCTTTTGCCGTCAGGCGCTGCACAAAGAGCTGAATAACCACCACCGGGATGGCTGAGCAGGTGGCAGCCAGCAGGAACGGCAGGTTCAGGTTGTACATCACCAGCAGCGTGCCCAGCGGCGGCCCCACCGTCCAGCCAATGTTAATGACGCTGTAGTTAAGCGAGAAGATTTTTGCTTTGGCCGTGGCACCCAGCGAGTCAGAAAAATAGGCTTTCAACACGGTGGAGAATACCGAGTAGGCGCAGTTAACCATGGCGAAAAAGAGCACCACCAGGCCAGGATGATTCACCGCCGGAATAGCCGCAAAACCGATTAAAAATGCCAATACGGCCAGCACCATATAGCGCTTTTTATCAAACTTATCCGCGAGGATGCCGAAGCCTAAGCTGAACACCACGCCGATAGTCAGCGCAATCGTGAGCGCATAACCCACCTGCTCAACGCTCATACCGTACTGGCGGTTAAGATAAATGGTCATAAAGGGCAGGGTTGCGCCGCGCCCGATGGTTAAAAGTAAAGAAGAGGCGAGTAACGCGCCGATAGAACGCTGTTGTGGTGAGATCATTTTCCTGCCCGACATGTGCTTGTTGTTATATTTTTTTGTGATGACTAACAGCAATAACATGCATAAAGCGTGATGCACAATGGTTGATTTGTGCAGAAATGCCAAAACTGACCTGCCAATATTAATGATCTGTCTCTGGACTGTTTTTTGCGTTAACGTAAATTCTTTACAAAAGTTGAACAAAGACCGAGGCGATGAATGACGCGTAAAGATGGGTTGCTGGCACTGTTGGTGGTCGTGGTATGGGGCCTGAATTTTGTGGTGATAAAAGTCGGGCTGCACAACATGCCGCCGCTGTTGCTGGCGGGGCTGCGCTTTGTGCTGGTGGCTTTTCCGGCGCTGCTGTTCGTCTCACGTCCAAAAGTGCCGCTGGGATTACTGCTCGGCTACGGCTTAACCATCAGCTTTGGTCAGTTTGCTTTTCTGTTTACCGCGATCAAATTTGGCATGCCCGCGGGGCTGGCCTCACTGGTGCTCCAGGCGCAGGCGTTCTTTACCATCATTCTCGGGGCGGGTGTGTTTGGCGAGCGGTTGCAGAGCAAGCAGATAGCGGGCATCTCACTGGCCGTCGTCGGTGTGCTGGTCTTAATTGAATCAAGCCTGAACGGTCAGCACGTGCCGATGCTGGGCTTTATCCTGACGCTGTCTGGCGCGTTTTGCTGGGCCTGCGGCAATATCTTCAACAAGAAAATTATGCAGCATGAATCACGCCCGGCGGTCATGTCGCTGGTGGTGTGGAGCGCACTGGTTCCGATACTTCCCTTTATGGTGGCCTCGCTGATTTTCGACGGCCCGGCGCTGATGCTGCAGAGTCTGGTGTCCATTGATTTGACCACGATTTTATCGCTGGTTTATCTGTCTCTGGGGGCGACCATTATCGGCTACGGCATCTGGGGCACGCTGCTTGGGCGTTATGAGACCTGGCGTGTGGCGCCACTGTCGCTTCTTGTACCGGTAGTGGGATTAGCGAGTGCAGCACTGCTGCTGGGCGAATCCATGACGCTGCTTCAACTGGCGGGGGCGGTACTGATTATGGCGGGGCTGTACATCAACGTATTTGGCTTTCGTCTTCGCCGCCAGGTGGCGGTAAAGCCATAAAAAAAGCCCCGCGACAGCGGGGCAAACACGGTCAGGTGCGCGAATTGTAATACGGGACACCTAACTCGTCGGATTTATCACTGCCGGCACCCATATGGTTAAAGTCGAACGGTGACTGGTCGTGGGCAGTGGGCATCACCATCACATCGCGGTTATTCTGCTGTGCGGGGTGAGCGAATTGCTCCGCATAACTCTGGCCAGAAAACAGCACCATAAGGGTGATGGCGGCACAGGTAATACGTTTCATGATTTCCTCGATACGTCTTAAAACAGGCGAATTAGTAGCTACAGTTATTAATGGGGAACAAATACCGGTTCTCACCGGGAATGTTGGTGACACGATACTTATGCGGCGGTACGTCGAAGTAATTCTTGAACGTACGGGTCAGGGTTTGTTGCGATTCAAACCCATAGCGCTCCGCAAGATACAGGATCGGCTCGTTACTTTCTTTCAACTTTTGTGCGATTTCGGTCAGCTTGCGGCTGCGGATGTATTGACCGAGCGAATGGCCGGTTTCTTTTTTAAACATCCGTTGCAGGTGCCATTTCGAATAGCCTGAACGTTCAGAGACACGCTCAAGCGACATCGCTGATTCCAGGTTATCTTCAATCCAGCCTAAAATGCTATGAATAGTAATGGCGTCAGTATTGCGTCTGGACATCGTCATACCTCTTTGTTTTACGGCAAGACTTTCTTGAGTAAATATTCAAGAGTTGCCACTTCGTCTGCCGATAAGTTTTTTGTTAATTCCTGGTGCAGGTCTTGCCCTACTAATTGGTGACATTGCTCAATCAGCGCCTTGCCCTCGGTGGTTAACTGCACGAGGACGCCGCGCTTATCGTGCGGATTCGGGTTTCGTTCGATCCAGCCCTTACAGACGAGCCTGTCCAGCATGCGCGTCAATGCGCCCAGATCGACCGACAATACTTTTTTTAACTCGACCGGGGTGATGCAAACCTGACAGCGGATAGAGCAAAGCACCTTAAATTGCGTTGCCGTAATATCAAACGGTGAGAGGTAGTCATTCAGTAAGCGGTCTTTCTTTTGGTTGACCATATGGATCAAACGCCCAAGTGGAATGATTTCGTTAAACAGATCACTTGTGCTTTTCACAATGGTTGCCCCGGCAAGTAGATTAATCACGGCAGATATTATTGCTCAGGCAAGTATAAGTCAACTGAATCGATTAGCTTATGCCACGAATTGCTAAAGTACGCTGGAGGGGGTTTTTTACGGCGCCTATGTTCATGAAATATCTTACAAAAAGTAACGAATCGTAAAGCGATATGCCGCAGACGCAAGGATGCAGATATACTTCCCGCTACGAAGTTTTTTGCCGGAGTGCTCAGTTAAATGATGGATTTATTTAAAGCAATTGGGTTAGGACTGGTGGTGTTACTGCCGCTGGCGAACCCGTTAACCACGGTCGCGCTCTTCCTTGGGCTGGCGGGCAACATGAACAGCGCCCAGCGCAACCAGCAGTCGAAAATGGCCTCAATCTACGTTTTCGCCATCATGATGGTGGCGTATTACGCGGGCCAACTGGTGATGAACACCTTCGGCATTTCCATCCCCGGATTGCGTATTGCCGGTGGCCTGATTGTGGCGTTTATCGGTTTTCGCATGCTGTTCCCGCCGCAAAAGGCCCATGTCGCGCCGGAAGTGAAAAGCAAATCGGAAGAGCTGGAAGACGAACCCACGACAAATATCGCATTCGTACCGCTGGCGATGCCCAGTACGGCAGGGCCAGGCACCATTGCGATGATCATCAGTTCGGCGGCCACCATTCGTGACGGTACCACCTTCCCGGACTGGGTGGTCTGGGTGGCGCCTCCGCTGATTTTCGCGCTTGTTTCGCTGATTTTATGGGGGAGTTTGCGCAGTTCCGGGGCAATAATGCGCCTGGTAGGCAAGGGCGGTATTGAAGCCATTTCTCGCCTGATGGGCTTCCTGCTGGTCTGCATGGGCGTGCAATTTATCATCAACGGTGTGCTGGAAATCATCACCCACTTCCCGGCAACGCATTAATGGGGTGGAGTGCAAGAATCGTTGTTCTCTTGCTGATCGCCGTCGTGACCGGTTGCCAGCAAAAGCAAAACAACGCGCCGCCTTTAGGCCAGCACAGTTTTGCTCAGTATCAGGAGCAAACTCGCGACTGGGTGGTCAGTCATCGGTCATTCCAGACGCTGGATAAAACCACTGAACTGCAATGGAACACCCCGCAGGAGTGGCGTCCCCCAGGCAAACCGTCGCGCGGCATCCTCTTAATTCACGGCCTGGGCGACGCACCGGGCTCGTTTACCGACATCGCGCCGGAACTGGCTAAACAGGGGTTCCTGGTCCGCACTGTGTTGTTACCGGGTCACGGAACCCGGCCGACGGACATGCTCCACGTCAGCGTTGATCAGTGGCGACAGGTGGTGAGCGAGCAGGCCGCCATTTTGGGCAAAGAGGTGGGTGACGTGTGGCTGGGCGGCTTCTCCACCGGCGGTAACCTGGCGCTGGAATACGCGATGCAGCACCCGCAGGTGCAGGGGCTGTTGCTCTTTTCTCCGGCTTTCAAATCGAGTACCGGTTATGATTTCCTCGCACCGGTGGCGGCTGTCTTTCGCGACTGGCTGCGCCCGCCGAGCGCGGTCTTCCCCCAACAAATTGCTACCCGCTACCTGCGCGTGCCCACCAACGGCTTTGCCCAGTTTTACCGTACCAGCGCGTCTGCGCAGCAGCTGATTGCCCGTGACACGTTCAGCAAACCGGTGTTGATGGTGCTCAGTGAGCATGACTCGGTGCTGGACACTACCTGGATCCTCGACCATTTCGACCGCACGTTTACCCATCCAGCCAGTCGTGTTATCTGGTACGGTGCGCCGCGTGCCGAGGTGGCGAACGTCTCCCGTGTGCGGGTGAAGCCGGATTTCCTGCCCGATGAGCGTATCAGCCAGTTCTCGCATATGTCGGTGCTCTTTTCCCCACGTAATCCGCTCTACGGACGCAAAGGCAGCGTGCTGCTGTGCAGCAACGGGCAGCGTGATGAAGACACGCAGCGCTGTCTGAAAGGCGAGGAGGTGTGGTATTCCGACTGGGGGCTGGTGGAAAAAGACAAGGTGCACGCCCGGCTGACCTGGAACCCGTGGTTTGACTGGCAGATGCAGGTAATGAAAGAAGTGGTGTCGGGTAGTTAAGTCATGCCTGATGGCGCTTCGCTTATCAGGCCTACGGGTTGGTGTCAGTAGGCCGGATAAGGCGTTTGCGCCGCCGCTCAGTTGTAGGCCGGATAAGGCGTTTGCGCAGGTGCTCAGTTGTAGGCCGGATAAGGCGTTTGCGCAGGCGCTCAGTTGTAGGCCGGATAAGGCGTTTGCGCCGCCGTTCAGTTGTAGGCCGGATAAGGCGTTTGCGTCGCCGCTCAGTTGTAGGCCGGATAAGGCGTTTGCGCAGGCGTTCAGTTGTAGGCCGGATAAGGCGTTTACGCCGCCATCCGGCAATACGTAGGCCTGTACTGAAAATTACATATGATGCGGCTGCTGATTATCTTCCAGCGAAACCGGCCAACGGCGGAAAATGACAACCGACCATACCAGCGCCGCCACGGCAGGGATCGCCCCGGCATAACCAATCGCCGACATCGACCACTGCAGGCTAATCTGATTGCCGACCAGCGCACCGGCACCAATCCCGATGTTGAAAATTCCTGAGAACAGCGCCATCGCCACGTCCGTAGCATCCGGCGCCAGCGCCAGCACTTTCACCTGCATGCCGAGGCCGATAATCATAATCGCCACACCCCAGAACAGGCTCAGGATGATGAGATGCTGCTCGCTGCCTGCCGCTGAGCGCAGGAATAACAGCGAAAGCACCAGCAGGCCAATCGCGCTGCTGATCAGCAACGAGGCGTGTTTGTTGCCAAGCTTGCCAAACAGAACGCTGCCCACAATCCCGGCACCGCCGAGGATCAGCAGCAGCACGGTCGCAAAGTTACCGCTAAAGCCTGCAACATCACGCACAAACGGCTCGATGTAGCTGTAGGCGGTATAGTGCGCGGTCACCACAACCACCGTTAAGAAATAGATGCTTAGCAGCGCAGGGCGGCGGAACAGTTCCGGCAAACTGTGCAGCGAACCGGAGTGCTCGCTCGGCAGTTTAGGTAACAGCTTGATCAGGCAGACTAAGGTCACCAGCGCACCGAAACCGATGGCGAAGAAGGTGGTGCGCCAGCCGAAATATTGCCCGACCACGCGGCCAATCGGGATGCCGAGGACCATTGCCAGCGCCGTACCGGTTGCAATCAGGCTCAGCGCTTGCGCACGTTTACCGGCGGGAGCCAGACGAATGGCCAGCGACGCGGTAATCGACCAGAAAATCGCATGTGCAAAGGCAATCCCGATACGGCTGACCACCAGGACCTGGAAGTCCCAGGCCAGGAAGGAGAGCACGTGGCTGGCAATGAACAGAACGAAGAGGGCGATCAGCAGCTTGCGACGCTCAACCTTGCTGGTCAGCAGCATAAACGGCAACGACATCAGCGCCACGACCCAGGCGTAGATGGTGAGCATGATCCCCACCTGCGGCGTTTCCATATCAAAACTTTGTGCGATGTCCGACAGCAGCCCCACGGGCACGAATTCAGTGGTATTAAAAATGAACGCAGCAACGGCAAGCGTAACCACCCGAAGCCACGCGACTTTTCGTGAAACCAGTTGTGTTGTCATAGTGTTTTGGGATTCGTAGCAGGAGAAGGAATTGCGGTGATCTTAGATCCTTTTCTGCTCAAAATACAAACTTTTTGTGACGGATATCTCAATTTTAATCGGGTATGAAAAATGCCGATTGAATGTGATAGAAATACAGGTGAAAAACAAACGGAAAACAAAAGGAAAACAAGAGGAAACGCTATGCACACAATCGACTTTTACATGGTAGATGCTTTTAGTGACCGCACCTTTGGCGGTAACGCAGCCGCCGTCTGCCCGCTGACCGAGTGGCTGCCGGACGAGCAGCTACTGAAGATGGCACAACAGCACAACCAGTCTGAGACTGCATTTTTTGTTCGCAACGACACCGGTTTCGAACTGCGCTGGTTTACCACCCAGTACGAAATCAACCTGTGTGGCCATGCCACACTCGCCGCCGCGCACGTGATTTTCGAATATCTCGACTTCCCGGATGCCCATATCCAGTTCGATACCCGCTTCGTCGGGCCGCTGACGGTCACCCGCAAAGGTGACTGGCTGACCCTCGATTTCCCGGCCTGGCAAACCGAAGCGGTTGATGTTCCGCCTGCATTGCTCTTTGAAACCTTAGGTATCAACAGTGCCAAAGAGGTGCGTGTGGCGCGTGATTACCTGGTGGTACTGGAAAATCAGCAGCAGGTGGAAGCTATTACACCAGACATCGCAGGCATGATCCCGCTGGGGAAAATGGTCTGCATCACCGCCCCCGGTGATAACGACGATTTCGTTAGCCGCTTCTTCTGCCCGGGAGAGTCTGTACCGGAAGATCCTGTCACGGGGTCAACGCACAGCATGTTGATTCCTTACTGGGGCGATAAGCTGGGTAAAAACGTGATGCAGGCGCGTCAGGTCTCCGCCCGCGGCGGCGATTTGCGTTGCGAATGGCGGGGCGACAGAGTGTTGATTGGTGGTCAGGCCACCACCTATCTGATTGGCAAGGTGTATCTGCGGGATTGATTTGAGCAGAAAAGCAGTTTGCCGGATGGCGGCTCGCTTTTGCCTTATCCGGCCTACAGCATGAATGACGGCTCGCTTTTCTCCTTCGCCCTTTGGGAGAGGGTTGGGGTGAGGGGAACAGGCCGCATTTCCCCTCATGCCGTGTTATTTCAGCGACGCTCCCCCACACATCACCAGCTCCTGCCCGGTGAGTGCAGCCGCCTCTTCCGACACCACAAACCCCACCAGTGCCGCCACTTCGCGCGGCTCAATCAACCGTCCGATTGGTGGCACATTGGGCGGTGAACTGGCTCGCCCTGGCGCGTTGAGCATCGGGGTTTGTGTTGCCCCCGGAGCGACCACATTAGCCGTAATGCCCCGTGGGGCCAGCTCCGCCGCCCAGCTTCGCACCATCCCAACCAGCGCCGCTTTAGTGGCGACATATTGCGAACGCCCGGCGGCACCCCGGGACGTGCGGCTGCCGATAATCACAATGCGCCCGCCAGCGTGCATCTGCGGGGCAAAATGATTGACCAGCGTTTCGGCGGCCAGCACATGCAACTGCCACAGTTGCTGGCTCACCTGTGGGGAAAGGTCGCCGAGCGTCGCCGCCGCCATCATGCCAGCTGCATGGATAACCGCGTCCGGCACGGGCAGGGTGGCGAGGGTCTCCGCCAGCGCCGTACTGTCGCTCAGATCCACACAAACGCTCTCAAACGCGGGCGTATCACGCACCACCTTTGAACGACTCAACCCGGTTACACGCCAGCCGTGTTCAAGCAGCCAGCTAACAATGGCTTCGCCAATCCCGGAGCTTGCGCCGGTGACAACCGCATGTGGCATCGTCAGGCCTCCAGCAGCGCGCGCGGCACTTTGAACACCGCCTTGCGCACGGTTAAGGGCTCGGCTACCGCGCACAACGCCTGATGCGGTTCGCCTGGCAAAAACACCGCAAAATCACCGGGCTGCAATAGCATACTGACCGGCAGTTCCGCCGTAGTGGTGATGAACAGGTCCGGTTTGCGCTCTTCATCCGTGGTCTGCGGCTCAAACTGCGACCCGGCACAGATAATTTCTTCCCCGTCGAGCAGAACCTGAATATCCGCCCACTGGTGGTGATACTCGGTATGACGCTGCTCGCGATACTGGGTATTCGCCGGGCCGACGGTGCAAAACCACTGCGCCCCCGGCAACTGAAAGCGCCCGTCATCCCGGGCCTGCAACGCGGCCAGAGAACACTCTGGCAGGTCGAGAATGGCACGCAATGCGCGGGGTAACCCTGCCAGAGGCAGGGCGTTAAGGTGTCCTACAATCATCGGTTACTCCTTGACCCACGCAGGCGAGACGCGCACGTACTTGATGGCCTGGCGGAAGTACGTGTAGGCAATGTGCAGTGAGCCGTCGGCGCTCTGCTTGATGCTCGGGTAGGAGAACTCGCGGTTGAGTTTTTCCTGCGAGTTGTTGGTCATGCAGTAGCCGTCGCCTTCATCGAGGTGGCGCTGCCACGGCCAGCTTTTGCCGCCGTCCGGGGAAATGGCCACCGTCATGGGCGCACGTGGTGCCCCCCAGAATGCGCTACGGCCATTAGTGACTTCCGGTTCTTTGCGCCCGTCACCGTCGTCGATTTCATCGTACAACGAGGCACGGCGCTCCAGCGCCCCGGCGGCACTCATAAAGTTAAACACCAGCGCCAGATTGCCGTCCGCAAGTGTCGTTACCTGAATGGACGAGTTGTTGTTCGGCAGGGTGGTCGGCTCAGGAACAGACCAGCTCTCACCGCCGTCGGTAGACTGGCTGTAATAGATATTGTCCGCCCAGCGGCTGCGAAACAGCGCCACCAGATTGCCATTTCTCAGCGCGGTGATGTTCATGTGCACGCAGCCCAGGCTTTCCGGTACTTCAACATCACGCCAGGTTTTGCCCTGGTCGCTGGAGATTTTCACCGCGCTGATGTCGTCATTACCCACCCATTTTTCACCCGGCTGGGTGCGGCAATAAAACACCGGCAGCAGCCAGTTGCCGTTCTCCAGCACCGTAACCGGCTGGCGAATAAAGGTGCCGGGTTTGTCGAGCAGGGTGGCAATCTCCCCCCAGCTCTGACCCAGATCCTGCGACTGGCGATAACGCACAATGGCGGTGTCCTGGTTGCCGGAAAGCTGCGCGGTCCACATCAGCCACAACACGTTATCCGGTGCCAGGAACAGCACCGGGTTCTGCTCAGAACGCGACGCGTCATCAGACAGCTTAACGGCGTCGCTCCAGCGGTCGCTGCCCGGTGTGAGGCGCGAGCCCCACACGGAGATATCGGCCACACCTTCCTGGGTGCCGCCGAACCAGACGCACATCAGCGTGCCGTCCGGCAGCGGCAGAATATTGGCGGCATGGTTTTGCGGGCACGGTGACGGCAGCATGGCGCTCAGGACCTGGGCGTCTTCCTGCTGACGAATGACACCATCACGATTAACGGTAACGGACATATCAAACTCCACTATTTTGAATAACGGTTGGCGCTTTTGCGTGTTCTTTGTTCGGGATCATGCGGTCAAGGACCATGATCACCGCAGGCGTAATCAGCGCGATATACATGTTATTAATACCAAACGGGTCGCCCAGCACATACCACAGGGAGGTCACTACACAGGCACCAATCAGGCCGGCATTCGCACCACGGGTGCTCTTGAAGAACGGCGCGTAGAAAGCGATAACGGCGACCACGGTAATAGACAAACGAATCGCACGGGTGAAGAAGGAGAGCTTAAGCACTTCCGGCACGAACAGCACCAGCACCAGCGGCAGGAAGCCGATGAACAGGGACAACCAGCGGGTCGCTTTAAACTCTTGCTCCGGCGTGGGCTTGCGGTAAGGCACGTAGAAATCTTTCACCACCAGCGAGGCAATCGCCAGCGCAACGGTACTCACGCTCACAAAAATAGAGGCAACCAGTGACGTTGTCACAAGTCCAGCAATCCAGGGGTTCATGTCCTGCAGGAAAACCGGCATCGCGTACAGGCTGTTGATTTCCGGGTGCAGGTATTTCGCCGCCACGCCGATGAGTGCAATCGCAATGGAAATCGGCAGACAGAACCAGAAGGCAATCCAGGTGGAACGCTTCGCGGTTTTCACATCTTTGGTGGAACAAATGGCCTGAATCACGAACTGGGTGCAGAAGATGGAACCAATAGTACCAATTAGCCACGCGAAGATGGTGCTCGGGCCAAAGCTGCCGTCCCAGGTCCAGTAGAAGTGCGGCATATCTTTGATCATGGGTGCGACGCCGCCGGTCTTGTACAGCGCGAAGCCCATGATGGTCAGGATGCCGAAATATTTAAGCGCACTGTGTAGCAGGGTCACCCAGGCCACCCCTTTCATGCCGCCGTAGGCGAAGTAGAAGGTACTGACGATGGCGGTAATAAACGCGGCAACCGGCAGGCTCACTTTCAGCACGGTGGCAATCGCGGCCGCACCGCTGACGTAGTTGCCTACGTTCACCAGCAGCAGGGCATAGATCATGATGATAGAGATGATGTTCTTGGTGCTGTTGCCGTACTTTTCGGCAATCGCCCCGGAGATGGTGATTTTACCGGTGTTATAAATGCGTTTGACCAGCAATAACCCGAACAGCGGGAAGCCAATTGCCGCACCCAGCACCGACCAGGACGCGGCAATACCGCCCTCGAAGGCCGCCTGCGCGGTACCGATAGTGGATTTTGCGCCGATGTATTCAGACATCAACAAGATCCCCACGAGGAAGGCGGGCATCGCGCGGGAGCCTTCCATAAAATCGCCGGAGTTTTTACTGCGTAAACGGAACGTAAGCCAGGTGGTAAAGACGATATAGGCAATCACTATACCGACGATGATAAGGGTATCTTGTGAAGTAAAAGTGTTCATCTTTGCCTCTCTTCAGGGCGTGTGAATCCAGGGCACCTGAGGTGCCCAATATTGTTATATTGAAAAATTGCGCCTTAGTGCAGGTACTGGGTCACTATCTGGCGAATTTGCTGTTGTTGTTCTTCGCTGAACGTGACGGCGTAACGGCTTGCGCCGACGTCATATCCCATGATTTGCAGGGCTTTCTTCACCGCAGCCGGTGAGAAGCCGACGCTGTAAAGATCGGTACGCAGGCCGGTAACGTTCTCCTGAGCCTGGCGGGAACCGTCGATATCACCCGCTTTAAAACGCGCCCAGATGGTGTTGATCTCTTTCGGCGCAACGTTCGCCAGACCGGAAATACAGGCCGAGCAGCCGTCAACAAAGCCCTTGTGGATGAGGGAATCCGGGCCGTTAAGCACATCAAAGTTCTCAATGTCTTTCACCGCATTCAGGTAACCGCTCAGGCTCTCATAGCTGCCTGCGCTGTCTTTAATGCCGATGATGTTCGGGTGTGACGCCAGGGTGCGAACGGTTTGCGGTTCAAGGGTGTTCCCGGTGCGGGCAGGAATGTTGTACAGAAATACCGGTACGCTAAGGGCATCGGCGACGGCGGTATAATGGGTAATGAGTTCGTCTTGTTTTAATGGCACAAAATAAGGGGTAATGACCGAAACCGCATCGACACCCAGTTTTTCAATCTGTTTCCCCAGGCGAATAGTTTCACGGGTGGAAATTTCACCGATATGCGCCACCACGTTAGCGCGACCCTTGACCTGTTTCACGCAGGTTTCGGTCACGGCGATTTTTTCCTGCTCGTTGAGCACGAAGAACTCACCGTTAGTGCCGCCGCAGAAAATACCGTTACCGGCGTTAAGCTGGCGATCAACCTGTTGTTTTAGCGACTCAAGGTGCAGCGCACCTTCCTCATCAAAAGGCGTGACGATCGCCGTCAACACGCCCTCAATTTTCTTGCTCATTACAGCCTCTCCTTGAATCATTATTTAAACAGTGTCTGATAAATCGCCTGCACGTCGTCGTGATTCACGGTGCACGGTGAGTTGTTCATTAAGCGTTTGACGTTGAGCGCAGCGTCGGCAAGCGACGGAATGTCGGCGCGCGGCACGCCCAGGCTTTCCAGGTTGTCCGGCAGGTTCAGGCGTTTGACCAGGTCGGCAAAGAACTGCACCAGCGCGTGGGATTTTTCTTCCTCGTTGAGCGTCGTATCGGCCCCCGGCACCAGATCCCAGACCTGAGCAAATTTGGCGACCGCATGCGGGCGAACCACCTTCATGCACGGCGCCAGCAGAATCGCGTTTGCCACGCCGTGCGGCAGGTGATACTTGCCGCCCAGTGGGTAAGAAAGTGCGTGCACCAGGTGCGTACCCGCATGCGTGATCGCCGCACCGCCGTAGTAAGAGGCCCACAGCATTTCCAGACGAGCGACCAGGTTGTGCGGCTCATTCACCGCCGTTTCGATGTTGTGCAGCAGCTTGCGCAGGCCGGTCAGGGCCACGTTATCGCTGACCGGGTTAGCGATGGTGGCGGTAAAGCACTCAATCAGGTGACACAGGGCGTCAATACCGGTGGAAGAGGCGATATGCGCAGGCATGCTGGTGGTCAGCTCCGGCAGCAACGCCACGTAGTCCGGCAGCAGCACCGGGGAGATGATGCCCACTTTGGTGTCCTGCTCAGGAATCGCCAGAATGGCGTTCGGTGTGGCTTCTGAGCCAGTACCGGCGGTCGCGGGAATCAGTAAAGAAGCAATACGCTCAACCGGTTTCACGCCTTCAAGCAGGGCGTCGAGGCCCGGTGAGCGCGGGTGGTGCAGTACAGACAACAGCTTGGTGACGTCGAGCACGCTGCCGCCGCCAATCCCCACGATCAGATCAAAGGTACGTTGCGGGGCATTAGCCATAATCTTCGCCACATCATGCTGGCTCGGCTCCGGCGGCACATTGTCGATAATCTCAACATGGCGGCCATCCGCTGCCAGCAGCGCGAGGATCTGCTGAGTGGCGGCAAGCTTAATGACATTGGTGTCGCTCACCAGTAAGAGGTTTGTCTTGCCCGCCAGTAACGGTGCCAGTGAGGGAATCGCCCCTGCGCCGCTAATAAGGGTGCTGTTAATCGTAACCACAACGTTCTCCTGTCTTGCTATGTGGTGATTGAACTTAATCATCAAATTTCAACCACGGTCACTGTATGGCCTAAATTTATAATTTATTCGCAAATTAAATAAGTTGATCTTGCTCACATATAATCAATCATGATTGAATATAATCATAACCAGAACAAACGACCCGGAGTAGGGATGAACAAACACACCACAGAACACAGCGTTGTGATTCTGGCCGATGACTTCACCGGCGCGAACGATGCCGGCGTGAGCCTGGCGCAGGCCGGGATGCGCGTCGAAGTCGCCCTGGATGAGCACTACATCAGCGATGCCCAGGCGCGGGTCTTTAATACGGACAGCCGTGCGCTGCCCGCGAGCGTTGCCGCAGAGCGGGTGGCGGTATTGACTGAAAAGGTGCTGCGCCAGAACGCGCCAGGCTGGCTGGTCAAGAAAATTGACTCCACCCTGCGCGGCAATCCGGGCGCGGAAGTGGCGGCGATGCAGCAGGTAACAGGTGCAGCAGCGGTGATCATTGCGCCTGCGTTTCCGGCGGCCCGTCGCGTCACCCGCAACGGCAAATGCTTTGTGAACGGGGTGCTGCTCACGGAAACGGAATTCGCCAGCGACCCCAAAACGCCGATTATTCATGCCGAGGTGGGCGCACTCTTCAGCGGCCCGAGCATCAATGCCCAGCCCGGCGACCTGCCGCAGATTCTGGCTGCCGCCACCCGCAATGCCCCGGTGATGGTAGTGGTGGATGCACAAACCGATGCGGATCTGGATGCCATCGTCAGTCACGCCATGCAGGCCGCCGTTCGCCCGTTGCTGGTGGGCTCAGCGGGAATTTGTGATGCTTTATCGCGCCAGCTGGCCCCGGCAAAACAGGGGACGGTGCTGGCGATCGTTGGCTCAATGAGTGAAATCGCTCAAAAACAGATTGCCGTAGCGGCGACACATCCGCGCTGCGAGCACTTCTTTATTGATATCAACAATGCGTTTGCCCCTGCGCCGCTGGATTACCGGGCGGACATTGTTGCCGCGCTGAATGCTGGACGGCACTGCCTGGTGCATACCTGCCCGGACGATCTGGCTCGCCATCAGGTGGCGGCGTTGTGCGAGCGCTGGCAGGTGTCACGCGCCGAGTGCGGTGAGCGAATTTGTGCCTATCTGGGCCAGTTGACCCGTGATGTGCTGGCCGAGGCACAACCGGATGCGCTGTATCTGTCGGGGGGCGATGTGGCCATCGCGGTCGCCCGCACATTGGGTGCAAAAGGGTTTCGAATCCAGGGCCGCGCCGCAGGCTGCGTGCCGTGGGGATATTTTTCAGGTTGCGAATGGCAACGACCAGTGATGACCAAAGCAGGGGGCTTCGGCGACGAAACCACACTGCTCAAGGTTTTGAATTTTATTGAGGAGAAATCGAGTGACTAATGTTATTGCCGTAACGATGGGTGACCCGGCGGGGATTGGCCCGGAGATTATTATTAAATCGCTGGTTGAGGGTGAGCTTTCCGGGGCACCGGTCGTGGTGATTGGTTGCGCACAGACATTTAACCGCGTGCTGGCGCTGAACGTTACGCCGCACGCTGAGCTGCGTATCATCGATAGCGTCAGTCAGGCTCATTTTGCGCCAGGTGTGATTAACGTTCTGGACGAGCCACTGGCGGACCCTGAGGCGTTAGAGCCGGGCAAAGTGCAGGCGCAGGCGGGCGATCTGGCCTACCGTTGCGTGCGTCGCGCCACCGAACTGGCGATGGCCGGGGAGGTGAAAGCGATTGCCACCGCACCGCTGAACAAAGAAGCGTTGCACCTCGGCGGGCATCACTATCCGGGGCATACCGAGCTGCTGGCGAAACTGACCAACATCAATGATTACGCCATGGTGCTCTACACCGACAAGCTCAAGGTTATTCACGTCACCACCCACATTGCGCTGCGTAAATTCCTCGACACCCTGAATCAGGATCGCATCAAGACCGTGATTCGCGTGGCGGACAGCTTCCTCAAACGCGTGGGCTTTGATAATCCACGCATCGCCGTGGCCGGGGTGAACCCGCACGCCGGGGAAAATGGCCTGTTTGGCGATGAAGAAATCACCACCGTTGGCCCGGCCGTCGAGGCGATGAAAGCCGAAGGGCTGAATGTGACAGGGCCGTGCCCGCCGGATACCGTGTTTATGCAGTGCCACGAGGGCATGTATGACATGGTTGTCGCGATGTATCACGATCAGGGCCATATTCCGTTAAAATTGCTGGGCTTTTACGATGGGGTTAATATCACTGCGGGCCTACCGTTTATCCGCACCTCTGCGGATCATGGTACCGCATTTGATATTGCCTGGACCGGGAAAGCAAAACCGGAGAGCATGGCGGTATCCATCCAGTTAGCGATGCAAATAACGCGAGAATAATATGAAGGGATATAACCGGTTAGAGCAGATTATGGATTACCTCAAGGGGCATAATCTGGTGACGGTGGACCAGCTGGTGAGCGCAACCAATGCGTCACCTGCCACGATTCGTCGCGACCTGATCAAGCTCGATCAGGAAGGGGTGATCAGCCGTTCACACGGTGGCGTGACCCTTAACCGGTTTATTCCCTCTCAGCCGACGACGCTTGAGAAGATGCAGCGCAACCTGACGGAGAAGCATGCCATCGCCACGGCGGCGGCGTCTCTGGTTAAGGCGGGAGATTCGATTGTGCTGGACGCGGGCACCACCATGATTGAGCTTGCCCGTCAGCTCACCCATCTGCCGCTGCGGGTTATCACCAGCGACTTGCACATTGCGCTGTTTCTGTCGGAATTTAAGCAAATCGAAGTGACCATTATTGGCGGGCGCATTGACGATTCGAGCCAGTCCTGTGTCGGCGAACATGGCCGAAAACTGTTGCAGGGGATCTGGCCGGATTTTGCCTTTGTCAGCTGTAACGGCTGGGATTTGCAAAAAGGCATTACGTCACCCACGGAAGAAAAAGCCGCGTTGAAAAGAGCGCTTATCGATAATGCCCAGCGCCGGGTGCTGCTGGCGGACAGCAGCAAATACGGTGCCTGGTCGTTGTTCAATGTCGCGCGTCTGGAAACACTGACGGATATCATTACCGATGCTCAACTTGGTGATGATATACGCCAGCAGCTTGCTGATCTGCCGGGAAGGCTAACCATCGCAAATTAGCCGGTTTGCCCCTCAGGGCAGGCGGGAAATGTTCTCTTTTATGACCGACACGGAGTGGTTGAACTTCGCCACTTCGTCACCTTCGAGCTGTAACTCAATAATCTGCTGCACACCACTTTGCGCCAGTACCGCAGGGACCCCAATGGCGACATCGTTCACGCCGTATTCGCCGTCCAGCACGCAGGAAATCGCCAGCGCCCGATGGCTGCCGGTGAAGATATTGCGGCAAATCTCCGCTATCGTCCCGGCAATACCGTATTCGGTGCAGCCCTTTTTGGCGTAAATCTCAAAGCCGTGCTTGCGCACCCGCTCGGCCAGCGCATCGCAATCCAGCGCCTGCCCGGTTTTGCGCAGCCAGACGTCGGCAATCGGCGAGCCGTAAACGGACGAGTGCGACCAGACCGGGAACTGGGTGTCGCCATGCTCGCCGAGAATAAAGGCATCGATACTCTGCGCGCCAATGTCCAGGGTCTGCGCCAGTGCGCAGCGCAGGCGGGTGGTATCGAGCCAGACGCCGGTGCCAATCACCTGATTACGCGGCAGGCCGGAGAGCTTCCACACCTGCCAGGTGATGATATCGCACGGGTTGGTGGCAATCAGGAAGATGCCTTTAAAGCCGTTTTCCATCATCTGCGGCACGATGTTTTTCACGATCCGCGCGGTGTTTTGCAGCTCGTCCAGACGTGTTTGCCCCGGCTTAAGCGGGCCACCGGATACGGTAATCACCGCGATGTCCACATCTGCGCAGTCGCTGGCGTCGCGACTGGAAATCGTCATCATCCCCGGCATATAGGCCGCGGCATCGGCCAGGTCCTGCACATGGCCTTCAACCCGGTCACGGTTGAGGTCAACGAGGATCAATTCTTCAGCAATATTTTGATTGAGCAGCGCATAGGCAGCAGACGCGCCCACGTTGCCGGTTCCAATGATCATGACTTTACGGGCTTTGGTATTCATTTCAGTTCCGTTCTCAGGATGACGTCTGAGCGTAAAGTACCGCCCAGGCTGCACATTACGCAACGTGGGCGGGGCGTTATAAGTTAATTGTATGGCCGAGTGCGCGGCTTTTGCGCGTAATTTAACAGAACAATAACAGGAGAATGCCATGTACACCGTCATCCCCGCCTCTGCAACGCAACCCGATATCCTCTCGCTGATTGCCGCCCTTGATGCCTGGCAGAGTCAACTCTACCCGCAGGAAAGCAATCATCTGCTCACGCTCAGTGAGATCCCGGCATCAACGCTGATTTTGCTGGCGCTGCGCCATGAGAGCGGTGCGACCGTCGGCTGCGGTGCCGTTGTGCTGGACGGCGAGGGGACCGGAGAAATGAAACGGGTGTACATCGATGAGCGCCATCGTGGACAAAAGCTGGGAGAGTTGCTGATAGATGCGCTGGAAAGCGCGGCGCTGGCTCGCGGCTGCCATATGCTGCGCCTTGAAACCGGCATTAAACAACCGGCGGCGATTAAGCTGTACACGCGCTGCGGTTATCAGCAACGCAGCGCGTTTGCCCCCTATACAGAAGACCCGCTGAGTATCTTTATGGAGAAGGGACTGGTTGAGGATGTTCGTTTAGCAATTCTATAAACGCATCCAGGTGACGGGTTTTCGCGCCGCGCCGCCACACCAGCCAGGTGGTGAGCCAGCGCCAGTTTTCCGCCAGCGGCCACGCGCCCACCTGATGATGACCGGGCATACTTTCCAGCATACTGCGCGGGATCAGCGCCAGCCCTGCACCCGCAATCACGCAGGCCAGCATGCCATGGTAGGACTCCATTTCGTGGATTTTGCCCGGCGTCGCCTGGTCGGCATGAAACCAGCTCTCAAAATGGCGGCGGTACGAGCAGTTGGCGCGAAACGCATAAATGCTGGAGCCGTTAACCTGAGAGGCGCGCTCTACCGGCTCATGCCCATGAGGGGCAACAATCATCATCTCTTCGCGGTAGACCGGGATGCCTTCCATGCCAGGGTGCATAATCGGCCCGTCAACAAAGGCCGCACTTAGGGTGCCGTCCAGCACGCCGTCGATCATCTTCCCCGACGGGCCGGTTGCCATATCGAACTGAATGCGCGGGTAGCGTTGATTGTATTTCGCGAGCGTCGCCGGGATGCGCACGGCAGCGGTGCTTTCCAGCGAGCCCAGCGAGAAGAGTCCCTGAGGCTCGTCTCCGGCGACCACCATCCGTGCTTCGTCCACCAGGGCCAGGATCTGCTGGCTGTAGCGCAAAAAACTATGCCCGGCCGGGGACAGGCGCAGACGCTGGTTTTCACGAATAAAAAGGTCAACACCCAGGTCAGCCTCCAGCTGGCGAATGCGGGTGGTCAGGTTTGACGGCACGCGATGCACTTTCTGCGCCGCCTGGGTAATGCTGCCGGTCTGCGCCACGGCGTTGAACATCTCAAGCTGCGTCAGGTCCATATCATTCTCTCATCGTGAACGGTTTACTTAATATTATTCACTTTTCAGAAAGAGTAAACCCGGCGAGGATAAACCCATTCCTGAACTGAGAGAAAAGAACATGTCAATTTCACCTGCAACTCATGCGATTTCCGTTAACCCGGCGACCGGGGAAACCCTGTCTGCCAGATCCTGGGCCAGCCGCGAGGATGTTGATGCCGCGCTCGAGCTGGCCGACCGCGGATTCCGTCAGTGGCGTCAGCAGCCTGTCGCTGAGCGTGCCGCGCTTTTGCGTCAAGTCGGTGCCGTTTTACGCGATCACGGCGAAGAGATGGCGCAGCTGATTTCCCTTGAAATGGGCAAACCCATTGCCCAGGCGCGCGGTGAAGTGAGCAAATCCGCCAGCCTCTGCGACTGGTACGCCGACCACGGCCCGGCGATGTTAAACAGCGAACCGACGCAGGTTGAACACAACCGCGCCAGCATTGAATACCGTCCGCTGGGGCCGATTCTGGCGGTGATGCCGTGGAACTTCCCGCTCTGGCAGGTGCTGCGCGGCGCGGTGCCCATTCTGCTGGCCGGGAATACCTATCTGCTCAAACATGCGCCGAACGTACTGGGTTGCGCGGAGCTGACCGGTAAAATTTTTGCCAAAGCGGGCATCCCCGAAGGCGTCTTTAACTGGGTGAATGCCACCAACGACGGCGTGAGCCAGGCCATTAACGACCCGCGTATTGCCGCCGTCACCGTGACCGGTAGCGTGCGGGCAGGGGCCGCCATCGGGGCACAGGCCGGGGCGGCACTGAAAAAATGTGTGCTCGAACTGGGCGGTTCCGATCCGTTTATTGTGCTTAACGACGCCGACATCGAACTGGCAGTAAAAGCGGCGGTGACGGGGCGTTATCAGAATACCGGGCAGGTCTGTGCGGCGGCCAAACGATTTATCGTTGAAGCGGGGATTGCTGACACATTTACCGAGAAATTTATCGCCGCTGCGGCTGCCTTGCAGCAGGGCTCACCGCTGGATGAGCAGAACTATCTGGGGCCAATGGCGCGTTTTGATCTGCGTGACGAACTGCACGAACAGGTGCTGGCGACCGTTAGCAAAGGGGCAACCCTGGCGCTGGGCGGTGTGAAACCAGCGGGGGCAGGGAATTACTACCCGGCCACCGTGCTGACCAATGTTACCCCGCAGATGACCGCGTTTCGTCAGGAGATGTTCGGCCCGGTTGCGGCGATTACCGTGGCGCGCGATGCCGAACACGCCCTGGCGCTCGCCAATGACAGCGAATTCGGCCTTTCCGCGACGGTCTTCACGACTAACGATGCGCTGGCAGAAGACTTTGCAACGCGTCTGGAGTGCGGTGGGGTGTTCATCAACGGCTACTGCGCCAGCGATGCCCGCGTGGCCTTTGGTGGGGTGAAGAAAAGCGGCTTTGGTCGCGAGCTGTCGCATTTCGGTCTGCACGAGTTCTGCAACGTGCAAACCGTCTGGAAAGACAGGGTTTAAGCCCGTGCGCGCCCATGCAGGGCGCGCCATTTCTGCTTGTCATGGTTCTGTCATTATTCTTTCGTAGACTCACGGCATTCGTAGGGTTATAGAAGAATATCATGAACTTAAATCAAATTTTTCGCCGTATCTTTCGGCGTGTCACTCCACGGAATTTTGGCTTACTCGCCGGTATCTTCTGGATTATTGGCCTGTTTTCGGCGCTGCAAATCGCCACATCCATTCTGCTTTCCACCTCCTTAAACGATGCAAAACACAACGAACAACTGAATCAGCAGGCCCACATGCAGCAGGTCAAGGTCGATGAGGCGCGCGTGTCGCTGCTTGCGGCAAGCGATCTGCTTAACCGTGCGGGTGTTTACTTCATGCAGGACAAAGAGACCGGCTCTGAAGGCAGCTGGCACAGCCTGATGGATGAAACCCAACAGGCGCTGGCGACCTCACAAAAAGCCTGGCAGGCGTGGCTGGCGTTAAACCCGCCGAAAGATGAGGGCCTGATCAACAGTTACCAGTTTTTTTACGGTGCCATTAAAGAACAAGCGGACGGCCTGGTAAAAACCCAGTCGATCGATGCCTTCTTTGCCGTTCCGGCGCAGGCGTTCCAGGCTGATTTTAATGACAATTACGCCCGTTTCCAGCAGGCCAGTGAGAAGCAGGCCGATCAGGGGCGTCAGGCACTGATGGGTAATTTATCTCAACTCCAGCATGTGTTTGTGCTGGTGCCAGCCGTGCTTATCGTGATTGCGATTGTGGTGTGGTTTGCCATGTCACGCTGGGTTATTACACCTTTGCGTCGACTGATTGCGCACGTGAATACCCTTGCCGCTGGCGATTTGTCGGCGCAATTGCCCTGCGTGAAACGCTTTAACCGCGAAATTGACCAGATTGGTCAGAGTATTGACACCATGCAACAAGGGTTGCAGCAGCTGGTGGTGCAGGTCAGCCATGCGACCAGCTCGATGGTGAGTAATATCGACAGTCTGGCCGAAGGCAATCAGAAACTCTTCCAGCAGTCCACCCGCCAGGCGCAGGAGCTGGCGGATGTGACCTCGCACATTGCCAGTCTGGAATCCCACGTAGAGGGCAACACCGGCTATGCGCAGCTTGCCAGCCAGCGTGCAGACGAAGCACGTAAAGCGGCGGCCGGCGGCGACAGCATGATGCATACCGTCAACCAGTCGATGCGCAAGATTGTCGACCGGGCCTCAGAGATGCGCGGGATTGTCGAAATGATCGACGGCGTGGCGTTCCAGACCAATATTCTGGCGCTTAACGCCGCCATCGAAGCGGCACACGCCGGTAATCACGGGCGCGGTTTTGCGGTGGTTGCCAAAGAAGTGGGGCTGCTGGCGCGCAAGAGCAGCCACTCGACGCAAACTATCCAGACGCTTATCAACCACTCACTACAGGGAATCGACGACGGATCTCAGGCGGTGAGCAAACTGGAAGATAACCTGCAAAAAGTCACCGGGCTGGTGGGGCATCTGAGCGGTCTGCTCAACGATATCTCCACGGCGACCTTAAGCCAGGGCGAAAGCATTCACCACATGACCCGTCAGCTCCACTCGCTGAACAAGGTGGCTCAGCGCACGGGTGAGCTGGTCACAAACGCGACCGAGGCCTCTGTTCAGCTGCATGAGGACTCCCATCGTCTCATTCAGGCGGTCTCTCGTTTTCGTCTCCCGGCCTGATTTTTGATATACTCGCAGGCCGATTTTGGCCCACGAGTAAGGAAAGACAGTGGCGAATGTGATGGGTAATGGGATGCTGGAGGCGCTGCTCGACCAGGTGCGTCCGCTGCTGGGGCGCGGGAAAGTCGCTGACTATATTCCCGCGCTGGCAAAGGTGAGCGGGGCGAAGCTGGGGATTGCCATCAGTACCGTCAACGGCGAACACTACCAGGCGGGAGATGCCCAGGAGCGCTTCTCTATTCAGTCGCTGTCGAAAGTGCTGAGTCTGGCGGTGGCGATGAACCATTATGATGAAACGGAAATCTGGACGCGGGTGGGTAAAGATCCCTCTGGTCAGCCCTTTAACTCGCTCCTTCAGCTTGAAATGGAGCAGGGCAAACCGCGTAACCCCTTTATCAACGCCGGGGCGCTGGTGGTTTGCGATATGCTGCAAAGCCGCCTCAGCGCGCCGCGCCAGCGGATGCTGGAAATCGTCAGAAAACTCTCGGCCACGCCGGATATCAGCTTTGATAACGTGGTGGCGCGCTCGGAGTTTGACCACTCAGCCCGTAATGCGGCCATTGCCTGGCTGATGAAATCCTTCGGCAATTTTCACAATGATGTCACCACGGTGCTCCAGAACTATTTCCACTACTGTGCGCTGAGAATGAGCTGCACGGAGCTGGCACGCACCTTTCTGTTTCTTGCGGATCAGGGGCGTTCTCCCTACAGCGACGCACCGGTGCTCACCGCCCAGCAGACCCGTCAGGTGAATGCTCTGATGGCGACCAGCGGCATGTACCAGAACGCAGGGGAATTTGCCTGGCGCGTCGGGCTTCCGGCGAAATCAGGCGTCGGCGGGGGCATTGTGGCTATCGTTCCTCATGAAATGGTCATTGCCGTCTGGAGCCCGGAACTGGATGAGGCCGGGAACTCGCTGGCAGGCATTGCGCTGCTTGAAGCCCTCACTCAGCAACTGGGGCGTTCGGTTTACTGATGACGAATCTCGATCCGCTGTTTGCGCGTCTTGGGCGTTCCACCTTTCGCTCGCGTTTTCGCCTCGGCGTCAAAGAGCGTCAGTACTGCATCGACAAAGGCGCGCCGGTGATAGCCGAACATGCGGCGGATTTTGTTGCCCGCAGACTGGCCCCCGCGTTCCCGCCCAATGACGGCAAACAGACCCCGATGCGCGGTCATCCGGTGTTCATTGCTCAACACGCCACGGCCACCTGCTGCCGGGGATGTCTGGCGAAATGGCATGATATTCCGGCGGGAGCCGCGCTCTCAGATACCGAGCAGAAATACGTTGTGGCGGTCATTTATCACTGGCTGGTGCAACAAATGAATTCATCACGCTAATGAATCGCGCTTTTAGATGTGTTAGCAGGCTGTTATCAGAGCATTGCGTGGTAAGCTATATGCTATTTTTTGCCACGCCCAATTGATTCGTGCCGCCAATGAACTGGATTAATATTTAATGCGTGCTTTATTTGCTGGACCCTTCCGACCTTTTCAGGAGGGGAGACTGCTGGCCAATGCGGTGCTTATTTTTATCGCAACCACGCTGTTTTATTTCATTGGCGCCATGCTGCGTCTGGTGGATGAACTGTCACTGTTCTGGCCGCTCAATGCGGTGATGGCAGGGATTTTTGCCCGTTATGCTTTTCTGAATCGCTGGTATTTATACCTGCTGTGCTACGCGGCGATGTTGATTTACGACGGCGTTACGACCACCTGGGGCATGGCGTCCGTACTCATCAATCTTTCTAATATGGTATTTATTCTCAGCATGGCCACCCTGGTGCTGCGAGAAAAACGCCGTATGCGCCAGACGCCACAACCCATAAATGCCCTTAATCTGTTCAGTTACTGCCTGGTGTCGGCCATGCTCTGCGCGCTGTTCGGGGCGGTGGCCTCGGTTGGCATTGGCGGGCTGGGCTTCTGGACCCTCTACTGCGACTGGTTTAGCGAGCAGTTCTCCACCGGGGTGTTGATTTTACCCTGCATGCTGACCTTCAGCTGGCCGCGTGAGATCCCGATGCTGAAGGGCAAAAATCTGCTGCCGGTGCTGGCGCTGGTTGCCTCCGTTGCGGTCTCAATCTGCATTGGTGGCGCGGGCAGCCTGGCGTTTCCGCTGCCCGCGCTTATCTGGTGTGCGGTGCAGTACCCGCTGCCGGTGACCTGTCTGGTCACGCTGGTTACCGGGGGGCTGGAAATCATCCTGATGGCCAACGGCATCATCAATATTTTCGTCGCCTCACCGCTGCAAATGCCGCGTATGTTCTCGGCGCGGCTGGGAATCGCCACTATGGCGATTTGCCCGGTGATTGTCTCGGTGAGTGTGGCCACCATTAACCGCCTGATCCGCCAGGTGTCGCTGCGGGCGGACTTCGATTTTCTGACCCAGGTCTATTCACGCTCGGGTCTCTATGAAGCCCTCAACCACGACAGCAACGGCTTTGCCAAAAAGCACCTGACGGTCATGCTGCTGGATATCGATTACTTCAAAAGCGTGAACGATAACTACGGTCACGAGTGCGGTGACAAGGTGCTGAAATCCTTTGCCCAGAAAGTGAAGCAGGAGATTGGCGAGCAGGGCGTGGTGGCGCGCATGGGCGGTGAGGAATTCGCCGTGGTCGCGGCGACAACCGATCCTGCGCAGGGGTATCAACTGGCTGAGCAAATTCGCCGTTCTGTAGAAGCGCATACATTTTTGTGGCGGCAAAACAGTTTACGCCTGACGGTGAGTATTGGTTTGAGTAATGGCCAGGCCCGTTCAAAACATCTCACCCTGGTCTTTAATAAGCTGTTAGCACAGGCGGATGAATATCTTTATCGCTCCAAAAAAGCAGGACGGAATTGTACAAGCATGCCGGGTGATAAACAGGATGAAAAAAGTACTGTGGCTGCGGAACAGGGATGATTGCTATAAAAGTATTCAGCAGCGCGAGCTATAAGGCGAAACGATAGCGATAACTTATTAAATTGCTTGCTACTAATTTTTATCGTCAATACTATTACTCAGTATACGTTTCGGAATTACATCGCGTCATGAACGGATCTGACAATTTGAATAAAAGTTCACGGGTAACTGGCAGACCCTTTGTCAGAAGAATGTACCTGATGCGTATTCTGGGAACGTTTTTATGTTTCTTTCCCATCCTTTCCGTATTGCTGGAACTTAACCGACCCCTCTGGTTGATGCTGCTGCTTGGCGCGAATGCCTTTGTCTGGCCCACGGTGGCGTTTTTGCGAGCCAGACACTCCCCAACGCCCCTTACCGTCGAACATTATAATCTGGTGTTTGATGCGGCCGTTGGCGGTTTCTGGATAGCGATGATGGCGGTGAACCCGCTGCCGTCGGTGGTGATTGCGACGATCCTGCTTTCCGACCGTCTGTCTGCGGGCGGGTTCGAGCTGATGCGCAAGGCCGGACTGGCGATGGTCGGCGTGTTTGCGGCGGCGTGGGTCGCGCAGGGGATGCACTTCTCGCCTTATGTTACCCAACGCACCATGTTCGCAACCTTGCCATTGATTGCGGTTTATATGGTAGCACTGAGCGTTCTGACGGACACCATTGCGGTGAAGCTGCGCATTAAAAGTCGCGAGCTGGAACGTATTGCGATGATGGATCCGCTGCTGGATATCGCCAATCGTCGTTTGCTGGAACAACGTATTCAGTATGAGCTCGACCAGTTCAACCAGGCGCCGCGTCACTCTGCGCTGATTTCCATTGATATCGACAATTTTAAAGAGGTTAACGACCGATTTGGCCATGAAGTCGGCGATAAACTGCTCGTGTCGGTATCAAAAATTCTTCATGCGGCGACGCGCAAAACGGATACCCCGGCTCGGCTCGGCGGCGATGAGTTTGTGATTTTGTTGCCGAATACCACCCCGGAAGAGGCGCTGGTGGTGGCCACGCGCATTCTCGACGCCTCTGCGCTCATGACGGTGAAACCCGAACACGCCTTTCGTTGCACCCTCAGCATTGGCATTGCCAGCGCGGCACCGGGCATGTACAGCATCTCTCAATGGTTAAAAGCCGCCGATGATGCGCTGTACCGTGCCAAGCGTTTGGGAAAAAACCAGATCTACGCACACTGACAAACCCGCTGAATACGCTACGCTTTATTCTGTACACCGCGAAGTTAACGCTGGATGGTTTTTATAATCGCGGAAAACATCAGGTAAAAAATAGCGAGAACCCACCCTATGAAAACACCTGCACTTCCTGCTAATGAGGACAAACGGCTGGCGTCATTACGCGACTCCGGCCTGCTCGATACCGGCACCAACGAACGTTTTGACCGTCTGACCCGGCTGGCAAAACGGCTGTTTAACGTCCCGGTGGCACTTGTCACGCTGGTGGGGGAAAACACGCTCCATTTTAAATCCAGCGACGGGTTGTCTCATGAAAACCTGCCACGCAATATTTCCTTTTGTGGTCATGCCATTCTCAGTGCCGCGCCGTTAATCATTAACGATGCTAAACAGGATGAGCGCTTCGCGGATAACCCGCTGGTCACGGGGGAATCCAGCCTGCGCTTTTATGCGGGCTATCCGTTGCACCTGCCGGACGGCGCAATCGTTGGCTCCTTTTGCCTGATTGACCGCAGCCCGCGAGACTTCACGCCCGCAGAACTGGAGATTTTGAAAGATTTCGCGCTGATTGTGGAAAATGAATTTGCCGTGATGAGTGCTGCCACCACGGACGAGCTGACAGGGTTGTTCAACCGTCGGGCCTTCGACAGCCTGGTGAAATTTGCTATTTCCAGTGCGAAACGCCGTGCGGAACCGCTGGCACTGGCCTGGCTGGATCTCGATGGCTTCAAAAAAATCAACGACACCTGGGGCCATAGTGAGGGTGACGAAGCCCTGAAGGCGATGGCGGGAATAATGCGCGCCAGTTTTCGCGAAGCCGATCTGCTGGTGCGCTACGGCGGCGATGAATTTGCCGTGCTCTTCTCAGATACCCATGAAAAAGGGGCGTGGATTGCCGTTGATCATCTGGCAGATCAGACAAAGGACTGGAACTTAACCTCCGGTAAGCCCTGGGAACTGGCGTTTTCCTGGGGGGTGAGCGAGTTCGACCACAATGGCGACGGTGACGTGAAGCCCTGGATTAAGGACGCCGACACCAAAATGTATGCCATGAAATCGGAGAACCAGCATACGCGCCAGCGTCATCAGAAAAACCTCTGACACGCTTGATTGTGTTGGCAAAATGTAAAATGCATAGTGGTTGTTTTTAAGGAATAAAAATGACCACCTCTTCTTCTCTTCATTCCCTGTCGGCTGACGACATCCTCTCCCGTATCGACGAACTCTGTGACGTGCTGGAAAACTGCGTGCAGGGCGGTGCGTCGGTCAGTTTCATGCTGCCTTTTGGCCGCGAAAAATCCCGTGCGTTCTGGCAAAACGTCGCGCAGAGTGTGGCGCGCGGCGAACGCCTCGTGCTGGTTGATGACCACGAAGGTCTGGGGATAGTCGGTACGGTACAACTTATCCTCGAACAGCCAGAAAACCAGCCGCATCGCGCGGATGTTGCCAAACTGCTGGTCCATGACCGTGCCCGACGCAAAGGCGTTGCCGGACGTTTGATGACGGCGCTGGAAACGGCGGCGCGGGATCATGGCAAATCGGTACTGGTGCTCGATACCAGCACCGGCAGCGGGGCAGAGACCTTTTATGCGCTTTCAGGCTGGCAAAAAGTGGGAGAAATTCCGCGCTATGCATTGATGCCGGACGGGGAAATGACAAGTACCAGCGTTTTTTATAAGTTTTTGTGATTGACGTAGAATTTGTCTGCTCACTTTGATCAAAACAGGGGTTCATGGTTTAAAAGTCTGATAAGTTATTACACCAATCTTCCCAGGTTGTATGACTAATCAAAAAAGGAACCCATTGTGAACACTGTAAACCGTCGCGATTTCCCCGGTGCTTCTTACCCTGAACGCGTGATTCAATTTGGTGAAGGCAACTTCTTACGCGCTTTCGTTGACTGGCAGATTGATTTGTTAAACGAGCACACCGACCTGAACGCGGGTATCGTGCTGGTTCGTCCTATCGACAGCACGTTCCCGCCGTCACTGAGCACGCAGGATGGCCTCTATACCACCATTATCCGTGGTCTGAACGAGCAGGGCGAAGCGGTCAGCGACGCGCGCCTCATTCGTTCCGTCAACCGTGAAATCAGTGTTTACAGCCAGTACGATGAGTTCCTGAAGCTGGCCCACAACCCGGATATGCGTTTCGTCTTCTCGAACACCACGGAAGCGGGTATCAGCTACCATGCCGGGGACAAATTCGACGATGCGCCAGCCGTTAGCTACCCGGCCAAACTGACCCGCCTGCTGTTTGAACGTTTCACTCATTTTTCGGGTGCGGCTGACAAAGGGTGGGTGATCATTCCTTGCGAACTCATTGATTACAATGGTGATGCGCTGCGTGAACTGGTTCTGCGCTATGCCCAGGACTGGGAACTGCCAGCGGCATTTACCCAATGGCTCAACGACGCCAACACCTTCTGCTCTACGCTGGTCGACCGCATTGTGACCGGTTATCCGCGTGATGAAGTGGCACAGATTGAAGCCGAGCTGGGCTATCACGACGGTTTCCTGGATACCGCGGAGCACTTCTACCTGTTTGTGATTCAGGGGCCGAAGTCCCTGGCGCAGGAGCTGCGTCTGGATCAATACCCACTGAACGTGCTGATTGTTGACGACATCAAACCGTATAAAGAGCGTAAAGTCGCTATTCTCAACGGTGCGCACACCGCACTGGTGCCGGTGGCATTCCAGGCGGGTATCGATACCGTTGGCGAAGCAATGAACGACGCGGAAATTTGCGCCTTTGTTGAAAAAGCGATTTACGAAGAGATTATCCCGGTGCTCGACCTGCCGCGTGATGAGCTGGAAACCTTTGCCAGCGCGGTAACTGGCCGTTTCCGTAATCCGTACATCAAGCATCAGTTGCTGTCGATTGCGCTGAACGGGATGACCAAGTTCCGCACCCGTATTCTGCCGCAGTTGCTGAAAGGGCAGGAGCAAAACGGCAAACTGCCTGCACGTCTGACCTTCGCGCTGGCGGCTCTGATTGCCTTCTACCGTGCCGATCGTAATGGCGAAGTGTACCCGGTGCAGGACGATGCACACTGGATTGAGCGCTATCAGCAGTTGTGGAGCCAGCATGGCGACCGTCAAATCAGCACCACCGAACTGGTCCGCTCGGTTCTGGCGGTGAGCGATCACTGGGAGCAGGATCTGACTCAGGTCAGCGGATTGGTAGAACAGGTTTCTCTGGATCTGGATGCCATTCTTCTGCGCGGCATGCGTGATGCGGTGAAACCGCTCTGCTAAGCGAATAGCCTGTTAACGGAAGGGAGCCATGTGCTCCCTTCATTTTGCCTCTTATTTAGTTACAACATACTTATGGAGATCTCAACAAAAGAGGCATCAGAATCGGCGCAAAAAACACGAATAGCTAACCAGGGTAGCATTTTCTTTCTATAATTTTACGTGCCACATCCGCGTCGACCTCGTCGACCAGGGAAAAAGCCGTTGCTGCCGAAGCTGGCGCAACACGAACGAAGAGAGGGACAAGCAATGGAAAAGCTGGAAAAAACGTTACCGCTCGTAATGGGTCTGGTATTCGGTATCTCGCTTATCGCCACGGCATGGGATATCTCATTCGTCAGTTCACTGCCCTGAGTAGTAGCCTGAAAGGGGGGCTTGCTCCCCTTTCAGTTCTCAGCCCATCTCCGCGTATGCTCCTCCACACGTGCGAATAACATCACCGCTTCTTCCGTCGACTGAATATTGGTGTACCCCATAATCAGTCCATAGCGCTTAGGCGACCTGTTATACCACTCTGAAAGTGGACTCACCCGAAGCTGATGTTGCTGCCAGATTTTCGCCAGCCCGACATCGTCTACCCCGTGGCGTAAAAACGCGATGATATGCATCCCGCCATCATTCACTTCCACCTCAAAATAGTCAGGGAACACCCTACCAAGCGCGGTGAGCATCATGGCCCGTCGCTGCTGATAAAGGGTGCGCATTTTTTTTAAATGGCGGAAGAAATGGCCTTCAGAAAGAAAGCTGGCCACCATTTTTTGCGTCAGCACTGGCTGCCCGTTTTCAGTGATTTCGCCGGTTTCCCGAAAGGCACTGATTGTCGAATGGGGCATCACCAGGTAGCTGATGCGCAGAGAAGGCATGATGGTTTTACTGAACGTTCCCATATAGATGACTCGATCCTGGGTATCCAGGCTTTTCAGCGAGGGCAGCACGTTGCGGGTGTAATGGAACTCGCCGTCGTAATCATCTTCAATAATCCAGGCGTTATGGGCATTGGCCCACTCCAGTAACTGATGTTTACGCGGCAGGGAGAGGGTGACGGCCAGAGGGCTGTGGTGTGACGGTGTCACAAATACAAAGCGTGCATCGGCGTGATAATTCAGCAAATGGCCGACATCCAGCCCCTGGGCATCCACCGGCACCGGGTGCAGGTTTTTTACGGCGCGTTTGAGCAACTGCTGACCAAAAAAATAGCCGGGATCTTCCAGCACGACTTTGTCGTTCTCCCTGGCGAGCGTATCGAGGATGAGGGTGAGGTTGTTGCGATACCCGCTGGTGATAAAAATCTGCCCGGCACTGCAGTTCAGGCCACGAGAAATATTGAGATAACGGGCGATAGCCTCGCGCAGGGGCGGGTACCCCATCAGCGGAGGATTCATCATCTCGGCGGCAGGTAGCGATCGCATTGCTTTACCCGCTAACAGCAGCCATTTCTTGGTGGGAAAGGCATCCAGCGCGGGCACGCCGAGGCGCAGAAAACCCTGCTGGTCACGGAGATTGACGACCGAGGCGAGCGGCGTTTCTTCCGCGATAACCGATGTTTCGTGTGCTGGCACTGACGGGAGCACCAGTTCCGGGTTCACCTTTGTACCGCGCGCCCCCAGGCTTACCAGGTAACCTTCACCCACCAGAATGGCATAGGCCGTTTCAACCGTTTTGCGCGCCACTTTCAGCTCCGCCGCCAGTACGCGCACGGAAGGGACTTTGTCGCCGGGTTTACGCAGCCCCTGAAGAATATCCTGCCGAAAGCGGGCATAAATATCGCGATATCCCGTCTTCATGTCCTACCTCGATTGTGAGTTTATGACCCTTTTTACTATGCCATAAATCTCTACTATAGCTTCAGGCGAATCAATACATGAGGAATATAACTATGAGCACCCGCATCAATCACTTTGAAACCATTCCAGCCCTGATCAAAACCCTGGGCGATGCCAGCATGGCCTCCCACAAAAGCACGCTGGATGGCGGCATTAAAAACCTGGTCGACATCCGCGCCTCTCAGCTCAACGGCTGCGCTTTCTGTCTGGATATGCATGTAAAACAGGCAAAATTGCGCGGCGAGCGCGAGCTGCGCCTGTACCACGTTGCCATCTGGCGCGAATCACCGCTGTTCAGTGCGAAGGAGAAGGCGGCGCTGGCGCTGACCGAAGCGCTGACCCGCCTGGGTGAAGAGGGCGTATCAGATGCGCTCTATCGCGCGACGCGTGAGTATTTTAGCGATGAGGAGATTGCCGAGCTGGCCTTCGCGATTGCCATTATCAATGCCTGGAACCGCCTGCAAATTCTCTCGCAGATGCTGCCCGGTTCGCAGGATGCCGCTTACGGTCTGGACCGCGCCGGGCTGAACTAGCCGTCAATGTTGTTCCCGCACGAAAGCAATAAAAGCCTTAAGTCCCACCGGAATGTGCCGGTGGCCAGGGTAGTAAAGACACAGCCCCTTGAAAGGCTGTGTCCACTCGTCCAGCACGCTGACCAGTTCGCCTTTCTGCAACAAATCCTGAATGTACAACTCCGGCAAAAAGCCGATACCCAGTCCTGCCTGCACGGCACTGATTGAGGTAAAAAGATCGGTGGTGGCCAGTCGCGCGGGAACCGCAATGGCAAAATGCTCGCCGTGGCGCGCCATTTCCCAGCGGTACACGCCGCCATGAGACATCCGCATGCAAATACCCTGATGCCGGGTAAGTGCTTCCGGCGTCTCCGGGATGCCGTGACGCGCAAACTAGGTCGGTGTTCCGACAACGCGCATGCGAATATCGGGGGTCAGCGGGACGGCAATCATGTCCTGAGGGACAGACTCCGCCAGGCGTATGCCCGCATCGTAGCCCTCGGCAACAATATCAATCATCCGGGCTTCGCTGGCGACCTCAAGGCGCATTTGCGGGTAGCGGGCGAGAAAACGAATGATCAGATCGTCGAGAAATAACCGGCCCGCCGCCTGGGGCGCATTGATGCGCAGCGTCCCGGACGGTTCATCCGGCACGTTATGGATTTCATCGGCCGCTTGCTGAATAACCTGCAACGCCGGGCCCACGCGATCGACAAAGCGCTGCCCGGCCTCCGTCAGCGCCACGCTGCGGGTGGTGCGATTAAAAAGCCGGGTTGCCAGGCGTGACTCCAGTCCGGCAATGGCATTGCTCACCGCGGTCGCAGACATACCCAACTCCAGCGCGGCGGCGCGAAAACTGCCCTGGCGGATCACCGCCATCACCACTTCCAGCTCGACTAACCCTGAACGATGCATTGATTATCCTGATTTTCGAAACAACCTTTGCAGGATAGCGTGGATTATCGGAGTGATAAAGCTGTGCAACACTCTGGTCATCAACCCGGAGGTCACGATGCAACAGCTTGAACACGTCTTTATTAACGGTGAATTTGTCACAGCACAGGGCGAAGAATATTTTGCTTTATACAACCCGGCCACCGCCGGGATCATCGGACACGTCCGTCTTGCTAACGAAGAGGACGCCCGCCGCGCCATCGCCGCGGCAAAGGCGGCGTTTGTGGCCTGGTCGCAAACCACCGTTGAGCAACGTCTGGCCGTACTGGGGAGAATGCGCGACGCGATGCGGGAAAGCGAACATGTGCTGCGAAAAGCCATTGTTCTGGAATACGGTGCGCCGGTGTCCCGTGCGGACTGGATGGCCCGCTACCCGGCAGACGTCATCGAACAGGTGATGCGGGATCTGCAGGCATTTTCCTTCACAAGCACCGTGGGGCTGGCTCAGGTGAAAATGACGCCGCTGGGCGTCGCCGGACTCATCACCCCGTGGAACAGCAATGCCGGGTTTATCTGCGGCAAACTCGCCACCGCGCTGGCTGCCGGGTGTACGGCCGTTATCAAACCGAGCGAAATGAGCGCCTTACAAACCCAGGTCGTGATGCAGGCGCTGCATGTCGCCCGGCTACCTGCGGGGGTATGCAATATCATCACCGGGCGTGGCGATGTGGTGGGCGAGGTCATCAGCCGACACCCGGACGTGGCAAAAATTTCGTTCACCGGTTCGACGCTGACCGGGAAAGCGATTTTGCGTAATGCCGCCGACAGCTTTACGCGCGTTACGCTGGAGCTTGGTGGGAAATCACCGACGATTATCCTCGACGATGCCGATCTGGCGACCGCCGTTCCACTGGCCATTCAGGCCGGGTTTATGAACAGCGGGCAGGCCTGCATTGCCGGAACGCGCATTCTGATCCCGCGTTCGCGTAAAGCGGAATGCGAAACGGCGCTGGCTGAAGCGGTACTCGCCATGCACTCGGGTAATCCTCAGGATCCCCGGACGACTATCGGCCCCATGGTCAGTGAAAAACAGTGGCAACGGGTGCAGAATTACATTCGCCTGGGAGGCGAGGAAGGGGCGCGATTGCTGGCGGGCGGAGAAGGTCGACCGGATGAAAGCGCGCAGGGATGGTTTGTTAAGCCGACGCTGTTTACCGACGTCAACAACGACATGCGGATTGCCCGGGAAGAGATCTTCGGTCCGGTCTTGTCCATCATCACTTATGACAATGAGGATGATGCCATTGATATCGCCAATGATACGGAGTATGGATTAAGCGCACTGGTACTGGGGGGCGATACGGCACGTGCACGTGCCGTCGGTGAGCGCATTCATGCCGGGCGGGTTCAGATCAATACGCTTACCCATGAAGGTGGCGCCCCGTTTGGTGGATTTAAACATTCCGGGATCGGCCGCGAGATGGGCCGTTGGGGAATTGCAGCGTTTATGGAACCGAAGACGATAGTTCAGATTGCGCACTGACATTTCGCCAAAAGAGGAGCGCCCGACAGGCTGAGCTCAGTGCTTGTCGGGTCGCAGCACAATATTCACGCCGCCGATGCTTGTGGTGTGGGGATTTCGCGCGATTCTTTTTCAGATTCAGATTCAGATTCAGATTCAGATTCAGATTCAGATTCAGATCCCGGCTCCGTTTCCGGCACAGGCGCATCTGGTATGAGTGACTGGAGAGCCGCCTGTACCCGTTGTTCAGGTTCACCTGGAACGTCAAGTGCGTCGTAGCAAATGTTTGTTATTGAAGGAATCAATGATGAGTGACAGGGGCAACTGCTTTTGCTGTGCAACGTCCCGGCCATCCTTTTGCCTTCCAGTGAGACTTGAGAAATGCCGCCCTCGATGGTGTAAACGCCAGGGAAGAGGCCACAGGTAACGAGATCGTTCTCGCGCGCTTGCGGTAGCCCCTGAAGATGATAGTAATCTGCACCCTGGATAATGACGCCACCGCAGCTGGTTTTGTCTCCGATAACCAAAAAATTGCCTTTCGCCATCACCTTCATTTCTTGTGTTCCCATTCTGCTGCCGTTATTGACTTAACTAAAATCCAATGGCGACAGAGTAAATGAAAGAGGGGGGTGATGAGCGTGTGCTGAAGTAAATAGATGTCAATAACGTGAAAATTCAGACAATGCCCTGGAGAGATAACCAGAAGAAAACGCCGGTTGCCCGGCGTCATCAGGACTTACTGGGCGTTTTGCATTCTCAACTGGAAGAAACGCACCGAATCGCGCAGCATTTCACTCTGTTCGGTCATCGACTGAGCGGCAACGGCGGCCTGTTCCACCAGCGAGGCGTTCTGTTGCGTCACGGTGTCCATCTGATCGATAGCCATACTGATCTCTTTGATACCCTGATGCTGCTCGGTCGACGCCGCCGAGATTTCGGCGACAATATCCGTCACTTTATTGACGGAGGCGACAATCTGCTCCATCGCGCGGCTGGCGGTGTCAGCATAGCGTGACCCGTCGGTGATTTTGTTCACCGTGCCTTCGATCAACTGCTTGATCTCTTTGGCCGCTGACGAACTTTTCTGCGCCAGATTGCGCACTTCACCGGCGACCACGGCAAAACCTTTGCCTTGCTCACCGGCACGAGCGGCTTCGACGGCGGCGTTCAGCGCCAGAATGTTGGTCTGGAACGCAATGCCTTCAATCACGGAAATGATGTCGACGATTTTCTGCGAGCTATGGGCAATCTCGTGCATGCGTTTGAGCATATCATCCACCTCTTTGCCGCCTTTGACCGCCGTTTGTGAGGTTTCACGCGCCAGTTCGCTCGCTTTGCGGGCGTTATCGGCGTTACTTTTCACGTTTTCGGTGATCTGCTGCATATTGGAGGAGGTCTGCACCAGCGACGCGGCTTGCTCTTCGGTGCGCTGGGAGAGGTCACTGTTGCCCTGGGCAATTTCATTCGCCGCCAGCGAAATGGATTCGCTGCCGTTAATAATGCCATCAATGATTTCAGCCAGTTTGCTGTTCATCAGTTTGATGGTCGCCAGCAGGCTGTTGTTATCGTTGTCGCGCAGTTTCACGTTCGCCTTAAGATTGCCGGAGGCAATTTCATGCATGATAGAAACCGCATAGGCCGGTTCGCCGCCCAACTGGCGCGACAGGCTGCGGGAGATGAACAGGGCAATAAACCCGGTGGCAATCAGTGCCAGCAACAGCAGGCCGGAGAAGGTATAAAGTGCGCTGGTGTAACCCGCCTGAGAGGCACGCCCCGCGGCATTGCCCATCGCGACTTCCTGATCCACCAGCGTGGCAAGATCAGCCATCAGGGTGGTGCGGTATTTGGACGAAACCGCGCCGCTGATTTTCGATGCCTCGTCCAGTTTCCCGGCGCTGACCGCTTCAATCACCTTCGCGTTCACATCCACAAAATTTCGGAAGTTATCGACAACGGTGGTAAACAGCGCACGCATTTCCTCCGGCGAGTCTTTGCTGATTTTCGCGTACTGCTGCTGAGCATTCAGGAAGACTGCCTGATTTTGCAGCAGCTCCACACGATGTTTTTCCCGCTCCTCAGGGGTAACGGAGGCAATATACTGCGTTTGCTGTAAACGCATTTCAGATAATACACCGCGCATTTCGAGGGTGTAACGTACACCCGGCATGCGGTTTTCACGGAATTTATCGATATGCTGATTACTGACGTTGAGTTGATAAATAGCAACGGCCCCTAAAATGAGCATCATTGCAATTAAAATCGAAAAGCCCGTGAGTAATTTTGTTAATACTGATGCCTGAGACAATTTTTTCATGGTCGTCATTTTTTTTAATGAATGGTAATAGTAATAACGGCACGCGGGCGGGAAGGTTGATTTTATTTAATTGATCTGAGTCACACAATTTTATTGTCATAAAGTTGTGATAATGCACAATGCCAGAATTTAGCTTAAGCGGTAAATATGCATGTTAATAATGTTGTGGGTTTGAAAATGAAATGTATAAAAGACAATTGAAATAATATTTCAAAAGAAACAGTCGCGGAAGGATATAATACAAGTGGCAAAGGGCTCGGATTACTTTCCGAACCCGACCGGGATCTCATCCGCCCAGCGGGTGGCGCGGTTCATCATTTCCATCACCGTATTTTCAGACAGACCCAGCTCACCCGCCAGGTCGCTGGCCTCAGTCCAGAGCCGTTGTTCGTAGAGTTGTGCGAGCGTCACGTAGCGGTAGAGCTCGCCGCTCTGATGTTTCAGCGCTTTCACCACATCGGGGGAGACGGCAATCTGCCCCATCAGTTCATCCAGCGGGGTTTCCAGAATCACGTCCAGCAGAGAGAACAGCCCGACCATAAAGGCTTCACTCGACACCTCGTAAGAGGCGCGGCGCCCGGCCAGCAGCTCGCAGAATTTAGCGCGGATAAGACTGAGATAATAAATTTCCGCCGTTCTGACCGTCTCAAAAGAGGTCAGACAGGCCACCAGCACAAAGCGGCGCAGTTCATTGATACCTAAATACAGCACAATATCTTTCAACGATTGATTACGAAAACCGGTAATCCCCCTCGTGTTGTAAAGGATATTTTGTGCATAGCGCATAATCTTGAACGACAGCGAAACATCGCGTTTAAGCAGATCCTCGATGCGGTTCAAATTCGGAAACTCGACGTTGACTTCTTGCATCAATTTCAGCGCGAATGCGCGATTATGCATCAGTTTGTTTCTTTTATAGACAACGGGTTTGCTGAAAAAATAGCCCTGAAAGAGCTTAAACCCCATTTTTTTGAAGATTTCATATTCATCATTACTTTCGACTTTCTCCGCTAACAATACGGTATGGCGTAAAAGTTCGCGGTTCCTGTCAATATAATGATCAATTTCTTCTGGGGTATTTTTTTGCACATCGAATTTAATCACGTTGATGTACGGAATAAAGACATTCCATTCCGGGCTCATGGTGAAATCATCAAGCGCAAGGCGGAAGCCTAAGGTTTGCAGTCGCTTCACGGCAGACAAAAGGTGATGGTCAGGCGAGGAGGTTTCCAGAATTTCGATCACTACGCGATTTTTTGGCAAGGTTTCTGCCATGCCGTCAACTAATAACTGATGCGGAAAGTTGACGTAAACAGAATTTGTCTCGTTTTTTCGCCCGACAGGCGCGCCAAAAAACTGCTCTTCGATCAGTTGTGTTGTCGCCTGTTCTGATGAGACATCAGGGAAGCGGTTGGTCATGCTGTCCCTGAAAAGCAGCTCATAGCCGACGGTGTTCATTTGACTATCGAATATCGCCTGTCTGGCTACAAAAGCATACATTAGCTACCTCGTCATTCCACTCACACTCATAACTCTACGTGATACAAGGTACCTTAACAGGCTGAAGAAATGAAACTGTTAATGCTGCAAAATATTTGCGAAATAAATGTTAAAAAAGGGCGAAAGGCCGGGAAATGTCGGCCATTTCAGTTAAAGTGCGTATTTTGGCTATTTATGCACCTCAAAGCAGACCTGTCGTCCAGTGCCGTCATCGCCGTTTAAGGTGTGGCAAACTAATTCATACACTGAATGTATTTGGTGCAAAAGCCGCCATCTGTACGTTCATCTTTCAGGCGACGCCTTTCTGACTGTTTGTCTCCTGCCATTTCAGGCGCCAGTTTTCCCACCAGCGCGTCAGCGCGGGCGCGATCGGTTGCCAGGCATTGTCCACGCAGGGTTGAATGCCTTGTGCTTCCAGCTGTTGCCAGGGCCCATAGCCTATGCGCGAGCAGAACACCGCTTTGACATCCGCCAGCAGGTCTAACATAGCCGCCATGCGGGCGTCGCTATCCAGAGGGGCGCAGTCGTCACTGCCCTGGCAAAATTTAGGGGTGAAACGTGCGTTCACCAGCACCACGCCTGCGGACGACAGGCTGTAAATCTGAAACCGCTCGGTGTGACCAAAATGGCAGTCAATCACCTCGCCACGCGAGGTGGCGACCGCCACCAGACAGGCTTCCGGTTCGTCTGACTCGCCCTGGGTGGCAAGGCTGGCATGCAATCTCGCGCGTTTTTGCAGGGTGGGTAACCAGGGCTGAGATTCAACGGGCAGCGGCGTCAGTGAAAACTGCTGGCTTCTGTCTTCGCCGAGCATGCCAATGGCATCGGCCCGACACTGCTGGCAATGGGTCATCTGTGGTATCACTTCGCCGCAGCGAGCCCGGATGGCGGCCAGCATCGCGGCGTCCGGCTCCGGCTGGCCGTTAAGCCCAAACACCGTGCCGTGTTCCGGGCGGGAAATCAGCGGCATGATGTTATGGATGAAGGCGCCGTGCTGGCGCAACGTGCGGCTCACCTCTTCAATCGCCCGCTCATTGATGCCGGTGATCAACACGGAGTTGATTTTCACCAGCACGCCTTTTTCGGTCAGCCTGCGCACACCTTCCAGCTGGCGTTCCACCAGGATTTTCCCGGCTTCACGCCCGCTGTAGCGCTCGCCATCGAGCCACAGCCAGGCATAGATCTGTGCGGCAATGTCCGGGTCGAGGGTATTGATGGTGACGGTGACATGATCAACGCCGACCTCCACCAGGCGATCCACCGCGTCCGGCAGCATCAGGCCGTTAGTTGACAGGCACAGTTTCAGGTCTGGCAATTGCTCGCGCACCCGTTCCAGCGTTTTAAACGTCCGGGCAAAATTCGCCAGAGGATCGCCAGGCCCGGCAATCCCCACCACTGAAAGCTGCGGAATGGCGGTCGCCACCTGGCGCACTTTTGCCACCGCCTGTTCCGGCGTCAACAGCGAAGAGGTGACTCCGGGGCGGGACTCATTACTGCAATCAAATTTGCGATTACAGTAGTTGCATTGCAGGTTGCAGGCCGGTGCGACCGGCAGATGCATGCGGGCAAAGCGGTGGTGACCGCTGCGGGAATAGCAGGGGTGTGACGCCACTTTACCGGCGATGACATCGGACAAGGGCGCTTCAGGGGCCTGGCAACCGGTGCTGCCAGCGAGCGAAGAGCAGGAAGTCATGGAAGTTCCTTGAGTTGCGTAATCATCACCTCCTGCTGCAAAAGCTGTACCGCTCACTCTTTTTCTAACCAACTGAAAAATAATGTTTTAAATCTCTCTTTTCCGCCATTGTTTGTCGTGATTGTGGCGTTTGGCTGACAGTTTGGCTGACAATGTGCTGAACATCACAATTTGTTCCGTCACATTCTCGGCAGGGTGATGTCCATGGTTTGAATGCGATAGGCGACCTGGCGCGGCGTCATGCCCAGCAAACGGGCCGCTTTTGCCTGCACCCAGCCAGCTTTCTCGAGCGCTGCGATCAGGCGCTGGCGCTCATCGAGGGCGTTGTCGAGCCAGGAATCTTCTTTTGCTTCGCTGCGTACCTGCGGTTTTGGCTGTGTTTCCCGGTGGTAGAACATCACCACATCCCGGTCAATCAGACCGTTTTCCGACATCACGGCTGAGCGTTCGAGGCAGTTTTCCAGCTCCCGCACGTTGCCCGGCCAGCTGTAGCCCATCAGCAGACGGATTGCGTCATCGCTGATGCGCAGCGTGCGTCCCTGATTCCGGGCAATTTTGCGCACCAGAAAATGGGCCAGTTCGGCAATGTCTTCCTGGCGTTCGCGCAGCGGGGGCAGGGTGATGGGCATTACGTTGAGACGATAATAAAGATCCTCACGGAAATGCCCCATCCGGACTTCTTCTTCGAGATGACGGTTGGTGGCAGCAATAATGCGCACGTTCACCCGCAGCGTCTCGTCGCCGCCCACGCGCTCCATCTCGCCCTCCTGCAAAATTCGCAGCAGCTTGGCCTGAAAAGAGGTGCTACTTTCGCCAATCTCGTCAAGAAACAGCGTGCCGCCGTCGGCCAGCTCGAAGCGGCCTTTACGCTGACGCATTGCGCCGGTAAACGCGCCTTTTTCGTGACCAAAGAGTTCGCTTTCCAGCAGCGTATCGGGTAGTGCGGCGCAATTAAACTTCACAAACGGCGCGGCGGCGCGGGGTGAGTTATGGTGAATAGCGTTGGCAATCAGTTCCTTACCCGTTCCGCTTTCGCCGCACACCAGCACGGTGGTGTCCCAGCGTGAGACCTGGCGAATAATCTCCAGGGTGTGCTGCATGGCGGGGCTTTTTCCCACCATATTCTCAAAACCAAACGGGCGCGCACTGTTGCAGCCTCGCTGGCGTTCTACCTGGGCGACCACCGTGCGTGGGCTGTCCACTGCCACCGATGGCGTCATCAGCCTCACGGTTTGCGCCACCAGGTTGGCCACGGTTTCCAGAAAACGGGTGCAGGAGGGTAAACGTTCCTCAAAACGGGCCATCGGTTGCGCCGCCAGCACGCCAATGGGCGTCGAGTGTGGCCCCATCAATGGCACGGCAATAAAAGGCAGGTTGTAATCATACAGCCCCAGGCGGTCAAGAAACCGCTGGTCGTCCGCTACGCGCGGCAACACCAGCGACTGCCCCTGAGAGAGCACCGTGCCCACCAGACCTTCGCCGGGGCGGTAGCGGATTTGGGAACTGCCGGGGATCAATTGCTGATCGGCGTCCTGCAGCGCTTCAATGGTGAGGATCGCTTTCTGGCTGTCGTACAGGCACAGCATGCCGTGCTGCATAAAGGCGTCGTTATGCAGCACGCACAACACCTCCTGCAGCGTCTGGCTGATGTCCGTTGCCCGGCTGAGTACCACGCTGATGCGCTGCATGGCCGTAAACTGCTGGGAGAGATCAAACCGCCATACAGCAGTGCCCGATTCGGGTCGCTGGGTCATCGTGGGCCTCCGGTCAGTGAATGAAATAACGGGAATCGCAGGGTCAGGCAGGTTCCGCCTTCCGGGCGGGAGTGGAGTTCAATCGCGCCGTGATGGTGGGCCACCAGCGTCTGAATCAGTCGTAGCTCCATGCCTTTTCCCGGCGCGTTGAGCGCATCGGGGGAGTGGGTATAGCGCACCTGCTTCAGCGGCACGTTGTCGTTAATCCACAGGGCAAACCACCCGTCTTCTTCCCTGGCATAGATTTGGGTGTAGAGGGTGAAATCAGGCAGCTCATCCACCAGCGCCACGGTTCTGTCCAGCCACAGACTCAGGCAGGCCAGGATTTGCGTACGCTGACCAAAGCCCACCAGGTGGGGGGACGCCATCTCAACGCTCAGGTTTTGACCGTCGTTATAACGGGTGTGATAGAGGGCGCGTAAATCATCAAATAACGTCTGCAACGGCCAGATGTCGTTGGCTTCCAGCGCCAGCGACGGGCGACAGCGCTGCAGCCGGGCCATGGCTTCCTCGCCTTCTCGCCAGGCAGCGTCCAGCGCCACGTTGTTGCCGCCGTCTCCGTTTAACTTCGTCAGCGCTTTACGCCCTTTGTATGATGCGGTTGTCGGCAGCGGCGCGAAAGTGGTCGGCACATGGCCAAATGAGGGTTATGACTTTACGTCGTCATCGGCGCTGGAAGCGGGTGAGTTTGTGGGGCTGGTGCTCGACCAGGACAATCAATACGACCTGACCGACGAGCGCGTGGAGACATGGCTGGAACAGATTAAACCGCAAATCCTCTAAGCGGCCTGCCCGGTGACAAGGTGCTCACCGGGCAGCACACGAATTACATTGAGGCCAGCAGGCGCGCCAGCCACTGTTGCTGCCACTGCTGTTGACTCTGTCGCCAGATAAACTCCCGTGCTTTTTCCAGTGCCTCTTCCTGCGCCATGGGGTGGGACGGGCGAATACCTTCGCACCAGATAAGATGCCAGCCCAGTTCTGTTTCCACCGGTGCGCAGAGGCCATTTTCCGGCAGAGAAAAAAGGGCCGACTCCAGCTCGGGATAGAGCAGACCGCGGCTTATCCAGCCTAATCGTCCTCCCTCCAGCGCACTTGGGCAGTGGGAGTAGCGTTTTGCCAGTCGGGCAAAGGCGTCCCGGGTGACCTGGATGTCGCGGTAAAACTGCAGGGCCTGGCGGCGCATGGCATCCCGGTCATCGTCCACGGTGAGCAGCAGATGGTGGGCAAGACGCTGCTCCGGGCGCATAAATTTATCCTGATGCTGCTGATACCAGGCCTGCACCGTGAGGTCATCTGGCGCGGGCACTTGCTCCGTCACGCGGGCAAACTGCAACTCCATCAGCGCATGGTGATGAATAACGTGCTGGCGTTCCTGCGCACTGAAAGGATGGGCATCCAGTTGCCCGGAGAGTGACGCCCCAATGGTGTCGTGCAGCGCAGGAGAAACGGTCAGTCCTTGCGCGGCGTTGACAATGGCCTGCTCCATAAACCGCTGGCGCGCCCAGGCCTGCTCAAAGGCGTCGTGCATGTCCGGCGGGATAGCCTGAGGCTCGCACTGCCAGCGGGCGAGCGCCAGTCTGCGCTGACCAAATTGTTCCCATGCGCTCGTCATGCGCCACCCCCTGTTATCTGTTGCTGATAGCTTTCCGCCAGCAGGCGTCGGGCAAGCAGCCAGGGCGCGCGCGGCTGCTCTTCCAGCAAATTACGCAGCGGTACGTTGTCGTGTAGTTTGCGGTGAAAGGTGGTGAGGACTGGCAGGCAGCGGTTGCGCAGAGCGGTGATGTCATACGGGACGGCAAAAAAATCAAAAAAGGATTCGGCGCTGTCGAGTTCATCCACACCCGGAATCTGATAAAACCACTGCATAGTTAGCCCCTCAGACACTGAACGGTGTCGCCGCGCAATGTCTCGTTAAACAATGCTTCATACATCGCGATCAGCTCAACGTCCTTCGGCGTGCGCTTTCCGCGCTCAGCAAAACGGCGAATGGCCGGGAGCAGGGCGTCAATCTGCAGACTGTTCAGGTGATAACCCATCCGGGCAAAGACCCCGTCCACCGCCTGGCGGCCGGAGTGTTTACCCAGCACCAGGTGGTATTCACGGCCCATCAGCGCCGGGTCGATCGCCTGGTAGCTCTCTCTGGCCTGCAGCAGGGCGGCGACATGCACACCGGATTCATGGGTAAAGACCTGCTCGCCAACCAGCGGCTGTTGGGCGTCGATGGGGCGCTGTGCGGCATTCGCCACCTGATTGCAGAGCGCCGGAAGCTGGCTGAAATCAACGCCACAATCGATATCAAAGCAGCGGTTCAGGCCGAGTGCGACCGTTTCCAGCGCGGCGTTGCCCGCCCGCTCGCCAAGCCCCAATACAGTGGTGTTGACACTGGTGGCCCCGGCACGCACGGCCGCCAGCGTATTGGCGGTTGCCAGCCCCAGGTCGTTATGGGCATGCATCTCAATTTCGCCGTGCCAGAAGCTGCAAAGGGCATGGATGCGCGCCTCGGTGGTAAAGGGATCGAGCACGCCAAGGGTGTCGGCAAAACGCAGTCGCTGTGCGCCTGCGGACGCGGCTACACCCGCGATAGCGCACAAATCGTCATCGGTGGCGCGGGAGGCATCCTCGCAACCGATGCACACGCGCAGTCCCTGCGAGCGGGCCTGTTGCGTCAGGGTGCCAAGCCGTGCCAGCAGAACCGGCAGTGGCTCGCGCAGTTTGTATTTTTGCAGGATGGCAGACGCCGGGAGGGAAATATCCACCCAGTCCATGCCCAGGTCGGCACTCTGCTGGATGTCGTCCTGGCTCATGCGACACCAGGTCATCAGGGTGGCGGCGGGCAGATGACGGCGCACCCGCTGGATCCGACGCCGTTCTTCACTCCCCATTGCGGGTGTGCCGACCTCCAGTTCCGCCACGCCGGCGGCGCACAACGCCTCCGCGATGGCGATTTTTTCACTGGCGCGAAACGCCACGCCTGGGCTTTGCTCACCGTCGCGCAGGGTGGTGTCATTAATGATGATTGACCGCATAAGCCCCCCGATTAACCGTAGACCGGCGCAAAGGCAGCATCGGCCGCAGCGGGCTTGCCGTTTTGCCAGTAGGGTGAGAGCAACCGCAGCCGGTCAATAATCGGCGGCAGGCTGGCAATCACATAATCGATCTCTTTTTCCTGTGTGTAGCGTGACAGTGAAAACCGGATGCTGCCGTGGGCGGCGGTGTAGGGGATGTCCATCGCCCGCATCACATGCGACGGTTCCAGGGAGCCAGAGGTGCAGGCGCTGCCGCTGGAGGCCGCAATACCCGCCTGGTTGAGCAGCAGCAAAATGGCTTCCCCCTCAATGTACTCAAAGGCAAGGTTGGCGGTACCGGGGACTCTGGGTTGTTCGCCGCCCATCACCCTCACCGAGGGGATCACATTGATGAGCCCGGCCTGGAGGACGTCACGCAAACGTGCGATCTCCGACATGCCCGGCAGATGGATGTGCGCCAGCTCGCAGGCACTACCCATACCAACAATCCCGGCGATGTTTTCTGTACCCGCGCGGCGGCCTCGCTCCTGATGCCCCCCGCGCAGCAGCGGGCGAAACCGGGTTCCCCGGCGCAGGTAAAGACAACCGACGCCTTTCGGACCGTGCAGTTTGTGCGCCGAGCAGGAGAGCATATCGATGCGGGTTTTGCCCACCGCCATCGGCACTTTGCCCACGGCCTGGACGGCGTCGCAGTGAAACAATGCGCCATATTCATGCGCCATTTCCGCCATCGTTTCGACGGGGAAGATAACCCCGGTCTCGTTGTTGGCCCACATCATGCTCACCAGCGCCACGCGGTTGCTCAGAGCCTGCTGGTAGTGGGCCATATCCAGCGCGCCCTGGCGGTTTACGTTGATGCGATGAATAAGATATCCCTGACGCTCAAGGTGCTCGCACACGGCCAACGTCGCCGGGTGCTCTACCGTGGTGGTGATAATTTCCCGTCGCTCAGGCATCAACGCGATGCTGGCGTGAATAGCCGTCGAGGTGGCTTCGGTGGCGCAGGAGGTAAAAATGATTTCACTGGCATGTTCCGCCCCGAGCAGGCTGGCAACTTGCTGATGGGCGCGTTCGAGCGCACTACGCGACGGTGCGCCAAAATCGTGTATCGACGAAGGATTGCCGTAGTGCTCAGTTAAAAAGGGCATCATGGTTTCCAGCACCATCGGGTCGAGCCGGGTGGTGGCGTTGTTATCGAGATAAACCTGTTTCATGTTCAAGTCCCCAATCGGCTAACGGAATGCGGCTCAGGCCGCCACGACTTCCATAAAACACCCGGTACGCTCCATTAATTTCTGTTGCAGCCACGCCAGCGTCATGTCGGTCATCATGCACCCGGAGCAGCTACCACTCAGGCTGACCGTCACTTTGTGACGGGCGACGTTGACCAGCGACATATCCCCCCCGTCGGCCTGAATATGCGGGCGCAGTTCGGTGATGGCCTCCATCACCTCCTGCCAGTGCGCGTCTTTTTCGGCATTCACGCTGAGGGGAACCGATGGCTGTTCGGCGAGGATATCGGCAAGGGCCAGTTCGATTTTTTCATGGCATGAGGTACAGCCGCCGCCCGCTTTGGTGTAGTTGATCACCTCTTCAAGCGTGGTCAGACCGTTGGTCAGCACGGCGCGACGAATGTGGCCTTCGTCAACGCCAAAGCATTTGCAGATGAGCTTGCCTTCTTCGTGGTCGTCTTCAATCGTCTCGCCACGGTAGTGGGCAATGGCTGCGCGCAGGGCTTCCTGGCCCATCACCGAGCAGTGCATTTTTTGCGGCGGCAGGCCGTCGAGGTAGTCGGCAATGTGCTGATTGGTCACCAACTCCGCCTCTTTCAGCGTGCGGCCAATAATCAGTTCGGTCAGCGCCGATGACGACGCAATGGCGCTGCCACAGCCGAAGGTCTGAAATCCGGCTTCAAGAATGGTGTCGTTTTGCGGATCGACACGCAGCATCAGGCGCAGCGCGTCACCACAGCTGATGGAACCCACGTCGCCCACTGCGTTGGCATCTTCCACCACCCGGGCGTTACGGGGATTAAAAAAATGGTCTTTCACTTTCTCGGAATAGTTCCACATGCTCAAAGCTCCCAGGATGATGACGGACAGCGCGGGGCGCCATTCACCGCGGTAATCAACGGCGGGTACAACATCCAGGCAAAAGCAGTGCCAGAAGTAAAAGAACCTAAAAATTATGGTGTTAGCTTAAATTCCTTACATCAGGGTGCCGACACTGTCGCGATTTATGTGAGGTTTGTCGCAGAAACGACACGCGTTCAGTCAGGGCGCATGCACCAGCACGATTGAATTTCCTGAAGGAGAACGGGGATGGGGGTATTGTCCGCCACCCGCACCGCACGCACGCCTGCCTGAAGGAGTTGCTGGAAAACTGACTCACCAATCGCCACGCAATACACCGTCATACAGTCGCCCAGCACGGCAATGCGGTGCGTCAGATGGTCATTCTGGTGTTCCGGTGTGACGCTAAATTCCACTACCCGCAGCAGTGATATGTCCTTCTCTTTGACGCCATAGATAACCAGCCTCGGCGTGTTGCCAAAGTGCTGGTTGACGTGGTGGTAATCGGTGCTGGCAAACGCCACCTTTGTTGACCATTCGTCGGTACAAACCGTCGTTAAGAGTCGGTTGATCGCGTGCATGGCATCTCCCTGTTGCTGCGGGTGTTCAGTGTGAAGACCTCAGCCTTTGCAATACCTGCGCCAGGAATGACGTCTTGTATTTCAATAAATTATGGTTTCGCCGCGGGTCAGAAAACCCACATTGATTGTCGACGTAGGGGCAAAGTGATGTCGCGTTGACTGTCTTGTTTCGTCCAATGTCGGGTTTTTTACATGCAGGTGATTTTTTTAACGCACTGTTATTAAAGGAATAATTTTTTGGTTCTCGACATGGCACAGGCTGTGCAATGCCGGGGTATCACGGTTTGCTGCCACTTTTGGTAGCGACAATGCCTCTTACAGTCGGGGAACAAGACATGTCGGGAAAGATGAAAACGATGGATGGCAACGCTGCGGCGGCCTGGATCTCTTATGCCTTTACGGATGTGGCGGCGATCTATCCTATTACGCCGTCCACGCCGATGGCGGAGAACGTGGATGAGTGGGCCGCGCAGGGTAAGAAAAACCTGTTCGGGCAGCCGGTGCGTCTGATGGAGATGCAGTCCGAAGCGGGGGCGGCCGGGGCGGTGCACGGTGCCTTGCAGGCCGGGGCGCTGACCACCACCTATACCGCCTCTCAGGGGCTGCTGTTGATGATCCCCAACCTCTACAAAATTGCCGGAGAGCTGCTACCGGGGGTTTTTCACGTCAGCGCGAGGGCGCTCGCCACCAACTCACTGAACATTTTTGGCGATCATCAGGACGTGATGGCGGTGCGCCAGACCGGCTGTGCGATGCTGGCAGAAAACAACGTTCAGCAGGTGATGGATTTGTCGGCCGTTGCTCACCTGGCGGCCATTAAAGGCCGGGTGCCGTTTATCAACTTTTTTGATGGCTTTCGCACGTCCCATGAAATTCAGAAGATTGAAGTGCTGGAGCAGGACGCGCTGGCACCGCTTATCGACCAGGAGGCGCTCAGTCGCTTTCGGCGTAATGCTCTGAACCCGGATCACCCGGTGATTCGTGGTACCGCGCAAAACCCGGATATCTATTTTCAGGCGCGCGAATCCTCCAACCGCTTTTATCAGGCTTTGCCGGATATTGTCGAAGGTTACATGGCCGACATTTACCGCATCACCGGGCGTGAATACCATCTGTTCGATTATTACGGCGCGCCGGATGCCGAGCAGATGATTATCGCCATGGGCTCGGTGTGCGACACCATTCAGGAAGTGGTGGATGCGATGATCGACAGCGGCGACAAGGTCGGGCTGCTGTCGGTTCATCTGTTCAGGCCGTTTTCGCTGGCCCACTTCCTGGCCCGTATCCCGAAAAGCGTAAAGCGTATCGCCGTGTTGGACAGAACCAAAGAGCCGGGCGCGCAGGCGGAACCCCTGTGTCTTGATGTGAAAAATGCGTTTTATCACCACGATGACGCGCCGTTGATTGTCGGCGGGCGCTATGCCCTCGGTGGCAAAGACGTGCTGCCTGGGCATATCGTCTCGGTGTTTGAGAATCTGAAAAAACCGCTGCCGATGGACGGTTTTACGGTGGGGATTTTCGATGACGTCACCCATACCTCGCTACCAGTACCGGCCTATGACGTTCACGTCTCCCGCGAAGGGATTACCGCCTGTAAATTCTGGGGGCTGGGCTCTGACGGCACGGTCAGCGCTAACAAAAACGCCATTAAAATCATCGGTGACACCACGCCGATGTTCGCCCAGGCCTATTTTGCCTACGATTCAAAAAAATCCGGCGGGATCACGATGTCGCATCTGCGCTTTGGCAAACGCCCGATCACCTCGCCGTATCTGATTCATAACGCCGATTTTATTGCCTGTTCGCAACAGTCCTACGTGGACAAATACGACCTGCTGGACGGCATCAATCCGGGCGGCATTTTTCTGCTCAACTGCACCTGGCTTGGCGAGGAAGTGGAGCAAAACCTGCCGAACAAGATGAAGCGCCTGATTGCCCGCCAGGGGGTGAGGTTTTACACCCTTAACGCGGTGGATATTGCCCGTAAGCTCGGCCTCGGTGGGCGTTTTAATATGCTGATGCAGGCCGCGTTTTTTAAGCTGACTGACATCATTGATGCCAAAACGGCGGCGGCGCACCTCAAAAAAGCGGTGGTGAAATCTTACGGCAGCAAAGGGCAGAACGTGGTGGACATGAACAACGCCGCTATCGATTTGGGGATGGATGCGTTGCAGGAAATCATCGTACCTGAGCACTGGGCCTGGGTGGCGGAAGAAGAGGGCGACGACGGCAAAGGGATGCCGGACTTTATCCGCAACATTCTGGAGCCAATGAACCGCCAGGTGGGCGACACGCTGCCGGTGAGCGCATTCATGGGGAGGGAAGACGGGACTTTCCCTCCGGGCACCTCGGCGTGGGAGAAACGCGGCATTGCGATGCAGGTGCCGGTCTGGCAGCCGGAAGCCTGCACCCAGTGTAATCAGTGCGCGTTTATCTGCCCACATGCGGCTGTTCGCCCGGCACTGCTGAGCAGTGAAGAGCGCGATGTGGCCCCGGTCGAACTGCTGAGTAAAGTCGCGCAGGGAGCAAAAAACTTTGAATACCATCTGGCGGTGTCGCCGCTCGATTGCTCCGGCTGCGGTAACTGCGTGGATATCTGCCCGTCGAAAGGCAAGGCGCTGAGCATGCAGCCGCTGGACAGTCAGCGCCATATGATCCCCGTGTGGGATTACGCGCTGGCGCTGCTGCCGAAGACCAATCCGTTCAGCAAAGGCACGGTCAAAGGCAGCCAGTTTGAAACGCCACTGCTGGAGTTCTCTGGTGCCTGCGCGGGCTGCGGTGAAACGCCTTACGCGCGCCTGGTGACGCAGCTGTTCGGCGACCGCATGATGGTCGCCAATGCCACCGGGTGTTCCTCCATCTGGGGCGCGAGCGCGCCGTCCATCCCCTGGACCACCAACCATAAGGGCCAGGGCCCGGCGTGGGCGAACTCGCTGTTTGAGGATAATGCGGAGTTTGGTCTCGGCATGATGCTAGGCGGGCGCGCGGTGCGTGAGCAACTTGCCAGCGATGCGATGGATGCGCTGGCAGGCTCGATCAGCGAGGAACTCAAGGGCGCGCTGCGTGAGTGGCTGGAGCATAAGGAGCAGGGGGAAGGGACACGTTTACGCGCGGAGGCCCTGAGCGCGCTGCTGGCGCAGGAGAAGGGCGACGATCCGCTGCTCAACCGACTCTATGAGAACCGGGATTATTTCGCCAGGCGGTCACAGTGGATTTTTGGCGGTGACGGCTGGGCCTATGACATCGGTTTTGGCGGGCTGGATCATGTGCTCGCCTCTGGCGAAGACGTCAACGTGCTGGTATTTGATACCGAGGTCTACTCCAACACCGGCGGGCAGTCGTCGAAATCCACCCCGGTTGCGGCCATCGCCAAATTCGCCGCCGAAGGGAAACGCACCCGGAAAAAAGATCTGGGCATGATGGCGGTGAGCTACGGCAATGTGTATGTCGCGCAGGTGGCGATGGGGGCAGACAAAGCGCAGACCCTGCGCGCGATTGCCGAGGCCGAAGCCTGGCCTGGGCCGTCGCTGGTGATTGCCTATGCGGCCTGCATTAACCACGGATTGAAAGCGGGCATGGGCCGCAGCATTCATGAAGCGAAACGGGCCGTGGAGGCGGGGTACTGGCATTTGTGGCGCTACAATCCGCAGCTGATATCGAAAGGGAAAAATCCGTTTATCCTCGATTCCGAAGAGCCGGAAGAGGATTTCCGCGATTTCCTGATGGGCGAAGTGCGTTACGCCTCGCTGGGGCGTACGTCACCAGAACTGGCAGAGCGGCTGTTTGCTCAAACCGAAGAGGATGCCAGAACGCGTTTTGCACACTACAAACGGCTGGCCGGAGAATAAAATGCAACAGGCCCGGAAATCCGGGCCTGTGAATATTCCAGCAAGGGGCGGGAAACGTATTGTCAGAAACTACTCATTGCCCCATTGGTTCAGGAAGTTTGCAATCTCATCAATGCGTTGGGTATTGATACCGGCTTCAACCGCCATCTCTCCCTGCGCTTCTTCACTGATCTCTTCGTTATTCATTAAGCGGGTCAGCAGCAGCTGGAAATAACGCGCCACGGCATCACGCTCTTCTTCGCTCACCGCAATGTCAGTCTCCGTCGCGTACTCATCCGCAATGTCATAATATTTCAGTGGTATTTCATCGTTCATCAATCACTCCTAGGGCCAATGCCGGTGTCAGGACGGGTTCTGTGTCAGAGGGGGATGATAGCATTGATTGGGGACGGAGATATGCCACGTTGCGGGCGTAGGTTTTCGGGGGGGGGTTGTGACTGTTTTAGCGGGGATACGTCAGGAAGGGGGGCTGCGTAAATAGTCTGAGGTCATGTGTGCTGTGAGCGAGGAGCGGAAGTTCGTAATCCCAACAACTAAAGTGAGTTACATTGAATGTTTTAATCAAAAGGATGCAGGTGGACCTGAACCAGTCACGGTGGCACACGTAAGAGGGGGAGATGAGTGTACTGGCTTAAAGAGAGATGTATTATGCTTGGTTCTGTGCTTGCTGCAAAAAGCAGCCCTCTATCAGAGAGGGCTGTTATCTGATTTAGGTTGTCTAGTCTCACGAGAGAAATTAGGGCCTAATCTCCGGTAAAGCAGCCCTCACAGCGCTGACTATTCCACTATGTGATTCGCTAGTAAGGGTTCTGAACAACCAATTTTCAAACTGAATTTTGCTTTTCCCTGTTAGCGTCAATCCAGCTTTGGCTAGCATACCTTTATTATCAAAAATAGAAAGAATTTTACCAATGTCTCTTTCCTGAATTGCCGTTCTTAGATCGTTAGCATGAGTGTTATATATTAGCTCGACATCCAATGAATTAGTCTTATCATGATATAATGTTTTCATTTCACCAATGCTATTGCTAGCACTGATGTCTACTAGTTTAAGGTATCTATCTATTCTCCTTTGACAATACATAATAATGCATTTCTCAAAGTTAGCGCCTTGATTTATTAACGCAATAACATCGTCCAATATGATATCTAATTTCCTAACTATTTCATCTTCAGGATAGTTTTCTTTGATAGCAATCTCGCGACTAACAGAGGGAATGAGGAAAACGTTTTCAATTTCTGAAACTGGAAGAACTTTAACCCCAAGTTCATTAAATGCCTCCACCTCTTCATCGCTATGACCGTCAGCGTCAACAATACCGGCACACTTCACTCGTGTGAGAGTTTGATTTGCTCTAAGTGTGACTACAGAATGAATCACATTTTGGCAAGATCCTCTAGGTATAACAGTCCACCCTGGGTAAATGCTACGGTACAGTGCTTTATCCAAACTATTATTATCACCTTCAACGAAAAGAATCGGTCTTCTACTACCTAAAATAAGAGTTGTTAACTCTTCAGAAAAACCAGTTCCTTCTGGTATCTCTTCCAACCCCCAAGTAGGGCCATTTGGTTGATAATCTTTAATTGCTATTTTTTTAGCAATTCGGCTTGCAGCAAACTCAATATCATGAGTAATGAAAATAAAAGCACAATCTTGTCTAGCACTTTCAAGCTGATCCCAAAGTGAGCTCATTATAGAACGATGGATGTGGAGTTCAGGTTCATCAATAATGAGAACAGAGTTAGTAGTGGCGACTAAAACTTGTCCAATTAGATAAAAAATAGCTCGCTCACCATCACTCATATCTGCCGAACTGTAAGTTAACTCATTACCAGGTATTTTTACCTGAATATCATCCCCATCAATAATTAGCTCTCTGTGGGGAATTAAATTCCCCCATATTTCATTTAATTTTTCAAATTTAGTTTTCTTAGATTCGCCGCTGACTTTACCCATTAAAATATGATGGCTACCAAGTGCCGTTTTAGACTGCTCAGCAAAAAGTGCCTGAATAACACAGTCAAAATCGTTAAGCAAAAAACTACTGGCCTTAGATTGCCACCGATGGGTATTACGACTGCTAATAGATATACCTTCCCAATCATTTCCATATCGGAGTGTTCTCAGGGCCTTATCTTCTCTTATTTTTGGAACGTCCGGGTTTAAATTCAACGCGCGATGAGCAGATATTCTATGAGCTTGTTCCCCAAGAGACTCTTCGATGTTTATAGCAAGCCGTGATTTTCCACTGCCATTAGCACCAACAAAAATAACAGCCCCGCCAAAATCAATGCCTATGGTTAGATTACCTGTGTCTGTAGGTACTTTAAAATCCATTTATATTCCTTTCTTATTCATAACAGATGAAAATAAAAATAAAACCTCAACTGATCAATGTGGAGTCTCTATTTACCATAAAACTGTATATACCACGTTGATTTGCTAATAGACATATTCAGCCACGTTTTTTTTATCAGAGGACATTTTCCTCCTCTGATCAGCTCCCCTTAAAACAATATATCATGTGCAAGTAACGTCCTCTGCTTGCCTAAAGCTGCCTTTTCTGCTTTACGTTAACACCCAGCTTTGTGTTTAAACACTAAGCACTAATGTCGCCTGTTGACGCTCTGAGGGATTTTTTCATGATCAAGACGTCAACAGGGCAGAGCAAAACTCCCGGAGGAACAACACACTCCGGGCTGGCTGTCAGTGGAATGTCAGCGCCGTTTGTGGGCCTTGTTCCAGCACGGGGCCGTGCTGTGTTTTGATTCGTATAGCATCCCCATTGCCGTTCATATAGCGTGCCTGTACGCCATATTTTGCCTCAATATCAATATGGTGAAGTGAGACATTTTGCACTGCGGATTCCGGCAGGCCGCTGAAGATCATGGCGTGATCCGCATTTGTGGCGGTGAGGTTTGAAATACTGACGCCGCTGATTTTAGGCGTTGTGGCTGTTACCTCCGCGTTATCCAGCGCGGAAATAAGCGTATTGCCTTTGGCTCCTGACTGGCCGCTGTAGCTGTTAGTCACCAGAATCGGTGTGGCAACATTCGTCATTGTCAGATGGTCGGCGACCAGCGGGCCAATAGTGTTTCCACGGTCCCGTGCGGATTTAATTCGCACGCCATTCTCGGTATTGATAAAGGTGACATGACTGACCGTCACGCGGCCAATGCCGTTAGCGGTTTCGCTGCCCACCGAAATGCCGTGACCGTCACGCATGACGGAATCCCGTACGATGATATCTTTCGAAGGGGCCGCGGTTCCCGGTACCAGACCCGATTTAATGGCAATGTTGTCATCACCCGTGTGGATATCCATCTTCGAAACGGTCACATTGCGTGACGAGACAATATCCATACCGTCAGTGTTCGGCGAGGTGGTCGGGTTAGTAATACTGACGTCATGCACGTCAATATCCGCGCTATTGCGGATAACGATGTTCCACATAGGCGAGTTCGTCAGATGCAGTTGTTCGACTCTGCCGCCGGTAACATTATTGAATTCAACAAACCACGGGCGAGGCGCGCCGTTTGCCAACGGAATACCGGGGAAACGATCCGTAAACGCTTTAGTGTTACCGCTGCGGACTTCAGCGCGGATTTTCAGCGCATCCGGCCACCAGGTTTTTTCTCCGTCACCGTCCAGCGTTCCCCCGCCCGTTATCGCGACATTGTGCGCGTCACTGGCAAAAATAAAGGCTTCGTTCGCCCGCGCAGGGTGACCAATAAACGCCGGCACAAATTTGCCTTCCTGGTTACTCGCCGTAAGTGTTGCGCCTTTATCAATCTGGAGCGTGATGTTGTTTTTTAGCTGCAATGGGCCGCTGAGCCATACGCCCGGAGACAGCCTTACCGTGCCACCCCCGCGTGCGCTGCATTGTTGAATCGCCTGTTGGATTGCCTGGGTGTTCAGGGTTATGGCATCGCCTTTTCCGCCAAAGGACTCGGGAGCACAGGGGGTTGGCGCAGCCTCTGCGAAAAATGATGAAACGGCACCACAGCAGAACAGTGCCAGCAGGGATTTATTCATAGGGCCTCATCGTCATGATTCCTGTCCGCAAAAACGCCAGGGTGTGGATTAACGGGCCACCGCGCGTTGGATTGTCCACACCAGAAAAGCACCTTTTACGGACTCTATTTCGTATTTGCCCGCCATGTGGCATAGCTGATGTGCTCCAGTTTTCTAAGCCGCTCCACCAGTGCATCCAGCTCTCGGGCATCAATTTCAGTGCTGATTAAGGTTATTTCAATTTCCACGTTATCACTGTCTGTGACCACGGTTTCAATATCAGCGGCAGGATAGCGTTGTATTTCCAGAAACGTCTGTAAAGTATCCCGCACATTGACTGAAAACTTTCGGGGCACGGTGGCAAGAATGACATATTCAGCTTCCACGCTGTCGGTGTCTGTTCTGTTTATAAAATTGACCAGCGGGCGCAGGAGCGTGTTCCCGGCCAGAATAAAGAGGGTGAGCATTGCAGCTTCAGGAACCCTGTCTACGCCGGTACAGGCACCCACTGCGGCTGAGCACCAGAGTGTGGCTGCAGTGTTCAATCCGCTGACATTGGCACCTTCCTTCATGATTACCCCTGCGCCAAGAAAACCAATGCCCGACACGACATACGAAATAACCCTCACGGCTTCTGTACTGCCTGCAATGGAATCAGCAAGATCCACAAAACCTGCTGCACCCACGGCAACCAGGACATTCGTTCGCAGCCCAGCCGTTCGCTGCCGAAACTGCCGTTCTGCACCAATAAGGGCACCAAAGATGAAAGCAAAAAAATAACTGAAAAACGTATTTGTAATATTTGAAAACTCAACATGTTCAATGAAATGCATTTGAATTCTCTCACTGAAAGTTAGTGGCGGGATTAATGTGTTTTCGCCATAAGGGAAGAGTCTGAAGCAATCTGGTGCTTAATTTTTCTGTTACACCTGGAAAAGTATTGACGAGGCGCAACATCTTTTCTTGATAACAGGATATATTGCAAAGGTTGACTCTGTTTGTAATGTTTTGGGATGTTTTCATGAGTTGGATTTATTTTATCGGAATGAAATTTAAAATAGCAAAAATGACGCACGATGAATTTCGCCTGTTCGTACCTGGAGAGCGTGTGTATATAACACTCAGCCGTGTCAGCCTTGGGAAGGCCATCCGCGAGCAATATGGTTTAAAAGAACGGCCGCCGACTAAACCGGTCAGAAATCTTTACTGACTTCCCCGGTATGGGCGACCGCCAAACCGTTAATGAAGTCAGTGTCGAATTCATTCAACGGCATACAGCAAGGCGGCACCAGCGTAAATATCTTTGAAATGTATTTTATTCCGAAACAGAAAGCTCGATATCGTTAAGTTTTATAACAAAGTGATTTTCGTGTCGGGTAATTTTAGCGCCATGCGGGTAATATTCCGCAGACAGTGAAAAAAAGGTATCGGCATCCACATCAAAATCCAACTCAACGGCCTTGTTTTTACCTGAATTAAGCATTTCATGAGCCTGTTCTAAATTTATCGCTTTTGCTATGTCCATAAAATAACATCCTCATTACGAAACGATGACACTCAAATTTCAGATGTACCTATAGCAGAGATTTGTGAAGTCTCCATGTCTGTTGTGGCAATGTGGCACCAAATGCCAATAGTGACGCGTCATAAATGAAGAAGGGGCGTGCCGGGAAGGACAAGCCCTGTTTAAAAAGTCGGTGCCTCGCGGTAAAAAACGATGAGTTCTGTCAGTAGCGAACAGCGCAGACGCATATTCTCAGTGTGAAACAATTCATGTTTCAGGGGGGCTCAAAAAGGTTTTTAGGCCATCAATAAAAGCGCGAACCCGTAAAGAGAGATGTTTTCGATTGGGGTAAATCGCATGGACAGCCACTTCTTCGCCGCGTGTATCAGCCAGCAAGGGTAACAATCGGCCTGCCGCAATATCGTTATCAAGCATAAAAGAGGGCAAAAAACCGACACCCAACCCCGCTATCGCAGCTAAGCGAATCGCGTCGCCACTGTCAAACCTGACATGATTCCTGCCGTTTAGCGTGAGTTGCCCACGTTCCTTATCAACCAATGTCCACGCAGTAGACGCCGCGCCTAAACCATAAACCAGACGACGGTGATCTTTAAGGTCAGCAACGGATTCTGGTTTACCCCACTGTTTGAGGTAGTCAGGTGATGCAAACAGCTGTGGCCATGTTCTGTCGATCACCTGCGTTATGTATTGCTGACTCGTGGCGCCATTGCCAACCCGAACGGCAAGGTCGAATCCCTCTTCTACGAGGTCGACAATGCGATCGCTAAAGCTGACTTCGATGTTTATACCTGGTGAGCGCTGTAAAAACGCCTGAATGAAAGGAAGGATAACCATTTTGCCGTATCCCTCTGACACCGTTATTCTGAGAATGCCTTTTGGCAGCGGTAAATTCTGACGGACAATGGCTTCAGCTTCTTCTAAGTCTTCCAGTAACTTACAGCACCGATGATAGAATTCATGCCCCTCGGTTGTGAGAGACAAGCGGCGCGTTGTGCGCTGAAAAAGACGTGTCTCAAGATAAGCCTCTAAACGCGCCAGGGCTTTACCCGCAGCAGAGCGCGTTAACCCCATTGCCTTACCGCCACCAACAAAACTTCCTGCCTCAGCAACCGCTACAAAGATCCGCATTGCACCAATATCCAAAGCAGAGCCAGCAAGCTTTGTCGAAGCGATTTTTTTGCCCGTCATTAGGGAACCTTTTTCGTCAATAAATCAATTACAGTCCGATTGTAGAATTTCCACTGATAAGGTTACAACAATGCTGTCGAAGAATGCGCAAAATGTTCTGGATGGATGGATCAATGCGGCTGCCCCGGTTGTCCAGAAACTCTATGGTAAATCCGAAGTTTGCTGGCCTGACGTGCGTAAGCAATACATGCAGGGCCTGGAAAAAATATTCCCTGCTATTGAGGGCATTTCCTATAAAACACTCACCTTAGGCAACACGCTTTCGATGCTCAGCGAGGTGCATGAACATGCCGGAAGCAGGGTGGTTCTTTACATTCATGGAGGTGGCTATGTGCATGGCGGCGTAGAGGCGTATCGCGGGTTAACGGGTCGGCTTGCGAAGGCTTTAAACGCCAGAGTCTACACGCCAGACTACCGTCAGGCCCCTGATTTCCCTTTCCCGACGCCAATAGATGATGTTTTTTCGGCTTATCAGGCGCTGCTCAAGAGTGGCATCCATCCCAAAAACCTTGTTCTGGTCGGCGATTCAGCAGGGGGGGCGATGGTGGTGACCATCATGCGCAAAGCACGTGACGCGGGTATTCCGCTCCCGGCGGCGGGTGTGGCCATTTCCCCCTGGGCCGATCTCACCCATCGCGGTTTGTCAGCTACCACGCGTGAGGGGATTGATCCTATTTGCAGTGTCGGTTTTCTGAACATATTGGCGAGAGATTTTCTGGCCGGTGAGCTTCCGACACATCCTGATGCCTCTCCGGTTTATGCAAATGTTCAAGGGCTTGCACCGACTCTCATACAGATTGGCGAAAATGAGGTTATGCTGAGTGGTGCGATTAAACTTGCTGCTCACTTAGGAGACGCGCGCGTACGCACAACGCTTGAAGTCTGGCCGGGCATGTTCCATGTATGGCACCTGCTGGCAGGTATCTTGCCAGAAGCCGACCAGGCTCTGCGCAATGCGGTTCGCTTCCTGGAGGATGTGTTGACGGAGAATTGACCTGTGCAGCCGCCGGTTGTGCTTGAAGATTGCGATGGCAACCGTTGGGATCTAGCGTTCTGACAGTCTGTTTTAGAGTGTAAGAGGGGGGCTTGCTACCGACGGGCAGCAAGCCAAAAATACTAGTGGATTTCCTGAAGCTGTTTTTCGAGATTCTTGCGGGATGTGGTGATGATAGCCCAGGGATCTTTGGGTAAATCATGCTCAACAATGTACCATTTGACGCCACTTTTCCGCGCTGCCGGCAGGATTGTATTCCAGTCGAGCAGGCCTTCTCCCAGCGGGGCAAAATTCATCTCATCATCCCGAACACCGATGCCCGCATTGTCCTTCGCATGGATGGCATACACGCGGCCTGAATAATGTTGAATGATTTTCGCAGGATCTTGTCCACCGCGTGAAACCCAGGCTGCATCAAGCTCCAGCATCAGATTTTCGCGTTGGGTGTTTTTCATAATGATGTCCAGCGCGGTATCGGCACCGTATTTCTTCATTTCAAAGTTGTGGTTGTGATAAGCAAGCGTCATTCCATCATGGCGGAGTTTTGCGCCCATGCTGTCGAGGCGTTTCGCATAATCGACCCAGCCTTGTTTTGAATCCGGGCGATCCGCAGGGGCAATCCAGGGCACAACAATATGGCTGTTACCTACTGCTTTGTTGAAGCTGACGGTATTGTCGTAATCAGTCTCAAGCGCGGAAAGTTGCACATGCGCCGAGACGACGTTGAGTGCGTTCTTTTTCAGCAGACTCTTCATGCTGTTGGCGTCCAAATCATGCGTGCCAACGAGTTCGACGTTATGGAATCCAGCCTGTTGCGCCATCGCAAATTGTTTATCCGCATCGCCAACGTTTCGCAGCGTGTACATCTGTAATGCAATGTTATCATTAGCATTTTTAGCCTGCGTTGCGGTGCTGAATCCCGCGACTAAAAGAAGGCCAACCAGCAAAGCGCGTTTAATCATTATCGTTCCTTTATGAAAAGTAATCGATTACAAAATATAGAAAACAGATAACGGGAAACAAGATGTGGTGCTCAGGAATGTGACGAAGATCAACCCGATAGGTCATGTGGGGCAAATCACAAAGACTTATTTACTGCTAAGAGCATGCTGGCGGAATGCGGGATGGTATTGCGCAGAAGTGCATAACCTCAATCTCACACAGCACCCGGCAGGGGATGCCAGCCGCGACGACATGGGCCGATAGTAACCGGTTAACGACGAAATTGGCATAGAAATTATCGCTAATTGTTGTATGCCTACCATAGGCAATGTAGATGGAAGGAATCAACAGGGCGAAAGAATCAAAAGACGATGTCGTTAAAAAAATGCTATATAAAAAGAGTTGAATGAATGATAGCGTCATTATCTGAAGGCAGCATTTTATTCTTGATGGCATTCATACCACTCATCGACATTAATTAGCGTCGATTAATTGTGCGATCATGAAAAGTATTCTTCTTGTTTCCACTTTAAGCGCTCAAATGGCCAACATTCGGTGATCGATTTATGATAGTCATATTTTAAAAATCTACGTTTTAATGAATCTGGCTCATATGATCAAGTTATCAGGCGCACTTAATTATTCCGAAAATAAAGCGTATTATGATTTTTCATTTATTACTGTGTTGCTATTATAGGGAGGCGATTTTTCATACGGACTGGCTGAGATTTATACATAGATTGCACTTTGTTTTAAACAACCTTCAGTTCATCGCATCTATTAAATCCAGGAAACCTCACTCGTTATGTTGTCAGGGGGGAATTTCCCATGGTTAAACTTGAGCATTTCATCGATCAGTTACTGGAATGGATCGACATTAACATAGATAAACCATTGAAAATTGAAGATGTTGCGCAGCGGTCGGGCTATTCAAAATGGCATTTACAGCGGGTTTTTTCCCAGGTCATGGACGTGAATCTGGCGCATTATATTCGCGATAAAAAGCTTGAAATGGCGGCCAGAGATTTGGTTCAAGGTAGTGAAAGCTTGCTATCAATTTCCTGTAAGTATGGTTTTGATTCCCAACAATCCTTCACACGAAGCTTTGTCAAAAAATACCGATTGCCGCCCTCAAGGTTCAGACGGGCGAAAGGGGAACATGGTTAGCCTCGCTGTTTTTTGATTATTATCTTGCTCGACGCCTGTCATTGCATACTTAAAAGCCCGGAGGGAAACCCCCGGGGAATATTCAAAGTGAAATCAGTAGACACAAAAAAATCAATCAGGTTAATAACCTGGTGAACACTACGCCGTATCGTCGTTTAAGTATTAGCGATCTGTGTCATCCATTTTTTGTTTGCATACTAAACTCAAATTTATCTATCTGTGCCAAAATAATATTTAACATTTACACCGCCTCGATGTTAATGATAGAAAATGAAACGCAAGCATAACGCATTAATTGTGATTTTTTTCACCAATTGGTGCTTCTTATTATAAAACAGTGGCAAATCATCAAGGTGGTATATGAAAATCTCTCATCTGAGTCTTTTTATTTCCTCAGCAATATTGTGCGCGTCAGCTCAGGCGGCAGAAATATATAATAAAGACGGTAATAAGTTAGACTTATATGGACTGGTTTCTGCGGAGCATTATTTTTCTGATAATGCTGGCTGGGACGGCGATCAGACATATATGCGACTGGGTTTTCGTGGTGAAACGCAAGTTAATGATTTTATTACTGGTTATGGCCAATGGCAGATGCATATTGACGCGAATAAAGCAGAGGGTGACACCAACACCCCCCGTACGCGTTATGGATTTGCGGGTGTGAAAATTGGTAATTACGGCTCCATTGATTATGGTCGTAACAAAGGTGTTTTATATGACTCCCTGAGTTATACCGATATGCAGCCTGAGTTTGACGGCATGACCTATGGCTCAGATCAATTCATGTTCAGCCGCGCTAATGGCTTACTGACCTACCGCAATACAGACTTTTTCGGCCTGGTTGACGGGTTGAATTTTGCGCTGCAATACCAGGGCAAAAACACGGGGGCAGGTGAGTCCGGCAGCGGGCGAGGCGTGCTGCGCCAGAACGGCGACGGCTATGGGATGTCACTGGAGTATAAAGTCGGTGCAGGCTTTAGCATTATTGGCGCGATGACCAGCTCAGATCGTACCAATGAGCAGAACACGGCAACCAATATCATCGGTAACGGCGATCGCGCGGAAGCCTATTCGACAGCACTGAAATACGACGCCAACAATATTTATGTTGCCGCCATGTTTACCCAGGCCTACAACGCTTCCCGTTTCGGCAGTTCCTCTTCAACCAGCAGCGCTTACGGCTATGCCAATGAATCACAGATTTTCGAAGCCTATGCCAGCTACCAGTTTGACTTTGGCTTACAACCGTTCGTCGCGTACAACGCATTACGTGGCAAGAAGCTGGCCGCATCGACATTTGGCCCGGATTACGGCAGTCAGGATATCGAAAAATATGTTGATTTAGGTGCGACCTACTTCTTCAACAAAAACATCAATATGTTTGTTGATTATAAAATCAACCTGATTGATGAAAATGACTTTACCCGTCAGGCCGGGATCAATACTGATGATGTTGCGGCAGTCGGGGTGGTTTACCAGTTCTGACCCTGTTTTGATTGAGTGCACATAATAAAGGCGGCAAAAGCCGCCTTTCCTCTCAGCATTAATGGTGAGATAAGTCAGGCTTCCTGCTCATCGTCGGTTTCCCCCTCGCATCCGCATAAAATATCATCCAGACTTAATCCAAAGACATGGTCTGCGCAGGCATTGTGCTTTACACTGCGCGCTGCAAAAATTTGAGTAGATAAACGATTAATCAGGCGGTAATGGCGATGAACGGAACAATCACAACGTGGTTTAAAGATAAAGGTTTTGGATTTATCAAAGATGAGAACGGCGATAACCGCTATTTTCACGTGATTAAGGTCGCCAATCCTGATCTGATCAAGAAAGATGCGGCAGTAACCTTCGAGCCCACCACCAATAACAAAGGCTTGTCCGCGTATGCGGTGAAAGTCATCCCGGAAAGCAAGAACATCTACATCGCGGGCGAACGCATCAAGCTCGCGTCGATCAAGTCATACGTGGTGTTCAGTGAAGAAGTACCCGCCGACAGCCGGATTGATAAAGAAAACGCGGTGCTGTCAGTGGGGATGCTGCTCAACAATATCAAACCGAAATCATCCATCAAACCGGGTGAAATGCGTTCGCTGAAAAAACTGGCGATCACCACCTTCCAGGGCACAACGTTAATTTTCACCGAAGATGAGATTGATGTGGAAGCCACGGTGAAAATGCTGAAGGTGTAAGAATCATTTTTGAGGGATCCCCACAAAAAAACGAGCACGGACAGTCCCCTCTCCCTTGAGGGTTAGGGTGAGGGGGAACATGCGGCTCTGATGGTTGTTCCGTTCACCTTATGTTCCTTGCTTCTCTGTCGCTCCAGAACCCGTGAACGTGC
>CAUSEC010000016.1:0-120773 GCA_963530515.1 uncultured Enterobacteriaceae bacterium | reverse complement strand
ACGAATATGAGGTCGCCGCTTAATGGGGTGTCAACTTTTACTAGACCAGAACAGATGGTTGTTCCGTTCACCTTATGTTCCTCACTTTTCTATAGCACCAGAACCCGTGAACGTGCCAGGGCGGCTCATCGCCACCGCCCTGGCGACCCGGGCTCCCGGCTTTGAAAATCGCCGCTGGCGCGGTCCACTCAGCGTATGCCTTCAGGCTTATCGGGGACGGGCGAAGGAAACGTCCCTGTAAAATCGCCCTCGCCGCGCATCCATGCGCGTCGCCCCGGCCTTACGGATACGCTTCGTCGATTTTCAGCCGGACCCAATCATCGCGGTGACTGTTTTATTCTCATTGAGCAATGTTATCGCTGTAAAACGTCATATTACTGGGGCTCCTTTGAGGCCGGGGTGAGGGTCTACAGCCGTCGCAGCAGCTTTGCCGGATTCCCCGCATACACGCCCTTCTCGGTGATGGATTTCGTCACCACGCTCCCCGCCCCAATCACCACGCCATCGGCAATGGTCACCGCCAGAATGGTTGCGCCGCTGCCAATCGACACGTCACTGCCAATCACAATTCGCCCCCAGCTCTCGCGGTTCGGGTTAGGTTTGCCCTCGCGAAACATGTCGTTGGCAAACATCACGCCGTGGCCGATAAAGCAGCGCTCGCCAATCGTCACGTACTCACAAATAAAGGTGTGCGACTGAATTTTGCTGCCCCGGCCTACGTGCGTATGACCCTGGATTTCCACGAATGGCCCGATGAACACCTCATCTTCCAGTTCGCAGTCATACAGATTCACCGGCTCATAAATCACCACATTCTCACCGCGCACCACGTTGCGGATGGCCACCTGGCGGATATTTGGATTCATCGTGATGCCTTAAATTGATTTTCCCAGAATGTGAATTGTGCTCTGCTGCGAGGCACTGCTGAACACCGTATCGTGCAGATGAACCAATCCCTGGCGTTCATAAAAGCGGCGAGCCTGTGTATTTGCGTCCAAAACTTCCAGCCAGAAAAATGTTTCGCCATGTGCTTTGGCTTGCTGAATAACATCGTTGATCACCATCTCGCCATAACCTTTGCCGGTCGCGTCTGGTAGAAAATAGAGTTTGTGTAGCAGGGTGCCAGTCGGACCTTGTGGGTTCACCGGGCGATGCCAACTGAATTTGGCAAAGCCGACGGGTTTGCTGTCATTGCAGGCGATAAGCCAGCAGCAACTCTTGTCCTGTAAGCTCTCTTGCAGAGCGTCCAGGGAATACTCCTGTGCGAGAAAATTCTCCAGCTCGTCTTTTTCCTGCCACAAATGGGCGAAATGATGTTGGTAGCTTGTATAGCCCATCTCATGCAGTAAAGACGCATCGCGAGTTTGCGCCTTATTGATTGTAAGCACTCTGTTTTTTTCTCCGTGTTCTTTTCAGTACAGAGCGTTATGTCATCATGATGCGGCACAAAATATAAGCAAAAAATCTAGATCTAGATCACATTTTTGCGCTATACAAAAGGCTCGCCACTGAGATTGAGGTGCCGGTATGACCATGCCATCGCTAAGCGCGCGCCCGCGCGTGGAATTTATCTCTACCGTTCTTCAGACCGTGTTAAACATGGGGCTGCTGAGCCTGGGGCTGATCCTGGTTGTCTTTCTTGGTAAAGAAACGGTGCATCTGGCGGATGTTCTGTTTGCGCCCGAACAAACCAGCAAGTACGCGCTGGTGGAAGGGCTGGTGGTTTACTTTCTTTACTTCGAATTTATCGCCCTGATTGTGAAGTACTTTCAGTCCGGTTTTCACTTCCCGCTACGCTATTTTATCTACATTGGGATCACCGCTATCGTCCGTTTGATCATTGTCGATCATAAATCGCCGATGGATGTGCTGATCTATTCCGGGGCGATCCTGCTGCTGGTGATCACCTTGTGGCTTTGCAACTCTAAACGGCTGAAGCGCGAATAAAAAAAAGGCGCTCCGAGGAGCGCCGAATAAGGAATAACAGTCACAAGCTAGGGTCAATTTTCCAATGAGGACTACAGTGGCATATATACTCGTCATACTTCACGTTGCAGATGCGTTGGCTACACTCGTTCACCCCGGTCACTTACTCCAGTAAGCTCCCGGGGACTCTCTCATTTGCCGCCTTCCTGCCACGCGAATTATTTAGAGTAGGACGATGAAACTTAACCTTTCACACCGCCCGCGGTCAGGCCGTTGACCAGCCAGCGCTGGGCGAGCAGGAAGACGGCGGTAATCGGGATGGCCGACAGTACGGCGGCGGCGGCGAAATCACCCCACAGGTAGTTTTGCGGGTTGAGGTATTGCTGCATGCCGACCGCCAGGGTGTAGCTGTTGACGTCGCGCAGTAACAGCGAGGCGACCGGCACTTCGGTAATAGCCGCGATAAACGACAGAATAAATACCACCGCCAGAATCGGCACCGACAGCGGCAACAGCACCAGGCGGAACGCCTGCCACGGGGTGGCACCGTCCAGCGCTGCGGCTTCTTCCAGCGACCCGTCGATGGTTTCGAAGTAGCCTTTGATGGTCCACACATGCAGCGCGATGCCGCCCATATAGGCGAAGATGACCCCGCCGTGGGTATTCAGGCCGATAAACGGAATGTACTGGCCCAGACGGTCAAACAAGGCGTACAGGGCCACCAGTGACAGTACCGCCGGGAACATCTGGAAAATCAGCATGCTTTTGAGCAATGTCGCTTTGCCGGGAAAACGCATACGGGCAAAGGCATACGCACAGGTGGTGGAGAGTGCCACCACGCCCACGGCGGTGATGGCCGCAATCTTGATGGAGTTCCACAGCCACAACAGCACCGGGAACGGCGGTGGCGTGACGCGACCGTCGGCGTGCTCCACGCTAAAGCCCAGCGCCAGCTTCCAGTGCTCCCAGGAGATGGTGTCCGGGATCAGGCTGCCGGTGGCGAAGTTCCCTTCGCGCAGGGAGATGGCGATCACCATCAGCAGCGGGAACATGATGGCAGCGATAAACGCCAGCAGCAGCAGATGGGTAATCAGTAGTCTTAACTTTTGCGATTTTGCCTGGACCATAGCCATATTCATCGCCCTCCTTAGTCAAATTTCATGCGTGTGGCTTTCAGGTTGATGATGGCAAGCGCACCGACCAGCAGGAAAATCAGCGTGGCAATGGCGGCGGCGAGGCCAAAATCTTGCCCACCGCCGCCCTCAAAGGCGATGCGGTAGGTGTAGCTGACCAGCAGGTCGGTGTACCCCGCAGGCGTGGTGGTGCCGATGCGGTCCGGGCCACCGTTGGTCAACAGCTGAATCAACACGAAGTTGTTAAAGTTAAAGGCGAAGCTGGCGATCATCAGCGGCGTCAGCGGCTTGATCAGCAGCGGGAAGGTGATACGGAAGAAGTTCTGGAAGGCGCTGGCGCCGTCCATTGCTGAGGCTTCGTATAAGTCATCCGGGATGGCTTTGAGCAGGCCCATGCACAGAATCATCATGTACGGATAGCCGAGCCAGGTGTTGACGATAACAATCATCGAACGCGCGGTGGTCGGGTCGCTGAACCAGGCGGGTTTGATACCAAACAAGGCGCTCAGCATCATGTTTATCTCACCAAAGCTCTGGTTAAACAGACCCTTGAAGATAAGAATCGAGATAAACGACGGCACGGCGTAGGGCAGAATCAGCAGCACGCGGTACACGGCTTTGCCTTTCAGCGCTTCCCACTGTACGAGGCAGGCCAGCACCATCCCGACCGCCACGGTGAGCACCACGGTCAGCAGCGAGAAGACAATCGTCCAGACGAAAATGGCGAAGAACGGCTTCTGGATGCCTTCGTCGGTAAAGACGCGGGTGAAGTTGTCCCAGCCAATGGTGACGGTGTAGCCCGGACTGAGCTTTTCATCGCCCCAGCTGTTATCGGCGTTCACGGCCTGATAGAAACCGAGCGAGTTGTTTGCGCGGTATTTCACCCCGTTCTGCTTGTTGGTGAGGGTGCCGTCTTCTGCCAGCGCGTACAGCGGCGTGGTGCCGGAGAACTGGCGCAGAGAACTCATCACTACGTTGCTGTTGTCCGGTAGTACCGCGGTAATCTGGTTTAAGGCCGCGCGATTTTGCGTGACGTCGCGCAGGGTGCCGCGTTCCCCTTCAGGCAGCGCGTCAGCTTCTTTCAGGGTGATTTTTTGCTCGCCGCCGAGTTTAAAGGCATCCGAGAGATAATTTTTGCCGCTTTCGCCGTCGGTCAGCGCAAGTTTCCAGCTTCCTTGTGCCGGGAACAGCGCGAAGTTGTAAGTTTTGCCTGCCTGATAAGAGCGATCCATCAGCACCTGCTGAGCACGCTCCTGGGTAAGCTGGTGGGTGCTGCTGTAGTTGGTGAAGGCGATGGCGATGGTACAAATCAGCGGGAACAGGACGAACAGTCCCATGCCAGCCATGCCTGGGTAAACATAGCGCCAGGCGTAGGCTTTACGGTTGGCGAAAATATACAGGCCAGCCGAGCTTAAAATCAGCGTCGTGATGGCAAAAAGGTATTCCCCCTGGGCATACATCAATACGACAAGATATCCCACCAGCAGTCCGAGCAGTCCAATCACGGACCACTTCAGCGTGTTGCTTTGCCACCAGTGCTTCTTTTTAACGACATCCATGGGGTCATTTCCTCTACAGCTATGAAATCTTGCAGCAAAATTGCCGGATGGCACTGCGTTTATCCGGCCTACATTACCCCGTAGGCCGGATAAGGCATTTATGCCGCCATCCGGCACTGGCTCAACGGCCTTACTTAGTAATACGGCCCTGCGCGTCTTTCAGTGCAGCATCGACGGTCTGACGACCGCTGACGGCATTGATGACGGCGGTACGGGTGGCGTACCAGAACGCAGCCATCTGCGGGATGTTCGGCATGATTTCGCCTTTCTGGGCGTTATCCATGGTTGCCGCAATACGTGGGTCTTTGGCTAACTGATCCTGGAAGGATTTGAGGGCCACCGCGCCGAGCGGTTTGTCCTTGTTCATTTCATCCAGACCCTGGTCGGTCAGCAGGTAGTTTTCGAGGAACTCTTTCGCCAGTTCTTTGTTCGGGCTGGCCGCGTTAATACCGGCACTCAGCACGCCCACGAACGGTTTAGAGGCTTTGCCTTTAAAGGTTGGCAGTGAGGTCACGCCGTAATTGATTTTGCTCTTATCAATGTTGGCCCACGCCCACGGACCGTTAATGGTCAGCGCGGTTTCGCCTTTGTTGAACGCAGCTTCCGCGATGGAGTAGTCGGTGTCCGCGTTCATGTGCTTGTCTTTAATCAGCTTAACCAGGAAGCTCAGGCCCGCTTTCGCGCCCGCGCTGTCCACGCCCACGTCTTTCACGTCATATTTGCCGTCGGCATATTTGAACGCGTAGCCACCGTCGGCGGCAATCAACGGCCAGGTGAAGTACGGTTCTTGCAGGTTGAACATCAGCGCAGATTTACCTTTCGCCTTCAGCTCTTTATCCAGTGCCGGGATCTCTTCCCAGGTTTTTGGCGGGTTCGGTACGAGGTCTTTGTTATAAATCAGTGAGAGGGATTCCACAGCCACCGGGTAGGCAATCAGTTTGCCGTTGTAGCGCACCGCATCCCAGGTGAACGGGAACAGTTTGTCCTGGAACGCTTTGTCCGGCGCGACTTCTGCCAGCAGGCCAGATTGCGCGTAGCCGCCGAAACGGTCATGCGCCCAGAAGATGATGTCCGGGCCGTCGCCTGTCGCCGCAACCTGCGGGAATTTCTCTTCCAGCTTGTCCGGGTGTTCAACGGTCACTTTAATGCCGGTGTCTTTCTCAAATTTCTTACCCACTTCGGCCAGGCCGTTGTAGCCTTTGTCGCCGTTGATCCAGATGACCAGCTTACCTTCTTCAATCTTTGCGAGGGCAGAAGCGGAGAACATCATCGTCGTCAGTGCGGACAATGCGAGGATGCGTGCGCCTGTTTTGAATTTCATATATCCCGTCCTTTAGGTGATGTGCTCGTGGATATGTTGGGTGGTCTGACGGGAAACAGTCTCCTTTTTTGGCAAGCGCTTCTCATCCTCCTTACCCCTACGCCCCAGGGGTCAAATGTGTGATCCTTGTTACATAAACTTTCTTTATGTGTGTCAGCGCACACAAAAAAGCGCCGTTTTTTGCAGTCTGCATCACGAAAATTGCCTCAGCCCCCGTTCGCTCCGGTCAGACTCGTCCCTCTCATCCTCCCGTCTCCTCCCCCATAAAAAACCGGGGGGGTGGAGGATTCGCCACGTGTATGGATGCCCCATAGTCAGCTCCATCTTGAATGTATCCGTAAGTGACAAGTTGTAACGAAGGGAGAGGGCATGGCGAACGTACAGCTGCGTAATGTAACGAAAGCCTGGGGCGACGTTGTCGTATCAAAAGACATTGATCTCGACATCCACGAAGGGGAATTCGTGGTGTTTGTCGGTCCATCGGGCTGCGGTAAGTCAACGCTGCTGCGCATGATCGCGGGTCTGGAAACCATTACCAGTGGCGATCTTTTTATTGGTGACGTACGAATGAACGATGTGCCCCCGGCCGAACGCGGCGTGGGGATGGTGTTTCAGTCTTACGCGCTTTATCCACACCTTTCCGTATCAGAAAACATGTCGTTTGGCCTGAAGCTGGCGGGTGCCAAAAAAGACATCATTCAGCAAAAAGTGACCCAGGTGTCTGAAGTCCTGCAATTAGCGCATCTGCTGGAGCGTAAGCCTAAAGCGCTCTCCGGCGGGCAGCGCCAGCGTGTGGCGATTGGCCGTACGCTGGTAGCAGAACCCCGCGTTTTCCTGCTCGATGAACCCCTTTCCAACCTTGATGCGGCACTGCGCGTGCAGATGCGCATTGAGATTTCCCGTCTGCATAAGCGCCTGGGGCGCACGATGATTTACGTCACCCACGATCAGGTTGAAGCGATGACGCTGGCCGACAAAATCGTGGTGCTTGATGCCGGACGCGTGGCCCAGGTGGGTAAACCGCTGGAGCTGTATCACTACCCGTCTGACCGCTTTGTTGCCGGGTTTATCGGCTCACCGAAGATGAACTTCCTGCCGGTCAAAGTCACCGCCACCGCCATTGAGCAGGTGCAGGTGGAACTGCCTAACCGCCAGCAGGTGTGGCTGCCTGTCGACAGCGCCAATGTGCAGGTCGGCAGCAATATGTCACTCGGCATTCGCCCGGAGCATCTGCTGCCCAGCGACATCGCGGATGTCACGCTGGAAGGGGTGGTTCAGGTCGTCGAACAACTCGGTCACGAAACGCAAATTCATATTCAGATCCCCGCCATCCGTCAGAACCTGGTGTACCGCCAGAATGACGTGGTGTTGGTAGAAGAGGGGGCCACATTCGCTATCGGTCTGCCACCGGAGCGTTGCCATCTTTTCCGTGAAGATGGCACTGCTTGTCGTCGGTTGCACAAAGAGCCGGGCGTTTAAGGCTTCCCATTAAAAAAAACGCGCACCCTGAACCGCCGATAAACAGGCGTACAGGCTAAGCGTTCAAAGAAAAGCAATGATCTCAGGAGATAGAATGATGACTACTCTGCGCAAACTTCCACTGGCTATCGCCATTACCGCAGGCATTTTGTCTGCGCAGGCGGGCGCCGTTGACTTCAAAGGTTACGCACGTTCCGGCATCGGCTGGACCGGTAGCGGCGGCGAGCAGCAATGCTTCCAGGCCACCGGTGCTCAAAGTAAATATCGTCTTGGTAACGAATGTGAAACTTACGCCGAGCTGAAACTGGGCCAGGAAGTCTGGAAAGAAGGCGATAAGAGCTTCTACTTCGATACCAACGTAGCCTACTCCGTTTCGCAACAGAATGACTGGGAAGCCACCAGCCCGGCGTTCCGTGAAGCCAACGTTCAGGGTAAAAACCTGATCGACGCGCTGCCGGGCTCCACCATCTGGGCAGGTAAACGCTTCTACCAGCGTCATGACGTGCACATGATCGACTTCTACTACTGGGATATTTCTGGTCCTGGTGCAGGTCTGGAAAACGTTGATGTCGGCTTCGGTAAACTCTCTTTAGCTGCCACCCGTTCGTCTGAATCAGGCGGCTCCGGCACTTTCGCTGATCGCGATGCACTGGGCAACCGTGTGTACGACAACATCGTACCAAACGACGTGTTCGACGTGCGTCTGGGCCAGATGGCTGTCAACCCTAACGGTACGCTGGAGCTGGGTGTGGACTACGGTCACACCAACCTGCCGGATAATTACAGCCTGGCGCCGGGCGCATCGAAAGATGGTTGGATGTTCACCGCTGAACATACCCAGAGCATGATGAAGGGCTACAACAAGTTTGTTCTGCAGTACGCAACAGACTCTATGACCTCTAACGGTAAAGGTATTCCGCAGGGCGGCAGCATCAACAACAACGGCTCACTGTGGCGCGTGTTGGATCACGGTGCGATCACTCTGGCGGACAACTGGGACCTGATGTACGTCGGTATGTACCAGGACATCAACCGTGATGACAACAACGGCACCAAGTGGTGGACCGTGGGTGTCCGTCCTATGTACAAATGGACGCCAATCATGAGCACCTTGCTGGAAGTGGGCTACGACAACGTGAAGTCGCAGAAAACCAGCGACACCAACAACCAGTACAAAATCACCCTTGCTCAACAGTGGCAGGCGGGCGACAGCATCTGGTCTCGTCCGGCAATCCGTGTCTTTGCAACCTATGCGAAGTGGGATGAGAAATGGGGCTATGCCAACAGTGATTCTGGCGCGGGTTACACCTCCGGTGTTGCTTATGCCGACACAAGCGCGAAAACCTTCAGCCGTGGTGACAACGACGAGTGGAGCTTCGGTGCTCAGATGGAAATCTGGTGGTAATGCAGAGACTCTGACGTAACGAAAGAGGGGCGCAAGCCCCTCAATTTCTGGAAGCAGCGTGCTATTGCCTGGCGAACGCTGGTTCATATAAAGAAGGTGATAACAATGAAAATGAAAAAAAGTCTCGTCGCCCTGTGTCTGTCGGCAGGTTTGCTAGCCGCAGCCCCTGGGGTGAGCGTCGCAGATGTTAACATCGTTCCACAAAATACGACCGCTGCACCGTCTATTCCGGCGTCTGCCCTCCAGCAGCTGAGCTGGACCCCGGTCGATCAAAGCAAAACCCAGTCAACCTCTCTTGCCACCGCAGGCCAGCGCCTGAACGTGGCGGGAATCAGTGGCCCGGTTGCGGCCTATAGCGTCCCGGCCAACATTGGTGAGCTGACCCTGACGCTCACCAGTGAAGTGAACAAACAGACCACGGTGTTTGCCCCCAACGTCTTGATCCTCGACCAGAACCTGGCTCCTGCTGCCTATTTCCCGAGCAGCTTCTTTACCTATCAGGAACCGGGTGTTATGAGTGCCGACCGGCTTGAAGGCGTGATGCGCCTGACGCCTGCCCTCGGCCAGCAAAAAATCTATGTGCTGGTCTTTACGACCGAGAAAGATTTACAGCAGACCACGCAACTGATGGACCCGGCAAAATCCTATGCCAAAGGCGCAGGTAACGCGGTGCCGGATATTCCCGACCCGATCGCGCGCCATGCAACCGATGGCACACTGAAACTGAAAGTGAAAACTAACAGCGGTTCAAGCGTGCTGGTGGGGCCGCTGTTTGGCTCCTCAGGCCCGGGCCCGGTGACCGTGGGTAACACCGCAGCACCAGCGACCGCGTACAGCGCACCGGTGGCGGCTCCAGCCGCTGCTCCTGCGGCTTCTGCTCCTGTCGCGGCGGCACCGGCCCCGGCGGCGAAAAGCGAGCCGATGCTCAATGACACCGAAAGCTACTTCAACAAGGCCATTAAAGAGGCCGTGGCGAAAGGTGATGTTGATAAGGCACTGAAATTACTGAATGAAGCTGAACGTCTCGGGTCCTCATCCGCCCGAAGTACTTTTATCAGCAGTGTAAAAGGCAAGGGGTAACTCTCTCCCCGCAATGCTGATGTTTGCAACAACTGGTGCGTCGCCTGACGCACCCTTTTTTCCCGGCGCAACAGGCGCTGTTGCACAGCTGTTGCGCTTATGAAAACTGAATGAAGTTTCCCCGCACGAGGCCCTCTGTTCTGCGATACAATGCATAGACGTAATGTATTGGAGAGTAAGGCATGTCACACCCCGCGCTTACGCAATTGCGTGCGCTGCGCTATTTTGACGCACTTCCCGCGCTTGACCCGCAACGGCTCGACTGGCTGTTGCTGGAAGATTCCATGACCAAACGTTTTGAGCAACTGGATAAGCAGGTGACCGTCACCGTCATTCAGGAAGCGTTCGTGACGGCTGAGTCTCTTGAACATGAACAGCATCTGTTGCCCGCTGAATCCCGCTACTGGTTGCGTGAAATTTTGTTGTGCGCCAACGGTGAACCCTGGCTTGCCGGGCGCACGGTGGTGCCTGAATCGACCTTAAGCGGCCCGGAACTGGCCTTACAGAAGCTCGGCACGACGCCGCTCGGGCGCTATCTCTTTACATCATCGACGTTAACCCGAGATTTTATTGAAGTGGGTCAGGTTGAATCGCTGTGGGGACGTCGCTCCCGCCTGCGTCTGGGGGGGAAACCTCTGCTGCTGACCGAACTGTTTTTACCTGCATCACCGCTGTATTAAGAGGAAAGAAAGAATGGAGTGGAGTCTCACGCAGAATAAGCTGCTGGCCTTTCACCGGCTCATGCGCACGGATAAGCCCATTGGCTCATTCCTGCTGCTCTGGCCGACGTTGTGGGCGCTGTGGGTGGCGACACCGGGTGTACCGCCGCTGTGGATCCTGCTGGTGTTCATTGCCGGTGTCTGGTTGATGCGTGCAGCAGGTTGTGTGGTCAATGACTACGCCGACCGTAAGTTTGACGGGCACGTTAAGCGCACCGCAAACCGCCCGATGCCCAGCGGTGCGGTAACGGAAACCGAAGCGCGGGTGCTGTTTGTGGTGCTGGTGCTGCTGGCGTTTGTGCTGGTACTGACCCTCAACACCATGACCATTCTGCTCTCTGTGGCGGCCCTGGCGCTGGCCTGGGTGTATCCGTTTATGAAGCGCTACACCCATCTGCCACAGGTGGTGCTTGGTGCGGCGTTTGGCTGGTCGATTCCGATGGCCTTTGCGGCGGTGAGCGAATCTGTACCGCTGAGCTGCTGGTTGCTGTTTCTCGCCAACATCTTATGGGCCGTGGCCTACGACACCCAGTATGCGATGGTAGACCGGGACGATGACCTGAAAATCGGTATTAAGTCGACGGCAATCTTGTTTGGCCGTCAGGACAAATTAATCATCGGCATTTTGCAGGTGGCCGTGCTGGCGCTGATGGTGCTGGTGGGGCATCTTAACGGGCTGGGCTGGCATTTTTACTGGTCGGTGCTGGTGGCGGGTGCGCTGTTCGTGTATCAGCAAAAGCTGATTGCCGGGCGCGACCGCGACGCTTGTTTCAAAGCGTTTTTGAACAATAACTATGTTGGAATGGTGTTGTTTTTAGGGCTGGCATCAAGCTACTGGATATAAAAGCAAAAAGGCAACGTTAGTTGCCTTTTTTAATGTTTGCTCCCTCTCCCTGTGAGTTGAGGAATCCCCACAAATAAAAACGAACACGGACAGTCCCCTCTCCTCTTTGGGGAGAGGGTTAGGGTGAGGGGGAACATGCGGCTCTGATGGTCTTTCCGTTCACCTTATGTTCCTTGCTTTTCTGTCGCTCCAGAACCCGTGAACGTGCCAGGGTGGTTCACCGCCACCGCCCTGGCGACCCGGGCTCCCGGCCAGGAAAATCGCCGCTGGCGCGGTCCACTCAGCGTATTCCTTCAGGCTTATCGGGGACGGGCGGATGAAACGTCCCTGTAAAACCGCCCTCGCCGCGCATCCATGCGCGTCGCCCCGGCCTTACGGATACGCTTCGTCGATTTTCAGCCGGACCCAGTTCTCGCTGCGACTGTTTTATTCTCATTGCGCAGTTTTATCGCTGCAAAATGTAATATTACTGGGAATTCCTCATCCCCGTGGGAGAGGGTCATATAACCCTTACTCGCTCTGCGTGGCACTCTCAATCGTTAAACGCACATCTGAGGTAATCAGCTCCGCCAGCAGCTGGTAAACCGCCAGCGTCTGCGCCGGTTCCGCATCGCCCGTATCACTGATAAAGCCCTCGTCACGCAGGGTCAGCACCAGAGTACTGAACACCGCCTTGTCGAAGAACTCCGGTGCGTTGATACCGTGCAGCACCGAGAGACGTTGTGCCAGGGTGCGGCTCTCTTTCTCCAGCGTGCTGCGGTTGAACGACGGGTTCGCGCTCAGCAGCCAGAAGGTGATGGCGTAGCGTTGCAGCGTTTCGCGTGCGCCTGCAGCCAACAGTTGCAGGGTGCGGGAATGCGCCGGATTGATATTCAGCTGTCCGTCTTTGATGGTCACCAGACCCTGGCGCAGCATCTCCTGGGCCAGGCTGTCCAGCACGCCCGCCAGCTCTTCTTTTTCCCAGCGCAGGAACAGTTCTGCTTTCAGCATTGGGTAGAGCAGCTCAACATGGCGCAGCATCTCATCCTGAGAGATATGGCGGTGCTGGGTGATGATGGCGGCCATCAGCGACGGCAGCATCAGCATATGCGCGATGTTGTTGCGGTAGTAGGTCATCAGCACGGCCTGCTCGCGCGGCAGAATGATGATGTCGCCGATAGTGTCTTTCTCCACCTCGAACTTGTTCATCTGCAAAGCATGGTCGATAAGCTCAGACGCGCTGACGGTAGGGACCGTCGAATCAGAAGCATACGGCACGTTGCGCATCAGATTGAGGTAGCAGTCGAGCTGCTCCGTCAGCTGTTCGCGGGTCAGCGAGCGCTGGCGGGAAGCGAGCAGGGCGGTACAGCACAGGTTCATGGCGTTTGCCGCCCCTGCGTTGTTAATGCGTACCATCAGATCGGCGGCAATCGCATTCACCGTTGGCGTCAGCCATGCCGGGCGCACGGCTTCGATAGGATCGATAGACTCACGCCATTCCGGCACGCGATGGTTCAGGTAGTTCATCAGCGGGATAGGCTCGCCGAAGTTCACGTAGCCCTGGCCTAGGTTACGCAGCTTGCTTAAGCCGCGCAGCATCTGCATAAAGCCTTCTTTCTCTTTCGTCGCCCCACGCAGCTCTTTAGCGTAGGTGCCGACTTCCATCACGTGCTCATAGCCAATGTAGATAGGCACCAGCGTGATTGGGCGGGTGCCGCCGCGCAGCATCGCCTGGATGGTCATCGACAGAGTGCCGGTCTTCGGATCCAGCAGACGGCCGGTACGAGAACGCCCGCCTTCCACAAAGTATTCAACCGAATAGCCACGCTGGAACAGCTCGCCCAGATATTCGCGGAACACGGTGGAATAGAGCTTGTTGCCCTTGAAGGAGCGGCGGATAAAGAACGCCCCCAGGCGGCGGAAAATCGGGCCAGCCGGCCAGAAGTTCAGGTTGATACCGGCCGCGATATGCGGAGGAACCAGCCCCTGGTGATAGAGCACGTAGGAGAGCAGCAAATAGTCCATATGGCTGCGGTGGCAGGGCACATAGACAATTTCATGACCGTCATGGGCCAGCTGGCGCACGCGCTCGGCGTTGTGCACGTTGATGCCCTGATACAGACGGTTCCAGGTAAAGCTCAGAATACGGTCGGAGAGTCGGATCATCTCGTAGGAGAAGTTCGCCGCAATCTCTTCCATCAGGGCAATGGCGTTTTGCTGTGCCTTGTCGTGGGAGATTTTCTTGCTGCGCGCTTCATCTTCAACGGCACGGGCAATCGCTTTGGACGCCAGCAGTTTGTTGAAGAGATCCTGGCGGGCAGGCAGGCGCGGGCCGACAGCCGCCAGACGCTGGCGGGCGAAGTGCATACGTGCCACACGCGCCAGTTTTTGGGCGATAATTTTATCGGTCCCGTGCTCAGTTGCCATGCGGCGCAGTGAAACCGGCGGTGAGAAACGCACGAAGCTGTCACGCCCAAGCCAGGAAATGGCGAAAAATTTCTGGATGCCGTTGAGCATACGCAGCGGCGGGTTTATCTCGCCTTTCTCGCGGCCTGGTGAGCGGCCGAACATCATCGAAACCGGCACCATCTGCACATCCAGGTCAGGATGGCTGCGGTGTAAATCGAGATAATCGTGGAACAGCTTGATGGATTCTTCTTTCGGTGTGTACCAGGTAAAGACCCGTGGCCCACCATGAATGAAGATATACCGCGGCAGTTCCACGCCGTCGATCTCAAGCGGTTCCAGCGGGTCCGGCAAATCATGTGCCAGACATTGAGCGCGTAACGTTAGTAAGTCGGCCTTAGAGTTATAAGGCAAAACGTACATAATAGGGCGTGAGGTATCGAGCCCCAGTTCCTGTGCGGGTTCCGCAGGTATCGACTTACTTTTTACCAGCACGCTTAATGGTAAATTAAGTAATTTGTAGTAAATTCGTGGCCAGCCGGACATAAACGATGTAAAGCCTCTGGTTAATAATGCCAATGCGCCGCAAGAATATCAGAAAGCGCGCACAAATTCTTTTGTACCTCTATAACCTTACATAGAGATTGATGCTCATTACATAAAAAGGTTCTTTTAATGGCCAATAACACCACTGGCATTACCCGTATTATCAAAGCGGCTGGTTATTCCTGGAAAGGCGTTCGCGCGGCCTGGATAAACGAAGCCGCTTTTCGTCAGGAAGCCGTTGCGGTCATTCTGGCAATTATTATCGCTTGTTTCCTGGATGTCGACGCGATCACTCGCGTATTGCTGATTGCCTCGGTCGCGTTGGTAATGGTGGTGGAGATTCTTAACAGCGCAATCGAAGCGGTGGTTGATCGTATTGGCTCGGAGTTTCACGAATTGTCCGGGCGGGCGAAAGATATGGGCTCTGCGGCCGTGCTGATGACCATTCTGGTAGCGGTCTTTACCTGGGTTTCCCTGTTGTGGGGCCATTTTCGATAAGGCTTCCAGAATTACGTTAACTGCTGGTTTTTTGCGTAATTTTGGTTTCAAAATCGCCTTTAGCTGTATATACTCACAGCATAACTGTATATACACCCAGGGGGCGGAATGAAAGCTTTAACGGCCAGGCAGCAAGAGGTGTTCGATCTCATTCGCGATCGAATCAACCAAACCGGTATGCCGCCGACGCGTGCGGAGATCGCGCAACAGTTGGGGTTCCGTTCCCCAAACGCAGCTGAAGAGCATCTGAAGGCGCTTGCGCGTAAAGGTGTGCTTGAGATTGTTTCCGGCGCGTCTCGTGGTATTCGTTTGCTGCTCGAAGTCGAAGAAGACGCCGGTTTGCCGCTGGTAGGCCGCGTCGCAGCGGGTGAACCTCTGCTGGCACAGCAGCATATCGAAGGCCATTATCAGGTTGATCCCTCCCTGTTCAAACCGAACGCTGATTTCCTGCTGCGCGTGAGCGGCATGTCAATGAAAGACATTGGTATTATGGATGGCGACCTGCTGGCCGTGCATAAAACCCAGGACGTGCGTAACGGCCAGGTGGTGGTGGCCCGCATCGATGATGAAGTCACCGTTAAGCGACTGAAAAAACAAGGTAATACCGTTCAGTTGCTGCCGGAAAACAGCGAGTTTTCACCGATTGTGGTGAACCTGCGCGAGCAAAACTTCACAATTGAAGGCCTTGCGGTTGGCGTGATCCGCAACGGCGAATGGCTGTAACCCGTCTTCTCAAACCGTGGTGATAAACGCTGTCATCACGGTTTTACCTTTTTTAGTCAATGAGTTAACTTCCCGCTTTTTTTTGATTTTCCTCTTTTTTCTCGACATACCTTCTTAGAATTACCGTTTGGATGGTTAAAAATTCCGAATAAATCCACCGTGCCGTTATCCCTGACTACAATTATTCTCACGTTCAGGATAAAGAGAACGTAACGAAGGACGATGATTCGCTATTCACAACCGAACGATGAGGACATGACCATGAATAAAGACGAAATCGGCGGTAACTGGAAACAGTTCAAAGGTAAAGCGAAAGAGAAGTGGGGGAAACTCACTGACGATGACATGACCGTCATCGAGGGTAAACGTGACCAGCTGGTAGGTAAAATTCAGGAAAGATACGGCTACGCGAAAGATCAGGCGGAAAAAGAAGTCGTTGACTGGGAAACCCGTAACGAATACCGCTGGTAGCCTTCAGACCCTCTGAATATGCAAATGTGAAGAGACTACCCTGCCCGACGGTACATGGATGTACCACTCTTTTATATCCCCTCCAGCATTAAAAAACCGGCCGCCATTAGCGCGGTTTTTTCTTGACCAGAATAGAGTGGTCGTGGTGGCATTCGCCCTGATGACGACAGGCCTCAACTTCTGCACATTTAGAGCACAGACCGTGTGCTTCAATAATATTATGGCGTAAGGCAAATCCTAATTTTGCAGCCAGCGAATGCATAATATCTTCCACACCTTCCGCTTCTTCTTCCTTCACCACACCGCATCTGTCGCAAATAAACATGGCAGAGGTATGGGTGGGCTGGTCGAAAAGATGGCACAGCACATAGCTGTTGGTGGACTCCACTTTATGCACAAATCCCTGCTCCAGCAGGAAGTCCAGAGCGCGATAAACGGTCGGTGGTTTTGCCTGCGGTTCGCTCTCGCGCAGCAGATCCAGCAGGTCATAGGCACTGATTGCGCCTTCCTGCAGGCTCATGAGTCGCAGAACTTCGAGGCGCTGTGGCGTCAGACGCACATTGCGCTGCACGCACAGTTTTTCGGCCTGCGCCAGCATCTCTTGCGAAGTGGTCTTTTCCATTGTCGTCCTCTCATTTCCCGGCGGCATAATTTCCCACTTTACCATGTTCTGCTCTAAACACCGAGATCGGGCTTCCGCCAGCAGCTTTCACAATCGCGGTGCGTCTTCTATAAATAATGAGGGTCAATTCTTATAACGATAATTTCTGTCATTTTTTGCATATTCGGCAGATATAGACATTTTTCCGGTGTTATTCGCAGCAATAGAGCATTCCCGTTTGTGTAAAAAATAACGGGGCATAAAAAAACTCATCTGACTACGAGACGCATAACTGTGAAAAACAAACTTAAACTTTCAGTGGTCGCTATCGCTGTCTCCTTTTCTGTGGCAAATCAAGCAGGAGCGGCGAATACCTGGGCGGAAGCACGAAGTGATGCAATGGGTGGTACTGGCGTTGCTTCAGCAAGTTATGGCAGTGGGGCGCTGATTAACCCGGCGCTCATAGCAAAAGCAAAACCTGAGGATAATGTCACGGTTATCCTGCCAAGTGTTGGTGTGCAGGTGACGGATAAAGACGATCTTCGTAACGAGATTGACAATATCAACGACAAAATCGACGGTTATAAAGATTTTGTCGATGGTTTAACCCCAACGCAGGTGCTGTTAAACCCTTCTGCTGTTGTAGATAACTTCCAGAATGCAGCAGGCGATTTGGCTGATGAACTGCAATTCCTGAAAGGTAAAACGGCGCAGGCGAAAGCCAGTGCAGGCATTGCAGTCACGATTCCAACAGACGTGGTTTCTATGGCCTTTGTGACCAAAGCGCATGCTCATGCACGTGTCAGCACATCTGTTGATCAAAACGATATTGATTACCTGCGTGGTATTCAGGGCAGTGATGCGCGCGCGCTCACGGAAGCAGGCCGTGCCGCCCTGTTGGGCAGCGATGAAATCACTCGCAACCTGAACTCGACCGCATCCGGGCGGGCTGCAATTGTCTGGGATTACGGTATTGCCCTGGCGCATCAGTTTGATGTGGGTGGCGTACCGTTATCCGTCGGTGTGACGCCGAAGCTGCAGAAAACCTGGGTCTATAACTATACGACCTCAATTTATGACTACAACAGTGATGACTGGGACAACGATCGCTACCGTACCGACGACTCCGGCTTTAACGTGGATGTGGGTATGGCGGCGGACCTGACTGAACACATCACCGTGGGCTTAACCGGACAAAACCTGGTCTCACGTAACATCGACACCAAAGATATTCGCATCGAAAACGGGCTGACGGGTGAAGTCAGAAACTACAAAGACACCTATCAAATTAGTCCGCTGGTGACCGCCGGGGTTGCCTGGCAGAACGAGTTGCTCACTCTGAGTGCCGACGGCGATCTGACGGAAACCAAAGGCTTTAAGAGCGAGAAAAACTCCCAATACGTCGGGGTGGGGGCCGAGGTTCGTCCGCTCAGCTGGCTGGCTGTTCGTGCGGGTTACCGTGCTGATGTTAAAGGGGACGACAAAAATGTGTTCACCGGTGGTGTCGGATTTGCGCCGTTCAACGCTGTACACGTGGATTTAATGGGGGCGGTCGGTGAAGATCAAACCTGGGGGGCAGGCGCACAACTTAGCGTGACGTTCTGATTCCTCGCCGGAGGCCTCGCGCCTCCGGTTTTTCTTTGTGCTATAGTAGCGCCCCTTTTTTCCGTAAAGCTTATTTATTCGCCATGTCGCCAGAAATTCAGCCTGTTGCTTACCCTGCTCACCGCTTCTCCATTGCGCCGATGCTCGACTGGACGGACAGGCATTGCCGTTACTTCCTGCGCCAGCTGTCGCGCCACACGCTGCTCTACACCGAGATGGTGACGACGGGGGCAATCATTCACGGCAAGGGCGACTATCTGGCTTACAGCGACGAAGAACATCCGGTGGCGTTGCAGCTGGGGGGAAGTGACCCGGCCGCGCTGGCACAATGTGCGAAACTGGCTGAGCAGCGTGGGTACGATGAGATAAACCTCAACGTGGGTTGCCCATCCGACCGCGTGCAAAACGGTATGTTCGGTGCCTGCCTGATGGGCAATGCGCAGCTTGTAGCGGACTGCATCAAGGCGATGCGCGATGTGGTGTCGATTCCCGTGACGGTGAAAACCCGTATCGGCATTGACGACCAGGACAGCTACGCGTTTCTCTGCGATTTCATTAATACGGTGTCCGGCAAAGGCGAGTGCGAGACGTTTATTATTCATGCGCGTAAAGCCTGGCTTTCTGGCCTGAGCCCAAAAGAGAACCGCGAAATTCCGCCGCTGGATTACCCGCGTGTGTATCAGCTCAAGCGTGATTTCCCGCATCTGACGATGTCCATCAATGGTGGAATCAAGTCTCTGGAAGAGGCGCAGACCCACCTTGCCCATATGGATGGCGTGATGGTGGGCCGCGAGGCATATCAAAATCCGGGGATTTTGGCGCGTGTCGATCGCGAAATTTTCGGCGTGAATGCAGCGGATGCTGACCCGGTTGCCGTGGTGCGTGCCATGTACCCGTATATTGAGAATGAGCTGCAGCAGGGGACGTATCTGGGCCATATTACGCGCCATATGCTGGGGTTGTTCCAGGGGATCCCTGGAGCACGTCAGTGGCGACGCTACCTCAGTGAAAATGCCCACAAGCCAGGCGCAGATGTTGCCGTACTCGAGCACGCGCTGAGCCTGGTGGCGAATCGTTAAATTTTCACCATTATTTCGTCAATTTCACTAAGCCCTGCACAGCGTTGCAGGGTTTTTTTATTGAAAAATCAATAACAAAGTAATTGGCACGCTTCTTGATATCTCTCTGGCATGAGAGTCCACGTCATGACTCATTTATCGGGAGCACGCCATGTTGGAATTACTGTTTGTTATCGCCTTTTTTATCGTATTGCTGGCGACAGGAGTGTCTTTGCTGGGCATTCTGGCTGCCATTTTAGCGGCAACCGCACTGATGTTTTTAGGCGGTCTGTTCGCCATGATGATCAAGCTGCTGCCGTGGCTGTTGCTGGCTGTGGCAGTTGTCTGGGTGATTCGCGCCATCAAAGCACCAAAAGTGCCTCAATATCAGCGCAATAACGGCAGGCGTTACTAAAGGTTTGAGTGCTCGATCACAACCTCGACACTTTTCCAGGCGCATTGCGAATAACCGAATAGGATTTAGATATCAAATCTGTCACTATCGCGCCGTCAAAGAATTCATCGTGCTGTACCCTACATACAGCCGAACTAAAAAAAGAATGGGCTTCCCTCGGGAAGCCCTAATTCTTTCTTCCCCGTCATAATTCATGCCGCAGATGCGTTGGCTGCTTTCATTCACCCCAGTCACTTACTCGAGTAAGCTCCCGGGGATTCATTCCATTGCCGCCTTTTTGCAACATGAATTATTTAGTGGAATCAAGGAATCAAGGAATCAAGGAATCAAGGGATTAACAAACTCGACCCTTGTGTTGCGCGGCTTTCCAGAACCTCATGCGCCCGCTGCGCATCTTTCAGCGCGAATTTCTGCGCATCAGACACATCGACTTTAATCACGCCGCTGGCAATCAGCGAGAACAGCTCATTGCTCGCCTCTTCCAGCTCCTGGCGGTTGGTCACATAGCCATTAAGTGAAGGACGGGTGGCGTACAGCGAGCCCTTCTGATTGAGGATGCCCAGGTTGACTCCGGTCACCGGGCCGGAGGCATTGCCGAAGCTCACCATCAGACCCTGGCGCTGCAAACAGTCGAGGGAATCTTCCCAGGTATCTTTCCCTACGGAGTCATACACCACACGCACTTTTTTGCCGCCGGTTATCGCTTTTACCCGCTCAACAATGTTCTCTTCGCGATAGTTAATCACCTGCCAGGCGCCCGCCTGCAGCGCACGCTGCGCTTTCTGCGCGGAGCCAACGGTACCGATCAGTTTTGCCCCCAACGCCTTCGCCCACTGGCAGGCGATCAGGCCAACACCGCCTGCTGCGGCATGGAACAGGAAGGGCTCATCAGGTTTAATTTCATAGGTTTTACGCAGCAGATAAAAGACCGTCAGCCCTTTCAGGAAGGAGGCGGCAGCCTGCTCAAAAGAGATGGCATTCGGCAGGATAGCGACTTTGTCTGCCGGTACGTTGTGCACTGAGCTGTACGCGCCCAGTCCTGACTGGGCGTACACCACGCGGTCGCCCACTTTGATGTGGCTGACGGCGCTGCCCACCTTGCTGACCACGCCTGCGGCTTCGGTGCCCAGACCGCTTGGCAGCGACGGCGGCGGATAGAGGCCGCTACGAATGTAGGTATCAATGTAGTTAATACCGATTGCTTTATTCTCGACCTGCACATCGTGCGCCGCCGGATCGGCGGGGGTGAACTCAACGGCTTGCAGGACATCCGGGCCACCATGCTTGTGAAACTCAATTCTTGTCGCCATGCTTCCTCCTGAATGTCATAATCTTCGACCCATTCTCTATCTCGGTAACTCCATTCACTATGGCAGGAAATAAACCCTTCAACAAACAGACTGAACCCCGCGACAGACAGCTCGAAGGGATGAAAGTACCGCCTCATTCAATTGAAGCGGAGCAGTCAGTGTTGGGTGGTTTAATGCTGGATAACGAGCGCTGGGACGACGTGGCAGAACGCGTCGTATCGGAAGATTTCTACACTCGCCCGCACCGCCATATCTTTACTGAGATGCACCGTCTACAGGAGATGGGCAAACCCATCGACCTGATTACGCTGGCCGAATCGCTGGAATTACAGGGGCAGCTGGACATCGTCGGTGGCTTTGCTTATCTGGCCGAACTGTCCAAAAACACGCCAAGTGCAGCCAACATCAGCGCTTATGCAGATATCGTGCGTGAACGTGCGGTCGTGCGTGAGATGATCTCCGTCGCCAATGAAATTGCCAACGCCGGTTTTGACCCTCAGGGGCGCTCCAGTGAAGACCTGCTGGATCTTGCTGAGTCGCGGGTGTTCAAAATTGCGGAAAGCCGCGCGAATAAAGACGAAGGTCCGAAAAACATCGCTGACGTGCTTGAGGCGACCGTTGCCCGTATCGAACAGCTCTTCCAGCAGCCACACGATGGCGTGACCGGGGTGAACACCGGTTATGACGACCTGAACAAGAAGACTGCTGGCCTGCAACCTTCGGATCTGATTATCGTTGCCGCGCGTCCATCGATGGGTAAAACGACCTTTGCGATGAACCTCGTCGAAAATGCGGCGATGTTGCAGGATAAGCCGGTACTCATCTTCAGTCTTGAAATGCCCTCCGAGCAGATCATGATGCGTTCTCTGGCGTCGCTGTCTCGCGTGGATCAGACCCGCATTCGTACCGGGCAGCTCGACGATGAGGACTGGGCGCGTATTTCCGGCACCATGGGCATCCTGCTGGAAAAACGCAATATTTACATCGATGACTCCTCTGGCCTGACGCCAACCGAAGTGCGTTCCCGTGCGCGGCGTATCGCCCGCGAGCACGGCGGAATCGGGCTCATCATGATCGACTACCTCCAGCTGATGCGCGTGCCGTCGCTCTCCGACAACCGTACGCTGGAAATTGCCGAAATCTCCCGCTCGCTGAAATCGCTGGCCAAAGAACTGCAGGTGCCGGTGGTGGCGCTGTCGCAGCTTAACCGCTCACTGGAACAACGTGCTGATAAACGCCCGGTGAACTCCGACCTGCGTGAATCCGGCTCCATCGAGCAGGATGCCGACTTAATCATGTTTATCTATCGTGACGAGGTTTATCACGAGAACAGCGACCTCAAAGGCATCGCTGAAATCATTATTGGTAAGCAGCGTAACGGCCCGATCGGTACGGTGCGGCTCACCTTTAACGGCCAATGGTCACGCTTTGATAATTATGCGGGGCCGCAATATGATGATGAGTAATTTCTAAGGAATTCAAATGCAAGCGGCAACTGTTGTAGTCAACCGCCGCGCTCTGCGACATAACCTGCAACGCCTGCGCGAACTGGCTCCTGCCAGCCGCCTGGTGGCGGTTGTGAAAGCGAACGCTTACGGACACGGTCTTGTTGAGAGCGCGCGAACGCTCCCTGATGCCGACGCTTTTGGCGTCGCCCGTCTCGAAGAAGCCCTTCGCCTGCGCGAGGGGGGCATTACTCAACCCATTCTGTTACTCGAAGGTTTCTTCACTGCTGAAGAACTTCCTCTGGTTGCGGCTAAACACCTCGATACCGTTGTGCACAGCGTCGAGCAACTTAACGCGCTGGAAACCGCTGAACTGGCGGAACCCGTTACCGTGTGGATGAAACTCGACACCGGCATGCATCGCTTGGGCGTGAGACCGGACGAGGCAGAGGCTTTCTATCAACGCCTGACGCAGTGCAAAAATGTGCGCCAGCCGGTGAACATCGTCAGCCACTTTGCCCGTGCCGATGAACCCGACTGCGGTGCCACCGAGCGTCAGCTCGATATCTTCACCACCTTTAGCGAAGGAAAGCCTGGCATGCGTTCGATTGCGGCCTCCGGCGGTACGCTGCTGTGGCCGCAGGCGCATTTTGACTGGGTGCGTCCGGGCATCATCCTTTATGGTGTGTCGCCGCTCGACCGTCGTCCGTGGGGGGAAGATTTTGGTTTCCTGCCTGCGATGACCCTCACGTCCAGCTTGATTGCCGTGCGCGAGCATAAAGCCGGCGAGGCCGTGGGTTACGGTGGCACCTGGGTCAGCGAACGTGACACCCGTCTGGGCGTGGTGGCGATGGGCTACGGTGACGGCTACCCGCGCGCCGCGCCGTCTGGCACACCGGTACTGGTGAACGGGCGTGAAGTGCCGATCGTCGGGCGTGTGGCCATGGACATGATTTGCGTCGATTTAGGGCCAGAAAGCCAGGAACGCGTTGGCGATGCGGTGGTGTTCTGGGGCGAAGGGTTGCCCGTTGAGCGTATCGCACAAATCACCGGCATCAGCGGGTATGAGCTGATTACGCGCCTGACCTCCCGTGCTGCGCTGAAATACATCGATTAGTGTTCAACCTGGCATTGTTTTCCCCCTCTCTCGGTGGGAGAGGGCCGGGGTGAGGGCATCAGGCAATGAGGTGCAAACATCCCTCTCGATCTTCCTCCGCTTCCGGTTTATTGTGTTCCTCTTGCCACTGTAAACCTGGAGAACCACCCCGTGTTTCAAAAAGTTGACGCCTATGCGGGCGACCCCATTCTGACGCTGATGGAGCGTTTCAAAGAAGATCCCCGTAGCGACAAGGTAAACCTCAGCATCGGGCTCTATTACAACGAAGACGGGATCATTCCGCGTCTGCAGGCCGTGGCCGAAGCCGAAGCCCGCCTGAACGCCCAGCCGCATGGCGCTTCTCTTTATCTGCCGATGGAAGGGCTGAACAGCTACCGTCACACCATCGCACCGCTGCTGTTTGGGGCTGATAATCCCGTTCTGACGCAAAAACGTGTGGCGACCATCCAGACGCTGGGCGGTTCCGGCGCGCTGAAAGTGGGGGCGGATTTCCTCAAGCGCTACTTCCCGAATTCCGGCGTCTGGGTCAGCGACCCGACATGGGAAAACCACGTTGCCATCTTTGAAGGCGCGGGCTTTAACGTCAGCACCTACCCGTGGTTCGACAGTGAAACCAACGGCGTGCGCTTCACGGCACTGCTCGAAAAACTCGATACGCTGCCCGCGCAGAGTATCGTCCTGCTGCACCCGTGCTGCCATAACCCGACCGGTTCTGACCTGACAAACGAGCAGTGGGATGCGGTCGTGGCCATGCTGAAAGCGCGCAACCTGATCCCGTTCCTCGATATCGCCTACCAGGGCTTTGGCGCCGGGATGGAAGAAGATGCTTACGCCATTCGCGCCATTGCCGATGCCGGTTTACCTGCGCTGGTCAGCAACTCGTTCTCCAAGATTTTCTCGCTGTACGGCGAGCGCGTGGGCGGCCTGTCTATCGTGTGCGAAGACGCCGATGCGGCTTCCCGCGTGCTGGGGCAACTGAAAGCCACGGTGCGCCGTAACTACTCCAGCCCGCCGAACTTTGGTGCCCAGCTGGTAGCAACGGTGTTGGGCGACACGGCGCTGAAAGCCTCGTGGCTGGCGGAAGTGGAAACCATGCGCACCCGCATTCTCTCCATGCGTCAGGAACTGGTGAATGTGCTGAAAGACGCCGTACCGGGGCACAATTTCGAATACCTGCTCAAACAGCGCGGTATGTTCAGCTACACCGGCCTGAGCGCGGCGCAGGTTGACCGTCTGCGTGAAGAGTTTGGTGTTTACCTCATCAGCAGCGGGCGTATGTGTGTGGCCGGGCTTAACAGCCGCAACGTCCACCGCGTGGCTCAGGCCTTCGCTGCCGTCATGTAATCGCCTTTCATTTTCCTCCCGCAGGGGAGGAAAATGCTGTCAGTTTGCACAAACGCCTTTCCTTACCCCCCTCCAGACGGTATGGTCGAGTAGCTTTTTGACCGATTGCACAAATTCTAAGCATAACAAACTGAAAATTTAGGGATAAATATGCGAAAAATAACCTTAGCGCTCTGCTTATCGTTTTCGCTCTTCAGCGCGGTTTCTGCTCTTGCTTCCACGCCAACGCCGGACAGCGCCCTCGGGACGAACGTCGCCAAACTGGCCGAGCAGGCCCCCATTCACTGGGTCTCGGTGGCACAAATTGAAAACAGTCTCGTGGAACGCCCGCCCATGGCGGTAGGGTTTGATATCGACGACACGGTGCTTTTCTCAAGCCCCGGCTTCTGGCGGGGCAAGAAAACATATTCCCCGGACAGCGAAGCCTATCTGCAGAACCCCGAATTCTGGGAAAAGATGAATAACGGCTGGGACGAGTTCAGCATTCCAAAAGAAGTGGCCCGTGCGCTGATTGCGATGCACGTGAAGCGCGGCGACAGCATCTATTTCGTGACGGGACGCAGCCAGACGGCGACCGAAACCGTGACCAAAACCCTGCAGGATGATTTCCTGATCCCCGCCGCCAATATGAACCCGGTGATTTTCGCCGGTGACAAAGCCGGGCAGAACACCAAAACCCAGTGGCTGGTGGATAAACAGATCAAAATCTTTTACGGCGATTCGGACAACGACATTACTGCCGCCAAAGAAGCGCAGGCGCGCCCGGTGCGCATTCTTCGCGCCTCAAACTCTACCTATCGACCGTTGCCGCAGGCTGGCGTGTACGGCGAAGAGGTGATTGTGAATTCTGAGTATTGATGATTTTTTGAACAAACATGCGTTACCGGGTTTTACCTTTCGCCGACTTGCTGCACACTTAAAAAGATTCGTCTTTCATAAGGGAGCAGCAGATGTGGTATCAACAAACGTTAACGTTGGGCGCTAAATCACGAGGTTTTCATTTAGTGACCGACGAAGTGCTCGGGCAAATCCGCGATTTGCCGCGCATAAAAACGGGGTTGTTACATCTGCTGCTTCAGCATACTTCTGCTTCTCTCACCCTCAATGAAAATTGTGACCCAACGGTTCGTCATGATATGGAACAGCACTTTCTTCAGTCTGTTCCCGACAATGCGCACTATGAACACGATTACGAAGGGCCGGATGACATGCCTTCGCATATCAAATCATCGACGCTTGGCGTGACGTTAATGCTCCCTGTCTCTCACGGGCGCGTACAGCTTGGAACATGGCAGGGCATTTGGTTGGGGGAGCATCGCATCCACGGCGGTTCGCGAAAAATCATCGCGACACTACAAGGGGAATAAAGATGACCATTTCGGAGTTATTGCAGTACTGCATGGCGAAACCGGGCGCAGAACAGAGCGTACACAGCGACTGGAAAGCCACGCAAATCAAGGTGTCGGATGTACTCTTTGCCATGGTGAAAGAGGTGGAAGGACGCCCGGCGGCATCGTTGAAAACCAGCCCGGAACTGGCCGATCTCCTGCGGCAACAGCATGATGATGTGCGCCCCAGCAGGCATTTGAATAAGGCTCACTGGAGCACGGTCTATCTCGATGGGTCGCTACCCGATTCGCAAATTTACTACCTCGTGGATGCGTCCTATAAACAGGCGATGTCGCTGTTGCCTGAGCCGGTCAGGCAACAGCTTTCCGTCTGACTATTTGAGCATCGGTTTCAGGAACCGTGCCGTGTGCGAGGCTTCGCATTCGGCGACGGTTTCTGGTGTGCCGGAGACGAGGATTTCCCCTCCGCCGCTGCCGCCTTCCGGGCCGAGATCGACAATCCAGTCCGCGGTTTTAATCACGTCCAGGTTATGTTCGATGACCACGATAGTGTTGCCCTGATCGCGCAGCTGATGCAGAACCTCGAGCAGCTGCTGGATGTCGGCAAAGTGCAGGCCGGTGGTCGGCTCGTCCAGAATATAGAGCGTCTGACCGGTGCCGCGTTTTGACAGCTCACGCGCCAGCTTCACGCGCTGCGCTTCACCGCCGGACAGCGTGGTTGCCGACTGCCCCAGACGAATGTAGGTCAGGCCTACGTCCATCAGCGTCTGCAGCTTACGCGCCAGCGCAGGGACGGCGTCAAAGAACTCGCGCGCCTCTTCGATGGTCATGTCCAGCACTTCGTGGATGGTCTTGCCTTTGTACTTAATCTCCAGCGTTTCGCGGTTATAGCGTTTGCCTTTGCACTGATCGCAGGGGACGTAAATGTCCGGCAGGAAGTGCATTTCGACTTTGATCACCCCATCGCCCTGACAGGCTTCGCAGCGACCACCACGGACGTTAAAGCTGAAACGGCCTGGGGTATAACCGCGTGAACGCGATTCAGGTACGCCCGCAAACAGTTCACGAACGGGCGTAAACACGCCGGTATAGGTCGCCGGGTTTGAACGCGGGGTGCGGCCGATCGGGCTCTGGTCGATATCGATAACTTTATCGAAATGCTCCAGCCCCTGAATATCACGGTACGGTGCAGGTTCGGCGAGCGTCGCGCCGTTCAGCGCCGTCTGTGCAATCGGGAATAACGTGTCGTTAATCAGCGTCGATTTACCGGAACCGGACACGCCGGTGATGCAGGTAAACAGGCCCACCGGTAGGGTCAGGGTCACGTCTTTCAGGTTATTGCCGCGGGCACCGGTCAGCTTCAGCACTTTTTCCGGGTCGGCTTTAACGCGGGATTTCGGCACTGCAATCTGGCGTTTACCGCTCATGAACTGCCCGGTTAACGATTCCGGCACTGCCATAATGTCATCCAGCGTACCTTCTGCGACCACCTGGCCGCCGTGGACACCGGCACCGGGGCCGATATCGATAACGTGATCGGCGGCGCGAATGGCGTCCTCATCGTGCTCCACCACGATAACCGTGTTGCCAAGGTTACGCAGGTGCACCAGTGTACCGAGCAGGCGTTCGTTATCGCGCTGATGCAGGCCAATCGACGGTTCATCAAGCACATACATCACGCCCACCAGGCCCGCGCCAATCTGGCTTGCCAGACGGATACGCTGGGCTTCACCCCCGGAGAGGGTTTCTGCCGAGCGGGAAAGTGTGAGGTAGTTCAGGCCAACGTTGACGAGGAACTTCAGGCGATCGCCAATCTCTTTCAGCACTTTCTCAGCGATTTTTGCGCGCTGACCGGAGAGCTTCAGATTGGTGAAGAAGTCCATCGCATGGCCGATGCTCATGTCGGAGATGGTCGGCAGCGGGGTGTTCTCAACGTAGACGTGGCGCGCTTCACGGCGCAGACGCGTCCCTTCGCAGCTTGCACACGGGCGGTTGCTGATGAATTTTGCCAGCTCTTCGCGTACCGCTGAGGATTCGGTCTCTTTGTAGCGGCGTTCCATATTGTGCAGCACGCCTTCGAACGGATGGCGACGCACGGAAGTGTCGCCACGATCGTTCATATACTTGAATTCGATGTTCTCTTTACCGGAACCGAACAGCACCACTTTGTGCACGTTCGCGCTCAGGCTGGCCCAGGGGGCATCAACATCGAACTTATAGTGTTCCGCCAGCGACTTAAGCATCTGGAAGTAGTAGAAATTACGGCGATCCCAGCCACGAATCGCGCCGCCAGCCAGCGACAGTTCAGGGTTCTGAATCACGCGGTCTGGATCGAAGTACTGCTGTACGCCGAGGCCGTCGCAGGTTGGGCAGGCACCCGCCGGGTTGTTGAACGAGAACAGGCGCGGTTCCAGCTCGCGCATGCTGTAGCCACAAATCGGGCAGGCAAAATTGGCCGAGAACAGCATCTCTTCGGCTTTGGTGTCGTCCATATCAGCGACAATCGCCGTCCCGCCGGAGAGTTCCAGTGCGGTTTCAAAGGATTCGGCCAGGCGCTGTGACAGGTCTTCGCGCACCTTGAAGCGGTCGATAACCACTTCGATGGTGTGTTTCTTTTGCAGCTCCAGCGTTGGTGGATCGGAGAGGTCACACACTTCGCCATCAATTCGGGCGCGGATGTAACCCTGGCTTGCGAGGTTTTCCAGGGTTTTGGTGTGCTCACCTTTACGTTCTTTAATGACCGGTGCCAGCAGCATCAGACGCTTGCCTTCCGGCAGTGCCAGCACGTTATCGACCATCTGGCTGACGGTTTGCGCCGCCAGCGGCACGTCGTGATCCGGGCAGCGTGGCTCACCGACGCGGGCATACAGCAGACGCAGATAATCGTGAATTTCGGTAATGGTGCCGACCGTGGAGCGCGGGTTGTGCGAGGTGGATTTCTGCTCAATAGAAATCGCTGGCGACAGCCCTTCGATATGGTCAACGTCCGGTTTTTCCATCAATGACAGGAACTGACGGGCATAAGCGGAGAGCGACTCTACATAGCGACGCTGCCCTTCGGCGTACAGGGTGTCGAAAGCCAGTGACGATTTACCTGAACCTGACAGCCCGGTCACGACAATCAGCTTGTCGCGTGGGATGACGAGGTTGATGTTTTTGAGATTGTGGGTGCGTGCGCCCCGTACTTCGATCTTATCCATTCACCTTTCCCGGTTGGAACACGGATTGCCTGATTTGTTTGAAGGACAAACGGCTGTCAGAAACGGCTAATTATGACACAATTTGACCTGTTTGAATATACAGTATTGGAATGCATTTTCTGATTGGCTGTGTAACAATGTGGAGTTGCGAGAGAACTCTGGAACGTGCTACGCAACTATCAAAGTGCAGCATGGAAATGGTACACTCGCGCGTTTACACTATTAAGAAACGTATTCAGGAGACACGAACATGGCCAGCAGAGGCGTAAACAAGGTGATTCTCGTCGGTAATCTGGGCCAGGACCCGGAAGTACGCTACATGCCGAGTGGTGGCGCAGTTGCCAACATTACGCTGGCGACCTCCGAATCCTGGCGCGATAAAGCGACCGGTGAGATGAAAGAGCAGACTGAGTGGCACCGCGTTGTGCTGTTCGGCAAACTGGCAGAAGTGGCCGGTGAGTACCTGCGTAAAGGTTCTCAGGTTTATATCGAAGGTCAGCTGCGTACCCGCAAATGGACCGATCAGTCCGGCTCAGAAAAATACACCACTGAAGTGGTTGTTAACGTCGGTGGCACCATGCAGATGCTCGGCGGCCGTCAGGGCGGCGGCGCACCAGCAGGCGGCGGTCAGGGTGGCCAGGGCCAGCAGGGCGGTTGGGGTCAACCTCAGCAGCCGCAGGGCGGCAACCAGTTCAGCGGCGGCGCACAGTCCCGTCCGCAGCAGTCTGCTCCGGCACAGTCTAACGAACCGCCGATGGACTTCGACGACGATATTCCGTTCTGATTTCAGGCATATCTTTTTTATAAAAGCCTCCGCTTCGGCGGAGGTTTATTATATTAAAACGAGATGAATGCAGGATGATGATATCAATGGAGGGCGACATGGCTTTATCGGTAGAAATCGAAAATATTTCACAGGCAATTATCACTCTTCATCGGGAGCTCTTTGGTGAAAGTCCTTCGCCGATGAAATTGCAAAAGCTTTGTTATTACGCGCAAGGGTTTGCTCTGGCAGAAAATAATGCGCCGCTGTTTCCGGAGGATTTTCAAGCCTGGCAACATGGTCCTGTCGTTGCCGGCTTATATGAAAAATATAAGCACTACCAGTGGCGACAGATTACCGATGACGTCGTTGTCGCTACGGGTGAGCATGCTGATTTCTTGCGGGATATTGTTCATGCCTATGGACGATATGATGGCGCAGCATTGAGTACCATGACGCACCGTGAATCGCCGTGGCTTGATGCGCGTGGTGAACTGGACGAGTCAGAAGGCAGCACGACGGTCATTCCCAAAGCCTCTTTGAATGCTTACTTTCGGCAGAAGCTGAATGCCCATGGCTAGCCAGTCAGGCTCCCGGTTCCGTAATATAGCCGATCAGTCTGCGCGAACGGTCTCAGATGAGAAGCTCAGAATTTCGTTTGAATATATCGACTGGGAGAGCGAAGAGTTCTTTTTTCATGGCATGTTGCCGAAATACTATCAAAAGCTTTTTGAGTGTATATCGGAAATAAAACGCGCCAGAGAAAGAGATATTACCCAGCAAAATCATGCCAGTTTATCCCCCAAGTCTATCTTTAATACCACGACATCAATTAAAAATGCTTTCCCTGATGCCGTTATTAATAAAATAAAAGATAAGCTCTTTATACAATCGCGTGATGAATCTGCAGCAGAAAATGAAGCGCGGGAAATTACCTCGCGGGCATTTGAAATTAGCCTGTCAAAGAATTATGGGCGTGTTCATGGATTTATCTGGAATAATACGTTCCATATTGTTTGGTTTGATCCTGCACATAATTTGTACTCCATGAAATATGGTGTACAGGAACACAAAGCCTTTGCACCGGTGAAGTGCTTTGGTCCTGAAGAAGTTCAGCGCCTGGAGGAGGTGATTCGGGGTCTCGTACAGGAAAACAGTGACCTTCAGGACATCATTAATCTCGGCTAAAACCGACGAGGGGTCATCGGATGACACACATTGGCCTGCCTGAAACCGGCTCCGGGTGGATTTCCGCCTCCACGCTGAATACCTCGCGCAAGCGTTCCGGTGTCAGCACCGTTTCCGGTGTTCCTTGCGCCGCGATATTTCCTTTTGCCAGCAGCACCAGATGGTCGCAGTAACGGCTGGCCTGATTCAGATCGTGCAGGACGGTAATCACCGTTTTTCCCTCGTCACGCAGCGCCTGCATTAACCCCATTAGCTCAACCTGATGATTGATATCCAGCCAGGTGGTGGGTTCATCCAGCAGAACCACGGGCGTGTCCTGTGCCAGCATCATTGCCAGAAAAGCGCGCTGGCGCTGCCCGCCTGAAAGCCGGGTGACGTGGCTGGTGGCCAGGGAGGCGGTGCGGGTTCTCTCCATTGCGGCATCCACTATCGCGTTATCCTGTTTCGATAAGCGCCCCCACAGTGGTAGCCACGGGCTTCGTCCGTAGGCGACCAGGTCGCGCACCGTTATGCCTTCCGGAATTAGCTGGTGCTGAGGCAACAGCGCGAGCCGACGTGAGAGCTGCCGGGCATTGAACGAGGCCAGCGGTGTGTCATCAAGCCAAATTTCCCCCGACCGGGGCATCAACAGCCGCGAAAAACATTTCAGCAGCGTCGATTTGCCACAGCCGTTGGGGCCAAGCAGGGCGGTGATTTTCCCGGCGGGAATCTCAAGGGAGACATCGTTCAGAACGGGCGTTGCCTCGTAGCCTGCTGTGATATGACGGGTACTCAACTTCATTAACGCATCCTTACCAGCAGCCAGATAAAACCTGGTGCGCCAATAATGGCAGTCAGCACCCCGGCGGGGAGCTCCATCGGTGGGTTGATTGTGCGGGCGAGAATATCGGCCAGCAGCAGGACCAGCGCGCCCGCCAGCCCGGACAAGGGGATCAGCACCCGGTGGCGTCCGCCGCAACAGCGGCGAATCATGTGTGGAACCACGAGGCTGATAAAGCCAATAGGTCCGCAGACGGCTACGCTCACGGATGTTAGCGCGACGGCCAGTAGCAGCACCTGAGATTGTGTTCGCGAGACTGACACGCCCAGGGTGCTGGCGCGTTCGTCGCCAAGCGCCAGCAGATCCAGGTCGCGGCAGTAGCGCAAACTGAGGGGGAGCAGCACGCCCAATGCCGGCAGTGCCACCATCACAAAGCTAAGATCGCGCCCCCACAGACTGCCCGTCAGCCACAGCAGCGCATTGTTAATGTCCTGCGGGCGGGAGAGTAGCAGGTAATCCAGCATACTTGCCCAGCAGGCGGAAAGCGCCACCCCGGTTAGCGCCAGTTTCATCGGCGAGGCCGTATTGACCAGTGCGCGCAGTAAAAACAGCGCCGCCATACCGCCCGCGAACGCCAGAAACGGTAGCCAGAAAACGGAGAGGCCAGGGATGAGCAGCATGCCGCCTGTTGCCGCCAGGCTTGCGGCATGGTTGATGCCGAGGATATCCGGCGAGGCCAGCGGGTTACGCACCGTACCTTGTACCAGCACGCCCGCAATCGCCAGCGCTGCACCGACCACCACCGCCAGAATCACCCGTGGCAGGCGGTATTGTGTTAATACGTAATGGTGTTCACTGGCAGATTGCCAGCCGCTGAACAGCGCCGACCACGGCAGGGGAAGTGCGCCCGCGCGCAGCGCCACTGCGGCCAGCAGGAGTAACATCAGAAGCAGCAGCTCGGCAAATATTCGTGTGTTCATCCGCGCCTCCGGGCCAGCCACACAAACCCCGGCGCACCGATTAACGCCACCACCGCCCCCGCAGGCAGTTCACCAGGCCATGCCAGCCCGCGGGAAAGCAGGTCTGCCAGCAGCATAAAGGTTGCACCGAGCAGCATACTCATTGGCAGCAGACGCTGATGAGCATGCCCAATCCAGAGACGTGCCAGATGCGGCATCAGCAGGCCGATAAATGCTACCGGCCCGGCAACGCTCACGCACCCACCCACCAGTAACAACACCGCCAGATTGATAATCAGCCGCACACGGTGAAGATTGACGCCCAGCGTGTGGGCCGCATCGTCACTGATGTTGAGCAAATTCAGTTGCTTTGCCAGCAACAGCGTCACGGGGATAACGGCGAGAACGATAGGGAAGAGCTGCCAGAATTCCTGCCAGCGGGCATGGGCAACGCCGCCCGCCAGCCAGTAAAAGATGCCATACGCATGATCTTCTGCCAGCAGCAGTGTGACGCGCGTCAGCGCCATGCACAGGGCAGAAAGGGCGATACCGGCCAGTATCACCCGATGCCTGTCGAGAGATTGTCGCCAGCCGCCACCTGCTGTCATCACCAGTAGCCAACATGCACCTCCGCCACAGGCTGCCACAAAGGCCAGTGAAAACCCTGCCACGGGTGCCGGGCTAAATGCGCTGACCAGCGCCATCGCCAGCGCCGCACCGCTGTTGATACCCAGCAGTGAAGGAGAAGCCAGCGGGTTATGGGTGAGCGTTTGTAGCAGAGTACCGGCCAGTGCGAGGCTCGCTCCAATCAACACGGCTACCAGGCTGCGCGGCAGGCGCAGGTTTTGCACCAGCGCTTCAGGCAGCGAGGTGGGAGAACCAGGCAGTAGTGCATGCAGCGCGCTGAAGGCAGAAATAGGCACCGGCGACCAGCAAAACAGGCTTAGCCAGAACACACCCATGAGCGCCATTAGCGGCAGTCCCCAGCGCCACATTGCAGAGCGAAGAATAATCACGGATTCACAGTAACGGTCTGATGATGGACGATTTTCACCATGTCTTCACCGATGCGCTCGGCCGCAAAAATGCCGCGCATCCGCGCCCAGGTATTGCTGTCGACCTCTGCAATTTGCTGCTTTTGAGCGGCCTGCATCACCTGCCAGAGCGGGTCCTGCTGCCAGGTGCGCACAATACTTTGCTGGCGATAGTGGGCCACAATCAGCCACTCGGGGTTGATGGCGAGCAGTTGCTCAAGACCGATAGCGGCCATGGGGGCGTTATTGATCGACGCCGGAAGGGTCAGACCTAGTGCGGTCAGGACGCTGCCGGTATAGCTCTCGGCGGAGTGTAAATTAAACTGCTGCTCGCGGGAGGTGCCGAAGACCACGTTCGCGCCTTTCGGCAACCGGGCGGCAAACGCCTGCATCCGCTGGTGATGCAATGCCAGACGTTGGGTCATTTCCGCATCTTTGCCCACGACTTTGCCGATGATCGCCGCAGAGTGCAGATTTTCGGCATAGGTTTCATTCCGGGATTTCAGCAACAGCACCGGGGCGATGGCCTGCAACGCCTTGTAAATCCCCGCATGACGACTGCTGTCAGCAATTATCAGGTCCGGTTTAAGCGCGCTAATGGCCTCAAGGCTCGGTTGCGCACGCGTGCCCACGGATTGCCATGTTGCAAACCGGGCGCTGACGTCAGACAGAATGCGCGACGGATCGTTGTCGTCGGCAATGCCCACCGGGCTGACGTTGACCGCAGCCAGCGCATCGGCAAAAGAGAGTTCCAGCACCACAATCCGTTGGGGTGTTTTATCGAGGGTAAAGGTGCCCTGCTCATCCTGAACAGTGACGGCAAAGGCCTGGCTGGCAACCAGCATCAGGCCTGCAAAGAGACAGCGAGTCAGTGTCAACATAGATGCTCCGAATGCCCGGAATACCGGGCATTGATAGAGGGAAACGTTTATCAGAACTTCAGCGAGCCTTGCATATAGAGGGTGCGCGGCTGGCCGGTGTAGAGGCCTTTGTTGTTGTCGTCGTAGGAACGGGTGAAGTACTCGTGGTCAAACAGGTTCTTCACGCCAAACGCCAGGTTGAGGTTGGCCATATCAGCACCAAACTGGTAGCCCGCACGTGCGCCCCACAGCATGTAACCCGGAATGCGTCCGGTGCTGCCGTCTGCGCTTTCCGCACGAGTATTGGCGTTGTCGGCGAACTGGCTGGACTGAAAATCGCTGTTCAGGTTGAAGGTCCAGTTACCCGGTTTGTAGTCGATGCCCAGGGTGCCTTTATGTTTAGGGGAGAAGGGAACCTGGTTGCCATAGGTGTCGCCCGCTTCGCGGATTTCTGCGTTCACGTACGCATAGCTGGCGTAAGCGGAGACATTTTCCAGCGCAGGGGTGATGTCCGAGAAGTCGTAACGCACCTGGCCTTCTGCGCCGGTATGGCGAGTTTTACCGCGTGCGGTGACCGTATCGTTGGTCTGGTTGGAGTCGTACTGATTATTAAAGTTAATCAGGAACAGCCCCATTTCTGCCGTCAGGACACCGTCGTCGTATCGGCTGCCGATTTCCCAGGTGCGCGCTTTCTCCGGCTCCACATTGCCGCTTTGCACAGCCTTGCCAATTTGACTGTACTGTACGGTCCCGAACGACCCTTCGGTGTTGGCATAAAGATTCCAGCTTTCATTAAGGTGATAGAGGACATTCAGCGCAGGCAGTGGCGCGTTGTAGCTCACTTCCTCGCTGGTGCCTTTAATATTGTTGTTCTGGTACGACTCGATATGCTCGAAGCGCATGCCAGGGGTGATGGTCCAGTTGCCCACGTCAATGCGGTCATCCAGATACCAGGCGTGCGCCTCGGTTCCGGAGCGCGTATCTCTGTCGAAGGGACTCTGCGTGGACGGCATCTGGCCGCTGGCGGCTGAGGTGTAATAACGCATCTCATGCGTGGATTCGTTTACGTAGCGATAGCCGAATCCCACTTCATGGGCCGTTGGGCCGAGGTTAAAAATCTGGCTGTAGCGTGGCTCAATGCCGCGCACCCAGTAATCACGTGGCGACAGAGTGACGCGGCTACCTTGCAGGAGATAACCACTGCGCAGGGTGCGGGTGTAGAAACCCTGAATGTTGAATTTATGCTGGCTGTCCGGCTGGAACTGGTAGCCGAGACTGGCAAGCTGACGGCGTCCCCAGAAGCTGTCTTGCGGGCGGGTGGACTGCCAGCGATCTTTGTCGTAATCCGCACGGGACAGGCCACCGGGCATGTCGGCTTCGCCATCGTAATATTGCAGCAGGCTGTTAAAGGTGTGCACGTCGTTGGGGGCGTATTTGCTCTTTAGCATCACGTCATCGATGCGGGTGGAGCTATGTTCGCGCCAGTCGCTGCCACGGGTACCGGAGTAGAGCAGGGCGGTGCCAAAGCCGTTATCGGCGGTGCCGCCAATCATCAGATTGTGGGTCTCTTTTGGCGAGTTTTGCGACGACGTCGGGCTGAGCTGGCCTTCCATTCCCGCTTCAATACCAAACTCTTTCGGAATCGCACGGGTCACGAAGTTCACCACGCCGCCGACGCTTTGCGGTCCGTAACGCACGGCACCGCCGCCGCGTACCACATCAATCGCATCCATGTTGCCCAGGGAAACGGGGGCAAGCGAGAGCTGCGGCTGCCCGTAAGGGGCGAACGGGACGGGAATGCCATCCATTAAAACGGTGGAGCGGCTGGCCAGGCGCGGGTTCAGCCCACGAATACCAAAGTTCATGGCCAGATCGTGGCTGCCGGTACCGTTATTTTCCGGCGCATAAACGCCAGGTATGCGGTTGAGCACATCACGAACGGTCGTGGCACCGGTGGTGGTAAACGCCTCGCGGCGGATAACGTCACGTGCGCCGGCATGTTCAAAGACATCGTTCTCACGCGCTTCGCCCAGCCAGTCACCGACCACGGTGAGGGACTCTTCCTGCACGGAGGGCGTCGGTTCGAGCGTCCAGGCATTGTTGCCCAGCGATTTACTTTGCAGACCGCTACCGGAGAGCAGCGCATCCAGGCCTTCATCCAGGGTGTACGCCCCTTTCAGCCCCTGGCTTTGCTTGCCACGCGTCAGGCTCGCGTCAACGGATAACGTCATACCGTTTTGGGCGGCGTACTGGTTGAGCGCTTTATCCAGCGAACCGGCTGCGATGTTGTATTGCAGGGTCGCCGGTGCGACAGCGGCGACCGCCGTCGTGGCCGCCAGGCTTGCGACAGGCAGCAGACTTAAACGTATTGCCATGACCAAAGGTGTTGTTTTGCAAAACGCGCGTAAAGGCGTCATAAGGTCTCCATCATCATTTTTGTTGTGTTCATCTATGAAGTCGGATGAGGGAGGGAAAAAGGACAAACGAAAATGATAATTTTTTTCGTTTTTAATTAGCTTAACGCGGTGACGTTAACAAATAGCTTTGTAATATATTGAATTTTAACAGGTAGTGTCCTGGTAATCGTGTCCAGAATACGATCGGTATCGTCGAGCGGAAAGGTGCCGCTCAGGCGCAAGTGGGCTACGGACGGATCGCAGCGTAAGATGCCAGGGCGGTAACGGGCGAGAGCGGAAATAACGTCGGCGAGCGGTTTATCGCTAAAGCTCAGTACCCCTTGCGTCCAGCTTGTCTCTTCGTCATCCGGGGTGTCCAGTGGACCAAAGGTGGTGGCGCTAAACGTCAGGCGTTGCCCCTGCTCCACGATGCGGGTTTGCGTGGGAGAGGCGGAAAGCCTGGCTTCGACCGCATGTTCCTGCACGTTAAGCACCACGGCATCGTTTTCCTGACGCACGCTAAAGCGGGTGCCCAGTGCGGTGAGCTGCCCTTCGCGCGTGTGGACGCGAAAGGGGCGTTTAAGTGCATCTTTTGCCGTGGTCACCGAAATTTCGCCATACCAAAGCCGCATGAGCCGCTGTTCGCCGTCAAAGTTCACGTCCACTGCGCTATCGGTGTTGAGCGCCAGGCGGGAACCGTCATCGAGGGTGATGTGCTGAATGGTCCCTTTTGCGGTGCGGTAGTCGGCGCGCAGCCCTTCGCCAGTTTCAGATTGCCAGAGACGCCAGCCGCCACCTAACCCCAGCAACAGCAGCATGCCTTTCATCACCCGACGGCGGGTCAGTTGGGTATCCTGTAAAGCGCGATGGGCCAGATTGCCCGGAATAGCGCTCATCTCGCTGCGCAGGTTTTCTACCTGCTGCCACGCCCACTGGTTGTCCTGATTTTGCTCATACCACTGTTGCCAGCGGGCGGTTTGCTGTGGGCTGACATGCGCATCGCTGAGCGTCGCATACCATTGAGAGGCAGAACGTAACGCCTGACGTCGGGCGTCGGTTAGAGTGCGGCTCACAGTGCATGCTCCAGGCGAAACAGCAGGCAGTGTTCCATGGCTTTGGCGACATACTTTTTCACCGAGCTGACGGAGACGTTCAGGCGCGCGGCAATGTCGGCATAGGTCATCCCCTCAAGCTGCGACAGCAAAAAGGCTTCGCGGGCTTTCGTGCCGAGGCCATCAAGCATCTGATCCAGCAGTTGTAGTGTTTCCAGTTGGCTCTGGCGAATTTCTGGTGAAGGGAGTGAGGCTTCCGGGAGCTGCTCAAGCATCTCAAGCCAGGCTTTTTCCAGCGCATTGCGGCGGAAGAGATCAATCATGACCCGTTTGGCCACGGTGCACAGGAAGGATTTGGGGTCACGTATCGCCGCCAGGGATTCTCCGCGCATGATGCGCAAAAAGGTATCCTGAGCCACGTCATCGGCATCGAAAGCCGATTGCAACTTGCGGGTCAGCCATGATTTTAGCCAGCCGTGATGCTCGCCGTAGAGCGATTCGATCGTCACAGGAGCTGGCGTTACGGCATAATCAGGCATGACCAAAAGTATCAAAAGTTAATAATCACGGCGGCATGTTAATATGAGAATGGTTCTCATTACAAACCTGTCGAGAAACTAAATAACTAAACGATTGTTTTGGTGAATAAAAAAAAGCTCCGCAAGGGAGCTTTTACATCAGGTAATCACCATTGGCCATTCCGGCGGGGCTTTCGCTGATATTTCCGTCATGATGTTGACCACATTGTGCCAGACGTTGGTGGCATCTATCAGGGTAATGCCCAGCAAACCGGTGGCGAACCAGCAGGCTGCTACCAGGCCGAGACCGCTACTGATCACCGCCAGCCCGATATAATCCGCTTTGCGAAATTGAATGTTCATTGTGCTTGCCATAAACATCAGCACTGCACTCAATATCTGCCAGCGCAACAAAACGACGCTGGTGGTTAAGGTTGCCATGTAACCATCCTCAAAATATACAACGCTCAGGCGGACGGGCTGAGACCAGACGCGCAGGGCGCTGGTGATGCTGAAGTCCGCGGGGAATAACAGATCAGGGTGAAACAGTGTTCCTGTTTCGATTTTTGTGAACTATATCACATTTGTTCTTTTATTCACCAGTCTGACCAGCGGAATTTTTTATAGATAAATGAGCTTTCGATATGGACAAAATAGCTGTTAAGAAAGAAGGATAAGATTTTGCTATGACCATCAATATTGCTTTGAAATTCATTTGCTTAGTAACTCAATGATTTGCCGGGCGTTTTGTGGAATATTTACAGTTTGCTATTCATCTATTATTCTTGATCCAATAGTTATATATACCTGAATGTAGACTTTTAAATTTTTTGATCCTGATGGATATATCCTCAACTGACGGTTTTCAGATTACGCGGCATTTTTAAAATGTCAGCGCTGGCTTTCTGGTTTTAACTTTTTTTATACATTGCTCATTGTGGGTATGGTCCGGTGTGTTTAATCATCGGTGACATAAAAATGAATACAGAGATTTCCGCCGTCCGCATGGATGACGGCGCAGTGGCCCTTGGCATACTGGCAAAATTGATGCCCTGGCTGACCGAACGACGTTCACTGAATGAGATACTTGAAGCCATTAATGCGGCGCTGGGCTCTACGCTTGCCTGGGTGGTTATTGAAGAAGAAGGTGAAATACAGCACGCCAGCGCAGGGCAGATCCCCTGCACCCTCAAGGAGGCTCAGGTCTTCCTGGAACATTCACAGCTGCGTCGTCATCAACATGCATGGCGTGTTATTTGCTGGCGGCGTCATGTCGGTGCATTATTATTTCCTCCCGAACATGAAGCCGTGCATGAATTTCAAAGTGGTATTCTTTGCAAACTGAATTCAACGATCCCAGGGCTGGAAGGTTTTTTCTTTTTGGCTTTTCCACGGTCTTTATCGTCGATGGACATAATAAAGAATGTGGTTGTTATCCTGGTCGAGAAATTAAAAGATTATTTAGCTGAAATTATCGCCAAAGAACGTATGGTGAGAGAAATTCAGCGAATTGTTGCGCAATACAAAGTGCTCTTTGATCGTGCGCCGGTATTAATGAACTCTTTTGATAAAAATAACCGCTGCGTGATGTGGAACGGTGAGTGTGAACGCCTGTTTGGCTGGACGATTGCGGAGCTGAATCAGCGCTCCGATCCATTAGCGCTGTTTTTCCCCGATGCCGAGATGCGCCATCAGGTGCGGGCGACGGTGAGTTCATCGGCCACCGTGGATATGCACGAATGGCACCCGGTCAAACGCAACGGCGAGGTGTTGACCGTGCTTTGGTCAAACATCCTGCTGTCAGATAAGTCGATTCTCAGCATCGGGCTGGATATTACCGAGCGTAAAAAGGCGGAACACCAGCTGGCGGTGAAGGCAACCACCGATGATTTGACCGGCTGCTTCAACCGGTTCTCCATTCTGCGGCAGTTTAAAGAAGCGCTTGTCGCCTGTGTGCCCGGCGACCCTTTTAGCCATTTCAGCATCCTGATGCTCGATTTGGATCACTTTAAGCGGATAAACGACCGCTGGGGTCACCTGACCGGCGATGCCGCTTTGCTTCACTTTTGTGAAAAGATTCGAGAACTTAGCTCACCTGACTTTGCGCTAGGTCGCCTTGGGGGTGAGGAATTTCTCATTTTGCTCCCCAGAACCGACAGCGATTCTGCCCTGCGCTTTAGTCACAAAATCCGTCTGGCCCTGGCCGACAAGCCGCTGTATAACAGCGGCGAAAAAATCGTCTTATCCTTTAGCGCAGGTGTCGTTTTTGTTACCGGTGGCATATCAGATACTTCAGTTTTGCTTACGCTTGCCGACAATGCGTTGTACGATGCAAAGCGTACCGGGCGCAGCAAAACCGTCATCTCAGAGGTGGGGTTATAAATATTTCGGGTGCCCTAATCCTGGGGTACTCAATAGCTGAAAAAATACCCTGATGCCCCGTCTTTTTTTTATCCTGTGGAGAGTTTGACTTAATCAAAGATAGTATGTTGCGCAAACTAAAAACCCCCATAACCTCTGGATAAATATCTTCCTTAATATAAACACAACCCATACTTTTAGTTTGCCTTACGGGCAAATATTATCGTCATAACCAAATATTAGGTTTTTAATGAAAAAAGTAAGTTGCTAATGTCGTATGATTCATGCAACGTAATCACCTGTTTATCAAAGCATCCTGCCTTCATTACATGCAGGCACACTAAATGCAGGGATATAGGCGGAAATGAATCATAGCGTGCGTCGCAAGATGCTGAGACTCGTCGGGATCATCGTGGTAGTGCTCCTACCGGTGATGCTGTCGCTATGGTTTGCGCACGTCCGTGCAGTAAAGGAAACAGGGGCACAGTTACGTTCATTTGCCCAACTGGCTTTAGATAAAACTGAAATCGTTATTGGGCAGGTCGATTCTGCCTATAGTGCGGCAGAAAAATATCAAGGCCGCATCTGTTCCCCCGAGCATCGTGATTACATGCTCAATATCATCCGCGGTAGCCTCTATGTTGCAGATTTAATTTATGCGCATGGCGAACAGTTCCTCTGTTCTACCTCAATGCTACCCGCGCAATCGTATGCTATTTCGCCACCTGAGTATAAACGCAAACCTGACATATCTATTTATTATTACCGCGATACGCCATTTTACCCTGGATATAAAATGGTCTATTTGCAGCAGGGTAAATATGTGGCGGTGGTTAATCCGCTTTCGTTTAGCGAGGTGATGTCAGACGATCGTTCTCTGGCTTTTGGTGTTTATGACACCGTGACCGGGATGTTTTTCTCCGTCAGCCCGCAGGCGGATTTGCGGACCATGGAAACCCTGGTGCGTAAAAACGATCTGACTTTCCAGCAAAATCAACGTTTTTACACCATCGCCCATTCAGACCGTCGCCCGATTGCCATCATTGTCTCGACATCCAGCGACAGCTATTTCCAGTCGCTGTATCACCAGGCCACACTGACACTGCCGCTGGGCATGATTTGTAGCATCATTGTTTTATTGATGTGGTCCCGAACACGGCAGGAGTTTAACTCCCCACGTCGTTTGCTTCACCGTGCATTAATAAAACATCAGCTTAAACTTCATTACCAACCCATTATTGATATAAAAAATGGCCAATGCGTCGGTGCCGAAGCATTATTGCGCTGGCCTGGTTTTAATGGCCCGGTAATGAGCCCGGCGGAGTTTATTCCGTTGGCTGAAAAAGAAGGAATGATCGAACGCGTCACCGATTATGTGGTTGATGAAGTTTTCCAGGATTTAGGTGAATTCCTGGCAAAGTGGCCAGATCTTTATATTTCGATCAATTTATCAGCGGTAGATTTCCACTCTTCCCGACTTATTGCACTTATCTCAAATAAGGCCAGGGAATATTCTGTCCGCGCAGAACAAATTAAAATTGAAGTAACCGAACGTGGATTTATTGATGTGCCCAAAACTACGCCGGTTATTCAGGCATTTCGCCAGGCGGGTTATGAGGTGGCGATCGATGATTTTGGTACCGGTTATTCCAACTTGCATAACCTGTACTCATTGAATGTCGATATTTTGAAGATTGATAAATCCTTTATCGACACCCTGACGACCAACAGCACCAGTCACCTGATCGCAGAACACATCATCGAGATGGCGCATAGCCTGCGCCTGAAGATCATTGCGGAAGGGGTGGAAACGGGTGAGCAGGTCACCTGGCTGCTCAAACGCGGTGTGCAATTTTGTCAGGGCTGGCATTTTGCGAAGGCGCTACCCCCACAGGACTTTATGGCCTGGGTTAAGCAGCCACCTCCACTAAAGTGATCGTCCCGGCGGCAGCTACGCGTGATGGCGATAGTCGCTGGGGGTACGATCAAACTCACGACGAAACACCCGCGAAAAGGTCTGTTGCGAGACATATCCCAGATCCATCGCAATATCAAAAATCGGACGCTGCGTAGTGCGCAGTGCTTCTGCTGCTAATTCCAGTCGACGCTGACGAATATAATCCCCCAACGTTTGATGCGTGATAGTGCGGAACATTCTCTGCAAATACCACTTGGAATACCCCGATTTTCTGGCAACAACATCAATGTTTAACGGTTGGTCGATATGTTCATCAATCCATTCCGTCAGGGTCTGAATAATCTGCTGATGGGACATATGGGTGCCTCTTTTACGTTCATCTTTTAGCCTGCGCTGGAGTATAATTCCTCAAGTTAACTTGAGGTAAAGAGGTTTTATGGCAATAAAATCACCACGGATAAAAGCGTTGCTGACGCCGGGCGAAGTGGCTAAGCGTAGCGGGGTGGCGGTCTCTGCATTGCACTTTTATGAAAGCAAAGGGCTGATTAAAAGCACCCGCAACAGCGGCAATCAGCGGCGTTATGCGCGTGACGTGCTGCGCTATGTGGCGATCATTAAAATTGCCCAGCGCATCGGTATCCCACTGGCGACTATTCATGATGCGTTTGGTGTCTTGCCGGAAGGGCATACGCTGAGCAAAAAAGAGTGGCGGCAGCTTTCCTCCCAATGGCGGGAGGAGCTCGACAGGCGCATTCATACTCTGGTGGCTCTGCGAGATGAGCTGGATGGATGCATCGGCTGTGGTTGCCTGTCACGAAGCGATTGCCCGTTGCGTAACCCTGGCGATCAGCTGGGTCAGCAGGGAACCGGCGCGCGGTTGCTGGAGGAGGATTAACATGCGGCACAAAAAACTAAAGCGCCCAACTGGGGCGCTTTAGTCGGTCCGGTCTTTGTCTTTCTCTCTATCCCATTCACGTATGGGAGGGTTTCCCCCGACGTCAGCACCCCTCATTTATGTTGGAGGTTCCGGATTGTGCTGACACTTTTAGTCTAGAACTTGATTAAAAAATCGCCATGTCAGGACTGGCATTTTTTAGGACATTTTTATTACAGCGCGAAGTCTTTCCTATAGTTAATTCGAATAAGCCTTACTGGCACGTTGTCTGCGAATCACCTCGGGAGAACACCATGCTTACCCTGCACCACCTTAATCAATCGCGTTCTCAGCGTGTGCTCTGGGCGCTGGAAGAACTGGAACAGCCTTATCAGATTGTCCGTTATCAGCGCGAAAAGACCATGCTGGCCCCGGAGTCACTGAAAAAAATCCACCCGCTGGGGAAGTCTCCGGTGCTGGAAGATGGTGGGCTGGTGATCGCGGAATCGGGGGCCATTCTCGAATACCTGCAGGAAACCTACGATCCTGCGCAGCGTTTTAAGCCGCAGGACGTGGCGATGCGCCAGCAATATCGGTTCTGGCTGCATTATGCGGAAGGTTCGCTGATGCCGCTGTTGCTGATGAAACTGGTGTTCAACAGCCTGGGCAAACCGCCGGTGCCGTTCGGCGTGCGCACGATCGGTAAAGCGTTGGGGAGCGGCATTCAAAAAGCCTGGCTGAACAAGCAGCTTGCTACCCATGCCGGTTTTATTGAATCGGAGCTGGCTCAACGCCCGTGGTTTGCAGGTGAGGCGCTGAGCATGGCGGATGTACAGATGAGCTTCCCCCTTTTTGCCTTAGTCGCCAGAGGCGGTATTGCGGATCTTCCTCATACAAAGGCGTGGCTAAAACGGGTGGAACAACGACCGGCCTGGCAGCGTGCGATTCAGAAAGGGGGGCCGTTAGATCTTCCCGGCAGCTAAAAATGATCCCTAATTGTTGCAAAGTTGCGCATCGACGATAACGTTTGCGCATCAGGCGGTTATTTCTTCATCGTCATAAGCGAAAATTAGCAAAAAGCGGCAAAGTTCAGTTGAAAAGCGGTGTCTAAAGGCTGGATAATCGTTTGCCTTTTTCTTCCAACCGTTTTGTATGCGCGGAGTTAAACGTTTGCTTTTTGTGACACCCCTTTGTCACAACGCAGCATAAGGGAAACGACGTTTAACACGCAGTGGACTGTCCGCCGCGTATACCAACGAACGATAAAAATTCTCAGGGGATGTTTTCTATGTCTACGCCTTCAGCGCGTACCGGCGGTTCGCTTGACGCTTTCTTTAAAATTTCTGCCCGTGGCAGCACGGTCCGTCAGGAAGTTGTCGCCGGTTTAACCACTTTTCTGGCGATGGTCTATTCCGTCATTGTCGTGCCTGGCATGCTCGGTAAAGCAGGCTTCCCACCGGCAGCGGTTTTCGTTGCGACCTGTCTGGTAGCGGGCGTCGGCTCCATTGTGATGGGCCTGTGGGCTAACCTGCCGCTGGCTATCGGTTGTGCCATCTCTCTGACCGCATTCACCGCTTTCAGCCTGGTGCTGGGCCAGCACATCAGCGTACCCGTTGCCCTCGGCGCGGTTTTCCTGATGGGTGTGCTGTTCACCGTGATTTCCGCAACCGGTATTCGTAGCTGGATCCTGCGCAATCTGCCGCAGGGCGTTGCGCATGGCACTGGTATCGGTATCGGCCTGTTCCTGCTGCTGATTGCGGCGAACGGCGTGGGTCTGGTTATCAAGAACCCGCTGGACGGTCTGCCGGTTGCGCTGGGCCACTTCGCCAGCTTCCCGGTTATCATGTCGCTGATTGGCCTTGCCGTGATCATCGGCCTGGAAAAACTGAAAGTGCCGGGCGGCATCCTGCTGACTATCATTGGCGTGTCCATCGTTGGCCTTATCTTTGACCCGAGCGTGCACTTCTCCGGTATCTTCGCGATGCCGTCGCTGAGCGATGACCAGGGCAACTCCCTGATTGGCAGCCTGGATATCGTTGGCGCGCTGAACCCGGTGGTTCTGCCAAGCGTGCTGGCGCTGGTGATGACTGCCGTGTTTGATGCCACCGGCACCATCCGCGCGGTGGCTGGCCAGGCAAACCTGCTGGATAAAGACGGTCAGATTATCGATGGCGGCAAAGCGCTGACCACCGACTCCCTGAGCAGCGTTTTCTCCGGCCTGGTGGGCGCGGCTCCGGCAGCGGTTTACATCGAGTCTGCGGCGGGTACCGCAGCAGGCGGCAAAACCGGTCTGACCGCACTGACGGTCGGTGTCCTGTTCATGCTTATCCTGTTCCTCTCTCCGCTCTCTTATCTGGTCCCGGCTTACGCGACAGCCCCTGCGTTGATGTACGTTGGCCTGCTGATGCTGAGCAACGTGGCGAAAATCGATTTTGCTGACTTCGTTGATGCGATGTCCGGCCTGATTACCGCCGTGTTCATCGTGCTGACCTGTAACATCGTTACCGGCATCATGATTGGCTTCGCCTCTCTGGTGATTGGCCGCGTGGTGTCCGGTGAATGGCGTAAGCTGAACATCGGTACCGTGGTGATTGCGGTGGCGCTGGTTGCCTTCTACGCGGGCGGCTGGGCTATCTAACGCAGTTGTTCCTACAAAAACGGGTGGCTTTGGCCGCCCGTTTTCATTTTTTGCCCACATCCCGTTGTCATTGCGTTAAGCTGAATGTTCTATTATCAAAGGCAAGACGCCTTAAAAAAACATCGCAATCAGGGAACGCATGGAACTCTTTTTTACCATTCTGATCATGACCCTTGTGGTTTCGCTCTCAGGGGTTGTTACACGTGTTTTACCCTTCCAGATCCCCCTCCCACTGATGCAAATCGCCATTGGCGCGCTGCTGGCATTTCCCACTTTTGGCCTGCATGTGGAGTTCGATCCGGAGCTGTTTTTGGTCCTCTTTATCCCCCCCTTGCTGTTTGCCGATGGCTGGAAAACGCCCACGCGCGAGTTTCTTGAGCACGGGCGAGAGATCTTCGGTCTTGCGCTGGCGCTGGTGGTGGTCACCGTCGTCGGCATCGGTTTTCTCATCTACCTGCTGGTACCGGGCATTCCGTTAGTACCGGCCTTTGCGCTGGCGGCGGTGCTGTCGCCCACCGATGCGGTTGCGCTGTCGGGCATTGTCGGCGAAGGCCGCATCCCGAAAAAAATCATGGGTATCCTGCAGGGCGAGGCGCTGATGAATGACGCCTCCGGCCTGGTGTCATTGAAGTTTGCGGTGGCGGTGGCGATGGGCACCATGGTCTTTACCGTCGGTGGTGCCACGGTCGAATTCTTCAAAGTCGCGATTGGCGGCATTCTGGCCGGGTTCGTGGTGAGCTGGCTGTACGGTCGCTCACTGCGTTTTCTCAGCCGCTGGGGTGGTGATGAGCCAGCAACGCAGATCGTGCTGCTGTTCCTGCTGCCATTCGCCTCTTACCTGATTGCGGAACACATTGGCTTCTCCGGTATCCTCGCCGCGGTGGCGGCAGGGATGACCATCACCCGCTCGGGCATGATGCGCACAGCACCACTGGCGATGCGCCTGCGCGCCAACAGCACCTGGGCGATGCTGGAATTTGTCTTTAACGGCATGGTGTTCCTGCTCCTGGGCCTGCAACTGCCGGGTATCCTGGAAACCTCGCTGGTGGCGGCGGAAGCCGATCCGAATGTCGAAACCTGGATGCTGTTTACCGACATCGTGCTGATTTATCTGGCGCTGATGCTGGTCCGTTTTGGCTGGCTGTGGACTATGAAAAACTTCAGCAAGCGCTTCCTGCATAAGAAGCCGATGGAGTTTGCTTCCTGGAGCACCCGCGAACTGCTGATTGCCACCTTCGCCGGGGTACGCGGGGCGATCACGCTGGCCGGTGTGCTGTCGATTCCGCTGTTCCTGCCGAGCGGCCTGGGCTTCCCGGCGCGCTACGAGCTGGTGTTCCTGGCCGCCGGGGTGATCCTCTTCTCGCTGTTCGTGGGGGTGATTGCCCTGCCACAGCTGTTGCAGCATATTGAAGTGCGCGACCATACGCAGCAGTTCAAAGAAGAGCGTCTGGCGCGGTCAGCGACGGCGGAAGTGGCGATTGTGGCTATCCAGAAAATGGAAGAGCGCATGGCGGCCGATGCCGAAGAGAATATCGATAACCAACTGCTGACCGAAGTCAGTTCGCGGGTTATCGGCAATCTGCGCCGTCGCGCTGACGGGCGCAATAATGTGGAAAGCTCACTGCTGGAAGAGAACCTCGAACGGCGCTTCCGCCTGGCGGCGCTGCGCTCAGAGCGAGCCGAGCTGTATCACCTGCGCGCCACGCGGCAAATCAGCAATGAAACGCTGCAAAAGCTGCTGCACGATCTCGATTTGCTCGAATCCCTGCTGGTCGAGCATAAATAAGCGTTCCCGCCCTGATAGCGACGGTTATTGCGGTCGGGCGTCAGACGCGGGCACGGAAGCCTGCTCCAGCCAGAACCCTTCACAACATTTCAGCCACGCCTGCGCGCTGCGGGACAGGTACACCCCGTCGCGCCAGATCATCCCCAGCAGCCAGCGCAAATCACTCTCCAGCGGGATCCAGTTCAGGGTCTGCTTATCCAGCCGCTGGCAGATAGGTTCAGGCAAAATCGCTATGCCCACGCCCGCCTGCACCATGGCAGCCAGAAAATCCCACTGGCCGCTGCGCACGGCTATTCTCGGTTTCACACCATGCTGGCTGAAGAGCTGATTGAGCTGGCGGCTCAAGGCAAAGTCTTCGTTGTAAATCAGCAGCGGGTGCGCGGCGAGCTGCTCCGGGGTGATGGATTTCATGTTGTGCCACTCCCCGGAGCGGGGGACCAGCACGCACAATGGGTGGCTGAACAGGGGCAGGGTGGCCAGGCCGCTGTCGGCTTCCACCGGCAGGGCGGTCATTGCCAGATCCAGTTCACCATTGGTGACGGCCTGCTGCACCGTCAGCCCGCCAAACTCAGCGATTTTCAGCTCCACGCCGGGGTAAAGCTGGCGAAACAAACTGATGGGGCCTGCCATCAACATGCCGACCATCGGGGGAATGCCCAGACGCAGCACCCCTTTGTTCAGATGATTAATATCACCCAGTTCGGCTTCCAGCTGGCGAAATTCGGCAAGAATGGCCAGGCCGCGTTCGAATACGACGCGCCCGGTATCGGTCAGTAATAATTTACGGCCATCGCGGATCAGCAGCGTGCAATTAAGTTCATCCTCAAGGTTTTTAAGCATCTTGCTGATGGTGGGCTGCGTAACAAATAAGCGCTCCGCCGCGCGGGTGAAACTTTGCTGGCGCACCACCTCCACAAAATAACGCAGCGTTCTGATGTCCATAATTATTCCTTAAACCTATGCATGCGATGAGTTTAATTCATTTCTGCACGCAGAGGTGGCTCTCTATACTGTGCCTCTGTCTCATTTGTGCGAGAAATATTTATGGAGATGGCGTTACGTCGTATTACGCCTGCCATTGTGCGTTGTCTGCAGGTTCCGGTTCAGGTCTTTCTCTATATCGGGTTATTTATTGTTGCTGGCTATCTTGTCCAGTGGTTACATTTACCTCTCCCCGCTAATCTGGTTGGCATGATCCTGATGCTGGCACTTATTTTGTGCCGGGTTATCCCGCTGCATTGGGTGCGCGCCGGTGCTCGCTGGCTGCTGGCGGAAATGCTGCTGTTTTTTGTGCCTGCGGTGGTGGCGGTGGTGAATTATGCCCAGCTGTTAATGGTGGAAGGCTGGCGTATTTTTGCGGTGATTGCCATCAGCACCCTGATGGTGCTCGGTGCAACGGCCTGGGTAGTGGACAGGGTGTATCGCTTTGAAATCAGCAGGCTGAAAAATGAGTGATTTTGAATTGAGCCTGCTGTGCCTGGCCATGACGCTCATTATTTATTTTCTCAATAAGCGCCTTTACCGGCGGTTTCACACACTTCCGCTGATGCCCCTGGTGTTTACCCCGCTGTTGCTGGTGCTGATATTAATATTCGGGCACATCTCCTGGCAGCGGTATATCGGAGAGTCCCACTGGCTACTCTGGCTGTTAGGCCCGGCGACCATCGCCTTTGCCGTGCCGGTCTACGACAATCTGGCGGTGATTCGTCGCCACTGGATGTCTTTATCGGCAGGTGTTATCACCGCCACGGTGGTCGCTATCACCAGTTCGGTATGGCTGGCGCGCCTGTTCACGCTCTCGGACGAAGTCCAGCGCAGCCTGGCGGTGCGTTCCATTACCACGCCTTTTGCACTGGCGGCGGCGAAACCGCTGGGCGGGCAGCCGGACCTGGTGGCGCTGTTTGTGGTGATCACCGGCGTGTTTGGCATGGCGGTGGGCGATATGCTCTTTCTGCGCCTGTCCATTCGCGAGGGGATGGCAAAGGGCGCAGGATTTGGTGCGGCGTCTCACGGAGCCGGAACGGCGCATTCCTATGAACTGGGTCAGCAGGAAGGCGTGGTGGCAAGCCTGGTGATGATGCTGTCTGGTGTGGTGACGGTATTAGCCGCGCCGCTGGTGGCGCGGCTGCTGTTTTAGCCCTGCGTCTTCAGCCGTTTCACCAGCTCAAACTCGCTAAAATTCACCGGCCGCTGCTGCTGCATCGAGAGGTTGCCCGCAATGCCGGTGAGAATCGACATCGCCCCTGCGCGGTGGTCGGCTGCGCGTTTGAGCGGGTCGTTACCCGGCGTGCCGAACAGGTCAGCCAGCATCGCGTTGTCGCCGCCGCCGTGGCCGCCTTCGCCCAGCGTGAAGTTCGCCTCCCAGGGTTGGGCGAACATCGGAAACACGGTGATGTTGCAGGACTCCAGGCTGCCTTCGTTGGCTCTTTCGCCCCCGGCATTGACATAAGATTTCTCGACGATTTTCATCTCCAGCCGTCCAAGGCTGCCGTTAAATACCACGTTCAGCCCTTCCCAGGGCAAGTACGTGTTCAGCGAATAACTGAGCTGGCACTGATTCTGGTATTTCACCAGCACGGACAGCGTGTCTTCGATGGTAATGCCATCGCTGAACACGCTCTGATCGCGCCAGTAGTTGTCCTCGTGCTCTGCATCCAGATATATCGCTTTGAGCTGCGGGTTTTCTGCCATGTGCAGCGCGAAGGGATCGTTTTTCGCCGACGGATAACCATGGGCGCGGGGGTAGAAGTCGGTGACGCCGCGTTTCTCTGCATTCTCTCTGCCATAAAAACGCAGCGCACCTTCCGCATAAACCCGCTCCGGGTAGCTGTTGAGCCAGAAGTTCATCAGGTCGAAATGGTGGGTGGACTTATGCACCAGCAGGCCGCCGCTGTTGCGTTTTTCCCGGTGCCAGCGACGGAAATAATCCGCGCCGTGTTCGGTGTTGAGCAGCCATTCGAAATGAACGGAGTAAACCTCGCCGATGGTGCCCTTCATCAATAGCTCACGCACTTTGCTGTGGTGCGGTGCGTAGCGGTAATTAAAGGCCACGCGCACGGTGTGCCCGGTCTCTTCGATGGCATCGAGAATACGCAGCGCGCGTTTCTCATCGATGGTCATCGGCTTCTCGGTAATGACATCACAACCGGCTTTTAACGCCCGCACAATATAATCATCGTGGGTGCGATCCATCGTCGTGACAATAATGACGTCCGGGTGCGTTTCAAGGATCATTGCTTCGAACTGCGCGGCAGGCCAGGTGGAGACCGGCTGTGCATCTTCGTTTTTTAATAAGGTGTTGGCGTAATCCATGCGGGTCTGGTTGGTATCGCAAAAAGCGACCATCTGCGCATTCTGTTTCCATTGGCCGCCGATGGCGGAAATATACAGCCCGGCACGACCTCCCGTTCCTACAAGAGCGTATTTCTTCATAGCATCCTCTTTGACATAAATAAGCGTACTGAAGTAATAAAACAGTGTTTCACTTTGCTTAATTACTGTAACGCTACGCGGGAGGATGGGTATGGCGAGGGGTGAAAAATGTGATCCCCGGCCAGAAAGACCGGGGAATAAATATTAATGTGCACGACCTTGATCGATACCGATGCCCGTTTGCGAACGAATAAACTGGGCACGGAACTGCTCGCGTTCACGCAGACCTTCAGCGGTGTTATCGGTAATCGAGAAGATCCAGATACCAATAAACGCCACGGCGATGGAGAACAGCGCCGGATATTCATACGGGAACACCGGTGCGGCATGACCGAGGATCTGTACCCAAATGGTCGGGCCGAGCACCATCAAAATCACCGCCGTCAGCAGGCCGAGCCAGCCGCCGATCATTGCGCCACGGGTGGTCAGTTTTGACCAGTACATGGAGAGCAGGATAATCGGGAAGTTACAGCTGGCAGCAATAGAGAACGCCAGGCCCACCATGAAGGCAATGTTCTGGTTTTCGAACAGGATCCCGAGCAGGATGGCGACCACACCGAGCACCAGCACGGTGATTTTCGACACCTTCAGCTCCTGACGCTCCGTTGCCCCTTTGCGGAACACGTTGGCGTAGAGGTCGTGAGAGACCGCCGATGCGCCTGCCAGCGTCAGCCCGGCGACCACCGCCAGGATGGTGGCAAAGGCCACGGCTGAGATAAAGCCGAGGAACAGGTTGCCGCCCACGGCGTTGGCCAGATGGACTGCCGCCATGTTGTTGCCGCCGATCAGTGCCCCTGCGGCATCTTTAAACGCCGGATTTGCCCCCACGAGCATGATCGCACCAAAGCCGATGATGAAGGTCAGGATGTAGAAGTAACCCATAAAACCGGTGGCATAGAAGACGCTCTTACGCGCTTCACGTGCGTCACTTACTGTGAAGAAGCGCATCAGGATGTGCGGTAAGCCTGCGGTACCAAACATCAGGCCCAGACCTAACGACAGCGCCGATATTGGGTCTTTCACCAGCCCGCCCGGTCGCATAATGGCTTCGCCTTTCGGATGCACCGCCATGGCTTCGGTAAACAGGTTATTGAAGCTAAAACCGACGTGTTTCATCACCATGAAGGCCATAAAGCTGGCGCCGAACAGCAGCAGCACGGCTTTGATGATTTGTACCCAGGTGGTGGCGAGCATGCCGCCAAAGAGCACGTACATCACCATCAGCACGCCTACCAGCACCACGGCGACATGGTAGTTCAGGCCAAACAGCAGCTGGATTAGCTTACCGGCACCGACCATCTGGGCGATGAGGTACAGCGCGACGACAACCAGCGAACCGCAGGCGGAAAGAGTGCGAATCGGCCCCTGTTTCAGGCGGTAGGAGGCGACGTCTGCAAAGGTGTAGCGACCGAGGTTACGCAGGCGTTCGGCAATCAGGAACAAAATGATCGGCCAGCCGACTAAAAAGCCCAGCGAGTAAATCAGCCCGTCATAACCGGAGGTAAACACCAGCGCGGAGATGCCGAGGAACGACGCCGCCGACATATAGTCACCGGCAATCGCCAGACCGTTCTGGAAGCCCGTGATATTGCCCCCGGCGGTGTAGTAATCGCTACGGGTGCGGGTACGTTTTGAGGCCCAGTATGTGATGACGAGCGTCAGCGCTACGAAAATCACAAACATAATGATCGCCTGCCAGTTGGTTGGCTGGCGTTGTACGGCTCCGGTGAGGGCATCCGCAGCCTGTGAGGCGAAGGAGGAGAAAAGCAGTGGGGCGGCAAGCGCCGTCAGCAAACGTTTCATGGCGCTTTTACCTCTTGCAGAACGGCTTTGTTAAGGCGGTCAAACTCGCCGTTGGCACGCCAGACGTAAACCCCGGTGAGGATAAACGAAATCAGGATCACGCCGACACCAATTGGAATACCGCGCGTAATGCTGCTGCCGACGGCAATCGGTGTGCCGAGCCAGCCGGGTGCGAAGGCGATAAGCAGAATAAAGCTGACGTAAATCACCAGTACGATAAGCGACAATATGGTGGCAAACCGTTGCCTTTTTTCGACTAACTCCCTGAAATGCGCGTTGTTTTCTATCCGTTGATAAATGGTGTCATTCATCACAGAGTCTCCACAGAGGTAGGGTAGGGTTTTATTGTTATTCCCTCTCCCGGGTGGGAGAGGGGTAGGGTGAGGGTAGTTATTACGATGGCATGGTGATGGCCTGCTTCTCTTCGAGCAGTTTGTCCACAACACCTGGATCGGCGAGGGTTGAGGTATCGCCGAGATTACTGGTGTCACCGGCGGCAATCTTGCGCAGAATGCGGCGCATAATCTTGCCGGAGCGGGTTTTCGGTAAGGAGTCGGTCCAGTGCAGGACGTCCGGTGTGGCCAGCGGGCCAATCTCTTTACGCACCCAGTTACGCACTTCGGTATACAGCGCTGGCGTTGGCTCTTCACCGTGGTTGAGCGTGACATAGGCATAAATGGCCTGGCCCTTGATGTTGTGCGGGATGCCCACCACCGCGGCTTCGGCGATTTTCGGATGCGACACCAGCGCCGATTCAATCTCGGCAGTCCCCAGACGGTGCCCGGAAACGTTCAGCACGTCATCCACGCGGCCGGTTATCCAGTAATAACCGTCTTCGTCGCGACGCGCGCCGTCACCACTGAAGTACATGTTCTTAAAGGTCGAGAAGTAGGTTTGTTCAAAGCGGTCGTGATCGCCAAACAGGGTACGCGCCTGGCCCGGCCAGGAGTCGACAATCACCAGATTGCCTTCGGTCGCCCCTTCCTGCGGATTGCCTTCGTTATCCACCAGCGCGGGCTGCACGCCGAAGAACGGGCGAGTGGCAGAACCGGCTTTCAACTGGGTGGCACCAGGCAGCGGGGTTATCATAAAGCCGCCCGTTTCGGTCTGCCACCAGGTGTCCATCACCGGGCATTTTTCGTTGCCGATTTTTTTCCAGTACCATTCCCAGGCTTCCGGGTTAATCGGCTCGCCGACGGAACCCAGAATACGCAGGGACGAACGGTCAGTGCCTTCTACCGCTTTGTCCCCTTCCGCCATCAGGGCGCGAATGGCCGTTGGCGCAGTGTAGAGAATGTTGACCTGATGCTTATCGACCACCTGGCTCATGCGCGCCGGGGTTGGCCAGTTCGGCACGCCCTCGAACATCAACGTGATCGCCCCACAGGCCAGCGGCCCATAAAGCAGGTAGCTGTGGCCGGTGACCCAACCCACGTCGGCAGTACACCAGTAGACATCGCCATCATGGTAGTCAAAGACGTATTTAAAGGTGCTGGCCGCATACACCAGATAACCGCCGGTGGTATGCAGCACGCCTTTCGGCTTGCCGGTTGAACCGGAGGTATAAAGGATAAACAGCGGATCTTCGGCGTTCATTTCAACAGGCTGGTGTTCATCGCTGGCACTGGCGGTGAGCGCGTCCCACCACAGGTCGCGGCCTTCGGTCCACTCGGTTTTTCCGCCGGTGCGTTTGAGGACGACCACGTGCTCGACGGTTTTGACGTTCGGGTTTTTCAGCGCGTCATCCACGTTCTTTTTCAGCGGAATACTGCGCCCGGCGCGCACGCCTTCATCGGCGGTGATCACCAGTCGGGAACTGGAATCCACAATACGCCCGGCGACGGCTTCCGGTGAGAAACCGCCGAAGATAACGGAGTGAACGGCACCAATGCGCGCACAGGCCAGCATGGCGACAGCGGCTTCCGGCACCATCGGCATATAAATCGCTACGACATCGCCTTTTTTAATGCCGAGATCGACCAGCACGTTGGCAAAACGGCAAACGTCGCGATGCAGCTCGCGATAGGTGATGTTTTTGCTCTGAGTCGCGTCGTCGCCTTCCCAGATAATGGCGGTCTGGTCGCCACGGGTAGCCAGGTGGCGGTCAAGGCAGTTAGCGGCCAGATTCAGCGTGCCGTCTTCATACCATTTAATCGAAATATTGCCGGGCGCGAAGGAGGTATTTTTTACCTTCTGATAAGGCTTAATCCAGTCGAGAATTTTGCCTTGTTCGCCCCAGAATGCATCCGGGTCGGTGACCGATTGCTGATATTTCGCTTCGTACTGCTCCGGATTAATCAGGCAATGCTCCGCAATATTTGCGGGAATATCGTGTTTATGGATTTGGCTCATGGCTTTTGCTCTCCTTGTAGGATGTTAATGATATGTCACATAAACGTTAATTGTAGGGGCTTTGGGCGGTTTGTTTATTATTTGCGCCACAGATCACGCATTGATGTGTTGTATGAAAATTGGACAAATGACACTTTGAAGAGAAATAATTGCCGGGGTGAATTATCTGAAATTATGATAAAAAAATCGGTTTCATAACATATAGTTATGCATGATAAATGGCATAAAAAAGCAGTTTTATGTAAAAAATCAGTCAATCCCCCTTCTGGTAAAGGGTTGCGCGTTACACCCTGCAAATGGTACTGATAACGCGCGTTAAAAAACCCCGCAAGAGCGTGTGACGCTAACCATTCCCTTTCCGTATGAGTCGTTCCCCTATCGGGAAGGTCGCTTTATTGAGGATCTTTGCAGTTATGAAAACATTTAAAGTCAGCCTGGCCTGGCAGATTCTGCTGGCCCTGGTGCTGGGTATTCTTCTGGGCAGCTATTTGCATTACCAGAGCGACAGCCGTGAATGGCTTATCGCGAATCTTCTGTCTCCGGCAGGCGATATCTTTATTCACTTGATCAAAATGATTGTGGTGCCGATTGTTATTTCCACGCTGGTTGTCGGTATTGCTGGCGTCGGTGATGCGAAACAGTTGGGTCGAATTGGCCTGAAAACCATTCTCTATTTCGAAGTGATCACCACGGTTGCTATTGTGCTGGGTATTACGCTGGCGAACGTCTTCCAGCCGGGTACGGGCATTGATATGACGCAGCTGGCGTCGGTGGATATTTCGAAATATCAGAGCACGACGGCAGAAGTACAAAGCCATGCTCATGGTCTGATGGGGACGATTCTGTCTCTGGTGCCGACCAATATTGTGGCCTCTATGGCGAAAGGCGAAATGCTGCCGATCATCTTCTTCTCGGTACTCTTTGGTCTGGGGCTCTCCTCCCTGCCCGCGACGCACCGTGAACCGCTGGTGACCGTGTTCCGCTCTATTTCCGAAACCATGTTTAAAGTCACCCATATGGTGATGCGTTATGCGCCGGTCGGCGTGTTTGCGCTGATCTCCGTGACGGTGGCGAACTTTGGTTTTGCTTCACTGTGGCCGCTGGCAAAGCTGGTTATCCTGGTGTACTTCGCGATTCTGTTCTTTGCGCTGGTGGTGCTCGGGATTGTGGCGCGCATCTGTAAGCTCAGCATCTGGACGCTGATCCGCATTCTGAAAGAAGAGTTGATTCTGGCGTATTCCACGGCAAGCTCTGAGAGCGTGCTGCCGCGTATCATTGAGAAGATGGAAGCGTATGGCGCTCCGGCATCGATCACCAGCTTCGTGGTGCCAACGGGCTACTCGTTTAACCTCGATGGTTCGACGCTTTACCAGAGTATTGCCGCTATCTTTATTGCCCAGCTGTACGGCATTGACCTGTCGCTGAGCCAGGAGATCATTCTGGTGCTGACGCTGATGGTGACCTCTAAAGGTATCGCAGGCGTGCCGGGTGTTTCTTTCGTGGTGCTGCTGGCAACGCTGGGCAGTGTGGGTATTCCGCTGGAAGGTCTGGCGTTTATTGCCGGCGTTGACCGTATCCTCGATATGGCGCGTACCGCACTGAACGTTGTCGGTAATGCGCTGGCGGTATTGGTTATCGCGAAGTGGGAGCACCGCTTCGACACCAAAAAGGCACAGGCTTACGAGCGTGAAATGCTCGGCAAGTTTGAAAAAACCGCCGACCAGTAATTTTTGCTCCGCCCTCGCCAGATAACGAGGGCGGAGAAAAATTGGGTGCATTAAGAACCACATTTCCAAAAAAGCCGGGCGAGTTTCCCCGCCCGGAGAGTTAGCCTAACGAACAGGCTAATTTCGCCACCACCTCCTGATTCTCCCCACGAATATTTAATTCGCAAAGTTTTCCACGATGAATAAATGAAAATATCAGGATCGTCAGACACACGATAATAAGAATGGCCAACGTATATTTTAATGGCGTCATGCCTAATACTCCTTGCAAAAAAAAGGGTACGAGGCTACTCTCAACTTTCGTGGAGTTGAGGTAGAGTAGCCTCGGGTTATTGGAAAATAGCCCGGGGCTTTTCAACTCTCTGACCTTCAACAATCATGCCCAAGACCAGAAAGCCTTAAGCACCCGCCACGTATATTATTCAAAATTAATTAAAACGAAAGAAAAAACAGAATGTAATTTCGTTGCACTTATTACAGGTTCATGGAATAAGGATCGCAAAATAACGCTTTAATATTTATTCCATGAATTAATTGTTGCTGTAAATAAAAAGGCGCAGAGAGTAAATCCTCTGCGCCTTTATTTATTGCCTCGCGCTGTTATCCCATTGCGCTTTCACGTAAGCGGGATTTCAGCTTGTTATATTCGTCAATCACATACTGTTCCGCGGCGTGCTGATCGGCAATACGCTCAACGTTGACGGCGCAGTATTTGTACTCCGGCGTTTTGGTAATCGGACTCAGGTTTTCCGTCACCAGCTCGTTACAGGCCCCAATCCACCACTGGTAGGTCATATACACCGCACCAATATTCGGACGCTCGCTGACCTGCGCACGGGTGATAATCCGCCCTTTGCGCGAGTTCACCCACACCAGCGCTTCATCTTCGATACCGAGGCGAGTCGCATCGGCGGCGTTGATTTGCGCGTAGCCGGGTTCGTCCGCCAGCGCAGAAAGTGCCGCGCAGTTGCCGGTCATCGAACGGCAGGAGTAGTGGCCGACTTCACGCACGGTGGAGAGCACCATCGGGAACTCATCGTTGAGTTTATCCATTGGCGCGACCCAGTCGCAGGTGAAGAACTTCGCCAGCCCCGTGTCGGTGTCGAACTTCTCTTTAAACAGATACGACGTACCCTGGTCAGCATCCGACTCATCACGGCACGGCCACTGGATATAGCCCAGCTCACCCATTTTCTCGTAGGTGGCACCAAAGAATTCCGGGCACAGATGACGTAACTCGTCCCAGATTTCCTGCGTGTTGTTGTACTGCATCGGGTAGCCCATCCGGGTGGCGATTTCACTGATAATCTGCCAGTCCGTTTTCAGATCCCACTTCGGCTCGACCGCTTTAAAGAAGCGCTGGAAACCACGGTCTGCTGCCGTGTAGACCCCTTCATGTTCACCCCAGGAGGTGGAGGGTAAAATCACATCCGCCGCCGACGCGGTTTTGGTCATGAAGATATCCTGCACGATGACCAGTTCCAGATCTTCAAACGCCTTACGCACGGCGGAGAGCTCTGCGTCAGTTTGCAGCGGATCTTCCCCCATGATGTAAGCGGCGCGCACTTCGCCATGCGCCGCCCGGTGCGGCAGCTCGCTGATGCGATAGCCGGTATGGGCAGGCAAATCGGTCACGCCCCAGGCTTTGGCGAATTTATCGCGGTTGGCCTGTTCTTTGACGAACTGGTAGCCGGGGAAGGTATCCGGCAGCGCGCCCATATCGCAGGCACCCTGGACGTTGTTCTGCCCGCGTACCGGGTTGACCCCAACGTGCGGTTTGCCCAGATTACCGGTCATGATGGCGAGACTGGTCAGCGAGCGCACGGTCTCCACCCCCTGATAGAACTGGGTCACACCCATGCCCCACAGGATGGTGGCGTTTTTCGCGCCCGCATACATCCGCGCCGCTTTGCGGATATCCGCCGCACTCACGCCCGTAATGTCTTCTACTGATTCCGGCGTATAGCCTTCGACGATTTTCTTATACTCTTCAAATCCTTGTGTACGGGTGGCCACAAACGCCTGGTCGTACAGGTTTTCTTCGATGATGACGTGGCCCAGCGCGTTCAAGAGCGCGATGTTCGAGCCGTTTTTCAGCGCCACGTGCATATCGGCAATGCGCGCCGTTTCAATTTTACGTGGATCGCAGACGATGATTTTCGCCCCGTTCTGTTTCGCCCGAATCACATGATTGGCGACGATAGGGTGAGAATCCGCCGGGTTGTAGCCAAAGATAAACACCAGATCCGTGTTATCTATTTCATTAATCGCGTTACTCATCGCGCCATTACCGACCGATTGGTGCAGACCTGCAACCGAGGGGCCGTGTCAGACACGTGCGCAGCAGTCGACGTTATTGGTTCCAATAACGGCGCGCGCGAATTTTTGCATGATGTAGTTGGTTTCGTTACCCGTACCCCGTGAAGAACCGGTGGTCTGGATTGCATCCGGGCCATACTTCTCTTTAATGGCGCTAAGACGGGTCGCAACGTAATCCAGGGCTTCTTCCCAGGAGACGGACTCCAGTTTTCCGCCGCGCTCACGGCGGATCATAGGGGTTTTCAGACGAGGTGTGAGGATTTGAGTATCGTTAATAAAATCCCAGCCATAGTAGCCCTTCAGACACAGCGTACCCTGATTGGTCTTTCCCTGCGCAGCCTCCGCCCGAACGATTTTGCCGTTTTCCACCACCAGGTTTATCTTGCAACCCGAGGCGCAATAGGGGCAAACCGTGACGACTTTTTTCATCGCTATCGCTCCAGTTAATAAAGAGTGCGCTTTCGCGCCATCAAACCCATTATGCATCTTCTATGCCATGCTTCTTTTGTGGGTATTGCCTGATTTTAAGGCCGATTTTTGGTCAAAATACTGACGAAGGGCAGGGTGTCGTCACATTTGACGTGACGAAGGCGAGGGGATGTGACCGTGATTATAAAAACAGCATTAATTCACTGCCTTTATGCATCAGCCAAATAAAATAAAGCAGAATGCGACAACTTTTCTGACGGATGCGAATGATGAAACCGGCAATTCTGGTAGTGGATGATGACCTGGCGGTCTGCGAGCTGCTCAACGACGTGCTGAGCGAGCATGTGTTTACCGTTCATGTTTGCCACAACGGGCTGGACGCCATCGCGCTGGCCGCGAGCCACCCGGAGATTGCGCTGGTGCTACTGGATATGGTTCTGCCCGACATCAACGGGCTGATGGTGTTACAGCAGTTGCAAAAACAGCGCCCGGAACTGCCCGTCATTATGCTGACGGGTCTGGGCAGCGAGTCCGACGTGGTGGTCGGGCTGGAAATGGGGGCTGATGACTACATCGGTAAACCCTTTAATGCCCGCGTGCTGGTGGCGCGGGTGAAAGCGGTAATGCGGCGCACGGGCGCGCTGGCGGCAGAAGCCCCCGCGATTAAAATGCCGGGCTTTCGCTTTAACGGCTGGCACCTCGACCCGGCGCGATGTGCGCTGATGAACCCGCAACAGCAGACGGTGGCACTCACGCAAGGAGAGTACAGCCTGCTGCTGGCGCTGGTGCAGAATGCGCGGCGCGTTTTAAACCGCGAACAACTGCTGGAGCTGACCCACAGTGAGAGCACCGAAGTGTTTGATCGCACCATCGATGTGTTGATCATGCGCCTGCGCCGCAAGATCGAAATCAACCCGCACCAGCCCGCCCTGATCAAAACCCTGCGTGGCCTTGGCTATGTGTTTGCCGCCGATGTGGCCCACAGCGATAAAGCGGCGTAAAAGGTTACGCCGCATTCCCTGTCTCAGATTTCAGCTCTTCCAGCGACTTCGCCCCGTCAATCGCATTCGCGCACAACAGACTGGCGCGGGCACAGGCGTGAGCTAACTGAATACTTTGCACCAGTGACCAGCGTTCGTGGCAGCCGTACAGCAGTCCCGCACAGAAGGCATCACCCGCGCCCACGCTGCCGACAATCTCCTCCTGCCTGAGCATCCGTGACGCCACCCATTGACCCTCGCTGCCCGCTTGCAGTCCCCATGCCCCTTCCGGGCAGTGGATCACTACCCGCTGTTTCACCCCGGCACTCATCAGGTGGGCGGCGGCGGTGGCGATATTGTCGATATGGGGGGCATCGCCCGCCGTGCGCATCGGAAGGCCGCTAAACTCGCCCGCTTCCAGTTCGTTGATCACCAGATAATCCAGCCACGGCAGGCAGGGGATGACCAGCGGCTGATAGCGTGGATCACCTTTGCGCGAGACCAGGTCGAGGGAGGTTTCATAGCCTTGTTCGCGCATCTGGGCCAGCAGGCGAGCGCTGCGGGTGCCAAATTCCTCATCCGGCAGATCCAGGCTGTCGAGCAGCAGCAGGTAGCCGAGATGGAAGATTTTCATTGTGCTATCGAGGAGGTCAAACGCGGGCAGATCTAACAGCCGGTTTGCCCCCGGCGAGTGGAAGAAGGTGCGCTGCCCGGTGGGGTCGGTCATCACCTGCGACATGGAGGTGGGGGCAACGTGGGTGCGCTGTACGTGCTGGCGATTCACGTGATACTGCTCAAGCATCGCCATGATGTAATCGCCGTCGCTGTCTTCCCCCACCAGCCCCACTGCCTGCAGCGGCATGCCGGTGCGCATTTTTGCCAGCGTCAGCAGTACGTTAAGCGGCGCGCCGCCGGTAGAGCGTTCGCTTTGCGTAATCTCCGCCAGCCAGCCGCGCTCGGGCCACTGCACAATCTGGTGCACGTGATCGACGAGCATATTCCCGGCGGCAATAATCCCTTTGCGTTCCATCAGCGTTGCCCCGCGCTGCCAAAGATACGCATTTGTGCGGCAACGGTATCGGTAATGGCCTCTTCAATGCTCAACAGCAACTGGGCGAACTCGTCATATACGGGCTGGCGGTCGGCCATACGTGCGTCAATGGTGTCGAGTGCGGCCTGGGACATGCCGGTGTAGAAATTGATCTTGTGAATACCGAGCGAAATGGCACGGCGGAAATCGGCATCGCTGATCCCGGAGCCGCCGTGCAGCACCAGCGGCAGGCCGGTTTGCTGGCGAATCACGTCCAGTCGCGTGAAGTCGAGCTTAGGTTCACCTTTGTATTTGCCGTGTGAATTACCGATGGCTACCGCAAGGGCGTCAATGCCGGTGCGGTCGACAAAGTCGCGGGCGAGGGCGGGGTCGGTGAAGAACGCTTCGTCAGCATGGCCGTAAAGCGCACCGCCTTCATCACCGCCGACGGCACCCAGTTCAGCCTCCACCGACACGCCCACTGCGTGGCACATCTTCACCACTTCCCGCGTCTGGCGTATGTTTTCTTCATATTCAAGCGTTGAGCCGTCGAACATCACTGAGCTAAAGCCGAGCCTGAGCGCGCGCACTACCGACTCAAAGTGCAGGCCGTGATCGAGGTTGAGCACCACCGGGATGTCGCTGCGCATGGCCTCAAACTTCACCGCTTCGACCAGCGAATCAAGGGATACATATTTAAAATGGACTTCGGCGATATTGATAATAAACGGCGAGCGCTCCTGTTTTGCCGCGGCAAAAAGGGCGCGCAGGAAGTGGGAGTCGAGCACGTTAAAGGCACCCAGCGCATAGCGGTGTTCACGGGCGTGCGTCAGGCCTTCGGCAAGGGAAATCAACGGCATGGAAACCTCCTTTAGTCCAGAAACAGACGATATTCATTACACAGCACCAGCTGCGCGGGTTCGTCTTCCAGAATGTTGTTATAGCGATCGACGGGGGTCAGGAAATGGTTGTCGTGCTCGTCGTCATTGACCGATGACACCTCGCCGACCAGCACGTCGCCAAAGCCCGTTTCGCCCCAGAAGCTGTGATACAGGCCGGGTGTCAGACAGATACTTTCCCCTGGTGAGAGGCGCAGCTGGCTGCCCGCCGCGTGGGTCTGGATGCAGCCATCAATGACCACGGTGACATCGCTGTTGACCGTCTCTTCTCTGGCTCCGGCATTCCACAGTTCGATAATCAAATTGCCGCCGCCGCGATTAATGATGTCTTCACGCTTGCGCCAGTGAAAATGCATCGGCGTTACCTGCCCGTCGCGCACGTGCATGATTTTTTCGGCGTAGCATTTTGCATAGGGCGCTTCGTTGGGTGAGCCATTGCGCAGGGTGAAGAGGGTGAGCCCCTGGGCGTAAAAATCGGGGCTGCCAAAATCGGTGACGTCCCAGCCCAGCTTCAGGTCAAAGACTTCGCGCCAGGCGTCTTTATCAAGCTGCCGCCATTTGGTGGGCGGAAAACTGGCGAACGGCGGTAAGTGTACGTCATGCATGGAGAAGAACTGGCGGGTATGGCCGAGGATTTCATTGATTTCGGAGCGTTTCATGGCGAACTCCTTATGGTGTTGTGCACATCGATGCCCCTCACCCTAACCCTCTCCCCAAAGGGGCGAGGGGATGGTTTGCTCCCTCTCCCCTTTGGGGAGAGGGCAGGGGTGAGGGGGAAACCCCGCACTTATTTAACCGTCCAGCCCTTATAGGTCCCGACGTTTTTCTTGTCGATCATGGTCACCGGGATCAGCACCGGCTCTTTCGGCGCGGCTTTACCCTGCAGAATGCCATAACCAATCTCCACCGCTTTCGCCGCCATTACCTGCGGGTCCTGCGCTGGCGTTGCCACGAACAGGGAGTTTTCGCGTTTCAGCGCTTCCTCGCCATCCGGGGAACCATCGACGCCCACGATAAAGAACTCGTTACGTTGCGCCTGTTTTGCCGCCAGATCAGCGCCGATCGCTGTCGGATCGTTAATCGCGAACACGCCGTCAATCTTCGGATTAGCAGCCAGCAGTGAGGTCATGATCTCCAGACCCCCTTCGCGGCTCCCTTTGGCGTTCTGGTTATACGACAGCACTTTGATATCCGGGTGGCGCTTGAATTCGGTCTGGCAGCCTTCCACACGGTTTTGTACCGCAGACACCGGCGGCCCGTTGATGATGACCACATTGCCTTTGCCTTTCAGGCGGTCGGTAATGTACTTACAGGCGATCTCCCCGGCCTGGGTGTTATCGGAGGTGATGGTGGCATCAGCCCCTTCAGCCGCCACGTCAACGGCGACCACCACGATCCCCGCATCTTTGGCGCGTTTTACCGCCGGGCCGATACCTTTGGAATCCGCAGCGTTGAGGATAATCATGTCTACTTTTGCGGCGATGAAGTTATCAATTTGCGCCACCTGCTGGCCGAGATCGTAGCCGCTGGAGACCAGCGTTACTTTGACGTTATCGCCCGCCAGCTTGCGCGCCTCAAGCTCCGCCCCTTTGGTGATTTGCACGAAGAACGGGTTAGCAAGGTCGCCCACCGTTACCCCGATAGATTTCAGATCTTTTGCCTGCACAAACGGCGTTGCGACAAGCAGTGCGCCAGCACAGAGCGCGGTGACTAAGGGTTTCAAACGCATCTATTCTTCCTCACTTGTAGGGTCTTTTTTATAGGTGCCTGATGGCGCTGCGCTTATCAGGCCAACGGTCCGTAGGCTGGATAAGGCGCATGCGCCGCCATCCGGCAGGCTTGTTATGCACTTTGATGATGTCGGGTACGGTATTTGTCTATCAGCACTGCAATGATGATCACCGCCCCTTTGATCACCAGTTGCCAGAAGTAGGAAACGCCCATCAGTGTCATGCCATTGTTCAGCGTGGCGATAATGAGCGCCCCGACCAGCGTACCGGTGATGGTGCCGATACCGCCGACAAAGCTGGTGCCGCCGAGAATGACCGCCGCGATGGCGTCCAGCTCATAGCCCGCCCCGAGGTTGCCGTTGGCGCTGTACAGGCGCGACGCACTCATCACCCCGCCGAGTCCCGAGAGCAAACCGCTCATGCCATACACAAACAGCAGCACCATCCACACTTTGATCCCGGTCAGGCGGGCGGCCTGCATGTTGCCGCCGACCGCGTAAATATGCACACCCAGCGTGGTGCGGCGCAGGATGAACCAGCAGACAGCGATCACTGCCAGCGCAATCACCACCAGCCACGGCACCGGCCCGAGGTAGTTATTGCCAATCCACTCAAAGCCGATGCTGGAGTTGATGACCGTGGTGCCATCCGCCAGCAGATAGGCTGCGCCGCGCAATGCCGTGTACGTTCCCAGCGTGACGATAAAGGGCGGCAGTCCGGCAAAGGCCACCAGTGCCCCGTTGAACAGCCCCAGCGCCATGCCCAGCATTAACGCCGCGGGCACCGACAATATCGCCAGTTCTGGGATCAGCGACACGACCATCGCCGCCACCGCCGTGGTACCCAGAATTGAGCCCACGGAAAGGTCGATACCGCCGGTCAGAATGATGAAGGTCATCCCCGCCGCCAGCACAATGTTGATTGACGCCTGACGGGTAATGTTGAGCAGGTTACTTTCGGTGAAGAAGTTCGGGGCAATAAAGCCAAATACCGCCACAATCAGGATCAGAATCGGCAAGATGCCGACCGTTTGCATCAGATCACCCATCAGCATCTTTTTCGCCGAGGCCGATTTTGCCCCCGGCTGCGCCGTAGTGGCTGAGGTTTCTTTAGGTTCAGTCATGGTGCACCGCCTGGTGGTGGGATTCGTTCACGCCGGTTGCCAGCGTCATAATGTTTTCCTGGGTGATGCGCGCGCCTTCCAGCTCGCCCGCAATGCTGCCTTCGTGCATCACGTACACGCGGTCGCTCATCCCGACCACTTCCGGCAACTCGCTGGAAATCATCAGGATGGCCACCCCTTTGTGTGCCATCTGGCTCATGATGCGGTAAATCTCGCTTTTAGCCCCGACGTCCACGCCGCGCGTTGGCTCATCGAGGATCAGAATGCGTGGGCCAATGGCGACCCAGCGGGAGATCAGCAGCTTTTGCTGGTTACCGCCCGACAGCCCCCCCGCCCGCACCTGAGAGTGGGGCACGCGGATGTTGAGCAGCTTGATGGCGTCGTCGGAAATGGACTGCGCTTTTTTGCGGTCGAGCATACCGTAATTTGCGTCACGTTCGATGGTCGCCATGGTGATGTTTTCCTGCGCCGCCAGTTCGAGAAACAGCCCCTGTTCCTTGCGGTTTTCGGTGAGGAAACCGATGCCCAAATCAATGGCGGCGCGCGGGGAGTGGATAACCACCGGTTCGCCATCAATTTCAATCACCCCGCCGGTGGCCTTGCGTACGCCAAAAATCAGCTGCGCCAGCTCAGACCGCCCGGCACCGACCAGACCCGCCAGGGCGACAATTTCCCCGGCACGCACCTGCAAACTGACGGGCTGGATTTTATTGCCGTCGGTGAGGTGGTGAATGTTCAGGCGCACGTCGCCTTTGGGGATATCCCGCTCTTTATTAAAGAGGTCGCTTAAGGGGCGGCCGACCATCATGCGCACCAGCTCAGAGGCGTTGAGTTTATCGCGCAGCAGGCTACCCACGTACTGGCCGTCGCGCAGCACGCTCACCCGGTCAGAGAGTTCATACACTTCCGCCATGCGGTGGCTGATGTAGATGATCGCCATGCCTTCGTCACGCAGGCGCATGATTAGCTCAAACAGGCGGTGGGTTTCACGAGAGGAGAGGGCGGCGGTGGGCTCATCCATCACCAGAATGCGGCTGTTGCGGTGCAGGGCGCGGGCGATTTCCACCTGCTGCTGCTCGGCAATGGTCAGCTTCATCACTAAATCACTGGCTTTGAATTGTGCCCCGAGGCGGTCGATAACGCTCTGCGCCTGGGTGAGCATTTCCTTGCGCTGCACCAGCCCACCGCGGGCAATTTCGCTGCCGAGAAAGATGTTTTCGGCGACGGTCAGATTGGGGGCTAACTGCATCTCCTGGTAGATAAGCGTAATGCCTGCCGCCAGCGCGTCTTTTGGCCCTTTAATATGAAACGGCTGGCCGTCAATCAGGATTTCACCGCTGGTGGCGGTGTAGGCCCCGGCAAGGATCTTCATGAGCGTGCTTTTGCCCGCGCCGTTTTCACCCATTAACGCGTGGATTTCACCTGCGTAGACCGTTAAATCGACCCCTTTTAGCGCGTAAAACTTGCCAAAGACTTTGGCAATATTGCGCATCTCCAGAACCGGCGTCTTGCTCATCGCTTGCTCCTGCAAGGGTTTTCAATTCATGCAGTCCATCACGGTGAAATAAATGCAAAATTTCATTGGGCATTCATATTTGTCATATTGCTGAATAGTTAACGAAGATCACAATTTATTAACGTTACCAATGGCACCCTCACCCCGACCCTCTCCCTGGAAGGGAGAGGGAGAAAACCAAACCGCACCGTCCCTTGTTCTTTTGCGCAAAGAGAACAGCCCGCACCGAACAGTCCCCTCGCCCCTTTGGGGAGAGGGTTAGGGTGAGGGGAAACAGACACCGGAGCCCGCTATGCCCTATCGGCAACACTCGTTCTTCGCCAGCGCCCGTGGGCGGTTATTGTTCTTCAACCTGCTCGTTATGGCGGTCACCCTGATGGTCTGCGGCGTGGCCGTGCTGGGCTTTCGTCACGCCAGCCAGATTCAGGAGCAGGTTCAGCAACAAACCCTCGACGACATGACCGGCAGCATGAACCTGGCGCGGGACACGGCGAACGTCGCCACGGCGGCGGTGCGGCTGTCGCAGGTGGTGGGCGCGCTGGAGTACAAAGGCGAGGCGGAGCGGTTGCAGGCGACGCAAACGGCCTTACAGCGTTCGCTGGAACTGCTGGCTCAGGCACCGCTGGCACGCCTGGAGCCGCAGCTTGTTGAGCGTATTACCCTGCGCAGTAACGAACTGGAGCAGAGCGTGACCTGGATGCTGGCGCGCGGGCAGCGTCGACACCTGGAGCGCAATGCCCTGCTCAGCTCGCTCTACCAAAACCAGAGTTATTTGCGTCACGTGCAGGACATTAACCTGCGTGAAGGCGGCGCATTGCCCGATCCGCGTTTACTCAGTGAGATGGACCGCCTGCTGGATGCGGCCATTCGCACCCCTTCGCCCAGGGCCACGGTGCAACAACTGACGGACATCATGAACCAGCTACCGGGGCAGACGCGCAGCCCGCTGGTCAGCGGTATCGTACAGGATTTTAAATCTGAGCTCGGCAAGCTCGGCCCGCTTTCCGGGCAACTGGAAGAGAGCGATCTGGCGATCAACTGGTCGATGTTTCACATCAAAGCGCTGGTGGCGATTCTCAATACCGACATCAATCAGTACGTTGAGCAGGTGGCGCGCGCTTCGGAGCAGCGTACTGCCCAGAGTCACCGCGAGATGCGCTCCATCATCATTTTTATCAGCGCCTTTGCCCTGCTGGCGCTGATCATCACCGGCTGCGCAGGCTGGTATATCTATCGCAATCTTGGCTCAAACCTGACGGCCATTTCCCGGGCGATGACCCGGCTAGCGCGCGGGGAAGCAGACGTTTCCGTCCCGGCGCTGCAACGGCGTGATGAGCTGGGAGAACTGGCGCGGGCGTTTAACGTCTTCGCCCGCAATACCGCCTCGCTGGAGCACACCTCCCGACTGCTGAAAGAGAAGAGCACCCAGCTGGAAACCACCTTCCATGCCATGCGCGACGGCTTTGCGCTGTTTGATAATCTCGGCTGTCTGGTGGTGTGGAATCCGCAGTATCCGCTGCTGCTGGGGTTAACGGCGGACGCCTTACAGCGCGGGCTGCATTACCAGAGCCTGCTGCGCCAGGTGGGAGATTTGCCCGGCCATGTGCAGGAGAATTTATCGCGCCTGATGCCCAGGGCCCAGGAGCTGCGGCTGGCGGATAATCGCACCATCGAACTGCGTTTCAGCCCGGTGCCGGGGCGCGGCATGGTGAATGTGGTGCTCGACAGAACCGAACGCAAAGGGCTGGAAGAGGCGCTGCTACACAGCCAGAAGATGAAAGCTGTTGGGCAGCTTACCGGCGGTCTGGCCCATGATTTCAACAACCTGCTGGCGGTGATTATTGGCAGCCTGGAGCTGGTCAGCCCGCCATCGCCGGATGCCGCCCGCATCTCCCGCGCGCTCAAAGCCGCCGAGCGCGGCGCGATGCTCACCCAGCGCCTGCTGGCCTTCTCGCGTAAACAGTCTCTGCACCCACATCCGGTGGAGATGCAGCCGCTGCTGGAGAACCTGAGCGAGCTGATGCGTCATTCACTCCCGACGGCGCTGGTGCTGGAGATCGAAGCCCAGCAGCCCGCCTGGCCTGCGTGGATTGACGTCGGGCAACTGGAAAACGCCATTATCAATCTGGTGATGAACGCCCGTGATGCGATGGAAGGGCAGAACGGAGTGATTAAAATTCGCACCTGGAACCAGCGCGTCACCCGTACCGACGGGCGCAGGCAGGACATGGTGGCACTGGAAGTCATCGACCGGGGCTGCGGCATGTCGCAGGAGGTGAAAGCCAGGGTCTTCGAGCCGTTTTTCACCACCAAGCAGACGGGCAGCGGCAGCGGCCTGGGGCTGTCGATGGTTTACGGCTTTGTGCGCCAGTCCGGCGGGCGAGTCGAGATTGAGAGTCTGCCGGGGCAGGGGACCACTGTCCGATTACAGCTTCCTCGCGCTTCGGTGCCCGTGGCGGCTCCCGTCGAGCCAGCGGCGACCCAGGAGCAGGACAGTGCGGAGAAACTGATTCTGGTGCTGGAAGATGAAGCCGATGTACGCCAGACCCTGTGCGAACAATTGCATGAGCTGGGTTATCTGACCCTGGAGGCCGACTGCGGCGAACAGGCGCTGGAACTGCTGGCGGCATCGCAGGAGATTGGCATGGTGATAAGCGACCTGATGCTGCCAGGGCGGCTAAGCGGTGCGGAGGTGATTAACTTTGCCCGTCTGCACTACCCGCATCTGCCGCTGTTGCTGATAAGCGGGCAGGATTTACGTCCGGCGCACAACCCCGCACTGCCGGACGTGGAGCTACTGCGCAAGCCCTTTACCCGTGTACAACTGGCCCAGGCGCTGCGGCGGATTGCGGCGTAAAGCGGCTGCGGGCGAGGGCGGCAGCCCCCTGTGCGCCGTTAAAGGCTGACGACGACGCGGCGAGGAAGCGCACCGCCTCCCAGGGCAGTGGGCGGCGAACGTGTTGGCGTGTGGCGGCAATCAGCGCATCGCGCGGGAAGGACGGCATGTCCATCACCCCGCCGCCGAGGATCACCGCATCCGGGTCGAACAGGTTGATGCTGGTGGCAATCGCCCGCGCAGCATGGTCAAGCAACGCCTGGACAAAGGGCTCGTCCAGCGCGTGGACAAACAGATCGCCCAGTTCATAGTCACGCGGCTGCTGTTCGTACCAGCGGCGCAGCGCCAGCCCCGAGCAGACCGTTTCCAGGCAGCCTGGATTGCCGCAGCCGCAGCGCTGTTGCATATCGCCCTGCGGAATATGGCCCAGCTCGCCCGCCACGCCATGCGCACCGGTCCAGGGGGCACCGTTGAGCCAGATGGCGAAGCCCATGCCGGTGCCGAGGTACGCGCCCAGCACTTCTTTGTCGGCCAGGCCGTTTTCCTGCACATCAAACGACAGTTGCAGGTTCACGTCGCGGGAAAACTCCACCGGCACGCCCAGTGCGCTTTCCAGCTGTTCCGCCAGCCCCACCAGCGACGCAGGCGTCAGCGGCAGATTCGGCGTGGAGATAATGGTGCGCTTGTCTTTACCGACCAGCGCCGGGAACCCCATCACCAGGCCGTAACAGCGGGCATTGTGTTGCTCAAAAAGCTGTTGCAGCAGGCCGGTAATGCCCGCTACCACGCCGTTTTCGATGGTTTCTGCCGTGCGGCGTTTCTCGCAGTGCAGGATGTCGCCCGCTGCGGTTTGCAGGCAAAGACGGATATGGGTCGCGCCCATATCCACCCCTGCGACCACGTTATGCTGTTGGTGCATGAGGGTGTACCTCGTTCTTCGCGGCCAGAACTTGCTCTTCCAGTACGGCCCACGCATCGCCAATATGCTCAGCCTGGTTAAACAGGCCGGAGGTGCCGACGATAAACACATCCGCCCCGGCTTCCATCAGGCGCTTGTAGGTCGCTTTGTTACAGGAACCGTCAATCTCTATTTCAAAGCTTAGCCCTTCGCGCTCGCGCCAGGCTTTCAGCTCCGCAATTTTATCCAGCATTTCAGGAATAAACGGCTGACCGGCAAAGCCTGGGTCAACGGTCATCACCGTGACTTTATCGGCTTTGTGGATGTAATACTTCATGGCATCGACGGTGGTTTCCGGGTTCAAAATCAAACCGACTTTCATGCCGAGGCGGCGAATTTCGTCGATCAGGCGGAAGGCCTGGCCGTTAATGGTTTCCGGGTGCAGGGTGATGATGTCTGCGCCTGCGCTTGCCAGCTGGCTGATGTAATCCTGCGGACGGGTCACCATCAGGTGGCAGTCCAGCGGTTTGCTCGCCAGCTTCTTCACCTGGCTTACGAAGAACGGGGAGAGCGTCAGGTTCGGTACAAAGTGACCGTCCATGATGTCGATGTGAAAGTAGTCGGCATGGGTGTCGATAAATTCGATCTGTTCTTTAAATTTCAGCAGATCCATACACATCAAAGAGGGGGAAATTTTCATGCTAGCTCCTGAATCTTAGTGTTTTTGGGCTGCAGGAACCCCGTCAGTTCGCGTTATCCCTGGTGAGGCGCGAACCGACCGGGCAAAATGCCTGCGGCTTTTACGAAAAGGTTATTTACTGATCAGTCTGTCCAGGGCAACCGCGGCGATAATTAACCCGCCCATGACCACCAGCTGGTAGTACGTTTGAACCTGCAAAATGTTGAGGCCGTTGTTGATGGTGCCGATGATCAAACCACCAATCACCACGGAGAAGATGCGCCCTTTACCGCCGAAGAAACTGGTGCCGCCGATAATGGCGCTGGCAATGGCGTAAGTTTCAAAGCCCATACCGGCCAGCGGCTCAGCCGCACCCAAACGGGCGGTGGAGACCACACCGGCAAGCCCTGCGCAGATACCGGAGATAATGAACACCACCAGCACGTGGAATTTCACGTCGATCCCGGAGTAGAACGCCGAGTTCTTGTTGCCACCGAGGGCAAAAATGTTACGGCCAAGACGCATGCGGGTAGTCAGGAACCAAAGCACAATCGCAATCGCCAGTGAGAAGAGCACCGGCACCGGAATGCCGACCACGCTTGCGGCAAAGAAGTTAACGAAATCAAAGGAGAAGCCATAGACCGAGTTAGCATCGGAGATAACCAGCGTGATGCCGCGGAAAATGGCGTTGGTGCCCAGCGTGATGATAAACGGGTGCAGACCGGTCCAGTTGACCAGGCAGCCGTTAATCGCCCCCAGCAGACCACCGACCACCACACCGCCAATCACGGCGGCTAAGAAAGGATCCACGCCTGCCAGCATCAGTTTGGCAGTCACCATGCCGGAGAGCGCCAGAATCGCGCCAACGGACAGGTCGATACCGGCAATCAGGATGGCAAAGAATTCGCCCATACCGATCAGCACCGTCACCGAGCTTTGCACAAAGATCTGCGTGATGTTGTTGGTCGTCAGGAAGTACTGTGGCGACAGGGAGCCGAAGATGGCCACGATAATCGCCAGGATAAAGAACGTGCCGTACTTGTCCCAGAACAGCGCGAAGTTGAATGACTTTTTCTCGCTCATTTCGCTTTTTACTCTTGTGGAAGTGCCCATGCCATAATCTCCTCTTCGCTCATATCGTCGCGATTGGTCAGGATTTGCGTCAGTCGTCCTTCGCAGAACACGGCGATGCGGTCGCAGACGGCGATAATTTCAGGAAGTTCAGATGACACCATCAGAATGACTTTTCCGTCATCCGCCAGCTGGCGCATCACTTTGTAGATTTCGGCTTTTGCGCCCACGTCGATACCGCGTGTGGGTTCATCAAAAATGACCACCTCCGGTTCACAACATAACCACTTTGAAATCAGTACTTTTTGCTGGTTGCCACCGGAAAGTTCGGTGATGTTCTGGTCCACGGAGTGACACTTCAGCCCCAGCAGCTCGCGCTGGGCCTGGGCAATCTTGTGTTCTTCCGCTTCATTAAACAGCCCCATCGCGCCTTTGTAGCCGCCTTTCTTCAGGCTCTTGCTGATTGCCATGTTCTGGGCAATGGAGAAGTTGCCGAAGAAGCCATTTTCACGGCGGCTTTCGGTGATGTAAGCCATCCCTTTTTTCAACGCATCCAGCGGGGAGCGGGGGGAAATCACCTTGCCATTGAGCCGAATTTCGCCGCTGGCGCGTTTGTCGACGCCAAACAGGCAGTTCATCAACTCGGTACGCCCGGAACCAACCAGTCCGGCGAAGCCGAGGATCTCGCCACGGTTCACGCTAAAGGAGATGTCGCGGACCTTTTTCTTGTCACGGCTGGTGACGTTTTTCACCTCAAAGACCGTGTCGCGCTCGACGTTGCCGGTGCTTTCTTTCATGGCGTTAAAGCGGTTTTGTAGCTCACGCCCGACCATCAGCCGGACAATATCGTCGTTGGAGACGTCGCTGACCATGCCGCTGCACACGCTGCTGCCGTCTTTCATTACGGTATAACGGTCGCAAATACGGCGAATTTCGGCCAACTTATGCGAAATATAAACAATGGCCGTGCCTTCTTTGCGTAGCTGGTTCATTATCAGAAAAAGATAATCAACCTCTTTATTCGTCAGCGAAGAAGTTGGCTCGTCCATAATAATAACTTTGGCATCGAGCATTAATGTTTTAGCAATTTCGAGCATTTGTTTGTGGCTGATAGATAAGTTCGCCACTTTTTCATCGAGATCGACTTTTAGGCCAACGCGTAATAACATCATTGCCGCGCGGACACGCATTTCTCGCCAGTCAATAATATTGACGCCGCAAACTTTCTTAGTGATATGGCGGCCAATATATAAATTTTCCAGCACGGTTAATTCATCAATAACGCTGAGTTCCTGATAAATAATGCCGATGCCCAGTTGTGCCGCCAGCTTATGGTCGAGTTTGTCGTAATTAACGTCATTTATGGTAATGGTGCCTTTGGTCGGGTCATGAATGCCCGATAATACTTTCATCAGCGTTGATTTACCGGCACCATTCTCACCCAATAAGGCATGTATTTCATGGGTATAAACAGTTAAATCAACGGATTTTAATGCGTGAACCGGACCAAAGGATTTGCCGATACCCGCCATCGAAATATATGGCGTGACCATAATAGATTACCTTTTGTGTTCACCCTCTCCCAGTGGGAGAGGGCCGGGGTGAGGGCATCAGGCCGCACTTACCTGTATTACTTGGTGACCAGAATAGAGTCGACCAGCGTGAACTGTGGCGCTTTATCCAGCGGAATCACTTTGCCGGTTTTCGCGGCGTCCACCATCATTTTCAGGCCCGTTGCACCAATGTTAGCTGGGTTCTGAGCAACCGTGGCGGTCATCTGACCGGCATCCACCATTTTACGTGCTTCAGGAATACCGTCGGTGCCGACAACCAGCACTTTACCGGTTTTGCCTGCGTTGGCGACGGCCTGGGCCACACCCATTGCCATGGTGTCATTGGCGCAATAGAAAGCTTTCAGGTCAGGGTTACGCTGCAGCACGTTAGTGGCAACGTCCAGCGCTTTGATACGGTCCCAGTCAGCAGGCTGGCTGGCAACCAGTTTGATCTGGCTGGCTTTTTTGAAGGCTTCGGTGGCACCGTTGCGGCGCGCTTCACCGGAGGCGTTACCGGCTTTACCTTCGATAATGGCCACTTCGCCACCCTGGGCGCCCAGTTTCTCAATGATAAAGTCTGCGCCTTTCGCGCCAACGGCCACGTTATCGGTGGTAATGAAGCCCTCGACGTTACCGCCTGCTTTTTTCAGGTTATCCATATCGATTTTTTCATCGAGGTTAACCAGATAAATACCTTTTTTCCAGGCACGCGCCACCGGCATCACCAGGTTTACGGAAGACAGTGGAGCAAACGCGATACCTTTGTAATTCTTATTGCTCAGGTCTTCGAATAATTGCAATTGTGACTGGAAATCACCTTCAGAAGGCGATGCGAAAATATCCACACTGACACCCAGTGTTTTTGCTTCGTCTTCGATGCCTTTTTTCATATCCACCCAGAATGGGTTAGACAGAGTTTTTAATACGACGGCATAGTCGGCGGCGGCAAAAGCGCTGGTGGACAACATTAAACCCATAGCAGCGCCGCTGAATATTTTCAGGTATTTATTCATAGCAGTATTCTCATTGTAGGGAATCGTTGCGATTAATCCCACATAGCACATGGGATTAACCTTTGTGTTTTACTTCAAATTGTTTTACTTCACGTTACGGTACGTTAAATTTTTACTTCAGTGCGCCCGGTGAAAAGAAGTCAACGATTGCACCGGTCTTTTCCATATTTTTGGTTGCCAGTTCGATATTCTGTTGGGCAACCGATACAAAGAATGCATCCAGTAAGGTTAATTGTAATATCCGTGCGGATGCGTTTCTCCCTAATAAAGGGGTCTCTGGTGCTGGCGAGCAAATAATAAAGTCGGCCATTTTGGCTATTGGCGAATGGTAGCTATGTGTGATGCAAATTATTTTTGCCCCATTTCTTTTCGCCAGTTCTACTGCTGCTTTGACATCGCTTGTCCGGCCCGAGTGGGAAACCACCAGGACAACGTCGCCTTCCTGCAACAACGCGGCGGACATCATCATGATGTGCGCGTCCTGATGAGCCTGGCAGCGCACGCCAATACGTAAAAACTTATGTTGTACATCGGCGCAGATGGCGTTCGAACCGCCCGCGCCGTACAGATCACGCTGCTTCGCCTGGTAGAAAAAGCGCGCCGCGCGATGAATCTCTTCCACATTCACAATCGACTGGCCTTCCATGATGGTGCGCAGTGTGATGTTAAAAACTTTATTCACCACATCCAGTGGTGCTTCGTCGAAGGCAAGCTCTGCGGGCAGAACCTGCTCGGACTGAGAAAAGTAGTCGACCAGTGCGCTGCGCAGGTTACGAAACCCGCTGAACCCCAGCAGCTTCGACACCTTCACGATCATCGCCTCTGATACGGCCAGCGCTTCCGCCACATCTTTAATGGCAGGTGCGTCGCTGAGATGACCTGGTGTGAGTAACCAGTCCACAATGCGGCTCTCGTTATCGGTCATCCCTTCCTGCTTCATTCGCAGCCAGGGGGCGAGGCCGATGCCATTGGGGAGTCCTTGATCAAACTCTGACTGACTCATTTCTCTCTCTTGTCCTTGTAGTGAAGACGACACTATATCACCACAAGACGCATCATAAATATGTCGGTAACTTCACACAATACTAAAATTCATAAAGTTTATATTTTTGTGAAGTTGAAGGCTTTGGTTTGGTGCGTGGCTTTTAAATATTATGTTTAAAAACATATATTTGATTTGTTTTATCTGAAATGATCTTCATTTTTCATCGTGGTTTAGCACACAAAATAGGGTTGATTTGTAAATTAAGCCTGTGTAGAAAGGGCGCTGTACCCGGAGATTTTGCGGTTTTAAGTCACTTCAGACCGGTCCAAAATCACAAAATCTACCGGGTCCGTAAAGTTTGCTCACCCACAAGGCGGAAGAGATGAAGAAGATTGCATTCGGCTGTGACCACGTTGGTTTTATCCTTAAAGACGATATTCTGGCGCACCTGGCGGCAAAAGGTATTGACGTCACTGATAAAGGGACGTGGTCCGGGGAGCGTACGGACTACCCGCGTTATGCCAGTGCCGTTGCCGAAGCGGTGGTGGCGGGAGAGGTTGATGCCGGGATCCTCATTTGCGGTACCGGCGTGGGCATCTCGATTACGGCCAACAAATTCCCCGGTATTCGCGCCGTGGTGTGCAGTGAACCTTATTCCGCGCAGCTGTCGCGTCAGCATAACAACACCAACGTGCTGGCTTTTGGCTCACGGGTGGTGGGACTTGAACTGGCCAAAATGATTGTGGATAGCTGGCTGGCGGCGGAGTTTGAGGGCGGGCGCCACCAGACGCGCGTGGCCGCTATCGCGCAAATCGAAGCAGAGCAGCACAAGCCGTAACCTGAGTCCGGGTTTGGGATTCCTCCGCTACTCGCCGCCAGGTGCCTTTATTAAGGTAAAGCCAGTCCAATTCTGAGGCTGGCTTTATGAAACGATATGCAACCCTGCTGTTTATCAGCGCACTCTTCCTCTCCAGCCCGTGGGCACAGGCGGATATTATTGACGATGCTATCGGCAATATTCAGCACGCAATTAACGATGCCTATAACCAGAACGGTAAGAGCAGTGATGACGACAGACGTTATGAAGAAGATCGCCGCCGTAGCGACGATCGGAGCAGGCAATATGAAGAGCGGCGCAGACAGCTTGAAGACCGCCGCGCCCAGCTCGACGACAGGCAGCGCCAGCTTGACAGAGAGCGTCGTCAGCTAGATGACGAAGAGCGCCAGCTCGAAGAGCAGTTTTAACGCTGAAAGGTGGGTCAGTTCTTTTTAACGAATTCTGACTTCAGTTTCATCGGGCCGAAACCGTCGATTTTGCAGTCGATATTATGGTCGCCTTCCACCAGGCGAATGTTTTTCACTTTCGTGCCGATCTTCAGCATCGACGAACTGCCTTTGACTTTGAGATCTTTAATCACGGTGACGCTGTCGCCGTCGACCAGCAGATTGCCGTTGGCATCTTTGACGATAAGTTCGTCGCCGTCCTGTGACACTTCATTATCATTCCACTCGTGAGCGCATTCCGGGCAGATGAACATGCCATTATCTTCATAAGCGTATTCGGAATTGCATTTCGGGCAGTTAGGGAGTTGCATGTGGATATCCTCAGAAAGTACATACAGCGCTGGAAACAGGCCAGCAAAAAAGGCGATGCTTCGCCTGAAAGGAGCGCGATTATACAACAAGTCCGCACTTTTGCTGTTGCTATTCTTTTTTTCAGCAAAAGATAAAAAAGTGATAGAGGTGACATAACCTGTCATTGGGTTGGGTGATGCTAATCCCGTCCAATCCTGAGGAATCTCTTATGCATGATATTTAGAATATTTTCGCCTTGAAATTGCCACTCTTTGCCAATTCAGATATGGTGGGATGAAGCATTCGGTGTTAATAACGAACATGCAGTCATCCTTGCTAAGCCTTCAATCGAAGGCAGTTAATTACCTCGCAAATTGGGGGGGTAAATAAATGACGATATATTCTGGCAGCTCCTGAAAATGCGCTACGCTCTGTATCGCCCCGGCCTTTATTGGCCAGGGGGGCGTTCTCTGTCAGTTTCTCGAGAGAAATATAATTTCCTGATAATCATCAGGTGCTTATCTTTTATAAGATATTTTCCACACGTAATTATAAAAGCCGAAACTTCACAAATAAAACATTGCGGCTTAATAAAAGTAAGAAATTTGCGTTAAGGAAAGACTTTTATATGCACACACAGACAATTTTCGAATTAAGCCAGGAAGCAGAGAGGTTGTTGCAGCTCTCATTGCATAACCTGCAGGCGCTCAAGACCCTGCCGTTAGCAACACTGGATGAAGTGGATCCTGGTAAAAAAGCAGAAAACGCAAATGTACTCCCCTTACATTTCAGCGCGCGTGGCATCGAGACACAGCAGGCCACGCTGCACAATGAGTTGCGTAAAATTACCCGTCTGGAGATGGTGTTAGCGATCGTCGGTACCATGAAGGCCGGGAAATCGACCACCATTAATGCCATCGTCGGTACAGAAGTGCTGCCGAACCGTAACCGGCCAATGACCGCGTTACCGACATTGATTCGTCATACGCCAGGTCAAAAAGAACCTGTTTTGCATTTTTCCCACGTCGGCCCGATTGATGCGTTAACGCAACAATTGCAAACCCGCCTGTTTAATTTCGATCGGGAAAAACTGGCGCAAAGGGTGGAAGTGGACAAAGACATGAGTGCGCTGCTCGATCGTATTACGCAGGGCGATGCCTTTGATAAACATTATTTGGGTGCACAACCCATTTTTCATTGTTTAAAAAGTCTTAATGATTTGGTGCGTTTATCTAAAGCACTGGATGTCGATTTTCCTTTTTCCGCTTATGCCTCGGTGGAAAATATCCCTGTTATTGAAGTGGAATTTGTTCATCTCGCCGGGCTGGATAACGATGTCGGTCAACTGACGCTGCTGGACACCCCCGGGCCGAATGAAGCGGGGCAACCGCACCTGCAAAAAATGCTTAACGAGCAGCTGGCACGCGCTTCTGCGGTGCTGGCGGTGATGGACTATACCCAGCTTAAGTCGATCTCCGATGAGGAGGTTCGCCGGGCGGTTTCGGCCGTTGGGCGTTCGGTGCCGCTGTACGCGCTGGTCAATAAATTCGATCAGAAGGATCGAAACAGCGATGACGAAGATCAGGTTCGTGCCCTGATCTCAGGCACCTTAATGAAAGGGCACATTAATCCGACCCAGATTTTCCCGGTCTCGTCCATGTGGGGCTATCTGGCTAACCGTGCGCGCCATGAAATCAAGCATCGCGGCAAATTGCCGGACCCGGAAGATCAGCGCTGGGTGCAGGACTTTGCCGAAGCGGCATTGGGCAGGCGCTGGCGTACCGCCGACCTGGACGATGTTGAGCATATCCACCATGCTGCGGAACTGCTGTGGCAGGATTCCCTCTTTGAGCAGCCGATTCGCAAGCTGCTGCATGCAGCACACGCTAACGCCTCGCTGTATGCGCTGCGTTCGGCGTCGCACAAGCTGCTCAATTACGCCCAGAGCGCACGTGAGTACCTGGATTTCCGCTATCAGGGGCTGACCGTCGCGTTTGAGAACCTGGAGCACAATATCGCGCGCCTCGAAGAGGATATGACGCTGCTGCAAACCTGCCAGGTCAGCGTCAGCGATGAGATTGATCATGAAGTGGACGAGGCGCTGGCTGCCGCTAACCTCTTTATTCACAACCAGCAGACCGACATTATTGCGGCCATTGACGCCTGGTTCCGCGATGGCAACCTGATGAACATGGTCAATGAAAGCCAGGTGAATCTGCGTCTTGATGCGGAGTTTTCACCTGGCCAGCTGGTGCTGGAAGACGAGGGTCAGGCGCAAAGCGTACTGAGCAAAATGCGCTCTTCCTGTGAGGCTATCCTTCTGGCAGCGCAGGAAAAAATCAGCCGCGAGCTGGCGATGCGCTTTGACCAACTGGAAAACACGCTGACCCGCTCCCTGAACGACGCCATGCGCCCCATCGAGATGCGCATCAAGGAAGAGTTGAGTCATGCAGGTTTCCGCGCGCGCATCAGTTTTCCGGCCTTCCAGTCCAGCGCGCTGAACTTCAATACCCGGCAGCTTTTCAGCAATGCTATCGCCTCTGAAGATACCCCGGCAGGCCAGGTTCCCCGCTCCGGGAGCGTGCGTGAAACCGTTTCGCGCTGGCTGAATAATCCGAGCTGGGGCTGGGATGATTACGTGGTGACGCGCACCCGTTATGTGATTGATGTGGCCTCTTTGCAGCAAAAGCTCACGCAGCATGTTGCTCATTTTTGTGAACAAATTCGTAAAGCTTTAGCCGCTCAGGTCGATGTTTCTGTTACGGCAGGAATGGCAACTTTCTTCGCCGAGTTCTCGCTAAGTCTGGCGGGACTACAAGAAAGTTTGCGTGACAGTCTGGCGATACGTCAACAAAACGAATCTTCAGTGCAGGCGTTGCGACAGCATCTGCGACATTGCATCAAGACCGCCCACTGGATTCAGGAAGATGCACGCCTGTTACGCGATGATATTCAAACTTTATTCGCGGCAGAACAACCATGAAAAATCGACTACTGGAAGGGCCTGGGCGGACGCTGGAATGTATCCATCCCAAGTTCATCGTGGACTTAGTGCAGGGCGTTGATGCGCCTCGCCAGAGCCAGATTATGCCCCAACAGCAGTTGTTTCGTGAGCGGTTAACCCAGGAAGTGATGGCGCAAACGCAGCTGCGCCCGTGGGCCATGTCGGGCGTGTTAAATGAGAACGACACCTTACGCTTAGGGCTAGCGGAAAAGCTGGCCAGCATGCTTGATCCCGGCCACCTGGCGCTGACGCGCATCACCCAACGCTTAGTGGCCTTGCAGCAGTCTGAGCGCCGCCCGGTGAACGGCGCGGGTAACAACCAGCAGCAGTATGACGAGATGATTGAACATTTCAGTCAGCGCGCAGGGTGGAAAGAAAAAGCGCTGACCCAGCGTGGGCTGACGGTGCAGGCCGGGCATCACAGTGAACAGATTTTTACCCGCTGGCGCGCAGGCAATTACGGCGGCTGGTCGATGGCGGGGCGCTGCTATGTGGCGCTGGAAGAGCTGCGCTGGGGGGCATTTGGCGATGCCTGTCGCCTGGCAAGCAGCGAAGTGGCATCGATGCTAAAAGACAATCTGCGGGCGATGGCGGCCGATTTTCTGGCGCAGGGGATTAATGCCTCCTCGTCCACCCGGCATTTTTATCATCAATGGTTAACGACACCGGCAACGCCCGGGCTGATGGATTACAAGGACTTACTGGGCTGGCTGGGTGACTGGTGTGATGCTGAACGGCACCCGATTTGCTGGTCGGTGACCCAGAGCTGGCAAACCGTGGCGTTAGGCATGCCGCGACTCTGCTCGGCAACGCGCCTGGCGAGTGCGATGGTGGATGAGATTTTCGGCGAATAAATAAGATGTGCCGTGCAATTAACCCATGTTGATGGCTAATTGCAGGATGCAGCTGCAAAGCAAAACCCCAGCCCTCGGGCTGGGGTTTTTTGTTAGTGCCCCACGGATTCGACCGGTTTCTCTGCCGCTTTTTCCGCGACCGGAATGTTGCCAAACCGTTTGGCGTAGAGTGCTGTGATAATGGGCACCAGAATCGCCGTCACAATCACACTGGCGGCGACCAGCGCGGTTGCGGATGCCGCGACAGGTTCAAATGCCGGGTTAATCTGCGCAATGATGACCGGGTTGGCGACGGCAGCACCGGCTGCGGAAGAGGCCGCTACCCCGGCCGTACCGTTACCGCCACCGATAACTTTGTCGGCGATGATCAGCGGAATACCGGTGATGATGATGACCGCTACGCCGAGGAAAATCCCCAACAGGCCGGTTTGCATGATCACGCCCAGGTTAATGGTGTTACCCAGCGCGAAGCCGAAAAACGGGATCAGAACCGGCGTAGCTTTGCTGAAGAAGGCGCGCAGATCGTGGTCGAGGTTACCCAGGGCGAAACCAATCAGGAACGGCAGTACCGCACCGATAAAGTGGTGGGGTTCAAAAGAGGCCAGACCGGCGGAGCCCAGAATGACCATGGTCATCAGCGGGCCGGATTCCAGCGACATCAATACGAAGGCACCGGATTCTTCTTTGGAGCCGTACTGGTTCATCAGGCTGGCATAAAGGCCGCCGTTGGTCATATCCATCGCAGAAACGATAGCCAGTACGGAAATGCCTGCGAAGAAACCGGTTTGAATTCCGCCTTCAGGTATGAACGAGGCGGCAATCATCGCAACCACCCAGGCCACGGCGATTTTTGTGACAACCAGCGTGCCGGATTTACGTAATACGGTACCGGTCGCGCGTAAATCAATAGACGCCCCGATACAGAAGAACCAGACAGCCAGAATTGGAACGGTACCGCCAATCATCCCTTTGGTGAAGGAACCAAAATAAGCGCCGGTATTCGGTGCCAGGGTATTTAAGATTGCCCCGAGAAGCAAGGGTATCAACATCATCCCGCCAGGGATTCGTTCAATAGTGGCTTTGATCTTCATAATAAATCCTCACTTCTCATCATGTGGTATGACCGAGAAAAACCAGAAATTAACTGTTATTTATTCAAAGAGTTAAACTGCTAAGGTCTTGTTACCTTTAACCGTTTCCTGCCAGGTAAGGGGCAGGGGCGAGGTCAGGCTATGAATCTCGTTATCCTTAGCAGTGTTGTGTCTGGGCGTATGATGCGATCATTGGAATATCGATTCAATGAAAATAAAACAGTGTTTTAGTTATCTTCATCACATATTCCGTGTAAAGATTTCTAAAGGCTTTCGATTATTAAAATTGCTGTGAAGAGCTTGTAAATATCCGGTGCGAATTACCGCTAGCAAAGTAATAGTCACCGCCGTTATCTACTGAGTATTTTGAAGTGAACGGGGAAAACCTTATATTTTTTGAACAGGATTTCCCGTTAAGTAAAACGCGGTTTCGGGATAAAGGTATTTACGTTATGGAAACTGTGTTGAGGGTCACACCGTTATTTTGTGTGAAGTTGATCACGTTTTTAAACCCTGTTAGGGTAAAAAGGAGTCGTTCACTGCCCCAACAGGCGTCAACAGGTTCGGTTGTACAGGCTGTAACCAGCCCGTGGAAGTAAACCTGCTACGCTTGAATAAGGACGCTGCAAGAGGCGGCGTAATACCCCCGGCGATAACGCGGAATAATGCCGGGTGGTTTCGGGCGAAAGTCAAAAGAGGAAACTATGTTAAAAAGGAAAAGAATTAAACCCATCACGCTGCGCGATGTGACCATTATTGATGACGGTAAATTGCGTAAGGCAATCACCGCCGCATCGCTGGGTAATGCGATGGAGTGGTTTGATTTCGGGGTATATGGTTTTGTGGCCTACGCACTCGGTAAGGTGTTTTTCCCGGATGCCGATCCTAGCGTACAGATGATTGCTGCTTTAGGGACCTTTTCCGTCCCGTTCCTGATTCGTCCCCTCGGGGGATTATTCTTCGGGATGCTCGGTGACAAGTACGGGCGCCAGAAAATTCTCGCTATCACCATTGTTATCATGTCCGTCAGTACATTCTGTATTGGCCTTATTCCCTCGTATGCCTCGATAGGTATTTGGGCCCCGATTCTGCTGCTGCTGTGTAAAATGGCGCAGGGCTTCTCGGTGGGCGGGGAATATACCGGTGCGTCCATCTTCGTGGCGGAATACTCGCCGGACAGACGACGCGGATTCATGGGGAGCTGGCTGGATTTCGGTTCTATCGCGGGCTTTGTGCTGGGTGCGGGCGTGGTTGTGCTGCTCTCTACTATCCTCGGCGAAGCCAACTTCCTTGAGTGGGGCTGGCGTATTCCGTTCTTCCTCGCCCTGCCGCTTGGCGTGATTGGCCTCTATCTGCGTCATGCGCTGGAAGAGACCCCGGCGTTCCAGCAGCATGTGGATAAGCTGGAGCAGGGCGACCGCGAAGGTTTGCAGGAAGGCCCGAAAGTTTCGTTCAAAGAGATTGCCACCAAACACTGGCGCAGCTTGTTGACCTGTATCGGTCTGGTGATTTCCACCAACGTCACCTATTACATGCTCCTGACCTACATGCCGAGCTACCTGTCGCACAACCTGCATTATTCTGAAGACCACGGTGTGCTGATTATCATTGCCATTATGATCGGTATGCTGTTCGTGCAGCCGGTGATGGGGCTGCTGAGTGACCGCTTTGGCCGCCGTCCTTTCGTACTGTTAGGCAGCGTGGCGCTCCTGGTGGTCTCTATTCCGGCATTCCTGCTGATCAACAGTAACGTCATTGGGCTGATTTTTGCGGGCCTGCTGATGCTGGCGGTGGTGCTGAACTGCTTTACCGGCGTGATGGCCTCAACGCTCCCGGCGATGTTCCCGACGCACATTCGCTACAGCGCGCTGGCCAGTGCATTTAACATCTCGGTGCTGGTTGCCGGTCTGACGCCAACCTTAGCCGCCTGGCTGGTGGAGAGTACGTCTGACCTGATGATGCCGGCGTACTATCTGATGGTGATTGCCGTTATCGGTCTGCTGACGGGGATCACGATGAAAGAGACGGCCAACAAACCGTTGAAAGGCGCAACGCCTGCGGCATCGGATATCCAGGAAGCCAAAGAGATCCTGCGCGAGCATCACGACAATATTGAGCAGAAAATCGAAGATATCGACAAAGAGATTGCGGACTTGCAGGAGAAGCGTACGCGGCTTGTTCAGCAGCATCCGAAGATTGATGAGTAATCTGAGAACCCGGCGAAAGCCGGGTTTTTTTATGTATCAGCAGCCTGCCGCTATGTAGTCGCCGTTGGCGCTGACCGGGATAACGGTCAAAAACAGCACCACCGCAAAGAGAATCAACGCCAGACCGCCTGCGATACGAAACGCCGGCAGCAGCCAGGGTAACTGCCCGGACTCTTGATTAAAGAAAGCCGCGGTGCTGTTTCGGGCGTAACGAACGGCCAGCGACAGCCCCATAATCGACAGCGCGGTGCCAAACGACATGGTCATGACCGCTGCCATGCCCCAGGTCACAATCCCCAGCGCGTTTGAGAACAGCAAAATCATGATGGCCCCGCTGCATGGCCGCGCGCCAATGGCCAAAATAATGCCGAGACGCGTTTTCCAGTCACCCTGGGTGCTGACACCCACGCCGTGATGCCCGCAGCCGCAGTCCGCGTCATGGGTATGCTCTTTGGCCAGCGGTCGCAGCCCCGTTATTTTCAGCCTTTTCGGTTTCAGCGTTTTTGCCGTCTGCCAGATAAGCCAGCAGCCGAAGCCGCCAATCATCACCGCGCTGATTTTCTCCACATACCAGCGACTCTGACTGAGATCCCCCGAGGCAAGGTTGAACCCCACCGCCAGAATAAAGACAAACAGAATCGCGCTCACGCCCTGCATCAGGCTGCCCAGGAAGGGGATGACGCGTGCTGCCGTCTGGTTTTCATTGTTGGTCGTGAGCCAGGTCGCCACGATAAATTTGCCATGCCCTGGCCCAATGGCGTGCAGCACGCCATAAAAGAAGGCGCCCGATAAAAGCCAGAGTCCGCCGGTGTACTGGTGGTTATTGAGCTGGAGCAGGTACATCACCAGATAGCGATGAAGCGTGATTTGCGTGTTCAGGCACCACTGTAAAAAGTCAGCCCAGTGGGAATGCAGGGTGAACGCGGTGTAGAGAACCAGCAGGATCAGGGCGATAGCGCCCGGTACGCGCCAGGGGCGGGTCAGGGTTTGAGTCGTCATAGCATCAGGCGAAGTGGGTAAAACATAAGCGGAGTATAGGTGCCGCTGTGGGTTAGCTCCAGATAAGCGGTTGTGACGAAATGTGTGTGTGAGGCGTTGCGAAAAAGAAAACGGGAGCCGTAGTGGCTCCCGTTGGGGGACGTATCAGAAGGTTTTGCGCAGACGCAAACTGAAGGTATGCGCCTGATAACGCTCGCCAGCCTGCAGGTCATAACGTGCGTCGAGGGTCAGATCCTGCGCGTTATACAGCGTGCTGCCGATGGCAATCCCGGCCATGTCTTTCACCGGGGAGGCCCCTTTGGTGGTGAATTGCGTTTCACCGATGCTGTCGGCACCAAAGGTCGCGGTGCTGCTCATCTGGCGATCGTCATACTGATGAATCCACGATGCCTGTACGAACGGCGTCAGGTTGCCAAGGCGCGTATTGAAGGTCTTCTCCACACGGGCACCGATGTCGCTGGTCACGGACTGGTTGTGGCTGCTGCCAACATCCAGCGCCATGCCGTTACCGGACCTGTTATGCCTTCGATGAGCGGGGGTTGCCGGTGCGGATAACGGATGCCGGGGGCGGGGAAAAGCAGCTGGTCTGGGATGAAAAAGGTCAACTGGTGCAGCACACCGACTGCTCGGGTAAGTCGACTTCCTACACCTGGACTCCCCGCGGAGACCTTGCCAGCATCAGAAATATGCAAGGTGAGGTCACGTCGTTTGTGTATAACAGCCTGCATGAGCTGCAGGCCATCCATCATCCGGATGCCACACAGGAGACGTTCCGTTATTACCCGTCAGGGCAGCTCAGATATCATCAGAATGCCGCCGGGCAACGGCGGGAGTGGCGCTATAACCAGCGAGGGCAGCCGCTGCAGTCGGTCGACAGGCTGAGCCGGACAATCCAGTACGACTACGATGCGCGGGGTAACCTGAGCCGTTTACTGAATGCGAACGGGGGCGAGTACCGGTTCCGGTATGACGTGAGCGACCGACTGGCCGAAGAGTGGCGCCCGGACAGCACGCGCCGGCGAATTGAGTATGATGCGGCGGGGCGGCCGGCGAGTCTGGAGTGGCTGGGTTCGGATTATGCGCATAACCCGACGCAGCGGAGGACAAAAACGTACGAGTATGACCGGGGCGACCGGCCGCTCAGCTGCCATACGGAGATGACGACGCGCTTTTATACACACGATGCGGCCGGGCGTTTAGTTCAGCTTGAGCGCAGGCCGACGGCGGCGGGAGAGGCGCAGGGAATCCAGCACGGTGTGCTGCAACTGAAACGGGATAAAAACGGCCGGGTGCTGGAAGAGGTACTGGACGGGGAAACGACGCAGTACCGGTGGGGGCTACTGGGCGAGCTGACGGCGCTGACCCTGCCGGATAACACAACGCTGCAGTGGCTGCACTACGGGTCGGGGCATGTGAGCGCCATCCGCTGCGACAACGAGGTGGTGACGGAGTTTGAGCGGGACGACCTGCACCGTGAAATCCGGCGAAGTCAGGGGGCGCTGACACAGTGGCGGGGGTATGACGCGCGGGGGCGCCGGCACTGGCAGAGTGCGTGCGCGGGGGATATGCCGGATATGACGGCGGCGCGGGCGCAGCAGGGTAAAGTGTGGCGGCGTTTTCATTTCGACCTGGCGGGAGAGCTGGTGAAAACGGAGGACCCGTTCCGCGGGGTGCAGCGGTACCGGTATGACGCAGAGAGTCGCCTGTTGGGGTATGAGCTGCCGGGTCCTGAGGGTGGCGAGGAGCGATTCAGCTATGACAGGGCGGACAATATCTTTGCGCTGCCGGAGGTGGAGTGGGATACGCATCATAACGGGAGACCGGAAGGATTCAGAAGCAACCGGTTACCGTTCTGGAAAGGGACAGGGTACCGGTATGACGGATTCGGAAACCTGACGGAACGCACGGAGGGGAGCGGGACGCAGCAGTTTCGTTATGACGATGAAAACAGGCTGATAAAGGCGTGGGGTGAGGGCCCGGAAGGGCGGTACCGTGCGGAGTATCGGTATGATGTGCTGGGCCGTCGGACGAGCAAGCGTGTGGTTTACGGAGACAGCGCGGAGGCAGAGGAGACGTATTTTCGCTGGGAAGGGCTGCGGCTGGTGCAGGAGAGGCGCGGGGGCACGACGCGCAGTTATGTGTATGACCCGGATGAGCATTACACGCCGCTGGCGCGCATCACGCGGGAAGGCGGGGAGCGTGAGACGGCGTATTTTCACACGGACCTGAACGGAACCCCGCTGGAAGTGACGGACGGTGAGGGGCATATCCGGTGGTGCGGAAAATCCCGGGCATGGGGGAGGGTCATCCCGCATGTTCGGCTGGAGAAAGAGTGCGGAGGGCTGGCGGTACAGCCGCTGCGGTATCCGGGGCAGTACAGCGATGAGGAGACGGGTTTACATTACAACACGCTGAGGTACTATGACCCGGAGGTGGGACGGTTCACGACGCAGGACCCGATAGGGCTGGCGGGGGGACTGAATCTTTATCAGTATGCGCCGAATTCATTAAGTTGGATCGATCCCCTTGGTCTTAAATGTACTCATTCAGCTAAGAATCCAAAAGAATTTCATGCGGCAGTAAGTGATAAGTGGGGACATAAAATGACCCCTACTGATATGAGGGAAGTACAAAAAACAATAGACAGGATTAAATCAAACAATCTATTCTACTCAAACGATGGAACTATATTTGGCAATACACATACCATTGGTAATTCTAATAGCCAGCGCCTTAATACTGGTAGTGGGCCATATAGAGAATGGACCGTAAAAACACCTAATACTGGTGGAAATGGAGCAAGACGTATTGTTGTCGATAGCGCTACAGGAAAAGCATACTATACTCATGATCACTATGATTCATTTATTGAAATTTCTCTTGGAGGATGGAAGTAATGAAACTAGGGAGCAGAGTATTAATTGATTTTTATCAAGTAAAAACAATAGATGATTTTTATGATCAACTGTCTGATAAATTTGGGTTTCCAGATTTTTTTGGTAGAAATGGTGATGCTTTGATTGATTGTCTTTTCAGTTTACGTTATCCACAAGATGAAATGACATCTATACATATAACGGATGATGAATATTTACTATTAGAGTTAAAAGGATTTTCTTCTGTCGATCAAAAAATAAAAGACACTTTGATAATTTGTATTGAGTTTGTTAGTAAAAAATGTAGAGAAAAAGGACAACCGCCCTCGATTATTTTATTATTAAATTAAATGTAACGGTGATAATTAAAACGCCGGGAAACATCCCAAAATCTTCCCGGCTTATTTTTTATTTAGCCGCCGTTCAGCCTACTAAACAACCGCTTCCTTAATCCCCTTCACCACCTGCCGCACCTGATAAAGCTGCTCGCGCAGCTCCTGCACCTCGTCGCCGTCGGCGATCAGCACGATGCACCCCTTCGAAATCCTCACCGTCACGCGGGAAGGCGGGGAGCGTGAGACGGCGTATTTTCACACGGACCTGAACGGAACCCCGCTGGAAGTGACGGACGGTGAGGGGCATATCCGGTGGTGCGGAAAATCCCGGGCATGGGGGAGGGTCATCCCGCATGTTCGGCTGGAGAAAGAGTGCGGAGGGCTGGCGGTACAGCCGCTGCGGTATCCGGGGCAGTACAGCGATGAGGAGACGGGTTTACATTACAACACGCTGAGGTACTATGACCCGGAGGTGGGACGGTTCACGACGCAGGACCCGATAGGGCTGGCGGGGGGACTGAACCAGTATGCATATGCGCCGAATCCGTTAACTTGGATAGATCCGCTTGGGTTGACTACTGAGTGGGTCAATCCAAATGATATCAATTTTTCACAGAGGACTATTTCAGCTAATGATTATGCTGAAATTATGAGAAATGGTCAGTGGGACTGGAATAGATCGCCACTAAACGTGGTTGATGTTAATGGTCAATTAGTTACTTACGATAACAGGCGATTAGATGCAGCCTTAGAAGCAGGTTTAGACAAAGTTAAAGTTACTGTAGTCGATCCTAACTCACCTCATCCTGATTCTTCTACTGGAAAAACGTGGTGGGAAAAATTCCAGCAAAGATTTAGAGATCGCCGAAATGTTAAAGCCGGTGGAATTGTCCCGGATGACGGTTTAAGTATACGGCCTACAAAATGTGGATAATTAAATGAAAAGTATTATATCTGAATTATGGTGTCAGGAATATCTTCCAATAAAGGGTGCTATTTATTTTTCTGATGGAAAAGCTTTTTCTTATAAGATTACATCTTATCCTATTTCGGATAAAAAAAAAGGATGTTTTTTTGATTTTACTGATTTTTATAATAAAAACAAAGAAGAGGTTACATCTATTGATATAGTGAAGAGCATAAAATTATCTAATGGTTTTTATTGTTGCGTTGGCGAAGGTAGCTATGGTTCAGAGGGATTCATAGCGTACCTTGATGAAGGCAAGGAATTAATTTGGGTGCTTTATTCAGAGGCGTCCAATCCTTTTTTTAATGTAACAGAGTGTGGGCGAGATACGATTTTTGTAGAGTCAACTGCAAACGTAAAAATAAAAATCGATACAAATAACCCGATTGATTTAGAACTTGTATAATGATTGGTATTAACATGAATGATTTTCGACAATGCTGTCTATGCCTCTTTCAAAATACTAAAAGTCGTTAGCTAATTTAAAAAGTAGATGGACAAAATGTCAGAGCAGCAAGAAGTTATTGATAGTGTTAGAAAAGAAATATCATTAAATAGATCTATATTAGAAGTTAGAGAGGTGTTGGTTTGTTTTAAAGGTAAAGGTAAAGGTAAAGGTAAAGGTAAAGGTAAAAGTAAAAGTAAAAGTAAAAGTAAAAGTATGTCACAGAGTTGTATGTATGAATGCCTACAAAAATTGAGATATATTGAAGGTGAGGAGCTTATTTTAGAATTAATGGATTTTGTTGAGGGTTTTTGTCGCCCTGACTTAGGTATATATAGTTAGGCATTAAAATGGCTTGTTAAAAATTGGTTGTACAAAAAACTGGAAAGGTGAGCCTGTCAGTAATTCTATGTGGCCTGTAAATAATTCCGTGTAACTGCCTAGCCGTTAAAGGTGAGCACTTAGGCAGTCACCGAGTTCGATAATAAAATGGCTCATCGCCAGCGGCTTGTTCTTGAACGGCATACTCCATTTCTTTGAAGCATCCTTATATAGCCAGACTGTTACCGTTCTGGAAAGGGACAGGGTACCGGTATGACGGATTCGGAAACCTGACGGAACGCACGGAGGGGAGCGGGACGCAGCAGTTTCGTTATGACGATGAAAACAGGCTGATAAAGGCGTGGGGTGAGGGCCCGGAAGGGCGGTACCGTGCGGAGTATCGGTATGATGTGCTGGGCCGTCGGACGAGCAAGCGTGTGGTTTACGGAGACAGCGCGGAGGCGGAGGAGACGCATTTTCGCTGGGAAGGGCTGCGGCTGGTGCAGGAGAGACGCGGGGGCTGTACGCGCAGCTATGTGTATGACCCGGATGAGCACGACTGGGTTGAACTGACAGCGCTCACCCTGCCGGATAAGACGACGCTGCAGTGGCTGCATTACGGGTCGGGGCATGTGAGCGTCATTCGCTGCAACACTCAGGGTCTATGGATAAACTAACGTAGCTCAATGGAGAGCCCAGAAACCCAAAAGCAAAAACCCGCCTTTTGGGCGGGTTCTTTAAATAGTGGTGCCCGGACTCGGAATCGAACCAAGGACACGGGGATTTTCAATCCCCTGCTCTACCGACTGAGCTATCCGGGCAACGGGCCGCATTAAACCTTAATCGCTGTAAGGCGTCAACTTTATTTCAAAAATTGCTGTTCAGTTGCTCAACTTTACGGCAGTCTGAGCGATTCTGCGCCATTTAGCGGCGTATTGCACAAATCTTCCAGATTTTTTCCTCGTGTGGAGATAAAGCTGTTGCCGGGGATATCGGAGGCACTATGGCAAATGACTGGCTGGAGCTGCGGCAGCACGCGGACACCGGAATCGAAACAATTCGCGCTCACTTTGAGGGGCACGCCTACGATCCGCACTGGCATGACAGCTATCTGGTCGGCATTACGCTCAGTGGCACCCAGGAGTTTCATTGCCGCCGTGAGCGCCACCGCAGCATGCCGGGGGATGCTTTCTTACTGGAGCCTGGCGAAATTCATGATGGCGATGCCCCCGTCGAAGGTGGTTTCACCTACCTGACGTTTTATCTTGACGAACACTGGCTCAACAGCACGCTGCGCGGGTTGTACGATGCCGTTCCTTCCAGCTATTCGCTCCATTTCTCCCGCACCATGGCGCGCGAGCCCCTGCTGGCCGGGGCTATCTCGCAAACCTTTCATTCCTTGCATAGCGAGGAGATGCGCATTGTGCAGCAGAGTGCGATGGACAATCTGCTCGGGCAACTGACACAACACACTCAATGGCGCAGGCGTCTGCCGTCGCCGTTGCAAAGTGCAGCGGTGGCGCATCGTGCCCGTGACTACCTGCATGCACATATGGGGGAGAATATCGGCCTGTCGGATTTAGCCCGCGAAACCGGCACTGACCGCTTTACGCTGACGCGCTGCTTCAAGCGCGAGTTTCACCTCTCGCCACACGCCTGGCTTATTCAGCTGCGTCTTGCCAATGCCCGCAGCCGACTGGCGCGGGGCGAGCAGCCCGCAAGCGTGGCGGCCGCGCTGGGCTTTGCCGATCAAAGTCATCTTGGCCGCTGGTTCCAGCGCGCTTACCGACTCTCTCCGGCCCATTACCGGAAACTTTGCACAAATCTTCCAGACTCAATGGATAAATAACGCGAAAGTCACAGGACGGAGAATAAGGAGTCCCGACTGTGCATACCCTCTACACCTATCTGCCGTTTCTGCTTTTTGCTTTTGTGGCGTCGATAACCCCCGGGCCGACCAACATTCTGATCCTCACCAGCAGCCAGCGCTTTGGCGTGAAGGCGACGTTGCCTGCGGTGATGGGGGCCTGCGTGGCGGCGAGCCTGATTGTTTTTATTTCCGGTGCGGGGGCAGGGGAAGTTTTGCGTGGCTACCCGCTGGTGCGCGACGTGATGAGCTGGGCAGGCGCGCTTTGGCTAAGCTGGATGAGCTGGCAGCTCTTTACTGCCCCGGTGGCCAATCTGCATGGCAGCGCCGGGGAACCTTTTAGCGGAAAATCTGCGGCGCTGCTGCAACTGATTAATCCGAAGACCTGGATGATGGCGCTGGCGATTGTCAGCCTGTTTGCGCCCGCAGGCGCACATCCACTGCGGGATGTCTCGCTGCTGTCGCTCAGTTTTCTGCTGATTTCGCTGCTGTGCCTGGGGGCCTGGACGCTGCTCGGCAAAGCAGCGAACCGGCTGTTTCGTACCGCGTCCTCGCTGGTTGTTTTTCAGCGGGTAATGGCACTGTGTCTGCTGCTGTCGGCCTGGATGGGGTTTATCGGCTGATCAGGTTAACGCGCCGCCCTGGCGGCAACAGGCAAAGCGCAGAATATCTTCCGCCAGCCTCTGCGCGGTATCCACATCGGCCTGGCTGCGATTGACCAGCATCCGGCTCAGGCACCCCTCCAGCACCAGCTCCATCTGTTTGGCAACCATGGTCGGATCATCCACTTCCAGCTGGGTCAGCAGCTCGTGGGTAAAGGCAAAAGCGGCCTGTTTTTGCTGCTCAGCCAGCTGGTGGATCGGGTGGTCGCGATCCGGGTAGAACGTGCAGGCGGCAATAAACAAGCAGCCGGGGTAGCGATTATTGCTGACGCATTCGGTTAAGGCGCTGTAGCGGGCCAGCAGCTTTTGCTCTTTCGTCAACTCTTCATCGAGCAACAACTGCCTGCGCCAGATCTCGACCTGCTGGCTCAGGTGGCGCAGTGCGTCATAAAACAGGGCCTCTTTATCCGGCCAAAATTTCTGAAACTCGTCCAGCGAGTAATCAATACGCTCGGCGACCATTTCCGGCGTTGTATCCGCAATGCCTTTCAATTCAAATAATTGAAGCGTCTGATTTAACACATCTTCACGTTGCACGGTAAACTCCTCCATCTTCAGAAACCGGCTTCCCCACCAAGTGTTGTTTACGGGGCCAGATTGCGCAAATGCGCGGCAAAGGCGCTGGCGTCCATAAATCCGGTTACCCGCTCAGCCGGATGCTCCTGGCCCTGGGCGTTGAAAAACACAAGAGTGGGCAAACCCAGTACCTGTAAATGTTGCAGCAGGGCCTGATCCTGCTTGTCATTACGTGTGACGTCCGCCTGCAGTAACAGCGTGTTCTGCAAGGCGGCCTGCACCTGTTTATCGCTAAAGGTGTACTTCTCGAACTCTTTACAGGCCACGCACCAGTCGGCGTAGAGATCCAGCATCACCGGGCGGCCATTTGCCTGGGCCAGCGCCTGATTCAGGTCGTCTACCGTTTTGATGGCCGTAAAAGGCAGATGCGCCTGGCTTTCAGCCGCAGGCTGCCCGAATGCCCAGTCCTGTAGCGGACGAGCACTAACCAGGGCGGCCCCCAACAGGACGATTTGCAGGATGCGCATCACCGGGCGCGTGGCCCCGAGGCTGGCAATAAAGGCCCAGGCGAAGAAGGCCATGCCGAGCAGCGACCAGAGGCGCAGCCCCCATGTGTCGCCCAGCACGCGCTCCAGCAGGAATACCGGCAGGGCGAGGATCACAAAGCCGAAGGCGATTTTAACCTGTGCCATCCACGGCCCGCTTTTGGGCAGCAGCCGGTTACCAAACACGGTGACCAGAATCAGCGGCAGGCCCATGCCCAGCGCATACAGATAAAGCGTGCCGCCGCCCAGCCACAGGTTACCGCTCTGGGCGATATAGAGCAGGATGGCGCTCAGCGGTGCGGTGGTGCACGGCGAGCAGATAAGCCCGGCGATGGCCCCCATGGCAAAGACGCCGCCCGCAGAGCCGCCCTGCTGGCGATTGCTCATCAGCGTGAGGCGGGTTTGCAGGGAGGAGGGCAGTTGCAGAGTGAAGAGGCCGAACATCGACAGCGCCAGCAGGATAAACACCGCTGACAGGCCGATAAGTACGTAAGGATGCTGGAGCGCGGCCTGGAACTTCAGCCCGGCCGCCGCCACGACCAGGCCCAGTGCCGTGTAGGTGAGCGCCATCCCCTGGACATAGATGAACGCGAGGAGGAGCGCTCGCGCCGTTGAGAGCCGTTGTTGGCCGCCAAGAACGATGCCGGAGATCAGCGGGTACATCGGCAACACGCACGGCGTGAAGGCCACGCCGATACCGATAAGCAGTGCCCAGAGCGCGGAGAACGGCAGGGCGGTGGAGTTTGTGGTGTCATCGCCCCTCACCCCGGCCCTCTCTCCCGAGGGAAGAGGGGGAACGGGTTGGGCAGAGGCTTTCACCTCACTCAGCGGGATCACTTTGGTTTCCGGCGGATAGCAGAACCCGGCGTCCGCGCAGCCCTGGTAGGTGACCGTCAGGGTCGCGCCTTTTGCCGCCTGCGAAACCGTGACCGGCAGGTTCAGCCGCTGGCGGTAAATTTCACTCTTACCGAAAAATTCGTCCTCGTGTGACTCGCCTTCGGGCAATGGCAGCGGGCCGACGTCGGCCTGGGCGGGGGTAATCTTTATCTGCTGGCGATAGAGGTAGTAGCCCTCTTTTATCTGCCAGTTGAGGTTGAGGTCGCTGCTTTGCTGCTGGAAATCGAACATAAATGCCTTGTCTGCGGGCACAAAATTCGAACTTCCGGGGGCGTCAAACAACCCGGCAAGGGCAGGTGTACTGCATAAAAGCAGAATCAGCGTAAAGATGCGTTGAGCCATGAGAGGTAGTCAAAGTCTCCGTGAGTGACAGGTATAGCGAGTAATTCTGGGGTCTGATAAGGGTGATGCGATTTGATGCAGGCGAAGAGGTCTTCCAGGTGGGCGACGTCGGTTTTGAGCAGCATCTGGACTTCGTACTCCTGTTCCAGCTTGCCTTCCCAGTAATACATGGAGGTGGCACCGGGGAGGATCGTTACGCAGGCGGCGTGCTTATCGGCAAGCACCTTTGCTGCCAGCTCCTGAGCCGTGGCTTCATCCGGGGCGGTGCAGAGTACAACAACAGCGTCAGGCGTGTTCATCGTTTACCTCTTCTTCGCGAAAAGGGGACTATAACACGCACAAATGAATCGGGCCGCAGTGCGGCCCGGTTTTAACCATTTTTACATCAGAATGCCGCCAATCACGAAGCCCAGCAGGACGCAGAGCGTAATGGCGATGACGCCAGGGATGATAAACGCGTGGTTAAACACGAACTTACCTATGCGCGTTGAGCCAGTGTCATCCATTTCCACCGCCGCCAGCAGCGTTGGGTAGGTCGGCAGGACGAACAGCGCGGAGACCGCCGCAAACGAGGCGACGGCGGTCAGCGGGCTCACACCCAGCAGCAGCGCCGCAGGCATCAGCGCTTTGGTGGTGGCGGCCTGAGAGTAGAGCAGCGTGGAGGCAAAGAAGAGCACCACGGCCAGCAGCCACGGATAGCTGTTCAGCAGGTTACCCGCCACGGTCTGGATATCCTGGATATGGTTTTTGACGAAGGTATCACCGAGCCAGGCCACGCCAAGCACGCAGATACAGGCGCTCATGCCGGACTTGAAGGTACTGGCATTGAGGATTTCGCCGGTATCAATTTTACAGGTCAGGCAAATCAGTGTGGCGATGGTCAGCATAAACACCACAATCGCTTCGTTACGCGGCAGTACTGGGTTAGCGATAAGGCCAACGTTGGGGCTTATCGCCGTCGCGTAGAGCATCACCGCAATAATCCCGATTAAAAACAGCATGACCGAGCGTTTAGCGTGCGGCTTCAGTTCGAAAACCTGGCTGCCACGCAGCTTCACTTCGCCTTTTGCCAGACGCTCCTGGTACACCGGATCGTCTTTCAGTTCGGCCCCGAGGAAGTTACACACCACGGCGGTCAGCATGACGGCAATCAGGGTGACCGGAATACAGATAGCCAGCAGCGTCAGGTAGCTTACGCCCAGCGGCTCCAGAATCCCGGCAAAAAAGACCACGGCGGCGGAGATAGGCGAGGCGGTGATGGCAATCTGCGACGCCACCACAGCGATGGAGAGAGGGCGAGACGGGCGAATACCCTGCTCTTTTGCTACTTCCGTGATAACCGGCAGCGTGGAAAACGCGGTGTGCCCGGTGCCCGCCAGGATAGTCATAAACCAGGTGACCAGCGGCGCGAGAAAGGTAATGTATTTCGGATGGCGGCGCAGCATACGCTCCGCCAGGCTCACCAGGTAGTCCATCCCTCCGGCCACCTGCATGGCGGCAATAGAGGCGATAACCGCCATGATGATTTCAATGACATCGAAGGGTATGGCCCCAGGTTTGATTTGAAAAAAGAGGGTGAGTACAAGCACCCCGAAGCCACCGGCAAAACCAATGCCGATACCGCCGAGTCTGGCCCCCAGATAAATAGCAAGCAGGACGAGTACGAGTTCTGCAGCAAACATAATGACCTTCCTTGTTGATGAAGTGAGATTGAATTTTTTCTACTGAAGGCTAAAAAAAAGGCACGTCAACTGACGCGCCTTCCTGTTTTAGCCGCCAGTGTTACTGTTCGCTTTCATCGGTGTAACGCTTGGCTTTGTACGCCGGATGCATCAGGTTCTGTGCGGAGAAGATGTCATCCAGCTCCGCTTCGGTGAGCAGGCCGCGCTCCAGCACCACTTCACGTACGCTTTTACCCGTTTCGGCGCAAATTTTGCCGACGATGTCGCCATTATGGTGACCAATAAACGGGTTGAGGTAAGTGACGATGCCAATAGAGTTATAGACATAGCCTTCACAGACAGACTTGTTGGCAGTAATGCCGTTTACGCATTTTTCCAGCAGGTTGTAGCAGGCGTTGGTCAGAATGTGGATAGACTCAAACATCGCCTGGCCAATCACCGGTTCCATCACGTTCAACTGCAACTGACCCGCTTCGGACGCCATGGTGACGGTAATGTCGTTACCGATGACTTTGAAGCAGACCTGGTTCACCACTTCCGGCACCACCGGGTTCACTTTGGCCGGCATGATGGACGAACCCGCCTGCAGTTCTGGCAGGTTGATCTCGTTCAGCCCGGCACGTGGCCCGGAGGAGAGCAGGCGCAGGTCGTTACAGATTTTGGACATCTTCACGGCGAGGCGTTTCAGGGCACTGTGCACCATCACGTAAGCCCCGCAGTCGGAGGTCGCTTCAATCAGATCTTCTGCTGGCACGACGGGCAGGTTGCTGACTTCCGCCAGTTTTTGCACCGCCAGTTGCTGGTAGCCGTCCGGGGTGTTCAGACGTGTACCGATAGCCGTTGCGCCGAGGTTCACTTCCAGAAGCAGCTCAGAGCTGCGCAGCAGGTTTTTGGTCTCTTCTTTGAGTAACACATTAAAGGCGTGGAATTCCTGACCGAGGGTCATCGGCACTGCATCCTGCAACTGGGTGCGGCCCATCTTGAGGATTTCGCGGAACTCATCTGCCTTATGCTCGAAACCATCGCCCAGCTGGTTTATTGCATCGATCAGTTTCAGGACCGAGGTGTAAACCGCGATACGGAAACCGGTTGGATAGGCGTCGTTAGTGGACTGGCATTTGTTCACGTGGTCGTTCGGGTTGAGATACTGATACTCACCCTTCTGATGGCCCATCAGCTCAAGGCCAATGTTCGCCAGCACTTCGTTGGTGTTCATATTCACCGAGGTTCCTGCGCCGCCCTGGTAGACGTCGACCGGGAACTGGTCCATACATTTGCCGTTGTTAAGGACTTCATCACATGCTGCCACGATGGTATTCGCAATGCTCTTTGGAATGGTTTGCAGCTCTTTGTTTGCCAGCGCAGCCGCTTTTTTTACCATCACCATGCCGCGGACAAATTCCGGGATGTCGCTGATTTTGCTATTACTTATGTAGAAGTTTTCAATCGCTCTAAGAGTATGCACACCATAGTAGGCATCCGCTGGAACTTCCCTTGTACCCAACAAATCTTCTTCGATACGAATGTTGTTTAACATGTGAACCTTCTTTTTCAAGCTACGAATGAATGCACCAAACACACAGTATATATGTGGTTATGTGTTATTACTGACCGACGATTATCTCCTTTATCGGCCAGATACTCGCGATCATATTCTGATTACGTTGAATTGCCGTAATCTGGATCACTTATTATCTTAGCTGCTTTAGCAGAATCATTAATCTGTGAAATGAGTCACCGCTCGCGGATCGCTTGAAAAAATAGTTGGGCATAAAAATTGAATTTTGCCCCGGCCATCACCATCTCATCAGGATGCGAATCGCAAACCCTATTCGACGGTGGCCTGAGGCGGCCGTCCCCTGACAGGAGAGACCAGTGCGCTGGATACCGCTATTAGCTGTTTTTTTGTACGTCTACATTGAGATTTCGATTTTCATTCAGGTCGCCCACGTGTTTGGTGTCCTGATGACCCTGATCCTGGTGATTTTCACCTCGGTGATTGGTATGTCGCTGGTGCGTAATCAGGGCTTCAAAAACTTCCTGCTGATGCAGCAAAAGTTAGCGGCAGGCGAAAGCCCGGCGGCGGAGATGATCAAAAGCGTCTCGCTGATTCTTGCAGGCTTACTGCTGGTGCTGCCGGGGTTCTTCACTGACTTGCTGGGGCTGTTGCTGCTGCTACCGCCGGTGCAAAAATTACTGACGCTCAAACTGATGCCGCATCTGAGCTTTGCCCGCATGCCGGGCGGTGGCTTCAGCGCGGGGCCGGGCGCGGGTAACACCTTTGACGGCGAGTTCCAGCGTAAAGATGAGCAACACGACCGTCTGGATAACAAAGACGATCGTTAATCGTTTTGAGGCGACACAAGGCCCGGTCAGCATTGCGCGACCGGGCTTTTTTTATTGCGTGACCAGACGGCGTTTGGGTAACAGCATCCACAATCCTGCCAGCATTACAATCGCGTACAGGCTCTTCCAGCCGGGAATGGCCAGTAACAGCAGGCACAAGAGGCTGCCTGCCCACGCCAGCGCTTTATAGCGGCCTTTCAGCAAGCGGCAACCCGCCATCATGCAGAGCAGATAGATCAGAATGAAAATACCGTTGGCGTAGATGATTAAGGTGTCGAGGTCGATGGAGAAGGCGTAAATGCCGAGCGTGCAGATAACGCAGCAGGTGAGCACAGCATTGAGCGCGTTAAGCGGGATCTGGCGTGGAGAAAGGCGGGCCAGCGGGCTTTGCGGCTTATATTGCGCCTGCGACCAGACCAGACGTGCGAAGCTCTGAATATAGATGTTGAGGCTGGCGAAGCAGGCGAGATAGCCGATGATGCAGGCAATCCACAGGGTTTCTTTGCCAAAGAGGTTAACCACGATTATCGGTAGTGAGGCCGCCGCTCCCTGAGCGCGCCAGAGATCGAAATGCAACACCACCACGGTACAGGCCCAGTAGACGGAGCCGGCCAGTATCAGGCCAATCATCAGCGCACGTGGGAAGTCGCGCTCCGGGTGCTTAAATTCTGATGCCAGGTGGGCGAAGGCTTCAAGCCCCACAAAACACCAGAACATCACCGCCAGTGCGCCGGTCATGCCGGAAAGGGAAACGTCGGCGGGGGCCGGGAAGGGAAGGGTGGTGAGGGATAAATCGCCTTCCCACCAGATAGCAGCAATCAGGGCGACAATCAGCCCGGCAATGATCATCTGCAAATTGGCACTTGAGCCCGCCCCACGGGTGCCGACCAGCCAGATAAGCCCCAGGGTAATCAACTCGGCCACTAACAATTGCCAGCCCTGCCAGCCAAACAGACCTTGCCAGAAACCTGCCGCAATGTGCAGCGCGGCAGGAAGGCCGACCGGGATAACCGACAGAAACAGCCAGCCGGTCACGCGCTCAAGGCGCGGGCCAAAGGCCATGCCGACAAAATGCGCGACACCGCCGGCGCTGGGAAAGTGGCGTCCGAGCACGGCAAAGACGATGGCGACCGGAAAAACGAGGGCGATCAACACCGGCCAGGCCCACAAACTGTCGTCACCTGCCGCCAGTGCCGCCAGTGCGGGAACGGCGAACACGCCCGTGCCCAGCAGGGAGGTGGAGAGCAGCCCAATCCCTTGCGCTAACCCCAGCTCTTGTTTTAATCCGGCCATGCTTCTTTGTCTCTGTCATCTCGTTATGGTAGCGGTCATGCTATCACAATAGATTTTGCTTATGGCTTTCCCTCCGCCTGCCTGATACAGCGGCTTGCCTTTCTGTTTTTCTCACCCCGGGCCGCATTTATACGAATTTTTTTTAAGATCCCCCTTGAAGGTGGAAAAACAGATCCCCATCTCTCAGGTCACCAGCCGGAGAAGCCAGTGCGAACCGGCGCCATCCATAACTGATAAAGACTTTCTCAAAGGAGAGCTATCAATGAGTATTCGTCCGTTACATGATCGTGTGATCGTCAAACGTAAAGAAGTTGAAACCAAGTCTGCTGGCGGCATCGTCCTGACCGGTTCTGCAGCAGCCAAATCAACGCGTGGCGAAATCATCGCTGTCGGTAAGGGCCGCATCCTGGAAAACGGAACTGTGCAGCCACTGGACGTTAAAGTTGGTGACATCGTAATTTTCAACGATGGCTACGGCGTGAAATCCGAGAAGATCGACAATGAAGAAGTGTTGATCATGTCCGAGAGCGACATTCTGGCAATTGTTGAAGCGTAATTTACGCACGAGAATTTGAGGAAATAAGAACATGGCAGCTAAAGACGTAAAATTCGGTAACGACGCTCGTGTAAAAATGCTCCGCGGCGTAAACGTACTGGCAGATGCAGTTAAAGTGACTCTGGGCCCGAAAGGCCGCAACGTAGTGCTGGATAAATCCTTCGGCGCGCCAACCATCACCAAAGATGGTGTTTCTGTAGCACGTGAAATTGAGCTGGAAGACAAGTTCGAAAACATGGGCGCGCAGATGGTGAAAGAAGTTGCCTCTAAAGCAAACGACGCTGCTGGTGACGGTACCACCACCGCGACCGTACTGGCGCAGGCAATCATCACCGAAGGTCTGAAAGCCGTTGCTGCGGGCATGAACCCAATGGATCTGAAACGTGGTATCGACAAAGCTGTCGCCTCCGCTGTTGAAGAGCTGAAAGCACTGTCCGTACCATGCTCTGACTCTAAAGCCATTGCTCAGGTTGGTACTATCTCCGCTAACTCCGACGAAACCGTAGGTAAACTGATCGCTGAAGCGATGGACAAAGTCGGTAAAGAAGGCGTGATCACCGTTGAAGACGGTACTGGTCTGGAAGATGAGCTGGACGTGGTTGAAGGTATGCAGTTTGACCGTGGCTACCTGTCCCCGTACTTCATCAACAAGCCAGAGACTGGCGCTGTTGAACTGGAAAGCCCGTTCATCCTGCTGGCTGACAAAAAAATCTCCAACATCCGCGAAATGCTGCCTGTTCTGGAAGCCGTTGCGAAAGCAGGCAAACCGCTGGTTATCGTCGCTGAAGACGTTGAAGGCGAAGCGCTGGCGACCCTGGTGGTCAACACCATGCGTGGCATCGTGAAAGTGGCTGCGGTTAAAGCACCGGGCTTCGGCGACCGTCGTAAAGCTATGCTGCAGGACATCGCTACCCTGACTGGCGGTACCGTTATCTCTGAAGAGATCGGTATGGAACTGGAAAAAGCCACCCTGGAAGACCTGGGTCAGGCTAAACGCGTTCTGATCAACAAAGACACCACCACCATCATCGATGGCGTGGGTGAAGAAACGGCGATTCAGGGTCGTGTGACTCAGATCCGTAAACAGATTGAAGAAGCCACTTCTGACTACGACCGTGAAAAACTGCAGGAGCGCGTGGCGAAACTGGCTGGCGGCGTTGCAGTTATCAAAGTTGGTGCGGCTACCGAAGTTGAAATGAAAGAGAAAAAAGCGCGCGTTGACGATGCCCTGCACGCGACCCGTGCCGCGGTTGAAGAAGGCGTGGTTGCAGGCGGCGGTGTTGCACTGATCCGTGTTGCCAGCAAACTGGGCGATCTGCGTGGCCTGAACGAAGACCAGAACGTGGGTATTAAAGTTGCGCTGCGCGCAATGGAAGCTCCGCTGCGTCAAATCGTGCTGAACTGCGGTGAAGAGCCTTCAGTTGTGGCTAACACCGTTAAAGGTGGCGACGGTAACTACGGTTACAACGCAGCGACCGAAGAATACGGCAACATGATCGAGATGGGTATCCTGGACCCAACCAAAGTGACCCGTTCTGCTCTGCAGTACGCGGCATCTGTGGCTGGCCTGATGATCACCACCGAGTGCATGGTGACCGACCTGCCGAAAACCGACGGCCCTGATTTAGGTGCTGCTGGTGGTATGGGCGGCATGGGTGGTATGGGCGGCATGATGTAATCATGTTGTTCTGCACTTCGCAGAAATAAAGAAACCCCTGGTCAGAGATGGCCGGGGGTTTTTCTTTTGGTCATCTTTTTAGTATAAGGTTTACACACGGACGACTCCGTCCAGCTCATTGATAATGGGGAATAACATGCACGTGAAATATTTAGCAGGGATCGTTGGCGCAGCCTTGTTGCTGGCAGGTTGCAGTTCCAGTAATGAGCTCTCGACAAGCGGGCAGAACGTACGCTTTGTCGAAGATAAACCTGCTGCGGAGTGCCAGTATCTGGGTACTGCGACCGGTAAGCAAAGTAACTGGCTTTCCGGGCAGCATGGCGAAGAGGGTGGCTCCATGCGTGGTGCGGCGAACGATCTGCGCAACCAGGCAGCCCAGATGGGCGGTAACGTGATTTTCAGCGTGACCAGCCCGACGCAAGGCTTCCTGTCGAGCTTTGTCCCGACAGCCAGCGAAATGAACGGCCAGGTGTATAAGTGCCCGAACTGATTTAGCCTGAGCGGATGGCGCCCCTGATGTGTATCAGGGGCGTGTTGAGATTACGGCTTTGCGGTTTCCTGTTTCACCTGCTGCTGAACGCGCTGCAGGCTGCGCATACATTGTTCAAGCGTAAGCCGATGCCGTTTATCAGAACTCAGTGTTTTGACACTCACCTTGCAGGGCTTCCCTTTCAACTTATTCAAACGATGGCTGTAATCCAGCACGCGACGGGAAATTGACGCCATGTCGTCCTCGTTTGATAGGCTACGGGTTTTGATCACGGTCCCGCCGTATTGCACCTCTCCCTTATCGTCTGTGTAGTGATAAATAAGGGCGTGGTGATGAATAAACAGCGCCTGCTTCCATTCATCCTGAGAATAAGTGTCATAAGCAATATTGCCGTCAGCCAAAAACTCTGCATCGTATAACGGCAGGAAATCGAGAAATGAAGAGAGACTTAAGGCGATGTCTCGCTGGCCTGCATTATTGATTGCATGAATTATTGCCGTGACCAGTAATTCAATTTGATACTCGTTAATGCTGATTTTTAATTTTTCACCGCTGTGCAGCGCGAAGGTAAATATAAGTTCAGTGGCTGTATTCTCACGCAGTTCGACTTTATTCACCCGCTGGCCGATATCCGCGTTTTGTATCTCACTCTCTTCCATGGCTGGAATATGACCGTGCATTTTTTTAGATGCAGAATCAATGGCTTTACGCTGCTGCTCCTGAACTTTCCCGGCGGATGCCGCCTGCAGCGCCAGCCGGTGCTCCAGGGCCAGTAAGAGATCTTTTAGCGCAACGAGAGGGAAAAAAAACAGCGATTTTTTGTTTCGCGGATGCTTAATTTTTAATGCTAATGCCGCAAACTTATCATTCTGGCGAATAACGCCGGTATTAACACCCATAATGGTGAATATCATTTGGTTCTCCTTAACCATTCATATTTTATATTTGCGCGCGAACGCAGTGCGCCATAATAACAAAAAACAAAGCACAGTGATCCCCGAATGAATAATGAATTCATTCGGGAATATTTCAGGTGAAATAAAGAGCGTTACTACGACTGGCGCAGCTGTAAATCCAGCGGGGTTTTACTCGGCTCGCCGCCAATTTCACGCGCCAGCTTTGGCACCATGTAGCCGGATACCAGCGTGAGCAGCTCGCGCATGATGCTGCGGGCTTCATCGTCGCTCACCATAAAGTGGGCGGCACCCTGCACTTTATCCAGCACGTGCAGGTAGTACGGCATCACGCCTGCATCAAACAGTGCGTTGCTGAGGTCGGCCAGGGTCCGGGCATTGTCGTTCACGTCGCGCAACAGCACGCTCTGATTGAGGAGGCGCACGCCGGCCTGGCGCAGCTTCACCATTGCGTCACGGAATGCATCATCGATCTCTCTGGCGTGGTTGATGTGATTCACCAGCAAGATTTGCAGCGTTGAGCGGGCAAAGCGCGCGGCCAGGGTGTCTGTGATGCGCGCCGGGATCACAATCGGCAGACGGCTGTGAATGCGCAAACGCTTGATGTGCGTAATGCCTTCAAGCTGCTCCAGCAGCCAGTCCAGCTCGTGATCCTTTGCCATCAGCGGATCGCCGCCGGAGAAAATGATCTCATCAAGCTCAGGATTCGCGGCGATATAGTCCAATGCCACCTGCCAGTTGCGTTTGTTGCCCTGATTTTCCGCATAGGGGAAGTGGCGACGGAAGCAGTAACGGCAATTTACCGCACAGCCCCCTTTTACCAGCAGCAGCGCGCGGTTGCGGTATTTGTGTAGCAAACCCGGTACGGCGTTGTGCTGCTCTTCCAGCGGATCGGTGCTATATCCCGGGGTGGCAAGAAATTCTTCGCGGGAGGTTAACACCTGGCGCAAAAGCGGATCGTTGGGATCGCCTTTTTGCATCCGCGCAACAAATGCCCGGGGCACGCGCAGCGCAAACAGGCGCTTCGCCTCACGTCCGGCAAGCAGGTTTTCGTCAGCGTCTATATTTAAAATACGCAGTAGTTCATCAGGATCGGTTATTACATCGGCAAGTTGTACTAACCAATCTTCTCTGGATGGGGTATTTAGGGTTACAATATGCGCCATTTTGTGGCTTAGCTACCAGTTAACAATTTTAGAGGGCCTTTATGGCGACTTACTATAGCAACGATTTTCGTGCCGGTCTTAAAATCATGATGGACGGCGAACCGTACGCGGTTGAAGCCAGTGAATTTGTTAAACCGGGTAAAGGCCAGGCATTCGCACGTGTTAAGCTGCGCCGCCTGCTGACCGGTACTCGCGTTGAGAAAACCTTCAAATCTACTGACTCCGCTGAAGGCGCTGACGTTGTCGATATGAACCTGACTTACCTGTACAACGACGGTGAGTTCTATCACTTCATGAACAACGAGACCTTCGAGCAGCTGGCTGCGGATGAGAAAGCAGTTGGCGATAACGCCAAATGGCTGCTGGATCAGGCTGAATGTATCGTTACCCTGTGGAACGGTCGTCCGATTGCTGTCCTGCCACCGAACTTCGTTGAACTGGAAATCATTGAAACCGATCCAGGTCTGAAAGGTGACACCGCAGGTACTGGCGGTAAGCCAGCGACGCTGAGCACTGGCGCAGTGGTTAAAGTTCCGCTGTTCGTTCAGATTGGCGAAGTGATCAAAGTGGATACCCGCTCCGGCGAATACGTATCCCGCGTTAAGTAATCCACTTAATGTGATTTGTGGCGCAGCAGCCCTGTTGCGCCATCCTTTTCCAGGGCAGGAATGATGAAACGTCTTCTCGGTCTTGTAACGCTTATCCTTGTCACCACCACTTTACTCGCAGGCTGCAACACCGCGCGTGGTTTTGGTGAGGACATCCGACATCTCGGCAACTCGATTTCTCACGCTGCCAGCTAACTCACGCTTCACATCGTCCTAAAAATCATCCCTCTTCCGGCATGTTGCGCAATCTTGTCTATGCTTAAGTGGCTATGCACAAACAATATTGGCTATAAAAGGAAGATATTATGGTTAAGAAGACAATTGCTGCGATATTTTCTGTACTGGTGCTGACTTCAGTGCTGACGGCGTGTAACACCACGCGTGGTGTGGGTCAGGATATCTCGGATGGCGGCAATGCTATCTCTGGTGCAGCGACCAAAGCGCAACAGTAATCCCTGTCGGTACGGCGTATGCCGTACCGTCAATTCAGGGTTTCTGGTAGTGAGTCAACCGAGCCGTTGACTTCCGGCAGCGACAGGAACGGCGTAAAGCGATTACCCATCCCCAGTTTCATTCTGATATTCCGCTTGTAGGTATAAACCGTCTTACCGTTGATGCTGAGCTTACTGGCAATCGACTGATTACTTCTGCCTTCCATCCACAACGACAGCACTTTCTCTTCCTGTCGCGTCAGCAGCGGCGTGGCGATTTGCGGCACGACGCGAGTTGGGCGTGACAATACTGCGGCATCAATGACATGGGCGAGTGTTTCCAGCGGCGCTGTTTTTAACAGGCTGGCATGGACATCAAATTGTGCACAGTACTCGGTAAGCTGCGTATCTTTTCCTGATTCTAATAAAATCAGTCGATTATCTTCGCTACAGGCCGAGAATAAAGAGGAGAGCTGTTGAATATGGTGCAGATCGTTTTTAAAGCCAAACAGATCGGCAATGATCAGATCGGGCTGCCATTGCGTAATGTGCTCTTTTGCCAGCATCAGGTTATTCAGTGCCGTCACAAGGAATGATGCGGGAAAAAGATCGGTTTGATTGAGCCAGGTTTCCAGCCCCGTCCTGGTGAAATAACAACGGTCAATCAAGAGGATTTTAAACATTTTTTTCTTCGCAGTAGAATATAGGCGCACGGCTTCCTTTTCCCGGATAGCACCTCATCATAGGGGGTACATATGGTGAGTAAATGCCTGAACTACGCTGCTATCTGTAGCTATTTCTTGCTTTAAGTCACTTAAATAGATGCAATTGCGAAAATATTGCATTCCGACTGTTACTAAGCCAAAATTTACCCTTCTACGCCAGCCTCTCGGGACGACCCGATTGCGCAACAATTCTCAACGGGGACGGCCCCACACTGGAGCCAATAATGTCCTGGTTAATTCTTCTGATTGCAGGTCTTCTGGAAGTGGTTTGGGCGATCGGCCTGAAATACACGCAGGGATTTACCCGCTTAACCCCCAGCCTGATAACGGTAACGGCAATGACAGCGAGCGTCGTCTTGCTCTCGTGGGCAATGAAAAGCCTGCCGGTCGGCACGGCTTACGCCATCTGGACCGGCATCGGTGCGGTGGGCGCCGCCATCACGGGTATGGTGCTGCTCGGTGAGTCAGCAAGCCCGGCCCGACTGCTCAGCCTGGGGCTGATTGTCGCCGGGATTATCGGGCTTAAGCTCAGCACGCACTAGTAGGTCTGATTAATCCACATCAGTTTTTCTACCGCAAACCCTTCGCGGGCAGCGATATCGACCATCTGTTTTTTCACCGCATCCGGTAACGTCGGGGTGCGGGATAAAATCCACAGATAGTCTCTGTCCGGCCCGCACACCAGCGCATGCTGGTAGTCTTTGTCCAGCGCGATGATGTTGTAGCCACCGTAGAACGGGCCGAAGAACGACACCTTCAGCGCCGCGCGGTGGGTTGCGCCCGTGAAATAGGCTTTACCGATCGACTGTTGCCACATTCCGCGATCCGGGTTGTAGCCCCGGTTAATCACTTGAATGCCGCCGTCGTCCATGGGGCTATAGGTGGCGGTCACCTTTTCCAGGCCGCGTTCAAAACTGTGGTCAAAGCGGGCGATTTCATACCAGCGGCCCAGGTAGCGCTGCGCGTCAAAATTCTCGACGACGGTTACGCCAGAGGGAGGTGTGGGGGTGCTACAGGCAACAACCAAAAACGCAGCGGCAACCGTTGCGATAACAGGCAGCAAACGCATGGTATTTTCCTTCCAGGTTTTTTAGCTAAGTGTAGAACCTGGCGGGGAAATTGCTCTCCTGCAGAGGCAGGAGAGCGAGGAATATCAAAGAAAAATCACACCGACCAACGTCACCACACTCAGGATAGCGGCGAGGCCATAGAAGACCCACTTACCGTTAGGTACATGGACTTTAATGTCGTGCATCGCGTGGTGCAGACGGTGCAGACCACACCAGAGCGGCAGGACGATCATCAGGAACAGAAACGCGCGGCCAATAAAACTCTGAGCGAAGGCCAGCACGCGCTCGTAGCCGAGTGCTTCACCAGGGTAAAACCCCAGTGGCAGCAGCACACCGACCAGCAGCACGATCACCGGGGTAATTATCGCCCCCCACATACCACCTGCACCGAATAATCCCCAGAAAACGGGTTCGTCGGAACGTTTTGGATTTGGATTAATCATCGTGGTCTCCTTACCAGAACAGTGCGATGAAGAGGATGACCAGCGTCACCAGCCCGGTGACCGCCCACAGCCCTTTAATAATCGGTTCGGGCTTGAGCTTCTCACCTTTAATGATGACGTTCGCGGCCTTCGGTGCCAGCTCAAACCAGGTTTTGGTATGCAGCAGCGCTGCAGCCAGCGCGATCAAATTCAGGATGACCACAATCGGGTTTTGCAGGAAACCGACAAAGCTGGCCCAGGATTCCGGGCCACGCTTGAGAGCAAAAAGACCAAAAATCAGCAGGATACTAAACCAGACGGCAGGAATGGCCGTGCCTTCACGCAGCATATAGAAGCGATAAAACGGCAGCGATTTCCACCAGGTCGACGGCATTGGCCGGACATAGGCTTTGCGTTTAGTCGTCATTGTGCGCTCCTTAGCGTGGTTTCAGGGTGGCGATAAGAAAGTCTTTCGAGCTTTCTACTTTGCCCTGTTGGATGGCGGCCGCCGGATCAACGTGTTTCGGGCACACTTCTGAGCAATAGCCCACAAAGGTGCAGCTCCACACTCCATTGGGGCTATTGAGCTGCGCCATGCGCTGCTGCTTGCCCTTATCACGGCTGTCGAGGTTGTAGCGGTGCGCGAGGGTGATGGCGGCTGGGCCAATAAATTCAGGATTGAGCCCAAATTGCGGACAGGCCGCGTAGCACAGACCGCAGTTGATACAGCCGGAGAACTGATGGTACTTCGCCATTTGCGCCGGGGTCTGGGTGTTCGGCCCCTGATCCGGCGTGCGGGTATTACCAATAATGTAAGGCTTAATGGCCTCCAGGCTTTCGATAAAGTGGGTCATATCGACCACCAGATCGCGCTCAATGGGGAAATTCGCCAGTGCTTCCACCTTCAGACCCTTCGTGTATTCACGTAAAAACGTCTTACAGGCAAGTTTGGGCACTTTGTTGACCATCATGCCGCAGGAGCCGCAAATTGCCATACGGCAGGACCAGCGGTAGCTCAGATCCGGCGCGAGGTTATCTTTGATATAGCCCAGCGCATCCAGCAGCGAGGTTTGCTCATCGTAAGGCACATCATAAAATGCGCTGTGGGGCGCGACATCCGTTTCCGGGTTGTATCGCACCACCTCAACTTTCAACGTTTTCATTTCAGCCATGGGTCGATTCCTTCTTCTCAGCGGCTTCCGCTTCTGCGCCGTAAACACGTTTTGCAGGCGGTAACGTCGTGATTTTCACGTCGCTGTAGTCGAGTCGGGTCGTGCCATCTGCGTCACGGTATGCCAGCGTATGTTTCAGGAAGTTCACGTCATCGCGTTCGGTGCAGCCTTCATCGAGACGCTGGTGCGCGCCGCGTGACTCTTTACGGGCCAGCGCGGAGTGGGCCATACATTCGGCCACGTTCAGGCCGTGTCCGAGCTCGATAGTGTAGAGGATGTCGGTATTGAACACGCTCGAAGTGTCGGTAATGCGCACGCGTTTAAAACGTTCCTGCAACTCCGCCAGTTTATCGACGGTTTTTTGCATCAACTCCGGCGTACGGTAAATGCCGCAGCCTTCTTCCATCGACTCGCCCATCTCGTCGCGGATTTTCGCCCAGTTCTCCGTTCCTTCCTGGTTGACCAGATTTTTCAGGCGCTGTTCTACGTCGGCGGCTTGTGCGTTCAATGCGGCATCGTTCGCGGAGGTAGCGGCGTTCGCCCGCGCCATCGCCTGTTCACCGGCCAGACGACCGAACACCACCAGTTCGGCCAGCGAGTTGGAACCAAGGCGGTTGGCACCGTGAAGCCCAACAGAGGAACATTCGCCGACGGCAAACAGCCCCTGAATGCGGGTTTCACACTGCTGATTGGTTTCGATACCGCCCATGGTGTAGTGCGCGGTCGGACGCACCGGAATCGGCTCTTTCACCGGATCGACGCCCACATAGGCTTTGGCCAGTTCGCAGATAAACGGCAGGCGCTCCAGCAGCTTTTTCTCGCCCAGATGGCGCAGGTCGAGGTGAACCACGTCGCCACGAGGAGTCGGAATGGTGTTGCCTTTGCGCCATTCGTGCCAGAAGGCCTGGGAGACTTTGTCGCGCGGGCCAAGCTCCATGTATTTGTTTTTCGGCTCACCCAGCGGGGTTTCCGGGCCCATGCCGTAATCCTGGAGATAACGGTAGCCGTTTTTGTTCACCAGAATGCCGCCTTCGCCTCGGCAGCCTTCCGTCATCAGTATGCCGGAGCCGGGCAGCCCGGTCGGATGGTACTGAACAAATTCCATGTCGCGCAGCGGCACACCGTGTGCCAGCGACATGCCCATGCCATCGCCGGTGACAATACCGCCGTTGGTGTTGAAGCGATAAACACGACCCGCACCGCCGGTCGCCATGATGACGGCGTTGGCGCGAATCTGCACCAGCGTGCCTTCCATCATGTTCATGGCGACAAGGCCACGCGCCTGGCCGTCATCCACAAGGATATCAAGTACGAAATGTTCGTCGAAGCGCTGAATTTGCGGGAACTGGAGTGACGTCTGGAAGAGGGTGTGCAGCATGTGGAAGCCGGTTTTGTCTGCGGCAAACCAGGTGCGTTCGATTTTCATGCCACCAAAGCGGCGAACGTTCACTGAGCCATCCGGGCGGCGGCTCCACGGGCAGCCCCATTGCTCAAGCTGCGTCATCTCGGTCGGGCATTGATGCACAAAATAATCGACGACATCCTGTTCACACAGCCAGTCACCCCCGGCGACTGTGTCGTGAAAATGGTACTCAAAGCTGTCATGATCCTGCGCCACAGCCGCAGAGCCACCCTCGGCGGCCACGGTGTGGCTGCGCATCGGATACACTTTTGAGATGAGGGCGATTTTGGCATCAGGATTTGCTTGGGCAGCGGCGATAGCGGCGCGAAGCCCAGCTCCGCCAGCGCCTATCACTGCAAGATCGGCTTGAAAGGTATGCACGACATTCCTCCAGATTTTATTATTTCGTCCTGCGACATAGGCCGAAGACGAACGTGTTCACTACTCCTTTTTGTCGGGAGCAGTATAACCGTAGTGGAAAAAGGGAAATTTGATGTGTTCGATTTTTTCGCTGTTCTCACCCGCTATTAATCACTCAGGTTGATTAATTCCAGCCTGAAAGCGTGACCGGGCGTTTGTTTCTGCCGTTCGGTAAATGTATTGCGCAAAATTTGTCTCTCTCAGCCGATGCGGGTAGACTTCGTGCCCTTATCAGAATTCGGAGAAAGTACCATGAGCGAGACGGCAACCTGGCAGCCGAGCGCATCCATTCCTAACTTGTTGAAACGCGCGGCTATCATGGCGGAAATTCGTCGCTTCTTTGCCGATCGCGGTGTGTTGGAAGTGGAAACGCCTTGTATGAGCCAGGCCACGGTAACGGATATTCATCTGTTCCCGTTTGAAACTCGCTTTGTGGGACCGGGTCATTCTCAGGGGATGAACCTGTACATGATGACCAGTCCGGAGTACCACATGAAGCGCCTGCTGGCTGCGGGATGTGGCCCGGTGTTTCAGCTGTGCCGTAGCTTCCGTAATGAAGAGATGGGGCGTCATCACAACCCGGAATTCACCATGCTGGAGTGGTACCGACCGCATTACGACATGTACCGCCTGATGAACGAAGTGGACGACCTTTTGCAGCAGGTGCTGGAGTGCCCGGCGGCAGAATCGCTTTCTTATCAGCAGGCGTTCCAGCGTCATCTGGATATTGATCCGCTGTCTGCGGACAAAGCCGCGTTGCGCGAAGTGGCGGCAAAGCTCGATCTGAGCAACATTGCTGATACCGAAGAAGATCGCGACACCTTGCTGCAGCTGCTTTTCGCCATGGGCGTTGAGCCGCACATCGGTAAAGATCGCCCGGCATTTGTGTACCACTTCCCGGCAAGCCAGGCTGCACTTGCGCAAATCAGCACTGAAGATCACCGCGTAGCAGAACGCTTCGAGGTGTATTTCAAAGGTATTGAGCTGGCGAATGGTTTCCACGAACTGACGGATGCGCGCGAGCAGCAGCAGCGTTTTGATCAGGACAACCGTAAACGCGCGGCCCGTGGTTTGCCGCAGCAGCCGGTAGACAATAACCTGCTGGAAGCCCTGAAAGCGGGTATGCCGGACTCTTCCGGTGTGGCGCTGGGCGTGGACCGTCTGGTGATGCTGGCACTCGGTGCTGAAAGCCTGGCAGAGGTGATGGCATTTACCGTCGACCGGGCCTAGGTAAAAACAAACGGCAACCACTGGGTTGCCGTTTTAGTGTTTGCTCCCTCTCCCTGTGGGAGAGGGCCGGGGTGAGGGCATCAGAGCGCACTCACCTCAACCATTACAAACTTCCCGCCGGGCGTTTATTATTACCCGCCGATGTTAAAGTCCGCGCCGTTTTCCGCCCATCGAGACTCTCCAGTCGCATCTGGAACGGTGGGAACGGCAGTTCGATACCGTGTTCACGGAAGCCCGCCAGAATCAACTGATGAATTTCGTGGCGCAGTGGCATACGGTGCCCCATCTCAGCCGCGTAAATACGCAGTTCAAACAATTGAATCCCCTGCTGCAGATCCACCAGGAACACTTCCGGCGCCGGATTATCAATCACCAGCGAGCAGCGCTCTGCCGCCGTATGCAGAATCTGCGTCACCTCTTCGCTGTTGGCATCGCCCGGTGCAGGCACCGTCAGTACCACACGGGTGACCGAATCCGACAGCGACCAGTTAATAAACTGCTCGGTGATAAAGGCTTTGTTCGGCACGATGATCTCTTTGCGATCCCAGTCGCTGATCGTTGTCGCACGGGTGTTGATCTTCGTGATGCTCCCCGTCAGATCGCGGATCGTGACGGTATCGCCAATGCGGATCGGTTTCTCAAACAGGATGATAAGGCCAGAGATAAAGTTGGCGAAGATCTCCTGCAAACCGAAGCCCAAACCGACACCGAGTGCGGCGACCAGCCACTGTAGTTTGGCCCATTCGATACCGATCATCGAGAAGCCCACCAGCCCGCCAAACAGCATCAGCAGGTATTTGGTGATGGTGGTGATGGCATAGCCGGTGCCTGGGGTTAAATCCAGATGCTGCAATAGCGCCAGTTCCAGCAGGGCAGGGAAGTTGCGCACCAGCTGGGTGGTGATGATGAAGACCAGAATTGCAATCAGCACCGCGCCCAGCGTTATCGGCTCCAGGCTTTCCACACCCTGCACCGTCGAGGTGACATCCCAAAGTGAGATGTTTTCCAGGAAGCCAAACGCGGAGTGAATTTCTGACCACAGCACAATTACCGAGAGCAGAGCAATCAGCATCAGAATCGAACGCACCAGGCGCAATGACTGCACGCTGATGGCGTCGAGGTCGAGCTCTTTCTCATCAATCTCCACCGAACCTTCGGTGCTGGTGGCATGTGCGGCGTCATCTTCCCCTTTTGCACGCTGGGCAAGGATTTCGGCACGGCGGTGACGGGCGCGGTCGAAAGCAAGTTTTCGACGCTGAATCAGCATCCAGCGGCGTATCACGTGGTACACCACCAGCAGCAGGAACCAGATGGCGACCGAGGTTTCCAGACGTGCCAGCAGCGCCTGTGACGTGGCCAGATACCCCACGGCGGCTGCCAGAATCGCCAGCAGCGGCGCGCTGAGCAGCATGTTCCATAGCAGTCGGTTGGCCATATTGTCGCCGCTGCCTGCTTTGTCGACATACAGCGGGATGCCTGCACGCTTCAGGCTCAGGGTCACCACGGTTAACGCACCACAGATGAGGATGAAGCAAAGACGCCCCAGCGAGCCTGAAAACTCCCGATCGTTGAGGTTATCAAACATGATGAGCGCCATGATCAGCGGCACAATAAAGCCAATGCTCATCAGGTAGTTGCGCATTCCACGCGCTACGCGGCTGCGCGGCCAGCCAAAGTGGGCGACAAACAGGCCGGTCGGGCGGGCAAAGGTGGCGCAAATCATCACGACCCACAGCAGCGGCACGGTGGCCGTTACGCCGTCGCCAACGGCGACCGCCAGCGGGTAGGGCCAGGCTTCGCGTAGCCCATAGCCGAGGGTGGCCCAAAGCACCGGAAGCGGCAGGGCGACCAGAATCGACCAGAACACCGTCCGCAAGGTGAGCCAGAAATGGTCCTGAGTGACCTTGCCAACTTTGGCGCTGGAGCGCTCCAGGAAGCGGGTAAAATGCTTGCGTGAGTAAAGACTAAAGCCCACCAGCACCAGCGCGCCAAACAGCGGGAACAGCGTCTCTTTGCTGGTGACCATCATTATCCCGGCCTGGCCTAACTGACTGAAGGTGTCCAGGGAGATAAGACGCTGTAAGTCCTGCACGATTTCAATCGGCCAGGCGAAGGTCATTGGGCTGACGTCAGCGGTCCAGAAGAGATAGCGGTGCGTGGCTTCATTCACTTCGCGTAGCGCATCTTCAAGCTGGCTGTTGGAGACTTTCAGCTTCGTCAGTTCAAGGATCAGCGTATCGCCACCCTGAAGCAGCGACGAGAGCAGCTCACGCTGGGTGCGTAGCTGGGCTTCCAGAATACGGTTCTGCTCGCTGGTGAGTTGTTCACCATCCGCCTGACGGATTTGCCGCAGCTGCGGCTGCTTGTTGACCAGATCCTCATACCGCATACGGTGGACGCGCAGCTGGGCCATTTCGGTGTCCAGTTGCTGAGGTTTGGGCATTTCCGGCAGCCTTGAGACCTGTGCTCGCAGCGCTTCACCGAGCATATTCGACGCACCCAGCCACTGCGACTGCTCACGCAATGTATTCAGAGCCTGGCGCACCTGAAGCGTCTGATTGGTGGCCTGACGCTGCTGCGAGGCCACAAGGTCCATACGCTGCGCCTGCTGGTTCAGCGCCTGCGACAGCTCACGGTTAATCTTGAATTGCTCAACAATGCCTGGTGGCAGGTTGTCGCTGTTTTCTGCCAGCAATTCGGTGCTTTCCAGCGCCTGCTCTGCTTCACGCTGGCGCTGGCTGTTGAGCTGGTTTCTCAAATTTTGCAGGTAGGTATCAAGCTGTTGAGCTTGTTTTTGCGCCAGTTCAGAGCGCATGCGCGCCAGCTCCTGGCGGTTATTGGCAGAAAGCTGCGCCAGCTCCAGTTCATCAACCAGTGCGCGCAGTTTGGCAGACTCAGCCTGCGCGCTGAGATTTTGTGCCTGAGCGAGCGGGGTGGCCGCAGACTGTGCACCAATACGGCGTTCGACTTCGCTGACCTGACGACGGGCATCCGTTTGCTGCTGCGGCAACTGACTCAGCGAGTCATTGATTTCCCGGGCGCGTTCCTGCTCCTGCTGCGCCTGGCGGGTCTTATCCAGCAACTGGCTGCTGACCTGGAGGATTTCCTGGTTCAGCGCATCGGTGCTCATGTTCGCGGGTATGGATTTGGGTTCGTCGCGCAGATTATCGAGCTGTGAACGTAAAGTACGGGAAAGTTTGGGGAAATTATCGATGACGTCTTGATATTGCGATGCGCGCTCAAGGGAACCTTTACGTTCCTCAAGCGCATTGAGTGCACCCTGGAGCAGCTCTACCGTTTCAGTTTGATCCGGTGTCACTTTTGCCGCTTTGGCTTGCTCCAGCTCTTGCGAGATTTGCTTGGCATCGGGGGCGGTTGCCGCACTCGCCCCCAGGCTGAGGCACCAGGCCATCAGAAAAATGATAATCAGGCGCACAGCAGCTTACCTTTTATTTAAACTTCGTCTTTTTTGTCGTCAACCAACGGGCTGGCGTCGTGTTCTGCCGCGATCTCTTCTTCCGGCAATGGGGCAGGTTCAACGTCCGGTGTGACCAACGTTTCCGTGGAAGCCGCCAGCGGCTCACCGATTTTGGTCACCGACAGGTTTTGCAGATGTGCCGCCAGTTCTACTTTACCCGGAGCAAACAGGTTGATAACGGTAGAACCCAGTTTGAAACGGCCCATCTCCTGACCTTTCAGCAGGGCAACCGCACCTTCGCTTTCGCCCGCAGGCCAGGTCCAGCGTTTGATGATGCCTTCACGCGGAGGGGTAACAGTACCCGCCCAGACGGTTTCGATGCTGCCCACGATGGTCGCGCCCACCAGAATTTGCGCCATCGGGCCAAACTCAGTATCGAACAGGCAAATGACGCGTTCGTTACGGGCAAACAGATTCGGAACGTTTTGCGCGGTCAGATGGTTTACGGAGAACAGGTCACCCGGCACGTAGATCATCTCACGCAGAATACCGTTACACGGCATGTGCACGCGGTGGTAATCACGCGGTGACAAATAGGTGGTAGCGAAAGATCCGTCGCGGAACAGATCTGCCATCAGGTAATTGCCTGCCAGCAGCGCTTCAAGGGTGAAATAGTGACCTTTGGCTTGCAGCAGTTTGTCGTTATCGATTTTACCCAACTGGCTGATCACACCGTCTGCGGGCATCACCAGCACGTTAGGGTCAGTGTTCAGCGGGCGAACGTCATCACGCAGCGGGCGAACGAAAAAGTCGTTGAAGGTGCGATAGCTGGCGGTATCCGGCTTTTGCGCCTCTTTCATATCGACCTTGTAATATTTCACGAACAGATCGATGACCCCTTTGGTCAGCCAGCCCGCTCGTTTGCTTGCGCCCCAACCCGCCAGGCGAGTGAGCCACAGTTTAGGCAGAATGTATTGAAGCGAAAGTTTAAATGAGTTTAACAAGGTAGCCTCCAGGCCATTGTTTTTGTCGTTCCTGACCCGTGTTTATTCACCGGGTCTATAAAAAAGGGGGGACGATTTTAGCGACGCTTAGCTTAGTTGTCAGTTATCCGTTTCAGAAAAGTTTTTACGCGTTTTTACCTGCGCCATGCTTTCTAAAATGCGGTGATAATTCTCAAACCGGGTCTCGGCGATTTCACCTTTGTCGACCGCTTCACGAATGGCACAACCCGGATCGGTGTCGTGTTTGCAGTCGCGATATTTGCATGCGCCTAAATAGTCATGGAATTCGACAAAGCCGTTGAAGATTTGTTCCGGCTCCAGGTGCCAGAGGCCAAATTCGCGCACGCCTGGGGAGTCGATGACATCACCGCCGTGTGGGAAATGGTAGAGCCTCGAGGCGGTGGTGGTGTGCTGGCCCAGACCGGAGTTGTCCGACACCTCGTTAGTGAGGATCTCATTTTGCAAGCCAAGCAGGTTATTGAGCAGGCTGGATTTTCCCACGCCTGACTGCCCGGCAAAGATGCTGATGCGGTCGGTGAGTGCCTCTTCAAGCGGCTTGAGGCCATCTTTCTTGTGGCTGGAGACCATCAGGACGCGATAGCCAATCTTGCGGTAGATATCCATCTGCTCATTCACAAAATCCATGCCTTCGGCATCCAGCAGGTCGATTTTGTTCAGCACAATCAGCGGTTCGACGTCCAGGGTTTCGCAAGCCACAAGGTAGCGGTCGATAATATTCAGCGACAGCTCCGGGAGGATGGCGGAAACAATCACAATCTGATTGATGTTGGCGGCAATCGGCTTAACGCCATCATAGAAATCCGGGCGATTCAGCACCGATGTGCGCTCGTGTACCGCTTCGACAATCCCTTTAACCGTTACGCCTTCGGCTGCTTCTTTACCTGGACGCCAGACTACGCGGTCACCGGTGACCAGCGAACGGATGGTGCGGCGAATGTTGCAGCGGTGAACGGCGCCATCAGCGGATTCCACGTCGGCGTGCATGCCAAAGCGGCTAATGACCGTGCCTTCGGCGGTTTCGCCAAACAGATTGTCATCAAAGTCTTTTTTCTCCGCAGACGTTTTTAACCTACGCTCATGGTTTGCATTAACGCGGCGCTGCTGGCCTTTGGAGAGTTTATTTTTACTCAATCGAGCTGGCTCCTGGTCGCCCCGGATGGGCAAAACCTTTATGATACACGCTATTTTAGATGAATATAGTCACGCTGGTATGACGCGAGAAGGGTGGAAAATAGCATGAGTGCAAATGAAAACAACCTCATTTGGATCGATCTGGAGATGACCGGCTTAGATCCCGAGCGCGATCGCATTATTGAGATCGCAACGCTGGTGACCGATGCGAATCTGAATATCCTGGCGGAAGGGCCAACCATTGCCGTGCATCAGTCTGACGCGCAGCTGGCGCTGATGGATGACTGGAACGTGCGCACCCATACCGGCAGTGGCCTGGTGGACCGCGTTAAAGCAAGCCAGCATAACGATCGTGCTGCTGAACTGGCGACGCTCGAATTCCTTAAGCAGTGGGTTCCGCAAGGAAAATCGCCTATTTGCGGGAACAGTATCGGCCAGGACCGTCGTTTTCTGTTTAAGTACATGCCGGAACTGGAAGCCTACTTCCACTACCGCTATCTGGATGTGAGTACGCTAAAAGAGCTGGCGCGCCGCTGGAAGCCAGAAATCCTCGACGGTTTTAAAAAGCAGGGCACCCATCAGGCGATGGACGATATTCGTGAATCGGTGGCTGAGCTCTCTTACTATCGCGAGCATTTTATTAAGCTCTGATAAAAACGCTGGTGGCGCGGTGTTTTGGCCGCTTTCGGATAATCTGGTGTAAAAACACCCGCATCCGGCGTAAAAACAGGCAATGTGACGAATAATCGAGCACTTGAACCAAAATTCGAAAAAAACGGTTTTAGGGGGCTTGCAGGAGAAAGGAATTCTCGTATAATGCGCCTCCCGTGAAGACACAGAAATGTGAAAGCACGACAGCACGAAAAATGATGTTTGCGGGAATAGCTCAGTTGGTAGAGCACGACCTTGCCAAGGTCGGGGTCGCGAGTTCGAGTCTCGTTTCCCGCTCCAAAATTTGAATGCACCATCCTAATCGGCGGATTCCTGTCTCGTGAAAGCGCAGCGCAGTGGAACCCAGGATTATGCGGGAATAGCTCAGTTGGTAGAGCACGACCTTGCCAAGGTCGGGGTCGCGA